>NZ_JAIVKN010000015.1 GCF_020524025.1 Halobacillus litoralis | reverse complement strand
AAGAGGTCACACCTGTTCCCATGCCGAACACAGCAGTTAAGCTCTTCAGCGCCGATGGTAGTCGGGTTTACCCCCGTGAGAGTAGGACGCCGCCACGTCAACAGCAATCCCTTCAGGATGAAAATCCCGAAGGGGTTTTTTGTTTATCTTTTTATTCTTTCCTTCTTGGTCTGTTAAAGATTATAGTTGTTACATTATTTCAGGGTGGTTTAAGAGGAGGAGAATGTGGTGCTGGAGAGTCTCATTGCTCTGGAGATCTCCCCGGGAAAAGAGGATGTTATCCAGGCTTTTTCATTTAATGCTTGTATCTTAAAGTTGAGAATCTATGGTAATGAGTAAATGATCCTTTTATGAAAATAGACAAAAATGTTTAACAGAAGTAAATGATAAAAAAGATAAAAAAACTATTGCATCCATTAGAAAACCCGTGGTATATTATTACTTGTCGCATTAAGAGAGCGCGACAGAGCGAACAAAGTGCTCACTAATTTATATAAAAGAGTTGTTGACAAGAACAGCTC
>NZ_JAIVKN010000014.1 GCF_020524025.1 Halobacillus litoralis | reverse complement strand
AATAAGATCCCTCAGAGACGATGAGGTTGATAGGTCTGAGGTGGAAGCGTGGTGACACGTGGAGCTGACAGATACTAATGGATCGATGACTTATCTATCTGATATATCATCAGTCGTGAGATGATTTTCTTTTTCTTATAAGATGTTTCCTTATCCAGTTTTGAGGGTTTTCAAAAAAACTTGAAATTACCCCTTGATTTTTATTAAAAAGGGCAATATAATAGTTCTTGTCCTTGAAAAAAAGGTTTGGTGGTGAAGGCGAAGAGGTCACACCTGTTCCCATGCCGAACACAGCAGTTAAGCTCTTCAGCGCCGATGGTAGTCGGGTTTACCCCCGTGAGAGTAGGACGCTGCCAAGCCTTTATAAAATCCGGAGGATTAGCTCAGCTGGGAGAGCACTTGCCTTACAAGCAAGGGGTCGCAGGTTCGAACCCTGCATCCTCCACCATATAAAATTTAAGTTAGCCGGCCTAGCTCAACTGGCAGAGCAACTGATTTGTAATCAGTAGGTTGGGGGTTCAAGTCCTCTGGCCGGCACCATGAGTTGCTGAAGCTAACTTAAAATAAAGTGATCTAGTATCAAGAGCCATTAGCTCAGTTGGTAGAGCATCTGACTTTTAATCAGAGGGTCGAAGGTTCGAATCCTTCATGGCTCACCATGCATTTGCGGGTGTGGTGGAATTGGCAGACACGCTAGATTTAGGATCTAGTGCTTCACGGCGTGGGGGTTCAAGTCCCTCCACCCGCACTTTTGCGGAAGTAGTTCAGTGGTAGAACACCACCTTGCCAAGGTGGGGGTCGCGGGTTCGAATCCCGTCTTCCGCTCCAGATACTTAACCAAGCTAAATACATCATGTTATAAACATAAACTTGCCATGCCGGGGTGGCGGAATTGGCAGACGCACAGGACTTAAAATCCTGCGGTGGGTTTCCACCGTGCCGGTTCGAGTCCGGCCCTCGGCACCAAATTAATAATGCGCCCGTAGCTCAATTGGATAGAGCGTCTGACTACGGATCAGAAGGTTAGGGGTTCGACTCCTCTCGGGCGCGCCATTATAACGGGAAGTAGCTCAGCTTGGTAGAGCACTTGGTTTGGGACCAAGGGGTCGCAGGTTCGAATCCTGTCTTCCCGACCATTCCCAAAATAACGGGGCCTTAGCTCAGCTGGGAGAGCGCCTGCTTTGCACGCAGGAGGTCAGCGGTTCGATCCCGCTAGGCTCCACCATTTATTTGATCTTTGAAAACTGAACGAACCAACCAGTACGTCAAAACATTTCTTCTTTATGAAGAGATTTGAAACAAGCACATTCGGTGTGCAAATGAGCAAGTCAAACTTAACTTTTATG
>NZ_JAIVKN010000013.1 GCF_020524025.1 Halobacillus litoralis | reverse complement strand
TGTAAGCAACGGTGCTAAAATCCCTAATAACAACGGTTTCAAATTCCCCAATAATAACAGATAATCATTTCTATACTAGATAAAGATTTGGAGTGTAGAAGTGATGATCAAGATTGGGGAATTCATAATGATTAGAGAATTGCATCAAAAAGGGTGGTCAATCACAGCTATCTCTAACGAGACTGGCTTTGATCCAAAAACTATTAGGAAGTACATAAAATCTGAAGAATTACCAAGGATGAAGAAAGTACCTAGTAAAGGTAGTAAGCTAGATCCCTTCAAAGATTACTTAGAGAAACGCATGAAGGAAGGTACCACGAACTGCACCGTATTATTAGATGAGATTACATCTATGGGGTACGAGGGCAAAATGACAATCCTCCGGGATTTCATTCGACCATATCGAGTGCGACCTAAAAAGCAAGCTACTATAAGATACGAGACTCCTCCTGGGAAACAAGCTCAAATGGATTGGGGACATATTGGTAAATTCGCAGTTGATGGTGAAATAAAGGATATTTATGCTTTTGTTATTTTACTAAGTTATTCGAGGCTTAAATATGTAGAGTTTACAGACAGCATGGACTTAGAAACATTAATGAAGTGCCATATGAATGCCTTTGCTTATTTCAATGGAGTGCCCGAGCAAATTTTATATGACAATATGAAAACTGCTGTTATCAGGCATAGCCCAGTCGAAATAAGATTCAATCGAAAATTCGAAGATTTTTTAGCTTACTATGGAATTGTTCCAAAGGCATGTAAACCACACCGACCACAAACAAAGGGAAAAGTAGAAAATGTTGTTGGATACTTAAAGAAGAACTTTCTGCAGCGCAAGCATGAACCTACGTTAAAAGCATTAAATGAAGATGTAAGAGTGTGGTTAGATCAAGTAGCAAACCGTAAGGTTCATCAGACAACGCTCGAATCACCTTATACTCGTTTCCAGCATGAACAAAAGCACTTAATGACTTCAAATACTAAACCATTATTCCCTATTCATCATTGGGAAATTAGAAAAGTGAGTAAGGATTGCTTTGTTTCCTATCTTGGTAAGAGGTATTCAGTACCCTTTCGGTACGTTGGCCAAGAATTGAAGATAAAAGAAACTTTAGATCATCATTTAGAAATTTATGACCATTATGAATGTGTAGCTAAACACCCTATTATGACTGGAAAGGTAAGAGATTATATAAACCTTGAACATTATAAAGGACTGCAAACGACTACTGATGGTTTGCCGACCCACAGCCGTTTACAGTCCCCTGATATTGAAGTAGAACAACGTTCCCTTCAAATTTATGAGCAACTAGAAGGAGGTGATCAATCATGACCACAAACCTTTTAGTTGAACGCTTAGAAGAAATCGGTTGGCATTACACCGCCGACCAAATAGATGGTCTCCTTGAAGACGCATCTAAAAATAATGTACCATATTCGGACTTCTTAATCACGCTATTATCACAAGAAATCGAACAAAAGGAAAAGGCAGCTTTAGATAAGCGTCTAAAGAAAGCGAAGCTTCCCTACATCAAGAGTATTCATGACTTCGACTTCAGTTTTCAACCTAGTATTGACGAACGAAGAGTGAAAGAAGTGTTATCGGGGAGATATATCCATAATGGAGATAACATCCTACTTCTCGGGCCACCAGGAGTAGGGAAAACACATTTAGCCATTTCCATGGCTCTTGAAGCTATCACGAATGGACACCAAGCACTTTTTATTACAGCCAATGATTTTATAGCTGAGTGTCAAAAGGCAGAGAAACAAGGGTTAATCCAACGGATTATTAAAAGATATAGTCGACCAGAATTACTAATTATTGATGAATTAGGTTACTTTAGTTTCGATGAACTAAGCGCGCACACACTTTTTCAAATCATATCAAGAAGATACGAACATGGAGCGATGATTATCACTTCAAATAAATCGTACGTTGAATGGGGCAAGATCTTTGGAGATGAAGTTTTAGCAACGGCCATACTGGATCGTCTAATCCATCATTCCACTACCTTTAATATTAAAGGAGACTCTTATCGCTTAAGGGAAAAGAAAAAGGCTGGCATACAGCCAGCCAAAATCCGCTGATAATAGGGAATTTGATTACGTTGAAAACAGGGAATTTTAAACCGTTGTTGACA
>NZ_JAIVKN010000012.1 GCF_020524025.1 Halobacillus litoralis | reverse complement strand
ATCAGATAGATAAGTCATCGATCCATTAGTATCTGTCAGCTCCACGTGTCACCACGCTTCCACCTCAGACCTATCAACCTCATCGTCTCTGAGGGATCTTATTTGCTTAAAGCAAAGGGAAATCTCATCTCAAGGTGGGCTTCATGCTTAGATGCTTTCAGCACTTATCCCGACCACACGTAGCTACCCAGCGATGCTCCTGGCGGAACAACTGGTACACCAGCGGTGTGTCCATCCCGGTCCTCTCGTACTAAGGACAGCTCCTTTCAAATTTCCAACGCCCACGACGGATAGGGACCGAACTGTCTCACGACGTTCTGAACCCAGCTCGCGTACCGCTTTAATGGGCGAACAGCCCAACCCTTGGGACCGACTACAGCCCCAGGATGCGATGAGCCGACATCGAGGTGCCAAACCTCCCCGTCGATGTGGACTCTTGGGGGAGATAAGCCTGTTATCCCCGGGGTAGCTTTTATCCGTTGAGCGACGGCCCTTCCATGCGGTACCGCCGGATCACTAAGCCCGACTTTCGTCCCTGCTCGACTTGTAGGTCTCGCAGTCAAGCTCCCTTGTGCCTTTACACTCTGCGAATGATTTCCAACCATTCTGAGGGAACCTTTGGGCGCCTCCGTTACTCTTTAGGAGGCGACCGCCCCAGTCAAACTGCCCACCTGACACTGTCTCCGGACCGGATAACGGTCCTGGGTTAGAATGTCCGTACAGCCAGGGTAGTATCCCACCAGCGCCTCCACCGAAGCTAGCGCTCCGGCTTCTAAGGCTCCTACCTATCCTGTACAAGCTGTACCAACATTCAATATCAGGCTACAGTAAAGCTCCACGGGGTCTTTCCGTCCTGTCGCGGGTAATGTGCATCTTCACACATAGTATAATTTCACCGGGTCTCTCGTTGAGACAGTGCCCAAGTCGTTGCACCTTTCGTGCGGGTCGGAACTTACCCGACAAGGAATTTCGCTACCTTAGGACCGTTATAGTTACGGCCGCCGTTTACTGGGGCTTCGGTTCAACGCTTCGCAAAAGCTAACGCATCCCCTTAACCTTCCAGCACCGGGCAGGTGTCAGCCCCTATACTTCGCCTTACGGCTTCGCAGAGACCTGTGTTTTTGGTAAACAGTCGCTTGGGCCTTTTCACTGCGGCTCCTCGGCAGAGGAGCACCCCTTCTCCCGAAGTTACGGGGTCATTTTGCCGAGTTCCTTAACGAGAGTTCTCCCGCTCACCTTAGGATACTCTCCTCGCCTACCTGTGTCGGTTTGCGGTACGGGCACCTCTTTCCTCACTAGAGGATTTTCTTGGCAGTGTGAACACAGGAGCTTCGGTACTATATTTCCCTCCCCATCACAGCTTGACGTTGCCGGACGGATTTGCCTATCCGACCGTCTCACTGCTTGGACGCGCTCATCCAGTGGCGCGCTCTCCTTATCCTCCTGCGTCCCCCCGTCGTTCAAACGGAAAGGAGGTGGTACAGGAATATCAACCTGTTGTCCATCGCCTACGCCTTTCGGCCTCGGCTTAGGTCCCGACTAACCCTGAGAGGACGAGCCTTCCTCAGGAAACCTTAGGCATTCGGTGAAAGAGATTCTCACTCTTTTTTCGCTACTCATACCGGCATTCTCACTTCTAAGCGCTCCACCAGTCCTTACGGTCTGACTTCACT
>NZ_JAIVKN010000011.1 GCF_020524025.1 Halobacillus litoralis | reverse complement strand
GCTGCACTTAGAACGCTCTCCTACCACTGATCGTAAGATCAATCCGCAGCTTCGGTGGTGTGTTTAGCCCCGGTACATTTTCGGCGCAGAGTCACTCGACCAGTGAGCTATTACGCACTCTTTGAATGATGGCTGCTTCTAAGCCAACATCCTGGTTGTCTAAGCAACTCCACATCCTTTTCCACTTAACACACACTTTGGGACCTTAGCTGGCGGTCTGGGCTGTTTCCCTCTCGACCATGAACCTTATCACCCACGGTCTGACTCCCAGAACAAAGTCTATGGCATTCGGAGTTTGACTGAATTCGGTAACCCGATAGGGGCCCCTCGTCCAATCAGTGCTCTACCTCCATGACTTTCTATTCTGAGGCTAGCCCTAAAGCTATTTCGGAGAGAACCAGCTATCTCCGTGTTCGATTGGCATTTCACCCCTACCCACACCTCATCCCCGTAATTTTCAACTTACGTGGGTTCGGGCCTCCAGTCAGTGTTACCTGACCTTCACCCTGGACATGGGTAGATCACACGGTTTCGGGTCTACGACCGCATACTCACTCGCCCTATTCAGACTCGCTTTCGCTGCGGCTCCGCTTCTGCTGCTTAACCTCGCATACGGTCGTAACTCGCCGGTTCATTCTACAAAAGGCACGCCGTCACCCATTAACGGGCTCCGACTACTTGTAGGCACACGGTTTCAGGTTCTCTTTCACTCCCCTTCCGGGGTGCTTTTCACCTTTCCCTCACGGTACTGGTTCACTATCGGTTACTAGGGAGTATTTAGCCTTGGGAGATGGTCCTCCCGGATTCCGACGGAATTTCACGTGTTCCGCCGTACTCAGGATACACTCCGGAGGGAGAAAGGTTTCGACTACAGGGCTGTTACCTGCTCTGGCTGAACTTTCCAGATCGATTCGTCTACCTTCCTCCTTGGTAACTCCAAAGGAGTGTCCTACAACCCCAGAAAGCAAGCTTTCTGGTTTGGGCTGATTCCGTTTCGCTCGCCGCTACTCGGGAAATCGCGTTTGCTTTCTCTTCCTCCGGGTACTTAGATGTTTCAGTTCCCCGGGTCTGCCTTCCTATACCTATGTATTCAGTATAGGAGACTGTTCCATTACGAACAGTGGGTTTCCCCATTCGGAAATCTCCGGGTCAAAGCCTACTTACGGCTCGCCGGAGCATATCGGTGTTAGTCCCGTCCTTCATCGGCTCCTAGTACCAAGGCATCCACCGTGCGCCCTTATTCACTTAACTATCGTCGTGAAAAGACGTTTACAATTTCAATTAGATGTCTTGTCATCAAGTCTCATCGTTAGATGAAGACTATGATTCCTTATCCAGTTTTCAAGGTTCACCT
>NZ_JAIVKN010000009.1 GCF_020524025.1 Halobacillus litoralis | reverse complement strand
AAAGGAGACTCTTATCGCTTAAGGGAAAAGAAAAAGGCTGGCATACAGCCAGCCAAAATCCGCTGATAATAGGGAATTTGATTACGTTGAAAACAGGGAATTTTAAACCGTTGTTGACAAACCATTCGGCTATGGGGACTTTAGATATTAATAATATTTGCTATTTTTTCTGTTGGCTAGAATTTACGGTCTTCTAAAAAACCTGAAATGCAAATTTTAAAAGCAAAAAAAGGACTACCTCCTTTATTTAGAAAGTAGTCCTTTAATTATTAACTATTCATACATTACTTGAAGAATTTCCAGAGACTTTTTTGTGTGTTTCAAACTTTTTATAGAAAAATCCAGTCAAAACTTATTTGTAATGCGGAAAAAAACTATTACATAAGTGGTTTGAGCGTTATTACATCATGCCGCCCATGGTTTCTCCTAAGTAAATAATGTATATTAATATTCTAAATAACTGGAGGATGAAGCTTTTGAGCAAATCTATTAAGGTACCTTAACCAATGAACCTTAGACAATTATGAGAAATAGTATGTCAAAAAGTATGTCACTCAACCGCGAGCAGCATCTTAATTATATAATTTCTAATCTTCAATCTAATCTCATTTCTCACCCTTTAAATCTTTGATAATGCATGCCATTTATATAAATAACCACTCTTCCATCAGTCCACTTAAACAAAGCCTCTTTTAAATAAAAAATATAAGAGGAAACTGTTTAAAGAAGTTGCTTTTCAAGATAACTATACCAATCATCAAACTCTTCCTCATAAATTTAATATTGTTTAATAATTTAAAGAATATGGAGAAAGCACACTATATCCATCAGACAGCATTGTTACATTACCGACCTTTGTTTCAATATCAGACACTAATTCAAAGTGCTTGCCTTGTTTAGGAAGATACTTATGATTTTTCAATTTTTCAATAGCACTTTGAAGATCTCCCTGAGAATCACTCAGTGCCTTCTCTAGCATCCTTTGATTAATAATATGATAATTTTCACGACTAATCTTACCACTTCCTATTGTTCCTTTAGTTAAGACAAAATAAGATATTTCTTTTACATCATACTCTTTCTTAAAAGCTTTTAACATAAATTTATTAAGGTCATGGCTAACTCCTTTTTCATAGTTTGGTAGTTGTACATTTATCCCTTTTTCAAGTTCCTCGTCTTTATTTTTAATTTCTACTGCAGTTACAGGTTCATTAAGCCACTTCAACTCAAAACATATTAATGACATTGAATCCATATCATATATAATAAAATCAACATCCGTTTTTTCTGGTTGTGTTAAACCAATACTATTCGAAAATTTTAAATTTGGGAATTTTTTAAAGTTATCTATTAACTCCTTAGTGAAAATTTCTTCTTTTCTATCCGAATGCATTGAAGGATCAAATTTTGGGTGTCCTTCATATATACGATTTAATGTTGAAAGGATGTTTCTACTTGCCTGATAATTGAGTATTAAAGTAGGAGAAATTAACTTTTTATTATTTATTTCTAGTATTGGTTCCGTTAACAATGTAGTATATATTGGCTTTCCATTTACATTTGTTTTGTTTCTATATCCATTATAGGTGAGATCGTTTATTAATGTTTCTGCCATTTCCTTACTTGAATATTTAAATCGCCAATCCTGATAATTTAATTCCATTAACGTAGGAAATTTTCTTTTTACGTTACTATAATACTCTAAATATGCTTTAGTTATAACGTACGCCCAGACTTCTTTTATTTGTCTAATTGTATAAGGACCTACCTGAAAATCATTTGGAAGTTGAAATTCAACATCCATCCACTTATCTGCATTTTGTCTAATTTTTATAAAAGTCCAGGGACTTAAATTCTTAATACCAAGTTTTTCAGGAGATTCGTAATTAATACGCTTTACATTATTGAAATCTTCCAAAATAAATGCATTCACAGCTTCATAGCAAGCTATCTCAGAGCTTTTATATGAAAATTTAATACACTCATTGCCTGACCTAACTGATAAAACTTCACAATCAAACAACCCATGATACATTGACGTAAATAAAGATTCTGCCCTTATTTGTTCAAGTGCTCGACTAAATGCTTCATTTGTGAAATGGAATACAGTTTTATCCACGTTTTTTATTTTCTCCTGAGATTTATTATTCTTAATTACTTCTCGAACTAGTAAAGACAATGCTTCATGTTCATCCATTATTTTTTCTCTCGAAGAAATGTTAGCATTAACACCAAATTGAGCAAATTCAACTGGTACTATTTCTGATATCATATTGTTTATTTTTTTTATATTACGTACTCGCCACTCAAAGAGTTGACATAGAAATAGGATAATATCATTTTTATCTTTTTCATAAATTTTGAGGCTTTCAATATTATGATCGACTATAGTCTCTACTTGCGCAATAGACTTATGTACCAAGTTAAACCCCTCCTAAAAAGAAATGAATTACAAATGTAAAATTAATTACTACATAAAGATAAAGAATCTACATTTTTTAAAAGTTGTAGACTCTAGTTGTTTATAACGTAATGCGTTGTGCAGCCAATCTCTGTATTGCTCTTTTGCTTCCTCCATAATTGCTTCTGTAATAACTAAAAAGAGAAAGAGCTATTGATAGAAACCATCTAAATTAAAAAGTACCCACGTAATTTTTTTCGGTTTCAATCTCCCTTTCAGTTATCCTATATTGGCAACTGTAAAGTATTTGAGCCTGCTCATCGTTTAAACCCAAATTATTTAATGTTTGTGTCATTTTGATACCTCCAAAATTTTCATTAGTGTTGCGATGAATTAGAAGATAAGAAATACACCTAAGCTTTCTTGATTTTACTGTGTCTTTTCTGTGACACAATGCTTCTGCACTTCTACTTACCCATTAGAAAACGAGCAGTTTTTAGACACGTTCTTTCATCAGTGGCCCGTTTTCCTGAAAGAACGGCTTCAATTGCACCCAGTTACTTAGGGAAACAAGCTCTGAACGTTGAAAACTCAACATTTATTCAACTTTTAATGGGGTACGAAGTTGAGTTATTAACCATAAAGATCTATATAGTTACTAGCTTCAAATAACCCTCCTGTGTAATCCACCTTTATTAATTTGAATCCATTATTAATTGTAGTAGGGGATTTAGAGGAGGCATCGCTTCTGTATAAATAGAGAAGTATGTTTTCGATCTCTGGGGTCCTTTTATTAAAGTGATCCTTCAATAATTTTAAAAATGAATACAAATTATCAGCCAACCTGCTCCCCACAGGCGCTGTTTTAATTTCTTGACCATTTATAACTGTCTCTTGTCCGATGTACACAATAAAATCTTCCCAACTTACAAAATCTTGTTCAAACCAATTGTTTATGTAATAAGTCAATATATGATGGCGCCTTTCCTGTTCGTCTCTTAAGAATAATGACTCTCCTTTTAACTCAGATGAACGGTCCCATTTACTCTCCCCTAGGTAAATGTTAGTTCTACTTATGATGATGAAATCGAATTCTCCAAATTGCGCACTCTTGTCACCACTGCGGCGACCAAAACTCGGTCGAAAAATGATTTTACATTCAGAGTAAGATGATAAATCTTGCAGTTCGTTTAAAATAGTAGACAACTGATTTCTTAGTGCCCATAAAGTATAGGCGTCTTCGCCATATGATAATACCTGCAATTTCTCAACTCCTTTAATTAATATAGAAGGAAATTAATCTTAGATGAAAACCATTTATATTATCTTCTTTCTCCAAAAAACAATTTTTTCCTTTAAATAAGATCTTGAAGATATTGAAATACCATAACTTATTAGAATGAAAAAACCTCTCCTTGGTCCATGACCAAGGAGAGGTTTCATAACTATTTCAATAATCCAGTCAATATACATTAATAGGGTTTCAAATCCTTGAGTTGCAAAGGGTTTGAGGATAGCTTACATCAAGCCGCCCATTCACTGTATTAACTAAATAATATAAGATTAAGTGTAAAAACCCCTATATAATCTATTTTCCAACCTTTCGATATAATAAGTATGAGATTAAATAAGATATCAATATTATCGAAGAAAGCCCAGTCAATATCCAGTCGGATACAGCTCAAAACAAGCCCAAAACGACCTCAGCTTAAAAGACTGTTGATATTTACAAGACCTAAACTTACAAAGCCTAATATAACAGGGTATCAAAAAAGGAATAATCAGGACCTTGATTATGATTGCTAATATGAACGGTATCAATAAAATCTAGGTTTATTTATATTTCTTTTTCAGTTTAGAAACTATCTCTGGTAATGCATTCGATAATGCTATATTGTGTTCTAGTAAGTTACTTGATTTAGGCTTATCAATCGAAGCATAGTCAATACTGTTTGTTAAATCATCAATATATGGAATTTCATTCACCATAACTTTCATATGCACTTTCATAAGCTTGAACAACTTCCGCTTCCGTACCTTTCTCACCACTTGTGTTTACAAACGTCTCAAGTGTTTTATCACTCAGAAATTTGTAGAACATTAAGCCAAGCATATAATCTTTATAACGACTCGCATCCATGGAGCCCCTAAGATTATTAGCCCCGTCCCATAACCTTTTTTTTATGTCTTCTGATGTTATCATCATTTTCCCCCTTGTTTACGTATGCTTTCGTTTGATAGTTTGATATCCTTTATAATTTTATTAGTTTATGAAATCATGCGTCTCTTTGTAAGATAAACGTAAACTTTTCACTTTATTAATTCACTTTATTTTTTGGTTCAAAGAAATGTGCTTAGTACCCTTATTCCCCTGTACTATAGGTTTTATTATAAACCAAAAAAAAACGTTATAGAAATGTTACACCAACAATTGATTAAGCTTGATAATTTTATCTATCCTTCAGTTGGTGATTAATACCACTAAGGAAGAGAGCCAACTTTATTCCTCTGGAGTTAAGACACATAGAGATCGCCTAGTTATAGAATATCTTTGACTTCAATATAACCTATTGGAATATTCTTTTTGTTATTAATCCAGATTCCCACAGTTGGTTACATTCGCCGAAGCATTTGTTATTTCTACAATTTTTCAGCCGGATTCTATATTATTGGTGTATTTGTTGATCGCTCCTTTATTTGAATACGAATTTTCTCTTAAATCATTGTTCCAGTCTTTATTATACGGAATTTCAAGATTAATCATTTCCTTAGGAAATAGTCCGTAATACCTGTAAGCAAACTCCCTCCCTGCCTTGTCATTATCCGTACAAAAAGTTATGTGATTCACTTTATGGCCTTCCTTGCCCATCCGTTTGATTTCATCAATCATAGTCTGCCGCTTAAGGCCAGACATGGAAACTAAGGGAGTGTTCTGCAGCTTTTCCTTCTTAATACTCCAGTAAGACAGTGCATCAATCGGGCTTTCAAAAAGGTAAATGGAATTCGGCTTACCGATATCAACCGAAAACCCAGCCGAACCATGGCTATTTCTATCAATACCTTTAAACATATGGCCATCTTTCATTGGAGAAGTTCCTTGTCGATCTGCTCCAACGATCTCTCCCTGCTGCTTCCACTTAAATATTACATTCCCGAGCTTGTCCTGAGCAATTAAGTCTTTATTTTCAAGCCAATTAACAATCTTAGGGTGAATCTTCCGTTCATTTATGAGATAACCTTTAGCCTTTGTACTATTGATCACTTCATACTGAGAAGGATATTGATAAGGCTCCTTAGGCTTTGGCTCTTGAACGTTGTCTTTCACTTTATAACCTTGTGCATTCAAATCGAGCACAGCTAATACTTACTAAAAAGGTCCAAAGAGCTTGAAGAGAAAGACAAAAAATAGAGCGTACCTGAGGACACTCTCTATATTTTTTCGGCAATTTTTTTAGAGATCAACCTATAACTAAAAAGAACTTCAATATTACTGATAAGCCCCCCCCATTCAGGAAGACTTGAACGAGATAATACGCAGGAAACTTATCTCTAACTTTAGAGCGAATTCATATTTTTCTTCTTCGAAGGGTTCCAGTTATCATAATCTTCACTTGCATAACCTGACTCCCGAGACACAGTAAGATTATTATCATTCCAAAATAAAAAGAGCTCTCCTTGGAGCTCTTTCTCTCACACTTAATCACCCTTCTTCTTCCGTATCGTAAGCTTTTTGATCTATAATTTTGAATATATCCTCAAAATACTTTTGCTTTTCTATTTCTTCCTCCTCTTTACGACTTAAGAAATACCTCTCTTCATTAGGCAAGTTAAAATAATGGTTTTTTCTAAGACGTTTCTCATTTGCGAATGTTATCATTTTCAACACTCCTTATATAGTTTTGAAAAAACTGATAGTTTAACTCGGGTTGAAAATAATGCTTTCTTTTAATCCATATCAAACCATCGCCTTTAGTAATTACAGCTACATCTATAGGTCCTCCTACTGTCTCATCATCTGTAGAAACCCTTCTCTTAAATGAGGTCAAATTCACTAGTGCTTCGGCCATTTCTGCTAACTCTTCTTTCGGTAGCATATCCACTATTTCTAAAACAGGATTTATAAATTTATCTTCTTGATATCTTTGTAACCCTTCTATGACCCCTCTATAAATATCTTTACCCATTTGAGTAGCTAATTTAACTTGCTTTTCATCCAAAGGGACACCTGCTTTTTCCACCAAATTGGTAGGATAATCTGTCAATGCTCTATATATAAATCCGTCTACCATTTCTTGAAGGTTAGGATCTATACCTGACATAAATGAACTTACCATCTCTTTTTGTGCGAAGGGTAATACGAAAGCGCTTCCACTTTCGTCTTCAAAACCCACCTTACGTTGCTTTTCTTGATGAATTTTTAGTTGCCCACAAATAAATCCTTCAACTTTGTATTCCGTTAAGGAGGGGAAGATATCATTATCACCATATCCAGCTAAAACAACTCCTGAACTATTTCCACTGAAATGTTCTGAGATTACTATTTCATATGCAAGATCCTGAGCTATTTTTATAACTTCTTCAGAGACTTGTTCCCCTATGTATTCTCTAGTAAGCTCTTCAATTTGAGGACCAAACTTCCAACTAAAGTCGTCATAGTTGATATTTATAACTTTCTCAGTATTATCTTTGAATCGTTCAAGCATATAGTTAAAGTTATTTAAAAGTATGTGATTTTGTTGCTCTTCACTTATCAAGTCATTACTTTCTTCAGATAGTTTAATTAATTCTTCTTCTGCGGTTTCTAAAATCGATATAAAAACATCCATATATGTAGCTATTACAGAGTTAATTTCTAATTCAGGATTATTAAAACGACTATCATTCTTTACATACTCCCAAAAATGAGTAGAGTAAGAACTGAAGCTATCAAACTTCACATCACCCAAATAATCTCTATACTCTTTAATTATAGTTTCCCATGGAATACTCATAAAATTAGCAGAGCCGTTAATCATAATTCCTACAGGATGTATCTTTGATAATGAAAACAACTTATTTGCTGAATTATAAATTTTTTTAAATCCCCTCGAACCAACAGTTACGGCACTGTCTGCTGCCAAAGCCACACCCGTTTTATTCATAATTGCTACTTCTGCAGTCATTACCTCACCTCCTACCTATACATATTCATTAAACCCAAGCTAAATTCCTTCTTAAATTCCAAAATTTACATATAACCTGAAATACTTTACCTTGAAAAATTGAATTCGGTTTATTATCTGTTAATTCTTTTTAAATTTGTTCCATTGTTTCTGTGCGCCTTTAATCAGTTCATTATTAGTATCATTAGAAGTGGTTAATTTGCCGTATTTTTCTTTAAGTTGTTTTGGGGTGATCCTTTTCTTTAATATGTTAATAATGTATTTAAACATAGGCATAGCCCCCTCACTAATACTATTTGTATTAATGAAGAGGCTATCCTCATGAATGGAATTTATTTATTTCCGAAAACCTTCAGTAACTTTTTTTCAAATTCCTCATCTTTGTATGACGAATCATTAAAGCGCTTCCATTGTTTATCCGCGCCTTTTTTTAAATCATAACTCGTTATATTCGTACGAGTTGTATTACCGTGATTTTTGTATAACTCACTAGGTGAAGTTTTTTTGTGACTCTTTTTAAAAAATCTCGGCATAATTATCACCCTTATCCTTTAAGGATTCCTGTTACTACTTGCTTTATTTTAGAAAGGTCTATACGACGATTATTTCCAATAACAAGTAAAATGCCTTCCATATACCCTCCATTTTCTAGATCAGTGAGAAAGACACGTGTAGAATAGTACCCTCTATCCCTATGATATTCCTTAACACCATTATATTCCATCTCAAAAACCGAGTCAATGTCAGTCTCTACCTTTTGAATATCAACAGGATCTTTAGGTTCAAAAAGAACATGGTAATGTATTGACATAATTTTGGGATTCTCAATAATCTGTATTTCCCAGTTCTCGATTATTTCATTAAATTTAGGATCATCTTCGCTTCTTCTCACCAACCATTCATAAAGCAATTCGTTAATAACATCACCATTATCAGGAGCAGGAATCGTTGGCTCATTAAGCCATTCAAAAAAAGCAATTGGAACCTCTATCTTTTTTTCTTTCAGTCCAGATAAGTTGAAGTATTTAGACTTAACAGAAAATATCTTCTTAAAATTATATAAAACATGTTGGTCATCAGTATGTGTCTCTATCCTAAAAAATTGAATTGCATTAATTCCGTCAAAAGTTGTCAAAGCTTTATTAGACCTATTATATACACTAACCACTTTTTGAGCTATTTGATTTTCATAATTTTGATCTAAAAAATAATACTTCTTCCTAAAACTCCAGTATGGAAGAAAAAAGAAAAAACCAGATAGTAATATAACAAAACAAATTGTTAAAGAGCTAATAAAACTCCATAAACCAACTTCTGAATAGGATATGTAATTTATTATCGCAGCAATATAACCACCGAAGATAACTAGCCCTAATGCTACAGTTATACCGATATATGGGTTTAATAACAATTCTTTTTTGAACATACTCCAAATGCTTCCATTTCTTCTCCTGTCTAATTTACGTATTAAGGTCGTTATTCTTTCCATACAAACCCCCATAGTAATCCAGGATATATATATACATAAAATTCCCTCCTATAGTAATATTTATCAATATTATACTATATTTCCAATTACTTAAACTTTTTTGAGTCAATTTCTTTTTTATGTTTTCGACTATATTTGTCTAACATTAACCGTTGCCATTGGTCTATGAATCTTATTTTCATTATGGTTCTGAAGATGAATTCCTAGACTTTAGGCTTTTACGGAAATAGAATTCCAAATACCCTTTACCTTAACCCTACATTTAAATCCAATTATTGTAATTACATATTGATTAATAGAACATACGTTCGTATAATGCTTGTAAGGATGGTGATTAGTTTGAGGTTTCCTTACTACACAACCACAGTTCTAGAAGACCTAATAACTCAGTGGTATAAAAAACGCAAATTTACAGAGCCAAATGATTTAAATGTTTACAACATTGGATCCGAGTCCCAAATATTTGTGACTTGTAGACCTACTCAAGCTAGTTACATGAAGGTAGGGAAGTTTCAAGAAATCGTATTAGATAGTCGCCTCCCTTATATACACCAACGAGAGCAATTCTTTCACGAGCTTTGTCATGCTGTGAGGCATGCAGGCCGACAATCTTTTATGCCTTATTCTTTTTATGAACTTCAGGAAAGGGATGCCAGGCACTTCACTCTATACGCTTCGCTCCCCTCTCATATGATCAATGATTATAACCTATCCAATCCGGCTATTATCGATCAGTTGTCTCATGACTTTATGATTCCAAGAAAAGTTTGTATTGAGCGTATAGAAAAAATTAAGAGTCGAATTGTACCGTCGGATAAGTCTAATTTGATTAATCTAAGGAAGGAGGGATAAAAATGGCTAATTTCCGGAAAAGAGGTAACAAATGGTATTTTCAAATATATACGGGAGTAGATCCGTCTACTGGGAAAAAGAAATTCACATCTAAAGGAGGGTTCAAGACAAAAAAAGAAGCTCAGATGGCCGCAGCTGAAGTAGAAAAGGAAGTATTTGAAAACACATATGTTCAAGAACAAAATATTACCTTTCAAGAATTCAAATTAGAGTGGCTTAAGACTTATCGTGATACCGCTAAAATTAGTTCTGTGAGAAATCGACAGCATAACTTGGATCACTTAAATAGGTTCTTCGGAAATAAAAAAATAAAAGATATCACGCGTAAACAGTATCAAGCCATGCTTGCTTCGCTTCATAATGCAGGCTACGCGTTTAATACTTTAGATGGTATCCATGCAACAGGTAGAATGGTTTTCAGGAAAGCTGTGGAGTTTAACATCATTAAGGACAGTCCTTGCGACTTTGCAAAAATTCCACGCAAAGTGGAAACCGTTGAGGAGGTAGAAAGCAGTAAAGGTGAAATTAAATTTATGGAAAAAGAAGAACTTATTCGTTTTCTTAATGCTGCTAAGGAAAGTGGCATTGATAAAGACTATCCCATGTTTTTGACACTTGCTTATAGTGGGTTAAGGGTAGGTGAGTTAATCGCCTTAAAATGGTCGGATATAGATATGTATAAAAAAACCTTAAGAGTAACAAAAACGTATTACAACCCCAATAATAGAACAAAAGAGTATCAACTACTGACACCCAAAACTAAAGGATCGATCAGAACGCTAAAAATGGACGCTGGAGTTATTGAGGTCCTTAAAAGACACAAAGAACACCAAGGTGATCTCATAGATAAAATGAAGAAAGAATATACTCAACTGGATTTTGTCTTTGCTAAGGAAGTTCAGAACCTGGGATACCCTGAGTTTTTAAAGACCGTAAACACCCATATGAGACGTTTATTATAAATTAGTGGTATCCATAAGGAACTTACCCCACACTCCTTGCGACACACCCAAACATCTCTATTAATTGAAGCAGGTGTAGGAGTTAAAGAAATTCAACAACGATTAGGTCATGGAGATATAAACACAACCATGAATATATACGCGCACATTACTGAAAACATGGAAGAAAAAGCCTCCCAAAAGTTCAGTGAACTTATGAGAGGCTCGTTAGATTTATAGTGTTTTCTCCGCCAGGTATGTCAAAAGTATGTCATTTTGACTTTTGGGGTGAAGCTAAACCCTTGATATCAAGGGTCATGGGGGCATGATTACATCATGCCGCCCATTCCGCCCATGCCACCCATATCTGGCATGCCGCCGCCAGCATTATCTTCTTCTGGGTGATCTGCTACTACCGCTTCAGTTGTTAGGAACATAGCGGCTACGGATGCTGCGTTTTGAAGCGCAGAACGTGTTACTTTTGTCGGGTCAACGATACCTTGTTCAACCATGTTTACCCATTCGCCTGTCGCTGCGTTGAAGCCTACTCCGACTTCTTCGCCTTTCAGACGCTCAACAATGATGGATCCTTCAAGACCTGCGTTGTGAACGATTTGGCGGACCGGCTCTTCTAGCGCACGAAGAACGATGCTTGCACCAGTTGCTTCGTCGTCTACAAGACCAAGACCTTCAACAGAGTTGATGATGTTCACAAGCGCTGTACCACCACCGGCAACAATTCCTTCTTCTACAGCTGCTCTTGTAGAGTTAAGGGCGTCTTCGATGCGTAGTTTACGCTCTTTCAATTCTGTTTCTGTTGCTGCGCCGACTTTGATGACAGCTACGCCGCCAGAGAGTTTTGCAAGGCGCTCCTGCAGTTTCTCTTTGTCGAATTCAGAAGTTGTTTCTTCTGCCTGCGCACGGATTTGAGCAACACGGGAAGAGATCTGCTCAGGGTTTCCTGCACCTTCGACGATTGTTGTGTTTTCTTTTGTGATGACTGCTTTAGACGCGCGTCCAAGCTGGTCAATTGTTGTATTCTTCAATTCAAGCCCAAGATCTTCTGTAATTACCTGGCCGCCTGTAAGTGTTGCGATATCTTCAAGCATCGCTTTACGACGGTCACCGAATCCAGGAGCCTTAACCGCTACAGCGTTGAATGTACCTCGAAGTTTGTTCACGACAAGTGTAGCAAGTGCTTCGCCTTCAACGTCTTCAGAGATCAATAGAAGTGGCTTGGACTGTTGTACCACTTGCTCAAGTACAGGAAGAACTTCCTGGATGTTGTTGATCTTTTTATCTGTAATCAAGATGTACGGATCTTCAAGAACCGCTTCCATCTTGTCCTGGTCTGTAACCATGTATGGAGAAGCATAGCCGCGGTCGAACTGCATACCTTCAACCACTTCTAGTTCTGTGTTGAATCCTTTAGATTCTTCGATTGTGATAACACCGTCGTTACCCACGCGCTCCATAGCTTCAGCAATCAGCTGGCCGACTTCATTGTCAGCTGCAGAGATACTTGCTACCTGCGCGATAGAATCGCGGCCTTCAATCGGTTTAGAGATCTTGCGAAGCTCTTCTGTTGCTACAGCTGTCGCTTTCTCGATTCCTTTACGAATGCCTACTGGATTCGCACCGGAAGTTACGTTTTTAAGACCTTCACGGATCATCGCCTGTGCTAGAACCGTTGCTGTTGTTGTACCGTCACCCGCAACGTCGTTTGTTTTAGAAGCTACTTCAGACACAAGTTGTGCACCCATGTTTTCGAAGTGGTCTTCAAGTTCGATTTCTTTTGCGATCGTCACACCATCATTTGTGATTAGTGGAGAACCGAATTTTTTATCTAGAACGACGTTACGTCCTTTTGGTCCCAATGTTACTTTTACAGCATTTGCTAATGTATCAACACCACGCAGCATGGAGCGACGTGCGTCTTCACTAAATTTAATTTCTTTAGCCATTTTAAAAATGCCCTCCTCATTAAAATCGTATCTCTAAGTATTTTTAATAGAACAAGTGTCTACTGGATGACAGCTAGTACATCTGATTCGCGTAGAATCAAGTATTCGTTGCCTTCATACTTCACTTCTGTTCCCGCGAATTTTGAGTAGATTACGCGGTCGCCTTGAGCGACTTCCAGTGCAACTTTTTCACCGTTGTCTGTGACGCGGCCGTTGCCGACTGCAACAACTTTACCTTCTAGAGGCTTTTCTTTTGCTGAGTCTGGAAGTACAATTCCGCTCGCAGTAGTCTGTTCTTCTTCAACTAGTTCAATAACAATACGATCACCAAGTGGCTTTAACAATTAGGACACCCTCCTTGATATGGTTGTTCAAATTTTTATCGTTTATTAGCACTCGTTGTTAGTGAGTGCTAACACATTTCTTATCATAATCAATTCATCCTCGTTTTTCAAGTAGAAACTACACAATTTTTCTAGCTTATTTTCGACAATATTCGCACGATAACCCTTATTTCTTACGTGTGGTTTTCAAACTGTGATAGAATACATAAAGTATGTATATTAAGGTCTAAATCAAGTCTCTCCTTAAGACTTGAAGGGATCAATGGATCAATAGAAGGAGTCATGCACCTATGCCAAAACGTTATTGGTATATCATTGTGACCTATTTAATCACACAGGTTTCCGCGATTGTGTTTGCACCTCTGTTAATGAACATGGGGATGACACGGTTTGATGCGATTGCTGTCTGGTCTGTCTTCAGCTTTACTATCGCTACTATCCTTATTCTTTTCTTCCTCAAACCGGATATGAAAGAAGAGAATGCCCGGAGTGATAAAGCAGGCCCTGGAAAAGTTGTCTTATGGTCGATTGCCGGAGTATTCCTAGCTTTATTTGCGCAATTTATAGCTGCAACGATTGAAAAAGAACTGTTAGGAATACCGCCTGGATCGGAAAACACAATGGGACTGATGGAAATCGCAAGAGAAGCACCTTTGTTTATCCTGCTGCCTGTCTTGTTTGCACCGATTACAGAGGAAGTCATCTTCCGTAAAATTATCTTCGGTTCCATTTATAAGAAAACCAATTTTCTGGTGGCGGTCCTCGTATCCGCTTTAGTGTTCGGAGCGTTTCATTTCGATTTCAAGCACATGTTAGTTTACTTCTCCATGGGAGTCGTATTTGCCTTCCTATATGTCAAAACAAAACGAATTATTACACCAATCGTGGCTCATATGGCAATGAACTCGTTTGTTGTCGTATCTCAATACTTCGTTTCTGAAGAAGATATTCGAAGGATGCAGGAACAAATGGAGACGATCTTTATTGGAGGCATTTTTTAATTATGAGAACATCACCATTATTTATGGCTTTTCTCTATTTTGCACTGGGATTTGCTTTCACATATATCGCTGCCCAGTCTGCTGCAGAGACCATTTGGAATGCGATGACGATTATCCTGGCGATGATCGCAACTTTGAACATCGCTGTTTCCATTCGGTTGTTCAATCTTCACAACAAGATTAAAAACTCCAAGAAGAAATAAGAAGAAGCCTTCCCACACATGACTGGGAAGGCTTTTTTATAAAGATAAAGGTTAAGACAAAAAAAGGCTCAAGGGGCGTAATCTCTTGAGCCTTTTTTGCTGTTGGTTAAGATTGAGTGCTTTCTGCTTCTTCTTTATCGTCCTGCACCCCTTTTAAAATAAAGGAAAAAGGAATAGCGATGATGAGAACGATGGCAGAGACAAGGAACGCTTCATTTAATGTCTGCAGAGTAGCCGCCTGCATATCGATATCAGGACTTGTTGAAATCTGCGCCCTTCTTACTTCATAGTAAATAGAGAAGAAGACAATTCCAAGCGATGAAGATATCTGGCGGATGATGTTGTTCATGGCAGATCCCTGTGCGACCAGATCCTCCGGGATACTGTTCATACCGGATGTGGTCGCCGGCATATTGCCCATCCCCATACCTAAGCCTCTCACCGTGTTTAAAGCTAAAATGAGCCAGTAAGGCGTCGATAATTGCAGGAAGCTTAACCCGAGAGTGGCAAGAGCCATAATGGTAAGGCCCGGCGGGACAACATACTTCGGTCCCTTCTTATCTAAGATTCTTCCACCTATCGACATGAACACTCCGCTCGCAGCCGCTGCCGGGAGGAACAGGAGGCCTGTCATGACTTCATTCAGTCCATAAACGTTCTGAATCAGTAACGGAAGAAGGAAGATACCGGAAAAAAGTCCGATCGATGCTGCTGACGTCACAAGAATAGATACCGAATAAGTCGGGACTTTAAAGACTGATAAATTAAGGAGTGGATCCTCCTGCCTGTTTTCATAAAAGACGAAAAGAACAATGGCTGCAAGTCCTAAAACAATTAATCCGATATTGATTGGATCAAGCAGCTTATCAAGCGTCCTCCCTCTTCCGAGTGCAAATAAAACCGAGCCGATGCCTAGAGAGATGATAAGAAAGCCAATCAGGTCAAATCGTTTCGATGGATCGGTTTCTGTCCGCTCCAGAAATTTAAAAGATAGGATCAGGCCTGTTAATCCAAACGGAATATTAAAGGCAAACAGCCACGGCCAATCTACATACTGAATAAGAAGGCCCCCGATGGTTGGTCCAATAGCTGGTGCGACCATCGCAGCAACCCCGTACACACCGACTGCAAGTCCCCTCTCATGGCGGGGAAAGGAATTAAAAATAAGCGCCATCGCGATTGGAAGCATCAGCCCTCCGGCCATTCCCTGAATGGCACGGGATATGATAACGAAGCTGAGAGAAGTTGAGAAAAAGCCAGAAGCCGAACCAATCAGGAATATGCAGAGTCCGGTAAGATACACTTTCTTCTTCCCAAACCGGTCCCCGAAGTATCCGGTTAAAGGCATCGTCATCCCCATTGCAACCATAAAAATGGTTAAAATCCAACCGACAGCGACAGCATTCGAGTCAAAGATTTCAATGAAGCGCGGCAGAATTGGATTTAACATACTATTGTTTAAGATGACTGTAAACGTTCCAAATAAGACAGATACAACAACCAGCCATTTGTTCGGTAATTTACTCATAGATGTCCCTCGCTTTCTTTCGTATGCGAACTATTCATTACTATACCACCCCTGTTTTTCGCTAACCATTTTCCCGCTTATTCAAGGGTTTTTCTTTATTTTCATTGAAACCGCTCTCTTACAGTTCCCTAGGTTTACTGGGTTTCAAGCGATGGGTATGAGAGATAAGAACAATGAAAAAGGAGGGCTTTACATGGGACGTTTAGATAACAAAGTAGCCGTTATAACAGGATCAGCCACGGGAATCGGGCAGGCTACTGTCAAACGATTTGCTGATGAAGGAGCTACGGTCATTTGTGCAGATATAAAAGAGGAAGAAGTTAAAGATACGGTCGAGGAAATTAAACAAAACGGTGGAAAGGCAGAATCGTACTCTCTGGATGTTTCAAAAGAAGAAAGCGTCCGGGTTTTTGCGGGATACTTAAAAGACACGTACGGAACTATCGATATTTTGTTCAATAATGCTGGTATCGATGAAGAAGGCGGTAAGGTTCACGAATACCCAACGGAACTGTTCGATCAAATTATTGCCGTTGACTTACGGGGAACCTTCCTGACAAGTAAATATATCCTGCCATTAATGATGGATCAGGGTGGTTCAATCATTAATACATCCTCTATGTCGGGGCAGGCTGCTGACCTAGACCGCTCAGGGTACAATGCAGCCAAGGGCGGCATTACAAACTTCACCCGGGCAGCAGCGATCGACTATGCAAGAGACGGGGTACGCGTCAATTCGATCTCTCCAGGGACGATCGAGACACCTCTTGTCGATGAACTTGCCGGTACGAAGCAGGAAGAAGGAGGACAGGAATTCCGCGAGGCGCAGAAATGGGTCGCACCGCTTGGACGCTTAGGAAGTCCGGAAGAAGTGGCCAGTGTCGCCCTGTTCCTCGCTTCTGATGATAGTTCGTATGTAACAGGCGAAGACATCACCGTCGACGGTGGGGTTCTTGCTTATACGTGGCCGGGGAAAATGCTGATGGATAAGAGCTGGAAAGAAAACGTTAAATAAACAAGAAAAAGAGGATGTCCGCAATGGACATCCTCTTTTTCTTATTGTTCATCCATCGGTGCTTCTTCATTAAGCGGGTAATGTTTCAAGAAATACACTAAAGCCTGAAGTTCAATGGCAAGATCAATATGATGAACGCGTACCTGGGATGGAACGCTGATTCTCGCCGGTGTGAAGTTTAAAATTCCCGAAATTCCCGCCTCTACAAGGCGATCCGCAATTCCCTGTGCAGCAGAAGCGGGTACGGTAAGAATCGCTACCGATAAGTCGCCGAGCTTCTCTTCAAGATCGTCGATATGATAGACATTCACACCGCCAACCTCATTCCCTACACGGTCCGTATTGGCATCAAAAGCCATTTCTATTTTCGTATTGTTATTCTTTGTAAAGTTATAGTTCAAAAAGGCTGTCCCTAAGTTCCCGACACCAATTAGAGCCACACGCGTGGTTTCATCCTGATCTAAGGTCTTACGGAAGAAGGACAACAAATATTCCACATTGTATCCGTATCCTTTTTTGCCTAAGGCTCCAAAGTAGGAAAAATCCCGCCGAATTGTAGCTGAATCGACTTTGACCGCGTCACTCAGTTCCTTGGATGATACACGCATCTTTCCCTGACTGTGCAGGTTATTTAAAAAGCGATAATAAAGCGGCAGCCGCTTCGCTGTCGCCTGAGGAATTTTTGTTTGTTCTATATCCATAGCATCTGACTCCTTTACCGGTCTGTTCTTCGGTAATCCCCATTCTTTCCACCTGTTTTTTCCGCCAGGTAGGTTGGGCCGATAACCATGCTTTTATCGATGGCTTTACACATATCATATACGGTTAGTGCCGTAGCTGAAGCTGCCGTTAGCGCTTCCATTTCTACGCCAGTACTCCCCTTGGTTTTTACAGAAACCTCAATCATGAGTTTCGGCTGTGCCTTTACATCCCAGTCGAAGGAAACATCTACACCCTTCAACGACAACGGATGACACATAGGGATCCAATCGGATGTATTCTTTGCTGCCATAATTCCGGCCACCTGTGCAACAGAAAGCACGTCCCCTTTTGCCATTTGACCGCTCGTAATTTTATCATAAATCTCATGATTCACTTCCACACTGGACCTTGCGACTGCCGTCCTGACCGAATCGTCTTTGTCGGAGATATCGACCATCCGGGCACGGCCCTGTTCATTGAAATGACTGAATTCCGCCATCTGCTTATCCCCTTTTTAATAAGAAATCGTTCCAGTACTGATTGAAACACTACTCTTATTTTACCAAAAAATCAATCGGAAGTCGTTAAAGTTTTCACATAGTCCAGTGCATTCTGTTGCTACAGGGCTCAAGTATAAGATACACTTGTTTCATCGAGGTGAAACGACATGATTCTCATGCAGCTAAATCAATTAACAAAGCGCTTTGGCGCAGAGTTGATTTTATCGAATATTAAATTGGAAGTACAAATGAATGACCGTATCGCTATTGTCGGACGAAACGGGGCTGGTAAATCCACGCTTCTCAAGATGATGGCAGGTGAAATGAGTTATGACTCCGGTAATATTTTCAAACCGAAAGAAACGACCATGGGTTATCTGGCTCAAAATACAGGACTTCAATCGGAAGAGACCATCTGGAATGAAATGGAGAAGGTCTTCACGCATTTAAAAGATTTAGAGAAAGAGCTCCGTATCATGGAACAAAAAATGGCGGACCCAGATTTGATGGAGGATCAAAAGCGTTACCAGCAGCTGCTCAGCGATTATGACCGGAAGCAGGAATACTTTAAAACTTCCGGCGGCTATCAATATGAAGCGGATATCCGGGCCGTGTTAAACGGTTTGAACTTCAAAAACTTCAACTGGGATACGCCGATTACATCCTTAAGTGGTGGACAGAAGACCCGTCTGGCGCTGGGGAAACTCTTGCTGACAAGCCCCGACATTCTTATTCTGGACGAGCCGACCAACCACCTGGATATAGATACGCTCAGCTGGCTGGAGAGTTACCTACAAGGGTACAAAGGCGCTGTGGTTATTGTCTCCCACGACCGCTACTTCCTGGACGAAATTGTAAACACGGTTTACGAAATTGCTTTTCAATCATCGAAAAAGTACCACGGCAACTACAGTGATTACTTGAAGAAAAAAGAAGCTGATTTTGAACAGGAAATGAAACAGTTCGAGAAACAACAGAAAGAAATTGAACGGATGGAAGACTTTATTCAAAAGAATCTTGTCCGGGCAACGACAAGTAAACGCGCGCAAAGCAGACGTAAACAGCTTGAGAAAATGGATAAGCTTGAAAAGCCGAAAGATGATAACCTTTCCGCTAAATTCAGCTTCCAAACCGCTAAGCGGAGCGGAAATGACGTTCTCCGTCTTAAGGATTATGCTTTTCGCTATGATGACAGTTCTTCCTATTTATTTGATCACTTATCCTTAGATTTGAATCGAGGGGATTCGGTTGCTCTTGTTGGACCTAACGGGGTTGGCAAGACGACACTTCTCAAAACGATCATAGGGGACCTGGAAGCTTCCAAAGGTACCAAAATGATTGGGACAAATGTCCAAATTGGCTACTATGATCAGGAACAAACCAAGCTGAACTCAAAGAAAACAGTATTACAAGAGCTTTGGGACGATTACCCGATGAAGAACGAGAAGGATATCCGTACGATTCTTGGCAACTTCCTTTTCTCAGGAGAAGATGTATTGAAGCCTGTATCCGCATTAAGTGGCGGAGAAAAAGCCCGCCTCTCTCTTGCCAAGCTGATGATGCAGGAAGCCAATTTCTTAATCCTGGATGAGCCGACCAACCACTTAGATCTCGACAGTAAGGAAGTGTTAGAAGCGGCACTTATTGATTATCCAGGAACCCTCCTGTTTGTCTCGCATGACCGTTACTTTATCAACAAAATTGCTTCTCAGGTCGTGGAGATGAATTCGGAAGAGACCCGCCTTTTCCTTGGAGATTACGACTATTATGTGGAAAAGAAACAGGAAGAGTACGAACTGCAGCAGCTGGAAGAAGCGGAGCGTTTAGAAAATCAACCCGTCCAGCAGGAAGTTCAGGCGAAGAACAGCTTTGAAGAAGACAAAGCTGCCAAGCGTGAGGAACGCAGGAAGAACCGCCGTATTGATGAAATTGAATCAGAGATTGAACAATTGGAACTTAAGATTGAGGAAAACGATGCCCTGCTCTGTGACCCTGAAATATATCAGGATCACGAAAAGTCCCTGAAGATTACGGAAGATAATACCGACAAGCAGGCCAGGCTTGAATCTCTTATGGAAGAATGGGCAGAACTTCACGAATCCTGATTCAATAAAGAAGCCAACAATCACGAAACATGATTGTTGGCCTTTTTGATGCATAAGGATGTATGGACAATGATTTCGTATCCACATAGTTTTCAACAGATCCACACGCATATTAACAGTTCTCAACAGGGTTATGCACATTATCCACAAAAATTATGTGTTTTATCCACATTTTTGGTAGCGTTTTCTTTACTGTTATTACTTATACACATGAAATTTATCAACTGAATAGTTATGCACATGTGGATAACTATTCCTGCATTTATATATAATCCAAATGAGTAAAAGCTCCCCATGAAATGGAGAGCTCCCTTTGCTATTTTCTACGGTTGCCGAACATCTCTAAATCTAGTCCTGGGTTTGCATTTAAGTCCCATTCAGACCTGTGTCCCTGATTAAAAGCCACAGCCCCTGCCGCCGCAATCATCGCTGCATTATCAGTACATAAGTGCAGAGGCGGAATGAGAAGTTCCGTCTCACTGTCTGCAAACTTTTCCTCAAGAGCTGTCCGCAGCCCTTTGTTCGCGGCTACCCCTCCAGCAACTATAAGCTGTTTAACCCCGTATTCCTCTGCTGCGCGAAAGGCTTTAGTAGAAAGCACGTCCACAACACTCGCCTGAAAGCTTGCAGCAACGTCCTCCGGCTTCAGGTCTTCGCCTTTTTGCTTGGCTTTATGAAGGCGGTTGATGACCGCTGACTTCAGACCGCTGAAACTAAAATCGTACGAACCTTCCTCTAGCCAGGCACGTGGAAAGTCAATCGTTTCTTCCCCTTCTTGGGCTAAACGATCAATCTGAGGGCCTCCCGGGTATGGGAGTTTAAGCGTACGCGCTACTTTATCATACGCCTCCCCTGCTGCATCATCCCTCGTTTCACCGATGATTTCAAACGAACCGTGCTCTTTCATTAACACGAGTTCTGTATGTCCACCAGATACGACAAGGGAAAGAAGCGGAAACTCAAATTCTTTTTCTAATCGGTTCGCATAAATGTGACCAGCGATGTGATGCACGCCAACAAGAGGTTTCTGCTTAGCAAAAGCAATCGACTTCGCCGCATTTACCCCGACAAGTAAAGCACCCACAAGCCCGGGACCTTCGGTTACAGCTATGGCATCCATCTCATCCATCGTCATCTCTGCATCCTCCAGGGCTTCTTCGAGTGTGATGGTCATCTGTTCGATATGGTGCCTGGAAGCAATCTCTGGCACAACCCCGCCAAATCTTTTATGACTCTCAATTTGTGAGGCTACAATATTGGTTATGAGTTCCGTTTCATTCTTTACAATAGCAACAGCTGTTTCGTCACAGCTTGTCTCAATCGCTAATATATATTGATCCTTCTTCATTTTAATCCCACCCACATCACTAACGCATCTTCACCATTGTCCGAATAATACCGTTTACGGATGCCTCCTGGTACCATCCCGAACTTCCGGTACATATGCTGCGCGGCTGTATTTGATACCCTCACTTCAAGTGAGAGCTTTATTGCTCCGTTTTCAATCGCTTTTTTGCATGTATGTCTAAACAAACGCTCTCCATACTTAAGGCCTCTATAATCCGGATGAATGGCGATATTAGTAATATGCGCTTCATCAATAATCAGCCATAATCCACAATACCCAATGATCTTGTCCTCTTTCTCTACCACGTAGTAATAGGCATGGGGATTGTCCTGCATCTCTTTAGCAAACGTATCTGAAGACCAGGGCACAGGAAAAGATGCTGCTTCTACCTCCATGACCGAGTGGACGTCCTCTTTCGTCATTCTTCTTATAATCGTCATTTTACTTTTTCTCCTGCTGCTCCAGCCATTTCGCTTCAGCTTCAGGTATTCTCAAGTAGTTAGGAACCAGGTCATGAACAGGACGGGGTTCTTTATCTTTTGCGACAGAAGCAATAATGGAAGGACGGGCGAATTGATAGGGCTCCCCGGGCATGACGGCCTGACTACCGAGCTTTTCCCGGATTGTTTCTTCATGAACAGATAGATCCTGACTGAGGAATAGAACAGGTTGGTTTAACTCTTTCAGCTCCTCCAGCCATTCCCCCATCAGCACATTCTTTTCATCCTTCACAAGATTCATGTCACCATCATAAAGCCCCGTATAAACAAGACCTCTCCGTGCATCAAAGAAAGGACAGACGAAACCAGGGAAAAATACTCCTTGTCTGGCTACTGCTTCTAAACTGGATACTCCAATTACAGGAATTCCGAGTGACCAGGCCATCGTTTTCGCTGTAGTGAGTCCAATTCTGACTCCTGTATAAGAACCAGGTCCATGCGCAACAGCAATCCGGTCAAGGTCTTCAGGTTTCATCCCTGTTTCCTTCATGACCTGATCAATAGCCGGCATCAAACGGATGGAATGATTCTTTTTTATATTGGTTACATACTCTCCTGCAACGGTACCGTCTTTCATGACAGCAACGCCCATGACGTAATTTGATGTATCGATCGCTAATATATTCATTCGATGATCTCCTTACATACCTCTTTAAAATGTTCAGACGTCGCTTTTAGAGTAAGGATCCGGGTGACATCATCAAGATACCGGATGGTAATTTCAAGACGATCTTTCGGTAGAAACTCTTGAATAAACTGTGCCCATTCGACTACAGTCACACCTTCTCCGTTGAAATACTCATCAAAGCCTAAATCTTCATCACTATCTTCCAAACGATATACATCCATATGATAAAAGGGTACGCGTCCCTGATACTCTTTTATAATCGTAAATGTAGGACTGTTGATCGTCCGCTTCACCCCCAGGCCTTTTCCTAATCCTTTGGTGAAAGTCGTTTTGCCAGCACCTAAATCACCTTCTAACGTCAACACGTCACCAGGCGTTAAACGCTGTCCAAGATTTTCTGCGAAGGTCTGTGTTTCTTCCACTGAAGAGCTTTTCCATTCAAATGTAGCCATTCACTCATCCTCCCCTTTTAAATGTGTATATCCAGAAGGACCTAATACGTCTACTCTATGGTTTCTACGCAGCCGAACACAAGGCACATCCCCATTTTTTTGAGTGACTCGTCCAATTTTAGTGACAGCCACTCCCGTTTTATCCGCGGCCTCCTGAATAGAAGGCCAATCTTCTTCAGGAATCGTTCCAAGCAGTTCAAAATCTTCCCCGCCAGAAAGAAGCCATTCCTCATATTGGTCCGGGTAGCAGTTAGCTAACGCATCAGAATACGGGAGTTTGTCAGCAGCAATCTCCAGATCAACGTCAGACGCTTCCGCTATTTCATTGGCCTCATTGGCTATCCCGTCACTCACATCATTCAGTGCCATTCGTGATAGATGAGCAAGATTCTCCGCGAAAGCCACCCTTGGCTCCGGCGATCTATGACGTTTCACAAGATAAGCAGCGTCTTCTGACTGTGGACGCTCTTCGTGAAGCAGCCATTCCAATCCACCACGTGAATCACCGAGGGTTCCTGTAACAAAAAGAATATCCCCGGGGCGGGCTGCAGAACGATACCTTGCCTTGTTTTTTGCAACAGTTCCCATAACAGTAACCGTTACGGAAAGATCACGACCTGACACCGTGTCTCCCCCAATTAAATCCATCTGATAATCATCAGCCAGCAGCTTCATGCCTTCATAAAGTGATTTAAGTTCTACCTCTCTCCAGTGGTGAGGAATAGTAATGGAAACCATATAGAAAACCGGCGTGCTGCCCATAGCCGCCAAGTCGCTTATGTTTGCAGCTAAAACACGATGACCAATATAAAAAGGCGGCATTGTCTCTTTCGTAAAGTGAACCCCTTCCACCATGGTATCCACCGCAGTAACGAAATCTTCTCCGAAAGGACGGATAACAGCGCCATCATCACTGATTCCTTTTATTAAAGAAGGTTGTCGATAATAACGTGGTTGAATCGATCGTATAAATGAAAACTCATCCATTTCTATGACCCTCTCCGTGAAATCGCTCTTCCCTCTATTATACCAATAGAAGGCGGGATATAAAAAAATCCATAATAAAAACCTTAGGATGATCTCCTAAGGTTGAAAGTTTAATTTTAAGTAGTGGCGGTCCGGACGGGACTCGAACCCGCGACCTCCTGCGTGACAGGCAGGCATTCTAACCAACTGAACTACCGGACCATAAACAGTTTTTATGTATATTCAACGTAGCTAAATGAATAATTTGGTTGCGGGGACAGGATTTGAACCTGTGACCTCCGGGTTATGAGCCCGACGAGCTACCAGACTGCTCTACCCCGCGATAGTGTGGGAATTATCCCATAATATAAAGTTAATAAATCAATGTGGCGGCGTCCTACTCTCACGGGGGTAAACCCGACTACCATCGGCGCTGAAGAGCTTAACTGCTGTGTTCGGCATGGGAACAGGTGTGACCTCTTCGCCTTCACCACCACAT
>NZ_JAIVKN010000008.1 GCF_020524025.1 Halobacillus litoralis | reverse complement strand
GGTGGTGAAGGCGAAGAGGTCACACCTGTTCCCATGCCGAACACAGCAGTTAAGCTCTTCAGCGCCGATGGTAGTCGGGTTTACCCCCGTGAGAGTAGGACGCCGCCACGTCAACAGCAATCCCTTCAGGATAAAAGTCCTGAAGGGATTTTTTTGTTTTATAGATATTTATAGAGTGCAAGGCGGTTCTTGCAGTTTCCCGCTTTCCGGTCCTGCAGGATGCAGGGCGTTTGATGTGGGCACAGGACCTGCCAATCATAATCGAACTTTTTTCTAATCCTTGAAGCTGTGCTTTAACTATAAAAGTTCCTGAAATTCTCTTGTTTGATGTATAGGTTTACTAGATTAGGAGATACTAAGAGTAAATCTTCTAAAAGGATGGCTAGTAACAAGAAGGGAGACGGGAGAAATGAAGAAAAAGCACCAGTGTAGTATTTGTTCAAAAGAAACGGAAAAAGGTCTTTATCTGCTTCAGGTTTTTATTTGTGAATCGTGCGAAGCTGAAATGATACAGACCTCAACGGATGATCCAAAGTATGATTACTTTGTAAAGCAAATGTCAAAAGCTCATAAATCCATGATCCCATCCTGAATTATTTAAAGTTTCTCTGGTAAACCGTAAAGAAACAACGGCACACCCATATAATAGATTGCTTAAAGAAAAAACCACTGCTCCTATGTACCACAAGGGGGAGTGGTTTTTTAATTGGTATTTAACTGAACTGGCATGTATTGCTTGTGTGGTTGAATTTAGGTACGCTTGAGTGTGGGAAGAAGGTGTTACGTTGAAGAATCTTCATGCGCCGCTTTATGATGCGCTGATGACCAATATAGGACAGGACCCGATCTCTTTTCATGTGCCGGGTCATAAGTATGGCAGAGTTTTTTACAATGCTTCTCTGCCGGGTTTCCAGTCTGTACTGGAGATGGATGCCACGGAGGTTACGGGTTTAGATGATCTGCACGCTCCAGAAGGTGTTATTAAAGAGGCCCAGGATAAGGCTGGTGAATTCTTTGGAAGTGATGAGACTTTCTTTTTAGTGAATGGAACCACCGTTGGAAATTTAGCTTTGATATTGTCTGTATGTCAGCAGGGAGATCAAGTGATTGTTCAGAGGAACTGTCATAAGTCTGTGTTAAATGGATTGGAACTCGCTGGAGCAAGCCCGGTGTTTGTGTCTCCCTCTTATGAGTCCGAGACAAACCGGTATAGTAAAGTAACAGCAGCATCCATTGAAGCAGCCCTGAAGAAGTATCCGGATAGTAAGGCTGTCATCTTAACGTATCCCGATTATTTTGGGAGAACCTTTGATTTAGGAGCCATCGCTGAGCGCGTTCACCACTATGATTTACCACTATTAATAGATGAGGCCCACGGCGTGCAGTTTCAATTAGGCGGTTTATTTCCTTCAACCGCCTTGGAAGCAGGAGCTGATGCTGTTGTACAATCCGCTCACAAAATGTCCCCCGCTATGACAATGGCTTCATATCTTCATGTTAAAGGGAAAAGGGTAAGCGTAGACCGGGTGCGTCATTATTTACAAATGCTTCAATCCAGCAGTCCATCTTATCCGCTGATGGCGAGTCTCGATCTTGCAAGGTCCTATATGGAAACATGGACGAAAGCAGATGAAGAACGCTTAATATCTTTCATTAAAGAAATAAGAGAGCTTTTTAATAACTACGAATCTTTCTGGACACTGCTTCCTTCAGGTCCGCTGGATGATCCTTTAAAACTCACCCTAGAGCCTGAAGAAATGTCTGGTTATGCTTTATCAGAAGCTTTTGAGTCCGAAGGGATCATACCTGAGATGGCTGTTTCTCATCAACTGCTGCTCGTATTGGGGTTAGAACCTACATTTTCTATAGAGGAACTGAAAACGCGGCTGTCAGCTGTTGAATCCAAATTAAAAAAAGAGAAAAACCATGCTACAATAAAACAAGATCAAATTTCGTTTCCACCAATTCAAACGCTTGAGTGGAGCTACTCCTATATGCAGACGTTACCTGAAGAGATTGTGGGTTGGGAACGGTCGGTGGGCCGCATTGCCTCAGAAGCCGTCATTCCTTATCCACCTGGTATTCCTCTGATTTTAAAAGGAGAGCGCATTTCCAAGCAGCATTATAAATACGTACAGTTGTTAATTGAACAAGGCGCACGTTTTCAGAATGCCACTATTGAAAAAGGGATACGAGTGTTTAAAGGAGAATGAATGTGAGAGGGTTGTTTGTAACATTTGAAGGCGGGGAAGGAGCTGGAAAGTCTTCCGTACTCCGCGAAATTGGAAAAGAACTGAAAAGTGAAGGGTATCAGGTTTTAGAAACAAGAGAACCTGGAGGCATCCGTATTGCAGAGAAAATAAGAGAGGTCATCCTGAACCCTTCTCATACGGAAATGGATCGGCGGACAGAGGCTCTCTTGTATGCGGCAGCCCGACGCCAGCATTTAGTTGAGAAGGTAATTCCTGCCCTTCAGGAAGGTAAAATTGTCCTCTGCGATCGTTTTCTTGATTCTAGTCTTGCCTATCAGGGGGTGGCAAGAGGAATCGGGCTGGAGGAAGTCAATGCGATTAATGAATTTGCCATTGATGACTGCATGCCGGATGTGACTCTTTTGTTTAATATAGAACCGGAACAAGGGTTAAATCGGATTATGGAAAATAAAGAACGTGAACAGAACAGGCTCGACCTTGAACATTTGGATTTTCATCAGCAAGTCTACCAGGCCTATCAGGATCTTGCTTCACGTTACCCTGACCGTATTCAAACCTTGGATGCTGGTCAATCTTTTGAAAGAGTAAAAGAAGACGCACTTCAAATTCTGCGGAATTGCCTGCCATCATGAGTTCATACCTTTTGATATAATAAACATAAAACACCCAACAGGAGGGTAATTTTTTATGAAAATGATTGTTGCAGTTGTGCAGGATAAAGATAGCAATCGTTTGACGGATGCTTTAGCAGAGAATGATTATAAAACGACCAAGCTTTCTACTACAGGGGGCTTTTTAAGAGAAGGGAATACGACATTCATGATCGGCTGTGATGATGGCGATGTCGATGATGTCCTTGACATCCTTAGAAAGAATTGCAGTCAGCGGGAGCAGATGATAGCCCCAATCTCACCAATGGGTGGGAATGCAGATTCCTATATTCCAAAGCCCGTCAAAGTAGAAGTAGGTGGCGCTACGGTCTTCGTTCTGCCTGTTGATTCCTTTTTTCAGTTTTAATACAGAAAGGGTTTCTATATGAAGATCACACAAGAAATGCGTACGCAGTTGGACGGGAAGCATAAGCAGATGAACAAGCAGTCTCAGGGGAGGATTCCTTTTGATGCAATGGTTCAATCCCAAAGTCAAAAGCTTCAGGAAGCTCAGTTGAATCGTCTCATTCATACCATTACCTCTCAGGGGGAACGGGTGGCCCGTTCCCGCTCTTTCCGTGATTTAGCTAAGTATAAGCGACTCATTAAGGATTTTATGAAAGAGTTACAGCATGGGATGAACCTCAAGCATTCTCAACATTGGAACCCTCACGGACATACACGAAAGTTAACCATAGTGGAGTGTCTGGATGAAAAGTTGAAAGACCTGACGGATGCTGTGATCGACCAGGAAAAGCGAACGGTGGATCTGCTGGGTCTCATCGGAGAGATTAAAGGTTTGCTTATCAATTTATACACTTAAGGACGGAATAACTATGCAGACATGGACAGAAATGAAAAGTATTCAACCTCTGGCTGCGCAGATGTTAATGAACAGCTTTAAGAAAGACCGGATTTCTCATGCTTATTTGTTTCAGGGGAACCGGGGAACCGGAAAACGGGAAATGAGCCTGCTATTTGCAAAAAGTATCTTCTGTAAGTTCCGGCAGGGAGCAGATCCATGTCAGGATTGTCGTGATTGTCATAGAATTGACTCGGGCAATCATCCTGACCTTCACTGGATTGAACCTGATGGTCAGTCCATTAAAAAAGACCAGATCCTTCATTTACAGAAAGAATTTACGTATACAGGTCTTGAGTCGAATCGAAAGGTTTACATTATCGTCGATGCAGAAAAGATGACAGTGAACGCTTCGAACCGGCTTCTCAAGTTTTTGGAAGAACCAAGTCAGCAGACCACAGCTATGCTTTTAACAGAGAGTGGTCCAGCCATTTTGGATACCATTCGTTCCAGGTGTCAGCTTCTGGCATTTCAGCCTTTAAATCAAAAGCGTGTGGAAGAGAAATTGATGGAAGAGGGCGTATCTTCATCAAATGCAAAGCTTCTTGCTGCTTTAACGAATAATTTAACAGAAGCACTGGAAATGAATGAAGATGAGTGGTTTGCGAATGGACGAAAATTAGTGATACAATTAATTGAAGTGCTTCAAAATAAACCAAATGAAGGACTTTTGTTTATCAATCATCAGTGGATGCCTCATTTTAAGGAACGTTCTCAGTTGCTGCGTGGCCTCGATGTATTAATGCTTTGGTTCCAAGATGTGATGAATGTACTTTTGGACCGGGAAGAATCCATCGTGTTTACGACAGAAAGAGAGAAACTGAACCAGGCTTCTATGAGATGGTCACGTCAAAAAGCAGCCCGTTCTATGTCTACAATTCTTGAGGCGAAACGAAAGATAAATCAAAATGTCCATCCTAATTTAGTGATGGAACAACTTACCCTTCAACTACAGAGGTGATGATCGTATGATCGAAGTTGTAGGTGTCCGATTTAAGCAAGCCGGTAAAGTGTACTATTTCGATCCAGGTGACCTGCAGATGACGACAGAGGACTATGTAATCGTCGAAACAGTTCGGGGGATCGAATTCGGGAAAGTTGTCCTTGCTAATAAATCCATAGATGAAGAAGACGTTGTTTTACCTCTTAAGAAAGTCATCCGTATTGCAGATGATAAAGATAAAGTAACGGTGGATGAAAACAAAGACAACGCACGTAAAGCCTACCAAGTTTGTGAGAAGAAAATTCGCGAACATAAATTGGACATGAATCTTGTCGATGTTGAATACACGTTTGACCGCAACAAAGTCATCTTCTATTTTACAGCAGATGGCCGCGTCGATTTTCGTACGCTGGTGAAAGACCTTGCTTCTGTCTTTAAGACAAGAATTGAACTAAGACAAATCGGCGTAAGAGATGAAGCAAAAATGCTTGGAGGTATCGGTCCCTGCGGACGGATGCTGTGTTGCTCAACGTTTTTAGGTGATTTCGAGCCTGTTTCAATAAAAATGGCCAAGGATCAGAATTTATCGCTGAATCCAGCGAAGATCTCTGGACTGTGCGGCCGCTTAATGTGTTGTCTCAAGTATGAGAATGATGATTATGAAAATGCGAAAAAAGAGCTTCCAGACCTCGGTGAAAATATATCAACTTCCTTTGGGAGAGGAAAAGTCGTCGGACTCAATATGTTGGAGCGTATGGTCCAAATTGAATTTCGCGACAAAGAGCGTGTCCTCGAGTACTCTTTACAAGAGCTGATTGACGAGGGAGTACTTCAAACCGAAGCCTCAGAATAAAAGGGTGGAGTCGAGCGTGAATAAGAAAGCCATATTTGAACAAGTGTCCCATTTTGAGAGTCAAATCGGAGAGCTCTATGAGCAGCTCGGCGATTTGAAAAAGCAGCTGGCTTATCTTTTGGAAGAAAACCAGCATTTATCGCTAGAAAATCATCATTTGCGACAACGATTAGAAAAAGAAAATGAAAAAGAAGAAGCATCCTCGTCCACGACTAAACAGGACAAGGGCACAGTAGTCGGCGAAGGCTATGACAACCTGGCTCGACTTTACGAAGAAGGCTTTCATATTTGTAATTTACATTTTGGCAGCCCAAGGGACGAAGACTGCTTATTCTGTTTGTCATTTTTGAATAAAAAGAAATAACTCCAGGTCCAAGCCTTTCCTTGCTCGTCCGAGGAAGGGCTCTCTTTATATCGATAGAAGAAAGGAATAAGGTTTGATGGTTCAACTATATGATGATGAGAGAATTGATTTTTTACTAGCAAAGGAAAATATGAGAATCATCCAAAGTCCCAGTGTCTTTGCCTTTTCGCTGGACGCTGTTCTGCTGGCGGATTTCACTTATGTGCCAAAGACAAGAGGAAAAATTCTCGATTTATGTACAGGAAATGGGGTCATCCCTCTATTCCTTTCCACAAGGTCAAATGTTCCGATTACTGGTGTGGAGATACAGGAAAGACTCTATGACATGGCTGTGCGGAATATCAATTTAAACCAGCTGGGGGATCAGCTCCATATGATTCACGGTGATTTAAAAGATATGCCGGCGTATTATGGAAATGATAAATTTGATCTTGTTACATGTAACCCTCCCTATTTTTCTACCCCTGAAAGTGACAGGAAAAACTTAAACGAACACTTAGCCATCGCTCGTCATGAAATCCACTGTACGTTGGATGAGGTTGTTCAATCATGCAGCAAATTAGCGAAATCCGGTGGGAAAGTGTCTATGGTTCATCGTCCCGATCGATTGATTGATATCATTGAATCATTTCGAGCGAATAAGTTAGAGCCAAAAAGAATGAGACTTGTCTATCCCAAAGAAGGAAAGGAAGCGAATATCCTGCTTATTGAAGGTGTGCGTGATGGGAAACCAGGGTTGAAGATTCTCCCTCCTCTCTATGCTTTGACAAATGAGGATGAATACACGGATGAGATAAGGGAAATTCTTTATGGAGAATAGTCACTTCGTTTATATGCTTCGCTGCAAAGATCACACGCTTTATACAGGATATACCAATAATTTAAAAGCGAGGATCGATAAGCATCAAAAAGGACAAGGAGCGAAATACACAAGAGGCCGCGGACCGCTTGTTTTAGAAGCATTTCAGACCTATCCAACAAAGTCAGAGGCTATGCAGGAAGAATATCGTCTCAAAAAGATGACGAGAGAGCAGAAAGAACAATGGATATCAACCAGGAAGGAAGGACGTCCTTTTGAAAATACAGAAGAGTTTTAGTCAGACCCAGACGAAAGGCACCTTATATATAGTTCCTACCCCTATTGGTAATTTAGAGGATATGACATATCGCTCCGTATCTATTTTAAAACAAGTAGATTTTATCGGCGCAGAGGATACACGAAACACAAAAAAATTACTGAATCATTTTGACATCACAACCCCTTTAGTTAGTTATCATGAACATAACAAACACACAAAAGGTCCACAGCTCATCGAACGTCTGCTTGGCCAGGAGGATATTGCCATTGTCAGTGATGCGGGTATGCCGGGAATATCAGATCCAGGCTCAGATTTAGTGGAAAGAGCTATTGATATGGACATTCCGGTTGTCGTCCTTCCGGGAGCCAATGCTGCTCTTCCTGCATTAGCCGGTTCAGGACTTCCAACAGAGGAATTCCATTTTTGTGGCTTTCTGCCACGTAAGAAGAAGGACCGGAAAGTGATATTAGACCGGCTTAAACCGCTTCAGGCTACATTGGTCTTTTATGAGTCACCTCATCGACTGAAGGAAATGATCTCCCACCTAAATGAAATGCTCGGGGACCGGAAAGCAACCTTGGCAAGAGAGCTGTCCAAGCGGTATGAAGAATATGTACGTGGTTCGTTATCGGAGCTGGTAGAGTGGACGAATGAACAGGAGATCCGTGGTGAGTTCTGCGTTCTTGTCGAAGGATCAGGAGAAGAGGAAGAAGCAGAAAAAGAGAGTTGGTGGTCTCATTTGTCTGTAATTGACCACGTTGAACATTATATGAACACAGACAACATGAAGAATAAAGATGCCATTAAGCAGACGGCACTTGATCGGAAGCTGCCTAAAAGAGAAGTTTATCAAGCTTACCATGTTGATCGTGAAACATAAGAAAATCCCTTACTGTCAGGCCTGTAAACAGTAAGGGATTTATTTAACATATGTCTATTTTCTTTTTTTCTATTAACCAGTTTGTCGCCTGTCTATTTATTTATCTCTATATTATTTATTTAAGGTTGTCTTGTAGTTCCTGCAAAAGCATTTGAGCGCCTTCTTTGCTAAGAACCAGGTTGCCATTGGCAAGTTTCATATTACCATCAGAAACTTCCCCAGTAATATGACAAGTCATATTAGGTTTGTATTTCTTAAGAACGATGCGGTCATCGTCCACATAAATTTCAAGTGCGTCCTTTTCATTGATCCCCAATGTGCGACGCAGCTCGATCGGAATAACCACACGACCAAGTTCGTCGACTTTACGTACGATACCTGTAGATTTCATTTTTCTGTCTCCCCTCAATCAAAAGTTTAATCGCCATGTTTCGACATATGTCTCGACACTATAGTACCAACCATTCCCAGACGTGTCAATTCCTAAAAGGTCTGTAGAGATTTCCAGAAACACATACTGAGGGAGGTATATAAAAAGGGGTGAAAAGCGACATGTACAGGCCTGCCTCTTCCTCCCTTTTTGACGGGGTTTCCATTTATGGATAGTTTATCCAACGGTGTGGTTGTACATTATATTTTACCAGAGTATTTACAGATGTTAAACAAATATGTTTGTTACTTTTGACAGTTTTACTTCTTATTCGGTATATTTTAATGTTAGGAATGGAAATAAAGAAGATAAATCGATAGAATGAGACCATGGCCTTTTTAGGCGTATCGAAGATTTATGAGGAGGGAACAGGATGCCTGAGGAAAACAAGACATTTTATATTACAACACCTATTTATTACCCAAGTGGTAATTTGCATATTGGACATGCCTACACGACTGTTGCGGGAGATGCAATGGCCCGTTATAAGCGCTTAAGAGGATACGATGTCATGTATTTGACGGGAACAGATGAACATGGACAGAAGATCCAGCGAAAAGCAGAGGAAAAAGGCGTAGCTCCGCAGGAATATGTAGATGAAATTGTCAGCGGCATTAAACAGCTTTGGGATAAGCTGGACATTTCCTATGATGATTTTATCCGTACGACCCAGGATCGTCACAAAAAAGTAGTCGAAAAAATCTTTGATTACTTAATGAAAAAAGGTGACATTTATCTAGACGAATATGAAGGCTGGTATTGTACATCCTGTGAATCTTTCTTCACAGAACGTCAGCTTGACGATCAACACTGCCCGGACTGCGGTGGTGAGGTTGAAAAAGTAAAAGAAGAATCTTACTTCTTTAAGATGAGCAACTATGTGGATCAACTGCTTGAATTTTACGAGAAAAATCCAACATTCATCCAGCCGGAAAGCCGTAAGAATGAAATGATTAATAACTTCATTAAGCCAGGGCTTGAAGACCTTGCTGTATCGAGGACGACGTTTGACTGGGGCGTCGGCGTTCCTGGTAATGAAAAGCATGTCATCTATGTATGGATTGATGCTCTAAGCAACTACATTACCGCACTTGGTTACGATAGTGATGATGATTCACGCTATCAAAAGTTCTGGCCTGCTGATGTGCAGCTTGTCGGTAAGGAAATTGTAAGGTTCCATACCATTTACTGGCCGATCATGTTGATGGCATTGGATCTGCCGCTGCCGAAGAAAGTATTTGCTCATGGATGGATTCTAATGAAAGATGGCAAGATGTCCAAGTCAAAAGGAAACGTTGTTGATCCAGTTCAATTGAGCGACCGCTATGGTCTGGATGCTTTACGGTACTACCTTCTTCGTGAAGTGCCATTCGGTTCAGATGGTGTCTTCACACCAGAAGCTTTTGTTGAGCGTACAAACTATGATCTGGCGAATGATTTAGGAAATCTACTGAACCGTACAGTTGCGATGATCAGTAAGTATTTCGATGGTGAAATTCCTGCCCTGACTTCAGGAGAAAATGAGTACGATCAAAGTCTTCAAACATTAGCTGAAGAGACACGCTGCTCTCTTGAAGAATCGCTTGAAAACATGGAGTTTTCTGTAGCGCTTTCTAACTTGTGGAAGTTCATCAGCCGGACAAACAAATATATTGATGAAACTCAACCGTGGGTATTAGCTAAGGATGAGAGCCAAAAAGAACGTCTGGGTAATGTAATGGCACACTTGGCAGAGGCACTCCGTCATACAGCGATTATGCTGCAGCCTTTCCTTACACAAACTCCGGAACGGATCTTCCAGCAGCTTGGTGTAACGGAAGAGTCGTACAAAGCCTGGGATAGTCTGGACACATTTGGTATTCTTCCTGCAGGGACGCAGGTTCAAAAAGATCAGCCGATTTTCCCTCGTCTGGATGCAGAAGAGGAGACGCAGATCATTAAAGAAATGATGAAAAAACCAGCTCCTCAAAAAGAAGAGAAACAAGAAGAGAAGAAAAATGATCTGGCTGAAGAAGTAACGATTGATGACTTTATGAAACTCGATTTCCGTGTCGCTGAGGTCTTGAAAGTGGATAAAGTGAAAAAAGCAGATAAACTACTGAAAATACAGCTGGACCTGGGTTTTGAACAGCGTCAAGTCGTATCAGGTATAGCGGAGCACTACACTGCTGAGGAACTTGTCGGCAGGAAAGTCATCTGCGTAGCCAACCTAAAACCGGTTAAGCTTCGTGGAGAATTATCAGAAGGCATGATCCTTGCTGGTGAGGATCATGGTCAGTTATCCCTGGCATCTGTTGACCAGACGCTTAGTAATGGGACAAAAGTGAAATAACAAGGATGAAAAAAGGGAAAGCTCTTATCAGCGCTTTCCCTTTTCCAATGAATGTAGAAAGGTGGAGAAACTTATGCTTTTTGATACACACGTCCATTTAAACGCAGATCAGTTTGAAGAGGATTTAGAGCAGACGATTGAACGTGCCCATGAAGCGGGTGTTCAATATATGACGGTTGTGGGTTTCGATCGAAAGACAATTCCTAAGGCGATTGAAATTGCAGAAACGTACGATCACATTTATGCTGCTGTCGGATGGCATCCCGTTGATGCTGTAGACATGACAGAAGCGGATTTAGACTGGATTGAAGAGCTTTCCTTACATCCAAAAGTCGTGGCGATTGGTGAAATGGGGCTTGATTACCATTGGGACAAATCACCTGCTGATGTTCAAAAGGAAGTGTTTCGTAAACAAATCCGCCTGGCTAAAAAGGTGAACATGCCAATCATTATCCACAACCGTGAAGCAACCGATGATATTGTTGAGATCTTAAAAGAAGAAGAGGCTTCAGAAGTAGGCGGGATTATGCACTGCTACAGCGGTCCGGTGGAAACAGCGAAAGAGTGTATTGATATGAACTTTATGATTTCTCTGGGTGGTCCTGTCACCTTTAAAAATGCAAAGTTACCAAAAGAAGTAGCAGAAGCCATCGATCTTAAGCATTTGCTGATAGAAACTGACTGCCCATTTCTAGCTCCGCATCCTAATCGGGGAAAGAGAAATGAACCGGCTTATGTTCAGTTGGTAGCAGAACAAATTGCAGAGCTAAAAGGGATTTCGTATGAAGAAGTTAGTCAAGTTACGACGTCGAATGCTCTCGAATTTTTCCGCATTCAAGCGTAATTTAGGGGGCTAAGGTCTCAATATTACAAAACATGTAGAATTGTATGGGAATTGTAACACGTTTGTTATGTTAATCAACTAGGTAAAATAGCATAATAGAGAAGTCAGTGATGGTCTACTGGCTTCTCTTTTTTTTTTTGGAAGAGAAATCTAGTTGACTTCAATTTGTCACTTGACTACAATAAAACGCGTGCTTTAGAGAGGAGGCCGAAGGATGAAAATAGGAAATATGTTAAAATCGTTCATATCAAACATGAAGATTTGGGCAGCACTGTTTGCCGTCCTATGCATCGCCTTTTTAGTTACCGTTTCATTTGAAGCTACCAAAGCTTCAGTTCAAGTGACTCACAACGGAAATACAGAACTCATACGTACTCATGCAGATACCGTCAGTGATTTACTTTCTGAACTTGATATCACGGTTCATCAGCATGACGAACTATCACATAAATTATCAGATCCAGTAGAGTTTGGGATGGATGTTGAATACATAGCATCTAAGTCTATTAATCTAGCTGTTGATCAAAATGCTAAAGAAGAATATTACACGACGGCTTCTACAATAGGAGAATTTCTTGAAGAACAGGACCTTGATGTAAAAGAGAGGGATAAAATCTCTCATGCGTTTGATGCTCCTGTACAAAACGGAATGGATATCCAAGTTGACAAGGCCTTTCAAGTCACCCTCAATGATGGAGGAGACGAGAAAAAAGTTTGGACGACAGGTGTCACGGCTGAAACGTTCATTTCTAATCAGGGAATTACACTCAACGAACTCGATGAGATGAACTATTCTACAGATGAACGGATAACCGAAGATTCACCGCTTACCATTACACGAGTGGAGAAGGTGACCGACATCGTCGAGGAAGAAGTCGATTATTCCGTAAAAACTAAAAAAGATGATTCATTACCTAAAGGTGAGAAGAAAGTTTTGGAATCAGGAGAAAAAGGCCTGATTACGAAGAAATATGAAGTCATTATAAAGAATGGTAAAGAAGCAAGTCGCGAGTTAGTTGAAGAGACTGTGGAAAAAGAGAGCCAGACACAAGTAGTAGCGCTGGGGACGAAAGTCGAGAAAAAAGCGCCAGTTGCAGCACCTGCTTCCAAAAGTTCTTCCAATTCAGCATCTGAAGCATCAACGAATGTTTCAAGAGGAAACACAAGTGCTTCGAAAACCCTTTATATGCATGCCACGGCCTATACAGCTAATTGTGCAGGGTGTTCAGGAATTACGGCCACAGGAATTAACTTGAAAGCAAATCCCAACAAAAAAGTGGTAGCTGTAGATCCAAGCGTGATTCCTTTAGGGAGTCGTGTCTGGGTTGAAGGATACGGATACGCTGTTGCTGGAGATACTGGTGGAGCTATTAACGGAAGCCGGATTGACCTCTTTGTTCCTTCGAAGAGCGAAGCGCTTAGGTTTGGCTCGCGGAATGTAAAAGTTAAAATATTGGATTAATAAAGACAGCAGAGGAAGAACTCCTCTGCTTTTTTCCGTGTATAGACTCATGGTATGCTATGAAAAGATGAATGTGGGAACGATACAGGGGGAAAAGACCTTGAGAATAAAAGAAGTGATCGTTGTGGAAGGAAAAGATGATACGGCAAAGATTAAGTCAGCTGTTCTGGCCGATACCATTGAAACAAATGGGTCGGCTATTGATGATATGGTGCTGGAGCAGATTAAGCATGCCCAGGAGAAGCGGGGAGTAATTATTTTTACAGATCCGGACTATCCCGGCGAGCGAATCAGGCATATCGTCACCCAGCACGTCCCGAATTGTAAACACGCATTTCTTCCTAAAGATTTGGCGAGAGCCAAGCATGATAAGGGAATTGGTATTGAGCATGCCTCTATTGAAGATATACAAACAGCGCTCTCATCTGTGTATGAATTGGTAGATGAAGAAAAGGGAGAAATTACGAAAGATGACCTTATTTATTTTGGTCTTATCGGCGGACCCGGGTCAGCTGTGCTTCGTGAAAAGCTGGGACGAAACTTGAAAATAGGAAAAACCAACGGGAAGCAGCTGCTGAGACGGCTGAACATGTTCCACATTACTCCCGAACAACTAAAAGACGTGATGAATGAGATTTTGCAGGAGGAAAGAGATGAACACTAAACCAATAGCAACACCTACAAGAACAAAAGAGATTCTACAGACCTATGGCTTTTCCTTTAAGAAAAGTCTCGGACAAAATTTTATCATTGATGTTAACATTTTAAAGAATATTATCGGAGAAGCCGGGATTGATTCATCAGCCGGGGCTATTGAGATTGGTCCGGGAATCGGTGCTTTGACGGAACAAATAGCCAAGCATGCCGATCGTGTTGTCGCTTTTGAAATTGATCAGCGTCTGCTGCCGATTTTAGAGGATACTTTAGGGGATTATGACAATGTCTATGTGATGAATCAGGATATCTTATCAGCAGATGTGGAAAGAGTAGTGGCTGATCAGTTTAAGAAGGGGCAGAAAGTCCGTGTCGTAGCGAACCTGCCCTACTATATTACAACGCCTATTCTGATGAAGCTCCTTATGGATCGCCTGCCGATTGACAGTATTACAGTCATGATTCAAAAAGAAGTAGCTGACCGGATGGCTGCGAGTCCGAACACGAAAAGTTACGGATCTCTTTCGATTGCTGTCCAGTACTATACAGAGGCGAAGGTTGTATTAAATGTACCGAAGACCGTATTTATGCCTCAACCAAACGTTGATTCTTCAGTCCTTCACTTGGAAATGAGAGACGAGCCACCTGTCCAGGTAGAAGATGAGGACTATTTTTTCGATGTTGTTAAAGCCACCTTCGGACAACGTAGAAAAACATTGATGAATAACTTAGCCCGTCATTTCAAAGGTGAGATGGATAAAAGCGAAATTCGTACACGATTGGATGAAGCAGGTATTGACCCTTCCCGTCGCGGAGAATCATTAACAATGGAAGAATTCGCCCAGTTAGCCAATATTCTTTATAAGTAATATTCCATAGACACAAAGCCCATGTTCTCACATACACTACAGTAGTGTTTAGAGTGAGGTGGGGAAGTGATGATTTCAACGGGAGATCTTGTAACAAGGAAGTCGTATCAGCATGACATTATTTTTCGGGTGCAGACAAAAACGGCTTCAATGGTTACATTGATGGGAGAACACGTACGACTTGAAGCCGATGCACCGCTTGATGATATTGAAAAAGTGACCGGAGCTGAATACCATAGAAGAAAAAGGAAAGTGGATGAACAGGAAGCCTATTCCTATCGACTTTTTCGGCAGGATTACAGGCTGCTGAGGGAAAAGCGAGAGGCTGAAGCAGGAAGTGGGTACGCAAGTAAGGAAGAAACAAATTACTTCCAAATCCCTCCCCGTATTCTTCATATTGATGGGGACCCATTATTCTTGAAAAAATGTATTGCTCTATATGAGCAGTTAGGGCTGCAGGTTCATGGTCAGTACCTTCATGAAAAAGAGATGCCGGACCAAGTCCTGCCTTTAATAGAAAAAGTACACCCGGAAATTGTCGTCTTAACAGGACATGACTCGTACTCTAAAGCAAAAGGATCGGTGAGGGAGTTAGAGTCCTACCGCCATTCCCGGTATTTTGTAGAAGCGGTAAGAAATATAAGGCGGAAATATCCAAACTTTGACCAATTGGTTGTATTTGCAGGGGCCTGTCAGTCCCACTTTGAGTCTATTATACGAGCGGGAGCTAATTTTGCCAGCTCGCCAGCCCGCGTGAATATCCATGCAATCGATCCGGTTTATGTAGCGGCCAGGGTGGCTTATACCTCCTTTATGGACCATATCAACATATGGGAAGTGATCCGGAATACCATTAGTGGACAGGATGGACTTGGAGGAATAGAGACAAAAGGGCTGCTTCGAATAGGTATTCCTTATACAGAAAACCAAGAAGAGTTATAACCGTTGTTTCTTCAAGAAACAACGGCTTTTTTTGTGTTTGCTGTATGACGGCCCCCTTTTTCAGGCACCTTCAGATCTCAATTATATATAGAAAAAAGGCACGCATTAGATCATGGAGATTTTTAAATAAATTATACATACTTTTTCATGCATTGGATAACCTAACCAGGACGGATTATTTATATCATTCTGTTGCATTGTTTTTCGCATGTTGGTATAATTGAATATTTTATTTGACTTTGTCCGTTAACCGTGATAAGATAAAATACAGTGAGGTGGAGTGCAGTGGCTAAAACGTTAGTAGAAATCAAGCAATCCCTTGAAGGGCAGATTGGTAAACGTCTAACATTGAAAGCAAATGGTGGACGTCGAAAAACAATTGAACGTTCCGGTATTCTGGCAGAAACTTATCCTGCTGTTTTCATTGTAGAACTGGACCAAGAAGAAAATGCTTTTGAACGTGTATCATACAGCTATGCAGATGTACTTACAGAGACAGTCGAACTAAACTTCGACGACCTACAAACTATGGCACTTGAGCAGTGAACCTTCCGTTTGCTGCTTTTTTATTTTGTCTTGTTTTCGTTGAACCATTCATGATTTGACTGGATTTATCCATTAAGATGCCAAAGGTTAACGAGTCTGGCGCTGTTTGTCTGCATTCAAACGTTCTAGAATTAAATTCCATAAATACATACAAATCCCTTGCACATTGCAGAGGAATTTACACATACTAACGTTGTCGTAGCTGAGTGAAAGCGAAAGGAGCTGAAGACGATGGGACGTAAGCGCAGCATGATGTCCGATTCGTTGAAGGAAGAGATCGCGAGAGAGCTTGGGTTTTACGACAAGGTAGAGAAAGACGGATGGGGCGGCATCACTGGGCGCGATGCCGGTAATATGGTAAAACGAGCCATTCAAATGGCAGAAGAACAAATGGTGAAAAGCCAGAACTGAACACTCCCCTTGGTGCTTCTGCATCAAGGGGTTTTTATACATATAGGTGTACCTTCAAAGAAGGCAGGTAGAATCGGTCTGGTCGCTCTTTTAGACGAGAAATATGGTACAATGCTTTCAGATAATCTTGAAGATGAGGTGCTTGCATGCAAATACTTGAAAAAGCTCCTGCGAAAATAAATTTGTCGCTAGATGTTTTATACAAACGTGCGGACGGGTTTCATGAAGTAGAAATGGTCATGACGACTGTAGATCTAGCTGATCGCATAGAACTGACACTTCTTCAGAGTGGAGATATCAAAGTGGAGTCCGAAAGCAGGTTCGTTCCAAATGATGAACGCAACTTAGCATATCGTGCTGCCAAATTGCTCAAAGATCGATTCCAAGTGAAAGAGGGCGTCAAAATATTTATTGAAAAGAATATCCCAGTCGCAGCTGGTCTGGCCGGAGGGAGCAGTGATGCTGCTGCTGTATTACGAGGGGTCAACCGGATGTGGAATCTTGGTCTTTCTATGGATGAGCTTGCTGACCTTGGTGCAGAGATTGGTTCGGATGTATCTTTTTGTGTTCATGGAGGAACAGCTTTAGCTACAGGCCGTGGAGAGAAAGTGAAGGCCCTGCCAGCTCCGCCCCCCTGCTGGGTGGTGTTGTCTAAACCGACCATTGGTGTCTCAACGCAGACCGTTTATCAACGGCTCGATTTAAAAAAAGCCGAACATCCTGATACGGAAGCTATGGTCCATTCATTAAAAAAAGGCGACTATCGCGGGATTTGTTCTCATGTAGGAAACACCCTTGAGGGGGTAACGTTAGGATTACATGAGGAAGTTGGACAAATTAAAGAGCAGATGAAACAGGCGGGTGCGGATGCCGTACTCATGAGTGGAAGCGGACCGACTGTTTTCTGCCTGGTTGAACATGATGCGCGCGCGCAGCGTATTTATAACAGCCTGAAAGGTTTTTGTACGGAAGTTTATATGGTAAGGATGCTTGGATACCAAGAAACCTCTTGATAAATTCCGTACAAATCTGTTATATTTATAGAAAACATTCGGATTTTGAGGTGTCCTTACTATGAAAAGAAGTGAAAGGCTTGTCGCGATGACTCATTTTATTCTTGATCGACCAAGAGAGTTAATATCTCTTCCATATTTCTCCGAGAAGTATGAAGCAGCGAAGTCATCAATCAGTGAAGATCTTGGAATTATTAATAAGATGTTCAAGCATGAAGGGATTGGCTATTTGGAGAGCGTTTCCGGTGCTGCAGGCGGAGTGAAATATATCCCTGTATTTTCACAGGAATACAGCCGCACCTTTGTGAGTGAACTTTGTGATAAGTTGGAGGATCCTGAAAGGCTGCTTCCAGGTGGCTACTTATTTATGAGTGATATCCTTGGGGATCCGGAAACTACGCGGAATATCGGGCGTTTGTTTGCTTCTGCTTTTAGAGACAAAAACGTCGATGTTGTCATGACAGTGGCTACAAAAGGAATTCCTCTTGCTTATGCGGTGGCTTCGTATTTGAATGTTCCTGTTGTCATCGCCAGACGGGATCCTAAAATCTCTGAAGGATCTACTGTAAGTATCAATTATGTATCTGGATCCACCCGCAAGATTCAAACCATGGTTTTAACAAAGCGTTCTCTGGAGCAGGGATCAAGAGTCTGCATCATCGATGATTTTATGAAAGCAGGCGGTACGATTAACGGAATGCGCAACTTGTTAAAAGAATTTGACGCTGAACTTGCTGGAATTGGTGTGTTGGCAGAAGCTGAAGATGAAGAAGAAGATCGTGTCGTTGAGGAGTACCTTTCACTCGTACAAATAGTAAATGCGGATGAACGGCAGTCATCCATTGAAGTTCGACCGGGAAATCTCCTGGAAAATATCTGATTCTTAATGGCCTTCATGCTTTCGTATGGGGGCTTTTTTCATGCGAAAAACCATAATTTACAATTGAAGCTTATAAAAATTAAAATTTTTTAGAAAATAAGCAGGAATTTTTCCCGTTTTGTGGAATTTGTGTTACATAAGTTCTTTTGTATAAAAGGTGGTGAATTCTAATGGAAGTAACTGACGTAAGACTGCGACGCGTGAATACTGATGGAAGAATGCGAGCAATTGCTTCTATTACCTTGGATCAGGAGTTTGTTGTCCATGACATACGGGTGATTGATGGCAACAATGGTTTATTCGTAGCAATGCCAAGTAAGCGGACTCCAGATGGTGAGTTCAGAGACATTGCGCACCCGATCAATTCAGGTACACGTGGAAAGATTCAGGATGCTGTACTTGAAGCCTATCACCAGGCCGGTGAGGAGGAAGAAGCAGAGGTGGAATTCGAAGAAGCCGGTGCTTCTTAATACTTACGAACACCAAGAGTCTAACCTTTAAGGTTAGGCTCTTTTTTAGCATCCATAAACCTTTTGTGAAAAACGTTCATCCATTATCCTCTATTGTTGAAATCAGCTTGTGATTAAGATATGATTCAAAGTGGATAATTAGGATGGAGGTACTTTCATGACTAATCGATATGCTGTTGTACTGGCAGCTGGACAAGGCACGCGTATGAAATCAAAACTATATAAAGTTTTGCATCCTGTATGCGGAAAACCTATGGTCCAGCATGTTGTAGACCAATTGAATACATTAGACTTAAAAGAATTGATTACTGTTGTAGGTTTTGGTGCGGAAAAAGTCCAGGACCAGCTTGGGGAAGACAGCCATTATGTCGTCCAGGAAGAACAGCTTGGGACCGGACATGCTGTTTTGCAGGCAGATAAGATTCTTGCAGATAAAGAAGGAACAACGGTTGTAGTATGTGGAGATACACCACTGCTGACGGGCGAAACCCTGCAAAAGCTTCTGGATCATCATGATCGTGAAGAAGCAAAAGCTACGATTCTAACCGCGCATGCAGAAGACCCTCACGGATATGGCCGTGTCATTCGTGGTGGGAATGGTCAGGTTGAACGGATTGTGGAGCAGAAGGATGCTTCAGATGAAGAGCAGGCCATTCAGGAAATTAATACTGGAACGTACTGCTTTGATAATGCCATGCTTTTTGAAGCGCTGAAAAATGTATCCAATGATAACGTGCAGGGAGAATATTACCTTCCGGATGTCATTGAGATATTAAAAGGTCAAGGCGAAACCATCAGTGCTTATCAAACCCCTGTGTTTTCTGAATCACTTGGGGTAAACGATCGTGTTGCATTAGCTAAAGCAGAAAAGTTAATGAAAAACCGTGTGAACGAGCAACATATGAGAAATGGTGTGACGTTGGTGGATCCGGATCAAACGTATATCGGACCTGATGTTACTATTGGTCAAGATGTTGTTATTTATCCAGGGTGTATATTAGAAGGACAAACAACGATTGAGAATGATGCTGTTGTAGGTCCTCATACGACACTTACCAACTGTCATGTTGGATCACAAACCACGATCAAGCAGAGTGTTGCGACGGATAGTCAAATTGGAGAGCGGGTCCAGGTTGGTCCTTTCGCCCATATTCGACCACAATCCTCTCTTGGGAACGACGTAAAAATCGGGAACTTCGTGGAAGTGAAGAAGGCCGAGTTAGGAAACGAAAGTAAGGTCTCTCATTTAAGCTATATTGGAGATGCAGAAGTCGGAAATGGTGTGAACATCGGTTGTGGTACAATAACTGTGAATTACGACGGAGAAAAGAAATATTTGACGACTATTGAAGATGATGCGTTTATTGGTTGTAATTCAAACTTAATCGCACCTGTAACCGTAGGGAAAGGCGCATATGTTGCCGCTGGATCTACTATTAATCAAGACGTACCGTCAGAGGCTTTGTCCATCGCCCGTTCCCGCCAGACGAATAAAGAAGGCTATGCAAGTAAAATGAAATCGATCAAAAAAGATTAACGGAGGGTAACATCCATGTCAACTGGATATAAAGATTCAAAACTTAAAGTATTCTCACTGAACTCAAATCCTGGGTTAGCTAAGGAAATTGCTGATAACATCGGAGTCGAACTAGGAAAATGTACAGTCACGAGCTTTAGTGACGGAGAAATTCAAATCAACATCGAAGAAAGTATCCGTGGATGCGATGTGTACATTGTCCAGTCTACAAGTGAGCCGGTCAATCAACACATCATGGAACTCTTAATCATGATCGATGCACTGAAACGTGCTTCTGCACGTACCATTAACGTTGTTATGCCTTATTATGGCTATGCTCGTCAAGATCGCAAAGCCCGCGCCCGTGAACCAATTACGGCTAAATTAATTGCTGATCTGTTAGAAACAGCTGGAGCCTCCCGTGTGCTTATGCTGGATCTTCACGCGCCGCAAATTCAAGGATTCTTCAATCTGCCTATTGATCACTTAGTAGGCGTGCCGATTCTTTCCGACTACTTTGAAGAGAAAAACTTTGATGACGTCGTGGTTGTATCTCCGGACCATGGCGGTGTTACACGTGCCCGTAAGATGGCCGACCGTCTGAAAGCACCGATTGCAATTATCGATAAACGCCGTCCTCGACCGAACGTTGCTGAAGTCATGAATATCGTTGGTAATATTGAAGGTAAAACAGCGATTCTTATTGATGATATTATTGATACAGCTGGAACAATTACGCTTGCAGCCAATGCGCTTATTGAAAATGGAGCAACGGAAGTTTATGCTTGCTGTACGCACCCGGTGTTGTCCGGACCTGCGATTGAGCGTATTGATAATTCCAAGATTAAAGAGCTTGTCGTAACGAATACGATTCCACTTGGAGAAGAAAAAGCGAGTGAAAAAATTACAGAGCTATCTGTTGCCGGCTTGATCAGTGAAGCCATCATTCGCGTTCATGAACGTCAATCCATTAGTATTTTATTTGATTAATTTTCAGTTTTTAGGTTTAACTCTTGCGTATAACGGGAAACTGTTATAAATGATTGGTAAATTACTGGAGGTTGATTAATTTGGCTACTACATTAAAAGCAAATCAAAGACAAAATCTCAAACAATCCGTTACTCGTGAAATACGCTTGGAAGGAAATGTTCCGAGTGTAGTGTACGGGAAGGATAAAGAACCGATCACGGTTGCTGTTAACAGCATAGAGTTACTTAAGACTGTTCGTGATGAAGGGAAGAATGCGATTATTTCCCTTGATATCGAAGGTAAAGATACGGTCGACGTTATGCTGCATGAATATCAAGTCGATCCTTTAAGAGATGAATTGATTCATGCTGATTTCTACATCGTTAACATGTCTCAGGAGATGGACGTTGAAGTTCCTGTCCACCTTGAAGGGGAAGCGATTGGAAGCAAAGACGGCGGTGTCGTTCAGCAGCCATTATATGAGCTGGCTGTTCGTGCTAAACCGGCGGATATTCCAGAAGAAATTCTCGTGGACATCTCTGAACTGAATATTGGAGACAGCATCATGGTCAGTGATTTGAAAGCGAGTCGCAGCTATGAAATTACTGAAGATGAGAATACGACTATCGTATCTGTCACTCCACCGGAAGAAATGCCGGAAGAGCCGGATACCGAGAATGCGGATGCTGAACCTGAAGTCATCAATGAGAAGTCTGATGAAGACGAGAATGAATCCGAAGAGACAAACGAATAAAATGAAATCTAAGGAAAGGGCGTGGCCGATTAGGCCCCGCCCTTTTCTGCGTTTAAGAATGATGGTTAAGGGGATTGTATAAACAAACGTTTCCCTTGGGATTTTATAACCTCAAACGGTTTTTGACATTATTTTTGCTGAGGCTCTGATATAATTAGGGTATGAGTACAAAGAGAGTAAAGGAAGTTACGTATGAAATGTATAGTAGGTCTTGGAAATCCAGGTAAGAAGTATGAACAGACGCGTCATAATGTTGGTTTTATGACCGTTGATGAGTGGGCAGATCAAAACAATTGGTCTGTGACTCAGAAGAAGTTTAACGGGTTATATACAATGGAGCGTATAGGGGGAGAGAAAGTGATCCTCTTAAAGCCCCAGACATACATGAATTTATCGGGTGAGTCATTACGTCCTCTTATGGAATACTACAACATTGATGTGGAGGATGTATTGGTCGTTTATGATGACTTGGATCTGGCTCCTGGAAAAATTCGATTACGTAAAAAAGGTGGACACGGAGGACATAACGGCATTCGCAATATTATCGACCAGCTTGGTACAAAAGAATTCAAGCGCCTGCGTATCGGAGTCGGGCGTCCGCATGGTTCTAAAACGGTCATTGATCATGTCCTGGGTACGTTTAATAAAGAGGAGCAGGCTGCTGTAAAAGAAAGTATTGATTATGCTGTACAGGCGTGTGAATCCTGGGTGAACCACTCTTTTGATAAAGTAATGAATGATTATAATATGTAGGAATGAAAGAGAGGCATCTCTCATCGTATAACTCGGACCAATGACGGTAAAACTATCTACCATCACCCCTTCAAGGAGGATGGACATGAAAATTCGTTATTTTTGCCGTCATTGTCAAAACCAGGTCGGTGAATTAGATGCCAAACATGTGGATGTCTCACAGCTGGGTTTTGATCTGTTAAATGATCAGGATCAAGAACAAATGGTTCATATGACCACAAACGGCAATATGGATATAACAACTATTTGTGATTCGTGTAAAGAATCTCTGGACGACAATCCACATTACCATGAGTTAGACTATTTTATTCAGTAAATCATGATCTTCGGATTGTCTGAAGATATAGGTGGTGGAGGAATTCGTTATGCAAGGTATTAAGGATTATTTATATCCGCAGGATGATATTCATTCTGTTGTAGAGGGCTTCAGGTCAGGGATGAAAGAGCAGATGGTTGCCGGATTGTCCGGAGCTTCAAGAAGCTTGATGATCTCTCTGGTTCAGGAGTCTTTAAAGCGGCCGGTAATTTTAGTGACGCATCAGTTGATACAGGCTCAACAATTGTATGAAGATATGCAGGAACTAACCGATCCAGATCAGGTTCATCTTTATCCGGTGAATGAATTAATTGCCTCTGAGATTGCTGTAGCCAGTCCGGAACTCCGCAGTCAGCGCATTGAAGCGCTTAGTCAATGGCTCACGCAGGAAACCGGCATTCTCATTGCCCCTGTAGCTGCATTGAAACGAATGATGCCACCGAAAACATATTGGGAGCGTAACCAGCTCCCTTTTCGTGTTGGGGAAGAAATCAATCTGGATGATTATTTACAGCGTTTCATCAGTATGGGGTACGAACGGACGGAAATGGTCGCCACTCCTGGAGAATTCTCGGTTCGCGGGGGCATCATGGATGTCTATCCATTAACGGCAGAATTTCCATACCGGATTGAATTGTTCGATACAGAAGTTGACTCAATTCGCACGTTCGATTCCGAAACACAGCGTTCTCATGAAAAAATAGATCAAGTAAATATCGGACCAGCGACAGAGCTCTTGTTGACAGATGAAGATTACACAAGGGCTTATCACCGCTTGGAAGACGCTCTCAGCCACTCCTTGCAAAAATTGAACAGAGCAGAGGCTAAAGAAACATTATCCCAAGTGGTTGAACATGATTTAGAACTTTTGAAGCAGCAGGAACGTTTCCAGGAAATTTATAAGTACATCGGGTACTTTTATGAGGAGCCTGTCAGTCTACTAGACTATCTGCCTAAGGAAGGCCTTGTGATCCTGGATGAAATGAGCCGTATTCAGGAAACAGCCAACCGTCTGGATCAGGAGGAGGCTGAGTGGCATCAAAGCATGCTCGAAGCTAACCAAACCGTCAGGGAATTAAATATCTCGTTCGATTGGCAGGATGCGTGGGCAAAAATTGAGCATCCTCGTTTATACATGTCTGTTTTTATGCGTCATATTCCTAACACACAGCCACAAAACATTTTAAATATTTCAAGCAGGCAGATGCAGCAGTTTCATGGACAAATGAATCTCCTGAAAAATGAAATGGATCGCTGGCAGAAGCAGGATTATTCTGTTGTTATTCTTGCCCCGGATGAAAAAAGGCAGGAACGAATTCAAAATGTCCTTCATGACTATGACATGGAAGCTGTCATTGCTAAGGAAGATATAACACTTCCCCTGGTCAAGCCGACGATTGTTATTGGGAACATCAGCAGTGGATTTGAGTGGCCGATGCATCAAATGGCTGTACTTACTGAAAATGAACTGTTCAAAAAGCGGACCGCGAAGCCGAAGCGGAAACAAAAAATGTCCAACGCTGAACGGATTAAGAACTATCAGGAACTCAAGGTCGGAGATTACATCGTACACGCGAGTCATGGAATAGGAAAATACCTCGGTATTGAAACCTTAAAAATGGCAGGCAACCATAAAGACTTCCTCACTGTTAAATATTCAGGGAATGATAAACTTTACGTCCCCATTGATCAGATTGACCTGATTCAGAAATATGTGGGATCAGAAGGAAAAGAGCCGAAAGTATATAAACTTGGCGGAAGTGAATGGAAGAAGGTAAAGAGCCGTGTTCAATCTTCCGTGGAAGATATTGCGGATGACCTTATCCAGCTCTATGCAGAGAGAGAAGCGTCTAAGGGCTATGCATTCAGTGAAGATGGGGAAATGCAGCGGGATTTTGATGCCGCATTCCCGTATGAGGAAACAGAAGACCAAATCCGCTGTATTGAGGAAATTAAATCAGATATGGAAAGAATCCGCCCGATGGACCGTCTGTTGTGCGGAGACGTGGGGTATGGAAAAACAGAGGTGGCTATACGTGCTGCTTTTAAAGCCATTGTGGATGGAAAGCAAGTTGCGCTGCTTGTGCCTACTACAATTCTTGCCCAACAGCACTATGAGACTCTTCAGGAGCGATTCCAGGGCTTTGGGATTAATGTAGGATTAATGAGTCGTTTCCGAACGAAGAAACAGCAGAAGGAAACTACAGACCGGTTGAGAAAAGGCTTGGTTGATGTCATTGTAGGCACACACAGAATCCTCTCCAAAGACGTTGAATTTAAAGATTTAGGGCTGTTGATCGTAGATGAAGAACAGCGGTTTGGTGTGAAGCACAAAGAGAAGATTAAGCAGCTTAAAAATAACGTAGACGTCCTTACTTTAACAGCAACTCCAATTCCGAGAACGCTGCATATGTCTATGCTTGGAGTTCGTGATCTGTCGGTAATTGAAACACCTCCGGCCAACCGTTTTCCAATTCAAACTTATGTATTGGAGTACAATCCAATCTTCCTGCGGGAGGCGGTAGAAAGAGAAATGGCCCGGGGCGGTCAGGTCTTTTTCCTGTTTAACCGGGTGGAAAACATTGAGCGGATGGCTCAGGAAATATCAGCATTGGTTCCTGAAGCACGTGTAACTTTTGCACATGGGCAGATGAATGAAACTGAGCTTGAGAACGTCATGTTCTCCTTTTTGGAAGGGGAATTTGATGTTCTTGTAAGTACAACAATTATCGAAACCGGGGTCGACATTCCTAACGTGAACACGTTGATTGTTTATGATGCCGATCGTATGGGGCTCAGCCAGCTTTATCAGCTCCGCGGACGTGTAGGCAGATCCAACAGAGTGGCTTACGCTTATTTCACCTATCAAAAGGATAAAGTGCTGACTGAAGTAGCTGAAAAAAGACTGCAGGCCATTAAAGAATTCACAGAACTTGGATCTGGTTTTAAGATTGCTATGAGGGATTTATCCATCAGGGGTGCAGGGAATCTTCTGGGCTCCCAGCAGCATGGCTATATCGATTCTGTTGGTTTTGATATGTATTCCCAAATGCTCAAGGATGCAATAGAGGCCAAACAGCAGGGCAAAAAGCCGGAGCAGGTGCAGCCATTCCAGCCAGAACTGGATATCAGGCTGGATGCTTATATTCCGGATGAATATATAGCCGACGAAAAACAAAAGATTGATATGTATAAACTCTTCCAAGCCATTGAATCGGTCGAAGATATTCATGACTTACGTGATGAATTGATCGACCGCTTTGGGGATTATCCAGAAGAAGTTGAAAACTTATTCCGTGTCTCTTCCATCCGTTTCTATGCCAAACGGGCAAGAATCGAATCTGTGACAGAAAAGAAAAAGAAAATTGAGATGCTTATGGAAGCAGATCAGAGTCAGAATATCGATGGTTCAAAACTTTTTGAGTTTGCCAATCAATATGGAAGAATGGTTCAGCTGGGTACAGAAGAGGGACAGTTAAAAGTCACAATTACATGGGATCGTAAAAATGAGTGGAAGCGGTATGAGCTTGTAGAAGAGTTCATCAGCAAGCTTCCAGAAATGATGAGAGAAGCGACAACAGCATAACTTCCCCCCCCTTCACAAGATATAGTGGAGGGGGATTTTTTGTATATCAACGTCACATAAGCGAATCATGATGGGGAGGGAAGAGCGCCTCCCTGCACATGCTCCGCTTATGCTTGTCGAAGCTGTTCAAGGCACCTCCACATTAGATGACATCTAGTTCAGGCTCCCAGACACTCGAGGTCATAAGTCCCTCCCTGATGTAGAGAAAACCGCTCTACAGCAGGGAAGTTCTTATGCTTGTCGTGTCTGAACAGGTCGCCTCCACCTTTGTGTTTTACATTTTTTATGAAAAAATCCATCTCAAGGGTGTATAGGTTTTTATTGCTGAATCATACTATCTGTAATCACCCGCTTATTCTGCTTGCACTTCAACAGGAGAAAGAAGGAAGTCATCACAGAAAAGGAGGCAGCATAAAGAATGAAAGCAACTGGTATTGTACGCCGTATTGATGATTTAGGACGTGTTGTTATTCCGAAAGAGATCCGCCGCACCCTTAGGATCCGTGAGGGAGACCCTTTAGAGATTTTCGTTGACAGAGAAGGTGAAGTCATACTTAAGAAGTACTCACCAATCAGTGAGTTGGGAGATTTCGCGAAAGAGTATGCAGAAGCTCTGAGTGAATCTTTAGAATCCCCTGTTTTGATTTGCGATCGTGATGAGTATATAGCGGTAGCAGGTAGTGCGAAAAAAGAGTATATGAACCGATCGATAGGGACGAAGATAGAAGAAGTGATGGATTCTAGAACGATGTCTTTTGAGAAGCATCCAGACCCGATTGAGTTGATTCAGGGGCAGGAAGAAGATGTGATCTCATATCTTATTCATCCTATTATTGCACAAGGAGATCCTATCGGGTGTGTGGTTGCTTTTAATAAAGAAGGCGCCCCGCTTGAAGAGGGTACATCCAAATCATTACAGACAGCAGCCAGCTTTTTGGCTAAACAGATGGAATAACGAACTTGGTCAGGTCCAGTCAGATAAAGGATCTGACCTTTTCATGTGATATAATGGAGTGTCTAAATATATACATAATAGTAGAAAGGGTCCAAAATGACCAAAACGCAGTCACGCTCTATTTTAAAAGGAGCATTTATTCTGTCCTTCGCCGGACTAATCAGCAAAATTATCAGTGCGGGATATCGGGTTCCGCTTCAGAACTTAACAGGAGATATCGGTTTTTATGTGTATCAGCAGGTTTACCCTATACTTGGGATCGCATTAATATTATCGTTGTACGGATTTCCGGCTGCCATTTCCAAACTCGTGTCAGAGGAAAAAGAGAATCGGATTTCTTTATCTATTCCCTCCTTTTACCTGCCTGTATTTGGTTGGATGATGCTCGCATGCAGCGTGATTTTCTTGCTGGGTTATACCCAGTCTCCTTTCATAGCTCAGATGATGGGAGATGAATCGCTCATTCCATCACTGAAGGCATCGTTTTATGCCTTTTTACTTATTCCTTTCGTATCGGTTTTCCGTGGTGTTTTTCAAGGTGAAAGTGAGATGGCACCGACAGCAGTTTCACAAATCATCGAACAGGTTTTCAGAGTAGCTGTCATTCTCTTTACTTCCCTTATTGTAATGAGAGGCGGGGATGTCTACATAGTGGGAATAGGGGCGGCGGCCGGTGCGATGTGTGGTGCCGTCGCTGCCTGTCTCTTTCTGTTTACGCGTATTCGAAAATCTTCTTTATGGTCTTTGGCTCGATGGAATGAGAAACCTTCGTATGGGAAGCCAATTTTCGTTTATGGATTATTTATTTGTTTAAACTATATGCTGCTATTGTCTTTACAGCTTGTTGATGCGTTCACGCTGGTTCCTCTCATGATAGAGTCAGGAGAATCGACACATACAGCCCGGATAACGAAAGGTATCTTCGATAGAGGACAGCCTTTGATACAACTGGGAACCGTACTTGCTTCTTCCCTCGCTTTAGCAATAATTCCTTCTGTAACAAGAAAGCGCCTGGAAAAGGATGAGGAACGCACGCAGAAATCTATCCTGAGTGCCATTAAGATCACAGGCTTTATCTCTTTTGGAGCGACTACAGGCCTCATCTTTTTATTTCCCTCAATTAACGAAGCTTTCTTTCAGGATATAGAGGGGACGGGATATTTGAGGGTGTTCATGCTTGTCATTCTGGGCAGCTCACTTTCCATTACCACCTCTTCCATTTTACAGGGTCTCGGCTATGTTAAATATACTGCACTTGTTGTTGGAGGAGGACTGTTAATCAAGGCTGCAGGCAATCAGGTCTTAATCCCCCTCCTGGGGGTTTACGGGGCGGCGGTGGCTTCTATAGTAGCTGTTGCTTTTGTTTTAATAGGAAATATCGTAATCTTAAGAAAAGAAGTTCCTATACAAAGGTGGGTCTCTCTTCCCTGGCTGCCACTCGGTTATTCTCTTTTAGGAATGCTGCTTGGGTTGTATGTATGCAGCAGGGTTTTCCAAACACTGTTTGTTTTAAATGACCGGTTGTCATTATTCATTTATACACTGGCTCTAACGGGAATTGGGGCATTTATTTATATTGCTCTCCTTCTGAAAAGGGGAGGACTTACAGAGGAAGAAGTCGCTGTTCTTCCCTCAAGTAAATGGCTGGGTAAATTTTTACCGAAAGGAATGAATCGATGAATACTGTGAAAGTGCTAGGTTTAGGAGCATCAGACATAGACCAGCTGCCATTGGGCGTATATCGGGAATTGATGAATTCGAAAAGCACGATTTACGCAAGAACATTGAAACATCCTGTTATACAGGAATTACAAAGGGAAGGCATCCATATACAAAGCTTTGATGAAGTTTATGAAGGGCATGACCAATTTGGTGATGTATACAGAGAGATCGTAGAACGTCTGGTGAAACTCTCAAAAAATGAGGAACTTGTCTATTTAGTACCAGGTCATCCTATGCTGGCTGAAAAGACGGTTCAACTGCTCATTGAAGAGCGTGAGGAGGGAAGGCTCAACCTTCAAATTAAAGGTGGACAGAGCTTTCTTGATGCAACATTCACAGCCCTTGAAATTGATCCCATTGAAGGCTTTCAATTTTTAGATGCGACAGATTTGAATCGTAGCCAGCTCCAATATATGAACCATATTGTTTTATGTCAGGTGTATGACCCTGTCATCGCATCAGAGGTGAAACTGACGCTGCTTGAAGACCTTCCGCCTGAACATCCGGTTACAATTGTAACCGCAGCGGGAAGTGAGAATGAGAGGGTACAGAAAACTACATTGGAAGAGTTGGATCGAAATGTGCAGGTAGACAACCTCACAAGTGTGTACGTGGCCCCGGTGGAACCGGCAGATTTAAATCACCAGTTCTTCCGACTGAGAGAAGTCATAAGAATTCTTCGCAGTCCGGAAGGTTGTCCCTGGGATCGGAAACAAACCCATGAGTCTCTTCGTAAGTATATGATTGAAGAAGCCTATGAGTTCATAGATGCTGTGAATCGTATGGACGATGAAAATATGATAGAGGAATTGGGGGACGTGCTGTTACAAGTGATGTTACACAGTCAAATTGGTGAAGATGAAGGATATTTTACAATCGACGACGTAATAGTAACGGTAACGGAAAAAATGATCCGCCGCCATCCTCATGTATTTGGAGAAATAGAGGCAGCAGATGCAGAAGAGGTTCTCTCCAACTGGGATGCGATTAAGCAGCAGGAAAAAGGAGAAGCCCCTGCTTCCATTTTAGATTCAGTGCCCGAAAGTTTCCCTGCTTTACTGCAGGCGGAAGAGCTGCAAAAAAAAGCAGCCAAGGTCGGATTTGACTGGGATTCTGTAGAGCCTGTAATTGAAAAGGTAGAGGAAGAATGGCAGGAATTCCAAGAAGCCAGGGAATCAGGCAGCCAGGAGGAAATGGAAAAAGAATTTGGAGACTGGTTGTTTGCTATTGCGAATTTAGCCAGACATTACAAGCTGAACAGTGAAAATGCCCTTCAACGTACCAATAGAAAATTCCGCACGCGGCTATTGTCTATGGAAAAAGAAGCGGAACATAAAGGGCGTCAGCTGAAAGATTATGATTTAAATTCCTTAGAAGAACTATGGGTGCAAGCGAAAGTTAAAAATAAAGGAGCGGAATAAGTGATGCGTTTGGACAAATTCCTTAAAATTTCCCGTTTAATAAAGAGACGTACACTCGCAAAAGAAGTGGCTGATCAAGGTCGCATCAGCATCAATGGAGCGAAGAGTAAAGCGGCCAGCAATGTAGCCATTGGGGATGAATTAACGATTCAATTTGGTCAAAAAGTATTAACGATTGAAGTGAAGTCTCTAAAGGAGAACGTCAATAAAAACGAAGCGGCTTCCCTATATGAAATAAAAAAAGAAGAACCTGTTAACCAATCGTAAGTCCATGACTTTTAAGTTTACGCAAACGGCTGTAACCCACTGTTCCAAAGGGTTACAGCCGTTTGTCTGTCTATACCTGCTTTCTTTCTTCCTGATTTGAATGCTTTTGTTTCAAGTTCTAATTGCCTTATTTTTCTCATAGTTTGTACTAGAGAAGGAGGCTGTTAGGAGATGGAAGCTTATGAGAAGAACCAGGGATTAAGAAGTCAGCAACCAGTTGAACACAACGTGAAGATATGGAACAGAAGAAATATAGAGATATCAGGGGTAAAGGAAGTGGACAGCTTCGACAGTGAGGAGTTTTTACTGCAGACAAGCATGGGTTACCTTGTTGTCCGTGGTCAAAATCTCCAAATGAAAAATTTAGACTTAGATGCAGGCATTGTGTCCATTAAAGGAAAGATGTATGAAATGTCATACTTGGACGAGCACCAAGGGGAGAAAGCTAAAGGGCTATTTAGCAAGCTCTTCAAATGACGCTTACCACACAGTTCGTTACGATCTTATCGATGATTTTCGGAGGCATATGCGTTGGGGCTTTTTTAGATACGTTTGAACGTTTTTTTCATAAAAGAAATAAAAGAAGCTGGCTTGAAATCGTATATCAATTGTTATTTTGGTTACTTCAAGCGGCTTTTCTTTTTTATTTGCTTTACCTGGCCAATTACGGGGAGTTAAGGGTTTATGTTTTTGTCGCCATCGTATGTGGATTTGCGGCGTATCGTGCCATGTTTCAGAGCCTTTACTTAAGAACGCTTGAAATGTGGATTCGTATCGGCCTTGGGATCTTGAGGTTTTTAAAGAAAACAATCTATTATCTTTTATTCCTTCCATCGAAATCCATCATTTTCCTTATTATTTCTTTACTTATTGGCGTTTATAAGATACTTTTAAAGGGTATCATTATATTGTTTGTTGTCGTATTTTATCCAATCCGGTTAGTTTTCATATTGATTTGGCGACTTTTGCCGAAAAACATGAAAATTTACTTAAGGCAATTAGCAGGGTTTTTGGATAAAATGCAGAATACAATGATCAATTGGATGAAACGATTCAAAAAGTAAAGGAGGCCAAACGCACATGGCAAAGAGACAGTCGGAGTCGGTAGCCCGTCTTGATTCTACATACATGAAGAACTACGATGCCTACTTGGACAGACATCATAGGAAAAAGAAGCGCTTAATTCGCCGTCTCGTAATGTTTGCCCTGTTAGTGTCGATCGTCGCTGGCTCCATGATATTCTATCATATGAAACAACAGTCTCTGTATGCTCAAAAGAGTGAGCAGTACGAGCAAATGCAACAGGATATGGACGCTTTGAAAAAAGAGGAAAGTGATCTGGAGCAGGAGATTGAACTTTTGAAAGATGAGGAGTATGTATTGCAGATTGCAAGAACGAATTATTTCTTCTCAAAAGAAGGCGAAATCATCTTTAAAATGCCGAATGAAGATCCATCATATTGACACTCTTTTCATCGCTTATATATAATATATAGGAACGATACATTTTTATCGAAATTCTAAGGAGGAGCATTTTTTTTATGTCAATTGAAGTAGGCAGCAAGCTGCAGGGTAAGGTAACGGGTATCACTAATTTCGGAGCATTCGTTGAACTTCCAGATGGGAAGACGGGTCTGGTCCACATTAGTGAAGTTGCCGACAACTATGTAAAAGACATTAATGAACACTTAAGCCAGGGAGATCAGGTTGAAGTGAAAGTCATCAATGTCGGGGATGATGGGAAGATTGGACTTTCCATTAAAAAAGCAAAAGAGAACACAAATCGTCGTCCGCCAAAACCTCGTAAACCAGCGGAGTCTTTCGAACAGAAGATGAACCGTTTTATGAAGGATAGCGACGAACGCTTAGCATCACTGAAAAAGCACACGGAATCCAAACGTGGAGGTCGAGGTGCTAAACGAGGATAGCTTGCTGTCTAGGACAATGAGTAAAAGGTGCGCACTTTCATATAAAGAACAGACCCAGACTGGGTCTGTTCTTTTTTTGCGTGAAATTCTATCTATTTCTCCAAACAGTTTCTTTTTGTGAAGATCAATGGCCAAAAACATAAAAAAGCACGCCTCTTTTAAAAGAGGCGTGCTTTTTTAGGACAAGAATGTTTAGATGACCCGTACGGGATTCGAACCCGTGTTACCGCCGTGAAAGGGCGGTGTCTTAACCACTTGACCAACGGGCCAGTTATGTAAGAAAAAAATAAATGGTAGCGGCGGAGGGGATCGAACCCCCGACCTCACGGGTATGAACCGTACGCTCTAGCCAGCTGAGCTACACCGCCATGTGAATAAGTTGTTCTCTCAAAGTCACAAGTCATATAGTACACCATGAAAAAAAAAGTGTCAACAACAAATAAATAAATCAGATAACTCTGTCTATTTCGCTAAGGAAATAAGTAAGTTTTTGTAAGGTGAGAGGACTTGAGAGAGCTAGCCCGGGGGGAATTTGTAGAAAGGAGCTTAGACTATGTGAAAACTATCGAAGTTTTTGTTTCTGCTCTCCTGTTGTTTTGACAAAATGCTTGTTCTGGATGTGGTTTAATAGGTTTCACAAAGAAGGAGTGATGAGAATGTTAGGAACTGTATCAAAACGTGAAAATCGTCAGAACGCTGCCAGGGGATTTGGGATTGTGCAAGGGCTGCAACGTGCTTCATTAGGTACCTTTTCATTTATGGCTGATAAAGGGGTCTTCCATATGGTTTTAGCCCTTTTATTAGGACGAGCTATTATTCTTTCATCGATGGCCCCTTTTGGTGTAGCTTTTTTAGCGGTAATCTGGTGGTTAAAACGACCGCTCGTCATACCCGTAACCGTTATGATGGCAGCCGGGGCGTCTACATACAGCTACGGTCATGCAGGGTACGTGGTGGGGGCGTCGATGACTTTTTTGCTCTTAAGCCTGGCGCTGCACAAAACAAGTCACCCCCAGAAATGGCTGCCGACGCTTGCACTGATGGCCAGCCTGATTCCACGGACAGTCAGTCTGGCGCTCTTAGATCGATGGCAGCTATACGAGATTACGTTGATGTTTGCAGAAGGGGTGCTCAGTTTCATCCTTGTCCTTATCTTTATGCAGAGTATTCCACTTTTAACACCACAAAGATTTCAACCTTCATTAAAAAACGAAGAAATTGTTTGTTTAATTATATTATTAGCTTCCGTCCTGACAGGAATGATCGGGTGGCAGGTTCAGGGCGTAGCTGTTGTTGATATATTTGCAAGATACTTAGTTATTCTGCTTGCTTACACCGCAGGAGCAGCCATTGGTTCTACCGTGGGTGTGGTGACCGGCCTCGTGCTGAGCCTGTCCAATATGGATCATATTTATCAAATGAGCCTGCTGGCTTTTTCAGGCTTGCTTGGAGGTTTACTGAAGGAAGGGAAGAAGGCTGGTGTGAGTGCCGGCCTTGTGGTTGGAACTCTATTGATCGGCTTTTACGTAAATAATGGGGCTGGTCTGCCATCATCATTATGGGCTTCAGCCTGGGCGGTGGCATTATTTGTGTTGACGCCGAACAGTTGGATTAAACAACTTTCTAAATATGTTCCTGGGACAGAGGAGCATCATTCAGAACAACAAAAATATTTACAAAAAGTTCGAGATGTCACGGCTGTCAGGGTCGGGAAATTTTCGGACGTTTTTCAGGCTTTATCGAAAAGTTTTACGCGTGTGGATACGTCCAGTGAGGGGAGTGCGGAGGCAGAAGAAATTGATTATTTTTTAAGTCATGTGACAGAAAAAACGTGCCAGTCCTGTTTTATGAAAGAAAAATGCTGGGTGAGGAGGTTTGACGAGACCCATGATCTGATGACGGAACTGATGCATGAATTAGATGAGAGGGGAGAGCCGAGCCGCGTGCTCAGGAAAAGTCTGGATCAGCATTGTGTAAAACCTCAGAAATTAATAGATACGATGAATCATGAGCTATCTTTTTATCATGCGAATAAACAATTGAAAAGGCAGGTGTTAGAAAGTCGAAGGTTTGTAGCTGAGCAGCTGCAGGGAGTTTCTGAAGTTATGAATAATTTTGCTAAAGAAATTGTGAAAGAACGGGAACATCATGAACACAAAGAGCAGATTATTTATCACGCGCTGGAGCGCATGGGGATGGTGATTCAAAAACTAGAAATTTATTCGCTGGATTCTGGGAATATGGACCTGGAATTAATTGTTGAGATTGATAATTATCGTGGGGAAGGGGCGAAAATCATTGCTCCTGTTTTGTCGGATATCCTGGGAGAGACGATTGTTGTAACAATGGAGGAAATTTCCCCTTATCCGCAGGGCAGGTGCTACCTGACTTTTGGTTCGGCCAAGCATTTCTCAATTGAATCTGGAGTAGCCCATGCGGCTAAAGGGGGAGGGTTTATTTCCGGAGACAGCTTTACAATGATGGAACTGGGAAGGGGGAAGTATGCCTTAGCGATTAGTGATGGAATGGGCAACGGGGAACGTGCTCATGAAGAAAGTATGGAAACGCTGCGCTTATTAAAACAGATTCTACAATCAGGCATCCAGGAATCTGTGGCTATACAATCTATTAATTCCATTTTGTCTTTACGGACAAATGATGAAATATTTTCAACACTGGATTTGGCAGTTATTGATCTGCATCAGGCGACCTCTAAATTCGTAAAGGTCGGCAGTACGCCTAGTTTTATCAAAAGGGGGGATAAGATCTTCACTATCGAGGCCGGCAATCTCCCGATGGGAATTATACCGGATGTTGATGTGGATATGAGAAGTGAACAATTAAAGGCAGGGGATTTCCTCATCATGATGAGTGACGGCATCTTTGAAGGACCGAAGCAGATTGAGAACGTAGAAATGTGGTTAAAGCGTAAGATTAGAGAAATCAACACGGACGACCCGCAGATTATGGCGGATGTCCTATTAGAAGAGGTGATACGGACACAATCCGGAAATATTGTAGATGATATGACGGTCATTGTGGCAAGAATCGATCATTATATGCCGCAGTGGTCATCGATTCCTTCCGAGCAAAAAGAAGCTTAAAGGAAGTATATAAATCCTCCTTTTCGGCGAAGATGGAAGCAACGAAACAGGAGGGATATTCACAATGAAACCAGGCCGATTAAAGCAGATTCTTTTATTGACGGATGGATGCTCGAACCATGGAGAAGACCCGATTGCTGTAGCGGCGCTCGCGAGGAATCAGGGCGTAACGGTCAATGTGATTGGCGTACTTGACGATCGGCAGAATGGCAGGCCCCAGGGGCTTGAAGAAGTAGAATCGATTGCTGAGGCAGGTGGAGGCGTCAGTCAAATTGTATATCAGAAAAGTTTGTCCCAAACCGTGCAAATGGTGACGAGACAAGCCATGAATCAGACGATTCAAGGTTTCGTTAATAAAGAATTAACAGAAATATTAGGGAAGGATCAAACGATCGAAGAGCTTCCTCCTGAACAAAGGGGCGAGGTAGTAGAGGTAGTAGAGGAGCTGGGGGAAAGCTGTGACCTGGATGTTCTGGTACTTGTGGATACAAGCGCTAGTATGCACCATAAGCTTCCAACAGTAAAAGAGGCTCTGTTTGATTTGTCTTTAAGTTTAAATGCAAGATCAGGATCCAATCAGTTTAGCGTGTATGCTTTTCCTGATCCTAAAAAGACCATTAAGAAAATGGTGGATTGGACACCTGAATTGGGAGAAATTCATGGAATCTTTTCAAAGTTGAACAGCGGTGGATATACACCCACAGGACCTGCATTAAAAGAGGCCTTGTATACCTTTGCTGGAAAGCCGTTATTTGAACGTTTAAGAGATGGAGAAGATCCATATGAAGAAACGGGCTTTTAACTTAACCCCTGGAAGCCAAGTTATCGGAAAATGGAATGGGCATAAATACATGATTATTAAGGAACTGGGCTTTGGAGCCTGCGGGACAGTTTTTTTGTGCCGGACATTACAAGGGGATACGTATGCCCTGAAAATGGGGGAAGATAGTTCCCGTATGATGCTGGAAGTAAATATGCTCAAAAAATTCGGCAAGGTCCAAGGGGTAAAACTTGGGCCTTCTTTTGTTGATGTGGATGATTGGGTAGATCAAAAAGGGGGGGCGCACCCTTTTTATGTAATGGAATATATAGATGGTATTTCTCTTTCTTCGTTCATTAAAGGAAAGACCAATGAATGGATAGGTATATGCGCGATTCAGCTGCTGACGGATCTGGAAAAGCTTCACGAATGCGGCTATGTATTCGGAGACTTGAAAACAGATAACTTGTTAGTCTCCTCCTCTCGTATACGGTGGATTGATGTCGGTGGGGTAACAGCGTCCGGCAGGGCTATTAAAGAGTATACCGAATTTTATGACCGAGGGTACTGGGGGATGGGGATGAGAAGATCAGAACCCACGTATGATTTGTTTGCCGTCACTATGATTATGATGGAAATGGCTTATCCAGCCAAATTTGAAAAAGGCAGTTCTCCATTGAAGACACTAGAAAGTAAGTTAGCCTCTTCTTCTCAGTTGAAGCCATACCGGCAGTTTATACAATCCTGTTGGAAAGGCAGATACAAAAGTGCTCAAGCGATGAAAGCCGGCTTAACCGACATTTTATTAAAAAGGCAGGAAGGTTCGTCCCGCCTCCAAAAGCGAAGGGATGGCAGGCGGGGAGAGGAGATGGAGTTAGCAGCTTTATCTATCTTTGCAGCTGCAGTATTTGGGAGTGCCGTCGTAAGTTTTTGGTTGTAGTAGCTATTCTTTTGCAGAACATAGGAAGAGTGATACGATAAGGGGAGATAAACAGATGGAGACAGGAGGAACGCTCAATGGATCAGACGGTTCATTCGTTCATCTCAAAACATGGCCTTATTCAGCCACACCAAGTGTTATTAGTGGCTGTATCAGGGGGGCCTGATTCAATAGCTCTCCTACATTTTTTGAAATCGTTAAGGAGACAGATTCCTCTGCGGATCATCGCCCTTTCTGTCGACCATGGTCTTAGAGGGGAAGAGTCTAAAGAGGATCTTCGATTCGTGAAGAAGACGTGTAAACAATGGGAAGTTGAGTTTCTTGGAACCTCTGTTGACGTTAAATCGTATAAGGAGTCAACGGGGAAAGGAACCCAGGAAGCAGCAAGGGATCTTCGCTATCAGTTCTTTTCAAAGATGATGTACGTCTATGGTGGAGATGCACTGGTTTTAGGGCATCATGGCGATGATCAAGCAGAAACCGTGCTCATGCAGATGACACGCAGCGCTCGTCCTGAAGCTGTCCATGGAATGCCGGTACAGCGTTCTTTCGCTGACGGGAAGATTATCCGTCCGTTTCTATGTGTGTCGAAAGACCAAATATTTGCTTACTTGGAGAAACATAGGATTGAGGTAAGAATGGATCCTTCGAATAATGAGACGGATTATACAAGGAATGCATTTCGTCACCACGTTCTGCCTTTTATGAAAGAGCAGAATCCGAAGTTTCACCAACATATGCAGGCATGGAGTGAGAGGGTAGAGGAAGAACGGGTATACATAAATGAGCAGGCTCAAAATGTCCTGAAAGAAGTCCATTTTTCAAAGGATGTGGAGAAATTCGCACATTTTTCAATACAAACTTTCAAAACATTCCCGCTTGCTTTACAAAGGACAGCCTTTCATCTAATATTGAACTATCTGTATGTGAAGCAAAACGAAGACATTTCTTACATTCATGAAGAGATGTTCATGAACCTTCTGGATGAAGAAAAACCGAATGCATCTCTGGATTTTCCGCAAGGTTTAAAGATCAAACGCGCTTATGATAAGGTCACCTTTACGTTTGCAGAAGATAAGGAAGCGGACACTTTTCACCAGCTTTTTCATGTAGGGGAAGCTGTCGAACTGCCCGACGGTTCTCGCTTAGAATCGCAGTGGAGCTGTTCTTATGAAGAAGATCCTTATGTTTATGTATGTGATGAGAATCACGTAAAACTTCCTCTCATTCTTCGTACAAGGCAGAAAGGGGACAGGATAAGGGTAAGAGGGATGAATGGATCGAAAAAAGTGAAAGATATTTTTATCGATCAGAAAATCCCTGCTCATTTGCGCGATATGTGGCCCATCGTCACTGATCAAACAGGGAAGATCCTATGGGTCGTTGGTTTGAAAAAAGGCGGGGATCCTGCCGGTCTGTCTTCATCAGGGACATGGCTTCGGTTACATTATAAAAACAAAGCAGAGACGTAGGAGGAGCAATCATGCACAACGAAATTGAAAAGGTCTTGATTTCTGAAGAGGAAATCCAACAGAAATGTAAAGAGCTGGGGGCGCAGCTTTCAGAGGAATATGAAGGGCGTTTTCCTCTGGCTATCGGTGTTTTAAAAGGCGCAACACCATTCATGACGGACCTTTTGAAGCGTATGGAGACACACTTGGAAATGGATTTCATGGACGTGTCCAGTTATCACGGAGGTATGGAATCTTCAGGTGAGGTCAAAATTGTTAAAGACCTTGATACGAAAGTTGAAGGTCGGGATATTCTGATTATTGAAGATATCATTGATAGTGGGCGCACCCTTGCGTATCTTGTCGATTTGTTTAAATACCGTCAGGCAAAATCAATTAAAATTGTGACACTGCTTGATAAGCCGACAGGGCGCAGCGCTGACATCAAAGCGGATACCGTTGGGTTTGAAGTACCTGATGAATTCGTCGTGGGATACGGCTTGGATTATCAGGAAAAATACCGCAATCTTCCATATGTCGGAGTGTTAAAGCCGGAAGTTTATGGTGGATAGTAACAGATTTCGCGTAAGTGGTTTCAAGCTGTTCATTTCAAGGGTAATTAGTTGTGTCGTCCGTTTTTGTTATGGTAGTATTTACTATAGTTTTTCTCGTTTGGGAGGAGGTAGGCAATGAACCGGATATTTCGTAACACCATATTTTACTTACTTATCTTCCTCGTTGTTATCGGCGTGGTCGGTCTATTCCGAGGTCAAGGTGATCCGCAGCAAGAGTTGAATGTGAATGACTTTTATGAGGCACTGAATGGCGGTAACATTGAGGAAATGACAATACAACCTGTCAATGGAGTGATCCGTGTTACCGGTCAACTGGCAAATGCTGAAGAAGGGGAAGAGAGCTTCACAGCTAAAATTCCAGCCAATGACCAAGTGATCGCGAATATTACACAAACGGCACAAGAACAAAGTGTTTTAAATGTTGAAGAAGAGGAGCAGCCTAGCGCATGGGTGACTTTTCTAACCTCAATTATCCCGTTTGTAATCATCTTCATCTTATTCTTCTTCTTGCTTAACCAGGCACAAGGCGGCGGTAGTCGTGTAATGAACTTTGGTAAGAGTAAGGCGAAAATGTACTCAGAAGAGAAGAAGAAAGTTCGTTTCAAAGACGTAGCGGGAGCGGATGAAGAGAAGCAGGAACTTGTAGAAGTTGTAGACTTCCTAAAAGATCCTCGTAAATTCTCTGCTGTCGGCGCGCGTATTCCTAAGGGTGTCCTTCTGGTGGGACCTCCTGGTACAGGTAAAACATTGCTTGCCAGAGCTGTTGCCGGTGAAGCGGGTGTACCGTTCTTCTCCATCAGTGGTTCTGACTTTGTGGAAATGTTTGTAGGTGTAGGTGCATCCCGTGTACGTGACCTATTTGAAAATGCTAAAAAGAATGCTCCGGGAATCATCTTTATTGATGAAATTGACGCTGTTGGTCGTCAACGTGGCGCAGGTCTTGGCGGTGGTCACGATGAGCGTGAACAAACATTAAACCAGCTGCTTGTTGAAATGGATGGTTTCGGTGTAAATGAAGGAATCATTATTATTGCGGCAACAAACAGACCGGATATTCTAGACCCGGCCCTTCTTCGTCCGGGACGTTTTGACAGACAAATCACTGTTGACCGTCCAGATGTTAAAGGTCGTGAAGCTGTTCTGGCTGTCCACGCTAAGAACAAGCCGTTGTCAGAGAATGTGGACTTGAAGACGATTGCGCTTCGTACTCCTGGTTTCTCTGGTGCCGATTTAGAAAACTTGTTAAACGAAGCAGCGCTTGTTGCTGCTCGTGGAGATAAGAAGAATGTGGACATGGATGATGTCGATGAAGCGATTGATCGTGTCATTGCAGGACCAGCTAAGAAGAGCCGCGTTATTTCTAAGAAAGAACGTGACATTGTGGCCCACCACGAAAGTGGACACACGGTTATTGGTATGGTCCTTGATGATGCGGACATGGTCCACAAAGTAACCATCGTTCCACGCGGCCAGGCCGGTGGATACGCAGTGATGCTTCCGAAAGAAGATCGTTACTTCATGACGAAGCCGGAGCTGTTTGATAAGATTACCGGACTTCTTGGCGGCCGTGTCGCTGAAGAGATTATCTTTGGTGAAGTGAGTACAGGTGCTCACAATGACTTCCAACGTGCAACAAGCATTGCGCGTAAGATGGTCACTGAGTACGGAATGAGTGAGAAACTTGGTCCATTGCAGTTTGGTTCAAACTCAGGAGGACAGGTCTTCCTAGGCCGTGATATCCAAAATGAACAAAACTACAGTGACCAGATTGCTTACGAAATTGACCAGGAAGTTAAAAACTTTATTCAACACTGTTACGATCGAGCTAAAACGATCCTCACAGAAAATAAAGATAAACTTGAGCTTGTTGCGAAAACGTTACTAGAGATCGAAACACTGGATGCGACACAAATCCGCTCCCTTTTCGATAAAGGACGTCTTCCGACAGACGAAGAGCTTGAAGCAATCGCAAGGGAACACAACGAAAAGATTAAGAACAACACATCTTCTCATCATGACGAAGATGTACGTGTAAACATTCAGTCTAAAGATGAAGACACTGAAGAAAAAGAGGAGCAGACAGATCAAAGTCCATCCAGCGAAGCAGCGAAGGATGACGAATCGTCTGATAAAGAAGATCCTCGTTCCTAAAGTGTAAAAAAAGCCACACCTGCCTTATACTTGGGCGGTGTGGCTTTTCATTTTTATATAGAGCGAAGAAAAGAGTTCTTATGGTATGATGGTAGCCGAAGGAAATGACATTGGAGGCTGTTTGTATGAATTTTGTCCTTGATGTAGGAAATACCAATACTGTGTTAGGTGTATTTGAAAATAACTCTTTGAAATATCAATGGAGAATTAAGACAGATCGTCATAAAACAGAAGATGAGTTCGGGATGCTTATTAAATCACTGCTCGATCATGAAGGTCTCACATTTGAGGACATGGGTGGGGTTATTATCTCTTCTGTGGTTCCACCTATAATGTTTGCACTTGATCGTATGTCCCGTTATTATTTTAAAAAGCAGCCAATGATTATCGGCGAAGGCAACGTTGATCATGGACTGCCTATGAAATATCCGAACCCAAATGAAATTGGTGCGGACCGGGTGGTAAATGCTGTTGGAGCAATTGGTGACTATCCACTTCCTTTGGTTATTATTGATTTTGGAACAGCAACAACCTATTGCTATATCAATGAAGACGGAGAGTATCTGGGTGGAGCGATTGCACCTGGTATTAATATTTCTATGGAAGCTTTATACGCAAAGGCGGCCAAACTTCCTAAGATTGAAATTAAGAGTCCTGAGCATGTGATTGGGCAGAGTACAGTAGATGCCATGCAGTCGGGTGTTTTTTATGGCTATGTAGGACAAGTAGATGAAGTCGTACGAAGGATGAAGGAAACCTCTGATCAGCAACCTACTGTGATTGCGACAGGAGGTCTTGCAAATTTAATTGCAGGTCAGTCAAGGACAATTGATCATGTAGATCCTTATTTAACATTAAAAGGACTTCATAAAATATATCAACGGAACAAAGATAAAAAAGCGTTTAAAGGAGATTGATCAACCATGTCAGATTATTTAGTGCGGGCGATAGCTTTTGACGGACAAGTGAGAGCATATGCAGTGCAGTCCACAGAAACAGTCGAAGAAGCTAGACGCAGACAAGATACATGGGCCACAACGTCAGCCGCTCTTGGAAGGACGTTGACAATTAGTTCGATGATGGGTGCGATGCTCAAAGGCGACGACAAAATCACGATTAAAGTTGAAGGGGATGGACCAGCAGGACCGATTATTGCTGACGCTAATGCCAACGGCAAGGTTCGCGGCTATGTTAAAAATCCGCATGTAGACTTTGATTTAAATGCAAAAGGGAAATTGGATGTCGCAAGAGCCGTAGGTACCTCTGGAACGTTGAGTGTTGTTAAAGACTTAGGGATGAGAGATCACTTTACAGGACAGGTGCCTATTGTTTCAGGAGAGATCAGTGAGGATTTCACGTATTATTTTGCTAACTCTGAACAGGTGCCTTCAGCGGTTGGTGCTGGTGTCCTTGTTGATACAGATCATTCCATACTCGCATCAGGCGGTTTTATTGTTCAAATGATGCCGGGTGCTGATGAAGAGACAACGAGCGAAATTGAGAAGCGATTGACAGACATGCCCGCTATTTCTTCTCTTGTGAGAGATGGAAAAACTCCTGAGCAGATTCTTCACACGGTCTTAGGGGAAGAGAATGTGCGCGTATTAGATACAATGCCTGTTCAATTTGAGTGTCACTGTTCCCGTGAGCGTGTAGAAATGGCAATCTCCAGCTTAGGAGATGAGGAAATCCAGCGTATGATCGATGAAGATCAAGGTGCGGAAGCAAAATGTCATTTCTGCAATGAGGATTACCAGTTTGACGTAGAAGACTTACAGGAGCTCCAATCAAACGATTCCAATTCACCATCATAAAAGGATAAAGCGTAAGATATAAATAAATGGCGGAACCTGTGTTTCGTCATTTATTTATAGAGAGATTCCCAAGCAACTTTATATTGAATTGTTTGACAATTAACATCAGATTCAGTACATTAAAGTTAAATCCTATTTAAATACTTGGTTTTAGGAGTGATTGTTGTGAGAATCGTGAACAATGTCAGTGAATTGGTTGGTCAAACCCCTTTGGTGAAGCTCAATAGAAGCGCTGATGAAGACAGTGCAGATGTGTACCTCAAACTTGAGTATATGAATCCGGGAAGTTCGGTAAAAGATCGGATTGCTCTATCTATGGTTGAGGAAGCAGAAAAAGATGGCAGCCTTAAAGAGGGCGATACAATTGTAGAACCAACAAGTGGAAATACAGGGATCGGTCTGGCTATGATCGCTGCCGCTAAAGGCTATAAAGCCGTGCTTGTTATGCCGGATACGATGAGTCAGGAGCGTCGTAACCTCCTCCGTGCCTACGGGGCTGACTTGGTACTTACCCCGGGAAGTGAAGGAATGAAAGGTGCGATTAAGAAAGCTGCTGAACTCCATGAAAAGCATGGGTATTTCATGCCGCAGCAGTTCAACAACGAAGCGAATCCTTTGATTCATGAAAAGACAACAGGTCCGGAAATTGTGGAACAGATGGGTGACCAGCTGGATGCTTTCGTTGCCGGTATTGGCACAGGTGGTACAATCACAGGCGCAGGTAAAGTCTTAAAAGAAAAATATCCAGATATTAAAATTTACGCAATCGAACCAGAGGAATCCCCTGTCCTTTCAGGCGGTGACCCAGGACCCCACAAGATTCAGGGAATAGGGGCAGGATTTGTTCCAGGAATTTTAAACACAGAAATCTATGATGAAGTGATTAAAGTTTCTAAAGACGATTCTTTTGCCGCAGCCCGGGAAGCCGCAAGAAAAGATGGCATTCTAGGTGGCATATCTTCAGGGTCTGCCATTCATGTTGCCAAACAAGTGGCTAAAAAACTTGGAAAAGGTAAGAAGGTAGTGGCTGTCATTCCGAGTAATGGTGAGCGTTACCTTTCAACACCACTCTATCAGTTTGATGAAGAATAAGTACAAAGCTGCCCCTGAACAGGGGCGGCTTTTTTTATAGGAATTGAACACTGATTAAATTCATGAAAGGAAAAATAGCTCTTCTCTCATTTTGTTTTAGGATCAACGACCACAGGCTGTAGTTTAAGGTCGTCCATGCGTGATAGAAATCTGGATATGATGTAAGATAGGAACAGAGTATATAGGAAATGAGGGAAGGGTCATGGTCTTTCAACTAAAAACAAACGAAAAAACATACGACCTCTCTAAAGAAACCCTGGTAATGGGGATTTTGAATGTCACGCCGGATTCATTTTCTGACGGTGGTTTATATGCTGACCTGGATCGAGCGGTCACTCAGGCAAAAGCTATGGAAAGAGACGGCGCTCATATTATCGATATTGGTGGTGAATCTACGCGTCCTGGTTTTGAGCCGGTAGCAGCAAACGAAGAAATGGAGCGTGTGCTTCCTGTTATTGAGGCTGTAAAAAAAGAAGTGAATATCCCCATTTCTATCGATACGTACAAAGCTGAAGTGGCTGAAAAGGCAGTAGAATGTGGTGCTTCCATTATTAACGATGTTTGGGGAGCGATGAAAAATCCTGAGATTGCTCAAGTGGCAGCTGACTACGATGTACCGATCATCCTTACACACAATCGAACGGATAAGAATTATGTTTCATTGATCGCGGATATGAAAGAAGACTTAAAGAAAAGTATCCAAATCGCAAAAGAAGCTGGCGTAAAGGACGAAAAGATCATTCTTGATCCAGGTATCGGTTTCGCAAAAACGCAGTCTGATAATCTGGAAGTGATGAGACACTTAAAGGATTTGAATGATCTTGGTTACCCGATCCTTCTCGGAACCTCACGGAAATCATTTATTGGTACGGTATTAGACTTACCAAAAGAAGAACGTATGGAAGGTACAGGAGCTACGGTATGTTATGGAATCGCCCAAGGAATACAGATGGTAAGGGTGCATGATGTAAAACCAATCGCAAGAATGTCTAAAATGATGGATGCGATGGTTGGAAAGGGTGAATAGGATGGATAAGATCTATGTGAATCAAATGGAGTTCTGGGGGTACCACGGCCTTTTCCCGGAAGAGAATAAGTTAGGTCAACGATTCTATGTTGATTTAGAACTTGAATTAGACTTAAAGCCTGCTTCTCAATCCGATGATATGACCAAGTCTATCGATTACGGTGCGATCTATGAAGTGACAAAGAACATTGTGGAAGGAAAGGCCTTTCGTTTAGTCGAATCCGTAGCTGAAAAAATATCAGATGAGTTATTCCGGGAATTTGAACGGCTGGAAGGTTGCCTGGTTAAGGTATACAAGCCTGATCCGCCTATTCCGGGCCATTATAAATCCGTTGCCATAGAGATTTATCGGAGCCGTAATCAATGAGTAATGCCTTTATTGCTCTTGGATCAAATCTTGCAGAAAGGGAAGGCTTTCTTAAAGATGCCCTTACACTTTTAGATGAACACCAGCACATAACAGTGAGAAATAAATCTTCCGTATATGAAACTGCTCCAGTCGGGTATACGGAACAAAATGACTTTCTAAATATGGTGGTAGAAGTGGAGACAGCGCTCCCGCCTACAGAACTGCTGGATTACTGCCAGAGGATTGAGCTGGATTTGGGGAGACGGCGCATAATTAAATGGGGGCCCCGTACAATAGACCTTGACATTTTGCTGTATAATCATGAAAATATGAAAGCAGAGCGTCTAACTATTCCACATCCCTATATGCAGGACCGCGCTTTTGTGATGGTTCCGCTGGCGGATGTGGCTCCCGGTATAGTACTGCCTCATACACATCTTACAGCTGAAGAAACCCTTAGTAAGCTGCCCCCTGATGAAGTGGATAGTGTAAAACTTTGGGGGAAGATATAGTTTCACCGGGTTTAAGCATTAGTGGCAGGCAGAGGTGCCTTTTGAAATACGTAAGTACACATCCTTGTAGTTCAAGGAATTAAATAGGAATGGCCGTATACGTAATCCGATGACAAGCAGAAACAAAAGAAGTTGTGTCAGGACCTTTATGAGTTTGCGGTTGAATGAGAAGAATGGATGCAGACATCCTGACTTTCTTGAGCGTTGACACGCCTATTAGACTTTTTTATACTAACCATAGTTAGATGCTGCCAGTGCCTTGCTGGCAGTTTTTGTTATTGTGACGGAATGGCTAATGAAATAGATCAGAGAATGGAGTGGTAGCAATGACAGAAGAACTCAACGAACACATGCGGGTGCGTCGAGACAAAATGAATGCTCATCGTGAGCAGGGTCTTGATCCTTTTGGTGATAAATTTGAGCGCACAGATTATGCAGAACAGTTGAAAGAGAAATATGACCAATATACAAAAGAAGAGCTTGAGGAGAAACAATTCCCAGCTACGATTGCCGGCCGTATTATGACCAAACGAGGAAAAGGGAAGGCCGGCTTCACTCACATTCAGGATCTTACTGGGCAGATACAGCTTTATATCCGTAAAGATCGTATCGGTGAAGAAGCATATGAACTATTTAACTCCGCGGATCTTGGTGACATTATCGGGGTAACTGGTGTTATGTTCAAAACAAAAGTAGGTGAGCTTTCTGTTAAAGCGGATGAGTTTCAACTGCTTACGAAATCACTGCGTCCATTACCTGAGAAATTTCATGGTCTGCAGGATGTCGAACAACGATATCGTCAGCGGTATCTCGACTTAATTACGAACCCTGATAGTAGAGATACGTTTGTACTTCGCAGTAAAATCATTCAGTCTATGCGCCGCTACCTGGATGGTTTGGGTTTCTTGGAAGTGGAGACTCCTTTAATGCATGGGATTCCAGGGGGAGCATCTGCTCGTCCGTTCATTACTCACCATAATGCGTTGGACATGCAGCTATATATGCGTATAGCTATTGAACTCCACTTGAAGAGGTTGATTGTCGGTGGCTTGGAAAAAGTTTATGAAATAGGACGCGTCTTCCGTAATGAAGGGGTATCTACCCGCCATAACCCTGAATTTACTATGATTGAATTATATGAAGCCTATGCTGACTATAAAGATATCATGGCATTGACGGAGAATATGGTCGCCCACATTGCGAAAGAAGTGTTAGGCTCAACAACTGTTACCTATAATGATCAGGAGATTAATTTAGAGCCTGAGTGGACTCGTCTTCATATGGTGGATGCGATTAAAGAATACACGGGCGTGGACTTTTGGGAACAAATGACCGATAGTAAAGCGAAAGAGCTTGCAAAAGAACACGGTATAGAAATTAAAGAAACGATGACATTCGGCCATATTGTGAATGAGTTCTTTGAGCAGCGGGTTGAAGAGAAATTGATTCAGCCGACATTTATCTATGGTCATCCAATCGAGATTTCTCCTTTGGCGAAAAAGAACCCGGATGATGAACGGTTCACTGACCGCTTCGAATTGTTTATTGTAGGCAGAGAGCATGCGAATGCCTTTTCTGAGTTAAATGATCCTATTGATCAGAGAGAAAGATTTGAAGCACAGCTAAAAGAAAGAGAAGAAGGAAATGATGAAGCTCATATGATGGATGAAGATTTTCTGGAGGCACTTGAATATGGTATGCCGCCGACTGGCGGATTAGGAATTGGTATCGATCGTCTTGTTATGCTCCTTACTAATTCACCGTCTATCCGTGACGTGCTGCTATTCCCACAAATGAGGCATCGTGATTCATAAGTTATAGATTCTACCCTCTGCGACAGCTTCGCAGGGGGTTTTATTGATTGTAGACAGAGAGGGTAAGAATGAATAGAATCAATGTAGAACACACGCGAATAATCAGAATAGTTTTTTAACGTAAAAGCTATTGATTTAGTCTTCGGGGCATGGTAAATTATTATTTGTCGCATTAAGAGATCGCGACAGAACGAGAGAAAAGATACTATAAACCACAGAAAAAGTTGTTGACATTAAAAACAAACAGTGGTAAATTAGTAAATGTCGCAAAAAACGACATAAAACAAACCAAAAACAAATCATGAAAAAGTTATTGACTAAATAACTCGCACATGATAAGATGATTGAGTCGCTGTTTTGAAGTGGCTGACAACATTTTGATCTTTGAAAACTGAACGAACCAACCAGTACGTCAAAACATTTCTTCTTTATGAAGAGATTTGAAACAAGCACATTCGGTGTGCAAATGAGCAAGTCAAACTTAACTT
>NZ_JAIVKN010000007.1 GCF_020524025.1 Halobacillus litoralis | reverse complement strand
AACTTTATATTGATGTGGTGGTGAAGGCGAAGAGGTCACACCTGTTCCCATGCCGAACACAGCAGTTAAGCTCTTCAGCGCCGATGGTAGTCGGGTTTACCCCCGTGAGAGTAGGACGCTGCCACGTCATTTGATAGAAAACCAGAAGAAAAATCTTCTGGTTTTTTCTATATTCAATTATTCCAGCATATACATAAGGGGAGGAGGTCAACTATGGAGTGGTCCTACTTCTTTCACGAAGAAATACTATTGTTTGTATTTCGCCTCTTTTTTGCCTTGATTCTTTCCGGTTTAATTGGGTTTGAAAGAGAAGTCAAAAATCATTCGGCAGGTTTTCGAACACATATTTTAGTAGGTGTCGGTGCATGTTTAATGATGCTGCTTTCCTTATATGGATTTGAGGAGTATATCGATAAATATGAGCATGTCCGGTTTGATCCTGCCAGAATTCCCTCCTATGTCATTAGTGGAATCGGTTTTCTTGGTGCGGGTACGATTATAGTCAATGGGATGACAATTAGAGGGTTAACTACAGCGGCTTCTATTTGGACAGTAGCTGGTATCGGTTTAGTGGTAGGTGCAGGCATGTATGATATGGCTACAGTTACTACGGTCCTTGTGTTAATGAGCCTCGTATTCCTAAATAAAATTGAAAAAGAGAAATTTAATGGAAATAGAAAAAACATCTTTCATATTACTGTTCGAAAAGATGTGGAGATAAATAAAATTCTATCTTTATTTGAACAAATGAATCTAAATATACGAAAACTGGATGTCACGACCTTAGACGCGGAACAAAAGCGCGTAGTAGTAGAATTAGAAAAGCATCAAACCTTTGAAAGGTCTACACTGTTGGAACAATTAACACAAATTGATGGTGTCGATGATTGCGGCCACAGTTTTTAAGCACTTTCCCACCCCCCTGCGCAGTTGAAACTGCGTAGTTTTTTTGTTTTATTTCATGTTGAAAAGGGGAAACATAGAAGATGTAGCAAGACATAAACAATTTAGTTGCGTGACAATTAAAAATGAGTATAATAAAATTAAAGTCAAAGATAGTCAAAGTCAGAAGAAGGGGGAGGGACAATGCGGAATATATCTGACATTATAGAAGAGTATCTGTTAAAGATACTCGATGAAAATTATCCAGAGTCCATTGAAATAAAGCGAAGTGAACTAGCAGAAAAATTTCAATGTGTGCCTTCTCAAATTAATTATGTGATTAAGACACGTTTTACCGTGGAAAAAGGATATATAGTAGAAAGTAAACGCGGAGGCGGTGGATATATCCGTATCAGCCGTGTTCAACATCGCAAAGATTCAGAGATGATTGAAGAGGTAATGGGGCTTATCCATCCGCGGGTATCCCAAAATAAGGCGGTCGATGTTTTAGCTCGGCTGGTGGATTATGAAATTATTACTTTGCGGGAAGGTAAACTGATGGAAAGTGTGATAGACCGCGATGTCTTAGCTTTTCCCCTGCCAATTCGTGATGAAGTACGAGCTCGAATTATGACAGCAATGTTATTTACCCTTCAATATAAATGCTGAGTGGGAAAGGAGAGATTGAGATGGAATGCCAGGAGTGTCACCAGCGAACAGCGACGGTGCATTTGACTCAGGTGGTAAACGGTAAAAAAACGGAAATTCATGTTTGTGACCAGTGTGCAAAGGAAAAAGGGTACATGAACTATGGGGAAGAGAACTTTACGTTAAACGATTTACTTTCTGGTTTATTTCATTCAGAAAGTCCTTCTCCTCTTGGCGGACAAACCGCTCATTCTTACAAAAGGAAAGAAACCTTAAAATGTCCGAATTGCGGACTGACCTATGATGAATTTGCTCATATAGGAAAGTTTGGATGTGCAGAATGTTATAACACTTTTGATGAACGCTTAAATCCAATTTTACGAAGAGTCCACAGTGGGAATACCCTCCATGACGGAAAGATTCCTAAAAGAGAAGGTGGAAATCTTCATCTAAAGAAAGAAATAGAACAATATAAAACTAATCTTCGACAATTAATTGAGCAGGAAGAATTCGAAGAAGCAGCGAAAGTTAGAGATAGGGTAAGATCCCTGGAGAGTAAGCTTCATCAAGGTGAGGGTGGTGAAGAGTAATGTCATTACAGCAATTTATGAATGAAGCGATCAGCCCGTGGATGAAGCAGGAAGGCCCTGATAGTGACATTGTTATGAGCAGCCGCATTCGACTAGCTCGTAATTTCTCTCAATATCCATTTCCTATCATTGCTTCCGAAGAAACATTGGAGAAAGTATTGGAGTTTTTCAAAGACGGTTTTAAAGAAACCTCATTTCGTGACTATAAAAACTTCGAACTGATCCAAATGAAAGATTTGCAGCCGGTTGAAAAACGAGTACTTGTAGAGAAACACTTAATCAGCCCTCATTTGGCTGAGAAATCGGAGAAATCAGCGACACTTATTTCTCAAAATGAGCAGGTTTCGATCATGATTAATGAAGAGGACCATGTTCGTATTCAGTTATATTTTCCTGGTTTTCAATTAGATCAAGCGCTGGAACAGGCCACCCAGCTGGATGATTGGCTTGAAGAAAAGATAGATTATGCGTTTGATGAGAAACGAGGATATCTAACAGCGTGCCCGACCAATGTAGGCACAGGCATGAGAGCCTCAGTAATGATGCACCTGCCGGCTCTGTCCATGACTCAACAGATTAACCGTATGACACCGGCAATTAATCAGCTGGGGTTGGTGGTCAGGGGGATATATGGAGAGGGTAGTGAAGCTGTAGGAAACATTTTTCAAATCTCTAATCAGATTACATTGGGTAAATCTGAAGAAGACATTGTAGAGGATCTTCACAGTGTTGTGAAACAATTAATTGATCAAGAACGCCGGGCAAGAGCAGCCTTAATGAATAGGTCCAGTCTACAGTTGGAAGATCGTATTTTTAGATCTTATGGTGTTTTGACTAACAGCCGAATCATAGAGTCTAAAGAGGCGGCTAAATGCCTTTCTGATCTTCGGCTGGGCATTGATCTTGGCCTTATTGATGACATTCCACGAACAATTCTTAATGAGCTAATGGTCTTAACACAACCCGGGTTCCTGCAACAATATGCAAAAGATACTTTATCCCCTGAGGAAAGAGATGTAAGAAGAGCCTCATTAATCAGAGAACGACTTCAATTAGAAAATGAAGAATAATGTTAGGAGGGAATGTCCATGATGTTTGGGCGATTTACAGAAAGAGCACAAAAAGTGTTGGCACTAGCGCAGGAAGAGGCGGTACGTTTAGGTCATAATAATATTGGTACAGAGCATATTCTTCTCGGCCTTGTTAGCGAAGGCGAAGGAATTGCTGCTAAAGCATTAACGGCTTTAGGTCTTGAATCCACTAAGATTCAGCAAGAGGTAGAAAAGCTGATTGGAAAAGGGGAAAAAGTATCCCAGACTATTCATTACACCCCGCGTGCTAAAAAAGTTATTGAACTTTCTATGGATGAAGCTCGTAAACTAGGTCACTCCTATGTAGGAACAGAACACATCCTGCTGGGATTAATTCGTGAAGGCGAAGGTGTGGCGGCAAGAGTTCTGAACAATCTTGGTGTCAGCTTAAATAAAGCCCGTCAACAAGTCCTGCAGTTATTGGGGAACAATGAATCTACTGGTGGACAAAATCGCCGAGGCGGCGGCTCAGGAGCCCAGGCAGCCAATGCGAACACTCCAACACTAGATTCCCTGGCGCGTGATCTAACTGCTATTGCCAAAGAGGGGAATATCGATCCCGTTATCGGCCGTAGCAAAGAAATTGAGCGTGTCATTCAAGTCTTAAGCCGTCGTACGAAAAACAATCCGGTCCTGGTGGGTGAGCCCGGTGTTGGTAAAACAGCGATCGCCGAAGGTCTTGCCCAGCAAATCATGAATAATGAGGTGCCTGAAATCTTGCGTGATAAGCGTGTTATGACGCTCGATATGGGTACGGTTGTCGCAGGTACGAAATACCGCGGAGAATTTGAAGACCGTTTGAAGAAAGTGATGGAAGAGATACGCCAGGCAGGCAACATTATCTTATTCATTGATGAGCTGCATACTCTAATTGGTGCAGGTGGCGCAGAGGGAGCTATCGATGCTTCTAATATTCTAAAACCTTCACTTGCCCGCGGTGAGCTGCAATGTATTGGTGCTACAACATTAGATGAATACCGCAAGTATATTGAAAAAGATGCAGCGTTAGAGCGCAGGTTCCAGCCTATTCAAGTAGATGAGCCTACACTGGATGAATCGGTTCAAATTCTGCAGGGGCTGCGTGATCGTTATGAAGCACACCACCGTGTGACGATTACAGACGAATCCATTGATTCTGCTGTACGTTTCTCTGATCGTTACATTACCGACCGCTTCCTTCCGGACAAAGCGATTGACCTTATTGATGAAGCGGCATCTAAGGTGCGACTTCGTTCTTATACAGCACCACCGAACTTGAAAGAACTTGAGCAGAAGCTTGAAGAGGTACGCAAAGAAAAAGATGCAGCTGTTCAAAGTCAGGAATTTGAAAAAGCAGCTTCTTTACGGGATAGTGAGCAGCGCCTAAGAGATGAACTGGAACAAACGAAAGACGAGTGGAAGGAAAAGCAGGGTCAGGAAGATTCCGAGGTTACGGTCGAGGATATCGCATCCGTTGTATCTACCTGGACAGGAGTACCTGTATCAAAAATGACAAAAGATGAAAGTGAGCGTCTTCTTCATCTTGAAGACACCCTTCATAATCGCGTCATTGGACAGGAGGAAGCAGTCAAGTCCATTTCTAAAGCCATTCGTCGTGCTAGAGCTGGTTTGAAAGATCCTAAGCGTCCAATTGGTTCATTCATTTTCTTAGGACCTACAGGAGTCGGTAAAACAGAACTTGCGCGTGCTCTAGCTGAAAGCATGTTTGGCGAAGAAGATGCCATGATTCGAATCGACATGTCTGAATATATGGAAAAACACAGCACGTCCCGCCTTGTCGGTTCACCTCCTGGCTATGTAGGTTACGATGAAGGTGGTCAGCTTACTGAAAAAGTGCGTAACAAACCATATTCCGTTGTCTTATTGGATGAGATTGAAAAAGCGCACCCGGAAGTATTCAACATCCTTCTTCAAGTACTTGAAGATGGCCGTCTGACAGATTCAAAAGGGCGTGTCGTTGATTTCCGAAATACCGTGTTGATTATGACTTCAAACGTAGGAGCTCAAGAGCTGAAACAAAACAAATATGTTGGATTCTCTATGGGTGAAGCCGATCAGGATTATAAAGACATGAAGTCTAAAGTTACGGATGCTCTGAAAAAAGCCTTCCGTCCTGAATTCTTGAACCGTATCGATGAAACCATTGTCTTCCACTCTCTTGAGAGAAAACACATGAAAGACATTGTAACATTGATGGCAGAAGAGTTAAGGAAACGTCTGCAGGAACAAGAAATTGACTTTACACTAACTGATGAAGCTATTACTCACATTGCAGAGTCCGGCTTTGATCCAGAATATGGAGCGCGTCCTCTACGCCGTTCCATTCAAAAGAATGTGGAAGACCTTCTGTCCGAAGAGCTCTTAAAAGAAAACATTGCGAAAGGTCAAAAGGTTAAGATTGACTTGGACGAAAATAAAAACTTTGTTGTTCACACACAACAGGAGTCATCAACAAATTAATGGGTATGTGATCTTATTGAAAATCGGAAGGTGTTTGCCTTCCGATTTTTTTCTTCTTCCGCTATCATTTATTCATGACGGATTTAATAGAAATGTTAAGACTGTGAAACTTTTTCACAACCTTTTTCGTATAAAATTTTAAGAATAGGAGCGATGTTCGCTTGGCAAAAAGAAAAACAAAGTTTGTTTGCCAGGAATGTGGATATGAGACGCCGAAATGGATGGGGAAATGCCCGGCGTGTCATCAATGGAACACACTCGTTGAAGAAATGAGCGCACCAGCAGCTAATTCACGTCATGTATTCCAAACAAGTTCCACATCCGCTACAACAAAGCCAGAAAAAATCACACAAATAAAATCAGAGAAAGAACCGCGCCTGCCTACAGATATGCCTGAATTTAACCGCGTTTTAGGCGGAGGAATTGTGGCTGGGTCACTGGTTTTGATTGGCGGTGATCCGGGTATCGGAAAATCAACTTTATTACTTCAGGTGTCAGCGCAAATTGCTAAAGACGACTTTCCTGTTTTGTATATATCTGGAGAGGAGTCATCCAGGCAGACAAAACTCCGTGCGGAACGACTGGATATAACTTCTGATGAACTGTACGTTTTATCAGAAACGAACCTACAGGATGTTATTAACCAAATAGAAGCGATTGACCCTAAATTTGTGGTCATTGACTCTATTCAAACCATCTTTAAGGAAGACGTGACGTCTGCCCCCGGAAGTGTTTCGCAAGTGCGCGAGTGTACAAGCCAATTAATGCGGATTGCTAAAAGTAAAGGTATTCCTATTTTTATCGTGGGGCATGTTACTAAAGAAGGTTCAATAGCTGGTCCACGGTTACTTGAGCATATGGTAGATGCCGTCCTATATTTTGAGGGTGAGAGGCACCACACTTTTCGGATTTTGCGAAGTGTGAAGAACCGTTTCGGCAGCACACATGAAATGGGTATTTTCGAAATGAAGGAAAAAGGATTAGAAGAAGTCCTTAACCCTTCTGAAATATTTCTGGAGGAGCGATCTCAGGGAGCGGCCGGCTCTATTGTCGTTGCTTCTATGGAAGGTACAAGACCCGTACTCGTTGAGATACAGGCTCTAATATCACCGACCGCTTATGGAAATCCCAGACGTATGGCAACTGGCTTGGATAACAGTCGTGTCCCTCTTCTAATGGCTGTACTTGAGAAAAGAGCGGGTCTTCTTCTTCAAAATCAGGATGCCTACGTAAAAGTCGCAGGCGGTGTAAAACTGGATGAGCCTGCTATAGATTTAGGTGTAGCGATAAGCATTGCCTCAAGTTTCCGTAACCAATCTTCGAATGGGGATGATGTTGTCGTAGGCGAAGTCGGCCTGACAGGAGAGATTCGGAGGGTTGCAAGAATTGAACAACGAGTTCAGGAAGCAGCTAAATTAGGATTCAAAAGGGTGATTATCCCTAAAAAGAACATGGATGGCTGGACAGTACCCTCTGAAATTGAAGTGATTGGTGTAAGTACAGTACAGGAAGCAATGAAGGTCACATTGGGGGAAGCGTAAATGGAATGGCATGAGATGAAGGAAAATGGAATTGGAGAAATCCTTAAACTAGTAGCCCCCGGGACACCGCTTCGGGATGGAATTGATAATGTACTGCGGGCGAAGACCGGTGGCTTAATTGTACTTGGTTATGGGGAAAGCATGCGTGATCTTGTAGATGGTGGATTTCATATTCAATCGGATTTCACTCCTGCCCATCTCTATGAACTGGCCAAAATGGACGGGGCTTTAATTTTGAACGATGAGGGCAGTAAGATTCTGTTCGCAAACGCTCAGTTGATGCCGGACCCGGATATTTTATCGACAGAAACGGGCATGCGGCACAGAACAGCAGAGCGGGTAGCGAAGCAGACCGGAGCACTTGTAATCGCCATATCTCAGCGTAGAAATGTTATTACGTTATATAAGGGATCTTTGCGCTATTCCTTAAAAGACATCGGAGTTATTTTGACAAAGGCCAATCAGGCGATTCAAACGTTAGAAAAATATAAAAATGTACTTGATCAGAGTGTGACAAACCTCGGAGCGATGGAGTTTGAGAATATGGTTTCCTTCTCTGAGGTAGTTCAAGTGGTTCATAGAATTGAAATGGTCCTTAGAACGAAGACGGAGATCTTAAACTATGTCAATGAACTGGGAACAGAAGGCAGACTGATCCAGTTACAATTAACAGAACTTGTATCCAATATTGAAGAAGAAGCTACACTGCTTTTGAAGGACTACAGTAAACGTCCAGATTATACACCCTATTATATTCTGAAGAAAATGCAGGAAATCACAAATACTGAACTACTTTCAGATGAACAGGTGTTAAAACTGCTGGGCTACTCTCCTGCAACCAAGCTGTCTGACCCAATTCATCCAAGAGGATATAGAATTCTTAGTCGGATCCCGCGTCTTCCGCCGTTAATCATTGAGCATTTAGTTGAAAGGTTTAATACACTCGACGACCTGATTCAGGCTTCTACAAAAGAACTGGTGGAAGTAGATGGTGTAGGTGAAATACGGGCATCCAAAATAAGAGATGGACTGGATCGAATACAAGAACAACTGTTTGTAGACCGTCACATATAAGAATATTGACTTATTAACTAAGACTATGGTATTATAGATGTTTTGCTCGTTGACTTATTTTGGAAGTTGTGCTAAGTTAGAAACCATCATTCCTATTTATATGATTAATGGTTGTGAGGTTTGGTCATACTGTGATTGAGGAGGTGAATACAAGTGCTTAAACGTATCGTACAGTTGTTTATTGTAATAACCGGCGGAACAATCGGTTACCTCTATTTTCCAGAGCTATTTACAACCATGGGGCTTACTTGGCAGGTTTGGATACAATCCGTCCTTGGAGCCGTACTAGGAGCACTTATTTTATTTTTATTAACATTTTGGGTCGTGGACTATATTGTGGATTTTATCAGGTGGGTGGAAGACTCATTAGTTCGAGCCCCGGTACCAGACCTATTGTTTGGAAGTCTTGGTTTAATTGTTGGTCTACTTATCGCCTATCTAATCAATGTGTTTGTACAAGATATTCAGATCCAGGTTATTAATCAGGTTGTACCTATTGCTTTAACCGTTTTACTTGGTTACTTAGGTTTTCAAGTTGGCTTTAAACGGAAGGATGAATTTTTAAGTTTAGTGTCCAAGAAGGATAGAAAGCCGGAAGATGAGGATTCTCAAGCGAATGAAAAAGTCGATTCTTCCTTAATTCCCAAAAGAAAAATACTGGATACAAGTGTCATCATCGATGGAAGAATTGCAGATATATGCGAAACGCATTTCTTGGAAGGAACCATTGTCATTCCTCAATTCGTATTGGAAGAATTGCAGCACATTGCCGATTCATCTGACGGACTAAAGAGAAATCGTGGTCGACGAGGTCTGGATATACTTAACCGTCTTCAAAAAGATCTTCCTGTAAATGTGGAGATATATGAAGGGGACTTTGAAGATATTCAGGAAGTGGACAGTAAGCTTGTGAAACTCGCGAAAGTCATGAACGGAATTGTTGTAACGAATGATTTTAATTTAAATAAAGTCTGTGAGTTTCAAAATGTCCAAGTCTTAAATATTAACGACCTGGCAAATGCTGTGAAGCCGGTTGTTCTTCCTGGAGAAGAGATGAAGATTCAAGTCATCAAGGACGGGAAGGAACAAAATCAAGGGGTTGCTTATCTAGACGATGGCACCATGATTGTCGTAGAAGAAGGAAAAGATTACATTGGGAAGACTATTGAAGTAGTGGTCACCAGTGTGCTGCAGACATCAGCAGGACGTATGATTTTTGCTAAACCGAAATCACTTGAAAAAGCTTTATAAAAACGGTATAAACAAATAGAGAATGGCAAAAGTGATAACATGCGTGTTATCGCTTTTGTTGTTTCTGAGGATCTTAACAAAAAGCTTTTGAAGCTCAAGGTGGATACTATGACAAAATATACAGCGATCGTACTTGCGGCTGGGCAGGGCAAACGCATGCTTGCCGGGCGCAACAAGCAATTTTTAATGATAAATCAGAAACCGCTGATTATGCATACCCTTCAGTTATTCGAAAGGGATGAATGGTGCGAAGAGCTTATTTTAGTAACAAATAAGCGGGAGCGTTCGCAAATGGAACAATTGCTGCTCGATTATCCAATAGAAAAAGAGATTCGATTGGTAGATGGGGGAGCAGAAAGGCAAGATAGTGTTTTTGCAGGTTTGTCGGTAGTTACAAACGTAGATCTTCCTGTTTTTATTCATGATGGTGCAAGGCCCTTTGTTTCAAAAGAACTGCTCCATCAGCTGGCGGCGACGACACTGGAAAAAGAAGCGGCTCTACTCGCTGTTCCTGTAACAGATACAATTAAGCAAAGAGATGGAAACCGGTTAACGACTCTTGATCGTCATACACTGTGGGCAGCGCAGACTCCGCAGTCTTTTGCATTTGATTTGATCTATGACGCGCATGAACAAGCGAACAAACGTGGATACTACGGCACAGATGATGCTTCTTTAGTAGAGCGGATGGGAAGAGAAGTAGCCATTGTTGAGGGAAGTTACGACAATATAAAATTAACGACTCCTGAGGATTTACATAAGGCGGAAGCCTATATAAACAATCAAAAAGAAGAAAAGATAGGGGATGATCCGATGTTTCGAATAGGACAGGGATTTGATGTACATCAGCTCACCGAAGGCCGTCCGTGCATTATTGGTGGAATAGAGATTCCATACGAAAAAGGGTTGTTAGGCCATTCGGACGCGGATGTTTTACTCCATACAATCGCGGACGCCTGCCTTGGAGCAATTGGAGAAGGGGATATCGGCAAGCATTTTCCTGACACAGATCCTGAGTTTAAAGACGCTGACTCCGGTCGGCTGCTGCAGCATGTATGGGGCATAATTACAGAGCGTGGATTTGAACTTGGGAACATGGATTGCACCGTCATTGCACAAGCCCCAAAAATGGCACCTTATATCGATACGATCAGGAAGAATATCGCAACCCTTCTAGGAACCGAGGAATCTCGTATAAACATTAAAGCGACAACAACAGAGAAACTAGGGTTTGCCGGGCGTAAAGAAGGTATAGCTGCACAAGCTGTAGTTCTGTTGCAAAATAGTCAGCATTCTTAGACAAAAAATGATAAAATAGTTCAAGGATAAAGACCGGAATGATGAAAGGAGAACAATTATGTCAAATGAAGTTCGAGTGCGTTATGCACCAAGTCCAACAGGGCACCTGCACATTGGTAATGCCAGGACAGCTCTATTCAATTACCTGTATGCTAGAAACGCTGGAGGTAAGATGGTAATTCGTATTGAGGATACGGATGAAAAGCGAAATGTAGAAGGTGGAGAGCAGAGCCAGCTCAATTATCTCAACTGGCTTGGTATCGAATGGGATGAAAGCCCGGATAAAGGTGGAGAATATGGACCTTACCGTCAGATGGAACGCCTTGATATTTACAAGAAATATGTGGATGAACTGTTGGAGCGTGGACTTGCCTACAAGTGCTATGTGACAGAAGAAGAATTAGAAGCTGAACGTGAAGCGCAGATGGCACGAGGAGAGGCTCCGAAGTATTCTGGTGCCCACCGCGACCTAACTGAGGAGCAGATCGCGCAATTTGAAGCGGAAGGCCGTCAGCCAAGTATTCGTATCCGTGTGCCTGAGAACCATACGTACACTTTTAACGATATCGTAAGAGAAGAAATTACGTTTGAATCTGGTGATTTCGGCGATTGGGTCATCGTTAAGAAAAACGGAACACCTACGTACAATTTTGCTGTTGCGATTGATGACTATTTAATGAACATTACTCATGTTCTACGTGGCGAAGAGCATATTTCCAATACACCCAAGCAGATGATGGTATACGAAGCTTTCGGCTGGGAACCTCCGAAATTCGGACATATGACGCTGATCCTTAATGAGGAACGCAAGAAATTAAGTAAACGCGATGAACACATTCTTCAGTTTATCGAGCAGTACAAAAACTTAGGCTATCTGCCGGAAGCACTGTTTAACTTCATCACCCTTCTTGGCTGGTCTCCGGTAGGGGAAGAAGAGATCTTCACTCAGGAAAAATTAATTGATATCTTTGATGCAGAACGTTTATCAACTTCTCCGGCTGTATTCGACGCAGCGAAGCTGAAATGGATGAACAACCAATATATTAAAACGGCTGATTTGGATCGTGTAGTTGAGCTTGCTCTCCCTCACTTAGTCGAAGCAGGACGTTTATCAGAAGACATGAGTGATGCAGATCAGAAATGGACGCGCGAATTAATTGCTCTTTATCAAGAACAATTAAACTATGGTGCGGAAATTGTAGAACTTACGGATCTTTTCTTCAAGAAAGAGATTCAGTATGATGAAGCGGCTATGGAGGTACTTCAAGGGGAACAAGTTCCTGAAGTTCTGGAAACATTCAAGAAGAACCTTCAAGAGCTGGATGAATTCACACCGGAAAATATTAAAGCGCAGGTGAAGGCTGTCCAGAAAGAAACAGGACATAAGGGTAAGAAATTATTCATGCCTGTTCGTGTTGCTACGACTGGACAGACTCATGGCCCTGAGCTTCCAAACGCTATTCATCTGCTCGGTCTTGAAACGGTAATCGTGCGCCTTGATGATGTATTAAATAAATTACAAGGTTAAATTGTTCACAACCTTGGGATAATATCATATAGTAGAGTTACCTATACGAAACGTTGATGAGGAGAAGTAAAAGTCATGGCTCTTCCACAGAGAGAATCACTGAGGCTGGAAGTGGTTCGTTGAGCACGCTTTGAAATGCACCTCTGAGTCCTTGGTTGAAATAAGAGTATGCCGGGGCGGTTGCCTTCCGTTACTGAGGTTGAAGAGGGGAGAGTGTGTAAACTTTCCCAAACAGAGTGGGACCACGTAAAAACGCGTCTCTGTGCCGTCGGCACAGAGACGCGTTTTTTTATTGCACGTATGGTTCATTTTAAGGAGGGGAGCAAGTATGGGGCTGATGAAAATGTTTAAAGAAGATGTAGATGTGGTGTTTGACCAGGATCCTGCTGCTCGTTCATATATTGAGGTAATTCTGACGTATTCAGGCTTACATGCAATTTGGGCGCACCGGGTGGCCCATGCTTGTCATAAACGTAAGTTTTTCTTCTTGGCAAGGCTCATTTCTCAATGGAGCCGCTTCTTGACGGGGATAGAAATACATCCTGGGGCTAAGATTGGCCGTCGCTTCTTTATCGATCACGGAATGGGAGTTGTCATTGGGGAAACCTGTGAGATTGGTGATAACGTAACGATCTTCCAAGGAGTGACGCTCGGGGGTACGGGGAAAGAAAAAGGAAAGAGGCACCCAACCCTTTTAGATAACTCTCTTGTAGCCACAGGCGCTAAGGTGCTTGGCTCCATTACAATTGGTGAGAATTCGAAAGTCGGTGCAGGCTCTGTCGTTCTCAAAGATGTTCCGAATAACTCTACTGTAGTAGGGATTCCCGGACATGTGGTTATTCAAAATGGGAAGAAGGTCCAGAAAAACCTTGATCACCATAAGCTCCCTGACCCTGTCTATGATCGGTTGAACATCCTTGAAAAAGAAATTAAACAACTACGTGAACACATGAATGTTACAGAAGGAGTGAAACAAAATGGCGATTAATATATATAACACCTTAACTCGCAAAAAGGAACCATTTCAGCCTTTAGAAGAAGGCAAAGTAAAAATGTATGTATGTGGACCAACGGTATACAACTACATTCACATTGGTAACGCAAGACCGGCAATCGTTTTTGACACTGTCCGCCGCTATTTTGAATACCGGGGGTACGACGTTCACTACGTCTTAAACTTTACAGATGTCGATGATAAGTTAATTAAAGCAGCCAATGAAATGGGAGAAGGCGTAACAGAGATTGCCAACCGCTTCATTGCTGCATACAAAGAAGATGTTGGAGCACTTGGAGTTAAAGAAGCCGTCGATCATCCGCGTGTGACAGAAAATATGGATGAAATCGTTGATTTTATCCAAGGTTTAATTGATAAAGGGTACGCTTATGAAGCAGGCGGGGACGTTTATTTCCGTACCCGCTCATTCGACTCTTACGGAAAACTTTCCCATCAATCTGTGGATGAACTGCGCTCTGGTTCTCGAATCGAAGTTGGAGATAAAAAAGAAGACCCTCTTGATTTCACGCTTTGGAAAAACGCGAAAGAAGGCGAGATTACCTGGGAGAGTCCTTGGGGCACCGGTCGTCCTGGCTGGCACATTGAGTGTTCTGCAATGGCGAAGAAATACCTCGGGGATACGATAGATATTCATGCTGGAGGGCAGGATTTAACTTTCCCACACCACGAGAACGAAATCGCACAATCCGAAGCCCATAATGGAGAATCCTTTGCACGCTATTGGATGCATAATGGATATATCAATATTGATAACGAGAAAATGTCAAAATCTCTTGGAAACTTTATTCTTGCGCATGACTTAGTTAAGAAGCATGATCCACAGGTCATCCGGTTCTTTATGTTGAGTGTGCAGTACCGCCACCCAATTAACTTTAGTGATGAGTTGCTGAAGGGTGCTAAAAGCAGCTTTGACCGCATTAAGAATGCCTATGAGAATATCCAGCACCGTAAGACGACAAGTATGAACCTGCAGGAAGATCTATCATGGATTGAAAAAGTAGAGAAATTAAAAGAACAATTCATTAAAGAGATGGATGACGACTTTAATACAGCTAATGCCATATCTGTACTTTTTGATTTAACTAAAACTGCTAATTTATACCTGCAGGAAGAACAGACGCATGAAAAAGTTCTACGTGCTTTCGAAGAAGCCTTTGAGGAATTGGCAGGGGTATTGGGCATTGTCCTAAGTTCTCAGGAAGAACTACTCGATGAGGAGATTGATGCGCTTCTCGAAGAGCGGAAGCAAGCTAGAAAAAATCGGGACTTTGAACGTGCCGATCAAATCCGTGATGAATTAAAAGACCGTAACATTATCCTGGAAGATACTTCACAGGGAACGCGCTGGAAGCGGGGGTAAAGGTATGACACTTTCAAATGTCAAACAAATGAAGAGTCTTGCCCTCGCTTATATGGGCGATTCTGTTTATGAGCTTTATGTGCGTCGCCATTTACTTGAGCAGGGAGAAATAAAGCCCCAGCACTTACATCAGGCTGCAATTCAGTTTGTGTCTGCGGCAGCCCAGGCCAAAGTTGTCCAAGCCTGGCAGGAAAGTAACCTTTTAACGGAAGAAGAAGAAGGGGTTTTACGTCGGGGGAGAAATGCAAAATCAGGCTCTGTCCCGAAAAATACAAATGTACAAACGTACAGATATTCTACGGCTTTTGAAGCGGTTTTGGGATTTCTCTACTTGTCTGGTCAAACAGAAAGGCTGGAGACGCTCATTGACCATGCAGTAAAAGTTGTCGAAGGAAGGAGTGAGTTAAATGAGTAGTGGAGAGTGGATTATCGGTAAAAACCCTGTACAGGAAGCCATCCGTTCAGGACGATCAATTAATAAGGTGATGGTTTCCGATCAGCTTCAATACCAAGCGTATAAAAAGCTGGATCAGTTGGCCAAAGAACAAGGTGTTCTTGTACAAAAGGTGCCTAAAAAGAAAATTGACCAGCTGGTTGACGGGAATCATCAGGGTGTTATAGCTTCTGTTGCAGCATACGAGTACAGCGATATAGAAGATCTTTTTGCGAAAGCAGAAGAGAAAGGGGAAGCTCCTTTTTTCATTATTTGTGATGAACTTGAAGACCCGCATAATTTGGGATCCATATTGAGAACGGCCGATGCAAGTGGAGTTCATGGAGTAATTATTCCAAAAAGACGTTCTGTTGCCCTGACAGCCACAGTAGCGAAAACATCCACCGGGGCTATTGAACATATTCCGGTTGCTCGTGTAACGAATCTTGCTCGTACTATTGATGAACTTAAAGAACGTTTTGTATGGGTAGTAGGTACAGATGCAGGTGGAACAGAAGATTATCGACAGCTTGACGGTAATATGCCTATAGCCTTAGTTATAGGCAGTGAGGGCCGTGGAATGAGTCGATTAACTAAGGAAAAGTGTGATTGGACCGTAAGTTTACCAATGGTCGGAAAGGTTACATCGCTGAATGCTTCTGTCTCTGCGTCTTTACTAATGTACGAAGTCTTCCGAAAGCGTCACCCACTGGGTGATTAACAAATGAATGTCCTTATCGTAGATGGTTACAACATGATTGGTGCTTGGTCTGAGCTACAAAGGCTGAAAGAACAAGACCTTGGCCAGGCCAGGGACCTGCTTATAGAAATGATGGCTGAGTACCAATCTTATACTGGCGATCGTATCATCATTGTTTTTGACGCCTATCATGTTCGTGGTCTTGAAAAAAAACAAAAAAATTACAAAGTTGAAGTAATCTTTACGAAAGAGAATGAAACAGCTGATGAACGCATTGAAAAACTTGCCGGTGAATTGAATGATGTCCGTACACAGGTGTACGTAGCTACATCGGATTATGCTGAACAGCGTACGATTTTTGGGCAGGGAGCATTCCGGAAATCTGCAAGAGAGCTTCATATAGAGCTGAAAAACATAGAAAATCAGATAGAGAAAGATGTAGAAAGCCAGAACCAATACCCCTATCAGTCGAAGATTCCTATTAAAAAAGAAATGCGGGAATTGTTCGAGAAATGGCGGAGAGGAGATAAATAATTCTGACAACTTGTTGACGCTTTTCAAGCGCTTACTGTATAATATTGCTATATTGAGGTAGCACGGTCGGAGGGATCCTGTGTGAGCATCTTACAAACGGAGAAAAGCACCAACGAGTTGGATCTTAGCAAACTTGAAGATGAGGCGATCGTTGAAAAGATTAATCAGGGGCAGGTCCAGGCGCTTGATTACTTGATCAACAAGTATAAGAATTTTGTTCGGGCTAAAGCTCGGACATATTTCCTAATTGGCGCAGACCGGGAAGATATCGTCCAGGAAGGCATGATTGGTCTTTACAAAGCGATCCGTGATTACAGAGAAGGGAAACTCTCTTCTTTTAAAGCATTTGCAGAGTTATGTGTCACCCGCCAGATTATTACCGCTATTAAAACCGCCACTAGACAGAAACATATCCCTTTAAACTCCTACGTTTCTTTGGACAAGCCTATCTATGATGAAGAGTCAGATCGTACATTGCTTGATGTCATTGCCGGGTCTAAAGCTATTGACCCTCAGGAGCTAATCGTAAACAAGGAAAAGTTTGCCGATATGGAAGAAAAGATGTCTGAATTGTTAAGTGATCTTGAAAGAAAAGTACTGGCTCTCTATCTGGATGGACGATCTTATCAAGAGATTTCAGTTGAGCTGGACCGTCATGTAAAATCTATTGATAATGCACTTCAACGGGTGAAAAGAAAGCTCGAAAAGTACTTGGAAGTCAATGAGATTACGCTTTAAGGCTGCATTGACAGTCATAAGTAAGAGTGCTACATTAATTGAGTAAACGTAAACCTCTACAATCGAGGTGTCGGAATTGAGAAAAAAAGTCATATTGGCTTGTACAAAATGTCAAAATCGAAACTATAGTTCATATAAAAACCGATCTAACCAATCTGAACGTCTTGAGGTTCGAAAGTTCTGCAAAAACTGCGGCGAACATACTTTGCATCGAGAGACAAAATAGAGAAAGCTGCCAGTAGGCGAAAGTTTGGGGGTATTGTAGGATGTTTAAGTTTTTTAAGAATGTAGCACGAGAAATGAAAAAGGTAAGCTGGCCTAAGGGACAGGAATTGACCCGCTATACAATTACTGTTTTATTTACTGTCATTTTCGTGGCTGTGTTCTTCGCTATTGTAGATCTTGGGATTTCCCAAGTGCTTGAACTCATTGCTTAAGAATAGTAGAGTGGATTTTATGCTATAATAGGAGATAGACTTACAAAAACCCGTTCTGCGGGTTTTTTCATGTTGGAATAGTTTTCGTTACTCTAGTATAAGGGAGGGAAGGGCAAGCACTTGTCCTGTGATTATGGAAAAAAGATGGTATGTTGTGCACACCTATTCAGGTTATGAAAACAAAGTGAAAACGAACCTTGAAAAGCGTGTTGAATCAATGGGAATGGAAGATAAAATCTTCCGTGTCCTTGTCCCAGAGGATGAAGAAGCTGAAATAAAAAATGGTAAAAAGAAGATTGCGAAAAAGAAGGTATTCCCAGGTTATGTTCTGGCTGAAATGGTCATGACTGATGATTCTTGGTATGTTGTAAGGAACACGCCGGGTGTTACTGGATTCGTCGGGTCCACAGGCTCCGGTTCAAAACCGATCCCTCTTTTACCTGAAGAAGTAGAAACCGTTCTTAAGAGAATGGGCATGAATGAGCAGCCGAAAGCAGAGATTGACTTTGAGGTGAAGGAAAGTGTTACAGTAACGGATGGACCTTTCGCTAACTTCACGGGTACGATTGAGTACATTGATACGGATAAACAAAAAGTTAAGGTCCATGTCAATATGTTCGGTCGCGAAACTCCAGTAGAGTTGGACTTCACTCAGATCGAAAAGTTATAAAATTTTTCTCTTCCCTTGCATATTAGAGATAAAGATGCTAGAATTTTTATGTTCTATATGTGCCCTAGAAAAAGGGCGATTGCATAGCGCAATGGAGTGGGAGGGGTTGAACCCTATTACCACATCACGGACTTTAAGGAGGTGTGTCTCGTGGCTAAAAAAGTTATTAATGTTGTAAAGCTTCAGATTCCTGCGGGTAAAGCAAACCCAGCGCCGCCAGTAGGACCGGCACTAGGTCAAGCAGGTATCAATATCATGGGTTTCTGTAAGGAGTTTAACGCTCGTACACAGGAACAAGCGGGTACGATTATTCCAGTTGAAATCACGGTTTATGAAGACCGTTCCTTTACATTCGTTACGAAAACTCCGCCTGCTGCTGTTCTTCTTAAGAAAGCTGCTGGTGTTGAATCAGGTTCCGGTGAACCAAACCGTAACAAAGTTGCTTCTGTTAAACGCGATCAAGTTCGCGAAATCGCAGAAACAAAAATGCCTGATTTGAATGCTGCTGACGTTGAAGCTGCAATGCGTATGGTCGAAGGTACCGCGCGCAGCATGGGAATCACAATCGAAGATTAATCCCACATCGTCACATGGAGATAGGAAAAGGTTGCGGAAAAGGAGCTTGTGACTCTTTCGCAACCTTTATTCGTGGGAGGAAAATCCGTTAAAACCACAACGAGGAGGAAATTATAATGGCTAAAAAAACGAAAAAGCAACAAGAACTTCAAAAACTTGTTGACCGTACAAAAGCTTATGACGTGCAAGAAGCGATCAAGCTTGTAAAAGAAACAGCAAAAGCAAACTTTGATGAAACTGTAGAAGCAGCTTTTCGTCTGGGTGTAGATCCTAAGAAAGCAGACCAGCAAATCCGTGGAGCAATGGTGCTTCCACACGGTACTGGTAAATCACAGCGCGTACTTGTTTTCGCTAAAGGTGATAAAGCGAAAGAAGCAGAAGCGGCTGGAGCTGACTTTGTAGGCGAGCAGGACCTTATCAGCAAAATCAACCAAGGTTGGTTTGAGTTTGATGTAGTCGTTGCAACACCTGACATGATGGCTGAGGTTGGTAAACTAGGTCGTGTACTAGGACCAAAAGGTCTTATGCCGAACCCTAAAACTGGCACAGTAACATTCGAAGTAGAAAAAGCTGTTAATGAAATCAAAGCCGGTAAAGTTGAATACCGTGTTGATAAAGCGGCTAACATCCATGTTCCAATCGGAAAAGCATCTTTCGATGAAGAGAAGCTGGCTGAAAACTTCGCAGCGATCACTGATACTCTAGTGAAAGCGAAGCCTCAAGCATCTAAGGGAACTTATATGCGTAACGCTGCTGTCTCTTCCACAATGGGACCTGGAATCAAAGTTGACGTTTCTGGTTACACGAAGTAATAAAAAGTGTTGACTTCCCGCTTCTAGTGATATATACTAGGTAGCGTTGTATAAATGAATACGTTATACCGTAGACAGCAGGTGTGGCTCTGCCGCTTAAACTTCCTGCCGAGGTGTGTGATATAAATAGAGCAGCGCATTACGCCCTGCACTATATAAACACCTCCATGTCTATGTGGAGGTGTTTTTTATTAGTAAAACCTTCGAACGGTATGATGAAAAGTCAATAGGAGGTGGAACAATGAGCAGTGTTATCGAACAGAAGAAACAGGTTGTATCTGAGTTGGCTGACAAGTTCCGCAACAGTAAATCTGCTGTACTAGTAGATTACCGTGGACTTGATGTAGCAGAAGTTACTGAACTTCGTACACAGCTTCGCGATGCGGGCGTCGATTTCAAAGTGTATAAAAACACTATGACTCGCCGTGCGGCAGCAGAAGTTGAACTGACTGAACTTAATGAAGTGCTACAAGGACCAACGGCCTTGGCATTCCATCCAGATGACGCAGTAGCGCCAGCTAGAATCCTTAACAACTTTGCTAAGGATCACGACAACCTTGAAATTAAAGGTGGAGTGGTTGAAGGACAAGTTGCAACTCTTGAGCAAATCACAGAACTTGCAAACCTTCCAAACTACGAAGGTCTTGTATCTATGTTCCTAAGCGTACTACAAGCACCTATCCGCAACTTTGCATATGCAACGAAAGCTATTGCGGATCAAAAAGAAGAAGAAAGCGCGTAAGTTAGCGTTCGTTTAAACTATAACAACAAAAACTAAGGAGGAAATTTCTCATGTCTAACGAACAAATTATCGAAGCGATTAAAGAAATGTCTGTTCTTGAGCTTAACGACCTAGTTAAAGCAATTGAAGAAGAATTTGGTGTATCTGCTGCAGCTCCAGTAGCTGTTGGTGGCCCTGCTGCAGGTGGCGAAGCTGCTGAAGAGCAAACTGAATTTGATGTAGTACTAGAATCTGCTGGATCTTCTAAGATCAAAGTTGTTAAAGCAGTTCGTGAAATCACTGGTGCTGGTCTTAAAGATGCTAAAGAAATGGTTGATGGCGCTCCAGCTAAAATCAAAGAAGGCATCTCTAAAGAAGAAGCTGAAGAAATCAAATCTCAGCTTGAAGAAGCAGGCGCAACTGTCGAAGTTAAGTAAGAGAATGTTTGAAGTAAAGCTCGCTGATTTTTCGGCGGGCTTTCTTTTTCTTAATAGATAAATAAAGAAGGTGTTCGGGTATGTCAGAGCATTACTATTCAAAGAAAACATCGACGGTGAGTGAAGAAAAAACGTGGTCTTTCGAGTTGAAAGGGCATCCTTTTACTTTTACTACGGATCATGCGGTCTTCTCGAAAAAAGAAGTCGATTATGGTTCGCGGCTGTTGATTGACTCCTACCGCCCGCCTGAAATTGATGGAGACATTCTTGATTTAGGATGCGGGTATGGACCGATCGGCCTGTCTTTAGCTAAAACCTTTGAAAATCGTCATGTTGTGATGGTAGACGTGAATGAACGTGCGTTGAACTTAGCTAAGAAGAACGCCGTGGCTAACGATGTTTCTAACGTTACGATTAAAGAAAGTGACCGCCTGAAAGGGATTGAAGGGCAGAAGTTTGCTTCTATCCTGACAAATCCGCCGATTCGTGCAGGTAAAAAAGTGGTCCATTCTATGTTTGAAGAAGCGAAAGAGGCTTTACTTAATGAAGGTGAGCTGTGGGTCGTTATTCAAAAGAAGCAAGGGGCTCCATCTGCTAAACAGAAATTAGAAGAATTGTTCGGAAATGCAGGTGTGGTAGAAAAGCGCAAGGGGTATTATATCCTTAACGCTAAGAAATTTGACTAGCCCTATTGGTTGTGCTAGTATTGGAAAATGCCAATATATCTGTTCCGTGTCAAGGCTTTTTTAAGAAATAGGTATAAAAAAGTTAATAGATGGTCAGAATGGTAAAATCGAACACTGAAAGTAATGGGGTTTTTACGTATGAAAAGCCTTTTTCTTTTTTGTCTAACGTTAGAGAGAAATGAAGAATCACCATTTGCTGTGAGGCAGATGTTTAAATAGTGCTTGTGGCAAGATCAACCGCAAGCCTGTTCGGCATGTCTTGCCGAACCCTTTTTTCGTTATTAAAATGCTTGATTTGAGGGGTGAATCAGTTGACAGGTCAACTAGTTCAGTATGGACGACACCGCCAGCGCAGAAGTTATGCACGCATCAGTGAGGTATTAGAATTACCGAACTTGATTGAAATTCAAACCGCTTCTTATGATTGGTTCTTAAAAGAAGGTTTGAAAGAAATGTTCCAGGATATTTCTCCAATCGAGGATTTCACAGGTAATTTATCGCTTGAGTTTGTAGACTATAGCCTTGGCGAACCAAAGTATCCAGTCGATGAGTCAAAGGATCGAGATGTAACTTACAACGCACCACTTCGTGTGAAAGTTCGTCTCTTGAATAATGAGACAGGCGAAGTGAAAGAACAAGAAGTCTTTATGGGGGATTTCCCTCTAATGACGGACACAGGTACCTTCGTAATTAATGGTGCTGAACGTGTCATCGTTTCTCAGCTTGTTCGTTCTCCAAGTGTGTACTTCAATAAGAAGATTGATAAGAATGGTAAGAGAGGCTACACGGCTACGGTGATTCCAAACCGTGGGGCTTGGCTTGAATTTGAAACAGATGCGAAGGATGTTGTACACGTTCGTATCGACCGTACGCGTAAGCTGCCGATCACCGTTCTACTGCGTGCTTTAGGATTTGGAACCGACCAAGAGATCATTGATCTGATCGGGGACAACGAATACCTTAAGAATACGCTGGAAAAAGACAATACGGAGAATACTGAAAAAGCGTTGCTGGAAATCTACGAGCGTCTACGCCCTGGCGAGCCGCCTACAGTAGAAAATGCGAAAAGCTTACTAGTTTCCCGATTCTTCGATCCGAAGCGCTATGATTTAGCCCGAGTCGGTCGTTATAAAATGAACAAGAAACTTCACATTAAAGATCGTTTGTTCAACCAGACGCTGGCGGAAACGTTAGTTGATGAGGAAACAGGCGAAGTGATAGCAGAGAAAGGCGACAAGATTGACCGCCGTCTCTTAAATAAATTGATTCCTCTCTTCGATGATGCAGAAGGTACATTGAGTGAAGAGTCATTAGATCCGGTTGATGGCGTTCTTGAAGAGCCAATTCAAGTGCAGTCTGTCAAAATCGTTGACCCTACCGACCCGGAAGGTGAACGTGCGATCAATGTTATCGGCAATGCGAATATTGACCGGGATGTTAAGAACATCACTCCAGCCGACATCCTGTCCTCAATCAGTTATTTCTTTAACTTATTGCATGACGTTGGCGGAACAGACGACATCGACCACCTAGGTAACCGTCGTTTACGTTCAGTTGGAGAGCTTCTACAGAATCAATTCCGTATTGGTCTGTCCCGTATGGAGCGTGTGGTACGTGAGCGTATGTCCATTCAGGATACTTCATCGATTACACCACAGCAGTTAATTAACATTCGTCCGGTAATTGCATCAATCAAAGAGTTCTTTGGCAGCTCGCAATTATCACAGTTTATGGACCAAACGAACCCATTAGCTGAGCTGACGCACAAGCGTCGTCTATCTGCATTAGGACCGGGTGGTTTAACGCGTGAACGTGCAGGTTTCGAAGTTCGTGACGTACACTACTCCCACTATGGACGTATGTGTCCGATCGAAACGCCTGAGGGACCAAACATCGGTTTGATTAACTCCCTGTCATCCTATGCGAAAGTCAATGAGTTCGGCTTTATTGAAACGCCGTATCGTCGTGTTGATCCAGATACAAATAAAGTAACTGCTCAAATCGACTATCTGACAGCAGATGAGGAAGACAACTATGTTGTGGCTCAGGCCAACGCGAAGCTTGATGAAGACGGAGCGTTTACGGACGAAGAAGTTATTGCTCGTTTCCGTGGTGAAAACACAGTCGTAGCTCGTGATCGCTTGGATTACATGGACGTATCACCTAAGCAGGTTGTATCAGCCGCAACAGCATGTATTCCTTTCCTTGAGAACGATGACTCCAACCGTTCCTTGATGGGTGCAAACATGCAGCGTCAAGCTGTACCATTGCTTAAACCTGATGCTCCTCTTGTTGGTACAGGTATGGAGTACGTGTCCGGTAAAGACTCAGGAGCTGCAGTTATCTGCAGACACGAGGGTATCGTGGAACGCGTGGAAGCGAAAGAAGTCCGCGTCCGCCGTATTTCTGAAGTAGATGGCAAAGAGGTTGAAGGTGACCTTGACCGCTACCGCCTGCAGAAATTCATTCGTTCTAACCAAGGAAGCTGCTACAACCAGCGCCCGATCGTATCTAAAGGAGATCGTGTAAAACAGGGAGAAATTCTTGCAGACGGTCCATCCATGGATATGGGTGAACTGGCTCTTGGACAGAACCCTCTAGTAGCCTTCATGACTTGGGACGGTTACAACTATGAGGATGCCATTATTATGAGTGAGCGTCTTGTGAAAGATGATGTGTATACTTCTATCCACATTGAAGAATATGAATCTGAAGCACGAGACACGAAACTTGGACCTGAAGAAATCACGCGTGACATTCCAAACGTCGGTGAAGATGCTTTACGTGACTTGGATGATCGTGGAATTATCCGTGTCGGAGCCGAAGTAAGCGATGGAGATCTTCTGGTAGGTAAAGTTACTCCTAAAGGTGTAACCGAGCTTTCCGCCGAAGAGCGTCTTCTTCACGCGATCTTTGGTGAAAAAGCCCGCGAAGTACGTGATACTTCCCTGCGTGTGCCACACGGTGCAGGTGGTATTGTTCTTGATGTTAAAATCTTCAACCGTGAAGACGGGGATGAGCTTCCACCAGGCGTGAACCAGTTGATCCGTGTGTATATCGTTCAGAAACGTAAGATTTCTGAAGGGGATAAAATGGCCGGTCGTCACGGTAACAAAGGTGTTATTTCCAAAATCCTTCCTGAAGAGGATATGCCTTTCCTACCAGATGGTACACCGGTTGATATCATGTTGAACCCGCTTGGTGTTCCTTCTCGTATGAACATCGGACAGGTGCTTGAACTGCACTTGGGTATGGCTGCCCGATTAATGGGTGAAAGAGTAGCTACTCCTGTATTCGATGGAGCCCGTGAGGAAGATGTTTGGGAAACACTGCAAGAAGCAGGGATGGCCCGCGATGCTAAAACGATCCTTTATGATGGCCGTACTGGAGATCCGTTCGATAACCGTGTATCTGTTGGTGTTATGTATATGATTAAACTTGCACACATGGTTGATGACAAGCTCCATGCGCGTTCCACTGGACCATATTCCCTTGTTACGCAGCAGCCATTGGGTGGTAAAGCTCAATTTGGTGGTCAGCGTTTCGGTGAAATGGAAGTATGGGCACTTGAAGCTTATGGTGCCGCTTATACTCTGCAAGAGATCTTAACAGTCAAATCTGACGATGTTGTCGGTCGTGTTAAAACTTACGAAGCCATCGTCAAAGGAGACAATGTTCCTGAACCTGGTGTTCCAGAATCCTTTAAAGTTCTTATCAAGGAGCTTCAAAGTCTGGGTATGGATGTGAAAATCCTTTCTGGTGATGAACAAGAGATTGAAATGCGGGATATTGAAGAAGAGCAAACCAAAGAATCCGAGAATTTGAACTTAGACGATTAAGTTAGAAACACTGCTGAAGCTCGTGTTCTAAGCTTAGGGTAAAACCTGGATACTGAAAGGGAGGTAGGCCCCTTGCTAGATGTAAATAACTTTGAGTATATGAAAATAGGGCTGGCTTCACCGGATAAGATTCGTTCTTGGTCCTACGGTGAGGTTAAGAAACCCGAAACAATCAACTATCGTACGTTGAAACCTGAAAAAGACGGTCTTTTCTGTGAGCGTATCTTCGGCCCGCAAAAAGACTGGGAATGTCACTGTGGTAAATACAAACGCGTCCGCTATAAGGGCGTTGTTTGTGACCGCTGTGGTGTAGAAGTAACAAAAGCTAAAGTACGCCGTGAGCGTATGGGACACCTGGAACTAGCTGCTCCTGTCTCTCACATCTGGTACTTTAAAGGCATACCTAGCCGTATGGGTCTTGTTCTGGACATGTCCCCAAGAGCGCTGGAAGAAGTCATTTATTTTGCTGCTTATATTGTAACCGAACCAGGTGAAACAGCTCTTGAGAAAAAGCAGCTGTTATCTGAAAAAGAATACCGTTCTTACCGCGAGAAGTTCGGCCAGGGATTCCAGGCGGCTATGGGTGCGGAAGCTATCCGTAAACTTCTTTTTGATATTGATCTCGATGGAGAAGTTGAGACATTAAAAGAAGAGTTGAAGACCGCACAAGGGCAGCGCCGCACACGTGCGATCAAGCGCCTTGAAGTATTGGAATCCTTCCGTCATTCCGGTAACGACCCATCATGGATGATCCTGGATGTACTTCCTGTCATCCCTCCGGAACTTCGTCCGATGGTACAGTTGGACGGTGGACGTTTTGCTACATCTGATTTGAACGATTTATATCGTCGTGTGATCAACCGTAACAATCGTCTGAAGCGTCTATTAGACTTGGGCGCACCAACTATCATTGTTCAAAATGAGAAGCGTATGCTGCAAGAAGCTGTCGACGCCTTAATTGACAATGGTCGTCGCGGTCGTCCTGTAACCGGGCCTGGCAATCGTCCGCTTAAATCCCTTTCTCATATGCTGAAAGGTAAGCAGGGACGTTTCCGTCAAAACTTGCTGGGTAAACGTGTTGACTACTCTGGACGTTCCGTTATCGTCGTAGGTCCATCACTTAAGATGTACCAGTGTGGACTTCCGAAGGAAATGGCTTTAGAGTTGTTCAAGCCTTTCGTAATGAAAGAACTTGTATCACGCGGCTTAGCTCACAACATCAAATCAGCCAAGCGTAAGATCGAACGTGTTCACCATGAAGTATGGGACGTCTTAGAAGATGTCATTAAAGAACACCCTGTTCTTCTCAACCGTGCACCAACATTGCACCGTTTGGGAATCCAGGCGTTTGAGCCAACGCTTGTCGAAGGGCGCGCAATTCGATTGCACCCGCTTGTATGTACAGCATACAACGCCGACTTTGATGGTGACCAAATGGCCGTACACGTACCGTTATCTTCAGAAGCGCAAGCTGAAGCTCGTATCTTAATGCTTGCAGCTCAGAACATCCTTAACCCTAAAGATGGTAAACCAGTCGTTACTCCTTCCCAGGATATGGTGTTGGGTAACTACTACCTGACCTTAGAGCGGAAAGGTGCGATTGGCGAGGGTATGTTCTTTAAGGACTTGAACGAAGCGTTAATGGCGTACCAAAACGGGTATGCTCATTTACACACACGCGTAGCTGTTCAAGCCAGCTCACTTAACAATGAAACCTTTACTGAAAAACAGAACCAGCAGCTATTATTAACATCCGTTGGTAAGTTGATCTTCAACGAAATGCTGCCAAGTTCTTTCCCGTATATCAATGAACCAACGAAAGAGAACCTGGAGGTTAAAACCCCGGATCACTACTTTATTGAAAAAGGTACAGATATCCGTGAGGAAATCTCCAAACGTGAAGAGGTATCTCCATTCAAGAAAGGCATCCTTGGTGACATTATTGCCGAAGTGTTCAAACGCTTCTCCATTAGTGAAACATCTAAGATGCTTGACCGTATGAAGGACCTTGGTTTTGCTTATTCCACGAAAGCCGGTATTACGGTTGGTGTTTCTGATGTTGTCGTACTTCCAGAGAAACAAGAAATTCTGGATGAAGGTCAAGAAAAAGTCGATAAAGTCATGAAACAATTCCGTCGTGGTTTAATTACAGAAGAAGAGCGCTATGATCGTGTCATTGAAATTTGGTCTGCGGCTAAAGATGACATCCAGAATCGTCTGATGAAGTCCTTGAACCCGCGTAACCCTATTTTCATGATGAGTGATTCAGGTGCCCGTGGTAACGCATCTAACTTTACGCAGCTTGCGGGTATGCGTGGTTTGATGGCCAACCCGGCTGGTCGAATCATTGAACTTCCGATTAAATCAAGTTTCCGTGAAGGACTGACAGTACTTGAGTACTTTATTTCTACACACGGAGCTCGTAAAGGTCTTGCCGATACCGCGCTTAAGACAGCTGACTCAGGTTACTTGACTCGTCGTCTTGTTGACGTAGCCCAGGATGTTATTGTTCGCGAAGACGACTGTGGTACAGATAGAGGACTTCCTGTGTCTTCTCTTAATGAAGGATCCGAAGTTATTGAACCTCTGATTGACCGTCTAATCGGCCGTACAGCTTTCCAAACAGTGAAGCATCCTGAAACTGGATATATTCTTGCGGAAAGAAACCAGGTTATTTCTGAAGACGGTGCGAGACAGATTGTAGAGTCCGGTGTAGAACAGGTTGTCATTCGTACAGCATTCACATGTAATACGAAGCACGGCGTTTGTAAGAAATGTTATGGTCGTAACCTTGCGACTGGAGATGAAGTCGAAGTGGGTGAAGCGGTTGGAATCATCGCTGCACAGTCCATCGGTGAACCGGGTACACAGCTTACAATGCGTACCTTCCACACAGGCGGGGTAGCCGGAGATGACATCACTCAAGGTCTTCCGCGTATCCAGGAAATCGTAGAGGCCCGTAATCCGAAAGGGCAGGCGGTCATTACAGAAATTGACGGAACTGTACACGAAGTCAATGAAGTGAAAGAGAAACAAGAAATTGTCATTCAAGGCTCAGTAGAGTCTAGATCTTATACCGCACCATATGGCGCGCGTATGAAAGTTTCTGTTGGAGATGAAGTGAAAGCCGGAGAGCCGCTCACTGAAGGTTCCATCGATCCGAAAGAATTGCTTACAATTAAAGGACTTGATGGAGTTCAGGAGTATCTCCTTAAAGAAGTACAAAAAGTATACCGTATGCAAGGGGTAGAAATTTCTGATAAACACGTAGAAGTTATGGTCCGCCAGATGCTTCGTAAAGTACGTGTCCTTGATTCTGGTGACACAGATGTTCTTCCTGGCTCACTTCTTGAGATCCATCAGTTTAAAGAAGCGAACCAAAAAGCTCTTATGGAGGGTGGACAACCAGCGGTTGGTCGCCCGGTCATTCTCGGTATCACGAAAGCATCTCTTGAAACAGACAGCTTCCTGTCTGCCGCATCGTTCCAGGAAACTACACGTGTTCTTACTGATGCAGCGATTAAAGGTAAGCGTGATGAGTTGCTAGGATTGAAAGAGAATGTTATTATCGGTAAGCTTGTTCCTGCTGGTACTGGTATGACCAGATACCGTAAGATCCAAGCGCAGTCCGAACAACAAAGAACCGAGGTTCCAGAAGCGGCCGAAGAGGTCACACACTCATAATTAGAGAAGTAGATGTTAACAAAGGGTAAAATTCAAGGAAGTATCAAAATCTCATCCAAATGCAGTTGACATGCATTTGGGTGAGTGATAATATAATCAAGGTGCTTCCATTTATCCTTGTTACTTTGGAGGATATGAAGATGTCTTATGAAAAAGTAGCACAGGCTAATTCCGATATAATCATTGGAACTAAACAAACACTAAAAGCCATGAAGAATGGTGAAGTGGTTGAAGTCATAACGGCTGACGATGCAGATCAGTCGATGACATTGAAAGTAGCTGATCTGGCCAAACAACTGAACATTCCTCACACACGAGTCCCTTCTATGGAAGAGCTCGGGAATGCATGTGGTATTGATGTTGGTGCGGCTACAGTGGCGATAAAGCAATAAAGTTTTGGCGTTTACACGCGAAAGCTTTGTTTTTTGCCTTTTTATGAACCACCTGGATGTGTGGTATTAAAAAATGTTGAAGGGAGGATACAAAAATGCCAACAATTAACCAATTGGTACGTAAAGGACGCGTGAGCAAAACGAAGCAGTCAAAAGCTCCAGCTTTGAACAAAGGTTACAATAGCTATAGAAAGCGTATGACTGACCTTTCTTCTCCACAAAAACGTGGTGTTTGCACACGTGTTGGTACAATGACACCTAAGAAACCGAACTCGGCCCTACGTAAGTATGCACGTGTTCGTCTAACTAACCAGCTTGAGGTTAACGCTTATATCCCTGGTGAAGGCCACAACCTACAAGAGCACAGTGTTGTTCTTATCCGTGGCGGTAAAGTTAAAGACTTGCCGGGTGTACGTTACACCGTTGTACGTGGAGCTCTTGACACAGCAAGTGTTGAAGGTCGTATGCAAGGCCGTTCTAAATACGGTACGAAGAAACCGAAAGCTAAAAAATAATCGGTATAACTATACCGCTTAAATAAAACTTTTAAGAAGGGAGGGGAACATATGCCACGTAAAGGTCCAGTAGCTAAACGTGATGTGTTACCAGATCCGATGTATAACTCTAAGCTTGTTACTCGCTTGATCAACCAAATTATGGTTAACGGTCAGCGCGGTAAAGCACAGAAAATCCTTTATAAAGCATTTGAACTTGTTCAAGAACGTAGCGGCAATGACGCTATGGAAGCATTTGATCAAGCAATGAAGAACGTTATGCCTGTATTGGAGGTACGCGCTCGTCGTGTAGGTGGTTCCAACTATCAGGTACCTGTTGAGGTTCGTCCAGAACGTCGCCAGGCACTAGGCTTGCGTTTCATCGTAAACTATGCGCGTCTTCGCGGAGAGAAAACGATGGAAGAACGCCTAGCTAACGAAATTCTTGACGCTGCAAATAACACAGGTGCATCTGTGAAACGTCGCGAAGAAATGCACAAAATGGCAGAAGCGAACAAAGCATTCGCTCACTACCGTTGGTAATAACCAAAAAAATAAAGGTTCAAACAGGAAGGAGAAAGATTCATGGCTAGAGAGTTCTCCTTGGAAAAGACTCGGAATATCGGGATCATGGCTCACATCGACGCTGGTAAAACAACGGCGACAGAGCGTATTCTTTTCTATACAGGACGTATCCACAAAATTGGTGAAACTCACGAAGGAGCTTCCCAGATGGACTGGATGGAGCAGGAACAAGAGCGCGGAATCACAATCACTTCCGCCGCTACAACTGCTCAGTGGAAAGACCACCGTATCAACATCATTGATACACCTGGACACGTAGACTTCACAGTTGAAGTTGAACGTTCCCTTCGTGTACTTGATGGATCTGTAGCTGTCCTTGACGCACAATCTGGTGTTGAGCCTCAAACAGAAACTGTTTGGCGCCAGGCTACAACTTACGGCGTTCCACGTATTGTATTCGTAAACAAAATGGATAAAATCGGCGCTGACTTCATCTACTCCCTTGGCACTTTGAAAGACCGCCTTGGAGCAAATGCAGCTGCTGTTCAACTTCCTATTGGTGCAGAAGATGAATTCGAAGGAATCATCGATCTTGTAACAATGGAAGCATACTACTACATGGATGACTTGGGAACTCGTGCGGAAGCACGCCCAATTCCAGATGAGTACAAAGATCAAGCTGAAGAGTACCGCGGCAAACTTGTAGAGTCAGTTGCGGAACTTGATGAAGACTTGATGATGCAGTACCTTGAGGGAGAAGAAATCACTAACGAACAGCTGAAGAATGCAATTCGTACAGCTACTCTAAGTGTTGAATTCTACCCAGTGTTCTGTGGTTCTGCCTTCAAGAACAAAGGTGTACAACTTCTAATTGATGGTGTTATCGATTACCTTCCATCTCCATTAGATGTACCTCCAATTGAAGGACATGTACCACAAACTGAAGAAGGGGTTGTCCGTAAGGCTGACGACAACGAGCCATTCTCTGCATTGGCATTTAAAGTTGCAACAGACCCTTATGTTGGTAAACTAACCTTCTTCCGTGTGTACTCCGGAACTTTGAGTGCCGGATCATACGTTAAAAACTCCACGAAAGATAAGCGTGAACGTGTTGGTCGTATCCTTCAAATGCACGCAAACTCTCGTGAAGAGATCTCAACTGTATACGCAGGTGATATCGCAGGTGCGGTAGGCCTTAAGGATACAGGAACAGGTGATACCATTTGTGATGAAAAGAGTCTGGTTATTCTTGAATCCATGGAATTCCCTGAACCAGTTATCTCTGTAGCTATCGAACCTAAATCTAAAGCAGACCAAGATAAAATGGCGATTGCCCTTGGTAAACTAGCTGAAGAAGATCCAACGTTCCAAACAGAGACTAACGTTGAAACTGGTCAAACGATCATTGCTGGTATGGGTGAGCTTCACCTTGACATTATCGTTGACCGTCTGAAGCGTGAGTTCAAAGTTGAAGCGAACATTGGTGCTCCACAAGTTGCCTACCGCGAAACATTCCGTGCGAGTGCACAAGTGGAAGGTAAATTCGTTCGTCAATCCGGTGGTCGTGGACAATTCGGTCACGTTTGGGTTGAGTTCGAACCAAACGAAGAAGGCGCTGGCTTCGAATTCGTTAACAAGATTGTCGGTGGTGTCGTTCCACGTGAATACATTCCATCTGTAGAACAAGGAATTAAAGAATCCTTGGAGAATGGTGTATTGGCTGGATACCCTATGGTAGACATCAAAGCAACTCTTTATGACGGTTCTTACCACGACGTCGACTCCAACGAAATGGCCTTTAAAGTTGCCGCTTCCATGGCACTTAAAGAAGCTAAAAACAAGTGTAAGCCTGTTCTACTTGAACCAATGATGAAAGTAGAAGTTGTTATTCCTGAGGAATACATGGGCGACATCATGGGTGACGTAACTTCCCGTCGTGGACGTGTAGAAGGTATGGAAACTCGTGGTAATGCACAAGTGGTTAAAGCGTTTGTTCCACTATCTGAAATGTTCGGTTATGCAACAGCGTTGCGTTCCAACACGCAAGGACGCGGAACTTATACAATGCACTTCGACCACTATGAAGAAGTTCCGAAGAGCATCTCTGAGGAAATCATCAAGAAAAATGCTGGTGAATAATTGATTTTTTAGACAAGTTAAAGTATAACTTGTATTGTAAGCTTAGGAGTGGAACCCACTCCTTGGCTTTCTATAAAATTAAAACCAAACTTTTACTTATTTTAAAGGAGGAAATATACAATGGCTAAAGAAAAATTTGACCGGTCCAAATCCCACGTTAACATTGGTACTATTGGACACGTTGACCACGGTAAAACAACTCTAACTGCAGCGATCACTACAGTACTTCACAAGAAATCTGGTTCTGGTGAAGCTATGGCATATGACATGATCGACGGTGCTCCAGAAGAGCGCGAGCGTGGAATTACAATCTCCACTGCACACGTTGAGTATGAAACAGAATCTCGTCACTATGCACACGTTGACTGCCCAGGTCACGCGGACTACGTTAAGAACATGATCACTGGTGCTGCACAAATGGACGGCGCGATCCTAGTTGTATCTGCAGCTGACGGTCCAATGCCACAAACTCGTGAGCACATCCTACTTTCTAAAAACGTAGGTGTTCCAGCGATTGTTGTATTCTTGAACAAAGTTGACATGGTAGACGACGAAGAACTTCTTGAACTAGTTGAAATGGAAGTTCGTGACCTTCTTTCTGAGTACGACTTCGATGGTGACGATGTACCAGTAATCAGCGGTTCTGCTCTTAAAGCTCTTGAAGGTGAAGAGAAATACGAGCAAGCTATCTATGACCTAATGGATGCAGTTGACGAGTACGTTCCAACTCCAGACCGTGACACTGACAAGCCATTCATGATGCCAGTTGAGGATGTATTCTCTATCACTGGTCGTGGTACAGTAGCAACTGGTCGTGTTGAGCGTGGTCAAGTTAAAGTCGGTGACGAAATCGAAATCATCGGTATGGCTGAAGAGTCCCGCAAAACAACTGTAACTGGTGTTGAAATGTTCCGTAAGCTTCTTGACTATGCTGAAGCTGGCGATAACATTGGTGCACTTCTTCGTGGTGTTAACCGTGAAGACATCAACCGTGGTCAGGTACTAGCTAAGCCTGGTTCTATCACACCACACACAAACTTCAAAGCTGAAGTTTATGTACTAGCTAAAGACGAAGGTGGACGTCACACTCCATTCTTCTCTAACTACCGCCCACAGTTCTACTTCCGTACTACGGACGTAACTGGTGTTATTCAACTTCCTGAAGGCGTAGAAATGGTTATGCCTGGGGACAACGTTGAAATGACAGTTGAACTTATCTCCCCAATCGCGATCGAAGACGGTACTCGTTTCTCTATCCGTGAAGGTGGACGTACAGTAGGTTCTGGTGTTGTTTCTACAATCACTAAGTAATCTTACTACTATATAAAAGAACAGCAGCTTATAGCTGCTGTTCTTTTTTTAATCCTATGGTTGAAACATCTACAAATATTTGTTTTAATATAAAATGGATTTTAAAAGAGACAGGGAAGCTCTGGGTACTAGAGCACACTCAATTTATGGTTGAAAAATGGCTCTAACGTTAGTATAATATTTTAAGTGTTCATAGATAAAATATTTATGGATTTATCCTTGCATTGACCGCAATTCTTCTATATAATGAATAATGTTGGTCATAAAAGGCGATGAAGCGAAAGGTTGTTGACACACCCGGCCCCTTTGCCATGGCTAGTGTTCAAGTTTTTTCGCGGAGAATGTCTATTTTAAAAATGGGCGAAGAAGGAGGGAAAATAATGGCAAAAGAGAAAATTCGTATTCGTTTAAAAGCGTATGATCACAGAGTACTTGATCAGTCCGCAGAAAAGATCGTAGACACAGCGAAGCGTTCCGGTGCTAATGTATCTGGTCCAATCCCGCTTCCAACTGAGCGTTCTGTATATACTGTACTTCGTGCGACTCACAAGTATAAAGACTCTCGTGAGCAATTCGAAATGCGCACACACAAACGTCTTATCGACATTGTTAATCCAACACCACAGACTGTTGATTCACTTATGCGTTTGGATCTACCATCTGGTGTGGATATCGAAATCAAACTATAAATATATCGTTAGATAATAGGAGGTGTAACGGATGACGAAAGGAATCTTAGGACGTAAAGTCGGCATGACACAAGTTTTCTCCGATAATGGAGAGTTGATCCCTGTAACAGTAATTCAAGCTGAACCAAACGTGGTTCTTCAAAAGAAAACTACTGAAAACGACGGGTATGAAGCAATTCAACTAGGTTTTGCTGATGAAAAATCAAATCGTTTGAAGAAAGCTGCTCAAGGGCATGCTGACAAAGCAAGCACATCACCTAAGCGCTACATTCGTGAATTCCGTAATGCAAACCTTGATGACCACGAACTTGGTCAAGAGGTTAAAGTTGATATTTTCGAAGCTGGTGACGTAATTGACGTTACAGGAACTTCTAAAGGTAAAGGATTCCAAGGTGCAATCAAGCGCCACAACCAATCCACTGGCCCTAAAACTCACGGTTCTCGTTTCCAACGTAGATCTGGTTCTATGGGACAAGGTGCAGACCCTGCGAAAGTCTTCAAAGGCAAAGGTCTTGCAGGACAAATGGGATCTGAAACAGTTACCTTGCAAAACCTTGAAGTAGTTAAAGTGGACGCTGAGCGTAATCTTCTACTTATTAAAGGTAATGTTCCAGGCGCGAAAAAATCTTACGTTAAGATCACAAGTGCAGTTAAGGCTAGCAAATAATAAACGAAGGGAGGATATGTCATGCCTAAAGTAGCACTATTAAACCAAAGCGGTTCTAACGTTGGTGAAATCGAACTAAATGAATCTGTATTTGGTATTGAACCTAATACTCACGTATTACACGAAACTGTGTTGATGCAACGCGCAAATCTGCGTCAAGGCACACACAAAGTAAAAGGACGTTCTGAAGTTAGTGGCGGAGGACGCAAACCATGGCGCCAAAAAGGTACAGGCCGTGCACGTCAAGGGTCTATCCGTTCACCACAATGGGTTGGCGGTGGAACTGTATTCGGTCCAACACCACGTAGCTACAGCTACACAATGCCTAAAAAAGTACGCCGTCTAGCACTACAGTCTGCTTACTCTTCTAAAGTTCAAGAAGAGAACATCATTGTTCTTGAGAGCCTTTCTTTAGATGCTCCTAAAACAAAAGAAGTAGTAAACATTCTTAAAGCGCTGGATGTGAACGAAAAAGCATTGATCGTTACAGCAGGTGACGACGAAAACGTTGCTCTTTCTTCTAACAATATCCCTACAGTGAAAAGTCTTCCTGTAGAACAAGTAAGTGTGTTAGACTTGCTAACGCATGACAAGCTGATCCTTACTAAGGAAGCAGCTGAAAAAGCAGGGGAGGTGCTCTCATAATGAAAGAACCACGCGATATTATCAAGCGCCCTGTCATTACTGAACATTCTGCTGATCTTATGGGAGAAAAGAAATATACGTTTGAAGTTAGCACAAAAGCTAACAAAACTGAGATTAAGAACGCAGTTCAAGAAATCTTTGGTGTAAGTGTTGCTTCTGTTAACACAATGAACCTTAAAGGTAAATTCAAGCGTATGGGTCGTTACGGCGGCTACCGTTCTGACCGTAAAAAAGCAGTAATCACTTTGACTCAGGACAGCGAAGAACTAGAATTCTTTGAAGTATAAATCACAAATTGATTAATGAAGGAGGGAATTAAAGATGGCGATTAAAAAGTTCAGACCTATTACAAACGGTCGTCGACACATGTCAGTATCTGACTTCGCAGAAATCACTACTGACAAACCTGAACGCTCCCTTGTCACTCCGCTTCATAAAAAAGGTGGACGTAATAACCAAGGTAAGCTGACAGTTCGTCATCAGGGCGGAGGTCATAAGCGTCAGTATCGTATTATCGACTTTAAGCGCGACAAAGATGGAATACCTGGCCGCGTTGCTACAGTTGAATACGATCCTAACCGTTCCGCTAACATTGCACTAATCAACTATGTTGATGGTGAAAAGCGCTATATCTTAGCTCCAAAAGGTGTTAAGGTTGGCACGGAAATCATTTCTGGTGAAGGTGCAGATATCAAACCAGGTAATGCTCTTCAGCTTAAAGATATTCCAGTTGGTACTGTTGTACACAACGTTGAATTAAAACCAGGACGCGGTGGACAACTTGTCCGTTCTGCAGGTGCTTCTGCACAAATCCTTGGTCGTGAAGAAAAATATACACTTGTACGTCTAACATCTGGTGAAGTTCGCCTGGTACTAAGCTCTTGCCGTGCAACAATCGGTCAAGTTGGTAACCTGGAGCACGAATTGATCAGTGTTGGTAAAGCTGGACGTTCTCGTTGGAAAGGTAAGCGCCCTACAGTACGTGGTTCTGTAATGAACCCTAGTGATCACCCACACGGTGGTGGTGAAGGACGCGCGCCAATCGGTATGCCATCTCCAGTATCTCCATGGGGTAAACCAACTCTTGGATACAAGACGAGAAAACGCAACAAGCCGTCTGATAAATATATCGTACGTAGACGCGGTAAAAAATAACGGGATTGTCGGGCGGGCAGAAACACCCGTCTCTCAATCGCGAAGGGAGGTTTATTCATGGGCCGCAGCCTGAAAAAAGGACCTTTTGTAGATGATCATTTAATGAAAAAAGTTGAAAAGTTGAACGAAGATAACAAACAGCAGGTCGTAAAGACTTGGTCTCGCCGTTCTACTATCTTCCCTAACTTTGTCGGACACACAATCGCCGTATATGACGGTCGTAAACACGTGCCAGTTTATGTGACTGAAGACATGGTAGGTCATAAACTAGGTGAATTCGCACCAACCCGTACGTTCAAGGGACACTCTGGTGACGATAAGAAAACAAAACGTTAATAGAGAGGAGGCACTCTAATGCAAGCTAAAGCAGTTGCTAAAACCGTTCGTATCGCTCCTCGTAAAGCTCGTCTAGTCATTGATTTAATTCGAGGAAAAGATGTAGGTGAAGCGATAGCGACACTTCGTCTGAAAAATCGCGGCGCATCTCCAGTAGTTGAGAAACTTCTTAACTCTGCGATCGCTAACGCAGAACACAATTATGAAATGGATCCGGAAAACCTATACGTTTCCGAAGCGTTTGTAAACGAAGGCGTAACACTTAAACGTTTCCGTCCTCGTGCAATGGGCCGCGCAAGCCAAATCAACAAACGCACAAGCCACATCACAGTGGTCGTATCAGAAAAAAAGGAGGGATAATCAGTGGGTCAAAAAATTAATCCGGTAGGTCTTCGTATCGGCGTTATCCGCGACTGGGAATCCAAGTGGTACGCTGGCAAAGACTATGCAGACTTGTTACATGAAGACATTAAAATTCGTGAATATGTTGAAAATCGTCTTAAAGATGCTGCTCTTTCCAGGGTAGAAATCGAACGTGCAGCAAACCGTGTAAACATTACTGTGCACACAGCTAAACCAGGAATGGTTATCGGTAAAGGCGGTTCTGAAGTCGAAGCACTTCGTAAAGCTCTAAACCAACTCACTGGTAAACGTGTTCACATCAACATCGTTGAAGTGAAGAAACCAGATCTTGACGCTACACTTGTAGCTGACAATATCGCACGTCAATTGGAAAACCGTGTATCTTTCCGTCGTGCTCAAAAACAAACTCTACAACGCGCTATGCGTGCAGGAGCTAAAGGGATTCGTACCCAAGTATCTGGTCGTCTAGGTGGCGCAGATATCGCTCGTGCTGAATATTACAGTGAAGGAACAGTACCACTACACACTCTTCGTGCAGATATCGATTACGGAACTGCAGAAGCAGACACAACTTACGGTAAACTAGGTGTTAAAGTGTGGATCTACCGTGGAGAAGTCCTTCCAACTAAAACTGATAAATAAGGAAGGGGGAAAAGCATTATGTTAATGCCTAAACGTGTAAAATATCGTCGTCAACACCGTACTAGCTTAAAAGGCCGTGCTAAGGGCGGTACTGAAGTTGCTTTCGGTGAATATGGTTTGCAAGCCATTGATCCAGCATGGATCACAGCCCGCCAAATCGAGGCATCTCGTATCGCGATGACTCGTTACATGAAGCGTGGCGGTAAAGTTTGGATTAAAATCTTCCCTGATAAGCCTTATACTGCTAAACCCCTAGAAGTACGTATGGGTTCCGGTAAAGGTGCTCCAGAAGGTTTCGTAGCTGTAGTGAAACCAGGGAAAATTATGTTCGAAATCGCAGGAGTTTCTGAAGAGGTTGCTCGCGAAGCACTTCGTCTTGCTTCCCACAAACTTCCGATTCGTACAAAATTCGTAAAACGTGAAGAAATTGGTGGTGAAATCAATGAAGGCTAATGAGATCCGCGAATTAACCACTGCCGAAATTGAACAAAAAGTTAAGTCTCTTAAAGAAGAACTTTTCAACCTACGCTTCCAATTGGCAACAGGTCAACTTGAGAACACTACACGTATCCGTGAAGTTCGCAAGTCCATCGCTCGTATGAAGACTGTTGCTCGTGAACGTGAGCTAGGCGTAAATAACTAATAGATGAGAGGAGGTCACCCTCACATGACTGAACGTAATAATCGTAAAGTTTATACTGGCCGTGTCGTTTCTGACAAGATGGATAAAACCATCACTGTACTAGTAGAAACTTATAAGTTCCACAAGCTTTACGGCAAGCGCGTAAAGTATTCTAAAAAGCTTAAAGCACATGACGAAAACAACCAAGCTAAAAACGGCGACATCGTGAGCATCATGGAAACTCGTCCATTATCCGCATCCAAGCGTTTCCGTTTGCTTGAAGTTGTAGAAGAGTCTGTCATTATCTAATTAAAGTTCGCTCGGAGTTAATCCGAAGGGAGGTTACATGGTATGATTCAACAGGAGTCTCGTCTGAAAGTTGCAGACAACTCTGGTGCACGTGAAATCCAGACAATTAAAGTATTGGGTGGATCCGGCCGTAAGACAGCTAACATTGGTGATATCATCACTGCTACTGTGAAACAGGCAACACCAGGGGGCGTTGTTAAAAAAGGTGAAGTAGTTAAAGCTGTTATCGTACGTTCTAAGAGTGGAGTACGCCGTAAGGATGGTTCCTACATTCGTTTTGATGAAAACGCAGCAGTAATCGTTCGTGAAGATAAAGGACCACGCGGTACTCGTATCTTTGGACCGGTAGCTCGTGAGCTTCGTGATGCTAAGTTCATGAAGATTGTATCTCTAGCTCCAGAAGTATTATAAAGTCTGAATGAAATGCCTTGTTAAGGAGGTGCGCGAAGAATGCACGTAAAAAAAGGTGACAAAGTAATGGTTATTACTGGTAAGGATAAAGGCAAGCAAGGAACAATCCTTGAAGCTTATCCAAAGAAAGATCGTGTTCTTGTTGAAGGTGTGAACGAAGTTAAAAAGCACGCTAAACCTTCTCAAGAGAATCCACAAGGTGGAATCCTAACACAAGAAGCAGCGATCCACGTATCTAACGTAATGCCAATTGATCCTAAGACTGGTGAGCCGACACGTGTTGGTTATAAAGTCGAGGACGGCAAGAAGGTTCGTATCGCGAAAAAATCTGGTGAAGCACTAGATAAATAACCCATAGATGAAAGGAGGGCCACACGATGAACGAACTAAAGAAACAATATAAAGAAGAAATTGTTCCATCTTTAATGAACAAATTTGAATATGATTCCATCATGCAGACACCTAAACTTGAAAAGATCGTTATCAACATGGGTGTTGGTGATGCGGTTCAGAACGCAAAAGCACTTGATACTGCAGTTGAAGAACTAACAATGATTACTGGTCAAAAACCGGTCATCACTAAAGCTAAGAAATCAATCGCTGGATTCCGTCTACGTGAAGGTATGCCTATCGGTGCGAAGGTTACACTTCGTGGTGAGCGCATGTACGAATTCTTCCAAAAACTGATTTCCGTATCCTTGCCGCGTGTGCGTGACTTCCGTGGTATTTCTAAGAAAGCTTTCGATGGTCGTGGAAACTACACGCTTGGTGTTAAAGAGCAATTGATTTTCCCAGAAATCGATTATGATAAAGTAAACAAAGTGCGTGGTATGGATATCGTTCTTGTCACTACAGCTGACTCTGACGAAGAAGCCCGTGAACTATTAGCTCAATTCGGCATGCCGTTTCAAAAATAATGAGCTAACCATAAGGAGGGAAAATAGTGGCTAAAAAATCAATGGTCGCGAAGCAACAGCGTAAACAGAAGTACCAAGTACGCGAGTACACTCGTTGTGAACGTTGCGGACGCCCGCATTCCGTACTTCGTAAGTTTAAGCTTTGCCGTATTTGTTTCCGTGAACTTGCATATAAAGGACAAATCCCTGGTGTCAAAAAAGCCAGCTGGTAAACCCGTAACAGGGAAGGAGGTAAATGAGTTATGACAATGACAGATCCAATTGCAGATATGCTGACGCGTATTCGTAACGCTAACATGGTGCGTCACGAGAAGCTTGAACTACCAGCTTCTAACGTTAAAAAAGAAATCGCTGATATCCTTAAGCGTGAAGGTTTTGTACGTGATTACGAATTTGTTGAAGACAACAAGCAAGGCGTTCTTCGCATCTTCCTTAAGTACGGTCAAAACAACGAGCGTGTTATTACTGGTGTGAAGCGAATCAGTAAACCAGGTCTACGTGTTTACGCTAATGCTGAAGAACTTCCAAAAGTTCTTAACGGATTAGGTGTAGCCGTCGTATCTACTTCAAAAGGTGTATTGACAGACAAAGAAGCTCGCGAACAAGCCATCGGTGGCGAAGTTCTAGCTTACGTCTGGTAAAAAAACAGATCAGACAGGAGGTGCAATAATATGTCTCGCGTAGGTTTAAAAACTCTTGAAATCCCTGAAGGCGTTGAAGTTATTCAGGATAACAACACAATTACAGTTAAGGGTCCTAAAGGGGAATTGTCTCGTACATTCCACAAGGACATCACTGTAAACATCGAAAATAACGTTCTTTCTGTATCACGTCCAAGCGATCACAAAGAACACCGTGCTCTTCACGGAACAACACGCAGCCTGATCGCCAACATGGTTGAAGGTGTTTCTAAAGGTTTTGAAAAGAACCTTGAGATCATCGGTGTAGGTTACCGTGCTCAGAAACAGGGCGAAAAAGTTGTAATCAACGCTGGTTACTCCCACCCTGTAGAGGTTGAGAATCGTGAAGGTATCGAAATCGAAGTTCCTTCTAACACAAAGGTTACGATTAAAGGTATCGATAAAGAACTTGTTGGCGCTGTTGCAGCTAAGATTCGTGCAATCCGTCCTCCAGAGCCTTACAAAGGTAAAGGAATTCGCTACGAAGGCGAAAAAGTACGCAGAAAAGAAGGTAAGACAGCTAAATAAGGTTCTTAGGTAATGTATAGAAAGGAGTGACCCAGATGATCACGAAGGCAGATAAAAATGTCGTACGTAAAAAGCGTCATGCGCGTGTACGTAAGAATGTTTTCGGTACAGCCGAACGCCCACGCTTGAACGTATATCGCTCTAACAATCACATTTACGCTCAGCTTATCAACGATGAAAGCCAAGTTACAGTTGCGAGTGCATCCACTGTAGACAACGGTTTTGATCTAGATAACACTGGAAACGTAGAAGCTGCGAAAAAAGTTGGTGAAATGGTAGCTAAGCGTGCAATCGACAACGGGTATAAAGTTGTTGTATTTGACCGCGGAGGTTACTTGTATCACGGACGTGTGAAAGCTCTAGCAGAAGCCGCTCGCGAAGCCGGCCTTGAATTTTAATAGATAAAGGAGGGACATATATGATTACAAACATCGACCCTAACAAACTTGATCTTGAAGAACGCGTAGTTACCATCAATCGTGTAGCTAAGGTAGTAAAAGGTGGACGTCGTTTCCGTTTTGCTGCATTGGTTGTTGTAGGAGATAAAAATGGTCATGTAGGTTTTGGTACAGGTAAAGCACAAGAAGTACCAGAAGCGATCAAAAAAGCCATTGATGATGCGAAGAAAAATCTAATCACAGTACCAGTTAAAGACACGACAATTCCTCACGATATCAACGGACGTTTTGGTGCAGGTAACATTCTTATGAAGCCGGCAGCAGAAGGTACTGGAGTTATTGCTGGTGGACCAGTACGTGCGGTACTTGAGCTTGCAGGTGTTCAAGACATCCTATCTAAGTCACTTGGTTCTAACACACCAATCAACATGGTGCGTGCTACAATCACTGGACTTAGCGAGCTTAAGCGTGCTGAAGATGTCGCAAGACTTCGTGGGAAGTCTGTAGAAGAACTGTAGGATAAGGAGGGAAATAAAATGGCTAAACAGTTAGAAATTACCCTCACGCGCAGTGTTATTGGTAGACCGCAGGATCAGCGCTCTACTGTCAAGGCGCTAGGTCTGAATAAGATCCGTCAAACTGTCGTACTTGAAGATAACCCAGCGATCCGAGGTATGGCTAATAAGGTGTCTCACCTAGTTTCGGTTAAAGAAGTATAATTACACAAACGTAATAAGGAGGTGCAACGCATGAAACTGCATGAACTAAAAGCGGCTAAAGGTACTCGTAAAGAACGTAACCGCGTAGGTCGTGGTATGGCATCTGGTAACGGTAAAACTTCCGGACGCGGCCATAAAGGTCAAGGTCAACGTTCTGGTAGCAAGACTCGTCCAGGTTTCGAAGGTGGTCAAATGCCACTATTCCAACGCTTGCCTAAGCGTGGTTTCACTAACGTTCACCGTAAGGAATTTGCGATTATTAACCTTGATGCGCTAAATCGTTTTGATGAAGGCACAGAGGTTACTCCTGAGCTATTGCTTGAATCCGGCGTGGTAAGCAACCAAAAAGCTGGCATTAAAGTATTGGCTAAAGGTTCAATCGAAAAGAAACTTACAGTGAAAGCTCACAAGTTCTCTGCTTCCGCTAAAGAAGCAATTGAAGCGGCGGGCGGTCAAACTGAGGTGATTTAATGTTCCGGACAATCTCCAATTTTATGCGCGTGGGTGATATTCGACGGAAAATCATATTCACTTTGTTGATGCTCGTTGTGTTTCGCCTGGGAACATTTATCCCAGTGCCTTTCACAAATAGAGATGCGATCACATTCATGGACGAACAGAATGCGTTCGGCTTCCTGAACACATTCGGAGGCGGGGCATTGCAGAACTTCTCCATCTTTGCCATGGGGATTATGCCCTACATTACTGCCTCCATCATTATGCAGCTACTGCAGATGGATGTAGTGCCGAAGTTTGCGGAATGGAAACAGCAAGGTGAGGTTGGTCGTCGAAAATTAGCTCAGTTTACCCGCTATGGAACGATCGTTCTTGCTTTCGTTCAAGCAATAGGCATGTCGATTGGTTTTAACGCTCTGGCAGGGGGTCAGTTGATCACAAATCCAGGTGTAACTAAGTTCATCGTCATCGCTCTTGTATTAACGGGCGGAACTGCGTTTCTTATGTGGCTTGGTGAGCAAATCACTGCACATGGCGTCGGTAACGGAATATCCATTCTTATTTTCGCAGGAATCGTTGCTGCAATCCCAACAGGTGTGAACCAGTTGTACGATCAGTACATTTCTGGTGCAGGAGAAGAACTGTTCATTAACTTAGTAATTCTTGCTTTGATTGCACTTGTTATTATTGCGGTTGTTGTCGGTGTTATCTTCATCCAACAAGCCCTGCGTAAGATTCCTATTCAATATGCGAAACGTATGGTAAACCGTTCGCCAGTAGGTGGGCACTCTACTCACCTACCACTCAAAGTAAATGCTGCAGGGGTAATTCCTGTTATCTTTGCGATATCATTCATTATTGCACCGAGAACAGTCGCTGGTTTCTTTGAAAACAGTGAAGTAGCCTCTGTAATTCAATATATCTTTGATTACCAAAACTGGCCTGGAATGATTATCTATGTAGCTTTAATCATCGCCTTCACCTACTTCTACACATTTGTTCAGGTTAATCCGGAGCAGATGGCTGAAAACTTGAAGAAACAAGGCGGTTACATCCCTGGAATACGTCCTGGTGCAAACACAGAGACCTATTTAACACGGGTGATGTACAGATTGACATTCGTAGGATCGATCTTCCTAGCTGCTGTCTCCATTCTTCCAATCATTCTTGGTTCGGTAGCGCAGCTGCCACCAACCGTACAAGTTGGAGGAACAAGCCTGCTAATCGTGGTAGGGGTTGCCCTTGAAATGATGAAACAGCTTGAAAGTCAGTTAGTGAAACGCCACTATAAAGGATTTATTAAATAATTAGTGTGAAAGCTGATGAATATATGAGAGCGAGGGGAACACGTTGAATTTAATTCTGATGGGTCTCCCTGGTGCTGGTAAAGGCACACAGGCTGAGAAGATAGTCGAAAAATATGACATCCCTCATATCTCAACTGGAGATATGTTCCGTTTAGCTATCAAAGAAGGAACAGCACTTGGCAAAGAAGCCAAATCATATATGGACAAAGGCGAATTGGTTCCTGATGAAGTTACCATCGGAATCGTTCGTGAGCGTCTAAGCAAACCGGATTGTCAAAAAGGATTTTTACTTGATGGGTTCCCAAGAACGATTGCGCAAGCAGAAGCTCTTGAGAATCTGTTATCAGATATGGAAGAGTCAATCGACTATGTACTCCATATCGATGTTCCTAAGGAGCAACTCATCGAGCGTCTGACTGGACGACGCATCTGCCCAACATGCGGTGCAACGTACCATGTTGTCTTTAATCCTCCAAAAGAGGACGGAAAGTGCGACAATGACGGATCCGAGTTGATTCAAAGGGAAGACGACCAGCCGACAACCGTTAAAAAGCGTCTTGAAGTCAATGTGGAGCAGCAACAACCACTGCTTGATTTCTACCAGGAGAAAGGCTATTTGGCATCATTCGAAGGAGATAAAGACATCAACGAAGTTTTTCAGGACATTGATCAAAAGCTTGGAGAATTAGCTAAATGATTATTTGTAAGACACCACGGGAATTAGATATAATGCGGGAGGCAGGGCGAATCGTTGCTTTGACTCACCAAAAAATGAAGGAAAATGTCCGTCCTGGTATAACAACTGGAGAATTGGATAAGATTGCTGATGAATTCATACGCAGTATGGATGCAATCCCTTCTTTTAAAGGTTATAATGGATTCCGTGGCAGTATCTGTGCATCTGTCAATGAAGAACTCGTTCATGGGATTCCTAGTGATAGGGTCCTGAACGATGGTGACATTATCAGTATCGATATCGGTGCTAAATATAAAGGTTATCACGGGGATTCGGCATGGACTTATCCAGTCGGAACCGTTGATGACGACACATTGGAATTGTTGAAAGTTACTGAGCAGTCATTGTTAAAAGGACTTGATGAAGCAAAACCAGGTGAACGCCTTTCAAATATATCGCATGCCATTCAAAGCTATGTAGAACCAAAAGGCTTCTCAATAGTTCGGGAATATGTCGGACATGGCGTAGGGCAGGAACTTCATGAGGATCCACAAATTCCTCACTATGGTCCGCCAAACAAAGGTCCGCGCTTAAAACCGGGAATGGTATTAGCTGTTGAACCGATGGTCAATGCTGGTTCACGTTATGTGAAAACACTTGGTGACCATTGGACGGTAGTCACTCAAGATGGGAAAATGTGCGCACACTTTGAGCACACCATCGCGATTACGGATGAGGGTTACGAAATATTAACAAAATCCTAAATGAAGGTGATCGTTTTTGAACGAATCTGAGTCGAGTCCGCGAATAGGTCAAATTGTTCGTATTGTGCAGGGGCGAGAGGCAGGACAGTACGCGGTAGTGATCGATGTGCTGGATGGCCGCTTTGTGCTGCTTGCTGACGGAGAGAAACGTAAGTATGATCGACCAAAGAAAAAGAATTTGCAACACGTTGAGCTTATGGATTTCATCTCTCCGGAAGTCCAGGACAGCCTTCTGGAAACTGGTCGTGTCACAAATGGCAAGCTTCGATTTGCCGTATCAAAATATGTCAATGAAGCAGTGACTGATTTGAAGAAGGGAGATCAACTCGATGGCGAAAGACGATGTAATTGAAGTAGAAGGGACCGTCGTTGAAACCTTACCTAATGCTCAGTTCAAAGTTGAACTGGAAAACGGTCATTCCGTTTTAGCACATGTTTCTGGTAAAATTCGCATGCACTTCATTCGAATCTTACCTGGAGACAAGGTAACGGTAGAACTTTCCCCTTATGATTTGACTAAAGGACGTATTACGTACCGATATAAATAAAACTCCGATCTTAAAGGAGGTATGGATGATGAAGGTAAGACCTTCTGTAAAACCAATTTGCGAAAAATGCAAAGTCATCAAACGTAAAGGTAAAGTCATGGTTATCTGTGAAAACCCTAAGCATAAACAAAAACAAGGCTAAACTGAAGGAGGTGCACGTAACTTATGGCACGTATTGCAGGTGTAGATATTCCTCGTGATAAACGCGTAGTTGTTTCATTAACTTATGTCTATGGTATCGGGAAATCCCTAGCTAAAGACGTACTAGCTGAGGCTGGCGTATCTGAAAATACTCGCGTTCGCGATCTTACAGAAGACGAATTGGGTAAGATCCGTCTAGCTGTTGAAAACCACAACACAGAAGGTGACCTTCGCCGTGAGAACTCTCTTAACATCAAACGTTTGATTGAGATCGGTTCTTACCGTGGTATCCGTCACCGTCGCGGACTTCCACTTCGCGGTCAAAAGACGAAAAACAACTCTCGTACACGTAAAGGTCCACGTCGTACAGTGGCTAACAAACGTAAATAATAGCAACACAAAAGGAGGTAAGCTAACTATATGGCACGTAAAGGAAACACTCGTAGTCGTAAACGTCGCGTGAAAAAGAATATAGAGACCGGTGTCGCGCACATCCGCTCTACTTTCAATAACACAATCGTAACGATCACCGATGTTCAAGGTAACGTAATCGCTTGGAGCAGTGCTGGTTCTCTTGGTTTCAAAGGTTCCCGTAAATCTACTCCATTCGCTGCCCAAATGGCTTCTGAAGCTGCGGCTAAAGATGCTATGGACAACGGTATGAAAACACTTGAAGTAACAGTTAAAGGCCCTGGTGCTGGTCGTGAAGCAGCTATTCGTTCTCTACAAGCAGCAGGTCTTGAAATCACGGCAATCCGTGACGTAACACCAGTACCACACAATGGTTGCCGCCCACCAAAACGTCGTCGCGTATAATAGTTCTGAATAGAATTTGTCACCCTGTCTATAATGGGTTATGATAGCTTTTATAATCAGCACCGCAGTAGACAGAGAAAATATGCAGTTGTCTTTGTATCGGGACTGCCTACCTGAGGAATTTCGGTTAGACCTATCGTCTAACCGGGGTTTCGACGTTTTGAAGGAGGGTTTTGTGTAAATGATCGAAATTGAAAAGCCAAAGATTGAAACGGTCGAGATCAGCGATGAGTCTACTTTTGGTAAGTTCGTCGTAGAACCGCTTGAGCGTGGGTATGGTACAACTCTAGGTAACTCCTTGCGTCGTATCCTATTATCCTCACTTCCCGGATCTGCTGTCACTTCAGTACAAATCGACGGGGTTCTTCATGAGTTTTCTACAATTGAAGGAGTCGTTGAGGATGTAACAACTGTTATTCTTAATCTAAAGAAACTAGCTTTGAAAGTTTACTCTGACGAAGAAAAGACTTTGGAGATTGATGTACAGGGTGAAGGAAAAGTTACCGCGGCTGACATTACGCACGATAGTGACGTTGAAGTTCTGAATCCAGATATTCATATCGCCACACTCGACAGCAATGCCAGCTTCCGTGCACGTATCACAGCAGAGCGCGGCCGAGGATATCGTCCAGCTGAAGGAAATAACCATGAGGATCTACCAATCGGCGTGATTCCAGTTGACTCTATTTTTACGCCTGTATCCCGAGTGACGTATCAAGTAGAGAACACTAGAATTGGTCAAACATCCAATTTTGATAAACTAACTTTGGATGTGTGGACGGATGGAAGCATTCGCCCAGAGGAAGCGATCTCTCTTGGAGCTAAAATCTATATGGAACACCTCAACATCTTTGTCGGCCTTACAGACGAAGCTCAAAAAGCTGAAATCATGGTCGAAAAAGAAGAGGACCAAAAAGAAAAAGTTCTAGAAATGACGATCGAAGAACTTGACCTTTCTGTCCGTTCCTACAACTGCTTGAAACGCGCTGGTATCAACACAGTGCAGGAGCTTGCGAATAAATCTGAAGAAGATATGATGAAGGTTCGTAACCTTGGTCGCAAGTCACTTGAAGAAGTGAAGCACAAGTTGAACGATTTGGGCTTAGGTCTAAGAAAAGACGATTAATTGATAGAACACATCTAAGATATCCAGATAAGGGAGGGATTATCAATGGCTAGAAAACTAGGACGTACTACTGATCAGCGTATGGCGCTACTTCGTAACTTAGCGACTGACCTGATCATCCATGAACGTTTGGAAACAACAGAATCTAAAGCAAAAGAACTTCGTTCTGTTGTAGAGAAAATGATTACACTAGGGAAACGCGGCGATCTACATGCCCGTCGTCAAGCTGAATCATTCCTTTACAATGCGAAAGCTGATGAAGAAGGAGAGCAAACAGCTTTGCAAAAGCTATTCTCTGACATCGGCCCACGCTATGAAGACCGTCAAGGTGGTTACACTCGCGTGCTTAAGCTAGGCGAGCGTAAAGGTGATGGAGCTAAAATGGCGATCATTGAACTAGTTTAATGAATACCATCGGGGTAAAAGGGCAGGACTGAATCTCATCGTGAGGTTACATCCAGCCCTTTTTTTATACCCTTTTTGGTATCTTTTTTATATTAGAACCAAGCTGTTTAATCGTAATTAGGAAAGATGTAGGAAATGATGTCGTATTTCCTGGGAAATAGACAGGTGAGCAGAGGAGGAACACAGATGGGAGAGAGACAAGTCGAGTTTAGAAATGTATCTTTTCGTTACCAGGAAGATATGCCCTGGGTGTTGAAAGATGTAAGCTTTACGATTGGGCCGGATGAGTGGGTTGCCATCATTGGTCATAACGGGTCTGGTAAATCAACAATTGCCAAACTGATGAACGGACTGTTATTTCCCCAGGAAGGGGAAATACTTGTGGATGGAATACGTGTGAACCAGGAGACCGTCTGGGATGTACGTAAGCAAGTGGGAATGGTGTTTCAAAACCCTGATAACCAGTTTGTAGGTACAACTGTCCGGGATGATGTAGCTTTTGGTATGGAGAATCACGGGATGCCGCGCGAGTTGATGGTTAAGAGAATTGAAGAGAGTCTAAGTGCTGTCGGCATGCAGGAGTATAAAATTCATGAACCACATAGGTTGTCCGGAGGTCAGAAGCAGAGAGTGGCGATTGCAAGCATTTTGGCGGTCTCTCCTGAATTCATCATCTTAGATGAAGCAACCGCAATGCTGGATCCAAAAGGGCGGAAAGAGATCATGCAGACAATCCATGGCGTACAGAAGGAAAGAGATCTCTCATTAATTACAATTACCCACGATCTGCATGAAGTAACTCAGGCCTCCAGAGTCATTGTTATGAACCAAGGAGAAGTATGGATGCAGGGCACCCCCAGGGAAGTCTTCTCAAGAAAAGAACATGTAATCGAAATTGGCTTAGATACTCCTTTTATCAGTAAACTAGCTGACCACTTAAAAGCAGAAGGTGTGTCGCTTGCTCGTGAGCCACTCAATCACCAGGAGTTGTTGGAGGAATTATGGACATTACGTTCGACCATGTAAGCTATGTATATCAACCAAACAGCCCGTTCGAGCATCGAGCATTGAATGACCTTTCATTCTCGGTAAAGTCAGGATCTTTTGTAGCCGTTATTGGTCATACAGGATCCGGTAAGTCCACATTAATTCAGCATTTAAACGGATTATTGCAGCCAACGGAAGGGAAAGTTCAAATCGGTGATTATGTGCTGGAAGCTGAAGGCAAAAATAAGCGCCTGAGAGACCTTCGGGAAAGTGTAGGAGTTGTTTTCCAATATCCTGAACATCAACTCTTTGAAGAAACTGTGGCTAAAGACATCGCATTCGGGCCGCAAAACTTCGGCGTAGAAAACAAAGAGATTGAAAAAAGGACGAGAGAGGCCGTTAAAGCCACAGGACTACCAGAGGATCTCCTGAACCGATCCCCTTTTGATTTAAGCGGGGGTCAGATGCGAAGGGTAGCGATATCGGGTGTATTAGCTATGAATCCTAAAGTATTAGTCCTTGACGAACCTACGGCCGGCCTGGACCCAAGTGGACAGAAGGAAATTATGAGTATGTTCTCTCGGCTTCATCGGGAAAAGGGACTAACGACGATCTTAGTGACCCACAGCATGGAGGACGCTCTTGCTTATGCCGATCATATCATCATTATGAATCACGGAGAATTATACAGTGAAGGCACTCCCTTGGAAATATTTCAACAGCAGAAAGCTCTGGAAGATGTTCAGCTGGACATTCCAGAAGTGATTGCTTTTATTTCGGAGGTTAGGAAAAGGTTGAATATCGATTTAGAGTACAAAGGGCAGACCATAGCCGAGTTAGCAAAGGAATTAGCCCACAAAGTGAGAGGGGGCGGCGATCATGAGTAGTTCCCTGATTATTGGACAATATATCCCGACAGATTCAGTCGTTCACCGCCTAGATCCCCGCTCAAAAATTGCAATTATTTTTTTCTATGTTGTGATCGTATTCTTTGCTAATTCCGTTATGAGTTATGGCGTACTTGCTCTATTTGCTGTTGGGAGTGCTATCCTTTCAAAGGTTCCGCTTTCCTATATTATGAAAGGGCTGAAACCGGTTTGGTTTTTAATTATTTTCACCTTCTTTCTTCATATCTTTGTGACTAGAGATGGAGCTGTTGCTTTTTCAATATTCGGGTGGGATGTATACTGGGAAGGATTGATCCAGGGCGGGGCTATATCCCTCCGTTTCTTCCTGCTTATTCTAGTTACGTCTCTGTTAACATTAACGACTACGCCTATTGAAATTACAGATGCGATTGAAGAACTTTTGGGACCTCTGAAAAAGGTGAAATTTCCTGTTCATGAACTGGCATTAATGATGTCCATTTCCTTAAGGTTTATCCCTACTTTAATGCAGGAAACTGAAAAAATATCGAAAGCACAGGCTTCCAGAGGTGTCGATTTACGTACAGGCTCCTTTAAAGACCGCATGAAGGCTGTTGTCCCCTTGTTAGTGCCTTTGTTCGTCAGTGCATTCAAACGCGCTGAGGAACTTGCTATGGCTATGGAAGCAAGAGGGTATCAAGGGGGAGAAGGAAGAACGAAGCTCAGGGAATTAAGCATCGGCAAGAGTGATGTCATGTTGTATATTGTCTTCGTTCTCTTAATTATCGCATTGTTTTTGACTAGAAGTTAATATGGAGGAAGCAGTCGTGGAAAGAATTTGCATGATCATTCAATATGATGGTACAAACTATGCCGGTTATCAGGTTCAGCCCAACGGAAATACCATTCAGGCTGAGCTGGAGAAAGCACTTCTGAAAATGCACAAAGGGACAGTTGTCAAAGTGACAGCATCCGGCCGTACAGATGCCAGGGTTCATGCCCTTGGACAGGTCATACATTTTGATACCCCTTTAAAGATTCCCATGAATAATTGGAAGCGTGCCATTAATTCTTTGCTGCCTGCAGATATTCAAATTGTCTCGGCGGAATCTGTTCCAAGTGAATTTCATGCACGCTATGACACGACAGGGAAAGAATACCGATATTTTGTGAGGAATGATCAGCACCCGGATTTATTCCGTCGTCATTATACTCATCACGTAAGGGCCGCCCTTGATATAAATGCGATGAAACAAGCATGTCAGTATATTAAAGGGGAACATGATTTCACATCTTTTTGCTCCCCTAAAACTGATATCAAAGGTGACAAAGTACGGACCATCTATGAGGCCTCTATCACCAGCGACATGGATGAAATTGTCTTTACATTCAGAGGTTCCGGCTTCTTATATAATATGGTGCGTATCCTTGTTGGGACACTATTAGAGATAGGTCGTTCAGAGCGGAAGCCTGAAGACATCATAGATATAATCCAGGCTGAAGATCGAAAAGCTGCCGGAAAAACGGCACCTCCTCAAGGATTGTTTCTCTGGAAAGTGTTTTACAATTAAAAAGCAACGAATCCAGGTGTGCATCCCCTTGACATTTAGAGGGAGAGTGTTATATTATATTCTATGGCATTTTATTTCTATACCACGATTGGCCCCGGAAAGTTAATCGTATTTGAGATAAATGATAATCAGTAAAGTCTATGTGAAAAATTAACTATTCAGGAGGGAAACCGATATGCGCACAACTTTCATGGCAAATGAAAACAACGTTGAACGTAAATGGTATGTTGTGGATGCTGCAGGGCAAACACTTGGCCGTTTAGCGAGCGAAGTTGCTGCGATCCTTCGCGGTAAAAATAAACCAACTTACACACCACACGTTGATACAGGTGACAATGTGATCATCATTAACGCTGGTGAGATCCAACTTACAGGTAACAAAATTAACGATAAGATCTATTATCGTCACTCCAACCACCCAGGTGGATTGAAGTCCCGTACGGCTAACGAAATGCGTACGAAATACCCTGAGCAAATGCTAGAGCTTGCTGTTAAAGGTATGCTTCCAAAAGGAAGTCTTGGACGTAAAATGGGCAAGAAACTTCATGTTTATGCTGGTTCTGAACACAAACATGAAGCACAACAACCAGAAGTTTACGAACTTCGCGGATAATTAAAGGAGGTAATCTAGAGTGGCACAAGTACAATACTCCGGAACTGGTCGTCGTAAGAGCTCAACAGCTCGTGTACGTCTTGTACCAGGAACTGGTCGTGTAGTAGTAAACAAACGTGATGCTGAAGACTTTTTCCCATATGAAACACTTCGTATGATTCTGAAACAGCCTCTAGCTGTTACAGAAACAGAAGGTAACTATGATGTATATGTAAACGTAGATGGCGGTGGATTCACAGGACAAGCTGGCGCAATCCGTCACGGAATCGCTCGTGCATTGTTACAAGCGGATCCTGAATACCGTACACCACTTAAACGCGCAGGTCTATTGACTCGTGACGCACGTATGAAAGAGCGTAAGAAATACGGTCTTAAAGGTGCACGTCGCGCTCCACAATTCTCCAAGCGTTAATCTTTGCTTATACAAAAGGCTCCCAACTAAGTTGGGAGTCTTTTTTTATGTCTATTTTTAAAAAAAGCTCTGTTAAAGGTTGTTGTTGATTTTCATCCATTTTTTGTTCATATGATTTGGGTAGCGTGTTCCCTTCCTTACGCAACCGGTTTAACGGACTTTGGTTCGAAAATTGTCCTTTCCGTCCCTCTCGTTTTGAAGAGGCAGTCCTTGGAATGGAGAGACTCCAGAGGGATACAGGTACATCGGGAGACCCGGGAAGGCGTCAGCCTGAGGAGGCTCACGGTACCCCGCGGAAAGCTGGCTATTCCCAAGGTCGCCTCACACACATTCTGCGACGGAAGGAGCTCCACTAAGAATATTTGAAATAACAACACTGAACTTTAACAGAGACTTTTAAGAAAACATTGCTCCGGTAAGGATGGAAGCAGAGACTATAGAGCTCACCCGTTTCAGTATTTACATATTTCCTTTTCTTGTCCCATATAGTAGTGAAGGGAGGAGTAAAAGGGAGGGTTTGGGATGTTGCGACGTTTAAAAACATTCATGTGGATGGCGGGAATTGTTGTCCTTGTATGTGCGGTTTCTTACCCTATTCAGGAAGCGAAAGACGCCTGGACGGTATGGTCATCTCCGCTATCTGGAAAAGTCATCGTGCTTGATCCTGGTCATGGCGGTGTGGATGGAGGTGCGGTTGGTAAGGACGGCACAGAAGAGAAAGTGATTACATTGCAAATGGCGGAGTACTTACGTGATTACCTGCAGCAGGCGGGTGCTCTTGTATATATGACGCGATATGATGATATGGATTTGGCTGCCGAAGATACGTCCGGGTTATCCCGTCGAAAGTCAGAAGATATTAGAAACCGTGTTCAATATATTAAAGAAAAAGAAGCGGATATATATTTGAGTCTGCACTTAAATGCGATTCCTTCTTCCAAGTGGAGTGGGGCTCAAACATTTTACAACCCCACTATAGAGGAAAGTGAGAATTTGGCGAAGTTCATCCAGTCTGAAATCCGTTCAAATATCGGAAATACAAAACGTGAGGCACTCGGACTAACGAATATATATATACTTAAGCATGCAGATGCACCGGGGGCGCTGGTAGAGGCGGGCTTTCTATCCAATGAACGAGAACGTGAATTGTTGAAGTCAGATGATTATCAAAGAAAAATGGCGGCCTCCATTTATCAAGGGATACTCCGGTATGTAACAGAAAGAGAGCCTTCTTCTTCTAATTGATCTAAGCAAATCACCTTAGAAAGCGTTTCATGTATGTTATACTACAGAAAATGAAACATATTTCTAAGGATGGTGAACCGGCATGTTGACACAAGAAAAAGTACTAGAGATTCTGCACCCTATTCAAGATCCGTTTTTACATAAAACGCTGGAAGAAACCGGTGGAGTAGAAGAGATTAAAATTAAAGAAGAAAAAAACCATGTCAGTGTAAAGATTTTAATTGGTAAAACCAATACGGCTGAGCAGATGGAGTTGCAGCAGACGATTGTTAATGCTCTTAAAAGCGGTGGAGCTGCAACAGTTGGTCTGCGCTTCGATCAGCTCCCTGATGAGGTTGTTGAAAAGTTTCAGCCTGCAGCAGATGAATCTCAGGACTCGTCACTGCTCAGTGGAAACTCGAAAACAAAATTCATTTCCATTGCGAGTGGTAAAGGTGGAGTAGGAAAATCTACTGTAACCGTTAATTTGGCTGTAGCTTTAACACGCTTAGGTAAAAAAGTCGGCATTATTGATGCAGATATTTATGGCTTTAGTGTACCAGATATGATGGGAGTGGAAGAACGCCCTGTTGTCAGAGGGGAAAAGATTATTCCTGTCGAGCGCTTTGGTGTTAAGCTTGTTTCCATGGGCTTTTTTGTTGAGGATAACTCGCCTATCATTTGGCGTGGACCTATGCTTGGGAAAATGCTGACAAGCTTTTTCAAAGAAGTAGAGTGGGGAGACCTGGACTATCTCCTTCTTGACCTGCCACCAGGAACAGGAGATGTAGCTCTGGATGTCCATTCTATGCTGCCATCATCAAAAGAAATTATTGTTACCACTCCACACCCTACAGCGGCATTTGTCGCTGCGCGTGCAGGCCAGATGGCTTTGAAAACCGAGCATGAAATTCTGGGTGTAGTTGAAAATATGTCCTACTTTGAAAGTAAGGAAACAGGCAATAAGGAATTTGTCTTTGGCCGCGGGGGCGGAGTGAAACTCGCTGATACCCTGCAAACGGCTGTACTGGGTCATGTTCCTTTACAACAACCTTATGAAGAAGAAGATGTATTTGCACCTTCTGTCTATCAAACCGATCATCCAATTGGTGTCATCTACCGTAATATGGCAGCCAAAGTTATTGATAAATATTAAAAAAAACACGCGCTCCTATTATGGGGGCGCGTGTTTTTTGCTGAATTAACCACTTTGTTCTTTATCGCTTCCACTTCCACCGCTGCCGGACTGCTCGCTGCTGCCTTGTTGACCTCCATCAGATTGAGATCCCTGACTGCCACTTTTCATTTTTTCCGCAGCTTTTAGTAAAGTGTCACTCATCTTAGCCTGGAAGACAGGACTGTTCAGAGTTTCTTCAATGGTCTTTTCTAAATGAGACCTGAATTTTTGTCCCTGCATGACCGTGACCATTTGTTCCATCATCTCAGGGTTTTTATATAACTCGATCATTAATTTCTGATATTCTGCATCCTTCATAAGGCCTTTCATAAGCTTTTTCTGTTGATCCTCAATCACTTTACTGAACTCCTGCACAAATTTAGGATCTGAAAAAAGTTTACTCCAAAAGGCTTTTCCCTCTTCAGAAACTAACGTCTTTTGTACAGCTTGAGAAACCACTTCAGACTCAAGGGCCATGGACTGCTGCATTTTCTCATCCGACAGAACTTCGGTCATCGCCTTTTTTCCATCGTCTGATTTCAGAATATCAACAATCATTTTTTTTGTGGTATCATAGTCCGCCTGTTCACTTGCTCCTGAAGTGCCGTTACAAGCGGCCAGGAAAACAAGAAGAAGGACGGGAAACAATAAGCGGAGTCTGGACATTGTTGCATGTCCCCTTTCTTAAGTTCTCCATAGGCTTACTATTCTCGATTAGACGAAATTTATACCTTCGGAAGAAAAACGGAAAGGTTCATGGTAAAATACGAAGGGAAAGTCTTTGTGGAATTAGGGGGAACATTTCTTGAATAGTCGTAAATGGGTCAGGTTATTTCTAACAACCTTATTGATTGGCGGCGTGGTAACGCTGTTGATCAGTTTTTTCTTCAAACATCAATCATATGCTGAAGTTTTGCAGCCTTTGCAATTATTTGAACTGCTTGGACTTGTTTTATTTTTTACGGGACTTGGGTTTATATTCAGCATAATCAGCCAAATGGGCTTTTTTGCTTACCTTACCGTCCATCAGTTTGGCAAAGGGGTCTTTCGTTCATTATGGGTTCCAGTGCAAATATTCTTAATTGCTTTTACGCTTTTTGATTTGATTTATTTCAGATATCAAGCAGGTGAACAATCGGCTTTGTTCTCGTATGTCTTGGCAGCTTTAGGGTTGTTGGTGCTCGCTTTAATTGTAGCTTATGTAAAGGCTAAAGAAACGAATCGTCATGCGTTTATCCCGGCCCTGTTTTTTATGATTGTAGTGACAACGGTTGAGTGGGTACCAGCGTTACGAGCTGAAGGAAGCGATTATGTATGGTTAATGGTAATTCCTTTATTTATATGTAATGCCTATCAACTAATTCTGCTCCATCGTCTCACAAATTCCTCAAAAACAACGGATTAAGAAAAAGCCACCGGCAATGGTGGCTTTTTCTTATTCAATTTGATCGGCCTTAGACTCTCCCCCGCTTACGAGCTCTGATATGCTTACAAACGATAATCCTTTTTGTTTTAAACCAGGGAGAATGACTTCTAATGCCTTAGGAGTTTGTTTAACTGAGTCGGATGCATGCATAAGGATAATATCACCTTCGGAACCTTCATTTAAAACAACGTCGATAATGTTATTCGTTCCTGGATTTTCCCAATCTCTTGGATTAACGCTCCACTGTACAGCCTGCATGTCCTCCTGCTTAATGATTTTTAAAACCTCTTTGTTCATATGCCCATGAGGTGGTCGAACCCAATTGATGTCTTCATATCCTAATTTTTCAAACACTGCCTTAGCTTCTCTTAAGTCTGCGGCTACCTCTGCAGGCTTCATTTCCATGTAACTCTCATATTTATATCCCATCATACCGATCTCGTGTTTGTCCTCTTGGATTTGATTCACTATGTCCGGGTGGCGTTCTGCCCATTCACCGCTTAAGAAAAATGTTGCCTGAACCTGGTTTGCTTCGAGTTGCTTTAATACATCGTATACCTTCTCTGTCCCCCAGCTTATATTAAATGTAAGAGCCACATGTGACCGATCTTCGCTTCCTTGGGTTAACGCGCGGGGTTCACCGTTATTTGAGAACACAGGAAGTTGACTCCACTGTCCAATCCATAGCATGAGTGCGCAAAAAAATCCCAAAACCACGACTATTCCATATCGTTTGAGGTGCTCTGATTTCCAAGTGTAGAAACTCATGGATCGATTCTCCTTCCTTCCAATATGTTCTATACATATGAAAATAAGGACAACCTATGCTAAAAACATGAAAATTAGGGTAAAAATATAAGGAGTTGTTACAGGGAGGTTCTTCAAATGCATGGATTAATCATTGATGAACAAGAACGGCGTGAAATTGAATACTTATTGAAAAGAGAAATGGAAGAGATCACATTCGATTTAGGTGACAACCGTATCGATAAAGGGATAAAAAATGCAATGGAAGAAAGATATGATGTGTTATTCCAGATCTTCCGGAGATTTGCTACAAGAGAAGAGTGTCTGCAGTATATGCCCCGGAAGAAGAAGCAGAATTAATAGTTGAAGCGGGAATAATTAAACCTCGGATGTATACCCGGGGTTTAATTATTTAGATTCAAAGCCTGGAGACTTGAAGGGTCAGTAAAGAGATCTTGGAGTGGGTGCGACATTAGCTTAGTCTCTTTATATGTAAACCAGGGGTTTCTTTTAGAAATGGAGATAGTGTAGAATCATTGAACCTATGAGATGGTTAACAGGTATGTTCATTTCTAAGCCGGCACGATGGGAGTCTTTTGTCTGCCGCTATCGATGCTGTGTCTTGTCTATAGCTGTCAAGGCCGGTAGACATTGTGCAGGTCATATGCGGCAGGAAGGAAGCATGTTTAGACATTACATCATATATAGAGACTTAACTTTACATACATATATTTTTATTAAGAGAAAATCAAAAAAATTAAAGAAAAGTATTGCATACCTTTTTTATTCTATGCTATATTATTAAACGTTGTCGGGAAAACAAACGAGCGCAAAACAACAACGAACATTTCCAAAAAAAGTTGTTGACATTGCATTGCGAACATGATAAATTATTAAATGTCGCAAAAACGACACAAACAAAAACAAAAAATCATGAAAAAGTTGTTGACACAAACAACGCAAACATGATAAAATGATGAAGTCGCTGTTTTGAAGCGACAAACAACATTTTGATCTTTGAAAACTGAACGAACCAACCAGTACGTCAAAACATTTCTTCTTTAATGAAGAGATTTGAAACAAGCACATTCGGTGTGCAAATGAGCAAGTCAAACTTAACTTTTATGGAGAGTTTGATCCTGGCTCAGGACGAACGCTGGCGGCGTGCCTAATACATGCAAGT
>NZ_JAIVKN010000006.1 GCF_020524025.1 Halobacillus litoralis | reverse complement strand
ATATTGATGTGGTGGTGAAGGCGAAGAGGTCACACCTGTTCCCATGCCGAACACAGCAGTTAAGCTCTTCAGCGCCGATGGTAGTCGGGTTTACCCCCGTGAGAGTAGGACGCCGCCACATTGATATCTCTTTCCTTATTTTGTTGCTTTTGAAGATTATTCATTATTCCAACGTAGCTCAGTGGTAGAGCAATCGGCTGTTAACCGATCGGTCGTAGGTTCGAATCCTACCGTTGGAGCCACTTGCTTCCATAGCTCAGTGGTAGAGCACTTCCATGGTAAGGAAGGGGTCGCCGGTTCAAATCCGGCTGGAAGCTCTGAAGAACTTTTAGTTGCATGGCCCGTTGGTCAAGTGGTTAAGACACCGCCCTTTCACGGCGGTAACACGGGTTCGAATCCCGTACGGGTCACCACTTATTTTCAACCGGAGGATTAGCTCAGCTGGGAGAGCACTTGCCTTACAAGCAAGGGGTCGCAGGTTCGAACCCTGCATCCTCCACCATTTAAATAAAGCCGGCCTAGCTCAACTGGCAGAGCAACTGATTTGTAATCAGTAGGTTGGGGGTTCAAGTCCTCTGGCCGGCACCACTTATATGTATATAGTGGAGGGATAGCGAAGTTGGCCAAACGCGGCGGACTGTAAATCCGCTCCCATCGGGTTCGTAGGTTCGAGTCCTACTCCCTCCACCATTACTTATTTAATCAAATCAGGCTGATAAGAAAGCAATCAGCTATTTTTTATGAAAATAAATCAGAGGTTTGTATATTGTTCTCTAGATGGTATATACTATTTTTATAACTATTGGGCCATAGCCAAGCGGTAAGGCAACGGTTTTTGGTACCGTCATGCGCTGGTTCGAATCCAGCTGGCCCAGCCATTTTTTTGAGAATAAAATCCGGCCATAAGATGATTTATTATTTATGAGCCATTAGCTCAGTTGGTAGAGCATCTGACTTTTAATCAGAGGGTCGAAGGTTCGAATCCTTCATGGCTCACTTTATAAATGCGGGAGTAGTTCAGTGGTAGAACACCACCTTGCCAAGGTGGGGGTCGCGGGTTCGAATCCCGTCTCCCGCTCCATTACGGGGCCTTAGCTCAGCTGGGAGAGCGCCTGCTTTGCACGCAGGAGGTCAGCGGTTCGATCCCGCTAGGCTCCACTAGTAACCTGACATCTCTTGATGTCGGGTTTTTTGTTTTCATTTTTTACATACAGTTTGATTTAGCTTAACTGAAGAGTCCCGACAAGCAGGACTCCATTCGCTGCCCCTGGACTGTGCGATCTATAAAATGCCTGCTGTTGTAGAGGGACTGCAGAATACATAAGAAGTTAATAGATACCCCGTCCGATTGTTGCTCCATTATCCTTAAATATTTAAAGAATTAAAGTAGTGATTTTCCTGATGATAGGAAAGTTTATAATTGAATCCATCCTTGAAAATGACCAATTAACTCTCAACCCCTGACTACCCGAAAAGGACAAAACCTTTTAAACATGCAAAAAAGCATACGTTTTCATACTGAATGTCGTATATATATACAGGATGATGTCCGGTTGAGTCATCTTTAGTAAAACGGATACAATTAAACTAGAGTATAAAGGAGGAACTTTAATGAAAAAACAACTTTCAGTAATTGGTGTTCCAATGGATCTTGGACAAATGCGCAGAGGGGTGGATATGGGCCCGAGTGCTATTCGTTATGCAGGTATGGTTGAACGATTAGAGCGACTGAAGTATGAGATTGAAGATCTAGGGGACATTGAGATTCCTCGTCCAAAGCAGCAAGCTGATGTGAAACAGGACAACTTGAGAAATTTAAATGAAATTGCTGAGGGAAGCAGCCTTCTTGCAGAAACCGTTGATCAAATCATTGAAAATAACCGTTTTCCACTCGTACTGGGAGGAGACCACAGCATTGCTATGGGAACGCTCGCAGGAGTTGCGAAGCATTATGAAAATCTAGGTGTGATTTGGTATGATGCTCACGGTGATTTAAATACAGCAGATAGTTCACCATCTGGAAATATTCATGGTATGCCTCTAGCTGTCAGCCTGGGGATTGGTCATGAAAAACTCACCGGTATTCACGGCTATGAACCTAAGATTAAACCAGAAAATATAGTTATTATTGGAGCGCGCTCATTAGATGAGGGAGAGAGGGTTCTAATAAAAGAAAAAGGTATTAAAGTCTATACGATGCACGAAGTGGATCGTATGGGGATGACACAGGTGATTGAAGAGTCGGTCGACTACTTAAAAGACCGTACAGACGGTGTTCACTTGAGCTTAGATTTAGATGGTTTAGATCCAAATGATGCCCCAGGAGTGGGAACACCTGTGATGGGCGGTTTAAGCTATCGTGAGAGCCATCTGGCTATGGAGATGCTGCATCAATCTGAAATGATTACTTCAGCGGAATTTGTAGAGGTTAATCCTATTTTAGATGAAAAAAATAAAACCGCTACAGTAGCGGTTGGTCTGATGGGTTCTCTATTTGGAGAAAGCCTGAAATAAGACGATTTATTTTAACAGTAACTTGCCTTCTTTAAGGTAGGTTGCTGTTTTTTATATTGAATCTTGTCATATTCGTTTAGAAGATGGTCCAACTTTACACTAATACGCACAACTTCGGGAGAGCTTAGCTTATGGAGGCGGGCTAAACGACTCATTTCCACTCGGCAAGCTTCGATTTCCTTCGTCAAAGAGGTCACTCGCGTCATATTTTGTAGTCCTCCTAAGAAATTTTTTACATTTACAGCTTTATAACCGATACTAAAAAAAGTTAAACTTATATTAGGAAAAAAATATAATTTTTTTTGAAACTTTAGGGCGAGGTCATCCGTAAAGGATATCGACCGCAAGTATAGCGGAGGTATAGTAAATGGAAACCATGATAAAACAAAAAATTAAAGAAGTAAAAAAGGGGAATCAATCGGCTTTTGAAGACATTGTTTCCTTTTATCAAAACAAAGTGTATCATATATGCCTTAGAATGGTTGGAAATGCATATGAGGCAGAAGATCTTGCTCAAGAAGCGTTTATCCGCGCGTATACGAATCTCCATTCGTTTGATGAACGCCGAAAGTTTTCTACATGGCTGTATCGGATAGCTACGAATTTATCGATTGACCGAATCCGAAAGAAGAAACCGGATTACCACTTGGATGCGGAAGTAAGAGGAACTGATGGACTAAATATGTACTCCCAGCTGGCCGCTGATCAAGCTCTCCCTGAAGAGGAAGTGGAAAGTCTGGAGTTGCAGACGCATATTCACAAAGAAATTTTGGCCCTGCCACCTAAATATAGAAGTGTCATCGTACTTCGCTACTTAGATGAATTGGCCCTGCAGGAAATTGCAGAAGTATTGGATATCCCTGTTGGTACCGTTAAAACTCGGGTTCACAGAGGCAGGGAAGCATTACGAAAAAGGCTTCGACATATGTGAAGGAGTTGAGAGGGAATGAATTGTAATAAAGAAGCCATTGCACTCATGCATAAATATTTGGATGGGAACTTATATAAAGAAGAAGAAAGACGACTGAGAGATCACCTGCAGGAATGCTCATCATGCCAAAACCATTTCCATGAGCTAAAGCGCACAACAACATTAATAAAGAATACCACCCCTGTGTCTGCCCCGCCTAGATTTACGGCAAATGTCATGAACAGCCTTCCAAAGCAGAAGAAACATAAGACTTATATTCGAAAGTTTCAGCAGCATCCGTTCCTGACAGCAGCTGCAATCTTCTTTATTTTGATGTTTGGAGGAATCCTTACGGAGTGGAACCAAGATCAGCAGGTGACCGTGTCTAAACAAGAAAATTTAGAAATCAGGGATCATACAGTGATCGTACCAGAAGGGGTAACGGTTAAAGGAGACTTGGTTGTAAGAAATGGAGACTTAAAAATTGAAGGATCCGTTGATGGAGATGTAACGATTATTAATGGGGATATTCTTGAAAATACTTCTGGTGAACAAAGTAATGATCAATTGAATCGGTCGGATCTCCGTGCTTATTCCGGGGAGTTAACGGAAGTAAACCAAATCTATGAGTGGGTATGGTACCACACGAAGCAGACGGTCATGGATATTTTCTCATTTGATTCAGAATAAGAGAAAAAAAGAGTGGGCAGTGCCCATTCTTTTTTTGTTTGATAGCAGGAAGACCCGGGACTAAATACTTCTCGTATATTCGAAAATGGTTATGTGATATAATGGTAAATGTGAATTTTTCAAGCTTTATCATATCTAAAAGGAAGTGTAGGCATGCTTGATGGGGGAATGGATGTTTTAGATTATTTTTTGATTACTGTTGATATCGCCCTTGTCTGGTTTGTTGTATATAAATTAATCATGCTGATCCAAGGAACGAAAGCTGTTCAGCTCCTGAAAGGGATTTTCGTCATCCTGGGTATATGGTTATTGAGTAATTTATTTGGACTGACCACATTAAGATGGCTGATGTCACAAGCAATTACGTGGGGTTTTTTAGCGATAATCATCTTGTTTCAGCCGGAGCTTCGACGTGCTCTAGAACAACTAGGACGAGGTAGTTTCTTTAGCAGGAATAACTCAGAAGAAGAAGATACGGAGAAGACGCTGCAAGCCATTATTAAATCATGTAACTATATGGCGAAACGCCGGATTGGAGCCTTGATTACGATCGAAAGGGATACTGGTATGGGAGACTATGTGGAAACCGGTATTCGGATAGGCGGTCATTTATCAAGTGAGCTTCTAACAAACATATTTATACCAAATACGCCACTTCATGATGGTGCTGTTATACTTAAAGATGATGAAATTGTAGCTGCTGCATGTTACCTGCCTTTGTCTGAAAGTCCTTTCATTTCTAAGGAACTTGGTACAAGGCACAGGGCAGCTATGGGTATTAGTGAAGTGACAGACGCATTAACGATCGTCGTCTCCGAAGAAACAGGTGCAATTTCTTGTACGAAAAATGGTGAACTTCATCGTGACCTTGATCAGGTCAAACTTGAAGAGATCCTGCGTACGGAATTAGACTACTCTACCCCCGCGGTGAAGAGCTGGAACTGGAGGGGGAAAAAGAATGGATAATTGGTTTAAGAGTGTTTGGTTCATTCGTATTATTTCTCTAATGTTAGCAGTTCTGCTATGGGTAACGGTGAATGTTGATAATAATATGGATTCAGATTCTTTATTCTTTAATGAAACGTCTTCGGATATGGAGGTTTTGGAAAATATCCCTCTTGAGATTCGTTTTGACAGCGAAGAATATGTAGTGAGTGGGATTCCCCAGGATGTGTCCGTGACTGTAGAAGGACCTGCGGGCTCTGTGGCCCCGGTGGCCAGGCAGAAGAATTTCACTGTCTATGCGGATCTTAACGGTCTTGGACCGGGCACACATGAAGTTTCTCTTCAGCATTCTGGAATTACAAATCAACTGGCTGTAACCCTTGAGCCTAAAATGATTGAAGTGGAAATTGAGGAAAAAATGACAGAAGCTTTTGATGTGAATATTGATTACTTTAATGAAGCTGATTTAGACGATACATTAGAACTTGGTGAACCTGAAGCCGAACCATCTCAGGTCAGCATTACGGGAGCTTCCTCTGTTATGGAACGTGTGGCATCCGTAAAAGCGATCATTGATGTAGGATCGGAAAATCAAACGATTGAGCAGCAGGAAGCGCCTGTAAAGGTCTATGATAATCAAGGAAATGAACTGAATGTTCTCGTTGATCCGACAACTGTTAATGTCACTGTTCCTATTATTAAGCGATCGAAGGACATACCGGTAACACTTGCTCCAAGGGGCGGGACGCCGGAAGGGGTTTTGATTGAGTCTGTAACAACCGAAGTGAACAACGTAGCGGTCAGGGGATCAAAAGATGTCTTAGACAAGATCAATGAACCTATAGAAGTTCCTATAGATGTCACACAGGTAACAGAAGATCAAACGTTGGAAGTGGATGTACCGCTGCCAGAGGGAGTTAATTCCGTTGACCCTGAGACCATTGAAGTGACCATCGATGTCCTTGATGAAACAAGTTAAAAAAGAAACCATGAAAATACAAATAATAAGATTAGATTAATGGCGGAAAGTATAGAAAGAGAGGTTCAGTGAATATGGGAAAATATTTCGGTACAGACGGCGTTCGTGGCGTTGCTAATAAAGAATTAACACCAGAATTAGCGTTTAAATTAGGACGTTATGGCGGCTATGTAGTTACAAAAGGTGTAGAGCGGCCCAAAGTATTAATCGGTCGTGACACGAGAATTTCAGGTGAAATGCTGGAAGGAGCATTAACAGCAGGTTTGCTCTCCATTGGTGCAGAAGTGATGCGTCTCGGGGTCATCTCTACGCCGGGAGTAGCATTTTTGACAAAAGCTCTCCAAGCTGAGGCAGGCATTATGATTTCTGCTTCTCATAACCCTGTTGAAGATAACGGTATTAAATTTTTTGGTCCCGATGGTTTTAAACTGACAGACGATCAGGAGGCTGAAATTGAAGCTCTTATTGATGCGGAAGAGGACGATCTTCCAAGACCTTCAGGATCAGATCTTGGTCAAAGTAATGATTACTTTGAGGGATGCCAGAAGTATCTTCAGCACTTAAAACAGACGGTGGATTATGATTTCGATGGCCTTCACATCGCTTTAGACTGTGCTCACGGAGCAACTTCATCTCTGGCTTCTCATCTTTTTGCAGATTTAGAAGCAGATATCTCATCCATCGGATCGTCTCCAGATGGTTTAAATATTAATGATGGAGTAGGTTCCACTCATCCGGAAGCATTACAGCAGCTGGTTAAAGAGAAAAAAGCAGATATTGGGTTAGCTTTTGACGGAGACGGTGACCGGTTGATAGCGGTTGATGAAAAAGGAAATATCGTAGATGGTGATAGAATCATGTACATATGTGCTAAACATATGAATGATAAAGGAATGCTCAACCATTCTACAGTCGTATCTACTGTTATGAGTAACCTTGGTTTCTACAAAGCTGTTGAAGCTAACGGAATGAAGAGTGATAAAACAGCAGTTGGAGATCGCTATGTCATGGAAGAGATGCGTCGTGGCGGCTATAATCTCGGAGGAGAACAGTCTGGTCATATTATATTCCTTGATCATAATACAACCGGCGATGGAATGCTCTCAGCTCTCCAATTAGTGAATGTAATTAAGGAAACAGGGAGACCTCTCTCTGAACTTGCAGCGGAAATGGAAAAGTTCCCTCAAGTTCTAAAGAACGTTCGTGTAATTGATAAGAACCGTGTCCAAACGCATCCTCACATTCAAGAGGCCATTCAGGCAGTGGAAGAAGAGATGGGGGACAGCGGACGTGTCCTGGTTCGTCCTTCAGGTACAGAACCTTTAGTAAGAATTATGGTCGAAGCTCCTACAGAAGACCAATGTGAGCGCTATTGCGACAAAGTCGTACAAGTTGTAAACGAGGAACTTGGGCTTAAAGAATAACTAAAACACAAGAGAACACAGGTCGCACAAGGTGGCGGCCTGTGCATATCTTATTACAAGGTCCTTACATTTTCGTAACGGTTATGAATTGTATTGACCAGTTGAACAAAGCTCAGGTAGAATAGGGTTTGTCCTTGTGAAATTTGTCGGATATATGTTTAGAAACGTAAATATAAGGCAAAGCACAGGAAGGGTTTTATTTTAGAATGGAAGAGGAGGATTGTAAGGTTAAGAGTTATAATAAGCGCCAGGACTGTGCCAAAGGGACGTTACCAGCACAGTTGACGAGGTGGAGGTTGATCGAGTATTCGGCGGATGCCTCCCGGCTGTCTCACTTCAGTCGATTATCCAAATGTAAACCGAAGAGGCGACTCTTTGAACAAGACATCTGGATCAAGTGACAATAAAAATGCTGTTACGAGAGAGGGGCAACGAATAGCCCCAGTGCTTACATTCGTTGCTCTTCTCTTGATAATCAAGGAGGACAACAATTATGTGTGGAATTGTAGGATATATTGGACAGAATGATACGAAGGAAATTTTACTGAATGGTCTTGAGAAACTAGAATATCGCGGTTATGATTCTGCCGGAATCGCTACCCTTAACCAAGACGGCGTAGAGGTTACAAAGGTAAAAGGCCGCATTGCAGCTTTAAGAGAGGCTGTTGATGAGAACGTTAAATCAACGCTTGGAATTGGTCATACACGCTGGGCTACGCACGGCGCTCCGAGTAAAGAAAATGCGCACCCTCACCAAAGTGCATCCGGGCGTTTTACCATTGTTCACAATGGTGTCATTGAGAACTATGTTGACGTTCGTGATGAGTACTTGAGTGACGTAGAATTCAAAAGTGAAACAGACACAGAAATTATTGTTCAGTTAATTGAAGTACTTCATAATGAGATGAATGATGTAGCAGCAGCATTCCGTAAAGCTGTTGAACTGTTAACAGGATCTTATGCGATTGCCCTGATTGACAGCGAAAATGAAGATACCATTTATGTTGCGAAGAACAAGAGCCCTTTACTTGTCGGTGTTGGTGAAGGCTTCAATGTTGTAGCCAGTGATTCTATGGCTGCCCTTCATGTGACAGATCAGTTTTTGGAATTGATGGATAAAGAAACGGTTATTGTCCGTCGTGATGCTGTTGAAATTCAAAAACTTGATGGTACAACCGTTACTCGTGAACCTTTCACAGCGGAGTTGGATACCACAGATATTGAAAAAGGTACGTATCCTCACTTCATGCTTAAAGAAATTGATGAACAGCCTTTTGTTATCCGTAAAATTATCCAGGAGTACCAAAATGAGAACGATGAAATTAAGTTAGAACCTGAAATTCGTGAAGCAATGAAAGAGTGCGACCGGATTTATATTATTGCAGCAGGAACGAGTTATCATGCAGGACTTCTTGGGAAGCAGTTCATTGAAAAACTGGCAAACATTCCTGTTGAAGTTCATGTAGCAAGTGAGTTTTCCTACAACATGCCGCTTCTTTCTGAGAAGCCATTGTTCGTATATATTTCTCAAAGTGGTGAAACAGCAGACAGTCGTTCTGTGCTGGTCCAAACGAAAGAACTCGGACACCCGGCATTGACGATTACCAATGTACCAGGATCCACTCTTTCCCGTGAAGCTGACTACACGATGCACCTGCATGCGGGGCCTGAGATTGCTGTAGCTTCAACGAAAGCCTATACAGCTCAAATGGCTGTGCTTGCGATTCTTGCCGTGGATACAGCTCGTGCGAAAGGAATTGAGCTTGATTTTGACCCGATGCAGGAGCTTGGAATTGTAGCGAATGCGATGGAAGCACTGACGGATCAGAAAGAACAGTTAGAAGAGCTGGCCCGTGATTATCTATCTACGACTAGAAACTGCTTCTTTATCGGGCGTGGAATCGATTATTACGTTGGTCTTGAAGGTTCTCTTAAGCTGAAAGAGATTTCTTATATCCAGGCAGAAGGATTTGCCGGTGGTGAGTTGAAGCATGGTACAATCGCGCTTATTGAAGATGGAACACCTGTCATTGCTTTGGCGACTCAAGAAAACGTAAACTATTCCATTCGTGGAAACGTGCAAGAGGTGGAAGCGCGTGGTGCAAACAGCATGATTATCAGTATGAAAGGGCTTGATAAGAATGGAGATGCATTCGTCATTCCGCATGTTCATGACTTATTGACACCACTCGTGTCGGTTGTTCCACTTCAGCTGATTTCTTACTATGCTGCCCTTCACCGTGATTGCGACGTTGATAAACCACGTAACCTGGCGAAGAGTGTAACGGTAGAATAAATATAAAAAAGCTTCAGAAGCGTAAAGGCTTCTGAAGCTTTTTTTATTCACCGAACATATAGGTTTTGTGATGATAGGATATTGAAAAAGCAATACCGAGGGCCATGAGGTTTCCAAGCAGGGCACTCCCCCCGTAGCTGATAAATGGCAGCGGGATTCCTGTAATCGGTAAAAGCTGAACAGACATTCCGATATTCTGAAACACGTGGAAAGCAATCATACTGATGATTCCGACCATTACATATGAGCTGTAAGGACTGTTTGCTTTAAAAGCTATGGTTGTAAACCGGTAAATAAGAAAGAAGAAAAGAAAAATAACAATACATGAACCAAGGAAACCGTATTCCTCAGCAATGATACTGAAGATAAAATCAGTCTGCGCTTCAGGCAGATAAACTTCTCTTTCTCCAAATCCTTTCCCATAAAGCTGGCCTGAACCGATGGCCTGCATCGCTTTGACCAATTGGTACCCGGAGGAATCCTCATACTTCGTGGGCTGGAACCAAGAGTATATTCGACCGAGCTGGTACTCCTTTACTCCCAGATAACGATCCAGTATATCCGGAGCTTTAATGGCTAATAAGATCAAACTTGTCCCGGCAGCGGAAATGAATGCGAAGATGGGAAGAATGATTTTCCACTGAATTCCTGATATAAGAACAAAACCAGCAAGAATAGCGATGAAAACAAGGCCTGTTCCTAAGTCGGGCTGCTGCATGATTAGTAAAAAGGGGAATCCAGCAGCAGCTCCAAGTTTTAATAGGAGAAGAAGGTCCGTTTTAAATGATGAACGATGTTTACTGTTATGGTTAACGGCTATGCGGCCTAAGACGAGTATCGTAAAGATTTTTACAAGCTCTGCCGGTTGGAGAGATAACCCAGGAAGCGTAAACCAGCTTTTTTGTCCTTTAATGACAGGGGCAATGGACGGTGGCGCAAGGATTAGTGCTACAAGCAGCAGTATGCCAAACCCATATAAGTACCAGCTGATTTTTTTGAAATCTTCCGGATCTACCAGGAGCATAAATCCAATAACGATTCCACCGACCCCATACCAGACCAATTGCTTAAGTACGAAATTATCACTATATTGAGTGCTTTGCTGCGCACTGAAAAGAGCAACAGAACTGACGGTGATGAAACAACAGATGATAAAAAAGAGCTGCCAATCGAACCTTTCTTCGAATTTCATTTTTAGTACGACATCCTCTCGTTTTAACGAAGCATAAAAAGCATGCTGTTGACTATTATAAGCACATATTTCCTATTTGAAAAGACAAGTCTACTTATTGTTCTATTATAATTCATTCGTTTATGTAAAGGGAGAAAACACAAAATAAGAAGATCACTTAAATGGAGACCTTCTTAGAATGAACAGGTGAATAATCTTTGCAACCTCATATATTTGTAGATGACTCTGGCTTGACGCCCTTCTTCTGTGTAGGGATTCTGGAGGCGCTCCAGCCTTCGGATAAAAGCTTCATCACAAGCGCAGTAATCTCTGTAATATCGATAGCATTCGTCATGCTTCTTACAGGCTGCATCAACGGCATTCAAAGGTTCGCCAGGTCCGCTGCATCCGGGGCCACAGTATTTATATCCGGGAAATAAACAAAATCTTGGTCGTCGAAGTGATTCTTGTTTTCTATACATAATCCTTACCTCTCAAAAAAGATTTGCTTATTCAGTATATGCTGGGCTGAGAGGATAGGACTGGTTATCTGTCCGGGGTATATCTATTAAAAACAAAATTTGCATTGCACATATAAGTGTATGCTTATACAATGTTACAGGGGTGATCCGATGGGAAACGAAACATTTCATATAGATCAAGCCGCTCAAACGTTAAAGCTATTGGGCGATCCAACACGTCTGACAATCATGGCACTGGTGCAGCATACGGAATGCTGTGTGTGTGAAATCGTGGAAATTTTACAAATGAGTCAGCCGTCGGTTAGTCAGCATTTAAAAAAATTGAGGGATGGTGGTCTTGTTAAAGAACGAAGAGGAGGCAGGTGGGTTTTCTACTCGCTGAATACTTCCCATGAGACTGTTCCTATCATTCACCAGGTGTTGGCTCATCTCCCAGATCAAAAAGAGAAGCTAAAAGCATTGGAAGATTCAGGTTTACCTCTTCAATGCAGACGATAGGAGGATTTTTTTGAGTTTAGGTTGGATAGCAGCAGCAATATTTATACTTACACTTGTGCTCGTCATATGGCAACCGAAGGATTTAGGCATCGGATGGTCAGCCTGCGGAGGTGCAGTTCTGGCACTTATATTTGGTGTGGTTGACTTCCAGGATGTTTTGGCTGTTACAGATATTGTCTGGAATGCAACATTAGCATTTATTGCTATTATTATTATTTCTTTGATTTTGGACGAAATAGGCTTCTTTGAATGGGCAGCGCTTCATATGGCTCGTGCCGCTAAAGGGAATGGGCAGCTGATGTTTGTATACGTGACTTTACTGGGGGCGGTCGTAGCGGCCTTATTTGCAAATGATGGTGCCGCTTTAATCTTAACGCCGATTGTTCTCGCGATGGTCAGAAATTTGAATTTTAAAGAAACCATGATTCTGCCATTTATTATGGCGAGTGGTTTTATCGCCGATACCACGTCTCTGCCTTTAATCGTTAGTAATTTGGTTAATATAGTATCGGCCGATTTCTTTGATATCGGTTTTGTGGAGTACGCTTCAAGGATGATTGTTCCAAACCTGTTTTCATTAACTGCAAGTATACTTGTTCTATTCGTGTTTTTCCGAAAGAGTATACCTGATCGTTATGACCTTTCTCAATTAAAAAAGCCAGGAGAAGCGATTCAGGATCACCGTATGTTCCGTATGTCCTGGGGTGTTCTCGCTGTTCTATTAATTGGTTATTTTTCAAGTGAACCTCTAGGCTTACCAGTTTCATTAGTTGCAGGAATCATTGCCATCTTGTTTTTACTAATGGCGAGAAGGAGTGCAGCGGTTAATACTTCAAATGTTATTAAAGGAGCACCGTGGGCGATTGTATTTTTCTCCATAGGCATGTATGTCGTCGTGTATGGTCTGCGCAATGTCGGATTGACGGATGTCCTGGCAGATGTTCTGCAGTACACCGCATCGCAAGGGCTGTTCTTTGCTACCGTGTCCATGGGCTTTATCGCAGCTATCTTGTCTTCTGTTATGAATAATATGCCTACTGTCATGATCGATGCCATTGCAATTGCTGATACAAATACAACTGGAACGATGCGGGAAGCATTAATTTATGCAAATGTAATTGGTTCAGATCTTGGACCGAAAATCACACCGATCGGGTCATTGGCGACTTTACTGTGGCTTCATGTGTTATCCATGAAAGGCTTCCGTATATCATGGGGATATTACTTTAAAGTCGGCATCATTTTAACCGTTCCGACCCTTTTGATCACGCTTTTTGGACTTTATCTATGGTTGTTAATCCTATAGAGAAGTGTCTCTTTAGGATGAAATGAAAGCTAAGCTTTAACAAAACGAAACATAAAGGAGAAATGTAAGATGTCTAATAAACCAGTTATCTATTTTCTATGTACCGGAAACTCCTGCCGCAGCCAGATGGCTGAAGGGTTTGGTAAGAAATATTTAGGAGATAAATATGATGTGAAGTCAGCCGGGATTGAGGCGCATGGTCTAAATCCGAATGCTGTAAAAGCGATGAAAGAGGTAGAGATCGATATTACTGATCAGACCTCTGATATCATTGATCCAGACATTTTAAATAATGCGGCTTATGCCATCACTCTCTGCGGAGATGCGAATGATAAATGCCCGATGACACCTTCCCATGTGACCCGGTACCACTGGGGATTTGATGATCCGGCTAAAGCGGAAGGTACAGAGGAAGAGAAGTGGGCATTCTTCCAGCGTGTGCGTGACGAAATTGAAGCTCGTATCCAAAAGTTCGCTGAAGAAGAAAAGTAGGTCCATTTCTATTTTGTAGGAATACATTACAAGTGAATGAGATCCTCAGTCAGGTTTCAAGGCATGACTTTGGTTAAAAAGGGTTATAACACTAATACGTGTAACTTTTAAAGAGGAGGAGCATTCATGACCTACAAATCAATAATTTTAGGAACAGGACCTGCTGGACTTACGGCTGCTGTTTATTTAGCGCGAGCCAATATGAACCCTCTTGTTATTGAGGGGCCGGAACCAGGCGGCCAGTTGACACTAACCACAGAAGTAGAAAATTTCCCAGGCTTCCCTGATGGCATTATGGGTCCGGAACTGATGGATAATATGAAAAAGCAGGCCGAACGTTTTGGCGCCACTTTTAAACGAGGCTGGGTAACAGAAGTCGATGTTGAAGAGCGTCCATTCAAACTTCAGGTGGATGGATTAGGTGAAGTGGAGACACAATCCTTGATTATTTCTACGGGGGCATCAGCTAAACTTCTCGGTATTCCAGGTGAAAAAGAGAATATGGGAAGAGGGGTAAGTACGTGTGCCACTTGTGATGGATTCTTCTTTAGGGGCAAGAAAGTTATTATTATTGGCGGCGGAGACTCCGCGATGGAAGAAGCCACTTTTTTAACCAAGTTTGCAAGTGAAGTTCAAATTATCCATCGGCGTCACGAACTGAGAGCCTCGAAAATTATGCAGACACGGGCAAAAGATAATGATAAAATCACTTGGTCCCTTAATAAAACCCCCTTGGAAATGGTGTCGGACGGTACCAAAATTACCGGAGTTAAAGTGAGAGACAACGATTCCGGGAATGAAGAAGTGATAGAAACGGATGGTGTTTTTGTTGCTATTGGACACAACCCGAACACAGAATTTCTGGATGGAAAGCTGAATATGGATGAGAAAGGCTACATTTTAGTTGATCCTGGTACGACCAATACAAATGTTCCTGGTATCTTTGCATGCGGGGATGTACAGGACCAGAAGTACCGGCAGGCGATTACTGCTGCTGGAACAGGTTGTATGGCGGCTATGGATTCGGAACGTTTCTTAGAAGGAGAAGCGGTTGTAGATTGGAGCCAGAACTTATCATGAATTTAGACCCTCCTCTCATAAAGAGAGGAGGGTTTTTTTGTGCTCACACACATTATAATTTTCCCTTGTGAGTTATCACAATCTGCCTGGTGCGTTTCTGGGAAGTACGGATAATGGACTATGATACACTGGTTTTAGGCAGGAAAAGAAACGGATTTCAAGAGAAGAAGTTTTAAACGCATACCATTTGATAAGGACAAGTGCACTTTATACTAGAAAGGAATGAGTAGTCCATGATGATAGATAAAGCCATGGATGCCGCGAGACGAATTGTGGATGTGAAGTATTCGGAATGTGACGCTGCCTTATTGGCGGGTAGTGTAATTAGAGGGGAAGCAACGACTACGTCAGATTTAGATTTGATTGTCTTCTATTCCGATATCCCTGACTCATACCGAGAATCCTTTTATAAATTTGGATGGCCGGTGGAAGCCTTTGTACATAATTGGAATTCTTATGGGAAGTTCTTTCAAAAAGACTGTGAAGCAGGGCACCCTTCTATGCCTCGCATGATAAGTGAAGGGAGAACGATCAAAGAAAATGAAAGATTAAAGCCAGTAAGAAATGAAGCCAACCTTCTACTGCAAAAAGGTCCTGAATCATGGTCCAAATCGTTGATCGACCAAAAACGTTATTTTCTTACGGATACACTTGATGATTTTATCGGCTGTTCAGATCGGGGGGAATCACTGTTAATAGCGGGGGAGCTTGCTGAACGAGCAGGGGAGTTTTACCTTCGTATAAATGGTCAATGGTCTGGTTCTTCTAAATGGATGATCCGGGCGCTGAGAACCTTTGACGATGGATTTTCCAAGCGTTTTATTGATAGTTTTGATCTCTTTTATAAAAATGGGGATAAAGAAGCGGTCATCCTTTTAATTAAAGATTTACTGGCTCCTTATGGCGGTCCCATGTTTGAAGGCTTTTCTGTGGGAAGAGATTAAGGAGTATTTAAGCGTTTTTGAAGGAGTAGAGAAACCTTTCTTAGATAAATGTAAACTATTATGCAGGCGCCTTTATAAATAGGTGCTTTTTTTATTGTGAAAGGGAAAAGAGAAGGTGTGCGTGTATGTCCGCTCGGCTAAAAGGAGACGATGTATGATAACAATATGTTCATAAAATCCTCAGTTTTATTTTTAGAATAATCGCTGTATATCCATTATAATAAGGATAATGTGAATTGTTTCACAAAAAATGTGTGTAAGGAGTTTTCCATAGATGAAGCACCTCAGCAAATTTGCTTTCGCTGATCGAAAAGTGTTGATGCTGCTGGTCCTCACGTCTGTATTATTAGGGGGGACAATTATTGGTCAGTCCTATTATTTCGTGGCCATTGTTGACCGTATTTTCCTTGATGAGCAGAGCTTTCGTGAAATCGTACCGCTGCTTGGCGGGTTAATTATCGTCTTGGCGGGAAGAACTTTATTTACTTGGCTGAACGGGAGGACAGGTGTGAAGTTAGCTTCAAAGGCTAAGCGGCATTACCGGGAGTCCATCATTCAAAAGTACTCAGCCAATCCTATTCATGCGTCCCTTCAAGGGCAGTCGGGCAGGAAGGTCAGTGTCCTGATGGATTCTGTTGATGAGATCGATGGATATTTCAGCAGTTATATTCCGCAGATGATCCAAACGATGATTCTTCCGGTTATGATTCTTGTAGTTGTTTTTACAGAGCACTTTTATTCTGGGTTAATCATGATTATAACAGCACCGTTTATTCCTTTGTTTATGGCAATTATCGGTGTGATGACTAAGAAAAAATCAGAAGATCAAATGGAGAAACTCTCCGCTTTTTCAGGAAAGTTCCTGGATACACTACAAGGTTTAACCACTTTAAAACTCTTCAATCGATCAAAGCAGCAAGAGAGTGAGATTGAGAAGAGCAGTCTTGGTTTTAGAGATGCGACGATGGAAGTTTTAAAAGTGGCGTTTGTTTCCTCTCTCATGCTGGAGTTTATATCCATGCTGAGTATTGGAATCATTGCCTTAGAAATTGCGATTCGTCTCGTTGTCTATGAAAGTGTTTCGTTCTTTTCGGCCTTTTTCATCTTAATTTTAGCCCCTGAATTCTATTTGACGTTAAAAGATTTTGGTAGTGCTTTTCACACGGGGCGTGGGGCTTCTGGAGCTGCTGGTCAATTGACGGCTGAATTGGAAGAAGAAGGCCTTAAATTAGAATGGGGGGAAGAAAGGATAGAAAGCAATTGCCCCCCGGTTATTGAATTAAAAGATGTTGGTTTTCACTATGGAGGTGGGTTCACCCTGGACCGGATTACCCTGAATGTTCCTCCTCAATCCCAGATAGCCATTGTGGGAAAGAGCGGTTCAGGTAAATCGACACTTTTAAATCTTTTTGCTGGGTTATTAAAGCCGGTATCTGGAAAGATTCTGGTGAATGGACAGCCACTCTATGCCTATAAGGAGGAAGAATGGTTTGATCAGGTCAGCTATATTTCCCAGAACCCTTACCTTTTCTCTGGAACGATCGAAGAGAATATTGCAATTGGAGGAAGGGGGACGCATACAAGGGAGGAAATCGAAGCGGCTGCCAAAAAGGCAGGAATCGATGATCTCATTCGTTCTTTGGAGAAGGGCTATGATACTCCCGTTGGAGAAGCGGGGAGGGGGCTGTCAGGAGGAGAAAAACAACGGGTGGCACTGGCTCGTACATTCTTAAAGCAGCCTTCTGTTATTCTTTTTGATGAACCAACGACGGGGCTGGATGTGAAGACTGAGCGGATATTGCAGCAATCCATCCGGGAACTTGCTGCAACATCAACAATTATTACGGTCGCACACCGCCTGCATACGATTACACATGCGGACCAAATTGTCCTGCTTGATAAAGGACGGATGGTTGATACCGGCACTCATGAGGAGTTATTGGGAAACGTTCCAGCATACAGAGAAATGATTGGTACTCAGCAGAGAGGAGACAGCCTATGAGGGACTTGCAAGAAGTGATCCGGCTTGTTGTATTAGAGAAAAAAGATATTGTGCTTTCTGTCGTATTTGGATTCTTGGCAGGAATATCAGCTGTAGGACTGTTTGCTTCCAGTGGATACCTTATCTCAAAAGCCGCTCTCATGCCGCCGTTGTACGCATTGACAGTTTTAATTGCGTTTCTCAAATTGTTTGGGTTTGCAAGGGCGCTTGGCCGTTATGCCGAGCGGTATTTCTCCCATCGCGCTACGTTTACGATTTTGAGTAATCTGCGCTTAGCTTTTTATAAAAAACTGGAGCCGCACGCACCGCGAATTTTTCAAAAATACCGAAGCGGAGATCTGCTCGCGCGTATTGTAGGAGATGTGGAAAGCCTGCAGAATTTTTTTCTGAGAGTCTACTATCCTCCAGTAGTAGTTGTGATCATCTTCTTAGGTACGATTGTATTCACGTCTATTTTCTCTATATCCATCGCTGTTGTGCTTTTACTGGGGCTGGCTTTGACAGGGTTGTTCATTCCGGCCTGGTACGCTGTAAAACAGAGAAAGCTTGGAAATCAGGTGCGCGAAGCACGAGGGTCTCTTTCTACAGATGCGACCGAATTTTTATATGGGTTCCGTGATTTGAAAATTTACCAGCAGCTTAAACAAAAGGAAAAGGAGCTGGAACAGTCTTCGGAAAACTACCTGAGAGAACAAGAAAGAGATGGGATGCAGATGCTGGCCAGTCATTCCTGGAATACCTTTGTCACTCTGGTTGTTTCCTGGGGCGTTCTCGCTCTTGGAGCTTTTCTTACAGCCAAAGGGGACTTGAACGGGTTATTTCTAGCTATGCTTGTGATGATTTCATTAACGGTTTTTGAAAATGTTACGCCTATGGCGGTGCTGCCTGGTCATTTAGAAGATAGCAAGCGGGCATCAACGCGTTTGTTTTCAGTGGTTGATGAGGAGCATAAAGAACAAGGAGTCCAGTTGATTGATACGAATAAGGCCCCTTCTTTTCGATGGGATCATGTAAACTACCGGTTTCCAAATGACAAAAGAATGGTGTTGAAGGATGTCTCTCTTTCTATTCCATCTGGAAGTAAAACGGCTGTTGTCGGAGCCAGCGGGTCAGGAAAATCCACGTTGCTCCAAATGATGTTGAAATTCCAGTCCTCTGAATCCGGAGACCTTCTCATTAATGGTGAGAGTATAGACTGGATAGATGAAGAAAGTATTTGGGAGAACAGCAATGTGGTTCTGCAGGAGAATCATTTCTTTTATGGAACGGTTCGGGACAATTTGTTGCTTGTTAATGATGACTTATCCGATAAAACCTTAAAGGATGCTTTAACAAAGGTAGCACTGGACATTGATTTGGACCATCCTGTTTTTGAGAAAGGAGAAAATCTGTCTGGGGGAGAGAGGCAGCGCCTTGCTTTTGCAAGAGCTCTTTTAAAAGGGAAGCCTTTATGGCTGCTGGATGAACCGACGTCGTCTGTGGATGCTCTAACAGAAAAGAAAATGTATGACCATCTTTTTAATCAGGCAGAAAGGGATACACTTGTGTTAATCAGCCATCGTTTAACAGGTCTCGATCAGATGGATCAAATTGTCGTTATGGATCATGGAGAAGTTGTAGAATCAGGTACTTATGAAGAATTGATCCAGCGACAAGGCTATTTCTACCAGATGAAGGAAATTGAAAAAAGTATCTTATTATGAACAAAAAATCCACCACAGAGCTTATTCGGCTTTGTGGTGGCTCTTTTACTTAGTAGAGATAAGAGACATCCTGGATCTACTCTGTTAATAATAATAAGGATAAGGATAAGGGTACGGATAGTAATAAGGGTACGGACGGGCGAAGTACGGAAAGAGGGCCAGAGCAGTAATTCCAGCTAAAGGAAGCACACTGCGTCGAAAACGTCTGAATCGACGGCGGCCATATCCGTATTGTCGCTGTTCACTGTCTGATTCGTTTTCGCCCACCATAACATCTTCGCTGATAAGCATCGTCACATTATTATTGGAAACTTCAATAATAATACCATCAAACGAGCGGCCGTCCTCCATCGTTACCATCACATGATAATCTTTCATTTTATGGCATTGGTCATAGGACGGCTTTTTATTACTTTGCTCATGCATTTTTCTTTCATCTGTCATTTGAACCAACTCCTCACCACCTATGATATTCACCCAGCCCATTTTTGTGACAAGATACAATTACTCTCTTTAGCCCGACTTACAACACAACTAAGTAAACGTTTTCATTGAGTGGGAATATCTAGTAAACTAAGAGTATTCCAAAAGATGAGGTGAAGAGGATGGAAAAGAAAGCGCCGATGGCATTGGGAGACGATCTTTACTTAGTAGATGGTTTTGATCTTGGGTTTGAAGGACGGACAGGTACATATGTATTTATGGAAGAAGAGATTACACTTATTGAGACAGGACCCAGCCCTTCTGTTCCCAGGGTTTTGGAGGGGCTGAAAGACTTAAAACGCTCTCCTGAAGACGTACGGTATATTGTGTTGACTCATATTCACCTGGACCATGCGGGCGGTGCCGGACTTCTTTTGCAGGAATGTCCTAATGCAGAAGTGATTGTTCATAAAAAGGGCTGGAGACACCTTGCCGATCCCTCACGTCTGATACAAGGGGCCCGTGCAGTTTATGGAGAAAACTTTGATGATTTGTTTGATCCTATTGTGCCTATCCCGGAGGAGCGGTTAATGGTAAAAGAAGATGGCGATACATTAGCTATTTCAAAAAGACGCACGTTAACGTTTTACGATACACCAGGTCATGCCAAGCATCACATTGGTATTTATGATTCTCTTAGTGAAGGACTGTTTACGGGAGATACAGCTGGTATACGCTACCATCAGACAGCTGATGAAGGTTTGGTATTTTATTTACCGACTACTTCACCGAATCAATTTGACCCGGATGCTATGCAGCGTTCCATCAACCGCTTCCATGAATTAAATCCAGCCCGTGTGTTTTTTGGGCATTTTGGTGTAACGGATGATTCAGAACAAGCGTTTAATCAAGTGTCTGAATGGATACCTGTGTTTGTAAGTGAAGCGAAGGATGCATTAGAACAAGGGGAAGGCATGAAGGGAATCGAGAATCGTATTTATCAGCGGGTTTCCTCATATTTGAGTGAAAATGGGATACAACCGGACCACCCTGTCTACGAAATTCTGAAACTGGATTTTGAAGTCTGCGCTATGGGACTTGCTGATTATTGGAAGAAACAAAGCAGAACTTAACGTTCTGCTTTATTTTTTTATGAAAATATTTTTTCATATGGACCTGCATAAAGGTGTAAACTATGAATAGAACATTGAAACATAAGCGGGAGCTTTTTCGTAAATGAAGCAAATGAAATGGAAGGGGAGTACATAGTATGGTTGGTATTTTCATAACAACGGTTTTATCGTTTCTTTTATTTTTAATTTTGACCATCATCGTTTACAGCAAGAATCGAATGCGGAGGAAAAAGATTTTAAAAACAGCATTAGGAACGTTTGTTTTTGGATTAATCCTGATGACTGGAGTCGTTTACGCTTTTATGCCTACAATTACCGTTCCTAATATGCTGATTTTGAATATTATTGTGGCGGTTTTATTTGTCCCACTCGTTTATGGTGGAGCGAAAGTACCTGTGCAGTATCAAACCGCACACCGATCCTTAACCGGCCTGGTTATGCTTGTTGCAGCAGCTGCAGTAATCGGCGTGTTTGTATATAGTATTCTGGCACTCCAGGACAGTTATGACTCAATAACTAAATCAGAAGAAGAGGAAGCGCGTCCTTTAAATGAAGAAAATACTCCTATATCTGTTGCGCCTGAATCAGCTAGAAACAAAGTACAGAAAGCCATGAGTGTTGTACCGAATACTCAGTTTTATGACCTTGGTAAACTGCAGGCTCAACGAGTAGATGGCGATATTGTGTATGTTGCACCTGTAGAATTTACGAGCTTTTGGAGATATCTGCGTGGGAAAGAGACGGAAGGGTATTTTTCTATTGCAGCAACAAATATTAACGCCCAGCCTGAGTTTATCGAGAATAACATGCGTTATACAAACTCCAGCTATTTTAATCATAATGTTCAGCGTGTCGTCTATGGAAAACACCCTGATTTTATTCAAAGCGGGGAAGCTCAGATTGAAGTAGATGATGAAGGGAAGCCGTGGTATATACAAACCATCTATAAACCCTTATTTTTCTCCAACCGCCCTGATATGGATCAAGTAAAAGTGGCGGTTGTAGATCCGGTTAATGGGGATGTAGAGACGTATGATGCTTCTGAGGCTCCGGAATTTATTGAAGGATCCGTCAGTTCTGAACTGGCTGCGACAGAAAATGAGTACTTCGGTAAATATGTAAATGGATGGCTGAACTCCATCTTTGGTAAAAAAGATGTAAAGATTCCAAATGAATCAGGCACAGAAAGCAGTGTGACTCCTATCTTTAATGAGAATGGGGAAATGTTCTATTTTACCGATATGGCTTCACCTAAAGAGAACATTGACTCGGCATTAGGATATACATTGATCAACGCAAGGACGGGAGCGCTCACCTATTATAATGGACAGCAGAATCAGGGTATTATGGATAGTAAAGGCGCCATTCAAATTGTTAATAAGCAGTATCCAGAGAAAAACTGGACAGGAACGATGCCGGTCCTTTATAACGTCGATGGACATCCGACTTGGATAGTCAATGTTCTCGATCCAAATGGTTTATTTAAACAATATGCGTATATTAAAGCGTCTGATTCAGACTTTGCGGTGTTTGGAGAAACAGCCAAACAAACATTAAATGCCTACCGACTGCAGATTGCCCAGGATCCAAGCAGTGTAGAGGGAAGCCAGAGTGTGGATCTCACTGAAAAAAGTGGTGTGGTCAGCCGTGTTTTAGTCACTTCTACAGATGAAAGACAGTCTGTTCAATTTCTTCTTGAGGGAGAAACGACAATTTATACGGTGAATACAAGTAAAGCGCCACTCTCCATCTTTCTGCAGGAAGGAGATCAAGTGGAAATAGGGGCTCGTATTCGTGATAATGGGACAGCAACAGTTGAAGATATGCAGATTGAAGGGATAAACTAATAGAAGCAGCAAGGTTTTTCCTTGCTGCTTTTGGTTTATGATACTATAAAAAAGAGAGAATTTAAGAGGAGGAATTAGGATGTCAGAAAAAACTTTTGCAACAGCTATTAACTGTATGGACGGAAGGGTTCAGCTGCCTGTGATCCACTGGATGCAGGAACGTTATGGAACTGAGTATATCGATATGATTACAGAAGCGGGTCCAACGAAATTTTTGTTGGAAGGTTCGGAAGATCAGCTGGTATCCGTACAGGCGAAAATTAAAATTTCAGCAGACAATCATGGCTCAAATGTCGTTGCTGTTGTCGGACACCATAATTGTGCAGGCAACCCAGTAGAACGGGAAGTAAAAGAGGGGCAGATTAAAGAGTCTGTGGACCTGGTAAAATCATGGGGATTCAACGTCGATGTCATCGGCTTATATGTGAATGAAAACTGGGAAGTAGAAGTTGTAAAAGAATAGAGGTTTTTCCCCCCTTACCCACGAATCATTTAAGGTGAGTTCAATTCGTGAAGGGGGAAAGAAATGGAGCAGGCAAGCTGGTTTGACTTCGTTGAAAGGGAACACGACCCGGTTTACTGTGAACTGCAGAAACTTACGGAGAAAAGCAACTCCATACGCATTGCTTCTTTTACTATTACGCTGAACTCATTTGCTTTAATTGAAATTGAAGCGGATGGAGTGCACGATTGCGTCAGTACTATGGAAGAATGCTATCTTTACTTATGTGAATGTATGAAAGGATAAGGCCGCTTTGAGCGGTCTTTTTTTGTGCACTGTTTTTCAGACAGGATCAATATAAAAAAGAGGGATGTAAAAGTATTAATCCGCAGGAACGCATTTGAGACGCGCTTTGTTCTTCTATACAATAGGTCTATAAACTTTGCAGAAAAAGGGGTTCCCTATGAAGAAATATATCGTGGTTGGTGGAGGCGTTCTTGGCGCTTCGACTGCTTATCATTTAGCGAAAGAAGGAGTACACGTAACGATCATTGATCGGAAAGACCAGGGCCAGGCTACAGATGCAGCGGCCGGTATTGTATGTCCATGGCTCTCTCAGCGGCGCAATAAGCGTTGGTACAGGCTCGTTAAGGGAGGGGCCAGGTATTATCCGGACTTGATTCAAGAACTTGAGGAGGCCGGGGAGTACGAAACAGGTTATCGAAAAGTAGGGGCCGTCAGTCTTCATACAGATGAGAATAAGCTGGATAAAATGGTGGAGAGAGCTCTAAAACGAAGAGAAGATGCCCCGGAAATAGGAGAAGTCACAAAACTATCTCCAGCAGAAACGAAAAGGCATTTCCCCCCTCTGTCAGAGACTTACGGTTCCGTTCATGTAAGCGGTGGAGCTCGTGTAGACGGGCGTGCATTGCGCAATGCACTCTTACGTGCAGCTGAGAAAAAAGGGGCTCAACACATAAACGGTGAAGCTGTTCTGTGCTTTAACGACCATGAAGTAACAGGGGTGAAAGCAAATGGAAGCTTTTACGAAGCGGATGAGGTTCTAATTACTGCAGGAGCTTGGGCTAAACCACTACTTGAACCGTTAGATATACACTTTCAAGTCAGAGCTCAGAAAGCGCAGATCGTTCATTTGAACGTTGGTCAGAAGGATACGGACGACTGGCCTGTCATAATGCCTCCAAACAATCAGTATATGCTTTCATTTGGTGAAGGGCGGTTGATTATAGGTGCAACTCATGAAGATGAAGCTGGTTTCGATGATAGAACAACAGCGGGCGGGCTGCATTATATTTTTGATAAAGCTTTGGAGGTTGCTCCCGGACTCTATGACACTGAATTCATAGAGACACGTGTAGGGTTCCGCCCTTTCACACCAGATTTTCTTCCCGTATTTGGACGAATACCGGGATGGAATGGATTACTAGCGGCTAACGGCCTCGGTGCTTCTGGATTAACGTCAGGACCTTATCTTGGTGCTGAACTTGCACGAATGGCACTTGGGAAAGAAACAGAACTTGATCCGGAAGATTATCCTATCGCTGAAGCGCTCGAAATAAAAGGGGATCGGTAAATAAAGAACCCTCACACCTGCCTCAGAAGGCTGCTGTGAGGGTTTTCTTTGTTATGAAGTCTGCTCTGGGTAATCACAATACTCAATAATTGTTCCTTCAGTATCAGCGGGGTTTAAGTAAATTAGTCTCCGTCCATGTTTATTCGTGCGGCGGGACCATTCCAGAGTGCGGATGCCTTGTTCCTGCAGCTCCTTTAAAGCCTGATCAAGGTTGCCCACATCATAGGCTATGTGGTGGACACCTTTCCCTTTTTGTTTAATGAACCGGGCTATAGGAGATGTCGTATTGTTTGTAGGCATCAATAGTTCCGTACGGTCACCTTTGACATCCATAATGGCTATTTCACTTTCGACGCCTTCTGCTTCACTTCGATAGCGGTCTACTAACGAACCGCCAAGTACATGTGTATAAAAATGAATACTGTCTTCAATATTTCGGACAGCCACTCCGATATGATCTAATCTTTTTTCCATTGTCATTCTCCTCTATCTTCCAATGATTTTATTGTAACATATCGTAAAGATTCGACATCTAATAGAGGATATAGAGGCGGATGCCTGTTTTTTCGAAATCTATTGAAAAGTACAAGCTGATGGTAAACTCTGTCATAGAGTACAACAGGAGGTGATATCATGCCTGCCTGGATCAGCCGGAGTATGAAGATTCTATCCTCAATCCTAATGCTCACTTTTTCAACTTTAGCATTTCTTTTCATCGTCATCTATACACTCGTTACTGGATGGACATTTATGAAAGGTGCCTTGGTCATCGGTTTGTTTATACTCTCGGTTATCTCATATGTCATCCTTTCCCGCAAGATCTATAATTATCTTTTTGGTCCATGGGGAGAAGATGAATAACTTTTAAAGAGGGGCGGGGAATCCTGCCCTCTTTAATTTGTGTACTTTCATTTTGTTTTGGAAAATACGTTTACTCTAGTTCCCGCCCTTGGGGTGTGGAATGTTGTATAGTCATGCTGCTCTAATTGACATTCCGAGCCTGGAGCCATACGATATGTTCATATAAGAATAGGTATGTACATAAAGAAAGGGGCGCTTTTTGTGAGTAAGGAAGAAGATAAGAAAAAGCAGGATGAACAAGAAAGGGCAGAGCTGGATGAGGAAACTCTGTTTGTCGTTTCTCAAACCTTTAAAGCCTTGTCTGATCCCACTAGAATCCGGATATTACATTTACTATGCGAACAAGAGATGTCGGTTAATCAAATTGCTGATACGTTAGACCTGCGCCAGTCAACAGTTTCCCACCAACTGCGTTTTTTAAAAAACCTGCGTCTTGTGAAGTATAGGAGAGCGGGTACGACATTATATTACTCCCATGATGATGAGCACGTCATCGATCTTTTGCAGCAAACGATTAACCACGCTCTTCATCACTAAAGGTGAAAAGAGACTAAAAATCCACTCTTTCAGGTAAGGGCTCACATTTCTTTATATCTTAATCAGTATGGCTTTTTTTATAATGAGTGATGATTATAAGAGTAAGCCCTCCACAGTTTTAAAATGTGGTGGTTTTATTTGGTAGTTATATAGGTCTTAGTTCCGTTTTCCTCTGGAATGTTTCATTTAAGTTTCAACCTTGCAGATCTAAGGGAAGTATATAAATATTCTCTGTATTGATAAGGAAAATAGTGGTTGTTTTACCGATAAACAAAAGGGGAGTTTATACATAGTTTTCCCTTCAAAAGACGACGATAAAAGATATATAAAGAGTGAGGAAAATGGCTATGAAGATACAATTCGATCAAATGAATAACATAAAAATAAAGAATATATATGGTCCCGTGCAGCAACCTGTATCCTTACTTGCCTTTCATTCAAAGAGGGTAAAGCCAGAGGCCGCTTTCTTTTGTTTAAAAGGTGAAAATTTTGATGGGCATGAGTATGTAGAAGAGGCCATCGGGTACGGGGCAACGGTCATTTTTGGCAGTGATGAGGAATTATTCAGCCGACTGCAGTATGTATATAATCGAACAACCTTTATCGTGGTGGAGAACGTCCGATCAGCAATGGCGCATTTTTCAAAGTACTATTTTCAATCCCCTGATGAGGAATTGAAAACCATCGGTGTAACCGGTACAAATGGAAAAACGACAGTAGCTGCCTATGTGCGTTCCCTGCTTACTTTATTAGGATTACCGACTGGATCTATTGGGACAACAGGAATATGGTCTTCCTCACATAAACTGGATTATAAGAAAAGTACCCCGACTACTCCGGAGTCCCTGGACCTTCATCAAATTTTTCGCGACTTAAGAAACCAGGAAGATGAAGGGGTTGTTATGGAAGTATCTTCTATCGCACTCGATCAATGCCGGGTGGAAGGGGTCCAGTTTGATGTCGCTATTCATACAAATTTTTCTGAGGAACACTTAGAATATCATCGAACCATTGATCATTACCGGGAGTGTAAATTGCGTTTGTTCCGTCAGGCTCATCACCGTGTGGTAAATATTGATGATGAAGGCATGGCAGAAGAGCTGATGGAAATGGGAACGGAAGGACTGCTGACTTACAGTCTGGATAAAGATTCGGGTGCCGACCTTACAGCGTCAGCCATTGATGTCATGGAAGAGGGTTCTGTATTCGAATTGAATTATAGAGGCGAAAAAAGAAGCGTCTTTGTACCCGTTTACGGCACTTACAACGTTGCCAATGTTCTTTCGGCTGTAGCTGCAGCTTTACACCTTGGCTCTTCTATTGAGCAGATTCTTTCTGTCCTTCCCGATCTTGAAGGTCCAGAAGGGAGATTCCAGGTTATACAAACACCCTTGAATCAAAAGGTCATTCTTGACTATGCTCATACCCCTGTGGCATTAAACCGCTTGATTGAAGAAGTGAAAAAACTGAATTATAACCGGTTAATTGTTATGATCGCAGGAATTGGAATCAGGGATTTTAATAAGATGCCGAAGATGGCCGCTGCGATTGATGGAAAGGCTGATGAGGTAGTCGTCACGGTCGATCATCCAGGGTACCATGATCCTCAAATCATTGTAGATCAAGTCATGACAGGATTCAAAGAACCCCATACATCCAACATTCACCCTACGCTGACTCGTGAAGAAGGTGTGAAGTGTTCGATGGAACTTGGACAGACCGGGGACATCATTCTTCTGACAAGTGGATGTATCAATAATGCGCAAATCGTTAAAGGGGAAGAAATTCCTCATTCAGATGAGGAGATTATTGAAAGCTATTTCCCTCATGTTGCACACTAAAAAAATCCAGTCCCATCAATGGGGACTGGATTTTTTCTGTGTATACAGAAGGATCTGCTGCAGTTAATCAAACGTTTGTTTAACAAGTGTTCGGTACTGATCAAAGAAAGAGGGAATAAGATTTGAAGACAATCCATGCTCCATCACATGTGCAATTGATGTGTAGTACCACTTCTGCTGATCTTGTGCTGCATTAAAATGACGCCATATTCCCGGCCCTGAATTCTGAAGGTCCTTTGAAATTGATCGTAAGTTATCGAGCTTGTCGGCTATGATCAGGGCTTTTACTTCGAGACTGCCATGTTTAACAACTTCAATGGTCTGTTGTTTTCTTTTCTTCCATGACTGGCTTTTATCCTCCGTATGTGCAGCGACAAGTTCTTTAATTCTTCTGCCAAACGTACGTTGAATATCCAGTAGAGTATAATTTGTGTCCTCTACCACATCATGCAGATACCCCGCGCATATTAAGGCTTCATTGAACCCACTCTCCTGCAAAATATCAGCTACTCTAACAGGGTGAACAATATAATCTTCTGAAGAATTCTTTCGCTTCTGGCCTTTATGAGCTTCGGTTGCGAAAATTTTTGCTTTTTGGATCATCCGTTCCCCTCCTTTTTGTTATATCATAGCAAATATAGAGGGGCAGAATCATTGCAAAAAGCCTGTAAGGTTGATTAAATAAGAATGGATATTATATAATTAATAGGTTTAAACAATAGGTTGAAGGGGATGCTTTGCAAATGGAAACGATTGAAGTACACGGACAACCACCTCACAACTCGGATCCCGTCGTGTTAATTATCGGGAAAATGGATGGTGTTCACTTGGGACATCAATCCCTTCTTAAAGAAGCGAAAAGGCTGGCAGGGCCGGAAGATCAAGTTGCGGTTTACGGTTTTTCTGATCATCCAAAGTGGGTGTTAAGGGGCGATGAGGAGTTTAAATACGCATTATCGACAGAGCAGGATAAACGGTTGCGGCTGGAGCAGTATGGAGTCGATCGGTATTATCACGTCCATTTTACAAAAGAGTACGCAAAGACATCACCGGAGGAATTTGTGCTGGAACATTTGAAGCGGCTGAATGTCCGCCAGGTCGTAGTCGGAGAAGACTTTCGTTTTGGCAAGGGAAGAGGCTCAGATGCTGAAGGGCTTGCGGAGTTATGTCAAAGCATCGGGACGGATGTTTCAATCGTACCAGGCGTGATGCTGAACGGTTCCAAAGTGAGTAGTACAGATATCAGAAGCCAGGTGTCTAAGGGAAGAATGGAAGTAGCCCAGGCTATGCTTGGTCGTCCATTTGAACTAACAGGTACGGTTGAAAAAGGTGAACAATTAGGCAGACAGCTTGGGTTTCCGACTTTAAACGTTGGGCAAATTGATGATTATGTCAAAGTAAAACCGGGTGTGTATCTGGGTCTTGTGCAATTGGTCCAGGAAGCACCAGAATATTATTACACGTTAATTAGTGCTGGGTACCGTCCAACGGTAAATGGCGATTCTTATAAAGTGGAAGCGTACCTTTTAGACTTTGCTGGAGATCTATATAATCAAAGCGTAACGGTAAAATTTTTACGTCACTTAAGAGGTGAAGAAAATTTCAATGGTATGGATGCACTTGTTGATCAGATGAAGAAGGATGAACAAAATGCTCGGGAGATTTTAGGCTTGGAAGATTAGACATCTTAGAAAGGAGTTCGTCTCATGGGAATTGTTGTTGTAGAAGTTTGTGACGGCAATTTAATCAATGAATTGGACATCGAAAGCATCATAGAGTCCGAATACCCGGAAGTCGCTGTACTCATGAACGAATGTCTGTCCTTTTGTGGAATGTGCGCCGTCCGCCCATATGCAATTGTAAACGGGCATCGTGTATTCGCAAAAACACCTGAAGCTGCTTTGGAAAAAATACGGGCTAAGATTGAAGAAGAACTTGCGATTTATGCTGAGTAAGGTAGGAGATGAGAATGGGTTTTTTTGATTCACTCATGAACAGCTTGCGTTTGCCGAAAAAAGAAGCCATGTTTAAATTAAACAGGAAAGGGATCACAAATACTATTTTATATTTGTTTATCCTTCTTCTGCTATTGTTTTCCCCGGATATGATTACTTCGATCATTTATTTAGAAACAAATGTCACAGAAGTATCAAGGGGTATGTACGTCGTGCAGTTTCTCGTTTTTTATCCTTTATTAATTGTGTTTCTTATCTTAGTAGGAGTCTCTATCCTTGCTGGAGCAGGACTTCTCATGCGCAAGTGGCTGTCCAGAAAGCTTACCTATCAGCAGTTATGGAAGCTGACCGCTTATGCTTCCACGCTGCCCTTGATTCTTAGTGTTGTACTAAAATACCTCACAGTGCCTGATTCTGTAAGTGCGCTGATTTTTCTATCCATCTTTGGATACTATATGTACCGTATGATTACGGTTTATCCAAAAGCACCTGCGAAAGCTTAGTTCGCTGGTGTTTTTTTGTATTTGCTTTTTTTATCTAAATTATTTAGAATATTCATTATTTAATGAAAGGTGAGGGTTCAATGTTACGTGCGCTTGTTTTGCAGTCGGATTTTGGTATTAGTGATGGAGCTGTGAGTGCGATGCATGGTGTAGCTAATTCTGTAGACCAGCAATTATCAATTTATGATTTAACTCATGATATCCCCCCTTATAATATCTGGGAAGGGTCTTACAGGCTGTGGCAGACCATGTCCTATTGGAAAGAAGGGACGGTTTTTGTATCCGTTGTCGATCCAGGAGTTGGCTCTACAAGGAGAAGTATAGGGGTGCAGACAGGTTCTGGTCATTATATTATTACCCCTGATAATGGAACGCTCACTCATATTAAGCGCACCGAAGGGATTGTAGCAGCACGCGAAATCGATGAACGAACGAACAGGCTGCCGCGATCAGGCGAGTCTTATACCTTTCACGGCCGCGATGTATATGCCTATACAGGGGCAAGGCTGGCTTCAGGGGCCATTACTTTTAAAGAAGTGGGGCCGGAACTGGATCCAGATTCCCTGGAACAACTACCGGTGAAAGAGCCGGAAATAAGGAATGGAAAAGTTTTAGGAATCATTGATATCCTGGATATCCGTTTTGGAAATCTATGGACAAATATCCCACGTGACTTTTTTAATCAGATAGGTGTTCAGTACGGGGAGACACTGAAGGTGCGTATTCTCCATAACAGTCAGGAAGTGTATCACAATTCGATGACATTCGGCCGTTCCTTTGCTGATACACATAAAGGTGAGCCGCTCGTTTATGTGAATTCTCTGGATAATCTGGCTGTTGCTATAAATCAGGGGTCTTTTGCAAAAGCTTACAATATTCGTACTGGGTCCAATTGGGATGTCCAATTTGAAAAATAACTCTCTGCTATGGGTAGAGAGTTTCTTTCTGTTCTATGAGCAGAATAAGAGCTTACATGGGAAAAGCTGTGCTACACTACCCATGTAAACCTTGATAAGAAAAGGAGAATGACAATGAAAACAGTTACGCTACATAGCACCGTTGAAATGCCTCAGTTAGGCTTTGGTGTTTGGCAAGTGGAAGAAAATGAAGCGGTTCCTGCGGTAACAAAGGCTATTGAAACGGGGTACCGTTCCATTGATACAGCTGCTATTTATGGAAACGAAAAGCAAGTCGGAGAAGCGATCCGTCAAAGTGGTGTAGCTCGTGACGAATTGTTTATTACGACTAAGGTATGGAATACAGATCAGGGGTATGAGAATACGTTGAAAGCCTTTGAAACAAGTCTTGATAAGCTGGGACTTGATTATGTGGACTTGTACTTAATCCACTGGCCTACGCCTGAGTATGATGAATATGTAGAAACTTATAAAGCACTTGAACAGCTGCAAAAAGACGGCAAGGTTAAAGCGATCGGCGTTTGTAATTTCGATATTGACCACCTTCAGCGTTTAATTGATGAGTGTGATGTAAAACCAGCAATTAACCAGGTGGAGTGCCACCCGTACCTGGCTCAAAATGAACTTAAAGACTTCTGCCGTGAAAATGGGATTCTTCTTGAAGCTTGGAGCCCATTAATGCAGGGGGGAGAAGTCTTGAAAAATGATACGGTTCAATCGATTGCAGAAAAACACCAAAAGACGCCTGCCCAGGTTATTATTCGCTGGCACCTGCAGAATGACACGGTTGTCATTCCTAAATCTGTAACTCCATCACGCATTGAGGAGAACTTCGATGTGTTTGATTTTGAGCTGACAGCGGAAGATATGGATGCCATTAATAAACTGGATCGCGGTGAGCGTAAAGGTCCAAAACCATCAGAAATGAATATTCGCTAAATCCAAAAGACTGCCGGTTCCGGCAGTCTTTTTTTGTTGGCTTTTCTATCCTGGTTGAACGCTTTCAAAACAAAGCACCCCCTTGATTGTACCTATCGCCCCTTAATTGGAATACATCAAAGGTCCATTCTAATTTTAATTCCCCTTTATATGGGGAACATAGGGGTAGAATCTCTTGAAAAAAGGAGTCCTTACAATGATCATTCGGTTCGGTTATGTGTCACACGCTCTGGAATTATGGGAAGCAACACCGGCCAAAACCATGACCTTTGCCAGGTATAAAAAATTGGGACATAAAGCTGCTTTGGAGCAGCTGCACAAAATTGCAGAGATGAACCTTCAACGAACTTTACGTATTATTCACCACAATATTGCTCATGACATCCATTTATACCGTTTTTCTTCATCGCTTATCCCTCTTGCTACCCACAATGAGGTGGAATGGGATTATATAGAACCGTTTCGTGATTTGTTTAAAGAAATCGGTGCGCTTGTCCAGAAACATGGGATGAGGACGAGCTTCCACCCGAACCAGTTCACTCTTTTTACAAGTGATCGCCCGCACGTGACCACGAATGCTGTAGAAGATATGTCTTACCACTATGCCATGCTTGAAGCAATGGGGTTACATGAGGAGGGGCATATTAATCTGCACGTTGGGGGGGCCTATGGAGATAAAGCAAAAGCGGTTGAAAGGTTTCACCACAACCTACTGCAGTTACCGAAACATGTGAAACGGCAAATGACATTGGAAAACGATGACAAAACCTACACAACCACTGAGACGCTGGATATTTGTGAGAAAGAGGATATCCCGCTTATGTTTGACTATCATCACTACATGGCAAATCATACAGAGGATGAAATACTCAGTGAGATACTGCCGCGGTTTTATAAAACATGGGATCGATTAGGGCTCCCGCCCAAAATTCATATTTCCTCACCAAAGTCTGATAAGGCATACAGAAGTCATGCTGATTATGTAGACGCAGATTTTATTAAGCCTTTGCTTGAAGAATTGAAATCGCAGGGAACTTCTGTAGATTTTATGATCGAAGCAAAACAGAAAGATCGTGCTCTATTTCAACTTGTAGAGGATTTTGCAGGTATACGCGGCGTAAAAAGAATAGAGGAATCAACGCTCGAATTATGAGGGACGAGCTTGGAAATACAGCTGGAATATGGCAGACAAAAACCCGGGATATGCCCGGGTTTTTTACTGCAGGATTCGCTTCGCTTCTATAAAACGCTGAATTCCTGTAAATAATTCAATGATAAAAAATAACAGCGTAGACCAGAGTAGTATGCTGGGAAAGAGCAGCATAATGCTGAATAAGATAAATCCTTCTGTTCTTTCAGCAGCACCGGCCTGATAGTAAAAGGATTTGACCCCTGCTTTTTCAGAGACGGCCCCGACGACAAGAAAGATCGTCATCGATAGGATGATGGAGACACTTAGTAGAAGGAGCGGCCATAGGAGTTCAGGGTGGACATAAGCAACAGCCACAATCATACCAATTTCAACTACCCTGTCAAAGGTGATATCCATCACAGTTCCGAAAGGAGAAGTCTTTGTATGTCGTGCCATCGTGCCATCAACAGCGTCTAAATATCCAGACAACCATAAAAAAACAACGCCGGCAACGGGGTAACCCAAAATGTAAAAAACACTGGTAGCTATTCCGATAAACAAGGCTGCTATAGTGATTTGATTGGGGGTTCGTCCTTTTTTTAGAAAATAGGAAGCCGTTTTATCAATAGAGGGTTGTACATATTTTCTTGCGTGAGTATCGAGCATCCAATCCACCTGCTTTTGCAAAGAATAACATTGTCTTCATTACCAACTTACCCTAAACGCATTCTCTTTAGACGATAGCATAGGTTGAGTCTAAAAGAGAATAATAAATCTGGATGTGCAAGGTAGCTTACATGGTTGAACCGTCTGTGTTTACCTTTAGGAAAAAAGGTGTATAGGATGTTATGGAATCGATTTGTTTTGATCTATGCTGATAAGGAGGAACGATAAATGTCTGAACATAAAGTAGCTATAACAAGTAAATCTGAAGGAATGAAGTCAGAAGTAAAAGCAGGAAAGCATGAACTCGTCATAGATGAACCCAGGCAGATGGGAGGCACCGATCAGGGGGCTGACCCGCTGGCTGTTATGCTCGGATCCCTGGCTGGTTGTGAAACTGTTGTCGCCAATATGGTCGCTAAGGAAATAGAGTTTGATCTGCAGGGAATTTCTTTTGATATTAATGGAACGCTTGATATGCGTGGACTGATGGGGACAGCGGATGTTAAACCATACTTTGATACAGTGAACATTAAAGCAGAAGTAGAAACAAGTGAATCACAGGAACGGGTGGAAGAACTTCAGGAAATTACCGACCAGCGGTGTCCAGTATTTACAACATTGAAAGCCGCCGGCATTGAGTTAAATGTAGAATGGCTGAAAGCCTGAGAAGAAAGCGGCTCTCCGCACGGGGCCGCTTTTTTTCATGGAAATGATAGAAAGAATTAACAATGAAGCATCTATCCTCTATGTGTTACTTTGTAATAGTTAAACAAAAGGAGGTAGATGAAGATTGTTTAAAAATATATGGATTGCAGGTATGATTGCTGCGTGTTTCTTTACTCTTTCATTTCCTTCTGAAAGTTCTGCTCATGCAAATATGCATACCGTCCAAAAAGGTGAATCATTATATAAAATTGCGAATGAATACGGAATTTCCTATCAGCAGCTGCAGGCTGTAAACGACAAAAATAATGAAGCTATTTATCCAGGTGAACAATTAAAACTTCCTGTTGTTCCCAGTGCTTATGAAAAAGACCTTCTCTCCCGCTTGGTCGAAGCTGAAGCTAAGGGGGAAAGCTACGCTGGAAAGGTAGCCGTAGCTACAGTAGTTTTGAATCGGGTAGAAAGTGATCTTTTCCCTGACTCTGTTTATGGTGTCATCCATGATGGGTACCAGTTCTCCCCGGTGTTAAATGGAACGATTAACCAAAAGGCCAGTGCAGAATCAAAGAAGGCAGTAAGCGAGGCTTTTGCATATCAAGGGTACGATCGTGATTCTCTGTTCTTCTATAATCCTGATAAAGCTCAGAGTGATTATTTAAGCAGTAAGGAAGTGACCACTGTTATTGGTGACCACGTATTCTTAAGATAAAAAGCAAGCACTCCGTATTGGAGTGCTTGTTTTTTTATGGTTCTCCATGTTTAACTGGTGAATTTGGAACGCATGTGTGTTTCGTTTGGGAGGAAAGAGGGTCTCGTTAACTGGCATCTTCTTCCTCATCAAAGAGTTCAACTTTACGTTTCTTTGTTCGTTTCTTATAAACACGATTCACGTAATCATCGGTTAACTCTGCAATTTCTTTATGCAGGAAGAGGAGCGGGATGATATTGGCAAGCAGTACCATAGCCAGGATTAAATCAAGGAACTGCCATACAAACTGTAAACCGCCAAGGGCACCGACGAAAACGGCTGCAATGTAAACAATCCTCATGAATTTAGCCGCTTTTAAACCATAGAGATACTCGGCTTGCTTTTCTCCGTAAAAGACAAGGATTCCTATGGTTGTAATGACAAAAAACAGGAGGAATACGGTGATGAAGCTTCCGCCGAATGCATCGCCGAACTCACTTCCAATGGCGATATTAATCATGTTCGAAGCATCACTACCACCTACTTCCGTCCATGCTCCAGTTACGAGAACAGTTATACCTGAAACTGTACAAATCAGTATCGTGTCGATAAACACGCTGAAAATTCCCCACAGCGCCTGCCTTGAAGGATGGTCCGTTTTAGCAGCTGCATGTGCAATAGGGGCTGTGCCAAGTCCTGCTTCGTTTGAATATAAGCCTCTCGCGATACCCCAGCGAAGTCCTTGGGCAACAGCTGCTCCTGCGAAGCCCCCGGTAGCTGAGATAGGTGTGAAAGCATGTGTGAAAATTAGTCCAAAGACGTTCGGGATTTGATCTATGTTTACGAAAATAACATAGAAACAGATGGCAAGATAAATGAGAACCATACCTGGAACCATTTTGTCTGTAACCTTTGCAATTCGTTTAATGCCGCCAAAAACAACGAGCGCAATAGCGGCACACATAATTGCGCCTGTAATTTCCACCGGCCAACCAAAGGCACCTTCCGTTTGAGTAGCAATTGAATTGGACTGTACCATCGTGCTTGGAATTAATTCAATCATTAACAAAAATGCAAAGGCAGTCGATACCCATTTCCACCCGAGGGCTTTCTTTATGTAATACTGCGGCCCTCCTACCCAGATATTCTTTTTATTTTTTTCACGATATTTCATTCCGAGAAGAATCTCACTGTATTTTGTAGCCATCCCAATAAGAGCTACAACCCACATCCAAAACAATGCACCAGGACCGCCAAATGATATGGCTACCGGCACGCCGACAATGTTGGTTGCTCCTGCAGTAGAGGCGAGGGCAGAGGTGAAAGCCTGAAAAGGGGTGATGGTACCTTTCTGCTTTGTCTTCTTAAAGATTTGACCAATGGTCTGATGAAGGACATGTCCAAAAAAACGAAATTGAAAAAATTTAATTCGTATCGTAAGGAATATCCCCCCGGCAATTAGAATAATGGATAAAGGGTACGTCCATAAAAAGTCGGATAGGCTTGAAACTCCCTCTTTAATCGTGCTCCATACGTCTCCCAATAGAATATCTCCCTTCTAAAATACAGTTAACCATATATTCCCTTTTCCATTTAATGTTAAACAAAAGCCTTACAGCGTGAGGGAATTAGGAAATTAGCGTAAGATAGAAGGGAGAGATACGAAAAGGAGAGGTGTACATATGAAGATTGATAAAGAACAGTTTCACAATCACAAGATGAGTAAATTGATTAAAGGGGCTGTCGTTCCCCGTCCGATTGCCTGGGTGTCTTCCATCAGCAGGCAGGGGGTTAAAAACCTTGCTCCTTTTAGTTTTTTTACTGTAGCTTCTATGGATCCCATTACCCTCTGTTTTTCTGTGGGAGCATCCGACCGGGAGAAGGATACGCTTGCCAATATTAAAGAAATGAAGCAGTTTGTCATTAACCTGGTATCCGAGCCTTTAGCCAACCAAATGCATGAGAGCAGTAAATCCTATGGTCCAGATATTGACGAGTTTGAACAGGCAGGTACGGCTTTTGAAGATGCTGACTATGTTCAGGTGCCCCGTGTGAAAGAATCTCCTGTTCATATGGAGTGTGAGCTGGACCAGGTTATAGAGATAGGGACAGGGAGTCTCGTTCTTGGAACCCTTGTTGGTTATCACATTCAAGAAGATGTCTATCAGGAAACGGATAAAGTAAATCCTTATCAATTGAAGCCTGTGGGTCGAATGGCAGGAGATTACAGTTATATCCGCGAATTCTATTCCCTTCCAAATAAGAATTTATCAAAAGAATAACAAAAGCCGTGCAGCCTTATGGGCTGCACGGCTTTTGTTATTCTGTCCGGGGCTTTGTAGGATCACAGCCTGAAAAACATCCATCTGTCACCTCCGCCAACTTATAAAGATAATAACACTCTTCTCTCGCCATATGATCGGCCATTAACGGGGAGGAACGGCAAAGGCTGGTTTTATCAAGCTCCATCTCTTCCAACTCTTTGAGAAACGTTTGAAAGAGTTTTAACTCCAGAGCTGCTTCATCATTAAGTTTTTGCAGGGCGGGAAAGGAGGGGTGGTTTAAAAGTAGATACTCTTTCATTTCGGTCGCTTTTAAGTGAAACTGCTGAAAATGATCGCGGAACATTTTACTTTTTTCTTTCCATTCACTTTCAATCTCGTCTATCTCGTCATAAATGTCTCCAGCATGCCATGAAGCATCCATCAGCCAGAGCATGTGGTGGTGCAGCTCATGGAAGAGTGGCGGAGTGTCACCTTTCGCTAGAAAGCTAAGAACGAGAAGATATTCTTCTAATTCATTGACCATGTGATTAAGAAAAGAAGTGCTCAACAGCATGTTTACCTGTCCCAGTGATAAAAGTCCTGTAAGATCCCGTTTGAACCGGTAAAATCCCCTTGCCTTGTCCCCCACGTACCGGGAAAAAACTTTATAATTCAGCCCCTCCTGCACTCGGACTTCATCAAGCAGATCATCCCACAAGTGAACATATTCAATCGCCTTCTTCATTGTTTCTTCTTCAGAATCACATAGTGAGTTTCGAATAAAGCGCGCATGATCTCCAAGAATCTGCAACCAGAACAAGTGCTCAAAACGTGCCTGTTCTGCATAATCTTTCAACGGTTTTCACCCTCTTTGTTAGTTCCTCGTCCTATTTATACGTATTCAATTCACTGACCTTTCATGAAATCTAAAACAAGTGCTCTTCTTTAATACTCTCGTTTATTCTTACAGCTTATAGGACGAGTCCTCATTTATCAGGGACATTCAATGTGGAGGTGGATCCTTTTCTTTCTGTATTGAGAACCTGTTCAACCATATTCTCAACTATTAAGTGAGCGGAAGGGACTACAAAAATTCACAGCAAAAATTATCCAAAAAAGCCTTTTCAAAACAAAACCCATTCGGTATAATACTGTACTAGAAGTAATAATACAGTTAGTACAGATAAAATACACCGATGGAGGTGCATAAATGTTTGAATTGGACGTTAGGAGCCGGAAACCTATCTATGAGCAGCTGGTGGAGAAGATGAAGCAGTTGATTATTCATAATGTTTTAAAGGGCGATGAAAAACTTCCTTCTGTCAGAGAGTTGGCCCAACAATTAACGATCAACCCGAATACCATTCAGAAAGCCTATCGTGAGTTAGAATCTCAAGGATATATCTATTCCCTCAAAGGTAAGGGAAGTTTTGTTCACCCTTCCAGTGAGGTCGATAATAAGGAGGAATTAAAAAAAGTGAGAGAAGAGTTAAAGCAGCTATTCGCAGAAGCGATCTATTTAGGAATGACCTCAGAGGAAATATCAGCCCTTCTCCATGAAGTCGAAGGAGGTAAGCAGGATGATTGAAGTACGTAATATCCATAAATCGTTTAATAAAACAGAAATCTTAAATGATGTTACCTTTCACGTTCAAAAAGGATCCATTTATGGCCTGCTAGGTTCAAACGGGGCGGGTAAAACAACGCTGATGAGGATACTCGCAGGTATACTTAAACAGGATCGCGGGGATGTTCGTATTCTGGAGGGTGAAATTTTTGAGAATCGTCGCGTAAAAGAAAAAATGGTTTTTATCTCAGATCACCTATATTTTCTTCCACAGTATACAACAAGACAGATGGCTGATTTTTATCGTTCTATGTACCCGGGATGGAATGAAGAACGCTACGAAAAGATGAAGAAGATCTTTCACCTGGATGAAAAAAAGAAAATCAGCCAATTTTCCAAAGGTATGCAGCGTCAAGTAGCTTTCTGGCTGGCCGTTTCTGCTATGCCCGATGTGCTGATCCTTGATGAACCGTTTGATGGTTTAGATGCGGTCATGAGGCAGAAGGTAAGAAACCTGATTGTTCAAGATGTAGCTGAGCGTGAAATGACCGTCTTGATTTCTTCTCACAATTTACGTGAAGTAGAAGACCTTTGCGATCATGTAGGGATTTTACATAAAGGAGAAATTCTTCTTGAACGTGACTTGGATGATTTAAAAGCAGATGTTCATAAGATTCAGGTGGCATTCAAAGACGAAACTTTTAATGCTTCAAAAGCTGGATTGGATATCCTTCATAAGGAAGTTCGAGGGAGTGTCTACCTTTTAATTGTCCGAGGAAACGAACAAACTGTCGCAGATACGATTCATGCCTTCCATCCTCTTGTCTATGACAGACTACCGTTGACGTTAGAAGAAATATTTATCTATGAAATGGGAGGTGCGGGCTATGCCTTTGAAAACATCCTGGTTTAATAAAGAAATGATCAAGCAGGATTTCAGAAGTGCCGGGTGGATTAGTATTGTCTATTTCCTTGGCTTGTTTTTTCTGGGTCCTTTACAACTATTTATGATTTTAAGCAGGGAAGAGCCAAGAATGAATTTTACGAAGGGGCTTTTTGGAGATCTGTTTGGGTTTCATGTGCAGATGATTTTTCTGTTTGTGATGCCGGTTCTTATGGCAGTGTTCCTGTTTCGATATTTACATGTAAAGGAGGCATCTGATTTTGCCCACAGCTTTCCGATGAAGCGGGGGAAATTATTCAATCATCACATTGCTTCTGGATTACTACTGTTACTGGTACCGATTTTATTGAATTACGTCATATTCCTTATTTCAGCTGTAAGTGTTAACTTAACCGATTACTATACACTGGCTGAACTTGGGTACTGGCTCTGGCTGTTTAGTTTTGTGACCATTCTTATTTTTATGACAGCTGTTTTTATTGGTACGTTGACAGGGCTGTCGGCTGTACAGGGAATCCTGACCTATATCTTACTTCTATTTCCGGCAGGAATCTATGGTCTAATCTCTTATCACCTGACTTCCTATATCAATGGCTTTTCGGGTGATATCGCGATGAATCGTCATATTGAGTATTTTTCACCCATTGTCGATGTAGCGACATACAGCAATACCGGTATGTATGAGGCGGGTATTCCTGTTCAACCGATCGCTTTGGTCATTTATGGAGCAGCCGCCATTCTTTTTTATCTGTCTGCCTGGACGTTGTATAAAAAGAGAAGGATGGAGTCCGCCTCCCGGGCCATTGCGGTAACTAAACTAAATCCAGTGTTTAAATTCGGGGTCATGTTCTGTTTTGCTCTTTTCGGAGGGATGTACTTTGGTTTGACGCAGCATTCCTATGGCTGGATGGCTGCCGGTTATATTATAGGCGGTACGTTTGGCTATTTTGCTGCCGTGATGCTTTTAGAAAAAAACTGGCGCGTGTTTAAGGGAAAACATATAAAAGGCTGGACATTCTATGGAATGGGTACAGGTCTTTTGATTTTTATCATTCCATTGTTCTGGCAAAGCTATGAATCTTTCATACCGGAGCAGGAAAACGTAAAGCAAGTGTACTTAGGGGATCACTATTATCAATATGAGAGAGGTGAAGATCTTACTTATATTTCTTCTCCGGATGCTATAAAGTCTGTCATCGAACTACATGAAGATTTAATAGAAGAAAGTACTCCTATGAATGGCGGCAATAACTATTTCTTCCTTGCTTATCAAATGGAGAATGGAGAAGAAGTGTTCAGACAGTACCAGGTGGATAAACACTTAGACTCTATAAAAGAGGTCTTTGAAACAGATGAATATAAAGAAATCAGATATCCAGCCTTGGGATTAAACAACTCTGATATTCAAAAACTGACGCTTCAGACGAGACTTAATAACCAAGAACAAACCATAGTAGAACCTGAACGGATTAAAGAGTTTATGGGTGCAGTTCGGGAAGATCTCTACCACTTATCTTATGAACAGTTGGTAAACCCAAAGGGGATGTCATCCTGGGTTACGTTCCTTGTTGAAGGGGAGGAAGATAACCCTTATGAGATGAGGGTCTATCCTTCTTATGATCAAACAGCTGCATGGCTGAAAGAAGAAGGCCTTTATGAATCTTTTTTCATACAGGCTGATGACATTGAAAAAGCAGAAATTTACGCATGGCCTGAGGAGAAGGAATACAGCGGAACACACGCTCGTTTTGTTTTTGACCGGCTGAGAGAAGACGGTGTAACACCATTAGAGGTAAGGGGTGAAGAGAAGGTGGACCGGCTGCTTCAGGCAAGAGGCGACAAGGAGCAGGGCGCTTATATTGTTGTGCTCTACCTTGATGAAAGTAACCCGGATTATAATGAAGTCTTAAGTTTTGAGGAAGACGAAGCTCCTGCTTTTATTAAGCAACATTTTGAATAAAGGGAGAGAAATGATGGATGGACTTTCATGATATGTACAAGCGACATTATCAACGTGTTTATTATACGGCGCTGAAAGTAATAAAGGATCCTTGTTCAGCTGAAGATATTCTTCAAGAAACATTTATCAAAGCGTATAACAAACTGGATGGAGTACGGGAAGAGGAAAAAGCGGGTTCATGGCTTTGTACTATTGCTCATAGGAAAGCAATAGATTTATTAAGGAAAGAGAAGAAGGCCATTCTTGTTTCACTCGAACATCTGCCTCCGGCAAAAGCGAAGAAAGATGGATCCGGTTCAGACGTGGAGCGGTTGTGTGAATATCGTCATATGGAAGAGGATATTAAACGGCGGGTGAGCACCTTATCACCAAAATTGAGGGTAGTCTTTCAGTTAAGTTATGACAAAAACATGGTGGAAAAAGAAATTGCGCATGAGCTTCGCATTTCACAAGCAGCGGTTAAATCCCGTCTGCATCGAGCAAGAAGGGTCATGAAAAAAAATATGGAGAAAGAGATCAAGCATTTCTCAACAGCTTAAGCGGATTTTAAACCTTAAAATTATGACCTCCTCAACATTAGATAACCAAAAAAGCAGCTTCCTTGCGATAAGGAAGCTGCTTTTTTATAAAGCTGGTGTCGGGGTTGGTTCAGCGTATCCGTTCTCGTAGGAGTCATCGATGTTTTTTCGAATCTCCTCGAGGGATTTTCCGTCTTGTAACTGCTTTATTGATTGAGCGGCAATTTCTAAACATACGCCGCATTTTGTTCCGTGATCGTCCCAGACGATTGAACCATCCTCTTTGCTATCGTGAACAAAGCAGTCATAGTTGTTTTTGTGTCCGACGCTTTCCCCACAGCCGCAGTAGCACGGCATGTTCTCCAAAAGTTCTTCATGTTGAGCAGCCGCTGCGTAAATGGTTTGGATATTTTCGGGCTTTTCGACTAAAAAGCCAGGCAGGGCTTCGATGGAAGCTGTTTCTTCTCTCACATCCCCGTGGACATGCTCAATATGGCTTTCTTCGGTTTCGGATGAGCAGCCGCTAAGGGAGGTACCTATAAGAATGATCAGTAAAAGTGATCCTATTTTTTTCATCTGAAAAGCACCCTCTTATCATTTGATAGTTTTATCATAAAGAGGGTGCTTAAGATAATCAATCTTTCTCAAAAAAGTTCAACCATTACTCACATTTATTTTCCAAATGAGGAAAGGAATTTGACACGGTCACCCATAGGAGGAACGTTATCATCTACCAGGGAAACTTCTAAAACAGCAGGTCCATCGGTGTTCAGTACAGCAGCTAAATTCTCTTGATTAATATCTTCCATTGATTCAATTCTTGCATTGGGAACACCTAGAGATTCCGACATTTTTGCGATATCGACGGCTTCTTGACCGAAACGACCATGGGCCCGCTGGTATTGGAGGGAATGTCCATGATGGACCATTCCAAGCCTTGCATTATTCATAACGATAAATAAAACGGGGATGTTGTATTCTTTGGCTGTTAACAGTTCCATTCCGTGCATAAAGAAACAACCGTCTCCGGTGATACTGACAGTTGGACGATCTAAATCTGCCAGTTTTGCTCCAATTGCACTGCCGATTCCACTTCCCATTGCGCCGAAATGCACGTTAATATCAAAAGAATCCTGGGTGCGTACATCCATGTGATGAACCACATAAGCCATAAACTCACCAATATCGATTGTGTAACGGGTGTTCTCTGGAAGCTGTTCTTGTAAAGAGAGTAAGACATTTCGTGTATTGTATTCTTCCCGCTTTGTCTCTGGAGTGCGGTTGAGAACTTCTTTCTGCATTCGTTTTATACCCATTCCGTTCAAAGTCGAGATTAGAGAGGAAACCGTTACATCGATATCACCATGGATAGCAAAGTCAACGGCATACTTTCGTCCGAATACGCTGGCATCATAATCTACTTGAATCAATGTTCGTTCCTGAGCTAAATTGGGGTTCCAGTTATTAGTAGCTGTTTCCCCAAGACTTGAACCTAAAACGAGGATGGTTTCTTCCGTTCCTTCGTTAATCAGCTGTGATGCACCATCATGACCAGCAAATCCGAAAATCCCTTTTAAAAGGGGGTGGTCATCAGGGATATACCCTTTGGCTTGTGGTGTTGTCACAATTGGCCATTGCAGCGTTTCCGCAAGTTCTAAAACATCATCTACGGCACCACGAATTCCTTGTCCGACAAAGATAAAACCGCCGCTGGTGTCTTTCATCTTTTCAGCTGCTTGTTGAATAAGCCCGTCTTCAGGAAGCAGAGGCAGCCGCTTTGGAAATTCAGGGATGGAAGGAGCGGTAATATCCTGCAGCTGCACATCAATCGGCATGGCAATATGGACAGGCCCGGGAACGCCGGTCATGGCTATTTCCACGGCTTTATGAATTTCAGGAAGTAAATCTTCTGCGTGGTCTACTCGCTGGCTGTACTTTGTAACAGATTGATAGAGAGGATCGGCATGCAGTTCCTGAGAAGCATTTAAGCCAACAGTGTCTACAGGGACAGCTCCTGTCAGAAATAGGACAGGAAGGTGTTCACGCATGGCATTGGCTGCGCCTGTTACTAAGTTGGTTCCTCCAGGCCCGCTGCTGCCGATACACACCCCTAAGGAGTCAGAGTATTTCGCATAGGCGGCTGCCATGTAAGAGGCTGCACCTTCATGCTTAGCTACAACAGGTGTAATCGAGGGTGTATCGTAAAGCTCATCAAACAGAGCGTTTACAGACCCTGCTGGGATTCCAAAAATGTAGGACACTTTTCCTGATACTAGATAATCGAGTACGGCACGAACAGATTTCATTTAGTTAGCTCCTTTTATATTCCATATTTAAATAGCGGTTTTCAAAAGCGTCACATGGCAGTGGTTGACTATAGTAAAATCCCTGCACCCAGTAACAGCCGTGTTCAGCAAGAAAATTAGTCTGATTTTTCTTTTCTACGCCTTCTGCAATAACATTCAGCCCTAAACTATTTGCTAAAGTAATGATCGTCTTCGTGATGGCTGCATTATCCTGATTGGTCGTTACGTTATCAATGAAAGATTTATCTATTTTAAGTGTATCGACAGGGAAATCTCTCAAGTATCCTAAAGAAGAATAGCCGGTCCCGAAATCGTCAATGGAGAGCTGTATGCCTAATTCTTTTAACTCCTCTATAGTCTTCATCGTCTGGGAGGTGTTGTTAAGAATGATAGTCTCTGTTAGCTCCAGTTCCAGGAGAGAAGCTGGAAGGTTGGTTTCTTTCAAAATATCAGCGATGACAGGAGCGAGTTTCGGCTGGTTAAACTGTTGTGGTGAGAGGTTAGCCGAGACAATTAAAGAGGTGTGCCCCTCATCGAACCATATCCTCATCTGCCTGCAGGCTTGTTTAATGACCCACTCTCCAAGCAGTGTAATTAACCCCGTTTCCTCGGCAAGTGGAATAAAGTGAGCGGGGGATATAGTGCCAAGAGTTGGGTGGTTCCATCGTACAAGAGCTTCCATGCCGATTAATTGATCAGTTCGTACATCGACCTTTGGTTGATAGTACAATTCAAATTCACTATCGTGCTGGAGTGCTTTAAAAAGATCATTTTCGAGCTGGATTTGTTCAACAGCACGATTTTCAATTTCAGGTGAAAACAATTGATATTGATTTCCTGTCAGCTCTTTTGCCTTATACATCGCAACATCCGCGTGTTTTATAAGCGTCTCAGCAGTCTCTCCATTATCAGGAAACAGACTGATACCGATACTTGTTTTGACCGCGATTTCCTGTTGGGAGATCGTAAAAGGTTTGTCAAATGCCTGAAGGATCATCTGGGAGCAGTTAATGGCACATTCGGTCCTTTTAATAGTTGGGAGCAGAATGATGAACTCATCCCCTCCCTGTCTTGATACAGTTGCTTCTTTAGGAATGGCTTCCTGCAGGCGGAAAGCGACTTCTTTTAATACCTGATCTCCAAAGCTGTGACCGAATGTATCATTAATTTTCTTGAAGCGGTCCAGGTCAAGGAACAAAACAGCCATTGGTTTTGCAGTCAGTTCAGCGTAGCTGATCGCCTGATTCAGTCGGTCATGAAACAATACACGATTCGGTATATTGGTCACACTATCGTAGTAGGCGTGGTATTTAATTTTTTCTTCCATTTGTTTTCTTGACGTTACGTCTTTAAATGTAACGACATATCCAATTGTGGTTTGTCCTTCTTTTTTAGGAGTAATCACATATTCTACGGGAAACATTGCCCCATTCTTTTTAATAAAATATTGATCTTGTTGATCATTTTTTTTCTTCCAATCGTAGATGTCTTTGAAAGAATAGGTCATAATATTATCATTTTCCCATTTGAAAATTTTTAGATAAGAGAGGGTCGTGATTTCACCTTCATCATTATATCCAAGTAATTTCGTGGCCGAAGGATTGGCGAAAGTGATGTTCCCGTAAAGGTCTATGCCGAAAATCCCTTCACCGGCAGAGTTAAGGATGAGGTCTTTTTCTCTGCTGATCTGTTGTAATTCAGTAATGGCTTCTTCGAGCTCATGGTTTTTCTGTGTCAATTCAGATGTCCGGGCATGAATGATCATTTCTTGTTTTTCCATATACAGAAGGTTAAAGAGAACAGGTGATGTTGTATCGACGATGGATTCTGCCAGCTGACGGGCGGAGTCCGGGTATATGTAGTCTTTTTCATCCAAGTTGACAATGGCTATCGCTCCAAGAACTTCACCGAGGGAAACTAATGGAATCATATATAAACCCTTAATGTTGAATTGTTCACATATCTCTTTGTTCACCCGGCTGTCAGAATGCACATCTGGAATCAACACAGATGTTTTTGTATCAATTACTTCCTGGAATACTTGATCGTTTTTATGATCAAACTGGACCTCTTTATGAGTGGCTTTCCACGCTTCTTCTGTCCAGGCGCTGTTTTTGCTGAGACCGGCCGGCTTTATTTGGTGTTCAGCTACTGGATCAACAAAGTGCGCTCCAATATTTGGGTTTTGTAAAACTTCCCCTACATAATAGAAACATTTATCAAGAGCTTCTTGTAACGAAGAGCAGAGGGAAAGGTCGCGCGTTACGTTCAGGAGCAGCTGCTTTTCTGAAATGAGTTTCTCTTTTCTGGTAAGGTTGTTGGCGTTTCGGATCGCTACAGCAGCCATATTGACATAGGCTTTAACTGATTCAATCTCTGACTTTGTTAAGTTCATTGGACTCCCGTAATCGAACAAGAAAACGAGGCCGTAAAGTTCGTCTTCATAGGAAATTGGAGCGACGAGCAGAGAATTTATCTTGAACGCATCGATAGCACGCTGGTCCGGCCGGTCGTCTTTTGTTGTATCCGGAATATAAATGGCCTTTCTTGTTTCAATTACTTCTTTTGCTAAGAGATCATAATCAGGGTCAACAATGTGCATATCAAGTGTCATGCCATTGATCAGGGAAGGTTTACCGACATATCCTTGGTATGTACCGTCTTCACGTGGTAAATAAATCCCTACTGAGTCGCATCTCATGATTTCTTCAGATATGGCTGTTACCACATGTTCTAATACATCGCGTAAATCAAGCTCTGTGTTGATCAGCTTAGTGATTTGGGCGAGGCGAGAATATCTAGTTTGTTCATCAGCCATTGAAAAACCTCCATAGGTGTCATATTTTGATAATGTTCGACTATTATAGTATACTTCCTGCAAAAGAACTGGATTTTTTACAAAAAAACAAATAAAAAGGCACAAAAGTAATACTTTTGTGCCAAATTTCTACAGTAAGTTTATGAGGGCGCCTGCACCGACTCCAATCAAGACGATTGCCCAGGCGGGTACTTTAAAGAAGTGTAGTAAAGCAAAAAGGATGGCAGCCAGAGCGAAATCTGCGCCCTCCATAATAGAACTTTTAATGACCGGATCATAAAAGGCGGCCAGCAGTATACCTACGACACTCGCATTCACTCCTGTAAGCACACCCTGAAAGGCAGGTCGCTTTCTCAATTCATTTAGAAACGGTAGAGCAGCTATTAAAAAGAGAAAGGAAGGAAGGAAAATGCCGGCAGTTGCTACTGCAGCTCCGAGAATGCCTTCAATCATTGTACCGAGATAACTTGAAAATGTGAAAAGGGGTCCCGGTACGGCCTGAGCCATTCCATACCCCGCAAGAAACTCGTTGGCTGTCAGCCATCCAGTAGGAACAACTTCTCTCTCAAGCATAGGCAGAACAACATGTCCCCCTCCGAACACAAGAGAACCAACCCGGAAGAATGTATCGAACAATTGAATCAGTCCATTTTCAGTGTTTCTGGCCAGTACAGGAAGCAGAGTTAGAAGCGCAATAAGAACGCTGAGTGAAGCGATCCCTGCTTTTTTGGAAAATGTGACAGGAAAGGGCTGTATTTTCGATTTAGAAACATTTGAAAAGACCTTCCATCCAAAAGTACCTGCAGCCAGGATGATCAGCAGCTGCATCCACGCGGATGGATAAAGCAATAGGATAAGAGCAGAAAATAATGCAATAGCTATTCTCGGCTGATCAGGTGTTAATTTTTTTCCAAGGCCGATTAATGCATGGAGAACAACAGCAGCTGCCACCACCTTTAGACTATGAATGAAACCGGCACCTGCAAGGTCATAGGTTTGATAAATGAGCGCAAATAAAACCAGGACAATAATAGAGGGGACAGTGAAGCCGATCCATGAGATGATTCCACCCAATAACCCACCTCGTAGCATCCCGATGGCAATGCCGACCTGACTGCTGGCTGGTCCGGGCAGAAACTGACAAAGGGCAATGATATCTGCATAGGTTTTATCATCCAGCCATTTCTTTCGGTCTATATATTCATCCTTAAAATAGGCGAGGTGGGCAACTGGACCGCCAAAGGATGTAAAACCAAGTTTTGTCGAAGCTTTAAAAATTTCAAATAAAGAGTTTTTTGATTTATTCATGATTGTCATTCCTCCAATCTCTTCCCAACACTTCTTCTGCAAGCTCCCGTACCTGTTCTTTCCCTTCAGAAAGAACGTCTTTACCTTTCTCTGTAATCACATAATATTTTCGTACCTTTCCTTCCACTTTTTCTTCATACTTTCTCAGCAATCCATCCTTGTGGAGTTGTTTCAATGTCGGGTATAGGGTTCCCGGGCTGATATCATAGCCATGAGAAGACAATTCTTCCATTAAAAATGCTCCATAAATCGGTTCAATACTTGCATGCCACAGAATATGGATTTTGATTGACCCAAGAAAAAAGTCTCTAAGCATATGTTCCACCTCCATTATCGGATATCGATATCAGAATACGATATTACTGGGGGAATTGACAATATAAAAAAGGAATTTTACAACATCTTAACTTATCAACGATGAATTTTAAGAGCGGGGGAAGACCAAGATGATTTAAAACATGCGGGACCTGACCGTGAGTTTCTTTTCTGCATTCAAGTGGCTTTAGAATAGAGGGTTTCGTTAGAGTTCTTTAGAAAATTGAAACAAGCCTGAATGGTGCTTCGTCCATTCAGGCTTGCTTTATCGTCTTTATTAGACATCTTTAAGAGGGGAAGCTGTCTACAGGACATTGAAATAACGGGCTTCTGGATGAGCAAATACCATTGCAGTTACAGAAGCTTCAGGTTCCATCATACATTCTTCCGTCAATTGTATTCCAATCTCCTCTGGTTGAATGAGCTGGAAAAGCTTTCTTTGATCATCCAGTTCAGGACATGCCGGGTATCCGAATGAATATCTCTGTCCCTGGTATTTGGCTGAAAAACGTTCCTGCATGGTGAAATCAGTTGGATCTGAAAATCCCCATTTATCCCGCATCTGCTGGTGCACCTGCTCTGCCAAACCTTCAGCTGTTTCGAGGGCTAGTGCCTGCAATGCATGGCTTTCTAAGTAATGCCCTTGATCTTTGAGGGTGGTGGAACGCTGACGTATTCCTTTCCCGGCTGTCACTGCAAAGAATCCAACGTAGTCCATCTCACCACTGGTTACAGAGCGTAAATAATCGGCTAAACACAAGTATGGTTCCTTATTCTGTCGTGGGAACGTAAAGCGTTCAATGACCGTTTTTTTATCTCCTGGATCATAGATGATTACATCGTCTCCATCAGATTGAGCAGGAAAGAACCGGTACATGGATGATGGTTCAATCCATGATTCATTTTTCGCTTTCTTCAACAATCCATTAACGACATCATTAAGGTGGACAGCCTTCTCATTCCCTTCCTCTAAAAGTTTATTGAACTTCCCTTTTAAACCCAGGTGGTGTCCAATCAGCATTTGTTTATTAATATAAGGCTCTATGTGAGCAACTGGATGTTTTCGAATCACATGCTTCTCAAAATCGTGCGGGCGAAAAACTGGCACGGTCGTCGACACCGTAGATTTAGGTTTCACTGCCACCGCTGTCCCTCCAGCCGGTTCAGGTGCAGGTCTGTTTGCTCTTGATAAAGCAGCTACTTGTTTTTCTGCCTGTTCATTTAAAAAGGTATCGCGCTGATCCTTATTGCTTAACTGGTTCGAGATGGAAAGCCCATCCATCGCATCTTTTGCATATAAAACAGGCCCATCATACTCCGTTGCAATCCTTGTATGTGTAAACTTACGGGATAAAGCGGCACCTCCGACAAGGATAGGAAGAGAAATGTTCTGTTGTTTTAAGTCCTGGGCCGTTAACACCATCTGCTGGGCAGACTTGACCAGAAGGCCGGAGAGACCAATAATTGTTGGCTCTTCCTTTTTGACTTGCTGGATTAACTCAGCAGGAGTGACTTTAATGCCGAGATCCACCACCTCAAACCCATTATTGCTTAAGATGATTTCAACAAGGTTCTTACCAATGTCATGGACGTCCCCTTTAACTGTCGCCAGCAGTACTTTTCCTTTCTTATTGGATGTGTCGCCTTTTTCCATATGAGGCTCAAGGAAAGCGACAGATGTTTTCATGACTTCAGCGCTTTGTAAAACCTCAGCGACAATCAGCTGGTTATCATTAAATAAACGGCCGACTTCAGTCATCCCATTCATCAGTGGTCCGTTAATAATAGAAAGGGGCGTCTCATACTCCTGAAGAGCTTTCTCAAGATCCGGCAGGAGTCCTTCCTTCGTTCCTTCGACTACATAGTGCGCCAGCCGCTCATCCAGATTCATAGTTGACGTAGGTGCTTTTGTTTCCTTCTTCCTTCCCCGGTAAAATGCGGTGAAGGATGCAAGGGTATCACCATCTGTTTTGAAAAGGAGCTCATCTGCCAGTTCAATTTCCTCTTTTTTAATGGAAGCATATCGCTCCAGCTTCTCTGTATTCACAATTGCATAGTCAAGACCTGCTTTCGTACAGTGATACAAGTAAACGGCATTTAAGACTTCGCGTCCAACAGGCGGCAGGCCGAAGGACACATTGCTGACACCAAGGACTGTCTGGCAGAGCGGAAGATGTTCTTTAATGAGTCGAATACCATTAATTGTAGCTTCTGCTGAACCAATGTACTGCTCATCGCCTGTTCCAACAGGGAACACAAGAGGGTCGAAGATAATATCCTGTGGGTTAAGTTGATATTCATGAACGAGGATATTATAGGATCTTTGAGCAATTTCTAATTTACGCTGCGCTGTTACAGCCATCCCTTCTTCGTCAATCGTTCCCACTACAACGGCTGCTCCGTATTGTTTTACAAGAGGAAGGACTTCTTTAAAGCGTTCCTCTCCGTCTTCTAAGTTGATGGAATTGATTAGGACTTTCCCTTGTGAGTAGGTGAGCGCTTTTCGGATAACTTCTACATCAGTAGAATCAATCACAAGGGGAACTTTTACTTTGTTGACGACTTGTTTCATGAAATCTTCCATATCTTCTGCTTCATCACGGTCTGGATCAGCCAGGCAGATATCGATCACCTGCGCTCCTTTTTTGACCTGTGCACGTGCAATTTCGGAAGCTTCCTCAAACTTCCCTTCAGCGATCAGGCGTTTGAATTTTCTCGAGCCGATGACATTCGTACGCTCCCCGATAAGAATCGGACGGTCGGCAGGATCATCATAAATTAAAGGTTCTATGCCTGCCAGGGCATGAGCATGCGAAACCGGGGCTGTTCGTGGAGGGTAACCTTCTACAGCATCAGCGATCGCACGGATGTGGTCCGGTGTGGTTCCACAGCAGCCACCAACAAGGTTCAGCCATCCTTTTTCAGCGAATCCAGCAACCTTTGCTGCTAAAGATTCCGGCGTTTCATGATAGTTTCCGTCTTCATCCGGCAGACCTGCATTGGGATAGCAGCTGACGGCGGTTGTTGCAAGATCGGAAAGCGAACGAAGATGATCACGCATGAATTCAGGACCTGTTGCACAGTTCAGACCGACGACACTTGGTTTCATATGTTCAAGAGATAAATAAAAGGCTTCTATGCTTTGACCAGCCAGTGTCGTTCCCATCGGTTCTATCGTCCCGGAAATGATGAGCGGCAGTTCTTTTTCTAAAGATTCACTCGCACGTGTAATTCCAAGGAAAGCTGCTTTTACGTTCAGCATATCCTGCGACGTTTCTAACAAGAGAAGGTCGACATCGCCTTTGATCAGTCCGCGGACCTGCTCTTCATAGGCATCAGCGAGAGCGTCAAAAGTCGTTCCACCTGTGACAGATAGTGTTTTTGTCGTTGGACCCATGGCTCCGGCTACATATCGGGGGCGCGCAGGAGTGCTGTATCGTTCTGCTGCTTTTTTGGCAATCTTAGCCGCTTCGATATTTATTTCTTCAGCAAGGTGGCCAAGGTCATATTCGTCAAGAACAAGACTCGTAGCACCAAATGTATTGGTTTCAATAATATCTGCTCCTGCTTCCAGGTAACGGGAGTGAATAGAATCAAGCAGGGCCGGGAAGGTGAGGTTTAAGTATTCGTTACAACCGTCATACGCTTCACCTCCAAAGTCTTCCGGGCTTAGATCTGCTTCTTGTAACATCGTACCCATAGCACCGTCCAAAATGAGTATTTTTTTCTCCAGTTGTTTATCAAACCATGTGGATGCCATTAGAAATCTTCCTTTCACGTTCCGCTGTTTTCTCTTTAATATAGTTCGTCAATTCTACAGTCATTTCATATCTTAAGAACGGAGTAATGAGATAAATCCCGTTAAATAGATCGAGAGCGGCATCGATGAGAGATTTTGAGATGCTGATGCCTTCCGCCTGGGCCTTCACCCTGTCTGTACCAGCACGTTCCATGCGCTCTAAAATTTCAGAAGACAGTGTAATTCCAGGGACTTCATTGTGTAGGAATTCAGCGTTTCTAGCACTGGTTAAGGGCATAATTCCAATATAGACTGGGGCTTCGATATGCTTGGTAGCTTCATAAACTTCAATCATTTGTTTTTCGTTGAAGACAGGTTGGCTGATGAAGTAGTCTGCCCCATACTTAATTTTCTTCTCCATCCGTCCCACTGCGCGATTTAAGTTACGGACGTTAGGGTTGAAAGCTGCCGCAACAGAGAAAGAAGTACTCTCACCTAATGACTTTCCTGAAAACGAGATCCCTTTATTTAATTGTTTGATGGAATGGATTAAATCAAAAGAAGATAAATCGTAAACAGATGTGGCTCCCGGGAAGTCGCCAATCTTTGTCGGATCCCCAGTGACAGCCAAAACCTGTCGGATGCCGAGGGTGTGAAGTCCCATTAAATGTGATTGAAGACCAAGCAGGTTTCTGTCACGGCAGGCGATATGGACAAGCGGGTCGACATTATATCTTTCTTTAATAATGGAAGCCATCGCTGTGTTGCTTATACGAGGTGAAGCCAGCGAGTTGTCAGCAAGAGTAATAGAGTTTACTCCTGCTTCATGAAGAGCTTTGGCTCCTTCCAGGAAACGATCCGTTTTTAACTTCTTGGGTGGATCAAGCTCTACAATGATTGACCGTCCATTTCTGGCAGCTTCGTGCAGGTGTGGGCGCTGATCTTTTGGAGAGGCAGACGTTACCTCCGTTTTCTTTCTATAGGGAACAACTTTATGGGTGATGGGTGCTTTGGCTTTAACCCTGGCAGCAATGGCTTCAATATGCTCAGGAGTTGTTCCGCAGCATCCGCCGATGAGTCTGGCTCCTTGTTCATAAAGTGATTGTGCGCTCTTTTGAAAGTAGTTTGGATCTGTCGGGTAAACGAGACGTCCATCCTGAAAAGCTGGAAGGCTGGCATTTGGATAAGCAGATAGAACGGCTTTTTTTGGAAGAGGAACCTCTTCGAGTGATTGAATAGTGTGATAGGGACCGAGACGGCAGTTAACACCAACAACGTCAGCCCCTTTTTCCTCTAAATGAAGCAGTGCATCTGGGAGCGGTGTCCCGTCCTGAAGGACTCCGGCTTCGTGCATAGACACCTGCGCAATGATAGGGAGGTCTGTTTCTTTTCTTGCAATATCTAAGACTGTCTTTATTTCCTCGAGGTCATAATACGTTTCTAGAAGCAGTCCATCTACTTCTTCAAAGAGGAGACAGTATAATTGCTCCCTGAAGCTGCGTTTGATCTCTTCTAAAGATACGTCTTCTTTCTGTGCACCACGAATTCCGCCAATGGTTCCGACAACATATTGGGATGGTCCTGCTGCTTTTCTCGCTAATTGAACTGCTGCTGTATTGATAGCTTTCACTTGATCTTGTAAACCGTAACGGGACAATTTAATATAGTTGGCTCCGTATGTGTTTGTTTGAATAAGATCTGCGCCTGCATGCACATAAGCGAGATGAACATCTAACACTTCTTTAGCATGCGACAGGTTCAGCTCTTCAAAGCAGCGGTCAATGCCGTATGAGTAGAGGAGGGTCCCCATGGCCCCGTCTCCAATTAGAGTTTTTTCCTGCAATGCTTTTCTTAAATCCATGATTTACCCTCCAGTTTTTAGACAGGTATAGTCGTTTATTTGTGCGAGAGCTTGATAAAAATCTTTAATGAGATCCTCTGGTTTCTCAAGGCCGACTGAGAGCCGGAGAAGACCGTCAGTGATGCCGCGTTTCTCTCGTTCTGCTTTTGGCATAGATGCATGAGACATCCTGGCCGGATAAGAAAGAATCGACTCAACTGCTCCAAGACTTACAGCATAAACGGGAAGTTCAACAGCATTTGTGAACTGGCGGACAGCGTCCTCGTTTTTAAGACGGAAAGAGAGGACCGCCCCGTCGCCATCTGCCTGATAGGAATGGGTTGAATTGCCTGGATGACACCGGAATCCGGGGTAGTAGACCTGCTCGATTAAAGGGTGCTTGTTTAGTTCCTCGGCAATCTGCACAGCAGAAGCTGAGGACTGGGTAATTCGACAGTGTAAGGTCTTCAAGCCGCGAAGCACGAGCCAACAATCGTGTGCGCCTAGAATAGATCCGAATGAATTTTGTAAGAAAGAGAGCTGCTCAGCAAGGTCTTTCCTGTGCGTGACAGCTAAACCGGCTACGACATCACTGTGACCGGCAATAAATTTCGTTGCGCTGTGGAGAACAAGGTCTGCACCGAGTTCAAGTGGACGCTGCAGTGCCGGTGTCATAAAGGTATTGTCAACAAAAGTCCAACAGTCATTGGCTTTTGCTAGTTTAGAGACAGCCCGAATGTCTGTAATTTCAAGTGTCGGATTAGACGGCGTTTCTATATATAAGAGTTTCGTGTTCGGCTGGATTGCGGTCGCCACCTCATGAAGGTCCGTCATGTCAACGAAGGTGTGATCGATTCCAAATTTATATAACACATCGTGGATCATGCGGAACGTACCACCGTAAACATCTTGTGTAATCACAACATGATCTCCTTTGGAAAGGAGCATAAAGGCTGTGGAAATAGCGGCCATTCCAGAGGCAAAAGCAAAACCGTGTGTGCCACTCTCAAGACCAGCAATGGTTTCTTCCAGTGCATGACGCGTAGGGTTGCCGGACCGGCTGTAATCATATACGCCCGGATTGTCAAAATCCTGCTGGTGGAACGTGGAAGCCTGTTGAATAGGGACACTGACAGCACCTGTTTGAGGGTCGAACTTTTGGTCATTATGCAGCAAACGGGTTTGAAGAGAATGATCAGTCATTTTACGGTTTCCTCCTTTGGTAATTGATTCAACGTATATTCGAGGTCGTGAATGATATCATCTACATGCTCGACACCGACGGAGAACCGTAAGAGCCGGTTGCAGACACCATAACCGACACGTGTTTCTTCAGGTATATCTGCATGTGTCTGTGTAGCTGGATAGGTGATGAAGCTTTCAACGCCCCCCAGGCTTTCAGCAAAACTGATAAGGTTTAAGTTTCTTAAAAAAGAATCGATCCAGTCCTCTGATTTCAGACGGAAGGAAACCATGCCTCCTTTTCCAGGGTAGAAAACGTCTGTGACAGCTGGGTGTTTTTCGAAAAAGTCCACAACGGCTTTCGCATTGAATTCGTGCTGACGCATGCGGAGCGGTAAAGTTTTCATCCCGCGCATGACAAGCCACGAATCAAAAGGTGAAAGCACCGCTCCAGAGGTGTTCTGGTGAAAAGCCAGCCGTTCACTGACGTTCTTGCCTTTACTCACCAGAATCCCAGCAAGAACATCGTTGTGCCCGGCTAAATATTTCGTTGCACTATGAATGACAACATCAGCCCCTTCCTTAATGGGCTGTTGAAGGACGGGTGTGTACAGCGTATTGTCAACGAGCAGCAATAACCCGTTGGCCTTCGCCAGCTTAGAAATTTCGGAAATATCTGCGGTGTGCATCAATGGGTTCGTCGGTGTTTCTACATAAATGGCTTTCGTCTGCTCATTGATGTAATCCTGGATGTTCTCCAGCTTCTTGCTGTCACAGTAGTGGAAGCGGAGGTCATAGCGTTCCTCCATATGCTCAAACAACCGGAAAGTTCCACCGTATAAGTCTTCTGAAACAATAATTTCGTCGCCCCTCTTGAAGAGTGAAAGGGCGGTTTGGATAGCTGCCATCCCGGAACTGAAAGCAAAACCTGCATCGCCTTCTTCAATATCTGCAATGGATGACTCCAGTACGGCCCTCGTCGGATTGCCTGTACGGGTGTAGTCGTAACCGGTGGACTCTCCAAGACCTGGGTGTCTATAGGGGGTGGAGAAATAGACAGGCGGATTAATGGCTCCTTTGGATTCATGAGGTTGATTTCCTGTTTGAACAAATTTCGTATCGTTATGTGGACACATGGTCTTCACTCCTTGAAAAATAATGACATGGCGGGATGTCCGCATTGAATCTGGGTGGAAAAAGGTCTTATAAAAAATAAAAAAGCCTTCTTAAAAGAAGAAGGCTTTGGATAATTAGTCTTCTTCTTATCTTCCAAGTTGACGAACAACTTGCTGGAGTTAGCACCTTTCTGGACGATCCAGTGGTTGCTGAGGCTTCGCAGGGCCAGTCCCTCTGCCTCTCTTGATAAGAAATTCAATTGTAATTTTTTCTAAATGTTGATGACTACTCTACACTACTCAGAAAGTTTTGACAATATGCAGAAATAAATTTATTGAATTTTTCAAATGTAAAAAAGCCTCCTAATTAAGAGCAGGCTTCTTTAACAGCTAGAGGAGTTTCCACTCCAGCTTCTATGTACGTTCGAATTAATTTCCAATGGTCATTCTCGTATCGGTACGAATTGAAAAATAGATTAGAACTCTCCAACAACTTTCCTTCAAGGTAAATGGAAACCCAAAAAGCAGCCAGCCACTCATCATCGCACAATTGTATAAAAGAGTGATCTGTATAAATCCACTCCATATCCTTTTCAGCAAAATAATCAAAAGCCTGTTTCCATCCCGAAATTGAGTCTTCAAAATGATAATCGACGACTTCTCCGTTTCGAATTTCCCTTGCCTGCAAGTCTTCGGAAATCGTTTCTTTCAAATAGTTTAAATCCTGTCGACCGGCTCTTTCTTTGAACTGTTCGAAAAATGTTTTGAATTCCATATCACATTCCCCCTTTGTGGGGGATTCGACATAAATAAAGGATATCCTGTTATTTAATGGCAGATGCCTAAATTGAAAGCGGTCGTTTTAAGTTGAAGGGCAATCGTTGCTACCCAGAACAGCTGAGTAACAGCTGTAATACTGTACCAGGTTTTCTTTCTTTTTAGATCGTTTCTTTTTAGGAATGCATAAATGAGAAGTGGTGCTGTAAATAAAGTGAATACAACAGTCGGACCTAATAATCCTGTATGATTCCGGACCCAAAAATACTCGTTAAATAAAGGGAGGATAATCGTTGGTGTATAAATGACAGATAAAAAGCAGACACCCATAATCCAGGACGCAGCCATAAGAAGCAGGGTGAGAAGAAGAGGGAAGGATTTCATGATCAAGCTCCTCGTTTATTTCATTAATCCGATTTGATTACTCGGGTTAATAGTATCCTACGTTTGAGAGGAAGAAATGTCAATGTTTATCCGAATTCTTTTTGGTGAGTTTTCTTCTTTTTCAAGTATTCTTCATCTTCACGGGCTTTAATCCATTTCTCTTCAAATATCCTGGCAGATTCTGCTTTTTCTTCATCTATCTCACGATCGTTAATTTCTCCGTTATTATCATATTTTTTGCCGCCTTTATAATTAGCATATCTCCTGGATCTTGTGTATCCCATCTGTAGAAATTTTCTGGCCATGTCCATTCCCACAAAATCATTGTCTTTTTTGTAATCGACAAACATCTGATAAATCTTTTCGGAAGACTCTTTAGCAATATCAGGAGTTTTAAAACGCCAGTGTGGAAGAATTTCACTCTTGTACGGTTCAACAAGCAGCACTCCCTGCTCCCCGCGCCCAACCCGGTATTTTTCAGGATTCTTACGAAAATCGGTGTGGTCAAAATCGATGTCGTAGTCAAAAGGCATGTTCTTTCCCCTTTCTTATCTTTACGGTGGATTTTATTCCGCCTGATTTTAAGGTTTTTTATAGATGAACGCGGTTGTCCAGAAAACTCGCTTCTTGATATATACCTTGTTAAGATAGGCAGTAAACGATGGAGAGAGAGTCGTAAACTCGAGTAGAAATAAAAAAAGCAGCCTGAAAAATTCAAGCTGCTGCCTTAATTATTCCTGACGTAAATACCGCCGGTCCTTAAGGAATAATCTCCAGAAGAGAAAGAAGGCTGGGATAAGAATGCCGAAACCAACGGCGTAGACAATCAACATCGGATAAAAGGTATCCGGGTTTGTAAATCCGTCTGTAACCGTTAAGTCCGGATAGATGAGATAAGGAAGGTGAGCTGAGCCATAAGCGTAGATGGCGACCGCATACTGTAAAACAATCATCACAACAGATATGCGGGCCCGGCCTTTGCGTCCATCCTTCTTTTTTACGAAAAGTAAAGCATACCCAACGAGGAAAAATAATAAGGAAAGCCCAAAGGCGAACCAATTCTCCTGAATGTTTTCCACAATCCACGATGCTTCTGTAGGAAAGGTTCCAATAGTCAGCATAGCTACCGCGATATTGACAGGTCCCAGCCAGATTGAGTGTTTACGAAAGGTATGATAGGCGTTCCAGTCTTCTGCTTCTTTTGCATAATCCATTAAGAAAATAGAGGAAATGAAAAGTTCCGTCGATATTCCAAATAAAATATGCATATACAGAGTAGGGTGTGCGAAAAGCTCTCCGTACTGTAAACGAGGGTAGTGATCTTCATAACTCACAAATCCTCCCAGTGTGATGGGGAGAATGCTGACAAGCAGTGCAGGAATGATTAACCCTGTGATGCCGGACGTGAGCCGTAAGATATTCACAAATCTCCCGGCATAGTGCTGGAAAACCATAAACGTCGTTCGAATAGTCAGCAGAAGGATCCCAAGAGCCACAGGTACGAGAAGAATACTTCCTAATAACGTTGTAGCAAAAGGGAAAAAAGTAACCACAGAAACGACGAATATGACTAAAAATACATTCGTTACTTCCCATGTAGGTGAAAGGAAACGGTTGGCAATTTGTGATGCGCTTTTTTCTTCGTTTTTCCCATAGATCATGCCCCAGAATCCAGCTCCAAAATCCAACGACCCGAGAATCGAGTAGACGAAGAGTAAACTCCAGAGGATGGTAATCGCTAGTGTTGATGCTTCCATATAATTTTACCCTCCTTACTTGTCCATTATTGAGTTTTCAAATCTTTACTCACCGGATTGCGTTTGAAGTAGAAACGTAGAACAAAGGCAGTAACAAATAATAATGTTACATACAGACTGATGAATAAGTAGAAGAGAAAGCCGACGCTTTTTGATTTTGTGGCAGCTTCTCCCGTCCGCAGGACATCTGTAATGGTCCATGGCTGGCGTCCGATACAGCTGAAGCACCAGCCTGTCTCAATCGCAAGCATAGCGAGCGGGCCGCTGGTAACAAGGATGGCGAGCATCCAGCCAGGGAAATCTCTTTTCAGTACATGTTTCCAGAACAGGGATGCAAAAGCGATAAGTATGAGTACAGACCCAATTCCGACCATCACGTTAAAGAGGACGTGGACATAGAGAGGGGGCCAGAGTTCTTCCGGCCATTCATTTAGGCCCATGACTTCTGTGTCAAAACGATCCCCTGCAAGAAAACTCAGCCCATAAGGGATTTCGATCGCATATTTGACCCGCTGATCCTCAAGAGAGGTGTAGCCTCCTACTGAGAGTGGAGCATAGCTCTGCGTTTCGAAAAGCCCTTCCGCCGCTGCCAGTTTTCTCGGATTATACTCGTGCAGCATCTGAGCTGTTTCGTGTCCATTAATGGCGGTCCCAAGGGACATAATGGCTCCAAAGTACAGCGCAATCGTCAGCGCTTTTTTATGGTAGGCCCTTTCTTTATCTGAGATTTTACTCTTCATTAAACGAAGAGCGGCTATGGAAGCAATGAGAAAGGCAACGGTCATGTAAGCGGAGAGGGTTACATGGATCGCTGTTACTCCGAAGCTTGGGTTGAAAAATGCGGCCCATGTATCCACATCAGTGATCTCACCGTTTGGAGAGATATTGAATCCCGCCGGTGTGTTCATCCATGCATGAACATCGGTGATTAGTATAGCCGAAGCGGTTGCTCCAAGAGCTACAGAGATGATACTGATAAACCTCAATGTCGGTGGTAAACGATCAGCCGCATACAGGTAGATGGACATAAATACCGCTTCAATGAGGAAGGCGAAGATTTCCATTTGGAACGGAAGAGCGATGACCTGCCCCACAATTTCCATGAAGTCCGGAAATAACAGGGATATCATAACTCCTACAATCGTTCCTGATGCTATGGATACAGCTAATAAAATTGCGAACCCTTTCGTCCATCGTTTCGCCATTAAGGCGTAATCCGGGTCTTTCTTTATAAAGTACAAAACTTCTGCAATGATAATCATCACGGGAAGTCCCACACCGATCGTTGCGTAAATAATATGGAATCCAAGTGATGTTCCAAAGAGGGCACGGGCCATTACGACGATATCCATTCATCTCCACCTCACAAACAATTTCATTCATACCTTGATTATTCTTCCAATGTGATGGTGGATTATTCGTCAGGAGGAATGTTTTTCTACAAGCACCATTAATTCATCAATGGTAAACGAATGAACCTGATGATTCTCCTCTTTAATAGAAAAGTATTCCTTCATCTCTTGGCTGGCTTGTTTGAATCTTTCTTCAACTGCCTTTTGTTCTGGAACGGTGAACAGGGTTCGTGTTACCCAGTCCTGAAAAGGAAGCGTCTTTTTTCTGGAAAGCTGCTTCTGTATAGTGAATCCTTGGCTGCGCAGCATTTCATTCCATTCGGATTTCTTTAAAGCACGGACGTGGCCCGGGTCCCGTTGTTTCTCAAATGTGTTATAAAACCGGTCGAGCTCCGGGTCTTCTGGAGCCACGTTGTCGATCATCAGCCATTTTCCTCCTGGTTTCAGGACACGGTAAGACTCTTGAATAAACTGTAAGGGCGAAGGGAAATGGTGAGGAGCAATGCGGCATGTCACAGCATCAAAGCTTTCATCAAGGAAGGGGAGGTTTTCTGCATCAGCGATTACATATTCAATGTTGGCGTACTTTTCAAGGTGGGAAGATGTGTTTTGCAACATCTCCTTGGTGAGATCTGTAGCAAAAACTCTGTGTACGTGTGGGCTCAATGTCTTAGCGACATGGCCTCCGCCTGTAGCGATGTCAAGAACTTTCCAGTCCGGCCGTGGCTCAACCCAATTTAAAATAAGGTCTAAGTCATTCTGGCTTTTGTGTGTAGAGCTTTGAACATAGGATTCTTTACTTTTTGAAAATACATCCTGGACGACTTTTTTAATTTCATCTGACATAAGATCCCCTGCTTTCTTTTCTTAGATACATTTATTGTAAGCGAGGCAGCCGATAAATGATAATACTGGATATTGATAGTGAGTGATAAGTAAATTGAATTGATCAAACGTTTGTTTAAGAAGGTTTTTCAAGAAAATACCCTTTATTAAAAGGCTTGATTCCAAGGTGTTCATCTAAAAAAACATAGAGGTGTGACGCAGAGGTAATGAATCAAAGAGATGTATAATTATATGGAGAATGGGCGAGGATGGGGATAAGAAAGTTTTGACACACAAAAGATTCCATTGTACGATATGGAGAAGATACGTATAGTTTCGTTGACGAGAAGAGTAGGCTTTTATTCCGGACTTAAGAGAGTCGCTGGTTGGTGAAAAGCGAAGGCGGAAAATAGCTGAAGATCATCTCTGAGAAGTTCTGCTGAAATGATACAGAGTAAGTGGAACCGGCTGGCGGCCGTTATCCGCAATGTGAACCGAGAGCCGTACAAAAGTGTACGGAATATGGGTGGTACCGCGGAATAACATCCGTCCCTGTTTTTTTATACAGGGGCGGATTTTTGTATGTAAGTGTGGAATTGTCTGCCTGGCAGAAAAAATAAAGTGTTTAATCATCTTTCTATACAAAAATTAAAAAAGGGTAAGAGGTGGAAGAAATGCGCAGTGTCAATACGAAAGAAGCGGCATTAGACCGCGAAAATCGTGTCAAAGATTACTGGAATAAAGAAAATGTCTTCCGACGTTCGATGAACGAGCGTGAGGGCGCAGAAACATTTGTTTTCTATGAAGGACCTCCAACAGCTAATGGTCTGCCGCACGCCGGTCACGTACTGGGCCGTGTCATTAAAGACTTTGTTGGCCGTTATAAAACCATGCAGGGCTATCAAGTTCTACGTAAAGGCGGCTGGGATACTCATGGTCTCCCGGTTGAGCTTGAAGTGGAGAAGCAGCTTGGAATATCCGGCAAACAACAGATTGAAGAATACGGCGTTGAGAAGTTTATTGAAAAATGTAAGGAAAGTGTCTTCAACTATGAGAAAGAATGGCGTGAATTTACAGAATCCATCGGGTACTGGCTTGATATGGATGACCCTTACGTAACGCTGCAAAACCGTTATATCGAGAGCGTCTGGTATATCCTGAGTGATCTTCACAAGCGTGACTTACTTTCTAAAGGTCATCGTGTTACTCCTTACTGCCCGAGCTGTCAAACGACATTAAGTTCACACGAAGTGGCGCAGGGATATGAAGATGTGAAAGACCTTTCTGCTACGGCTAAGTTTAAGGTGAAAGGTTCTGACAATGAATTTTTCCTTGGATGGACGACAACTCCCTGGACGCTGCCAGCGAACGTAACGCTTGCTGTTCACTCTGACCTTGATTACATCAAGGCTGAAAAAGAGGGTGAAGTTTATATCGTAGCAGCGGCTCTTGCTGATAAGAACCTCGGTGAAGAATACGAGATTCTTTCCAAGCACAAGGGAAGCGAGTTCAGCGGAGTGGAATATGAAGCTCCATTCCCATTTGTGAAGCCTGAGCGCGGTCACTTCGTTGTTGAAGCGGACTTCGTTAATGCTGAGAGTGGTACAGGTGTCGTGCACATCGCTCCTGCCTACGGTGAAGATGACTACAATCTTGTGAAAGAACATAACCTTTCTTTCTTCAACGTTGTGGATGGTCAAGGACGATACACATCGGACATTCCTCCATTTGAAGGACGTTTCGTCAAAGACTGTGATGTGGATATCGTTAAATATCTTGCCAATGAAGGACTTCTATTCCATAAAGAGAAGTACGAACACAGCTACCCGCATTGCTGGCGCTGTGATTCTCCATTGCTGTATTACGCAATCGAAAGCTGGTTCATTAAGACAACAGAATTGAAAGATCAATTCCTTGAAAATAACCAACAGGTAGAGTGGCACCCGAACCATATCAAAGATGGTCGTTTCGGTAACTTCCTTGAAAATATGGTGGATTGGAATATTGGCCGTAACCGTTTCTGGGGAACACCGCTTCCGATCTGGATTTGTGACTCCTGCGATCATCAGTACGCTCCGCATAGTCAGGCAGATCTTCAAGAGAAGGCCATTGGCGACATTGGTGATGTAGAACTGCATAAACCATATGTAGACCGTGTTCAACTGAAATGTGAAAAATGTGAAGGGACTATGGATCGTGTACCAGAAGTTATTGATGTTTGGTTTGATTCCGGTTCCATGCCATTTGCACAGCAGCACTATCCGTTTGAAAATAAAGACCAGTTTGAGAAGCAGTTCCCGGCAGATGTTATCTGTGAAGGAATTGATCAGACTCGTGGATGGTTCTACAGTCTTCTTGCTGTTTCTACTCTGTTTACTGGGAAAGTTCCATACAAGCGCGTGCTTTCTACCGGCCACATCCTTGATGAGGAAGGTCGTAAGATGTCGAAAAGTAAAGGGAATGCACTAAACCCGACAGATCTGGTTAACAAATTTGGTGCGGATCCATTCCGTTGGGCTCTGCTTGCTGATAGTGCGCCATGGAACAACAAGCGATTCTCTGAGCGTGTCGTTGTGGAAGCTAAATCTAAAGTCATCGATACGCTTGTAAACACGCATGGCTTCTATACTCTTTATGCAAATATCGACGGATACACGTTCGATAAAAACGAAACCGGGGAGAAGACGCTTCTTGATCAATGGATCCTTTCACGCCTGAACAGTGTCACAGGTGTCGTAGGGGAAGCGCTGGATAATTATGATTTCACAAAAGCGGCAAAAGCTCTTGAGAAATATATCGATGAAGTTAGTAATTGGTATATCCGCCGTTCCCGCGATCGTTTCTGGGAAGAAGGAATGACAGAATCTAAAAAGGCTGCATTCCATACGCTTCACGAAGTATTGGCTCAATTAAGTCAATTAATGGCGCCATTCACACCTTTCCTTGCTGAAGATATCTATCAGAACTTGACTGGTGAGAGTGTCCACCTTGCGTACTTCCCGAAAGTGGACGATTCCATCGTCAATGCACAGCTTGAAAAAGACATGGATGCTGTCCTTCAAGTTGTTGAACTAGCTCGTGGTGTGCGTAACACAGAATCAATTAAGACAAAACAGCCGCTTTCTGAGCTGGTTGTTATCCCTGTCAATCCAGAACAAGGAAAAGCGCTGGAAGAATACAGCAGCATCATCCGTGATGAAATCAACGTCAAGGATGTGGTTGTTAAGCAGTCCTCTGATGATCTAGTCAGTTATGAAGTGAAGCTGAATTTCCGGGCGGCTGGACCTGTTCTAGGTAAGAATGTAGGTGTCGTTAAAGGATACCTCGAGAAGCTTTCAGACGAAGAAGCGGCAAAGGTTGTTCAAGATCAAAAAGTTGTCGTCCCTACTGGAGATGGTGAAGTTGAAGTAACCATGGACCTTCTAAATGTTGAGCGTGTTGCTGACGCTGGGCTTTCGATGGGATCAAATCAGGACTTCCATGTGGTTCTTGATACAACCATTACAGAAGAACTTCGTCTTGAAGGCCTTGCTCGTGAAGTCATCCGTGTCATTCAGGATGAGCGTAAACAGCAGGACCTTCCAATCGATCTTCGTGTCGACATCGCTCTTGATGGAGACGAAGATGTGAAGGCTGCAATTAAACAAAATGAACAGCTCATCCGTGAAAATGTTCTTGTGAAAGATCTGACGGTCGGTGAAAAAGATCAAATGAAAGAGTACACAGTTGGTGACAATAAACTGAAACTTGCTCTTCAGAAGTAAATTGGAAAAGCCTGAACCTCGTGTTCAGGCTTTTTTTCTTTGGTTCTGTGAATCTTGATTAAGTCAAAACGCCCCTGCATCGTCCAGGGGCGTTTTGACTTTTTATGCATCATGTCGCAAAATAAATGATAGATGAAGAGGTGAAACGATGGCAGAAAAAGTAACAAGCACAAGGTGGTTTGGGATGGCCATACAAGCATTAGTCGTGCTTGCTGATAATGATGGACTCTGTCCCAGCGGTAAATTAGCAGAGAAATTAGAGTCCAAATCTGTTTTTTTACGAAAAATATTAAGGCACCTGGTAAAAGCCGAACTAATTCAGGCGAAAGAGGGGCGGGATGGTGGCTACTCACTCGTGAAGAAACCCGAAGACATACATTTATCTGAAGTTTATGATGCGATGAGAGCAGAAACATTTCCAAAAGGTTTCTTTGATGTTGAAAGTAAAGAATGCTTTGCACCTTACACCCGTGAATCCCTCTCAGAGCTCCGTGATGAGATGGAAGGCTGGGTTATTGAAGGATTGAAACAGAAGACAATAGCTGATTTAATGACCCGTTAGGAGAGCGAAACGATTGTGTTTCGCTTTTTTTTTATGCTCTGCTGACGATTTTAAAGTTCCTCATCAACCGGGGCGGGACACACTGATGAGTCAAAAACACTTTAAAGAAGTAACTGTAATTGACAAAAGAACAGTTTGTTTATTATACTGTTCTTGTATTGAATACAGTTTAAAGGAGCCGAATTATGTCTCAAAAAACAATGACAAAAGAAGAATATTTAAATAAAGTAAAAGAGATTGATACCACGAGTGAAGCCCCGAAACAATTGGAGGACACAGACTTTCTTACCGTCGCAAAAGAGCGTCGTTCTGTTCGTCAATATGATCCGGACTTTAAAATAGATAAACGTGAAATTCGTGAACTACTGGAGACAGCTGCTCTTGCTCCATCATCCAGTAACCTTCAGTCCTGGAGATTCCTGGTGATTGAAGACCAGGCGGAAAAAGAGCGTCTGCTTCCAATAGCAAACAACCAGCAGCAAATTGTAGATGCTTCTGTAGTGATTGCTGTTCTTGGTGATCGCGAAGCTTATAAGAATGCGGATCGCATTTATAGTCAGATTGCAGAAAAAGGAAATATGCCGGAAGATATCAAAGATATGTACGTAAACAGTATTTTTGATAATTATGGAAGTTTCCCTAAAGAACGTTTAGCTAAAATTGCGCACATTGATGGCGGGATTGCTGCCATGCAGTTGATGCTGGCCGCTAAAGCGAAAGGTTACGATACAGTTCCTATGGGTGGCTATGATGAAGCGCAGTTCATCGAGGCGTTTAATGTCCCGGAAAATTATGAAACGGTTATGCTCCTTTCTTTAGGAAAAGGAACAAAGGCCGGATTTCAGAAGACACGTCTGCCAATAGATGATATTCTTCAATGGAACCGTTTTGAATAAATCATTAAAACAAGCATTCCTTATGGAATGCTTGTTTTTTGGTCAAATGGCAGGGGAAGGTCGATATCCTGTCGAAAGCTTAATCGAATATCATTTATAGGAGGTTGTATATGTTTAAAAAACTGGCAAGTGATGCTCTGGGGTTAAGTGATATTGGGAGGATCATAAAAAAAGAGGATTTTGACAAAACCCAATCGGATGATTTTGTGTTGACCGAAGATAATGAGGAGATTCACTTTTTAATCAAGTCAAAAAGCGACGAGTATTGTTTTACAAATCGTGCGCTCATCCACTTAGATGGGGAAAAGGCATCAAGCAGCAAGCGGAACATTTACCGTTACGATTATTATAAAAATCCGATCTCCAATGTTTCCATTGAAACAGCAGGTACCATTGATTTGGACCTTGAAATTAAATTCATTATTGGGAATCAAGCAATGAGTATAGATATTGCTAAGGACGAAGGCGAGGCCATTGCGGACTTATATAAATCCTTAGTCGCAATCTCTCACATCCAGGAAGATAACCTCCGCCATGCGGAATATGCGAAAGACAGCATTGGAACAGCGCGTGAGTTAATTCATAACAATCGGTTCCATGATCACGATATCTCTAAAGAATTTAATGAAGTTGTAAACTTTGCCTATAGCTGGTTCACCACGAAACATAAAGAACATACACAAAAAGACTTTAAAGACGTCTTTGAGAAGTATATTCATAATTAAAAAAAGCGGAGGTCCTAAAGTAAAGGATCTCCGCTCTATTTTTCGACTTCTTCAAAAGCTGGTTCTATTCCGACAAACGCCAACATAGTGGAATATTCCTAATCGTTATTGGACTGACACCTGCTAATATAGACCTTTGGTCCACGCTTGGATATGCTCAATATCGAAAGCGCCTTGAGAAATCTGATTAAAATTATCGGTTAAGTTTTTAACAACTAAGCGGCCTACTGGGGTGTCTGCAATAAAAAAGCACCCTCCTTGTTTGAGGGTGCATTCAATTAATGCTCATGTTCTTTCAGTTCATACAGCGGAACTTTTTGTACAATATTCGGCTGATCCACAGGATGAATGCGTGCCATTTCATTTCTTTCAATGACTTCTTCAATATAAATTTCTCTATCCTGATGCATCACGTGGATCAAATCCTCGGAGTTGAAAATTTCTTTCGCGCGTTCTTTGTTCATAGTCATAAGGCCTCCTTTATGACTAATATTCGCTGTAAGATGCATCTATATTCTATATTAAGTTCTATTACAAAGAATTCACTCTTGTTCCTACCTGCCTAAGCGTTTGTGTTGGTTCTCATAAAAGGAAAGGTCAAGAGGTTAAAAATATTTAATACATTCAAGCCCTCTTAAGCATACGATTTAATGCTTTTTTAGCATCGGCGGCTACAGAAGATTCTACTTTGATGACATTCTGTGGGTTTCCTTGAGCGATAGATTCCAGCGACCAAGCAAGGTGTGGGAGGTCAATTCGATTCATCGTTAAGCAAGGACACATCCGTGGGTTTAATGAGATTATATGCTGTTCTGGATGTTCCTGAATGATTCGGTTGACAAGGTTCATTTCGGTTCCAATCGCCCATGAGCTGCCTGCTGGTGCCTGTTCAATGGCTTTAATAATAGCATTGGTAGAACCGGACAAGTCTGAAAGTTCCACAACTTCACGGCTGCACTCAGGGTGCACAATGATCTTCATGTCTGGATAGTCAGAACGTACTTGTTTCACGTTTGAAATGGTAAAGTTCTCATGTACAGAACAGTGTCCCTTCCACAGGATCACCTTTACCTCTTCTATAGGGCAGTTGTAAATAAGCTCTTCTGTGATGGGGTCCCAAACAGCCATATGATCTAAAGAAATACCTAGATCATAAGCGGTATTACGGCCTAGATGCTGGTCCGGCAGGAAGAGAATCCGCTGTTTCTGCGAAAAAGCCCATTCCAGCATCCCGGAGGCATTGGAAGATGTGACCGTTGCACCTCCATGTTTCCCGACAAACGCTTTGATGGAAGCGGTTGAGTTCACATAAGTAAGGGGGAGGATGGTGTCGTCGAATAAATCCATTAAAAGACTCCATGCTTTTTCTGTCTGATGAATATCTGCCATATCTGCCATGGAACAGCCGGCGCGCATGTCAGGGAGGTATACATGCTGATCTTCGCGGGTCAGGATGTCTGCCGTTTCAGCCATAAAGTGAACGCCGCAAAAAACAATGGCTTCGGCATCTTCTTGAGAAGCTGATAATTGAGCAAGCTTAAGAGAGTCACCACGGGCATCAGCAAATTCAATGACTTCGTCTTTCTGATAGTGATGCCCGGGTAAAAACAGTTTATTACCCATATCCTGTTTGACATGTCTGACGATGGTCTTTAATTCCTCATCCGTATGGCTGCGGTATTTTTCTGGCAAAGCCGGGGTCTTTTTTTTCAATGTTTCAAAAAGGTTCATTGAACTTCCTCCTTCATAGATACTGCTCGAGCGCTTATATCAAGGGCTTTGGCAGAATGAGTCAGAAAACCGAGTGAAAGATAATCAAGATCCAGGCCCCGGAATTCTGGCACCTTCTCAAGTGTAATCCCGCCGGAAGCTTCTGTTGTAATGAATGGTGGGACATGCTTCATGAAACATTTAATTTCTGCAGGTGTGCGGTTGTCGAACATGATGCAGTCAACGCCGGCCTCGACAGCTTCTATTACCTGGGCCTCTGTTTCTGTTTCCACCTCAATTTTCACCATGTGACCGATATTCTTTTTTACATGATCAACGGCTTGTGTAATGGATCCGAATAAAGCGATATGATTATCCTTCAGCATAACAGCATCATACAGCCCGTTCCTGTGATTAAATCCGCCGCCTGTACGCACGGCATACTTTTCAAAAAAGCGAAGGCCCGGGGTGGTTTTTCTAGTGTCACAAATACGAGTCTTTTCACTATCTAATAAATGAGAGGCTTGTTTGGTCAGGGTTGCAATTCCGCTCATTCTCTGTATCAGATTTAAGATAACGCGCTCTCCTTTTAGTAACGAAACCATAGGCCCTTCCATAGTGGATATACAATCTCCTTTGGCTAAATCGTCTCCGTCACGGAAATGCAAGTGTGTACGAACAGCTGGATCAAGAAGGTGGAATCCTTCTTCAATGATTGAAGCACCGCAGAAAACACCTCCTGCTTTTGAAGAAAAAGTCATACGGCCGTATTGATCTTGGGAAAAAAGAAAGTCGCTGCTCAGATCATGATCTCCGATATCTTCCATGAAAAATTCCTCAAGCTTCTGTTTAAGTTTTAACCGGTTCATGTAATTTCCTCTTTTCATCGATTCTTTTTTGAATGACTTGCTGGTTTCTCCAGTCCATTCGTTCTGCAGGGAAGTCTAGGCGGTAATGTCCTCCCCGGCTTTCTTCTCTTTGTATAGCGGAATTGGTCACTAACCATGCGGTTTGTAGCATAAATAATGTAGTGATTTGTTCGGTAGTGAGCATGCCGATATCAAAGGTATGCCACCGGTTTAAGGAAAAGGACTCTAACCACTTCTGCTGAGCTTCCAAATTGTCTATATCCCGAAAAATTCCTACTTTATCCATCATTCGTTTTTGGAGGTGGGTTCGAACTGGAAGGGTGTAGTCAGATGGTAGATTTTTTTTGTGTATTCCATCGTCCTTATGTGAATAAGGTGCCGTTGTGTTTAGGTGGTGAGCGAGTGTTTTAGCAAATACGAGCCCCTCCAATAAGGAATTGCTGGCAAGCCGGTTGGCTCCATGGACACCTGTACAGGCGACTTCTCCAATCGCATACAATCCTTTTATAGTCGTACGGCCTACCGTGTCTGTCTTCACTCCTCCCATAGAAAAGTGACAGCCAGGTGCAACTGGAATAAATCCTTCGCTTACATCAATTCCTTCACTCATGCACAGTTTTGCAATGAATGGGAATTTTTTTGTGAAATGCTCGATTCCCCTTATATCCAGAAAGATCTCATGTCCTTGTTGTCTTTGTTTGAAGATCGTCTGTGACACAACGTGCCGGGGAGCCAAGTCAAGGAGGGGGTGAACATTTTTCATGACCCGCCGTTCCTTTTCGTCCACTAAGATACCGCCAGCTCCGCGTACGGCTTCTGAGATTAATCCTTTTCCCTCGTCGTTTATGTAAAGCAGGGTCGGGTGGAACTGCATATATTCCATGTCAGCAAGCTCGGCTCCAGCGAAATAAGCTAGGGCCATCCCATCCCCTGTCGCTGTCTCTGCATTGGAAGTACAGGAGTAGATTTGTCCGCATCCCCCTGTAGCTAAAACGATATGGGAAGCATGGAAAGTCTGGACATTTCCTTGTTTATCTTTCGTTCTCACACCATAACAGTGCCCGGATACATTGATCAGCAGTTCAAATGCGAAGTGATGCTCCATCACTTTTACATTTGGAGGAAGGACTGTTTTGAGGCAGTTCATAAGAATTTTCCCCGTCTGATCACCCCCGCCGTGGACGATTCGGTTTAAGGAATGTGCGCCTTCCTTACCAAGAGTGAGTTTTCCAAAAGCATCATGATCAAATGCACAACCACTTTTTATAAGTTCTCGAATAACAGCCGGGCCTTCTATAGTTAATTGGAGTGCTGCCTGGTGGTTGTTTACAAATCTTCCTGCAGTCATTGTATCCATGAAGTGGAAGAGGGAGTTGTCTTTCTCATCTATAGCCGCGGCAATGCCGCCTTGAGCTAATGAAGTATTCCCATGATCCATAAATGACTTTGTGATGATAATCACATTCTTTTCCGCATCAAGCTTCCCGGCTAGTTGTAAGGCCGCTCCACCACTTCCTAAAATGAGGACGTCTGCTTTATCCATCTTAAAAAACCTCCTCAGTAAATGCATGTGTATTGACACTTATGTTTACATATTATTAAACTATTAGCAAGAGATTTGCGATAGAAATGGGGGAAGCACAATGGGGAATTACTTTGATTATGCCGCTACGTGTCCAATTGATTCAGATGCTTTGGAGGCTTATGTACATGCTTCTAAAGAGTTTTATGGGAATACAAGCAGTCTCCATGATGAAGGGTCAAAAGCAGCCTCTCTGCTCGAACATTGCAGGGAACAGCTGGCCACGCTTTTAAATGTAGATAAAGAAGGGCTTTATTTTACAAGTGGAGGTACGGAGAGTAATGAAATTGCTATCTACTCGTTATTAAGCGCAAAGAAGGGCGGCCATATTATCGCCTCTCATGCAGAGCATTCCTCGGTGCAGAATATACTCAATAAACTGGAGAGGGAAGGTTATGATGTGACAAGAATTCCCTTAACGCCATCAGGAAAAGTGAATGTCAAACTTGTTGGAGAAGCTGTGCGCAGAGATACCGCGTGTATAGCCGTTCAGCATGTTAATTCAGATATTGGCACTATACAGCCGATTGAGGAGATTGCTGCGCTATGCAGAAGCCAGGGCATTCTGTTCCATAGCGATTGTGTGCAGTCATTTGGAAAAATCGACCTTTCCAAAATTAGTTCCTCTGTGGACAGCTTTTCTGTTTCCAGTCATAAAGTTTACGGTCCAAAGGGGATCGGGGCTGTCTATTTAAATCCTTCTTTAAGCTTTAACCCCAGAGTTCCCGGGACTACACACGAAAGAGGGGTCAGGCCGGGGACGCTCCATCTAGCTGGAATAGCAGGGTTTGCAGTAGCGGCTGAGAAAATGGCTGCAAAGATGGATGACCATCAATCAAAAATTATTCAGCTGAAAAATGTTTTCTTTCGTGCAATGACAATAAAGGGGTGGGAATTGATTGGGGATACTTCGACCAATCCTATTCCAATTACAGGACTTTGTTTGAATGAGCGGGAAGGGCAGTGGGCTATGTTGGAAGGGAATAGAAGAGGTTTCTATTTCTCTACCGGAAGTGCTTGTAGTGTCCAGTCTCATCAACCGCCTGTAACCCTTATGGCAATGGGGAGGAAAAAAGAAGAAGCAGATTCATTTATCCGAGTATCCTTTAGTCACAAGCAGACGATAAAGGACGTTCGAGCGCTTGGTGTATTTCTAAACAGTATCATACAGGCTGTGCCATCCAGTTAACGCTGGCTCAAAAAACTGATCGACACTGAGTTCCTCTTTTGTTTAGGACTTTTCTGTCGTTTATTTTTTAATGGCGTTACCTTTTTCTTTCACCTTTCTACAGAAATCCTATACACTTGTTTCATATAGGAAAAAGGAGAAGGAAAGGAGGGAACGTGTGTCTTTTATAGCTGTATTACTCGTTGGAATCGCTGCCGGATTTATAAACGTAATGGCCGGGGGAGGTTCGCTGATTACGCTCCCGATGTTAATTTTTTTCGGTCTGCCCTCGGCAGTGGCTAATGGAACGAACCGAATTGCCCTGATGGCTCAAAATGTGGTAGCCGTCACTTCTTATAAGAAAGCCGGATATTTTGAATGGAAGTTCAGTCTCCTATTAGCCATCCCTGCACTGATCGGCTCTATTGCTGGTGCACAAATCGCGGTATCTATGTCTGATGAAGTGTTTAACCGGGTGTTATCTATTGTGATGATCATCGTGTTGATTTTAATTGTATCGAAGCCTCATAAAAAACTTTCACCTGCCCAATCAGATTCACGGTTGAAAAGAATCGGTTTAATCGTTGTTTTCTTTTTTGTAGGAGTTTATGGAGGTTTCATTCAAGCAGGTGTTGGGTTTGTAATTATTGCAGCGTTAACACTTATGACAAACTTTTCTCTTGTAAAAATCAATAGTGCCAAGGTATTTATTGTCGCTGTTTATACGGTATCCTCTTTGGCTGTTTTCATAATTAACGACCAAATTCACTGGGGGTATGGTTTGACCCTTGCTGCAGGGACAAGTCTCGGGGCTGTACTTGGCAGTAAGTTTGCGGTGAAGCATGGCGATAAGTGGGTGCGTAGAATTCTCATTGTAGCTGTGATCGCGATGGCAGTTAAATTATTTGTTACTTAAAGGTGTACATAACGGTTCCGTTAAAAAAGCTGGCGTGAAACAGGATGATGAGTAAAAAGAGGTTAGTTATGTATGACACGTCATAAGCCTGCACTGAGAACCTACCCGCGTAAAGAGCTTAAAAGCGCAGACATACCCTTGAGCTGCAGACTAGCGGACTAAAAAGTGGTCATGGCTTGTCCTGCCTCCTCATAGGATGAAGGGTGAGGAGGGGAGCGGATGGGGTTATTTCATGAATTTAAGCAATTCACCATTCGCGGGAATGCCGTGGACATAGGGGTAGGGATGGTACTGGGAGCAGCTTTCAGTGGTTTCATTGACTCGCTTGTGACCGATATTCTGCTGCCTCCAATTGGTGTGTTGTATACGAAAATGAATTTTGAAAATATGTTTATCAGTTTAAATGGAACGGTTTATCCATCCATTACGGCTGCAAAAGAAGCGGGGGCTGCTACAATTAACTATGGGCTTTTCGTCACTGCTTCCGTAAGGTTTTTAATTATTTTGTTTGCTGTGTTTCTTGTTGTCCGCCAAATGAATCGGTGGAAAAAACCCCATCAACATCCATTACACGGGATGACTAAGAAAGAGTGTCCTTTTTGCTGTATGCCTATACCTACACAGGCCGTCATCTGTCCAAACTGTTCATCGACCCTTGAAGTCAGCTCTTCTAGAAGAAACCAGCCACCAAAATGGAGAATTAAATAGAGGGTGTCTAATCCTTTCTTTATAAGAAAGAGTTGTTAAAACCACTTTACTTTCACAGGAAATCCGAATATGAAATTTGTATTATCCAATAATTCCCTCCGGTGTTTATGATGATGAAACCCATCATTTTGGACATTCTACGTGTATGAAGGCGTAGGAGGTATAACGGTGGAAAATAAAGTGAGTCGATGGTGTTTAGTCAGTATGGCTTCTATTCCTCTTGTAATGACGCTGGGGAACTCGATGTTGATTCCTGTACTGCCGATCTTTGAAAAGAAAGTAGGCATTACGTCTTTTCAATCCAGCACGATTATTACCAGTTACTCAGTTGCTGCTATTTTTCTTATTCCTGTTGCTGGTTATTTGTCCGATCGATTCGGGCGAAAAATGATCATCCTTCCGAGTTTGATTCTGGCATTTATAGGCGGGCTTATTTCCGGATTTTCCTCTTGGAAAATAGAGGATCCGTTTGTATGGATTACAATTGGGAGGATTCTTCAAGGGATTGGTGCAGCAGGTGCGACGCCTATCATCCTGCCGCTTGTTGGCGATCTCTATAAGGATGACGATGAAAAAGCAAGTTCCTGCCTTGGAATTATAGAAACGTCCAACACATTCGGAAAAGTACTGAGTCCAATTCTTGGCTCTTTATTTGCCGCTTTCCTATGGTTCTTACCGTTCTTTTCTATTTCCTTTTTTAGTTTAATTTCTATTGTACTTGTTTTCTTTTTTATTAAAGCGCCTAAAAATAAGGATGAGCCCTTGCCTTTTAAGGAATTCCTTAAGAAAACCAAAGAGATATTTAAGCGGGAGGGCCGGTGGCTTTACGCTGTGTTTCTTATTGGTGCGTACGCGATGCTTCTATTATTTTCTGTCCTTTTCTTTATGTCAGATATACTTGAGAAAACCCACAATATAGAAGGGGTGAGGAAGGGATTTGTTCTCGCTGTTCCTCTATTCACTTTATGCGCAGCGGCTTTTTTGACAGGGAAAAAGATAAAGGGAGATACAGCTGTGATGAAAAGGGTGCTAGTCGTATCGTTAATTATGGTTGGAGTCAGCACAGCTTTTGTCGGCTTTGTTAATGACATGCTCATCCTGATGCTGGTGGTAACAAGTATTCTAGGTACAGCCATTGGAGCGATGCTTCCAACTCTCGATGCTTTAATTACAGAAGGTATAGAAAAAGAAGAGCGCGGAACCATCACATCCTTTTACAGCTCCTCGCGTTTTATTGGAGTCGCTGCAGGACCACCGGTGATGTCCCTCCTAATGAAGGAGTATTTGAATATTAGTTACGTGACAGGCGGAGCCGTCGGTTTCGTGCTTTTATTTATCGTTATTAAGTTCATCAAAGCAGAGGAACAAAACCCGGATGCAAAGATGGCATAAAAAAACGCCTCTGAAGTGATTCAGAGGCGTTTTTGCGTCTATCAGCAATACTGGTTATAGGCATTCGTAAGGTTCTCAACAATTTCTTCTACTTCATAGTCTTCAATTTCTTCCCGTGGAATGAAGTGAAGAACCTGACCATCTTTCATAAGGGCCATAGAAGGGGATGAAGGTTCATAACCTTCCAGGTATTCACGCATACGTGCAGTTGCTTCGCGGTCCTGTCCGGCAAAAACTGTGACAAGGTGCTCGGGGCTGTTCTCATTCTTTAACGATTCTCTTGCGGCCGGGCGCGCAAGACCTGCAGCACAGCCGCACACCGAATTAATTACAACGAGGGACGTGCCTTTCTTTTCGCTGATAAAGGTGTCTACTTCTTCTGGAGTCGTTAACTCAGTGAAGCCTGCGCTTGTCAGTTCATCACGCATAGGCTGGGAAATTTCTTTCATATATGCTTCATATGGATTCATAATAAAACCTCCTAATTAGTGTTGTTTCTTCTTAGTCGCTTGAGTCATTTGGTGCCATACGGATCCTTTTGCTTCTTCGGCGCCTTCAATTCGCTCGATCGCCATGTTGATCTGAAGGCGTACTTCGAATTCCGGATCATCGGCTGCTTTTTTCAAGGCAGGGAGGGCTGATTCATCTCCCAGTTCATAAAGGAACATAGCAGCGCGCCATCGTACGAGCTTATTGGAGTCAGCTAAAGCATCAATCATTCTCGGCATTGCTTCTTTAAATCCTAAATCGGAGATACAGTCTCCGGCTGTTCGGCGGACGGTAACGGTTTTATCGTTTAACGCCTTATAAAGAAAAGGAAGGGTCTCCAGTTCTTCAATCATCCCTAAATAGGCCGTGGCCAGGCGGCGGATGGATGCTTTTTCATCATCCAGCGCTTTGTCTAAAATACGATAATCCTCAGCTGTAGGGTCCATACGATCTAAAGCAGCATAGCGCACTTTCCAATCGTCATGGTCCAACGTTTCTAGAGTAATCTTCGACGACTCTTCCTGCCTCTCGTCAGCCTTCGACTCTTGATCAAACGCTTGTTTAACAAGCGCTTGTAATCGTTCTTCGTCATAACTTGCCGAAAGTTCTTCTTTAACCTGGACGCCTACTTCCTGAACATCTCCATAACGGGGACTTTGTTCCACCCATTTTCTCTCCATAATCATGTTGGGGGAAGCAGTGGACGCTTTCATAGCTGCGTCCATAAAACGTTCTGGCAGACCGACGCGTGTTTCTTCCTCCCCTTCTTCGAGCTTCACCTGCATAGGTAAACCTCTGAACATTTGAATAAATACTCGTACTTCACCAAAATGCTCATCAGGTTCTTCACCTGATTGATTTCGTTCATCTCCCTGGGAGTCCGATCCGAAAACTTGACGTACCTCCGGGAGAATTGCTTCCCAGGATATACGAGCATTCCGCTCCAATGCAATGAAATCGGTGACATGGTAGAGTCCTTTAACTCCCTCAATGTCAAACAGCTCTTTAATAAAAGCAGGAGAACTTACAAGGTCATCCCCTTTTTTATAGTTATGAGTTTCGCCGTCCGGCAGCTTCTCATTTAAGTTGATTTTCATTGAATTCGGGCTTGGCGTTGGTTCAATGGACACAATTTTCATTCAACATTCCCCCTAAACGCATCTTGTCTATTCTATTTTATCAAAGATAAACAGGAGCATCCATGAATCACTATGGTTCATGGAATTGAGACCATACATAAAGGCTCTCTTTCCATCGTTCGCTGTAATTTTTTTCAAAAAATGAAACGATACGGTTTTTGTCTCGTAAGGTAAGAGTGTAAAAGGAGAAGGGGGATGAAATATGTCGGAAGCGGTCATGCAGTTAAAAAACGTAAGCAAAACGATTGGTAAAAAGGAAATCATTAAAGGACTGGATTTTAACATTTATAGTGGAGAGGTATTTGGATTTCTCGGTCCTAATGGGGCAGGTAAAACAACAACGATCCGGATGATGGTCGGACTGATGAAGATGTCAGATGGGGATATTATCATTAAAGGACATAGTGTGAATGAAGATTTTAAGCAGGCCATCTGTCATGTAGGAGGGATTGTAGAAAATCCGGAAATGTATCCATTTATGAGCGGTTGGAAAAATCTTGTTCATTATTCCCGGATGATGCCGGATATTACAAAAGAACGGATTCATGAAGTTGTTCAACTTGTAGGGTTGGAGAATCGTATTAAAGAAAAGGCGGGCAAGTACTCGTTGGGGATGCGGCAGAGATTAGGGATTGCTCAAGCCCTTTTGCATAAGCCTTCGGTACTGATTCTGGATGAACCGACAAATGGTTTGGATCCTTCGGGAATTAGAGAGATCCGTGCTTACATAAGAAAGCTTGCATCAGAAGAGGGAGTCGCAGTCATCGTCTCCAGTCATATACTGTCCGAGATGGAAATGATGTGTGACAGGATCGGAATTATTAAGAGTGGAGAGCTTATTTCTATTCAGACGGTACAAGATGCATTACAGGAAACAGAGGAAAAAGAAGTGTCGATTGAGGCTGTGCCCGTAGACGTAACGATGACGGCGCTTAAAGATATTACAGGTAAGTCTGTTACACGGGAGCAGGACATTCTTACATTTGCTGTTGAACGGGAAAAGATTCCCGGGGTCGTTTCGAAACTTGTTCATAAAGGGGTTCATATATACAGTATAAATGTGAATCGCTCTACACTTGAAGACAAATTCCTTGATTTGATAGGAGAGGGTTCCATTGAATAATTTCGTTCAGCTTGTTCGTAACGAATGGATGAAACTTTTAAATCAAAAGGCAACATGGATTATGGCTGCTATTCTGGTTCTGCTCGTTATTGCTTCAGGTGTCCTATTTAAGATTGATGATACAGCCACGGGAGTCGATGCTCCAACGGGGGACAACTGGAAACAGGAACTTCAGGAGCAGAACGAACAGCTGCAAAAGCAGGAAGTTGGTGACATACAGTATCCAGGTTATAGGAATGTGGAAGAGAATCAATATCGGATTGAGAATGATATTAAACCAACCTCTTATAATGCTTGGGACTTTGTTCGTCAAAGCCGTGTATTCGTAGCTCTTGTCAGCTTATTTACCATTATTGTAGCTGCTGGTATTACAGCGAATGAATTTCGCTGGGGAACGATTAAGCTGCTTTTAATACGACCAATTTCCCGGTCGAAAATACTTTTTGCTAAATACGTCTCTGTTTTAACATACGCCTGGGCTATGCTTGTCGTATTGTTTGTTCTATCCTTTATTGTAGGAATTTCCTTGTTCGGGCTGGATGGAATGACAGAAGTGTATGTATATGCACAGGACGGCGTGTATCAGCAGGCCGACATTTTTTCTTTTACCGTTTCTCAATATGTGTTAAGTTCGGTAGAATTGATTATGATGGCAACGTTCGCGTTTATGATTGCAGCGGTTTTCCGAAACACCTCGCTGGCCATAGGTCTTTCTATTTTTCTAATGATGGCGGGAAGTTCAATTGTGGTATTCTTTATGAATAAAGACTGGGCTAAGTATATCCTATTTGCGAATACAGACTTAAATCAGTTTATAGAAGGCACCCCTATGTTTTCGGGTATTACTATTGGGTTTTCTATTACCATTTTAGCGGTATATTATATAGTGTTTATGGTTGTGTCGTGGGTGTTTTTTACAAAACGTGATGTAGCAGGTGCATAATAAAGGAGGAATTATTTTATGAAACGTACAGCAGAGATTGTACTAACTGTTATTGGGATTGTCCTTTTTGGGCTGCCGGTTTTATTGAGCAGCATTCTTCTTAATACAAAAGATAACCCCCAGGTCCGTCAAGAATTGGAGAACTTCATGAATTCGCCTGAAATGAAGATGGAAGGACAAGCAAGTACGATGAGTATCAGCCAGATTATGGACGCTATGGGTTCATTTGCGATGTTCGTGCTAATTGCAGCCATTATTGCTATTGCATTGGGAATTCTTTCGGTGCTCTTTCTTAGAGGCGATAAAAAGCCAAAAGCTGCCGGAATTATTTTAATCGTTACAGCTGTCATTATGACTTTTGCAACAGTCGGAATGGGAATTTTCGGTGGAGCAGCTTACCTGATTGCTGGAATTGTGGCTCTTGTCCGTAAGAAGAAAAAGCCAGTGGTTGAAGAAGGTACAATCAATTATTAATAATAGGGAAGACACAACTTTTAATGAGTTGTGTCTTTTTATATGTGTGATGCTGGCTGCTGAGCTGGTCGTTTATAGGAAGCATATAAAACCAATTAAAATGATTCACAAAAAATGCCGACCATTTAAAAAGTTAATTCAGGTATATACAACACGAAAGTTTGCGGTTCTTTCAGGTATTCATTTGTTCGCCCTGTCCATGCCGGCTGTTTTATCTCCCGTACATGGGATCTATTAAAACTGGATTGGTCTTCTTAGAGGAAATGCAAGAACACGGGTATAAAGATAGGAAGTTAAAAGCGCCCTTCTAGCGGGGCGCTTTTCTATCGAAACAGCTTTGAAGGTTCAATCAAGGTAACGGTTCATGACGTCAACATCTGCCGGCTGACGGTCGTATACACGTCCTTCCTGTGATTGAAAACCACTTCCTCCACAAATTTTACACGTATAGCGCCACTCTTCATCATCCATCAAAAGGCCTTCGCCGCCACAAGCCAGACATACCTGGTCTTTTGTCATTCCGATCCCTCTTTTCTAAGTATGGTTACGTTTACCTTTTGTCATTTTTTCTATTGTATACAAGTGAGGTTACGTTTCTGTGCGAACGGGGAATAGAGGTAATTATTGGAGGGATGATCAGTGGCGAAAGAAGAGAATGAAAAAGCAGAAGTGAATGAAGAACAAGCTGATAATAATGGTAGGAAAATAGACAGGCCGGGGCGTCAGTTCTATATTCCCTCCCAGATCGTTGATGAATTTGGTGAAAAAGGAAGAGACCACCTCAACAAACCGTTTCGGGCCCAGTTCTTACTTGCGTTAACTGCGGGTTCTTTTATGACATTCGGGGCAGTTTTCTCTGTACTTCTTGCGGTAGGCGTTGAGACGAAAGGTCTTTACTACTTATTATCTGGTTTAGGATTTGCGGCAGGCTATTCTATGGTGTTCATCTCCGGAGCCGTGCTGTTTACAGAGATTAACGTGTTACTGCCATCATATTTATTTAATAAAGCCGGCTTGATGAAGGTCAATATATATAAGTTCTGGGTATCCTCCTATATTGGAAATATCCTCGGGGCATTCTTGGTTGCAGTGCTCATTCAAATGTCCGGTTCCCTGTCGGAAACGTTCTATCCGGAGCTTTCCAAGTATATCGACCATAAGATGAAGTTTATAGATCACGGGATAAAAGGCTGGTTTCAAATTTTAATTTCTGGTGTCTTAGCAAACTGGCTGATTGGAATGGCTGCTTTTCTTACAACCGCTGCACGGGATATTACAGGAAAGATATTAGGAACAGTCATCCCGGTGGTTTTATTTGTAGCAGGGAACTTCCAACATAGTGCAGCTAATATGGGGTATTTTAGTATGGGCTTTCTCGCTTCGGATAAATACACTTGGTATGAGTACATTTTCTTCAACCTGCTGCCTGCAAGTATCGGCAACTTGATTGGCGGGGGTATTCTTGTATCTCTACTGTTCTCCTATGCTTATAAAGAAGATATACAGACTTCCCTTGGAAATAAAACTTAATGTAATTTTGTAAAAGGTACTGAAAGAGATCAGGGTAAAAGATAAACACCTTCGATCCCCCAGGAGGGGGGCGAAGGTGTTTATTCAAAAAGTATAACTTCAAGGTCTTTTTTGTAAGAGTGAACAAGGGTCGATTGTAATTGGCCGCGATGGTGGTACATATGAGCTACAATCTGGATGAGCCATTCATACCTGGTGTAAGTTACACCCCACCAGGATGTAGTTTCAGTGAAGAGATGTTCTTCTGTATAATGCTCAAACTGAGCTTTTAATTGTGAAAAATGGTGAAAGAGCTTGTCGAGTATCTCCTGCTTGGTCTTCATATTGATGGTTTCATAAAAACGCTGCATTTCTTCTTTGGAAGCACCTTCAGTGATGTGTCCATCTGCCGCAGGGATGGCAGCGATATGTTCAAGCAGTTCCCCTATGGAATATTTTCCTTCTGTGGGACGTAGCTGTAAATCTTCTTCTGATAACTGACCTACCATTTCAGATATGGACGCTATGACAACCTCTAATTGATGAAACGCGCTCTGACAGTACATATTCATAGGAACACAACCTTAATAATATTGTTATTCCTTCTGTTATTCTCCGACATTTCACGAAATTCCTTTTAGAAGCGAAAAAATACAAAAAACGACAAAGAATTTTTGTCTTTTTCTTATACGTGTATTGATTATGGGGTGTGTGAAGGAAGGATTGGTGGATTTAATAGAAAGACTGAACTAATATGATTTCATTTAATATAGACACCGCAGCTGCGGTGTCTATATTTTTTATGTGCTGGTAAACGATCTCTACGTATAGTCAAGCCTCTATTTTCTTTAACTGGGCGTATCGTTACCACATTCATCTCGAACAATGGGGGAGAGAAATTATAATTCCTTATGACGGGGGAAGAACTATCTTTCCGCTTGGAGTGCCTTTCCTGCCAGGAGTTTCGCTACCTCTCTGCCTCCTTCTTTAAACCTGCTTCTGCCGTAATATTACAGTCGAGTAAAAAGGATGTAATTTATGAAAAGTATTTGTTGCTTCCCTGTTATTGGAATATGAGCTGAGCGTGTTAAAGTGGGAATTGTGATTTTGAGACAGCGCTTAGCCGAGAGCTGAGCGAACCTGTTTACCAAGGAGGAAATATAAAATGATGAAAAAAACAATTGTTTCTTTGGCGGCGGTCGCATCGGTTTCGGCAGTAACAGCAACAGCAGTTAGTGCAGAAGAAGTAAATGTAGAAAAAGGAGATACTCTATGGGGCATTGCTCAGGACTACGGAGTATCTGTTAATGATATAAAAAATGAAAACGGACTTTCTTCCGATTTAATCTTTCCGAATCAAAAACTAACTATTAATGAACAAGGACAAAGACAAACGACATCCAATTCCAATGTACACACGGTTAAGTCCGGTGATACTCTGTACGGCATTGGTCAAGCCAACGGAGTCAGCGTAAGTGCTCTTAAGGCATATAACAATCTTGATTCCAATTTAATCTTCCCAGGTCAACAATTAAACCTTAAAGGATCTGCTTCCGCAGAGGCATCTGCTCCTGCACCATCTACAAATGAAGAAGCAGAAGCAGAACAAACTTCCAGTCAACCAGCTGAAGATGGTGTAGCAAAAACATTAACAATGGAAGCAACAGCCTATACTGCATTTTGTGAAGGATGTTCAGGTACAACGTATACAGGTGTTGACTTGAGAGCAAATCCAAACAAAAAAGTAATTGCTGTTGACCCAGACGTTATTCCGCTCGGTTCTGAAGTTTATGTTGAAGGCTACGGAAAAGCCGTTGCTGCTGATATCGGTGGTGCCATCCAGGGAGATCGAATTGATGTATTTATGGCAGACCGTTCTGATGCTCTTGATTTTGGCCGTAAATCTGTAACTGTAAAAGTTTATGAATAAGTAAGAGTTAGAAGACGATCCATATAAGGGTCGTCTTTTTTTCTTTCCGTTTTATGACGGTAATAAACTATTATTCAGCTCATTCTTTAAAAAATTTATCTTATATCGAAAATAGGTTTAATAATCAAGCTGTGCGGAAATCGTTTTGAAGGAATGATTCCTTGTATTAGATGATTCTGTAGAAAAATTAGTATAAAACATAATTTTTCCTTGCGTATACGAGGTTTTACTAATAATATCAAGGGGAATCGTTTCATATTCTAAATAGAAAAGGAGGTCACCACTATGACTCTGCTATACTCAAAAGCCCGTGAGCTTTTCGATCAGGATTACAAAAACAGTCCTGAAGGCCAATCTCAAGAGAAAGTAAAAGGTGTGAAACGCACACGGAGTGGAAAGGTTCTATTCTCTTTCCGTAAGCAGAACAACAAGCGGAAATAGTATTAGAAGTGGTGAAGGAAGCTATGAGAAGAAACATGAAAAGAATTAATATGGCAGACTACTTGAAAAAAAGTGTCCCATGGATCAGCGCTTTAATGACCAAATCAGTCATTTAGGCGCTGATTTTTTGTTTCTAAGGTTTAGAAGAAGCGAGGGAGGGTTATCGTATAACGCTAAGGAGGCGGATGAAATGTCTTTTTTTACTAAAGAAACTTTAAATGAGGAGCATGTCATTGTGACGGGCGCTACCGGGGGAATTGGCTATGAAGCGGCTAAAGAGATTGTCCGGGCCGGCGGTCACGTTACAATTACTGGACGAAATGAAGAAAAATTAGCTGAGCTCCGCGATGAATGTGCTGCATTAAATGGTCAGTCACAAATATATATAAGCGCAGCGGATTTAAATGTAGAAGACGAACGTAAAAAGGTTGTACGTGACGCTCTACAAGCTATCGGTCCAATTACCGGGTTAGTTAATTCAGCGGGTGTCATTGGAGGTGGACCGCTGGAGAATATAAAGGAAGAAGAATTACGTAAGGTTATGGAGCTTAACTACTTCTCTACCGTATTATTCACTCAGGAAGTTTATAAAGAGATGAAGGAATACGGGAGAGGTGCGGTTGTTAATTTATCCTCCCTTTCTGGACTGCGTGGCACTCACAGTAACACAGCATATAGTGCATCGAAGTTTGCGATTACCGGATTCACCCAGTCTTTCGCTTTGGAGGCCATTGAGTATGGAATTCGCGTGAATGCTGTATGCCCTGGCTACGTAGATACAGCTATGGGGCAGGAGGCTATTCGATCTAAAGGAGAACGAGAAGGAAGAACTTATGAAGAACAAAGGAAACGGGCGGAAGAAGGGATTCCTTCCGGGAAACTGACGCAGCCGGATGAAGTTGCGAGATCTATTGTTTACCTTCTGTCAGAGGCATCAATTAATATTGTTGGTGAATCATTAAAAATTTCCGGAGGAAGTGTTATGCGCTGACCGGACCTTCAGATTTGAAGAGGGTTAGGGGTGTAAAGAATCTTTGCCAATGGTAACCATGAATGGCGCGGGGATTGTTCCATTAAATGGACACCTGCTGATTCGGGATGTTTCTGTTTTCGTATTAGGTCCTGTTTGTAAGGGATCGTTTTTGGGAAAAAGATAAACAACCTATACATTAAGGAGAGTGTCTTATGGGGCGTTTATTTCGTAGACTATTTAAATATGGTCCGATTATTTATCCTATCATCAAGAAGTTTATGCGAAAGCGCAAAGGTAGATACTAAACGTGCTGAAACCCAGTACGTTTTTTGTTTATTAAATTATTTGATCATATAATAAGGAAGATAAATAGAACGGTGGGATGATTTAAAAATGAATGCGGTGAAATTATAAATTAACTATTGCATCCATTAGAAAACCCGTGGTATATTATTACTTGTCGCATTAAGAGAGCGCGACAGAGCGAACAAAGTGCTCACTAATTTATATAAAAGAGTTGTTGACAAGAACAGCTCAAAATGATAAATTAGTAGATGTCGCAAAAAACGACACAAAAACAAATCATAAAAAAGTTGTTGACACAAAACGCTTTGAAATGATATGATAGT
>NZ_JAIVKN010000005.1 GCF_020524025.1 Halobacillus litoralis | reverse complement strand
TCCATAAAAGTTAAGTTTGACTTGCTCATTTGCACACCGAATGTGCTTGTTTCAAATCTCTTCATAAAGAAGAAATGTTTTGACGTACTGGTTGGTTCGTTCAGTTTTCAAAGATCAAATAGTTCATGGTGGGCCTGAGTGGACTTGAACCACCGACCTCACGCTTATCAGGCGTGCGCTCTAACCAACTGAGCTACAGGCCCCAATGGTATTTGATAATAATGGAGCGGGTGAAGGGAATCGAACCCTCATCATCAGCTTGGAAGGCTGAGGTTTTACCACTAAACTACACCCGCATAATTTGATTGTCATATAAATTCTCGATGGTCGGGAAGACAGGATTCGAACCTGCGACCCCTTGGTCCCAAACCAAGTGCTCTACCAAGCTGAGCTACTTCCCGTTAAAATGGCGCGCCCGAGAGGAGTCGAACCCCTAACCTTCTGATCCGTAGTCAGACGCTCTATCCAATTGAGCTACGGGCGCATTATTTTTTTGAAGCGACAAATTCTATTATAGCACATCGCGCTTTTCGGTGCAAGAACTTTTTTTAAAAAAGTTTGGTGCGGCCGAGAGGACTTGAACCTCCACGGGATTAACTCCCACTAGGCCCTCAACCTAGCGCGTCTGCCGATTCCGCCACGACCGCAAATTGTTAAAAACAAATGGATGCTGATCATGGTAATTGGTAAGTGCGGGTGGAGGGACTTGAACCCCCACGCCGTGAAGCACTAGATCCTAAATCTAGCGTGTCTGCCAATTCCACCACACCCGCAAATAAATGGTGAGCCATGAAGGATTCGAACCTTCGACCCTCTGATTAAAAGTCAGATGCTCTACCAACTGAGCTAATGGCTCCTGTTTAAGGAATCTATCACACTTAAAATGGCTTGATGTTTTTTAAAAGCACAAGAAACATCATATAACTTATCTGTAATTTTGTCAACCCTTTTTTCGAAGAAAAATGGCTGGGCCAGCTGGATTCGAACCAGCGCATGACGGTACCAAAAACCGTTGCCTTACCGCTTGGCTATGGCCCAAAAGTGGCGGTCCGGACGGGACTCGAACCCGCGACCTCCTGCGTGACAGGCAGGCATTCTAACCAACTGAACTACCGGACCTTCCATAAAAGGTTAAGTGACCCGTACGGGACTCGAACCCGTGTTACCGCCGTGAAAGGGCGGTGTCTTAACCGCTTGACCAACGGGCCAAAAATAAAATGGCGGAGAAGGAGGGATTTGAACCCTCGCGCCGCTTACGCGACCTACACCCTTAGCAGGGGCGCCTCTTCAGCCACTTGAGTACTTCTCCATATGGCTCCAACGGTAGGATTCGAACCTACGACCGATCGGTTAACAGCCGATTGCTCTACCACTGAGCTACGTTGGAATAATGTCTAATGCTGATTAACTGTGTTGTTTCGTTTATCAGCGACGTTTAATATAATACAATATTTAATTTACAATGTCAAACCCTTTTTTTCGTAAAAAACAATGTTTTCTTATCGAATGTTGGGTTGTTTTGTTAAGGCTTATTTAATTTAACATGTGTTGCCCTGTCCGTCAATGATATTTTTACTTCTTTTTTAAAATCCCTTTACATTTCCCACAACGGAATCGTTTTGTATCCACTCTTCTCTTTCGCTGGTATGCTTGTCCGCAATCTGAGCAAATATAAAGATGTAGATTCTTCTCTTGTGAAGGTAAAGGTGTACAGAATCTTGGAGACCCCGTCTTTTTTAGAAGTTCTTTGAATTCAGGATCACGATGACAAAAACCCTTTCCTTCTATATGAAGGTGGTAGTGGCAAAGTTCATGTTTAATAATTCCTTCTAATTCAGCACCATCCAATTCTACTACATACTTCGGATTGATTTCAATGGTTTTTTTTGAAGGAATATATCGCCCTCCTGTCGTTCGAAGACGAGAATTGAAGTATACATCATCCAAAAATGGTTTGTCAAAGAATTTTTGGGATAAATCTTCTGTCCACTGCTGCAATTCATTTTGGGTTATCACAGGAACACCTCCTCTGCTCTCTGCATACTGTATCACATGAAGGCTGATTATTGAATATAAAGGAGATGACTTCTTATGCCCTCTTGGTTAAAAAGACAAATGGCTGACGCATTTCTCAATAAGGATAAGTATCAAATCAAACTGCTGAACCAGTGCTGGTACTATTATCAACACCTCTACAAATAAAAAAGTACCCGGAAGGCGAACCTCCCAGGTATTGTGAACCTTTTTTTTACGATTGGAGCATGGTTAATGCAATTCTTTGTTTCTGAGTATCTACCTGATCCACCCAAACGGTGACGACATCTCCTACAGACACCACGTCCATCGGATGCTTCACATAGCGATTGGCAAGCTTGGATATATGGACAAGCCCATCCTGCTTGACCCCAATATCAACAAAGGCTCCAAAATCAACTACATTCCTTACGGTTCCTTCTAATTCCATCCCCTGCTTTAAATCTTCCATAGATAACACATTGGTCTTCAGCAATGGTTTAGGTAAATCATCACGAGGGTCCCTGCCCGGTTGAACCAATGACTTCTGAATATCTTTAAGAGTTAAAATGCCCACATCCAGTTGTTCTGCTGTCGTTTGGGCATCCACCTGCTTGATCTTTTCAGCCAAGGCTTCATTTCCTAAGTCATGACTTGTAAAACCATATATCTTTAAGAAGTCTCTCGTTGCTTTGTAGCTTTCAGGGTGAATCGAAGTCCGGTCCAATGGTTCTTTACCGTCCAGGATTCTTAAGAAACCGATACTTTGTTCAAATGTTTTTGCACCAAGACGAGGAATGTCTTTCAACTCGGATCTTTTAGAGAATTTACCTAACTCTTCCCGCTTCTTCACAATATTGTTGGCTACCGTTTTGCTGAGTCCTGAGACATACTGCAATAAGGAAGCAGAGGCCGTATTTACATTCACGCCTACTTGGTTTACGGCTGTTTCTACAACAAAGGTTAAGGATTCATTTAGTTTCTTCTGACTGACATCGTGCTGGTACTGACCAACCCCGATGGATTTCGGATCAATCTTCACTAATTCTGCCAACGGATCTTGAACACGTCTGGCTATAGATACGGCGCTTCTCTCTTCTACTTGAAAATCCGGAAACTCTTCGCGGGCAAGTTTTGATGCTGAATACACACTGGCCCCTGCTTCGTTCACAATCATATAGGAAGCTTCAAGTTGATGCTTCTGAATCATATCAGCAACAAACTGTTCGGTTTCACGAGAGGCTGTGCCATTTCCAATAGCCATCAGCTCAATTTCATACTTATTCATAAAATCAAGAATTTTCTTTTCTGCACCCGCTGTATCATTTTTAGGAGCTGTTGGATAAATCACTCCAATATCCAACACTTTTCCAGTTTCATCAATGACAGCAAGTTTGCAGCCTGTCCGAAAGGCAGGATCTATGCCCAATACGATTTTCCCTTTTAACGGGGGCTGCAGCAAGAGACTTCTCAGGTTACTTGAAAAGACCTCAATTGCCTGTTCCTCTGCCTGTTCAGACAGGGAATTACGAATCTCTCTCTCAATAGAAGGTTGAATGAGTCGTTTGTAACTATCTCCAATAGCTTCTAAAAGAATCGTTCGAACCGTCCCTACCGTTTCTTTCTTTAGCACACTTCTTTCCAGATAGTTTTGGATCGTATCCTCAGGCGGCTGAATGGATACTTTAATGATATCTTCTTTCTCTCCACGATTAAGCGCAAGCACTCGGTGGGAAGCGATCGCACGAATAGGCTCCTGAAAATCATAATACATTTCGAAAATGCCTTTTTCGTCTTTCTCTGCATTCTTAGCCGTTGACGAAATCGTTCCTTTATCAAAGGTCTGTTTTCTAACTTTCTCTCTATACGTTGGGTCATCAGAAATCCATTCGGCCAGGATATCATTAACTCCAGCTTGGACATCCTCCACCGAAGTAAGTTCATGTTCATCTGAGAAATAATCTTTCGCAGCCTCTTGAACGTCCAGTTTTTCCTGTTCCCAAATCTGAAGAGCTAAAGGTTCCAAACCCTTTTCCTTAGCTACGGTGGCCCGTGTTCTTCTCTTTTGTTTATACGGGCGGTAGAGGTCTTCTACTTTCTGAAGCTTCTCCGCTCCTTCAATTTCCTTCTGAAGCTCTTCTGTAAGCTTCCCTTGTTCATGAATCAGCCGGATAACTTCTTCCTTACGCTGCACTAAGTTCGTAACATAGTTCCACTGATCTTCAATTGCTTTGATTTGGACTTCATCCAGACCACCGGTTAATTCTTTTCTATAACGGGCTATAAAAGGAACTGTATTCCCTTCATCAAGCAGTCCTATAACCTGTTTGATTGTTTTTTCATTTAATGTTGTCTGCTTCGCCACAAGTTTCAATAACTCCGGGCTGTAATTTGCTTCGCTCAAAAAGAAGACCTCCTTCAATAACGTATCTTATATTGTAACAAATTATGGATGGGTTTACTTCAAGGGAGAAGGATTGCTGGATTGCATTCGATCTGAAGCTCCGTCAATGATTTGTTCCTCCGTATCTATTTTTTAATATACTACCCTGAAAATTATAAGAACCTAAAAAAGCATATAAAAAGTCCTTATTCTTCTCCTATAAAAAAGAATAAGGACTTCTAATTGTATTCAATTGCAATTAACGTCGTATCATCATCCCGATTTTGGCCATAAAGACCTTTGTATACTTCCGTAATCTGTCCCACTGTTTTTGCCTGAGTTAATTTTGATGATAGACGACGATCACTCACTCCGTCTGAAAACATTAAAAAAATCATACCTTCTTTAATATCTCCATGACTGACTCTAAGTGACCGCGGGTAGCCTGCCAGATAACCAGCCAATGGAATATTTCGATTCCGTTTCCCGTCCGGGTCGACGGTGATTACACCAATATTCCCTATGGAGGAGTATGAATAAGTACGATTCTTAAAGTCTATTCTAAGTATACCTAGAACAACTCCACGCTTCCCTACCAAAACCTCATTGCATTTTTTCACTAGTGCTTCTATTGAAAGAACTGGATTTTCCTCAATGACATCCATAACAGCTTGAGAGGATTCTCTTGCCATTTCTCCACTCCCGAGACCATCAGCCAATGCACAGAGAAACGCATCTTCCGTTTCTCTATAGAAATAGCTATCTCCACAATAGTAATTTCCTTTTTTGGCTTTTTGGAAGACAGATAAGTTCACCCGCCCGCTCTGTTTTTCCACTAGAACACCTCTACTGATTCAGATTGTAAGGCTTCTCTTAATTTCCTTAACGCCCTTCTTTGCAGACGGGACACGTGCATTTGAGAAATACCTAACCGTTCGCCGGTATCCTTTTGACTCATATTTTCAAAATACGTACATTGCAATATTTCCTGTTCCCGTTCGCTTAGTATTGGAAGTACTTTCTCCAGAAGCATCTTTTGATCAATATTTGAATAACCATCTTCCTGATTACCGATCAAATCCAGAATGGTGACCGTACTGCCATCAGAGTCGGCTTCAATCTTCCGATCCACAGAAAGAGCTTTATAACTTTTGCCCATTTCCATCGTTTCCAGGACATCCTCTTCAGATACTTCCAGATAGTCAGCAATTTCCAAAACAGAAGGAGACCTCTGAAGGGTATTGGTAAGTTCTTCTGCTGCTTTTTTTATTTTAGGACCAAGTTCCTTAATTCGCCGCGGCACATGAACACTCCATGTTTTGTCGCGGATAAAGCGTTTGATCTCACCAATGATGGTAGGAATCGCAAACGATTCAAAGGACTTCCCGAAGTCAGGGTCGTACCTTCTGATAGCCGCAAGCAGTCCAAGCATACCAACTTGTACCAAGTCTTCATGAATGGTACTGTTTTTTGAGTACTTACGGGCTATAGATTCTACAAGGTCTTTATAAACAAGTACTATTTTCTCTTGTATAGCTTCATCGCGGGGATACTCCTGCAGATGAGCAATCCATTCATAAACTTCCTCATTGTGGTGTTGTGATCTGGTCGCCATTTTGACCCACCCCGGTTTCATGGAGGTATTTTGTCATTAAGACAATGACTCCATATTTACTATTGATTTCGACTTTATCCATTAAAGCATCAATCAAAAACAGGCCAAAACCACCTTCACGAAGTTCTTCAATATTATCGTCCTGCTGATAAGGACCGATATCCTCTTTAATTTCACCTAAATTGAAACTGCCGCCATGGTCAGCGACCATTACTTCGAGACGATCTTGATAGACACCAAAACCGATGGTGATTTCACCTTCTCCAGTTTCTTTATATGCATGCTTCACTGCGTTCGTAATCGCTTCTGAAATTGCGACTTTCAAATCCTCGATATCTTCGTAGGAAAAACCCATACGATTCGCAATACCGGAAATGCTCAGTCTCACAACTCCGATATACTCGGCCTTAGCAGGTACTTTTACTTCAACAAAATCAAATGGTTCCATTATTACATTCCACCTTGCACTGTAGAATCGATATTCATAATTTCTGTCAGCCCCGTAATCTTAAACAATCGGTATACCCGATCCTGCATGTGAACCAATCGCATTGAGCTGTTATGCTCTTTTGTGGATTTCAAAGCACTAATAAATACACCAAGACCCGTGGAATCCATGTAATTCACGTCACTGAAGTCGACCTGCACTACCTCTTCCTCTCTGGTCAAAGGAAGAATGGTTTCCTTTAACTTAGGCGCTGTAAAGGCATCAACTTCACCCGCTAAAACGACATTAGTTACTCCATCAATATTTGTCACATCTATTGTTAAATTCATCTTATTTCCCTCCCGTGTTGCTGAAAAAATGCACTAAGCATTCTTTACCCGAAAAAAATACCTATTAAACATTTCTTCTTAAAATAATCAAAGTAAAGTCATCCCGTAATTGGAAATCCTGAAGACGCTCAAAGTGCTTATACACTTGATCCACAATTCCCTGGGCCGGTAAATGAGAATATTGCTTGATTACATGAAGAACTTCTTCCTGTTCAATGAAACGCTCCCCTTGTCTACATTCCGTTACACCGTCTGTCAAAAGGATGATCATATCCCCTTTTTCCACTTTCTTTTCGTACTGCGTATACGTAATCTCTGGTGAAACACCCAGAACAAGTCCTGGTACATCAATCTCCTCAAACTCATCACGATCTTTGTGGTAGTAATACCCAGGTTCATGTCCGGCGGAAGCATATGTGAATGTATGCTCAATCGAGTTGTACAACCCGTAAAACATGGTAATAAACATACTGGCATCTACATTTCGTTCAACTACACGGTTCAGACTGCCTAAAATCACACTAGGATCTGTACGCAGTTCCGCAAAGCTGTCCATAGAATATTTAATCATGGACATACATAACGCAGCAGGTACACCTTTCCCAATTACGTCTGCTACAGCTATTCCAAGACCGCCCTTTTCATCGTGTACGAAATGGTGATAATCCCCATTCATCTGCTTGGCAGGTACACTGAGAGCTCCGACGTCAATGTCATCAATATGCGGTTTTACTGTGGAAAGCAGTGTTTTCTGCATATTGGCAGCAACAGATATTTCCGACTTAAGTTCCAGCTGTTTCTCTCTTAGTGTTTGAAACTCCTGATAAGCTAATCCATAAGAAATCATCGTTTCTAAAAGGAAATTCATGGATGATTGAATATACTCCGGCATATCCGGGTATATCTCTTGTAGCGACTGAATATGCACGTTGATAATTTCTTCCGGTGATATATTCTGCTGCATGGAATGCTTACTAAACTGCTCGGCTTGATACAGAGCTTGTTCATCTCTCGTCTTTATATATTCCTGCAAAAGTTCTTTATAGTTTTCTAAGTCAAGTTTTAATGTACTCATCGCTCATACCTCCTCTAACGGAGCCATTTGACAACTCTGATCTCAGTTCCTTTCCCTGTTTCAGATACAATGTCAAAATCATCCATTAACCGTTTCACTCCAGGCAACCCTGCTCCGAGTCCTCCAGATGTGGTAAATCCATCTTCCATCACTTGACTGATATCCTGAATTCCAGGACCTTCATCCATCGCTACGATACTGATTCCTTTTTTATTCATATCTTCGACGGCTTCAAAACAGACTTTACCTGTTCCTGCATATAAATAAATATTCCTTGCTAACTCAGAAATGGCGGTGGCGATTCTCGCTTGATCGACTGTCCCGAAACCGATCTTTCTCGAGATGTCACGTCCCAGCTGTCTGGCGCCTACAATGTCCCACTCCTTTTTTATATTGACACAGGATTGAAAGTCCATATTCACTCCTCCAATTCCTGGCGAAGTTTGATCAATCCTTGTTCTAAGTCTAATGCTGTCGGGACATCCTGCATATGAATGCCTAAGTCGATCAATGTCATCGCTACAGCTGGCTGAATACCAGTCAGAACTACTTTGGCTCCCATCAAATCAGACATTGTTACTACATCACCCAAGACTTTGGCTATGAATGAATCAATAATGTCTACGCTTGTCAGATCAATAACGACGCCTGTTGCGCCGCTTTCATGGATTTTACTTAGTAAATCCTCCTGAAATTGTATAGCCGTCTGATCATCGAGATCGATTTGGATGGAAATCAGCAAATAATTGTGAAGCTTTAAAATAGGTATCCTCATTACTTTCACTCCCCATCTAGTGAATCAATCAACTTTTCAATATCTTCGTCATTTTTTTGAGTGTCTTCAATGCGTCGGTTTGTTAGTTCAAGTGCGGTCTGGAATCCTTTGCGGAGAGAGCTCTTCGTCGGGAATTTGCCAAGATCAATCCCCAGGTTCACTATCGTCTGGGCAATTTCAGGGCGGATACCGACGAGAATACAGCGGGAACCTATCAAGCGTACAGCTTCAGCTGCCTGAATGATATGATGTGCCACCATAGTATCAACGACCGGTACACCAGTTATATCAATAAGGACAACTTCTGCGTTATGCTTAATGACCCCATCCAGAAGGTTTTCCATGATCAGCTTCGCTCTTTCTGTATCAATGGTTCCGATCAGCGGCATAATTGTAATATTCTCCATGACCGGTATGAGAGGAGCCGATAATTCTTGAAGGGCGACTCTCTGCAGGGAAACAATATGTTCCCAGCTGCCTGAATACTCATTAACCAGCCGGTTGATAATTGGATCCACCCATCCATCCACTTTTCTAAGAATCTCAGAGAAGTAATCGGAATCCACTTTTTCCGACTGTTTTAAAATAAAGTCAGTGACAACCCGACGGAAAACCTGCATTCCATCTGTTAAATAACTCAGCGGCCACCCCAAATTAATTAAACGCTCTGAAAACTCATCCAAATCAGAGGACAACCCTTGTTTTTCTATGCTTGCAAAGATAACATTGACGAATTCACGGTTGGTATTCTCGAACATTTCCTCAGAAATTGTCGATGTATAATCATTCTTCTTATTTGCGTTGATTTCCTCCAACCACATTTTAACAATGTCATCGCTATGTTCCACTACGACGTTCTTTAATCTCTGGTCCATTATCTAACCTCCGCCTCCGTTACACTTCTCTACGTACTCCAAATACTATTTGTATATAATTTTATCAAAAAAAAGAAAGTAGTTACACTGATAAGCTAAAAAAACATGCCAACAACAATACCCTCCATCCGTCTATTATAAACTAAGAATATAAAAAAAAATAAAGCCGCCCTTTTTCAGGCAACTTTATTTTCAAATAGAAGAGATCATTTTAGAAGTCGATTAAACCGAGGCTGATCTGCAAAGCTTTGTTCACCTGCAGCATCATTGGTTCATCTAATTGGGTGATCTTGTCGGTCAAACGCTGTTTATCAATCGTTCTGATTTGTTCCAAGAGGATCACAGAGTTTCGCTCGAACCCATATTTTTCTGCATTGATTTCAACATGTGTAGGAAGTTTGGCTTTTTGTATTTGCGCTGTAATCGCGGCGACGATTACGGTAGGGCTAAAGCGATTACCAATATCATTTTGAAGAATGAGTACAGGACGAACCCCGCCTTGTTCTGATCCCACGACCGGGGACAAATCAGCGAAATAAACGTCACCTCGTTTGACTATCAATGGCTTCACACCCCGCTCACTAGTTGCTCCAGGGTGTGTTCTGCCTCCTCTTCAGCTTGAAACGCTTCTGAAGCGATATTTAAATTGATTTTCGCCATTTCCATGTAGCCTCTACGCATGGATTCTCTAATATGACGCTGCTTTTTCTCACGCAAATACATTTTAGTTGCTTGACACATGAAATCGCTCCGATCACTGTTATCGAGTTGAATGAAACCATCTACTTCATTAAGCAGATTATCCGGAATCCGGATGACAATCTCCTGCATGCTATCGGACAAAACCATACACCTCCACCATCTTCTCTCAAAAAGAAACCAGTCAATTAGTCCACTCTAATCTTATCAAACGGGAGTGTCCATTGCAAAGGAGTGTTGGAATTTTTTCGTAAATTGTGTAACCTTCTATCCTTACATAGGGAGAATTGTCCGAAATTCCAAAGATTCCTGTCATAAAGAATTTCTTATTTCTGTCATTTTCCCATTCCTCAGATAAACTCTTGGGACCCTGCTGCTAATCATACACGGCACCTCGTAGTTGATGGTATCCAAATGGTCCGCCACGTCATCTGCTGATATTTCCTGATTTCCCTGATTACCAATTAAGGTAACCTTTGTCCCTATAGGATATTCTTGATCCAGACGAATCATGAATTGATCCATGCAAATTCTTCCGACAATCGTTTGACGTTTTCCGTCGACCAGTACTTCCATTCCCTGAAGTTTCCGGATCCATCCGTCTGCATAACCAAGTGGAACGGTCCCGATCCATTCCTCTTCCTCTGTGGTGTACGTGGCTCCGTAACTAATTGATTCACCCGCTTCTAAACGTTTCACATGAATGAGCCGGCTGTTCAACGAAAAGGCAGGCTCAAGATCAATCGGACGTTCCCGTTTTACATGAGTGGACGGATACAAGCCATACATACTAATGCCGAAGCGCACAAAATGATCCATGCGTTCCGGAAACCTCATGCTCGCAGCACTATTGCTCGTATGAACTTCTACAGGATGTGACCACTCTCTTTTAAAATGACCAAACAGTTCTTCCCACCTCTTTGTCTGGTGAGAAAAATAACTCTTCTCTTCCTCATCTGCTGTAGCAAAATGGGTGAAGACTGACTGTAGAATAAATGACGGCTGCCTGTCAATAACAGCAAGCACCCGGTCCATTTCAGATGTGGACCGCACCCCGATTCTGCCCATCCCTGTATCTAACTTCAAATGGATAGATAAAGGATGATCAAACGGATGCTTTTCTGCTTCTAACAACCATTCCTCCTGAAAAACCGTAACCGCTATATCTTCTTTAGCTGCAAGCCAGGCATCTTCCGGCCGCGTCCATCCCATTACGAGAATTGGAGCTTCTATGCCCTCCTGCCTCAATTTGAGAGCTTCATCTAACAGGGCCACGCACAAACCACGCGCGCCCGCCTCAAGAGCCGTATGTGCCACTTGAATATCTCCGTGGCCATAAGCGTCTGCTTTAACGACTGCGTACACACCCGTACCTGGTTTCAAACGCTTCTTCAACTGCAGGATATTTGATTCAATAGCTGTTAAATTAACTTCGGCAACAGAGTCTCTATAATAACGATCCAGTGACAAAACAAAAGCCCCTCTCTCAACAATATCCTTTTATTATTGAATGAGAAGCGGTGACTGTCAAATGATCAACCAAAGAAAATAAAGCAGACCGTTAAGCCTGCTCCTTCCAAGTTATTTGACCATTGTTCCGTTATTGATGGAGCTTGCTACAGAGACCATTTCCGCTTGTGTCAATTCATTACTTGCCAACTGGTACGTTGTGCCATTATGATTCCATTCCAGAATATTATTCTCCAATGCAGCAATCACCCCATCAGAAAGCTGCACAGGCTCTCCGTTTACCTGAACAGAGTATTGGGCACTGGCCGGCTGGACGACTGCCTTCTCTTGAACCAATGTGAAATTCTTCTCTCCGGCATACGTCATGATGACACGTTTTCCTTCTTCTGTTTTCACTTCACGCTCTTCTGCCAGTTCAGCACCAAACGTTTCCTGTGGATATAGAACTTCTTCAAGTTCTTCTCCTTCCATATTGGCAACCGGTGCTTCTGTCGGAGCCATGGCCATATTTTTATCGACATCAAAATCTTCTTTTTTCAGTGAAGAATCTTTGGCGAAGTTGGCAAACTGTACCTCCACCAGAGCGTTCATATCCTGATCAAAAACCTTAACCATAACAGGCTGGTAAGATTTTTTGTCAAAGTAGATCTCCTGGAAAGGCAGAGTTTTGTTATTTTGGTAGTTGGTTTTCGTTTTAAACTTATAATAGTTCTCTGAAGCTGTAAATTCCGCATCCGAATCGGCTTTGATATCATTCAGTAAGGAAGCATATAAATAGGGCTGGCTGGTGTTTTGAGGCCATTCACTTTGGAATTTGAAACTCTTATTCAAAGCTGGCGTCAGAACGTATACCCCACTGTCATTCTTCAGAATGATTTGACTCCCTTTTTCATCCTGATCATTCTGCAGTTTCACGCGGTAGTAATCATCCTTCTTATGCCAAACTTCAATGTTATATTTCTGCTCTTCTTTTCCTGTACGCATCTTCATGTTCGCTTCTGTTTTATAACCAGCCATTTCTTCCGCCTGCTTTTCAAGCTTCTTCACAACATCTTCTTTCGACTGTGAGCCACAAGCAGTAAGCGCACCTAAGACGAACAGACTGAACAACAGGATCAGAAAACGTCTTTGCATTAAGACTCAACTCCTTTGTCTCTACTTAAGGACAAAGGGAACGTTATGATATGGATGAAGAAGATAATGCACGAAACGTCCGGGAAAGCCCTTCGATTACGTCAGAGGCGAGCAGATCAACTTTCGAATGTCCGTCCTGTACCAACAAATCAGCTGTATGACCATGAATGAGACATCCATTACTGAGTGCGTCCATCAAGTTATCATTTTGCATCATCATCGCAAGCAGGATACCTGACAGAACATCCCCACTTCCACCCTTAGCCAGTCCCGAATTCCCTGAATGATCCACCCTCTGTTCTCCATCGGGAGACGTAATAATCGTGGAGGGTCCTTTCAGGATGAGATACACACCGTAGCGGCGGGCAAATTCCCGGGTATAGGAAAAAGGAGATTGTAACACTTCTTTAATGGGCACACCTGTCAAATGGGAAAACTCTCCGGGATGGGGCGTTAATACCGCAGGAGCTTCTCTTGCACTTAACTCGTCAAGCAAGCCTTTTAATAGATACAATCCATCTGCATCAACTAAAAGCGGAGAATCACACTGCCGAACGAACTGCCCGACAAGTTTTTCTTCCGGTTCCTCACGGCCGATTCCCATCCCCAAAGCTACCCCATCATAGTCAGATAAAGAAGGAACTTGTCCACCATATTCTCTTTTAACAAAAGTGGCCTCCTGTACAAAAGGAGAAATAGAAGGAACGGCCTCTTCTTCTGTGGCAACGGCCACTAACCCAGCACCGCTTCTTAAAGCAGCACGGGCAGCCATAGCCACTGAACCCGGCATCAGCCTGGATCCCCCGGCAATCAGTCCTTTTCCATGCGTTCCTTTATGGGAGTGATCTCCACGCCCAGGAAAGGTCCGCTTCAAATCATCCATCTCCCAGGTCCTTCGACCAGCGTCAGGAATCATCTGTTTAGGGATACCGATTTCAACAACCGACCAGTCACCGTAAAAAGGCTGGGTATGCTGGAGAAACGCACTCATTTTTGGAGCCTCAATGACAGAGGTATAATGAGCAGAAAAACCATCAAACTCATCAATTCCTTCATCAGCAGGTACTCCTGTTGGAATGTCTACAGACAGACGAAGCATTGATAGTTGGTTACAGTAACGGACAATCTCAGCAAGAGGCTCTTTTAACCGCCCTTTTGCTCCAATCCCAAGCATCGCATCAATACAGACATCCGCCCTGCTCAGAGAAGCCTTCAAGTCTTCCAGATTCATCAATGGTTCAATCGGGTGACCAGAAGCTTGAAAGATCCTCTTATGCACTTGTGCATCGCCTTTGATTTTTGCGTCGGGTACGACTTGCCAGGCCTCTACATTATAACCAAGGTTCAACAGTGTACGGGCAATAACAAAACCATCTCCACCATTATTGCCTGCTCCTATTAAAACGACAATCTTATCTGCCGAAGAAAGGTGAGGCAGGAAGTCATAAGTGACGGCACGACCAGCGTTCTCCATCAATATATTCCCTTCTAACCCGGCAGTTTCGACCGCAACCCGGTCCCGTTCGTACATTTCTTGTGCGGTAACAATATCCAATTCGTTCCCTCCTACCCGCATTACAATAGTATGAGACAACCCCTGCAATTATGTCTTACCTGCCTATTCCACCCCTCCCCTGCTCCAAAACAACTTGAGCGATCGCGTGGTCTTCACTATGGCTGATAGATACCCAGACCTTTAGATGTTCATAGCCTTTCGAAGTAAGTTCAGGTGCACCCGTTTCATTAGACAGAACCTCAATATCACGAAAACCCAGCTTGCCAATTCCCGTTCCCGCGGCTTTTGCAAAAGCCTCCTTCACCGCAAAACGGCCGGCTAGATATTCGACTTGTCTTTTTTCCTTTAATTCCAGAAAACGCTTATATTCTCTATCTGTTAATATTCGTTGAACAAATCGAGGATTTCGCTTTATACTTTGTTTAATACGACTAAGTTCAACCATGTCGACGCCAATCCCTTTAATCACGATACATCTTCCTTTTCGTTAATAATCTATGACCAGTATACCCGAATCCACGAGAGATCAAAAAAGAATACAAGAGGATTATAATGACTACATTTAATCAAAGAGGAGTTATTTTTCACTTCTACTGCCGCTTTCATGTTTGGCAGTTTCATAAGCGGGAAGAGTGACCGAAGCAGAAGCCCGGCTGCTTCTTACATGGGAACAGCAGTACCAGAAAAGCCCGTCTCTAACGAAAGCATAAAGGAGATTAAGCCTATGTTTATTCGAACAGAAAGCTTCAAAGAGTTTCTAAAATTTTATCCGATCATTTCATTTCTAGTGGGACTGCACCTCGTGTTGTGGCTGACTACCGATTTTCTACAGCTCGGCTTTGCCCAGGATTTAGAACGTTGGGGAATCGGCATCAACATTTTGGTATTAAACGGAGAGTATTGGCGCTTAATAACACCGATCTTCCTGCATGCTGATTTTGCTCATGCCTTATTTAATTCCTTCTCACTTGTCCTTTTTGGCCCTGCCCTTGAACAAATGCTCGGGAAAATCAAGTTTACCGTTATGTACTTGTTTGCTGGAGTCGCTGGAAATTTCGGGACGTTCATCGTCAATCCAGATGCCTACTACACACATCTTGGTGCTTCAGGTGCTATTTTTGGTATCTTTGGCGTCTATGTGTTTATGGTGCTGTACAGAAAACAACTCATCGATCAGGCGAATTCTCAAATCATCCTCGTCATCTTTGCCCTCGGTCTGTTTATGACATTTACAAGACCCAACATAAATGTCCTCGGCCACTTATTTGGGTTGATTGGTGGTTTCGCTTCGGCCCCCCTTTTATTAAAAAACGCCCGGCCTTTTTCATTGTGGCAGGTACGGACGCGTCATTCCAAACGAAACAATGAAGAGATTTCTTTTGACCCGAACCGCTGGAAGAGACGAAAATTTTCTGGAAAGAACCCGGCCCGTTACATCTTATGGGGCATTCTTTTATTTCTTGCTCTTTTCGCTCTCTTTAACCGAATATAAAAATCCGGACACTCTAAACCCACCTCAAAAAGATACAAAAAAACGATCCGCTCCTTTAAAAGGGCGGATCGTTTTTTAAATCAGGCTGCCATTAGCTGCGGCCTTTACTTTGGTAGTTACGCTTGCCACTACCGCTTTTTCCGTTAAAATTGCGATTGCGGGATTTATTTTTGTTATTGAAGTTGCGCTTGCCGCCTTTGCGGTAGCCGCCTTTTTTATTATTCTTATCACGCTGTGCAGTTTTCACGCTGATCGGCTGGACGTGAGACAAGCGAACAGGAACTTCACTGCGCTCTTTTGTCAGCATTTTAAGGGCTGCTGCCACAAGATCTGTAGAATCATGCTGTTCCAGCAGCTCGTTTGCTGCCTGCTTGTAGTTCTTCAAATCATTGTTCGTGATCGTTTCCGCCAGTTTCTCGATCGCTACTTTCTGCTGACCGCGGGCAGCTTCTTCAGAAGAAGGTACTTTCAAGCGTTCCACTTTCTTCTTCGTAAGCTTCTCAATCAGGTGAAGCTGATCTTTTTCACGTGGAGTCACAAAGGAGATAGATTCCCCTTTACGTCCAGCACGACCAGTACGACCGATACGGTGAACATAGCTTTCAGGATCCTGCGGGATGTCAAAGTTATATACGTGAGATACTTCAGAAATATCCAATCCACGTGCAGCTACGTCAGTTGCTACAAGAATTTCAATACGTCCACGCTTGAACTTATTCAATGTTGACATACGCTTTCCTTGAGTCAGGTCTCCGTGAATACCTTCTGCACTGAAGCCACGAGCCTGAAGACCGTCGGCTACTTCGTCAACACGACGTTTCGTACGACCAAATACAATCGCGAGCGCCGGGTCATGGATATCAAGAAGACGAGTCAACGTATCGAACTTATGCTTCTCTGGAATTTCAACAAAGAACTGTTCAATGTTCTCAACAGTCATTTCTTTCGCTTTTACTTTTACTTCTTCCGGGTTGTTCATCAGCGTTGTAGCGATATCACGAATTTCTTTAGGCATTGTTGCAGAGAAAAGCAATGTCTGACGCTCTTCTGGAAGTGCCTTCAGAATGTCACGGATATCTTCGATGAATCCCATGTTCAGCATTTCATCCGCTTCATCTAATACTGCGGTATGAACATTTTCAAGCTTAATTGTCTTACGACGGATATGGTCAAGCAGGCGTCCTGGTGTCGCTACGACGATATGATTATTTTTCAGGGCACGAATCTGGCGTTCCATGTTGGAACCACCGTAAATTGGAAGGACGCGTACGCCTTTCCCTTTACCTAATCGATTAAGCTCTTCCGCTACTTGAATAGCCAGTTCCCTTGTCGGGGCGATGACAAGACCTTGAACGGCCTTCACTTGCTTATTGATTTTTTCGAGCATCGGAATACCGAATGCAGCCGTCTTCCCTGTACCTGTCTGGGCTTGACCAATGACATCTTTCCCTTCTAGACCTAGAGGGATCGTTTGTTCTTGTATTGGTGTGGTTTCTTCAAAGCCCATAACGTCTAACGATTTTAGAATAGGCTTTGATAATCCTAGTGATTGAAATGTTGTCACTTAATTTCATACTCCTTTATTTTTAAATCTTCTACCTATATACATGTAAAAAAAGCCTTCTGCCACAGGAAACGGGAGAGGCTTCTCTGGTATCTGCCTGATAGATTCATTCATCATAACATATATAACACAATTTATTCTACACATTTCGGCTGTGCTTTTCAAACTCAATAATGATAAAATGAGTAAAAACTGACGTATACCAGAGGAGGGCTAGCTTGGAAAAGCCTCCGATTCAACCTTATATTATTTTGTTTATAGGTGTGCTTTCAATATCAACATCCGCGATTTTCGTGAAATTGGCAGGGGATGCACCCGCTTCCATAATCGCTTTTTACAGACTTCTTATAGCCGTTGCAATTATGGCTCCTTATGTATTATGGAACCATTTTGACGAAATAAAACAAATCCATAAGAAAGATTGGCTCTTTGCTATCTTTTCAGGGGTATTTCTGGCCTTTCACTTTATCTTGTGGTTTCAATCCCTGCAATACACCACAGTCGCAAGCTCCGTTGTCCTGGTATCCCTCCAGCCTGTTTTTGCCTTTACCGGGACATACATCTTTTTCAAAGAACGCTTTACTATTGGAGCGATGCTCAGTTTACTGATCACCATCATCGGAAGCGGAATTATCGGTTGGGGAGATTTCCAAGTGAGCGGTCTGGCTCTATTGGGGGACATACTCGCCATTTTGGGAGCGCTGGCTGTAACCGGATACTTTTTGTTAGGGCAACATTTACGAAAACGCTTGTCCTTGATGACCTATACGTTTATTGCCTATGGAATGGCCGTTTTAACCTTAGGGGTCTACAACCTTTTTGTAGACGTTTCATTCACAGGGTACAACGGAGACCAATGGTTAATTTTCCTCGGCCTTGCAATTATCCCGACATTCTTCGGCCACACCCTGTTCAATTGGACACTGAAGTGGCTTAGTACATCAACAATCTCCATGACAATCCTTCTAGAGCCGATTGGCGCTTCAATCTTAGCGTATTGGATTCTTAATGAAACCATTACCTGGTCCCAGTGGCTCGGAGGTTCTATTGTGATTTTCGGTTTAATGATGTTTATTTTCAGCACCACTAAAAAAGTGAAACCGAAGATTACGCATCAAACCGGAAAAAAGTAGTGAGAAAAGTCTGGTATAATAGGAAATAGAAGACAAAGAACGACGACATTTTGAGAGCAGGTGAAAACATGACGATACAAATAATTATTGATGGCGGCGGAGATCTGCCGGCAGGAGTAATGGAAAAACATAACATTATATCTGTCCCGTTGAACCTCCACTTTGGGGACGAACAGTATAAAACCGGAGAAACGATTGATCTGGCTACGTTTTACTCCAAGTTGAAGGAATCCGAGGAACTCCCCCGTTCTTCATCGCCCAGCCCAAACGATTTTTATGAAAAATATAAAAAGATCGACGCCGATCAGGAAATTTTAGTTTTAGCGATGACTCAGGGATTAAGCAGTACGTATGAGAGTGCTGTCATCGGTAAGAATATGCTTATAGAAGAAGAACCGAATAGAAAAATCGTCGTATTAAATACAAAGACCGCTTCCTGCGGCATATCTCTTCTTGTGAACGAAGCTTTAAAGAAGATTGACGAGGGTCTGAACTTTGATGAAATTGTAGCTCATATGGAAGAACGAATTGAAAAAACAACGACATTATTTATATTGAAGACGTTGGAAAACGTCATTAAGGGTGGACGCCTGGATAGAATGAAAGGCACGCTGGCCAAAACGCTGAATATTAAACTTTTGTTGAAGGCAAGTGAAGAAGAAGGATCTGTGGAAGTCACCGAAAAAGTCCGTGGAAACAAAAAATCAATCCGCCGCTTTGTCGAGCAGATTGGAGAATATGCACACACGCTTGAAGACCGTGTGATTGCCATGTCTCACTGCAACGATGAAGAAAGAGGAAAGAAAGTCCTTGAAACCATTAAAGAACGGTACAATTTTAAAGACAGCTTATTTATGGAAATGGGTCCCCTCATATCTACTTATTCAGGTGAAGGCGGTCTTGTCGTTGCCTTCTTTAAAGACTAATTTTTCCTATCGTTTAAACAGAAGACAAGTCAGACAGAAAATATAATACGAAAAAACGTCAGAAGCGATGCTTCTGACGTTTTTTTAACCATGATATTCTTCGTAGTCCGGCTGGGGAGAAAGAAGCGCTAAAATTCCTGCTGTCACAGGGAAGAGAATCGTCAGGAGAATGACTTCCTGGTAACCGCCCAGCCAGTCATAAAACAAGCCAAATGGCAGAGGTCCCAAAGCGGAGCCCACCACCATCACAGTTTGTGCAAGCCCTTTAATGCTTCCTAAGTGTTCCCTGCCAAAATAATTGGGCCAGACGATATTTAGAACAATCCGCTCAAACCCATTAACAAATCCCCAGAAAACCCCGAATGCAACAGCCAGCCACCAAGTATCTGTAAACAACAGGATGAGCAGGGTGAAAATATGACCGAAAAAGGTAATAGCCAGTATGTAATGAACTTGAAAACGATCTACCAGGTATCCGCTGACAAAAGTGACCGGAAAACCAACAACCGCCATAAGCGTAAGCACCATTGCTGCAATTCCCGTATCCAGTCCCCTCAAGTCCATAATAGAAACGATATGAAAGGTAATGGCTGTATTCACAAGAGCCGGCACCACTACACAAAACAAGATAAACCAAAAAGCCCTTGTGGCCATGGCTTCTTTCAATGTCCAGCTTTTTTCGTTCACTTCAACATTCGGATTTTTAAGTTCTTCTCCTTTGATGGGCTTTGGATTACCGTCAGGCACTTCGCCAATGTGTTCGGGCTTATTTCTTACAAAGAATAAAGCCAATGGAACAAAGAGGATAAGCAAAGCCGCCCCCCAGAGTCCCCAGGTCATCCGCCACCCTAACGATTCAATCAGCCATGTATTTAACGGCGGAAGGAGAGCCGAACTCGCAAATCCTCCAATCGCCATCACACTCAACGCACGGCCTCTCTTACGAATAAACCATTGAGGCACAAGAGTGTTGGGGATTAATGTCATCGACCCCTGTCCAAACAGACGAACCATAAAAAAGCCTAGAAACATCATAATCGGTCCAACCAAAAAGGCATTCCAAAACAATGCCAGGGAAAGACATGTGCCGATTGTAACCATCATCGCCCGCTGACCAAAACGATCAATGAGTCGTCCCATCATAAAAAGTGTCACGCCGGCAAGCAGTGTTGCTCCGGAGTAAATCCCCGAAACCACCGACCGCGAATAATCGAAATCTTCTATGTAATAATCAATGAAAATTGAGATGGAATACGTTTGGCCCGGCCCTGAAAAGAACACACTCAGCCCGGCAACCAACACGACCACCCAGCCATAATAAAAAGGTGTGTGGATGGGCGCCTGCCCCTTCTGTCTATTCAAATGAACCCCTCCCTTTCACTCCTATCCGACAAAATCAAGCACCTTATCAAATAATTCATCTTTATCATCCCCATGACAAATTAGATGCTTGGATTGCTTCAGAAACACCACTTCTTTATCTTCCGAAGGGATTTCCTCATCTAAGTACAACGCTGCTTTTCTTGGTACCATACCATCAAGTTCCCCTTGGATAATTAAAACCGGGCATTTCACCTGTCTTAAATAGGGACGAGTGAACTGCACACATTTCATAAATTCAAAGGTAGAAAATAAATAGGTATCCTTCATTTTCTTTTGGTACCTTAAGAAGAGTTCGTTGTCAGCCAGGACACCGTTCCAGGCATCCGCTGCCATCCCTAAGATATCTTTGACCATTTGCGGCAGGCTGACATACTTCCCAGCCGCTGATAATAAAACCAACCGGTCAAGTTTGTATTTGGCCGTTAAATAAGCCGCAATCATACCTCCCATGGAAAAACCAATGATATAAACGTCATCGTTTCGTTTCATAAGATCCAGCAAAGCTAATTCAGCGGTTGCGATCCATTCTTGAAAATAATGTCCCTCAAGGTCAAGATCTTCGCCGTGTCCGGGCAGTGTAGGGTTAACAATCTCCCACTCTGTCCTCGCGCTCAGGAAATCAACGAGAGGCTGCACTTCCTCAGGACTCCCTGTATATCCATGTATACACAAACATCCAATACTCATGGGCCTCTTCCTCCGCACATAATAATTTCGTCTTTCGAAATAGTATAGCATACCGGTTCTTTAAAAACGTAAAGCTGTGCCGGAGAAGGCTTGGGGTATCACCTGGGACACCTTTACTTTTAACCGATAGATCATAAGTGACAAAAAGTGCGCGCTGAAGCTATAGCGCGCATTACTTAATGCCTTTGACAAATGTTCCAATCCCTTTAACGATTGGACTGACCTGCTGGACCGTCTTCATGACCTGCCCTGTAGTAGACATCATTTTATCAAAATCCAGCTGTCCTTCTTCATTTTGAAAATAGTTCATCACACCTTTAGACATGGCCCCAACGTTAAATGAAGGCGAACCATTCGCATTCCCGGTTTCAGTATAACCTGTATAGTTGTAACTATTCATAGAGGGATATCCATAGCCATAAAGTCCATTATTATAATTTTCATAGCCGTAAACAACCCCTTGATTTGCAGGATAGGCCTGCGGGAACGTTTGCTGGTAAGGAACCTGATTGTAGGAAGGTGCAGCAGGGTAGCGGTACCAGCCGCTGCCATTATAGTAAGGATAATATGTGTACATACGTGTTCCACCTTTTTTGTATTTACTTCAGCCTATGTAAAAGGCAGAAAAGAGTGAAACAAAACATGAAGCAGGATCGAATGATCAGTGGAATGAAACGATCTCCTTTAGACGATAAAAAAACAAGTGATTTTCATCACTTGTTTCTCCATTTATGAGAAGTTCATAGAGTCCGTTTGAATAAAGCGATCATCCCTGATTCCTAATGATTGTTTTAGCTTTCTTTCCTGATAACCCAGAATTTTTTCTCCGTTTATAAAAGTAGCAGGTGTACCGTATACGCTCATGCTTTGGAGTTCACGGAAATGAGAACGGTCTTCCGATACATTTCTTTCTTCGTATTCAACATCCCACTCTGTTAATTTATCTAACACCTTTTCACAATAACTACAGTCCCGGCTTGTATATACGACCACGTTTGAATTCCCCAACACTCGCCCCCTCACACCTTTCCCTTATATTATCTAAAATTCTAATACCCGCTGTAGAGATGCTTAAACACTTTTTTTACAATAATTCTCCAATAGAGAAGAGCTGTTTTCCTTAACAGCCGGGGGACCTTTGTATGGTTCATATAGAGCTGTCCAACATTCTATGTTGTTAAAAGAACTGCCTGATCTCCGTGGGCGTTCATACTATGGCTGCTTCCTGCTTCTTCTACAGGGATTACACACTCTCTCATTCGTCACCCCGGCTATAGGACAAAAACACCCGTACTACTCAGTATACGTTCTTTGTTTTGGATGAGCGCAACCATCAAGTTTTCCTATCATTATATAGAAGGAATAGACCGGCTCATCCTTATAAAGTAAGCAGGACGTCCCCTTTTTAATGTTGTTACTCAATCTTTTTTATGGGCATGTCCCCGCTGATTAAGTCATAACTCTTATGAACGGACGAAGGGACAGTTAGAAGATGAACAAGTGTTTCAGCGACGTCTTCGCGCGGAATTTCTCCATGTTCTGTCCGCTTCTCCATCAACACTTTTCCTGTCCCCTTTTCATTCGTCAAACTGCCCGGGCGCACAATGGTATAATCAAGGCTCGTCTTCCTTACATATTCGTCCGCTCTATGTTTAGCGTAAAGATAAAACTTAAAGTCATCCGGCGCTTCTTCTGCACGATCAGCGCCAATGGAACTCAGCATGATGTATCTCTTCACACCATTTGCCATTGCATGATCAGCCGTTTTAATCGCTCCTTCCTGATCAATAATGATCGTTTTGTCTGCACCTGTATGAGGGCCGGAACCCGCGGCAAAAATGACAGCGTCCATTCCATGAAAGGCGTGACCGAAGTCCTTTTCCAGGTCGGCCAGAACCGTGGGAACTTGGATTTCTTCAAAATAGGGAATTTGATCCGTATCCCTTAACATGGCATACGGCACATGTTCAGATTTCCTTAATTTATGAACAATATGCTTTCCTACTTTCCCATTTGCACCAATAACAAGAACATTCAACCGAATAGGACCTCCTTCTATAAAATTTATTCTTTATTGTCCCCACCATCCCCCAACATAAACAGAGCAGTCTACGAAATGAAGGATTAAGGAAAAAGATGCCGAATTCTTTCTCAAGACAGATATTGGAGGGTAACGTATGACCAATACTTACGTGTTCACAGGATTTCCCGGCTATTTGGCTTCCGAATTAATTCAATCCTTATTTAAAGCCTCGTATGAGATTGAGAACATCTACCTTATCCATCTGCCATCTGTAGAAGAGTCAGCACGAAGGCAGCAGGCAGTGTGGGAAAGTGATCCACAAATTCCTTCAGAAAAGATACACCTCATCAAAGGAGACATTACTCAGGATTGTTTAGGAATGCCTCCACGATTGTCTGAGGAATTACAAGGAAAAGTCACTCACTTTTTTCATCTCGCTGCCCTTTATGACTTAGCTATCCCCCTCACTCCCGCATGGAAAGTAAACGTTCAAGGAACGAGAGAAGTGCACCAATGGTTGAAAGAGTGCTCATGCTTAGAGAGGTATATTTATTTCAGCACCGCTTATGTTTCAGGAAGACGCAGGGGGATAATTCTGGAAGAGGAACTAACACATGATGAAGGCTTTAATAACCACTATGAATATACGAAATATGAAGCAGAGAGGCTGGTAGACGGAATGCGGTCGACCCTCCCGGTCACCATCATACGTCCAGGGATTGTTGTCGGACATTCCAAGACCGGGGAAACAGCCAAATTTGACGGCCCTTATTTTGTCTTGAATCTTCTTGACTCCCTCAAGCACCTCCCTTTTCTCCCTTATTTCGGAGAAGGTCAAGCGCTTGTGAACCTTGTTCCGCAGGACTACGTACTCTCGGCAGCGACCTATCTTGCCCATGCGGAGAAAGCGGTTGGACGGACGTACCACCTCACAGACCCAAACCCTTATACAGCCAAAGAAATATATGAACATTTCAGTGACCAATATAGAAAGAAACAACCACGATTCACGGTCCCGGTTAGTTTTGCGCGGGAAGCCCTGCGCATAAAGCCATTACGTCAGCACCTCAGGATACAGAAGGAAGCACTGGATTACTTTTCATGGGGACCCGTTTACGACTCCACCCATACTCAAACAGATCTGCAGGAGTCTTCTATTACTTGTCCTGATTTTTTCAGTTACACCGATGCATTGATTCATTATTATAAAAGGGAAAAAGACAACCCTTTGAAGCATGTGTCGATCTTCTAATAGACTTCCCGACTAGAGAATTTAAAAGGGGCAGCGACTTTTCAGCCACTGCCCTTTTTCAGCTTTCCCCTATCCAGTTCTCATAAAGAACCTCAATATGCCTGGTTAGTTCGTCCTTGTCTGATTGAAGTTCCATCAGTTCTTTTACGTCCGGATTTTCCTCCATTTGATTTTCTATATTAATCAATTCTTCTTCTAATGCTGATATCTGCTCTTCGAGAGAAGGAGCGGTATCGGCAGTTTTCTTACGAATGGAATCTTTAGTCTGCACGCCTTCGCGTTGTTTCTCTACCTCTGCCCTGTTCTCTTGATTCTCAAAAAGTGCCAGCCATTGTTCCCTCGTTTCTTCATAGGTTCCAATAAACCGATGAAGGCTCCCGTTCACTAAATAAGCAGTATCAGAAAAACATTGATTTAGAAAATAACGATCATGAGAAACACCAAGAACCGTTCCGTTGAACTGATTTAAGGCTTCCTCCAGCACCTCCTGAGACTCCACATCCAAATGGTTGGTAGGCTCATCCAGAATTAATACCTGGATCTCCTGATGCATAAACACAGCCAGTTTCAGACGCATCTGCTCACCACCACTCAGATGCTTGAGTTTACGAAAGACATCATAGCCATAAAACAGAAAGCCGGCTAAACGCTTGCGTGCCTCTCCTTCTGTCACCCGGATATGGTTTCTAAAATACTCAATCATTGTCTGCTCTTGATCTTCCTCTTGAAGCGGATGCTGAGGAAGATAGCCAATAGACATTGAAGGGGCGTGTTTCACCAAACCAGACGTGGGTTGTTCCTGATTCAATAGAATCCTTAACAGGGTAGACTTTCCACTTCCGTTTGCTCCGACAATTGCTAACCGATCCTGATATCTCACACGAAGGTTCACGTGATTAAGAACCTTCGTTTTCCCATACTTCTTCTCTACTCCTTCCACAGTAAAAACATCTGTGCCTGTCCGCCCATCTGCATCTAGTGAAAGGTTCATTTTCTTCGGATCAATCAGTGGCTTATCTATTTTTTCTAAACGATCAAGGGCTTTTTCCATGCTTTTGGCCTTTTTAAAAAGCTTAGGATTCGGCGGGGTGGCTTCATTAGCCCACTGTCTTAACCGTCGTATCGCTTCTTTCATCTTTTTAATCTTCTTTTGCTGTTCTTCATATTGGTGAAATTCTGATAACAGCCTTTCTTCCTTCTGCTTTTCATAGGAAGAGTAATTTCCTTTATAACTCTGTATTTCTCCTGATTCAAGATCCATAATATCGGTCACGACATGATCAAGGAAAGAACGGTCATGAGAAATCACGCAGACGGTCCCTTTATACTGCTGCAAATAAGATTCCAGCCATTCAATCGCTTGTAAATCTAAGTGGTTCGTTGGCTCATCCAGCAGAAGGACGTCCGGATTTTCCAACAGAAGCTTCGCTAAGCCAAGCTTTGTTTTCTCTCCCCCGCTTAAACTTGAAAAGGGCTGTTCTAGTAAACCAAAGATATTCAGCCCATGAGCCACTTGGCGGATGGAAGCATCTATCTGATACCCGCCCTGCTGGTCAAACCGTTCCTGAAGCTCCCCATAATTTTTAATGGCCTGTTCCATTTTCTCCGGATGTGTCATATCAGACTCCAGCTTTTTCATTTGATCGAAGATCACGAAAAGGTCCTGAAACGCTTGTTCTAAATAAGCCCTTCCTGTCCCGCTCCAATTAGAGGGAATCTGCTTCAGCTGTCCAATCGTAACACCCTTTTGAATAAACAGATCTCCACCGTCCATGCCCTCTTCTTTCATTAGAATACGGAAAAGAGTGGATTTACCACTCCCATTTCTGCCGACAAGTCCGATACGCTGTTGTTTTTTCCATGCAAGGTTTAAAGCTTCAAACAGTACCTCTCCGCCAATAACTTTATATAAATCCTTTATTGTAATGATCATTTTTTTCCTCCTAAAGACTATTAAAAGACACAAAAAAGCCAGAGGTCTCGTTACCCCTGACTTTTAAATGCATCTTTCATAAAATCAGATATGAGACGTTACGATATTCATTATTCAGCTTCCCATTTTGGACATACGTGCCCCGTTGACAGCTGAATCATGAATAATCGCACGGCGTACATAGTTAATTTGATAGTCCAACACGTGCATCTGTAACATCTCCATACCTCCTTTGTCTTTAGTCCTAAAATCATTATATCTCAATGTCAGAAAATTGACTACTTTTTCTGTAGATCTGCGTTTTTTCCCAGCTTTTTCAATAACTCAATGGCTTCATACTTCTCTTCATCCGTAAGCCCATCCATAATAGATTGAATCTGCTTCCAGTGATCCGGAAAAATTCCGTGCAGCAATTCTCTGCCTTTTTCCGTAATAGAAGCATACGTAATCCGCCTGTCGTTCGGACATGGAACTCGTTCCAAATACTCTTTCTTTTCAAGCTTATCGACAACATAAGTGATACTTCCACTTGCCAGAAGGATTTTTTCTCCAATCTTTTGAAGCGGCTGATCTCCCTGATGATACAACAGTTCAAGTACTCCAAACTCTGTCGGGTTTAGTTCATATCTCTGAATATCATCTTTTACTAAATCTGCAATTGTGCGCTGCGCTTTTGAGAGCACGACAAACAGCTTAAGTGAAGGATCCTGCTTTTTCTTGCTATATAATTCTTGTTCGTTCATGAGGTTCGCCCATCCTTTGTGAAAAATAAAGTTATTATACAGTTTAACAAATTCATACAGCAAAACCACTAGAAAAAGCGAATTCTAAAAATCCCTACTTATCTAATAATGGGCTGAGAGCGTTTGGACCGCCGCCCAAAAAGGTGAAGTGACCTGGAAGGACTTTCAGTTCAGCAGGAGCATGTCCTTTTATTTCTCCATCCATATCGACATTTTCAGAACCATCCACTTCAATTTTCACCGTTTCTCCCTGCCGGTAATACAGTTCCTCAAAATTTTTATCTACCGCTCTTTCTTTTCCCATCGTCATTATTTCCCGAAACAGCGTCAAATTTGAATTTTTCACGATTAATACATCTAATTTCCCATCCTGCAGATCAATGGCTGGTACCGGGACCCGTCGTGTTCCGATAAACTGTCCATTCATGACAAGTACCATCACCGCCTCGCCCTCTAAGACTTCACCATCAACGGTGACCTTATAATCAAACGGGTCTGCCTGACTTACTGTTTTGAGTGCGCTGATAAAATAGCTGAGTACACCAAAACGATCTTTCTGCTGCTCATTAATATTAAAAGACGCCTGCGTAACCAGACCTATTCCCCAGAAATTGATGAAGTAATTATTCTCTGTCTGCCCCGCGTCTACAGTTAGTTCCTCTCCACGAATGATGGAATCTGCCGCTTGATCCAACCGTTGGGGCGTATCAAGTACACGGCTGAAGTCATTGCATGTCCCACCAGGAAGAACACCAATAATTGGTCGTTTCTTTAAAGGGGCCAGGTAATTGATACATTCATGGACAGTCCCATCCCCACCCAGGATAAAGAACACATCCACTTCCGGCCCATATTGATGGCACACTTCTTTCAATTCATCTAAAGAACCCGTTTGAATCACTTTGAGCTCCTTGACTTCCTGACTGATGACAGGAAGCGTCTCTCGAAGAGACAGATCAATTTCATCTGCTTCTTTATTTCCGTTATATAAATAAACTCCAGAGTGATAACGAGGCATAAAATCCCTTCCTTCCTCTTATCATAATTGACTAAAAAGATTCAGTTGAAACTACTTCCTTCTCTTTTAAAGCGGCGATGAACCCGGCGGGATTATCCACGGTGATAAACAAACGATGAACCTCCCTCTTCCTCCCGAAGAAACGCTCCCCTTCCACTCCTTCTTTTAGTTCCATTACAATTTGAGGGTCCCGCTCCTCAAGACCGGACAGCGTCATGTTATATGTGCCTGGAACCCCCTGCTCATCCTTTGCTGAAAAAGGACGCACATACCGAATCATTTCAATCGGGAGTGTCATGGAAAACCGCAGCCCTTTTTGAAGATGAACGTTTTTGTCATCGATGATGATCGGGGATTTACGGACAGCCTGATAATCTCCGATCAGAAAAACAAGCCCATATATATCGATAATTGCAGCGATCCAGGCAGCTGTGTGACTATACTGCATGAGCAGGACATGAACCGCAATGATTTCAACGAGCATTGCATGAATGAGCATAATAAATACACCGAAGTATTCACTCTTTTTATGATAACTGAAACTGTAAGCATGACTTGGGGTGTGGTCCAGGTGCGGAAAAAAAGCGTAGCGTATGGCAGATAGATCGGCAGCAAGAAATTGGATGACACGTCCAAATGACCCCGTGATACTGTTGTGAAACGTTTTTTGATTGGCCGCTGCTATTCTTGCCATTAAATGCGGGTAGGTAACATGAGAGTCTTTAAAGTTACGTATCCATATGGGGTACTTTCTAAGAAGATATAATAAGAGGATGACCTCCATTAGAAAAAAAGCCGCCTCCACTATAATAATTGCAGTATTAAAGAAGAGAAGGTTTTCTTTCGCATAGTCCGGGACAATCCAATGAATAAATAAAGCACCAATCAGCCATAAGGGAGCAAGTACAGATAAATTTGGTTTCCTCCGTAACACAAATAGGAACAGAACAATAGGAAGGATCATCATCACATCAATGACCGCCGCCCAGACAGTTACCGGCTTTACGGGTCCACTCCATTCAAGTCTCTGAGCAAGAAAATTGGTGGTTAAAAGCAGAGCAATGAATATGCATCCTCCGTAAATTGACTTTCGACGTCCAGATGAAACAAAACTCATCCCCATCCCCCCTCACTTTTCCTTTATTTTACACCACATGAAAGAAACCAGGGAACGTATGCATCCTTTTCACGAATTGTTCACAGAAATAAGTCATCCTGTACCATCTAAGAGGTTATTTAGTTTACGAATCTTCCTAACTCTTTTATACTATAATTTGTTTAGGAGGCTAACTAATTTATGAGACAATCCCTTGATGAGTACTTAGGGTATAACATTCACATGGTTTCGCACCTGCTACAGAATATATACAATGCACGATTAGGCGAATACAACCTGACTCATTCTCAAGCCAGGGTCATATACTTTTTGGCCACGGCTGGAGAACAGTCTCAGACAGAGCTTCAAAAGCGCCTTCACATCAAAGCATCAACGATGAATGGCTTAATTGAATCTCTATTAAAGCATAACCGGATATCCAAGCGGTCCAGCATGGAAGATAAGCGCACGAATTTGATCAAGCTGACAGACCAGGGCGTGGAGCTTCACGATACGATTGTCCAAATCGTAAGAGTGATTGAGGACGAAGCTACTGTAGGATTATCCAAAGAAGAACAGCATGTCATGGTTTCATGGCTGAGAAAAATGCAGTCGAACTTAAAACCTAAGACTACGAGGAGAGAGGATACATGAAAGAACAAAGTCAACGTTTGGGTTCACAGCCTATCCCTAAGCTGCTCGCTAACTTATCCATTCCAGCTATGATCGGGATGTTTGTTATGGCATTATATAATGTCATTGATACGCTGTTTATCGCGCGAGGCGTAGGGATCTTAGGCGTCTCCGGAGTCAGCATCGGCTTTCCTGTTATGATGATTATCATGGCCATTGCCGCTGCCGTCGGTATCGGGGGAGCGTCTGTGATATCAAGACGCCTTGGTGAAAATAAACAAGAAGCAGCAGATGCTGTGTTTGGTAACATTCTTTTTATGATTGTACTAATCAGTTTCTTCGGTTTCATTGGTGCTTTCACCTTCCTTGAGCCGTTATTGAAACTTTTTGGGGCAACCGAAAATATCATGCCATACGCAAAAGATTATTTATTTCCAATTATGGTTGGTTCCATCTTCTTTTCTTTCTCCTTTACAACAAACAGCATTATCCGTTCAGAAGGTAATTCCAAGTTTGCTATGGTCACCATGATCATTCCTGCGGTATTGAACATCATACTGGATCCGATTTTCATATTTGGATTGGATATGGGCGTTCGCGGGGCGTCGGTGGCCACAGTTATATCTCAGGCGACGGTTACCATTGTTGTCCTGAATTACTTCCTTAAAGGAAAATCAACGCTTACAGTGAGATGGAGTGCCTTGAAGCCGCAATGGCTCATTATAAAAGAGGTATTAACGATTGGAATGCCTGCTTTTATCCGACAGGTATCAGGCAGCGGAATGATGATTGCTATCAACCTGATGCTTATTAAGTTCGGCGGGGAATTTGAAGTCGGTGTTTTTGGAATCGTCCAGAAACTTGCGATGTTCACCATCATGCCAATGATTGGCGTTCTTCAAGGTATGCAGCCAATTATCGGTTACAACTATGGCGCCAAAAATTATGCCAGACTAAAAGAAACGGTAGTACTTGGTTTGAAAGTCGTCACCATGATATCGACAGGAATTTTTGTTCTCATGATGGCTTTCCCTGAAGGGTTGATGAACATATTCACAGGCGATGAACAGACGATTGAAACAGGAGCTTATGCTATCCGCATTATGTTCGCTCTTGCGGTACTGATTGGAGCCCAGGTTGTCAGCGGGGGATTATATCAAGCCCTTGGAATGGCAAAGCCGGCACTAATCCTGTCTATGGCCCGTCAGGTGCTTTTTCTCATCCCGCTCGTGTTAATCCTGCCAAATTTCTTTGGAGTCACAGGTGTATGGCTTGCTTTTCCGCTTTCCGATCTGCTGGCGTTCACCTTATCTATGATTTTTCTATATAAGGACCGCGCGTTATTTTTCAAATCAAAAAAAGAAACCGGAACCTATGAAACAGCCCCTTTATAATGAAAAGGCCCTGTTAAACTCTTAGGTTGATTTACAAGCTCTATTATCCTGGAGTTAATCACGAGAGGGTTTTGTTTGAATAAGGGGGGGCGTGGACCTTACTTTTAGACAAACATTTGAAACCAAGTCATCAAGTGCTGCCATAAACAAGTACGTCCATCTTATAAAAATGAATAGTAACGTTTATAAAAAACGATAAAAAAGCACGATGCTCTCGAGCGTCGTGCTTTTTTTATGCTATGTGGAAAACGTCTCACCCCTTATATGTTCACTCTTTTATCAACAAGATTAAGTATCAAAAAGCTGGAAGAGGCGTCACATTCATCCCCCATCTTTTCCCAAAAGATTTGATAGTACTTATAGCAACCTATGACAATTTCCGTTAAAATAATACAGAGCGTGTTATTTTTCTTTGCTAAAGGATGAATCGGATGACGTACTCTGTCCACTTGATTAAATTATTTACTAGCCGTGACGATCACTTGTTCAAATTGAACGAAGCTGAAAAGTTAAAAAATGTTTGGAATCTATTATTCTTCCTATTGGGTGCAACGATTCTTACATATGTCTGGAGTGCTTGGCTGGGACTTGGAACGGATGCTGTATCTGCAAACATGTCCGAATTAAACAGGGTAGAATACGAGTTTAGAAAAGCATGGTTTATTATAGGGCGCATCGTTTATGCGGTCCTCCTATTTCTATTCATCCTTTTCATATCCTCTTTCTTTTTCTGGCTTTTCAACAACATATCTTATAAAAAACTGATCATTATCCAGATGAATGTACTGATTGTTATGATCATTGAACGGTTAACCTGGATCCCGCTGATGGTCTATGCAGGAATTGACTGGTACGTATCTCCATTATCTTTCGGTGTGCTGGCATCCTACTTCACATCCTTTGACTGGGTCATATACTTCTTTGGTTCAATCTCAATCTTTCAACTTTTCATCATTTGGTACCAAGTCAAGTGTCTATCCTGGTTGTCGAGAACTAAAATAGGCTGGATATGGGTCGGGGTTATTTTCTGGCACCTCTTATTATGGGCCGGTACTTCCGCCCTCTCTTATTTTGACGTGTATATTATCTACTTAATCAGGTAAGAAAGCTGCAGGTGTATTAAACATGCCGAGAATAAATTACAAAGGCCGCATCCTGGGTTTACTAATCATCGCTTTCATAACTACTAATGGGCTCCTTCTTTTTTTAGATGAAGGTGAGAAAGTGGATCGTAAATCCTACATTCATACATGGTCGAAGACAATCACCTATGATTTACTGGAGAAGTTTGAAACAAAAGGGGTCTTCACTGCCCAGGAGAAAGCGCCGATTTATTTTAATGGAAACAATGGAACGTTTGATGAATTCCTCATTCAGGAAGGTGACAAGGTTGATGAAGGGGATGCTCTTTATACATACAATGTAGCCAACTATACTCAGCAGGAAAACGAGTTGGAATCTGAAATTGGCCGGATTGAAGAAGAGATCGATGCTATAGAAGAATACATTGATGAAATAGAAAGCTACCAAATCCCTGAACCTGAAACGGAATCATCGAATCGCAGTAATATCTTCGGTCAGAACGATGAATCTGAAGAAACTCCTCCCTCTTATGTGGAAACAGAATATTTACAGCAGGAAGAAATAGCCGAGCAGGAAGCTGAACTTAATAAACAGGAATCTCTTCTGGAAATGGCAGAAGACCAGTTGGACCAGCTGCAGGAGGACGGAGATCAAATCACCGTCACCAGCTCCTTCTCTGGTGTAGTCACTAACCTTTCCGAGGAATTAAACGATCCCTTGATTACTATGGAGTCAACCAGTCTCATCGTGAAAGCAGAAGTCCGTGAAGATGAGCGAAACAGGCTTTCAGAGAATATGGCTGCCAAAGTTAAAGGGGAAGATTTTAATTTCGAAACAACCGGAACACTTACAGATGTTCATCAGTTTCCTGAGGAGATTGGTCTTAATAAAACAAGCCGCTATCCCTTCACTGTCTCTTTAGATGATATTGATGAAGAGGTCCTCCCCGGGTACCACGCGAATGTCGAAGTGACCACAAAAGAAGCTCTAGGAGCCATTACCGCTTTACAGGAAGCTTTAATCACCGACGAGAACCTTTATGCCTGGGTTATGAATAAAGAAGGAAACCTAGAACGTCGTGCCATTCAATCAGGACTTGAAACAGATGGACTGATTGAAATCGTGGAGGGACTTGAAGCGGGAGAGTGGCTTGCTGTACATCCAAAAGATGAATTCAGAAATGGAGCAGTCTTTTTCACACCTTTACACATTGATGATTTAGACGTAAGACAGATGTTTAAAATCAAAAAATCCTCCATACTGAATTACAGTTTACTCGGATTTTTATCAAGATAAGATAAATTAGACCACCGGCCCCTCTATGGGGTCGTTTTTTTGTCCAGATGAATTCCTACAAAGCAGTCCATTATTCAAGCCACCAGCTGACACCCTCCTCATAAAACATGGTGATCTTCCAACTGTATAGGTTCCTTTTCAACATATACCTCCGATACCGGGTCGAAATAAACACTTCCTCAGAAGGACCTTAATCTCCAATATATACGGTAATCAAGTTTTCGGAGATCAATGCCACCTCCTTAACTGACTTTCTTATGATCATCAACACCAACATTTAACAGTTAAAATTTTATAAGAAAATGGGTTAAATGCTTTGCATATTTTTCAGGCACATGGGACGATAGAAAGTAGAAGGAACGAAACTGGGGGCCTAATGATGAAACTAAGCGTACTGGATCAGTCCCCTATCTTATTAGGGACCGACCCACAAGAAGCCTTAAAACAGACAACGGAACTCGCAAAATGGACAGACGAGCTGGGATTTCACCGCTTTTGGGTTTCAGAACACCATAGCACAGGAAGCTTAGCGGGATCTTCACCTGAAATTCTGGCTGCTCATCTTGCAGCACATACACAACGGATAAGGATTGGGACCGGAGGCGTTTTGCTGCCGCACTATAGTTCCTACAAAGTTGCTGAGTCTTTCCGTGTCCTTGAGACACTTCATCCGAACCGGATTGATCTCGGGGTCGGCCGTGCTCCTGGAGGAATGCCGAATGTTAATTTAGCTCTAAACAACGGAAAGCTTCCTAACGTCGAAAGCTATCCTTCACAAGTTGAAGAATTAATGGCCTACCTGCATGGACAGGACCCTCAAGGCATGGGGATTCAGGCTACACCTCAAGGGGAGACGGCTCCCCCGATCTGGATGCTTGGATCAAGCGGAACCAGCGCAAGAGTAGCCGCAGACATTGGGGCTTCTTATTCGTTTGCGCACTTTATTAATGGGCGTGGAGGAACAAGAGCCATGGACCGATATCAATCTTACTTTTCGCCATCCATGCAGCAGACGGAGCCTGCGGGAAACGTTTCTGTGTTCGTAGTTTGTGCTGAAACAGATGAATATGCGGAGTATCTTGCATCAAGTTTAGACTTGGCCCTGCTCCAAATTGAGAAAGGGGGAAGGCGCACCCACTTCCCTACACCTGAAGAAGCTCTTTCACACTCTTATACCATGTTTGAAGAAGAGCGGATTCAGGACAACCGAAACCGGATGATTGTCGGTTGTATAGATCGGGTGCAGGAGGAAATCGAGCAGCTTGCTGAAAGCTATGGTGTGGATGAAATCATTATCAATACGATTGTTACCCCGTTTGAAGATCGCTTGAAATCCTATGAACTCCTGGCAGATGCCTTTCAACTCAATACAATCCAAGCTACCAGAACATAAAGTTCTGGTAGCTTTTTTATTTTTTTGCTTTTCAGGTGGAGGAACTCTGAACGGACTGTAAGAGGAAACCTGAAATACAAAAAAGAAAAGACTCCCCTTATTCATTTCCCCCTTCTTAATCCGATATAAAGATTGGCAGACATCATAAAAAGGAGTGATGAACGTGCAGCGCTCATATAGAGGGGTTGTCCTAATATCAATTATTTTTTTCTTAATGGGATGCGCTCAAGAAACATCAAACGCTAAAACTGACCAAGACATCAGTGCAGGACTGATTGTTACGGAAAGTGGTCTCGGGGATGAATCTTTCAGTGATTCAGCTTTTCAAGGCTTGGAAAAAGCCAGAGATGAACTAGGAATAACGTTTGATTACCGGGAACCATTTGATAGTGACTACGAAAAAAACACACGTGAACTTGTCAGCCAGGAACATGAAGTAATTATAGGTCTTGGATACAATGCACAAACCGCGATTGACACGCTTGCAAAGGAATTTCCAGAACAATCCTTTGTGTTGATTGATGCAGTCTCTGACCTTGATAATGTGACCTCCATTTTGTTTAAAGAGGATGAAGGCAGTTATTTAATCGGCTTACTTGCAGGAATGAAAACGAAATCAGATACCGTAGGTTTTATCGGGGGAGAAGATATTCCTGTCGTCAACCGATTTGAAAAAGGTTTTAAAGCAGGCGTGAAGAAGGCGAATCCTGAGGCTGACGTGCTCATCGAATACGCTGGTACATTTGATGATGATCATAAAGGAGCCTCGATTACTAAGCAGATGATTAATCAAAAAGCCGATTACATCTTCCCAGCTGCAGGATTTACAGGCATTGGTGTTCTAAAAGAAGCCCAAAAACAGGGAATCTATGCATTCGGAGTAGATAGCGATCAGTTTTTCGTTGCTGAAGAAGCTGTAGTCACATCCATGTTAAAAAATGTAGACGTTGCTTTATACGGGGTGATGCAGCAGCTGAAGGATGGAGAAAAATTGGATGGGGACACTCACACGCTGGGGATTAATGAAAACGGTGTCGGGCTTGCTCCTGTCCGCCTTATAAAATTAACCTCAGAACAGGAAAGCATGTTGAACAAAGCTTCAGGAACAAAATAAAGGAGGAACAGTTATGACAATCGGCCGTCGACTTTATACGATGACCTTGATTCCACTGCTGCTATGTTTGACCCTTATCGGATTCGTTGTCTTTCAGATGATTGATTTGCAGCGGTCCACTAATCAGGATGTACAAATTCTGTTAGATGGGAAGGAACTTCATGGACAGTTGGTCAGTGTAGAACAAGCTCTTACTACATACAGTTACAGCCCGGCAGAAGGGGCTAAAAATGAAGCCCTTATGCAAATCGAGCAAACCGAAACTCTTCTGGGACAAATGAATTCTTCAATCATTACGAATGAGCAGGAACGTTGGTACAGCCAGGCTGAAATTAAATTTACGGACTGGCAGGACACCACCGTCCAAGCACTTACGAACGAAAACGTCAATGAAGTCCAAAGACAGGCAGCGAGAACATCTGGAATCATTAACGATGTATATATGCTCCAGAGAGAAGCTCAATCCTGGTACGATGCGCAAATAACAGCCCAGCAGAAAACCATTCAACAGTTGATTCTATTTACAATCATTGCGGCCGTTGTTCTTACTGCATCCTCCATCCTTTCCACTTCGCGTTTAAGGAAACACATCGCCGTGCCGATTCGACGCTTGGCAGAAAAAGCTTCCGAAGTAGCTGATGGAAACCTTACGACATCTATTGAATGGGATGGAAAAGAAAATGATGAGATTGGGCAGTTAAAGAAATCATTCCGCATGATGGTGGACAATCTACAAAAGACGGTTGCTTCTGTCCATGATATTGGGCAGAACGTGAAGGACTTCAGTTCAAAGCTGAATAACGAAATGACAGGGTTGTCAGAGATATCGAGTCAAGTGAGTCATTCAACCGATGAGCTTGCTCAGGGAAGCCAGTCCATTTCTCATGATGTTCAAGATGTGGCTGTCTTAATGGAAGACTTGAGCCACCGCTTTGAAACCAACCAGGAGCAGGGACAACAGTCACAAGAAGCAAGTTCGCTTGCCCTTAATTATGTCACTGACGGGCAGAGAAGTATTGGTGAACAACGTTCTTTAATGGATAAGAGTTCTTCTTCTCTATCCAATGTTGAGTCTTCTGTCAACCAGTTCATCCAATATACAGACCAAATTGAATCAACAGTAGAACTGGTCAACGGGATTGCAGAACAGACAAATTTACTTGCATTAAATGCCGCTATTGAAGCAGCTAGAGCCGGTGAGCATGGTAAAGGATTTGCTGTTGTTGCTGAAGAAGTCCGGAAACTTGCCGATCAGTCTACGAAAGCCACTGGTGACATATCCAGGATGGTCAACCAGATTAGAGACGGCGTCCAAATAATTGAACAGGAAATGCAGGAAACAGTAAAAGTTTCTGAACAGCAAAACGCGTCGGTGGATACTACAAAAGGGGCCTTCGAGAGAATCAGCACACAAGTAGAATCCATTCATCAGCAGTTAGAAAAACTCGTGCAAGGTTTAGAACAATCCAAACAACAAAGTTCTCATGTCCAAGTTTCCATGGAGAATGTAAGCAGTATTGTTCAGGAAACGGCTGCTGGAACAGAAGAGATATCTGCCTCCACATTGGAACAGCAGACCGCATTCAGACAAATGATAGAAGAAACAGATAATCTTGAAGATATGATCGATGATTTAAATGGACAATTGAAGCACTTTCATTTAGAGGAAGTAAAAGAAGATAATGAGGAAGAGTCTTCTCCCCGGACCTTGGAGGACGAAGACCAGACGTTGACCGCTTCAGCTTCCTGAAGCGGTCATTTTTTATCTTCTTTTTGGTCTACCCGCCGGTCGTTCCAAAGAACGCAGATCTTCTTCTAAATTCATCACCTTTTGATCCACCATCATCCTTGCGTCCTCAACCCCTTTATTATAGAAAAAAGGGCCCATCTCTTCCGCAAGTGAAGTCACCCATTGTTCTGCCGCTAAGTCACCTATTACTTCTCCTCTTTCAAGTTCAAAAAGCTCTTTGACCCGTTCTACCATATAAGAGCGCTCTTCTTTTTTTAATTTCATTGGTTACCCTCCCTTTTCCCTTATATCGTATCACACCCAACTAATAGAATGTTTCAGCCTTCAGGGAGGAAGGAAACCGTAAAGGGGGTCCCTGTCAGATAGTCCTTGATTTCAACAAGAGCCCGATGAAAGACTTAACTCAACACACCAATCATGCCATTCCAACAACACAAACAGCTTTATTAGGATTTTCATCTTTAAAATGGACCTGTACTTCACTAAACCCCGCCTTTATGAGCATAGAGCGAAGCTGCCCCCCTAGTACTTCTGTGGTATCGTCATCCGCTCCTTTTTCATGGGGAAGGAGGGTTAATGCAATCCTTCCATTTGATCGGATTAAGGATCGTATATGACTCAATGTCTCTACAGGGGCATGCCAAAAAGAAACGTTATTGACAGCATAGACTTTATCTAGTGAGTGTTGGAAACGGGATAAATCATGCGCTTCTCCATGAAAAATTCCGATTTGATTTGGATTTTCATATTTTCTCAGTTTCTTCAGAACGGTTTCCACCATGGTTTCAGAAGGATCCACCCCGTAAATGGTGACTCCTTTTACACACGCTGCTTTTACCAGACCATCTCCCGGACCAAAGCCAACCTCTAATACACGATCCCCCTCTTCTATACTTAGAAAAGATTGAGTCCAATCATTCAGATGGTTGTTTTCTCTCGCCATAAATTGGCCGGCAAGTTTACCAAAGATCCCACTCGGCTTAGCAAATTGTTCATATATCACTCGAGCCCCTCCCCTTTCTCCTCCTTTTCTTTACCCTGTTGGAATAGGAGTCACGCATCCATAAGAGCACGATTAGTTTCCTTCTCATCATTTTGTTTGTATGATAGATGATAGATGAAAGAGATGTTAAGGTATGAATTTATTATAAGAAGAAATAAGGGGGAGAAAGATGAGAACATGGAACGTTCTTTTAATATTCATGATTGCCTTGTTAGCCGCTTGCGGACAATCAGAAACGAAGACAAAGGACTGGACAAAAGAATCCTGGGATGAAATTGAATCCTCCGCTGAAAATTCAGAAGTACGCCTCTATATGTGGGGTGGAGATGAAGGAATCAATCGATACATAGACAAATCCGTCGCTCCGGTTTTACAGGAAAGATATAAAATGAACCTTGAGCGGGTACCTATGGATACGCCGGAAATTTTACAAAAGCTTCAAACAGAAAAGCAGGCGGGTAAACAGGATGGGACCATCGATCTGATCTGGATTAATGGGGAAAACTTCAAAAATGCTAAAGAAAACGATCTATTGATGGGTTCTTTCACAGAAACACTTCCAAATTATAATGAATACTACCAAACCAACGCTCCCGCTTTTCAAACCGACTTCGGAACAGAGGTGGAGGGAATGGAGGCACCTTGGGGCAAGGTTCAATTTGTTATTTATTATGATTCTGAGAAAATTCAATCCCCCCCTCAGTCATTCGAGGACTTACAAACTTGGATTCATGAAAACCCGGGAAAGTTCACATACCCAAGAGCGGAAGATTTTACGGGGAATGCCTTCTTAAGACATGTCCTCTACGCACAGGCGGATAATCCCGAAGACATCTATAAACAACCTTTAGATGAGGAAAGATTGTCAGATACAGCCGGTCGCACATGGGACTATCTAAACGATATCAGTAAGGACCTCTGGCGTTCAGGTGAACACTACCCCAATGACCTTACAGAACTTGACCGCTTATACAGTCAGGGTGAAGTGTGGATGACCATGGGATATAACGAATCGCGGGCCGAATCACTTATTGAAGAGGATGTCTTTCCTGCTTCTACACGATCTTTTGTGCTTAAACCCGGCTCTATTGGAAATACGCATTTTTTATCAATCCCATTCAACAGTACCAATCAGGCAGGTGCGCTTGCTGCCATTAACTACATGCTCTCTCCTGAAGCGCAGCTTGCCAAGTATAAACCGGAGTATTGGGGAGAAAACACAGCTATTAGTATGGAAAAGCTGCCAGATCAATGGCAGAAGAAATTTAAATCAGTCGACCGGGGAGCAAGCGTACTTCCTTCTAAGAAACTGGAAGAAAGCTTCCTTCCAGAAGCAGATTCAGATTATGTCGATTGGATGAAAGAACAGTGGTTCAATGAAGTTGTCCAGGAATAGCTCTCTACTTCTGTTTATCCCGGCTTTACTTTTTATGAGTATTCCACTCTACGGTCTGGTAACAGCAGTTTCTCAGAGTCTGAGTGATAGTGGGACGTGGACATTTGATTACTACCGGCAGCTTTTCCAATCTGAGCGATTTATGGCATCCCTCTGGTTCAGTTTACGTACTTCTTTAGCGGCAACGCTTCTTTCCATCATTCTTGGAATGGCGTTCACACGCTTTTTTCACACCTTATTAGAAAAAATGGCGCCCCGATTGACGGTTTGGATTCCTATGCTTTTCCCCCATTTCGTCTGGGGGTATATGGTCATTCTATTATTATCTGAAACAGGCGTCCTTTCTCAGCTTGCACTATTGACAGGCGGGATTGCTGACACGGACGAGTTTCCGATCCTCACAAGGGATCCATACGGTATTGGTATAATCCTTACGTATGTTTGGAAAGAAGTCCCGCTTGTCATCCTTATGCTGCTGCCTGTCTACACCTCCATCCGGCCGGAATATTACGCTTTAGTAGATACATTAGGCGGGACAGCCTGGAACCGTTTTTTCACTGTAGAAGTTCCTCACCTGCTTCCCGTGTTAATTGAAACGATCCTGATTGTATTCTCATTTACACTCTCTGCTTATGAAGTTCCAGCCATGCTGGGAACAACATTCCCTGAGATGATATCCGTGCTCAGTTATGACTGGTTCTATGGAAGTTCATGGGAAGACCGCCCATTGGCCTTTGCCTCCATGGTATGTGTCAGTTTTCTATTGCTGGTTGTCTCTCTTCTTATGTATCTTTACTTAAATAAAGCTAGATGGAGAGCTATGAGAGGAAGTCGTTCATGAAAAATAATAAGCCTGTATTCACAGCTGTGGGAATCGTATTTTTCATCGCTCCGCTTCTGCTTTTACTTCTTCAAAGTCTGAGTGCCCCCTGGAGATTTCAAAGCGGATATGGAGTGGATTGGAAGCTCGAAAGTTTCCGTCAATTAATACGGGACCCTTACCTATGGGAAGCCACCTGGTGGTCCATTTTAATTGGCTTCCTTGTGTTGGTGCTCAATGCAGTAGTCGGGATCCTGACAGGAAAAGCACTCTCCTCCTATTCTTTTAAAGGAAAGCCCTGGGTGGAAGCTCTCCTGCTGTCCCCCATCCTTATCCCTGTTTTAGCAATCGCTATGGGGCTGCATTTATTTATGATTCGTCTAGGACTTGCAGATACAATGATGGGGGTGGTTATCATCCACCTTGTCCCAACGATTCCATACAGCATTAAGATCTTTCACAACAGTTATCAGCAGATGGGGAAAGCATTGATGGAGCAGCCCCATATCTTAGGGGCAGGATTTTTCACTCAACTTTTCACAGTGGAACTTCCTTTATTACGGCCGGCTCTCCGCAGTGTTACGTTTTTGACCATCGTCATCAGTCTTAGTCAATATGCCATCACCGCTATTATCGGAGGGGGACAGGTTCTCACACTACCTATGGTCTTCTTTCCATTCCTGGAGAATGCCAATGCATCCTTGATGTCAGCCTTTTCCCTCTGGTTTGCATTCGTACCTGTTGTCATGTACATCCTGGTGGAAGTCATCCTTTTGCTGCTTCCCTATTCCCGCGTACCTTGGAGGAATCACAGATGAGCTCAATAACTCTAGAAATCAAGCAAATTACTAAACAATTTCATAGCGATCTTGTTCTCAATGGGCTCTCCTTTCAATTGCAAAAAGGAGAGATTATGAGTGTGGTCGGTCCTTCCGGAAGCGGAAAAACGACACTGTTACGCGTTCTCGCAGGTTTAGAGAAACCTACAAATGGGACCATTTATATGAACGGAAGAGATGTAACAAAACAGAAAGCCAATCGCAGGGATATCAGTCTCGTTTTTCAACAACCCCTCCTTTTCCCTCATATGTCGGTGGAGGAAAACGTTGCATACGGAGCAAAAGTATCAAAAAAATACACGCAGGAAAAAGTAGACACGCTATTGGAAGCCATAGGGATGACAAAGTACCGGAGTCATTTCCCTTCTGAAATATCAGGAGGCCAGCAGCAGCGGACCGCCCTTGCACGTGCCATGGCCACAGAACCTGAGGTCATCCTATTTGATGAACCTTTCAGCAGTCTTGACCCGAGCCTGCGTCAGGGCCTGCGGTACTGGGTCAGAAATTTCCTTGTCGAACAGGAAACGACCGCGATATTCGTCACTCACGATATGGAGGAAGCCATGATTATGGGCGACCAGATCGCTGTCTTTCAAGAGGGAAAGTTCCAACAGATAGGCGCGGCTAAGGTCTTACATGAATCTCCAGCCAACATGAAGGTAGCCTCTTTTATGGGCGGTCATTTAATCTTAAATGACCAGGAGTATGTCCCTTTGCAGGCGATCGAACTATCTTCCTCTCCTTTTAAAGAGGATACACAGACCTTTGAAGGTACGGTTGAACATATCACTTATCAACACGGAAGACCGATTGCTCATATTGAAATAAAAGAGTCAGGGGCAAAGGTTCCTCTCCCATTAACCAATGACGAGCAGCTGCAAAACGAAGTCTTCCTTTCAATTCCGGTATCAAGCATACAAAGATTCAGAGGAACCATAGATGAGTAGGAAAAGCATCATTCGCTCTCTTGCGTTTATTGTCATTTTAGCGGGCGCTGCCTGGTTCGCTCGGACACAACTAGAAGTGGATCCCAAAAATATCCGTGCTTATATCTTATCGTTTGGAAGTATTGGGCCTCTCATCTTTATGGGGCTTTATATCATTGGTCCCATCGTTGTATTTCCTACTTCCGTTCTTTCGCTCGCTGCAGCCTTTGCTTATGGCATATGGCCGGGAATGCTTTATATCATCATAGGAGCAACTGGTGCAGGAATTACCGGTTATTTTATGGGGAAATTCTTCGGTGATTCTGTGTTAAAGTTTCATCAATCCAAATGGGCGTCCTCCATTTATGAACGAATGAAAGGACAAGGCTTTATGTACGTCTTTATCCTGCGGTTAATTCCGATTGTGGGCTTTGATATTCTCAGTTATCTTGCAGGTATGACGAGGGTGAAATTGTTTTCGTTTATCCTTGCGACCGTCATCGGGATGCTGCCAGGAACTTTTGCCTACAGCCTCGTTGGTACAAGCCTGGCAAGTGGGGACCGGACGCTGATCTTTATTGCATTAAGCACGTTTGCTTTAATATTGGTCACGACATTTCTCCTCCGTAATAAAGTTCGTGCCTGGTTGAAGCTATGAAAGAGAACAATTTCGGTCACAGTTAACGGATCAGACTATTCTTGTAGTAAATATTAATAGTGCCTGACATTAAAAAAAGAGCCTCTGCAAGTCTCCTTGAGAAGACAGCATAGGCTCTTTATTGGTATTTATCCATAAAATCTGTATCAATCTTATTCTTCAACTGCCAGGCTTTGTGGTTATGGGCACTGACCGCTTTATAAACTAGAAATCCCTTCCTGCCACCAGTTGACAATATATAGAGCGCATGTTTTTGAGGAACATAGGATTGCAGTGATTTCCCTTCCAGGAAGTTCATTAAATTTTCCCATAGTACGGGACCCTGACGTACAGCATAAACACCACTTTTCGCGATCTGCGGATAGTCCTCCATTGTTACACAGTCTCCAGCTCCAAAAATATAATCGAATGATTTAAATTGAAGAGTCGGCCTGACAAGAGCAAATCCCCGATCATCCGTCTCTATCAAGGAACGTTTAAATATGTCATCTGAAATTGCACCGCCGAGCCAGAGGACACCTGTATGACGAACTCTGTTGTTCTTTTCCGTCTGCACGAATTGGTCATAAATCTCCTCCACACGCTCCCCTTCCCACACACGCACACCTTTTTTGTTAAGTAAATTTCTTAATCTCGCTGAAGTCCATGCCGGCGCACTCGATAACACACGCTCAGAAGTGATGAGTCTTACCTGACCAGGAATCTTATGTTTTTCTTTATAAGCCTGAATAGACAGGGCCAGCTCCGTTCCTGCCGCTCCGCCTCCTACGATTAAAGGTTTCGTGGTTTCTCTTAAACTTTTTATTTTATCAATAAAACGATAGTTTGGTTTAATCGTGTGCGCCACCGTGTCCTCATACTCAACAGGGAGGCTTCTGGAACCAATATCGAAGCTTACGACATCAAAAGGATAAACCGTTCCATCTTCACACACAACTTTTTTGCGGTCGGCTTTTACTAAAGCGGCTTTCTTTTGAATAAAATGCACGCCGGATTTTTTGGACAGCTGAACCAGGTCAATACGGGTGTCTTCTTCAGAATAAATCCCTTCAGTAAAGCCTGAGAACATTCCAGAATAGAACTGGTATGAAGAGGGGGAAATCATACAGACATCCACATTTCTTAACATGGATTCCTTGAAACGACGAAGAACCTCCAAATGGGCGTGACCGGCTCCGACTAATAACAGGCGCTTTGACAACTTCAGACCTCCTTATAGAAAACGTCCACATGGTTCAACCATGTGGACGTCAAATCAAAGACTCGCTTGTAAAAACTCTTGAACCTCTTCAGGAGTTTTCGCATTCGCACTATGCAAATGGGCCATTTTGTGTCCATCTTTGAATATCAGGATACTTGGAATACCCATAACCTCATATTTCTCCGCAACTTCCGGCAGTTCATCGCGATTTACGTCGTACCAGCTGTATGTCTTATATTCCTCAAGAATCTCCCCGATAAACATGTCCATACGGCGGCAGTCAGGACACCAATCTGCTTGAAATTTCACAATAACCGGCTGTTCGCCTGCAATTGTTTTGTTAAATTGCTCCATAGTATGAATCGATTCCATCAAACTCATTCTCCTTTTATTGATAGCTAGTTCTATCTTAATAAAAAATTACTTTCTTGTCTTTTCACACGCTCACTTATATTCCACTCTACCTAATAACCAGGCAGCTAGCAACCCAGCCAGGAAAGCAATAAAGCTGACAATCATTAATGCTGAAGTTTCTGGTACACCGGGAAAAATAACGAACACAGAGCCAATGACAAGTCCAATAATCACTCCAAATGTTCCAGATGTGTAGTTGTCCAGGAAAAACTTAACAATTTTACTCATAGACACCAGCCCCAACAGAATACCTAAACCGACAACAGCGATAATATCGAATCTAAAATCAGAGATTCCTGAAGTGACTGTCGTATAAACACCAATAATCAATAAAATAAATGAACCACTGATCCCAGGGAGAATCATAGCACTGCTTGCGATCCATCCAGAAAAGAACAATAAAAGATAGCCGGTCCATGTAAGGTTCTGCATCGGTTCAGATTCTGCCGTTTGAAAAAATGCCATAGAAGCAACAATCGCAGCACCAATCAATAAAAGCATATAATGGTTCGCTTTAAATTTATTTTTCATCTCTGCTTTATGGGTTAAGTATGGCAGTACACCAATGATTAACCCTAAAAAGAAAAACTGCGTCGGACCCGGGTAGTGTTCAAATAACCACTCGATGACACGGGCAAGCAGCACAATGGATGTGACCACTCCCAGACCAAGGGGCAGCAGAAATTTCAAATGCCTTTTCCATTCTTTACTAAAGAAACCGTTAATTGCTTCAATTAGACGATCATAAATTCCTAAAACAACCGCAATGGTCCCTCCACTGACGCCAGGGACAACATCACTGGCCCCCATCAATAGTCCGCGGTAAATATTTCTCCATTCCCACATAGTCGTTTACTCCTTTGTATCAGGTAGATTCTATTTTTATTCTATCAAACTTATCCAAGATTTTATGATACATTTTAAGGAATAAAAACACAAAGAGAAAAGGTCCGGAAATTACCGGACCTTACTCATTATGCAGACGTCTTTTCCTCTTCTCTCTTTCCTTTATCCAAAGCCATCTTGTCAGCTCTTATCGCTTTATACAAGGATACAACCATCATGACCATAATAAATGAAAACGGAAAAGCTGCTGAGATCAGCGCATTCTGCAGGGCTTGTAGTCCGCCTGAATAAAGAAGAACTGCCGCCATGGATGACTGAATAATACCCCAGACAAACTTAACCATTGTTGGAGGAGTCAATGAACCATTTGTCGTCTGCATCCCTAATACAAAGGTCGCAGAGTCCGCAGATGTAATAAAGAAAGTACCAATAAGCGTCATAGCAATAATTGATAGGATCAGACCAAGCGGGTAGTTATCGAACATGCCGAACATTGCTTGTTCTGTCGCAAGTTCCGCTAAATCGTCTCCTCCATTTTGTTGAACTTGGATAGCAGAAGAACCAAAGGTAGAAAACCAGAGGAACCCAATAACTGAAGGGACAAGAAGAACTCCAGATAAAAATTCCCGGATTGTGCGCCCTTTGGATACACGTGCGATAAATATTCCTACGAAAGGCGACCAGGCGATCCACCACGCCCAATAAAATACGGTCCAGTTATTAATCCATGTACGGTTTTCTTCACTGTTTGGTGCAAGACGGAAACTCATAGACGGAAGGTTCTGTAAGTATGCACCTATGGTGTCTGTAAACATATTCATGATAAACAATGTCGGGCCAACAATCAGCATTATGACTAACAGGGCAATAGCCAGAATCATATTGGTGTTACTTAAATATTTGATCCCTTTACTCAGTCCGGTATAGGCGGACATCATGAATAGAACCGTTACTATTCCAATGATGATCAACTGAATACCAAAAGAATCTTCAAGCGGGGTCAGAAATGTGAGCCCTCCATTAATCTGGGCGGCACCAAAACCAAGCGTGGTAGCCACACCTACAATAGTTGCAAAGACAGCAATAATATCAACGAGTTTCCCCCAGGGACCTTTCATTTTATCTCCAAACAAGGGCTCCAGTGTCGCACTAATGAGCGCCGGTGCCCCGCGTCTGAATTTGAAATAAGCTAAAACCAGGGCGACAATGGCGTAAATTCCCCAGGCATGTATCCCCCAGTGAAAATAAACAAACCGCATGGATTCATTCAAGGCTGCAGCTGTACCTGTCTCAGCTGTAGGGGCGTTATTCGCGTAAAAATAAATCGGCTCAGCCGCTCCCCAGAATACCAGTCCAATTCCCATACCGGCACTAAACAGCATAGCGAACCATGTGGCATAATTATAATCCGGAGTATCTGTTGCCTTCCCTAATTTCATCTTTCCATAAGGACTAAATATCATATAAAGGCAGAAGACAACGAAACCTGTAACAATTAATAGATAATACCACCCGAAGTGAACCGATATATACGATTGTATTTTACCGGTAATTGCTTCAAGATTCTTAGGAGCTGCCGCCCCCCAAATAACGGAAAATAATGCAATAGCTAATGTTACCCAAAAAACAGAAGTGACTTTTTTCATTGTTTACTCCTTTCTGAAGATAAACTTCTCTCCTATGTGATAGTCGAATACAGTGGTGAAATGGAGATTATTGTATGATTAACGAATACCCATACCAAGAAAAAATAAACAATTTTAATATAACCACTCATAAGAAAGAGCCTTTGAAACAATCAAAGGCTCTTTCTTTTACCCACCCCGTAATCTTTTTAAAAAGGTTCCCACACGCTTCTAAACAGATATAGTTGTGAGGCTCCCGGGAGGTGTGGATTCTGCCGCTCCATTACATCCTACACCTCCAAATAATGTCTTTCATGTAACCGCCGATAGAGCCGCCAAAAAGCTGACACGATTAGTACAAGAGTGCTTCCAGCCATGGATGTTGAGGTTGATGATGCATCAGTGCTTGTTTAAGCCACTCTTTTTGACGGTTATTCAAATACGGAAAGACAGCGAGAAAATCTTCTAAATCCTTTTTCCTTGTGTGAGTAGATTTATACAGCAGAACAATTTCGGGGTTTAAATAAGGGATCCCCTGTTCAGATTGTCTATGCATATGCTCTAACTTATAAGAGAGCCCGTCATCACTGCGAAAACGCCAACGCCCCCTCACTTTTTCATTCAGTAGGAAGTCCAGCTGGATGCCTCCGGGAGAAAAAGCATGAATTTCATGTGTAGGACGTTTAAGGTGCCTCTCCCCTCTCCAATCTATTCGTTCTTCCCCCTCTCCCGCCAGAAATTCCCATCCCTCAAGCCATTGATAGAGCATCATCTGATCCTCACGAAAAACAGCAATATTTATATTCTCATGCTCTCTCGTCACTTCTCCAATGTGCAGATCAACTGCCCATCCTCCTGCTATCATCCAATGCCCTTGAAAACCTTCCAGCCACTTCTTTACTTCTATACACGATTGAAACATCCGAACCCTCCTCTTCCCATTGTTTCCTAATAAACAATCTATTAATCTGTCTGCACTGCTCTTCCAACCGCTTCCTTTTTGTTACAATAAAAAAAGACAAAGGAGGGATATATTTTCTTGAAGGGAATTTAGTGGAACTCAGACCCATTTCAAAAGAAGACTTGAACCACTTATTTAAATGGTCTGATGACGAAGAGCCGGCTGACCTTGGACACAGAAGTGCGTCAGCGTATCAAAACATCACTCCTATAGACTTGGAAGCCTTCTGGAAGGAAGGCTAAGAAGCAACGAATACGTGAAAGGTGCCTACTACGACACCATCTTGATGGAAATGTTACGTTCGGAATTTGACGTTTATGCTAGGTTTATGTTTCCTTAAGGAAAATATAGGGAAACGTTTTAACGCTGGGTTCCGCTGAAAAAAAGCATTTTATTCGAAAGGAGACGACGATGAGAGATCAACTGAAAAACCCTGTTTTTATCATTTCTGCATCCGTTATTACCATTCTTGTCCTGATCGGTGCTGTCAATCCTGAAGGTTTTGGTACAGTAGCCGGAGCATTATTTAATTTTACCACCGTGAATTTTGGCTGGTTTTATCTAATTTCTGTTTTTGGTTTCGTCATTTTCCTACTAGCCCTGGGACTTAGTAAATATGGAAAAATAAAAATTGGGCCACAGGATTCTAAACCGGAGTTCCCTTTTTTCACATGGATTGGGATGCTGTTTTCGGCAGGGTTTGGTGTAGGGCTTGTCTTTTGGGGCGTGGCTGAACCAATGAGCCATTACTTCGCAACTCCCTTCTCTGACCTGGAAGCACAAACAGATGAGGCAGCGCGTGTGGCTATGGGGTATTCCTTTTTTCATTGGGGAATCAATCAATGGTCGGTTTTTGCGATTGTTGGTTTACTCATTGCCTTTTTACAATTCAGAAAAGATAAAGACGGACTCGTATCCACAGCTTTAGAACCAGTGCTCGGAAAATCCAAACCGGTTAAATACACCATAGACTCACTGGCTGTAATCGCAACAGTTATGGGGATCGCAACTTCCCTCGGTCTTGGTATACTACAGATGAATGGTGGATTAAACGCTGTTTTTGATGTACCGAACAATACAACGATTCAGCTCACCATAACAGCTGTACTTCTAATTTTATACTTAACTTCTTCCAGTACAGGGCTTAATAAAGGAATCAAATGGTTGAGTAACTTAAACCTTGGTCTATGCCTTGTTCTGCTTTTATTCGTTTTTTTCGCCGGCCCCACTGTTTTTATTTTAAATAGCTTCACCCTGGGACTAGGCGATTATATTACGAACTTTGTAGGCTACAGCCTGCGTTTGACTCCATATGAAGGTGGTTCCTGGCTTAGAGAGTGGACCATTTTCTACTGGGCGTGGGTTATTGCCTGGTCTCCATTTGTCGGCGCTTTTGTTGCCCGCGTATCCCGGGGAAGGACGATTCGGGAATTTATCTTTGGTGTGCTGATTGTCCCTCCTTTAATTGCCTGTTTGTGGATTGCCACTTTTGGAGGTACAGCCCTGAACAGTGACTTGAATAACGGGACAAAGATCGCAGAGGCCGTAAATAATGATATTACGATTGCGCTTTTTAAAACGTATGAATTCCTGCCTATGACAGGTATTCTATCTTTTTTATCCATCCTGCTAATTGCCACTTTCTTAATTACGTCGGCTGACTCAGCTACCTATATTTTAGCGAGTATGACCACGAATGGAAGTCTCACCCCTGCTCTAGCTATTAAGATTGTGTGGGGATTACTGATGGCTGCCATCGCGGCTGTTCTTCTTGTTGCAGGCGGATTAGATGCTTTACAAACCGCTTCTCTGGTTTCCGCTCTGCCATTTACGGTGATTATTATCTTGTTTGTTTACGCGTTTATAAAAATTATAAGAAAAGAACCAATCCCACAAAGAAAAGAAAAGGCACAGTACAAGGAAGAATCAAAAACTGCGGCAAAATAAACAAAGTCTGCTTCAGTTATTTATTTCTCCAACACGACTCTCTTTCAAACAGGTGGGTGTGCTCGAGAGCTTTAGAATTTCAGTGAAATATAGATCAATTAAAAAGAAGGCACCCTCTATAGAGGGTGCCTTCTTTTTCAGCCGATTCCCGGATCACCTGGGTCATGTAATTTAAAGGAACCTATCCCAGGGTCTCCTGGATCTGATATATTACCGAATTGTGACCATCCACTACCTATCACCAATAAAAAAACGACGAATAACGTACTTAGTGCTTTTCTCATAAAAGAGTGCCTCCTAATTTGTTTTCATTCGTTTCATGTATTCCAATGGAATACGCGCAAAAAAGTGATCTCCCCGCTCGTGAATAAACCGCTTATAGGAGTTTTCTAACATTCGTGAATCATAAGTAGCTAAACCTAAGTAACTCTCTTGAAACGGAGTTAAAGTTGTTAAAGATTGCAGCGTTTTTCTAGTTGTTTTATAATCCCCGTTAGCCAGAGCCAGGTGGGCATTCTCTATTGGATCCGGCGTAAACACATCCTCCGTCCTCTGGTGAAAAGCTGCAATAAAAGGAAGTGTATGATGATTAATAGATGTTACAAAAGACTGCAGCTGTTGTGCTTCTGCAATTTCCAGCGCTTTATTTAGAGGATCCATTGCTGATTCATAACCATTGAAAAGCTGACACAACGAAAGGATATGGTACATTCGACTTTTTCTACGGGGAGATAACTCTGCATTAATCATCTTGTAGGCATATCGGCTTGCAAGAATCGAGTTATCTGTCTTCCAGTAGTGATGAAATAGTAATTCCTGATAACGCTGGTTCAAATAATAGTACATTAATGGTTCATTAACAGCACGCAAAGCTTGATCGCAGTCTTCCAAATACTTATCTAATGCTGTATATATTTTCAAGTCATAGTAGGAATAAACGAGGAGAAAGAGCTGGAGACAGTGTAACGATGGGTGGCTGAATTGAACCCTGCTCAGTTCATATAACTGCTCTTTTGTGACAGGGGTTTTTACTCGCTGATGCATGAGTTCGTAAAGGTATTTCACTTCGTTCTTAATATATGGAGAATGAAGGATTACAGCTAAGTCCTCAAAAAAATCATTCATGTAGAAGAATTCCAGACAAACAATTTGTTCATCGATGTCCATAGGAAAACGGGAGAGAATAAAGTCCCTTGTACGAAGGACAGCATCCTCCCTTGGATACTTCTTAAGATTATGTAGATAAAGGTCGTATATAGAGGAACTCCGACTCATCTGTAATTGTGTTAACGGGCTCGGTTCAATTAACTGATGTTCAATCATAGGCCCAAAACCCCTCTCCTGTATCTATTTTCATTTTATTGAATCTTCTGTCACTTGTCCACGTCTTTGAACTAAGACTGCCCGTTTTTCTAGTATGAGAAACTTTAAAGTATGGACTGTGTGAGAAACCAGACATTCCACAAAACCAAACCATATACAATGACCTTTTCACTGCTGGATCCTGTACGGAAAGTAAACAGAAACTGAAGATGCTTTTTTGAAAGAGGATAAAAAAGAGGAATCCCTTTTTTCGTCAGGTAATCAGCGAACAAGTGGGAAATCACACCAATGACTAACCCATCCAGAAGAACCCGGGGGACCTGGAGTGTTTGTTCAAGAATGTAACTATATCCAATTAATACCCCAATAAAGACAAAAGAATGCGTCATTTTCCTGTGCCCTCGAATCATAATTAAGATCGGAAGCAGGAGCATGACAAAAACTTTCAATTCATCTCTGTATGTATCTAAATAGTGCGGAACGAAAAGGTAGCACAAAAAAGCAATGGTGAAAATAGTGATTAATCCTCTCCAAAACTTATGGCCTAATGTAGAAGTTGGTGTATCAATATCAGGCAGTAAAGATCCCAATAAGATAAATACAAAAAATAAAATCATTTGAAATGGGTGTATGGTCACCACCTCAAAAGCAGGAATCAGCGTCACAGCCCCTACTCCAAAGGTAAAACCAACCACCTGGTGTCCTGGTGCCATCATGTTGTATGTAACCCCTCTTTTATTTATCGGTCAAAAAAACCCACCGTTAAGTGGGTTTTCTATTCAGCATTCTTTTTCAGGCAGGCCGAGCATTTGAAATTTCGGGCCTTCCATTGTTTGTTTTCCTTCTATAATCAAAGATTCTGTCATATGGGCAATGCGCTGATCAATGGCTACGGGTATGGAGTTAATATAATGCAATGTATCGTCCCCTTGAGGTTCACCAATGGTCATCCCTATGTCAGGTTCACCACATCCAAACCCTGCAAAAAACAAACGCAGACTGCCACCGTCTTCATCTTCTATAATCTGCTGCAACAGGTCACGTGCCTGATCGGTGATTTTCAATTCATTCACCCCTTCGACTATAAAATACCATATATAGCCCGCTGACAGAAATAAAAACAATCCATAGGCCTAAGTTTTTTCTCCTAGATCAGTCAAATGGTCACAATAAAAAAACTCCAGCGGATTCTTCGCTGGAGTTTCTTATGGATTTATACCGCTTTTGCGTTAATTTCTACATCAATATTGCCACGGGTCGCTTTAGAATATGGGCAGACTTTATGGGCTTCTTCCGCAAGCTCTTCAGCTTCCTCTTGAGAAACACCTTTAATCTCTACATTCAGAACAACACCGACTTTAAAACCATTATCAGATTCGTCTTTCATTAAGCTGACATCAGCAGTGATTTGAGAATCAATATCTTTCTTCTGTTTGCTTGCCACTAAATTTAGAGCACCGTCATAACAAGCGGAATAACCAGCAGCAAAGAGCTGCTCGGGATTGGAACCTTTCTCTTCCCCTTCTCCAGGCATAGAAAGATTTAAATCAATTAAGCCATCATCTGACTTTACGTGGCCATTACGTCCACCCTCAGCGGTTGCATGTGCTGTAAACATAACTTTACTCAATATCATCACTCCTCGACTTAATATAAAACTTCCACAACATTCACATACCTCATCTTGCCGTAGAATAAACCTTTCTATTCATCGTAGACACGATATTCTTCTTTAAGCGAATCGGGAGCCATACTTACCATCCATTGAAATATGTAGGTAAAGACAGCAAGGTCATCCACGATTCCGAAGAAGACGAGAAAGTCTGGAATCAGATCCCACGGAAAAAGCAGGTAGGTGATTAAAAGAATGACAGATATTGCTTTCTTTTTCAAACTTACTTCACCGGATTTAAAGAAGCGAATGAGAAAAGGGACTGATTTCCTAATATTAAATAAAAATTTCACTCTACGCCATAATCGTATCATTCTCATTCCTCCTAATTTCATGATATCCTTCTTTTCCATATTTCTATCCTGATAAAACATCCAAACGTCTCACAATTGCTTAAATACAACGTATACTTTACCATTATAAGAAAGAAGTCTCACAGATAAATCGACATATACTAAGACTGGCTACATAGCCCAATTAACATCCTTATGCATACGATATAAATGAAGTAATGGAAGGGGAGAAAGTTGTCATGGAGATCTTACTACTTAACGGAACGATCGTCGGAAAGAAAACACGTACACTTCTTCAAGAAATTGAAAAATATATACAACTGCTGCCTGAGAGTCATGAAACGAAAATCATTGATCTTGAAAATTATGAACTACAATTCGTGGATGGGCGCCCAGCCGAAGAATACAATGAAGATATGCAATCCTTAATCAGACAAATTGAAAATGCGGATGCTTATGTCATAGCGACGCCAATTTTCCAAGGTTCCATTCCAGGCACCTTGAAAAATGTCTTTGATGCTGTATCCCCGTTAGCGATGAGATACAAACCCGTCACGATTGTTGCCAATGGCGGAACATTGCAGCATCACTTAGTGATTGAAAACCAGCTGAAACCAATCCTCAATTATTTCAGGTGTATGGTCACTCCAAACTATGTATACACCCACACGAATCATTTTTCTGTGGATGGAGAGTTGATTGATGAGGACGTTCGCAGCCGGCTGAAAGAAATGACAATCGTCTTCAACCAGTACCTGCAGATGAGCCGCCATTTAGAACCAGATAAATAAACAGAACGGCCTTTCCCAATCGTTTAATTAACCTTGGTCCTATGATAAAACAGGCTTGGCGAGTATTCGCCAAGCCTGTTTTATATGAGCCCGAGTACTTTTGTAACATACTTCTGCGTTTCCCTAAAAGGCGGGACACCTCCGTACTTATCTACATTTCCCGGCCCTGCATTGTATGCTGCAAGAGCCAGTTCATTATTTCCGTCATAACGATCAAGCATGTCCTTTAAATATTTCGTTCCGCCCATTATATTCTCTTCAGGATTAAATGGATCACGGACGCCTAAACTCTGTGCTGTGGATGGCATCAGCTGCATCAACCCCTGAGCTCCTGCGTAACTAACGGCATCTGGATCAAAGTTAGATTCCGTCTTAACGACAGATCGAATCAATTGATGGTCAACACCATATCGACCTGCTGCCTTCTGTATGAGTACTTCCACATCTGTGCCTTCCCCATCTGTCACAGATGGTTGAGGGATCGATGCATGGACTCGCTGTGTGGGATGTAAATAGAGAGAATTTGGAGTTTGAGTTTGGTTCTGGACCGGGTTCATCGCTGCTCTTAATAAACTCTGAAACGTCATATTCTGCATATAACTGGAAAAAACCTCTGAACTGCTATTTCTCAACTTAGACAACGTTTGCATTTGTATCATCTGCTGGACTCTGTTCACATTCACATCCATAACTTCCCACCTATCCCCTTTAATTATCTAAATTGTACATGATTCTCCATATTCCTACAATAAAGCCCAGTTATTTCTTCCATATTTCCAATACTAGACAAAACTTGAGAAAAAAATTGGTTCAAACTATCATTAAGTAACGTTTTTTACTGGTTTTTTTCCCAAAGCGAAGACACTCAGAAAAGTGATACAATAAAATAAGCAAAAGAGAGATTCCTTTATCTCAAACGTTACAACACGTGCTGGTTGTCCACGATTGTAACTTCATTACTCGATAGGATTTCTGGTCTCATTTTTCACATGAGCACACTCTTCTTTTGTTTTTACATTGAATTACCCTACAATTTTTCCCCGCCAGGAAAAATAACCTGTAAATTTCATGGAACGTCTCCCCCCCAATGGAAGACAAGTACTGCCCCCTTTGGTTCTGCCAAAGGGGATATTTTTTATTTCCGGCCTGTTCAAGTAAGATTATTTTCCCTTCACCTCTAACCCCATCATTTATATTCCTGTATTTCTAGACTCCGAATAATTGATACTCCACGATTTTCTTCTCGATAAGAAGAGAATAGAATTTTATTTTTCTAAAAACAAATAAACTGGGAAAACCCTTCATATATTGAAAGTACAAAGGAGGTGGGAACACCATGGATTGCAACAACAAAGTATTTCTTTTCCTCGCTGCTCTTCTTGCTGGTTATGCCCTGTATAGCATAGGTGATACAGGAGATAACTTCTTCGATCAGTTCTTGTACTACGCAGGGTATATTGCCATGATATTATTTTCTTTCGCTCTTTTTATTTGTGGGCTTTTCCGACTTTTCAAGAATGCCTAGATAAACCCTTAATACAAAAAAACAAGGCTGCTCACATGAGCAGCCTTGTTTATCGTTTCTCTTTAAATAACGATTGAAAAAAATCCAGGATTCCTTTCTCCTGATTGTGCTCAGGCGGTTCTTCCTGTTTATCAAGAAAAACATCATGCTTATCAACCGCATACTCTAAGGTCAGGACAGCACCCAATTCCGTTTCAGAATCTTGATTTGAAATGGTCGTATGATGTATACCCTCTTGTTCAGCCATGTCCTTATAAGGAGATAAAAACCGATAACTGACCTCCCCATTTAACAATAGTTTCGCTTCCTTATATGCCTTCATCTCCCCCGCTAATTCTTGTATCCCCTCTTCCTGCATGACCTGGGCTTTAGTAAGCGCAAGAATAACCCGCTCTCTAAGTGTACCCAAGTATTGCCTCCGCTCAGAGGGGTTGATTTCCTTCTTTCCATAAATCCCTTCCTGCAAATAATCTTCTACGTCTGTTTTTTTCATCTCATCCCACCTTTGACTTGTCCTATTATGAACTTTTTTATTGTAATCATCCGCAACGAATAAAAATAAGCTGCAGCTTTTGCCGCAGCTCATTCTTAATCAACAATTACTTCGATATGAGAAGGTAGAATCTTGAGTTCTACCGGCAGAGGATCTCCTTCTTCCCCATCCACATTTGTCACCAGGTCCTCTTCGGAGGATATGCGGATGTTTTGAGCCGTAAAATACTCTACATTCCCTTCATTTTTCAATTCTCCTCTTAATATGGATGTGACAACAGAACCTAGCCGGACCAGATTCATTTTCGGCAGAACATAACAATGAATCAAGCCGTCATTTACTTTAGCTTCAGGGGACAGCTTCTCAAAACCCCCGGTCGAGTTTGTAAGAGCAGCTAGAAATAAAAACGACTCCCCTTCCCACTGCTTTCCATCATATTCAATTTTCATCGGATAGCTGCTTTCTGAAGATAATGTCTTGACGCCCTCCATCATATAAGCCAATGGTCCATATCTCGTTTTCTGTTCAGGACTTACTTCATAAGTTGCTTCTGCCAGAGCACCTGCTGCAACAATGTTAACGAAATAATCATCATTGAAACGGCCGATATCCACTTTTTTAGAACGGTCGGAACGAAGGACACCAATAGCTTTTTTAATATCCAGCGGTATATCTAAAGCCCTTGCAAAGTCGTTAACGGTACCTAAGGGAACAATCCCTAACAAAGGACGGTGCTCTTGATCGACCATTCCATTAATGGTCTCATGTAACGTCCCATCTCCCCCCATTGATACAACAAGGTCCATCTCATTTTTGCAGGCATCCTGACAATATTTAGTGGCATCCAGTTCTTTTTCAGTCTGCGCCACTTCTACTTGGTAATCTTTATCCTCTAAGATCTTCTGGATATCATCCACATGATCCAGTGCCTCTTCTTTTCCAGAGGAAGGGTTGACGATAAGCATTGCCTTTTTCATTTGGTATTCCTCCTCCTGAACAATAGCGGTCTTTCTTTATTAAAGATCGTTTTGCATTGAACTCCCTTTATACTCATAGAGCGTGCTTACAGGGGTAAAACCAATTGCACCTATAAACTCACTTTCCCCATGTTTTGAAGAAGGAAGACTGACCTGAAAGACTTCCGCCTTTTCTTCCTTCATCCAGGACAATAAAGACGTACAGAGCTTCGTTCCGATGCCCTCCCGTCGATAAAATTCATCCACGAACACCTCTTTCAAGTACCCGTAAACTTCCTGATCTGTTTGTCGGTCCAAGATGCCAAGTACATAGCCGACGACTCGACCATTCAAATCTGCAACGAGCAGCTTCTGCCTGCCATTTTCGGCTAAAAACTGATCTGCAGCCCAATACTTTCTGTCTCTAACGGCTTCACTTGTTACCTTCTCTTTCGTATCATCATTGACCGCATGAATATAATCAATTGCATATCTGGTAAAGTGCATCAAATCTTTTTCTTCCGGTTCCCTGATTTGAACCACCACAAACACCTCCCCTACTTCTCTAAGACAACCTGATATTCTGGTGTCTCTTCCATTACTTTTCCAGCAAAGGAGCAAACAGGATCAATCATTAACTTATGTTTTCTCGCATAATTAACCGCATAATCGATTAGTTCATTTCCTATTCCCTGCTCTCTTAATTTTGGAGCAACTTCTGTACTTAAAATTTTCATCGTACCACGGTCCGTTTCGAAGATCATCTGTGCATCCGGGTTCTGCTGATTTCCTATATATAATTTGTTTTGCGCTTCATGAATATTTCGTTCCATTTCCACCTCTCCTTTCTCTAAGAGCATTCCCTCTCTTTCTGAAGAAAAACACATAAAAACACCCATTGGTTAAACCAATGGGTGTTTTTCAGCAGCGCTTATAGGAAAAGGACCAAAATTATAATGGTAATGAGCAGAATGGTCATTTTCACCACTAGAAGGATTTCGTCCCGTCCTCTTTCATTGACTGCCCGTTCCAGTTCTTCTGCCTGCCTGCTGTTGTCTGGATGACAACACCCCATCAGGCTGTTGGTCTCAAATCTTCTTCAAGCGGAATATCCTGATTCAGGCTGCGCTTAGCAGCAATGAAAAAGGCAGTCACAACGGCTACAGTCAGAACAGCAGCGATGATATAGGATACATTCAACGGCAGTCCAAAACCAATCGGAGCATTAATGATATAGGTGAATGTAGCCATAGTCATAAATGTGGCAGGTACTGCGGCAATGAAATAATTCTTTCTGGATAAGAAAAGGTACATCGCACCGACCCACAGGGCAATGACAGCCGTTGACTGATTCGCCCAGGAGAAATATCTCCATAACAATGTGAAATCAATCTTTGTTAAAACAAAAGATATAACAAACAATGGAACAGCAATCCAAATTCGGCTGGATACTTTTTTCTGAGATATTTTCAAGTAGTCAGCAATGATCATACGAGCACTACGGAAAGCTGTATCCCCAGAGGTAATTGGCAGAATGATAACACCTAACACGGCAAGTGTACCGCCAACCGCTCCAAGCATAGCAATAGATACTTCACTTACTACTGCAGCCGGGCCGCCATTGGCCAAAATTTCATTCAATCCTGCAGAACCATTAAACAAGCTCATGGCTGCAGCTGCCCAAATCATAGCTATAATCCCTTCAGCAATCATCATTCCATAAAAGATACGGCGCCCTTGTTTCTCTTGCTGCGTTGTTCTAGAGATAATTGGAGTCTGGGTAGCATGGAAACCAGAAAGCGCCCCACAAGAAATCGTTAAAAATAACAGCGGGAAGATTGGTGCATTGTCTGGGTGCATGTTCGTAAGTGTCAACTCAGGAATAGGTGCTCCTGTTACAACGAGAGATACACCTACACCAATCGCACTAATTAAAAGTAAGGCACCAAACACCGGATAGAACCGCCCGATGATTTTATCAATAGGAAGCATAGTAGCAAGCAGATAATAAGCAAAGATAGCAGCAAGAATAACCGGCAGAGCAAGCCAGCTGCTTGTCATATTGTGTAAAAGATCGGCAGGCGCTGTGACGAAAACGGTACCGACAAGTACAAGAAGTAAAATAGCAAAAACGTTAACTACGTGCTTCATAACTTTCCCAAGGAACTTACCAGCAAGTTCAGGCAGGTGAGCCCCGCGGTTTCTGATTGAGATCATGCCTGTTAAATAATCATGAACCGCTCCTGCAAATATCGCTCCAAAAACAATCCATAAAAAAGCAACAGGTCCATAAAGTGCGCCTAAAATCGGACCGAATATCGGGCCTACTCCTGCAATGTTAAGCAGTTGAATCAATGAATTTCTCTTTTCTCCCATAGGAAGGTAATCGACACCATCCCCGTGAGAATAGGCAGGCGTTTGACGTTTAGGATTAACTCCAAATTGTCGTTCGACATATTTTCCGTACGTAAGGTATCCAACAATTAAAAGGGCAATACTCACTAAAAACGTAATCATGGTATGTCCTCCTTCTTTTATACTGTAATCGCTTACATATAATGTACCAAGACATCGCTTACATAAGGAGGTTTTGTGTTCGACATGTCAAATTGCTTGTTCAACATGTAAAAAAAACGGACTGAAAAACAGCCCGCTTTTTACAATTCTAATTCTTTTCGTAAATCTTTAACATAATTACGGCTGACCGAGAGTTTTTCTTCCATGCCCTGAAGTTCGAGCTGGTAAGCCCCGTTGAACCATGGAGTCAGTCTATAAATATAGTCAAGGTTGACGAGATAACTTTTATGTATCCGAAAAAAAGAAAATCCTTTTAGACGGTTTTCCACATCTTTTAAAGCGTCCCTCGTTATATAGACTTTGTTCCGCCCGACAATTTTTGTAACTCTTCCTTCCCTGTACACATACACGATTTCACCGGGCTCTAAGTATTCGATCGTATCTTCCACTTCGACGGCTAATTTCGATGGTGTTATTCCTTTTGATACGGGTTCTTTTTTGAAGTGAAACTTTTCTTCTATTCTTTCAACGGTTTCAGCGAGCTGTTCTTCATCAAATGGCTTTAACAGATAATCGATCGCCTGATGTCTAAAAGCTTCAACTGCAAAATCCGGATATGCTGTAGCAAAAACAATTTCCGGCACCTTTTTTAACTCTTTGACGGCTTTGGCTACAGCCAACCCGTCCATCTTCGGCATTTCTACATCTAAAAATAGAACATCCGGCTGTAATTGAATCGTCTTCATGACAGCCTCATCTCCAGACCCTGCTTCTCCGACAATATTCATATGGTTAAAAGCTTTTAATAAATACTGAAGTTCTTCACGACTGAAACGTTCATCGTCCACAATAAGAACCGATATCTGTTTATTCATACCGTTTCCTCCTCTTCATGGAGCGGAAGGGAAAAAGTAATGCGTGTCCCTTGACCAGGCTCGCTCTTAATCTGCAATGCAGCATGTTCCCCATGCATATGTTCTAAACGTTTGTTGACATTATAAAGACCAAAACCCGTTCCCTTGTCAGATGAAACAAATTGTTCACCTAAAGTAAGAAGCCGATCCGCGTCAATGCCTGTCCCGTTATCCTCTACGGTTACCTGAACTTGCGTTTTATTTCCCTCTATTCTAATCCAAATACTCGCTTCCCCTTCTTGATCCTTAAGTCCGTGTTTAATACTGTTCTCAACTAATGGCTGCAGGGTTAACGGGGCAATCTTAGCAGACAACACGGATTCATCAACCTCGTAGTGAACATGGAGACGATCGACAAACCGCGTTTCTTCTATTAACAAATAGGCTTGCACATGCTTAAGTTCTTCTTTGAGGGACGTCCATGTTTTGGTGGTAGCACCAAGGTTCTGTCTAAAGAATTTGGAAAGCGCAATAAGCAGGGATCTTGCTTTATCAGGCTCACTCCTGGTCAAGGAAACAATGACGTTAAGGGAATTAAACAAAAAGTGCGGGTTCACTTGAGCTTGGAGAGCTTTCACTTCCGCTTCACGGGCCAGCTCCTTAGCACGATCGGCATCAGCAAGCTCCAGCTGCTGGCTGAGAAGCGCACTTAACCCTTGAATCAACTCCAATAGAACGTTTGATATTTCTTTTTCTGAAGCGACGTAAAATTTTAAAGTCCCTACCACTTCTTCCCGCTTTTTCAACGGAACAATGACAGCAGCGCCTAAAGGACAATCTTTATGCTGACATTGGATATCCTCATGGCTGGCAATGACTCTTTTTCCCGTCTGAATGACCTCTCTCGTGGCATCGGTTTGAATCAATTCTCCAAAATGATGGTGATCATCTGCCTGTCCGACGTGAGCAAGGATCGTTTCTTTATTGGTCATAGAAATCGCACTCACTTGAACTTCATCATAAATGATCCGGCACGCTTTATTTGCTGAATGACTTGTTAATCCTTTTCTTAAATGAGCAACAGTAGATTCTGCTAATTTCAAAGCTTTCTGTGCTTCCAGTGCTCCTACTTTTTCTTCTTCATTTAACACGTTTCTGATGATCAGTAGAAAGAGAGCAGACCCCACTCCATTCGCAACTATCATAGGAAGGCCAATTTCTTTTACAAGCGCCCAGGCTTGCGAGAAAGGACTTGCCAATAAGAGAATCAGCGCCATCTGTACGGTTTCCGCTAATGCTCCGACGAGCAAGGCTTTTTTCAGCTTTAAAGGTTCATCTTTTTTATGAAAGTACCCAGAAATCATTCCTGCAATGATGGCAGAAACGCCACACGCAAAGCCTGTAAAGCCGCCAAGTGCAAATCGGTGCAGACCTGCAACCAGTCCTGCCCCGACACCAATTCTGTACCCTCCGAAAAGACCTGCAGCAACAATTCCTATGACCCTGGAATTAGCAAGCGCCTCCGTGTCTACTAGTTGATAGGACCAGCGTCCAAATTCGAAGGAGCTTGCATCATAAGTAATGCCTGTATACGTGCCTATGATTCCAAACAAGCCGAAGAATACAATGGCTGTATACTGCTGCTTAAGATTCAGTCTCTTTTGATCCATCAGTTCCCGAAAGAAACCAAACCGGGTAAAAATAAAAGCGACTGTGACGATAATTCCCAGGCGCTCAAGCATCGGTAAAAACAATTCCAACATCAGATTTTCCTCTCTCTACCTTTTCCTTTATTGTAGCATGCCTATATTTGTTCCATACAAAACAGGAAAACGTCAGAATTTTTTGATACACTGTGGGAAATGAGGTGAGTTGATGACAAGTAAAATAGCTATGATCCAAATGGATATTGCTTTTGGAAATCCAGAAGAAAACCGGAAGCAGGCGGCTGCTAAAATTGAAGAAGCGGCACAAAGTGGGAGTGAGTTTATTCTCCTGCCTGAACTATGGACGACAGGGTATGACCTCCCACGCTTTGAGGACATTGCCGAAGGCTTGGATGGCCCTTCCCACCAGCTTATGAAAGAAAAGGCTGTGAGGTACGGAGTAACGATAGCGGGGTCCCTCGCTGAAAAGAAAGACGGAAATTACTATAATACACTGGTGGCTTATGATGCGGGCGGTGAAAGAGTACTGGACTACAGAAAAGCTCACTTATTCCGCTTAATGGACGAGGAGAAATATTTGGAGTCCGGGGATGCAAAGGGGAACTTCACCGTGGGGGATGTACCCCTTGCCGGCGTCATCTGCTATGATATTCGTTTTCCCGAGTGGATGCGTACTCATATGCTGAATGGAGCACGAGGACTGTTTGTTGTAGCTGAATGGCCGGAACCACGTATCGATCATTGGAGAAGTTTATTAATCAGCCGCGCTATTGAAAATCAATGTTTCGTTATTGCATGCAATCGTGCCGGTGCAGATGCCAATAATACATTCGGCGGGCATTCCATGGTCATTAACCCATGGGGAGAGGTATTAGCTGAAGCAGGATTGGACGAGGAGATTCTTTATGCATCTATAGATTTTAAAGAGGTAGAAGCCATTCGTGAACAAATTCCAATTTTTCAAGATCGCAGACCGGACTTATACAAGTAGGCTTTATGTAAGAACACGAAAAAACCTTCCAGCTCTATAAGCTGGAAGGTTTTTCTTCATAGATGGGGGTTTGATAAAAGTAGTTCGGCGTATCCATCCGGTCTTTATAAGATGAATGGAAGATATGAGTGGCTGCAGGCGACACGGGCGGAATGAGCCAGGTCCAATCTCCGGTTGCTTCACGCCCACATGCCTGCTCTTTTTTCTCAAACCGCTGAAACTGCTGGGCTGCTGTATGATGATCCACGATATTTACACCGTCCGCGTGATACGAATAAAGAACAGCCTGGTTCAGTTCAATCAACGCACGATCTTTCCATAATGTTGAGTGACGTTTCGTATCCAGCCCCATGGCCTCAGCGACAACAGGCAGCAGATCGTACCGGAAATCATCGGCAAGGTTTCTTGCCCCGATTTCGGTTGCCATATACCACCCATTAAAAGGAGCAGCCGTATAATGAAGCCCTCCAATTTCTAAACGCATGTCTGAAATAACTGGCACAGCGTACCACTTCAGACCTAAGTCTTTAAACCAGGAATAGTCCGGGTGTCGGAGAGAGACTTCGAGAATCTTCTCTTTTGGAATCTTGAACCACTTAGGGGCCTTGTCATTCACTTGAATGACAAGAGGAAGCACATCGAAGGAACCTCCCTCACCCTGCCACCCAAGAGCCTGGCACCTCTTTGTAAACTCCACAGATGCAGGATCACCCGTAATGGTGCCCTCTTCTTCATAGCCTGCATAACGGATAAGCTGGTGATTCCATATTCGAATGGCATTGTTTTCCTGCTTCGGTTTAAAGATTGTAATAGTCGAACGTATACGCCCTCCATTAGTTGCATAACCCAAGTGGTTAATGAGCGCATCATTTATTTCTTCTTCCGTATTTATATGACGGGCATCAAAGACATTCAAACTGTCCCAGAAAAGCCGGCCGATACAACGATTGCTGTTTCTCCAGGCGACTTTAGCCCCGAAGACAAGCTCTTCGTATGTATGGTTGTAAGTTCCCGTCTCCTGTATTTCAAGCTTTACGGATCTCAGTCTTTCTTCTAATCCCGGCTGTTGCTTTTCATCATAGTATTGGCGGATGAACGCTTCTGCCTTTATATATAGATCTGTACTCACAGCATGAATCCTCCTGTACGTTCCTTCCCTACCATACTATCACACTTCAAACGATCCCCGTATCAATCAATCTGCTTTTCGTGCGGCCTGCTGAACCGCATCCCAAACACCATTGTAAGGCGGGGCATAGGCTAAATCCAGATCCTCCAGCTCATCAATCGTCATTTGATGATATAAAGCTGTAGATAAAACATCAATGCGTTTATCCGCCCCACGTTTACCTATAATTTGGCCTCCCAGCAGTTTGCGGCTTTCTTTGTGATAAACAATCTTTAAAGTCATAGAATCATTTTTAGAGTAGTATCCAGCTGCATGTGTCGACTCAATCGTAATGGTTTGATAAGGGAACTTCTCCTGATTTGCTTCGTGTTCTGATAAACCTGTACGGGCAAGGGTCAAGTCAAAGAATTTTAAAATGGAGGTCCCTACAATCCCCTTAAAAGATCTTCGTCGATCAATCATATTAAGCCCCGCAATCTGGCCTTGTTTATTGGCATGGGTACCAAGCGGGATGTAGTCATCTTTCTGCTTAATCCGATGGTATTGCGTGGCACAGTCACCAGCTGCAAAAATATCAAGAATGCTTGTCTCCATAAAAGCATTGACAGTAATGGCATCGTTCATTCCTTTATAAATACCTGTATCCTCCAAAAATGACGTATTGGGAGTAACACCAACAGCAACAAGGACAAGATCCGTTTCATATTCACCGTGATCAGTAATTACGGTCTGGACCTTTTCATCTCCATTAAACCCTGTGACAGACTCTCCTAAATGGAGTTCTACGCCCTTTTGCTCCGCTTCCTCATGAATGTGGGTACTCATATCTTCATCGAATATTTTAGCAAGGTGTGATCCCCGGTCAATAAGGCGTACCTTTTTTCCAATTGAGACGAAACTCTCTGCCATTTCAAGTCCGATATATCCACCGCCAATAATAGTGACCTTCCCTGTTTCTTCTGTTGCTGCTTCCATAATCTCTTGAATATCTGGAATTGTTTTTAAAGTATAGATGCCCCGAAGATCTCTCCCCTTCCAAGGCGGAATAACAGGAGAGGCTCCAGATGCAATCAGTAAACGGTCATACTTTAGTTCAATATCTTCATTTGTATCCAGACGCTCTGCATACACAACCTTTTGATTACAGTCCACCTGTGTAACCTCATGGCTTGTTCTTACGTCTATGCCATACTTCTCTCGAAACGTTTCAGGTTTACGTGCAATTAAATCATCAGTTGATTCGACTTCCCCGCTCATTACATAGGGCAGACCACACTGGCCGTAAGAAGTAATTTCACCTTTTTCAAGAACGGTAATCTCATGTCCTTCACTGTTACGAACGATCTGCATCGCCGCGCTCATCCCCGCTGCATCTCCTCCAATAATGATAAACCTCATCCAATCACTCCTTCTTACGTTACACAATCTTTCCTTCTTCTTTGCCTTTATTGTTCCCTCTTAAACTTCCGTCATGTTACACTATCGATAATGCACAATCGTTCAAAATATTCTTAAAACAATATTCAGAGGTGAGATGATGGTAAACTTTGAAACTTCACAAGCACTAAAGCGTCTGCCAGATCAATTCTTCGCTACGCTTATCGATAAACTAAACGTATATAAAGAGCGGGGCTACGATACATTAAACCTCGGTCAGGGAAATCCCGATCAACCCACTCCTTCCCACATTGTCGAATCGTTAAAGGACGCTGCTGAAAATCCGGAATATCATATGTATCCCCCTTTTCACGGTTTTGAATTTTTCAAGGAAGCAATTTCCGAATTCTACAAAAAGGAATATGACGTGGAGATTGACCCTAAAACAGAAGTGGCCATTATGCCGGGAAGCAAAACAGGCCTTGTTGAACTGAGCCAATGCTTTCTCGATCCCGGTGATATCGCCCTCGTTCCTGATCCCGGTTATCCTGATTACTGGTCAGGCATTGAAATGGTCGGTGCCGAAATGAAGCCGATGCCTTTACTATCCGAAAATGAATTCCTTCCCGACTATGACATGATCGATAAAGAAAGCTGGGAAAAAGCAAAGCTCATGTTCTTGAACTATCCAAACAACCCGACAGGAGCAGTAGCGGATGCTGAATTCTTTGAAAGAACGATCCAGGAAGCAGAAAAGCACGAGGTTTGTGTTGTTCATGACTTCGCCTATGGAGCAATCGGATTTGACGGGCAGAAGCCGCTCAGTTTCATGCAGATGGAAGGTGCTAAAGATGTGGGGGTTGAAGTATATACCATGTCAAAAACCTACAATATGGCAGGATGGCGTGTAGCCTTTGCCGTAGGAAACCCCAGTGTGATCAAGGCACTTGAATTAATACAAGACCACTACTTCTGCAGTATTTTTGGAGGTTTGCAAAAAGCCTCTGCGACAGCCCTGCTGAGTTCCCAGCAATGTGTAACAGAGTTAGCAGATACTTATGAGAGAAGAAGAGATCTGCTTGTCAGCGGCTTGGAAGAAGCTGGTTACCACGTGGAACCATGCAAAGGTTCATTCTTTGCGTGGCTGCGAGTACCTGAAGGGTATACTTCTCAGTCATTTGCGGATGATTTGTTAGAGGAAACCGGTCTATTTGTAGCTCCCGGCGTAGGCTTTGGAGCCAGCGGAGAAGGGTATGTAAGAATCGGATTAAACAACTCAGAAGAAACGTTGAAGGATGCGGTCAGCCGTTTTAGAGATTTTAAAGAAAAACGGTGATTTTTCTCTGAGATCTACCTTTCGTACACTTTTGAATTTGTAAGAAAATTAAAATGAAAATTTCGAAAGACTCCCTTATCCGAGGGAGTTTTTTTGTCGATTTTCAGGAAATAGAATAAGAATTTTTCCAATAAAAACTATTGAATTGCCATTCAAAATAGATTTAAATAATATTATACAAATACCAAACAAACATCATACAGGAGGGGTTTTTAATGTACGCGCTTGTTAGGAAAGATAATCGTGTAGTTGAAATCCTTAAAGATCCAATCGACAGAAGAGAGAGGATTTTCATACGGGTCGAAGAGGCAGAAAAATACGCTGATAAACTGAACCTCTATATAAATAATGGTCCTAAATGGGAGATTGAAAAGTATTAAAGTGAAAGAGGAAGCCATCCTGGCTTCCTCTTTCATATAGAATGATTTTAAAACGGATATTCCCGGTACCCATTCATGACACCGATCCATTTCACTGTTGTAAATTTATCAAGCGCCCATTCACCACCAAAGCGGCCGAGGCCTGACTCTTTTTCTCCTCCAAAAGCTACATGAGCTTCATCATTCACCGATTGATCATTAATATGAATCATCCCTGTTTCTACTCGCTTGGCAACTTCAACCCCCCGGTGTACATCACGGGTGAAGACAGAGCCACTCAATCCATACGGCGAACCATTAGCTACTTCAATCGCTTCTTCTTCTGAAGTTACTTTAATTATAGCAGCTACAGGGCCGAAAACTTCATTCTTAGCAATTGGCATCTCGTTTGTTACCCCTGTCAGTACAGTGGGCTGTAAAACGTTTCCATCAGCTTCTCCACCTGTAAGTACTGTCGCTCCCTCATCGAGACTGGCCTGCAGATCGTGTTGAATCCGCTCGACGGCGTCGTGGTTAATCAAAGGACCAACAGCCGTATCTTTTTCCGATGGATCCCCAACCTTTAGACCTTCTACTTTAGTTTTAAACTGTTCAACAAAAGTATCATGTACACTCTCATGAACAATAATGCGGTTTAGGGACATACAAATCTGTCCCTGGTGAAGGAATTTGCCGAATGCAGCAGCTTCTACGGCTTTCTCAATATCCGCATCATCAAGTACAATCATCGCATTGTTCCCGCCAAGCTCAAGAGCCGTATCTTTAATATGTTTTCCTGCAAGTTCCCCTATGTGGCTTCCGACCTCTGTCGACCCAGTAAAAGAAATAAGCTTTGAGACAGGATGAGTAACAAAAGCATCCCCAATCTCGGATCCACGACCGACAACCACATTTATGACACCTTTCGGAAAATCAGCCTCTTCAAATAAATCAGCAATTAATAATCCGGATGTCACCGGTGCGTCTGAAGCTGGCTTAACAACCACTGTATTGCCAGTCGCAATAGCAGGGGCAATGGAACGCATCGCTAAATGAAACGGAAAATTCCACGGGCCGATGACACCAATGACTCCTTTAGGTGAACGATAAATGCGGTTCTCTTTTCCAGGCGTATTTGATGGAAAAATCTGGCCGGACATTCTGGTTGGAAAGCTTGCGGACTCTCGGATGATGCCTACCGCAGCCTGAAATTCCACTTCCGCTTTTATAAGCGTACTGCCTGACTCTTTCACAAGCCAGTCGATGATTTCATCTTTGCGTTCCTGCACAACATGCAGTAAACGATCAAATTTCTGCTGTTTTTGACCAGGAAGTGTAGACATCCAGGATTCCTGGGCCTGCCTTGCTGCCTCATAAGCTTCATTCAGGTCATCCTCATTAGCAGAAGGAATCGATGAAATCGTCTGCTGTGTATATGGATTCTCATTCTCTACAAATTTTTCACTTGAACCATTCTTCCATTGACCGTTAATGTATTGTTTTGTAAACGTCTTTGGACTCATTGTTGATAATCCTCCCACAAACAGTATTTGTCACAAAGGTATGTTTCCCCTTCAGGAGATTTCAAAACAAGAGTATGTTCCGCAAAACAACTTAAACATTCATTAACATATCTACATGTGGAATTCCATCTTCTAAATAAACCTCGGAAACTTCCTTAAAACCGAATGATGCATAAAAGTGACGTAAATGCTCTTGACCATGAAGCCAGATATGCTTGACTTTCCACTCGTCTTTTAACACATGAATCGCACGGTTCATTAATGCTTTGGCAAGCCCTGTACCTCTGTGTTCGTCTATTACCAGAACCCGTCCAATGCTGTAGTAACTTTCCCCTTCTGCTGGAGGAACGATTCGACAATAAGCAGCCATCCCCCCATCATTCTCCAGCCATATATGTAGGCATTCATTATCTCTTCCATCCACTTCCGGATAAGGGCACGATTGTTCCACGACAAAAACAGAGACACGCACCTCTAAAATTTTATATAGTTCCTCTTTAGATAGTTGATTAAAAGTCTTTTGAACCCACTTCATATCGATCACGGTTCCTTTCATTCCTTTTCTACCAATATACCTGAGCGCGTGCCAAAGGCAAAGGATGGTCTGCTTTTTATTCTCCTATCATTTTTCTGTTTTAAAGGGAAATGGTTTGGGAAAATAAGAGTACGACTTTACGTATCTGCATGTAGCAGCGCGATTCATCTTTGTGTGAAAACCAGAAAGGACGGACTCTCCAATGCTTATGAAACTGCTTCCGGTATCCATTAGAAAATATTTGCAAATGCCAAAACGTCAGAGAAAACACGAAATGCAGATGACCATCTGGTATATGCCAATCGTGTACATAACCTTATCTATCTTCTTCGTAGCCATAACCTTGTACCTTGATATAATCCTGCAGATAGAACAATATACATTTAGTTTTTTCAGAATTAATGCAGATATTACGAGGATGCTTGTCAGTACTTTAATTGGAGGAATTTTAACACTAAGCGCCTTTACATTAAACTCCTTACTCGTTGTGCTGACAACTTTCAGCGGTCAATTTTCGCCCCGTATGCTGTTAAATTTCGTCTCAGATAAACGAACCCAGCATGCGCTTGGAATTTTCAACGGAAACTTTGTATATGTTCTGTTGGTTTTCCTGTTTATCGGCAACACACAACACGAATTCTTCGTAGCTGTTCCAATTCTTACTATCTTACTGGCGTTTACATCAGCCATTACATTCATCTATTTTATTAACCACGCCACAACTTGGATGCAGGTACACAACATTACCGACTCTATGAAGCAGTCTTCAAAACAAATCATTTATCATACGTTAACGAAAGATCTTGAGAAATACCGCTGCGAAGAGCCGGATGACCTTATGGAGGACTACAAGGACAAAGCTGTATCCGTAGGAGCCGTTAAGTCAGGGTACATTCAACTTGTCGACTACAGAGGCATGATTGAAGAAGCAAGAAAAGATCAGATCATAATCCAATTCCACGCCCAAGTGGGAGACTATATTCTAAAGGGGAATGAATTAATCAGTTTCTGGGGGCCGGGAGTAGATGAAATTGAGGAAGATAAATACTGTACGATGATTCAAATTGATTACAAGGAAACCGAGCTGCAGGACCTTCAAATGGGAATGCATAAACTCGCTGAGATTGCCATCAAATCCCTTGGAAATAATGATCCCAAGACGGCTACGAACACGATTCATCAGATGGCTGAACTCATGCTTACTGTAGAAGATTATATTACCTTCACCCCCTATCTTATGGATAACGATGAACAAGTAAGGGTTATATTGCAGTCCGAGTCCTTTGAATATTATATATATCGGGGTTTTGGGTTTATCCGCCACTATGCACGTAACAACCATTTAATTATTACTGAACTCGTCAGCGCGCTTGCCTTAATCGCCGGGTCCATTGACCGTTCCAAGCACCAGATGCTCTGGGAATTTGCTTGTGATACTATCGACCATATTGAAGAGGAAGTCATTTACCATTTGGATAAGTCGTTTTTATTAAGCTCTATCGAACGCCTGGCAGCAGTTACGGACAATAAATTGGACTATCACCATATTCACCGACGCTTTTACCCGGTTGATTGATAGAGAAATCCCTTTTTGGAACTAAAACAAACCTTATCCCTTACTCCTTATCCTATATCAGCATTCAATGTGTTTCTCCATCTTGGAACCTTGGCAAAGGTTTTGCTCATTTCCCGGCGGTCTGCATCTTAATTTTGAAGATGTAAAGAATAAAAAGGGCGGGATGGATTGACATTTTCCTTTCTTTTTCTTAAATTAAATATATGAACATATAATCATATATAGAAGGAGGCAGCCATATGGGGCATCACCACCACCATCATCATGGGCATTCAACGACCGGGAAGATTAAAACGGCATTCTTCCTTAACCTTGCCTTCACCATAATTGAATTAATCGGAGGGCTTCTTACAAACAGTATGGCCATTTTATCAGATGCTCTCCATGATCTTGGAGATTCTCTGTCGCTCGGATTGGCCTGGTTTCTGCAGAAATTTTCTAATAAAGAACATTCAGAGCACTTCTCATTTGGCTACCGACGTTTTTCTCTGCTAGCTGCACTCATTAACAGCGTCGTACTCATCGCAGGCTCTATTTTTATACTCACAGAGGCAGTTCCCCGGCTGATGAACCCTGAACAGCCAAATGCCCAGGGCATGATCGCCCTCTCTATCCTGGGTATTCTCGTTAATGGGGCTGCAGTCTTCCGATTAAGCGGGGGCAGTTCCATGAATCAAAAGGTCATGACCTGGCATCTGCTTGAAGATGTACTCGGCTGGGTAGCTGTTCTCATCGTCAGTATCGTTATGGTCTTTTTTGACGTCCCTATCCTTGACCCTATTGCATCCATCGGAATCACACTATTTATTCTGTATAACGTGATTCAAAATTTAATTCAAACGATGCGCTTATTTTTAGAAGGTGTGCCTGGTGGAGTTAATCTAGAAGAAATCATTAACAAAATGAATGCTATACCTCAAGTTATCTCTAGTCACCATACCCATCTATGGTCATTAGACGGCGAAAATCATGCCTTTTCAACGCATATTGTTGTAGCAGAGAATGCAACGAAAAAAGATGTCTGTGATGCCAAATCTCAAGTGACAGATATTCTTAAATCTATTCAACTTGAGCATGTAACCATTGAAGTGGAATATGAAGATGACCCTTGTGCTTTAAAAAAATAAAAAGCGGCCGGATTTTACGCTGGCCGCTTTTTTTCTTCTATAAATCAAGTGTTTCAGGAGTTTCTTCTCCTTCATTCATTAAACGGATATTTTCCGGCATAATTTCAAGTACGATGTATTCAGGGTCGTCTTTCCCTTTAAACCACCGATCCATATGGTCATTCCATAACCAGTCTTTTATTTCCTGATCATCACGGATTTTTGCCTGGCCCTGAACTTCAAGGTACGTATCTCCGTACCCTTCCCCTTCATAACCGAGAAGAACGTGAACATGAGGATTGGATTCAATTTCCTCCGCTTTGTGTGTTTCTCTATTCGTAGGTGTGTAAAAAGTAAATTCCTCGTCATTACTAAATGTCATATACCGTGTATGGGGCTTATTGTCTTTCACAGTCGCAAGGGTACCCACCTTGTGCTGGTCCATAACTTTATAGATCTGTTTCTTCAACTCTTCTTGATTCAATGAAATTCTCCTTTCCATTATCCTTTTTTATACATTTTCAGTTTTCCCTGAAAAAAGCATGATAAACCAATGGATATGTCTGTGATAATATCGAAAACATGGCTGCTCGAAAAACAGGGTATAGTAGATGTCATATAGGTAGAGGGGATTTTTTATTCCAAACGAACATTATTCATTCCCTATACATTGGAGATGTACTAAAATTAGACTCAAAATGCCCGGATTTAATTTCAGGAGGAACAACTATGTTAACCCAACAAGAATTTTCAAAGAGGTGGTCACCCATATTTATCGGATGCCTGATAATTGGGGTCATCTTATTTATGTGGAATGCTAAATCAAGTAATTCTGAGCCTGTTAAACACGATCAAATAACGCCGACACTTTTCATTCACGGTTACAAGGGCGGTCCCAGAAGCTTCCAAACAATGATTGATCGTATGCAGAACCTGCAGTGGGGCAGGAAACATGTGACTATTTATGTTTCATCCACAGGGCTTGTATCCATCCAAGGAGACTTCACCAACGCCTCTAATCCTTTTATACAAGTTCTTTTTGAAAATAACCGCGCAAGTATACAGGATCAGGGGCATTGGCTTGAGAAAGTTATGAAAAGACTGCAGGCAGATTACAACATTCAACAAGTCAATCTCGTCGGTCATTCCATGGGCGGCCTGGCATCTGTCCATTACTTAATCAATGAACACGACCGATCTGTACCCCGGGTGGAAAAGCTCGCTGTCATTGCCAGCCCATTTAAAGGAATTGAAAAAGAGGGATATTTCTCCTCCAATTACGGAGAGGCAACAAAAGACCTGCGCCCCAAGTCAAGTGCTCTCCAACAGATGGCTCAGAACAAGGAATTTTTCCCTGACGATATCCGGGTTCTAGCAATCGCAGGGGTTATCAACGGAGATGCAGATGAAAAAGACCACTGGGATGGACTCGTGCACGCCTCCAGTGTTCAGGGCCTTCAAGAAATCGTACCTTTCGGACAATACAGGGAGGAACGTCTCTACAACAGACTCGCTACCCACTCCGGCCTTCATGAATTGAAAGAAGTGGATTTTTTGCTTAGAGAATTTCTCTGGGAGGAATAACTGAAAAAAATAAAAAGCACCCTTCAAGGGTGCTTTTGTAATGAAACACTTTATCTAATTGCGCCTTCACCAACAAGTAAAGGGCAGGCGCTTTCCCGAACAGGCATTTAGGATGGAGCAGCGTTTTTCTCAAAAATGAAGACCCACATAAATGTAAGAGCCTGCTTCAATTCCTCATTCAGTGATTGTAACAGGTCTTCTTCCACCCCTTGCTTATAAACGCCTTGACCTTCTATGCAGGACCACCCTGTTTCCTCTGCCATTTTCCTAAGCTCCCATGGCATCATGGTGTTACAAATGACTTCCTCCCCGTAAAGTCTACGGTAACTGTTCACCCTGGGCATGGCCGTCGGACCAAGTAATCCAATGCATAATTTACCCCCGGGCTTTAACACCCGCTTCATCTCTTCCAGACCTTTCAAAGGGACTTCTGTCCATTCCAGAGAATTTATAGCGATGGCAGCATCAAAAGTTTCCCTTTCAAAAGGGAGATTGGTTAAGTCTCCTTGTACAAAAGAAATTCTCTCGTTGCTCACCCTTTTGTTTGCCCTGGCAACCATATCTGAAGATAAGTCCACCCCCTTCACCTCAAACCCTTCCTGGTACAAACGGTACGATCCATATCCATCCCCGCAGCCGAGGTCGGCAATCCTGCCCTGGTTGATGTGTTTTTTTAAAAAAGGAATAATCGTAGACCTGCTGCCCTTGTCCCACATCTCCCTGCTTTTGGAGTTCCACATTTCCGCTCTATCATTCCACTGTTTCTCTGCTTCCTTATGCCAATCAAATGGTTGTTTCATTCAAACCTCTCCTTTAAGCTAAAAGCTAAAATTAATTGGTGATATCCTGCTATTTTTCCTGTATCCGGATAGACACTGAAAGATCCTATTTCTATTGTGACTCTTTTTATATTATATTCAAATAAATACGCCATCTGTTGTTCTTAACCTCCTTAAAACCCTCGATTCCTATCTTTATGCATAGTCTGCTGGCAATGAACTGCATCAAATAAGAAGGGCCGTGCTTTTAGAGATTCTATAAAAATTCAAAGAATAAGAAGACAACATTTTTCAGAAAAGTGTTGCACAAGCTCCCTTACTAACTTATGATTAAAACACAAGATAAGCTAATTCACTTAAAAAAATTCACTATATATAGTATCTATGAATGAAGATGCCACAAGGCTTAATAGGGAATCCGGTTCAAATCCGGAGCTGCCCCCGCAACTGTAATCACTCGCGAAACGGACATCCACTGTGTAAAGCACGGGAAGGGCCGGAGTAAGATCGAGTGACAGCCAGGAGACCTGTCTTTGTTCGTTGCAGGTTCAACTTCTTCGGGGATTGAGAAGATGAAGCGATGGAATGAAAAGAAGCCAGCGTTCATCTTCTTTTTCGTTTCATGGTTTCATCCGCTCAACAGCTGTTGGGCGGTTTTTTTATTGAATAAAAAGGAGTGAAAGAATGAAAAGCCTTACACAGAAACCGGACAGCATGGAAACATTAGAACAATTAAAATTAGACTTCCCCCACTTAGACATCGCAGGATTCATGAATGAAATGACAAATAAGAAGTCAGCGGACAACACAGATTCAATTATTCTCGAATGTCTGGCTAAAATGGATGAAACCCAGCCGGACTGGACTTTTGCAGCAAGCCGGCTTCTTTTAAAAGAAATATATCGTGAGTCTACCCAAAATCGAGAAACCACCAGCCCTTATGAAAATTTCTATGGATTGATTAAGATACTTATTTCAGAAGGCATATACTCCAAGAAGCTCCTTACATACTATAGCAGACATGAAATTGAAGAATTGGGAGCTTCCATTGTTCCAGTACGTGATCATCTTTTTAATTATATTGGTCTCAAGACACTCACAGACAGATATGTCGCGAAAAACAAAGAGAAAGAGATATTCGAATTACCCCAGGAACGTTTCATGATTATTGCTATGGTGTTAATGGCACAAGAAAATGGAAAGCAGCGCATCAGATTTGTCAAAGAAGCTTATTGGGCATTAAGTCATTTATACATGACTGTAGCCACTCCTACGCTCGCGAACGCTGGAAAATGCTATGGCCAACTAAGCTCCTGCTTCATTGATACTGTTGACGATTCCTTACAATCCATTTATGACAGCAACACTGACATCGCAAACCTAAGTAAACATGGCGGTGGAATCGGGGTCTACCTCGGGAAGATTCGTAGTCGCGGGAGTGATATTAAGGGGTTTAAAGGTGTGTCCTCTGGTGTCTTACCATGGATGAAGCAATTAAATAACACAGCGGTCAGCGTTGACCAGCTAGGTCAGCGTCAAGGTGCGGTTGCTGTGTATTTAGATGTTTGGCATAAAGATATACTGCCATTTCTCGACAGCCGGTTGAACAACGGTGACGAGCGTCAGCGAACCCACGATTTGTTTACTGGAGTATCTATTCCCGACGTATTTATGGAAGTTGTTGAAAAGCGTGAGGACTGGTATTTATTCGACCCACATGAAGTCCGGACGGTAATGGGGTTCTCTTTAGAAGATCAATTTGATGAGAGAAGAGGAGCCGGGTCCTTTCGCGAAAAATATCAGCAGTGCATCAAACACCCCTATCTTTCAAAAGAAAAGATACCGGCAATTGAAATTATGAAACGCATCATGGTCAGCCAGCTCGAAACAGGCACCCCTTATATGTTTTACCGGGATGAAGTCAACCGTATGAATCCCAATAACCATGCCGGTATGATTTACTGCAGCAATTTGTGTACGGAAATCGCCCAGAATCAAAAGCCGACCCTTCAGGATGAACAATATGTAGAAAACGGAAAGATCATCACTGTTAAAAGTGCTGGTGATTTTGTGGTCTGCAACCTTTCCAGCATCAACCTGGGGCGTGCTGTACCATCAGGCGTTCTCAAACGTTTAGTGTCAATTCAAGTGCGTATGCTTGATAATGTCATCGAACAAAATACAATCCCTGTCCTTCAAGCTCAATTAACAAATCAAGCCTATCGGGGAGTTGGGTTAGGGACTTTTGGATGGGCCCATCTCCTTGCAAAGAAAAAACTAAATTGGCATTCAGAAGAGGCGCTCCACTACACAGGTGAAATTTATGAAGCTATTGCCTACCACGCCATTGAAGCAAGCAGTGACCTTGCTTTTGAGAAAGGCAGTTATCCACTTTTCGAAGGTTCAGACTGGCAGAATGGAGATTTTTTTGTTAAACGAACGTTTGACCAAGATGGCACATGGAATTGGAAATCTCTGCAGAACAAGGTACAGAAAAATGGCATGAGGAATGGTTATCTGCTTGCTGTGGCACCTAACTCAAGCACATCTCTGATTGCCGGCAGTACAGCAAGTATCGATCCTGTATTTAGAAAATTTTATTCTGAAGAAAAAAAGAATTACAAAATCCCGGTTACCGCTCCTGATCTTTCCCATGAAACTTACCGCTATTACCCATCAGCCTACGATGTAGATCAGCATGCAAGCATTCGTCAGAACAGTATCCGTCAGAAATATATTGATCAGTCCATATCGTTTAATCTCTATGTCCGGCATACGATTCAAGCCAAAGAATTATTGGACTTACATTTACAAGCATGGAAAAAAGGGTTGAAAACTACGTATTATACACGCTCCACTTCAAGCACAGGAGAATACGACGACTGTGAAAGCTGTTCATCATAAAGGAGAGGATTGTTTATGAGAAAAATAAAAAAACGAAAGTTAATTGATTATAATGCTCCCAATGCCTCCACAGGAATCATTAATGGAAGAAGCTCAAACATCTTAAATTGGGATGACACACGCTATCCATGGACATATCCAATGTACAAAACGATGCTTTCAAACTTCTGGATCCCAGGTGAAATAAACATGAGCAATGATTTAAAGCAATGGCCTATGCTGTCAGAATACGAGCAGGAAGCTTTCCAGAAAATTATTGGACTTCTCGCTTTCCTGGATTCTATCCAGACCGACTATTCAGGAAAAATCGCAGACTATCTTACAGATTCCAGCTTGTCAGCCTTAATGCAGGTACTCGCTTTTCAGGAAGTTATCCATAACCAATCCTATTCCTACGTCCTCTCAACCCTTGTAGACCAAAAGGAACAGGAGAATATATTTGAGTATTGGAAGCACGACGAGGTCCTTCGGGAACGGAATCAATTTATTATAGACGGATATCAAACCTTTATTGAAAACCCTTCTGTCGATACTTTTTTACGCTCGATTGTTTACGACGTAGTTCTTGAGGGGCTGTTTTTCTATGCCGGCTTCGCCTTCTTTTACAATTTGGCCCGTAATCATAAAATGGTTTCCACAAGCACAATGATTAACTACATTAATCGTGATGAACAAATCCACGTCACCCTGTTCACCCGTATTTTTAAAGAAACATTAGAGGAAGAAACTGACCTAGACAAAAAAACTTATCGGGAATTTGTAACGGAAGTATTTACACTAGCAGCAGACCTGGAAATAAAATGGGCCCGCCATCTTATTGGGGATAAGTTTCAAGGTATCCCCATTTTGGACCTAGAGAATTACATCCGTTACATTGCCAATAAGCGCTGCCGTCAGTTTGGCGCCGCAAAGTCCTATCCTTATGTTACAGAGAACCCTCTTAAATGGATTCGCGCCTATCAGGAAGTCGAGGAAGGAAAGTCCGATTTCTTTGAGCAAAAGTCCCGTCAGTATACAAAAGTGTCCGAAACAAATGGATTCAATGATCTATAGTAAAAAAACGCTTTCTTAGATATCCAGACCTAAGAAGGCGTTTTTTTATAGAATCACAACCATGTTAACTTTTCTTACACAGCAAAAAGAAAATGTATTGATTTTTCAGAATCTTTACTTTATAGTTGTATTTAATTACTTACTCTTGATGTCATAAAAGCTGACACAAGAAAAGGAGGAGGCTCTATTCATGAAGAAAGTAGAGGCAATCATACGCCCGGAGGCATTTCAAGGTTTAAGACAAAACTTGGATGAACTGGGGGTCAAAGGACTTACGGTATCAGAAGTAGCAGGCTGTGGTCAGCAGAAAGGACAGGAAGGAATCTTCCGGGGCAGTCGGTTTGAAGTCAAATTATATCCAAAGGTAAAAGTGGAAATGGTAGTGGAAAATCACGAACTTGGTTCTATCGTTGATGTCATTATGGATGCCTGCGCTACAAATGAAGTGGGAGACGGCAAGATTTTTGTTTCGACAATTGATGAGGTATTCCGAATCCGCACTGGTGAGACAGGAAAGCAGGCATTGATTTAATCCCATTTGGAAAGGAAGTATACTCTTATGAAAAAAGTAATCCCTCTATTCTTTTTCGCTCTTTTCGGTTTTCCAATGATCGCGAGTGCTGAAACAGCTGTGACAGCCGAATCTGTTCTTCAATCTGTTGATATGGCCTGGGTGATGATTGCTGCATTTTTAGTATTTTTTATGCACGCAGGCTTTGCAATGGTTGAATCAGGTTTCACACGATCTAAAAATGCACTCAATATCCTCATGAAGAACTTTATGACGATGTCAATCGCCTCCGTCCTTTACTTCGTGGTTGGCTACGGAGTTATGTTTGGTACATCAGGCGGTGGGTTTATCGGGACGGACGGTTTCCTTCTAAGCGGTCAGGAAGATCAAATTGGCTTCTTTGTTTTCCAGGCTGTTTTTGCAGCTACCTGCGCCACTATCATTTCAGGCGCTGTTGCTGAACGTATTAAATTAGGCTCTTATCTCCTTCTAACCATTGTGATGACTGGCTTCATTTATCCTGTCGTTGGACACTGGGTATGGGGTGGAGGCTGGTTAGCTGAGCTTGGCTTTGTCGATTTTGCCGGATCTACCGTTGTTCACCTGACTGGTGCCCTTGGCGCTGTTGTGGCCGTCATGTTCCTGGGTCCGCGTCTTGGTAAGTACAATGGCAGAACCGTTAATGTCATTCCAGGACACAATATCCCTTTAGGAGCACTGGGCGTCTTTATCCTATGGTTTGGCTGGTTTGGTTTTAACGGAGGAAGTACACTGGCCGCCGACCCTTCACTGGTCCCTTCTGTCATTGCTACAACTCTACTTTCTGCAGCAGCAGGAGTTCTTGGTTCTGGATTTTATTCCTACGCTAAGTTCAAACGCATTGATGCTTCTTTGACTTTAAACGGAGCCCTTGCTGGTCTTGTTGGAATTACAGCCGGTACCGCAAACGTATCCCTTGGCGGAGCTTTAGTGATTGGTTTAATTGCAGGGGTCATTCTTGTAGAAGCTGTTCAGTTTCTTGACCGCGTTGTTCGTATCGATGACCCGGTCGGAGCAATCGCTGTGCACGGAATCTGTGGAGTCTGGGGTACATTAGCTGTCGGCCTATTCGCTGTTGAAGGCGGACTATTCTATGGGGGTGGCATTAATCTGCTTGGTATTCAGGCGGTTGGTGTTCTTGCAGTAATTGCCTGGACGATGCTTACAACAGCAGCTGTTGTTTTCGTTATTAAAAGTACGGTCGGAATTCGTGTATCCAGAGAGGAAGAGATATCTGGACTTGACTTCTCCGAACACGGTTCTCAAGCATATGAATCAAGCCGCGGAATTTTCAATGAAAATATCAATCCCAGCGCAGATGGTGATTTCGGTGTCGGTCTTCTCCATCGTCTAGATGGATTAAATGCTGATTCGAACCCAAATCAAAAAGAAGAAAAAGCTGCTCAATAGTTTCTCAGGTTCTCTCCTTGGTCCCCTGCTTTACCGAGGTTAGATATGCAAACACAGGTCCCGCGTGATTGGGCCTGTGTTTATTTAGTTCCTATTGTCCATTTTACGAACATACGTTCTTATTTATCGCAAAATATGGTATCCTAGTAGATAGATACCGTTCTCTTCTATTATATATAAGACTGCGATAGAAAGGGTGTGAGGCAATCGATGACTACGTATGAATCTCTTATGATTATGTTTGCGTTTGGAACGTTCATCATCACACTCCTTGCGCTCATCATCAAAATGACCAATAAAAAATAGACCCCCACTCAAAGTGAAGGTCAGGTGCATGTAAAGTCGAACGGTATCACGGCGACAGTTGCAGCTGTCGTCGATTCCTTTTTATTATAGCACAATTTCTTAAGGACTGAAGGGGAAAAGGACGCATATCGCCCCACCTGCCATTCTTCTTATTTTGAACTGGAATCTTCCTTTATTCGTCAGGTTTCACGTGAAACAACCCCCTCTACAGCTCTCGGTCTCCCCCTCCCCTTAAGGCCTTCTCTTCAAATGATCGTCCATTCGCATGAAGTCCCCGCCATGCGAATACAACAATCCAGGAAAAGAAGAAGGCGCAGAGAAAACCATACGTAGGTATGGATGCCATCAACCCTACACTGCTTAAACTTTCTACCATCCACCCTTGAAAGAAAGCACCGCCGATAATAGTAAATCCAAACAAAGCCGTAAGAATAATGGATACCCAAACCCAAGGCTTGAATTCCACAGAAATCCAGAACCACCATAAACACATCCAGGCAATGAGGAAGGCATAAAGAATAGAGGTCATGATAAACGTATTGACTCCGTACCAAAGACTAAATAAGCCTATAAGCGGACCCACCAGCACCACGCGTGCGAAGACTGTATACATTCCTTTCAGGGGACGCGGGCTGCCTTCTTGATTAACATCTAAAAGATAGCGGCCAAAAAAACCGGTAATTAAAGACAGCAGAAAAGCTGCTCCATGAAAGAACAAAGCCAGAACAAGCATCTCTCTTTGAGAAAAAGGGCCGATGCCCAACCCTGATAATCGGGAGAAAAAGAAACAAACCCCACCAATACCGAGATACAAAAATCCTGCATCAATACATATCTCTTCAGTATAACGTCCGGATCTAATATAAACCCGCCACAATCCCCCAACAGCAAGACACAAAGTAAAAACCATCCATATAAAACCCCAAATCGATGCCTGCCACCCTAAGGGCTGGGATAAAGATAAAGCACCAGCCACAGAAAAAGGGAGTGAGCAGATAAATACCTGCCATAACCATTCCTCTGCTTGATTCTTCAATGGTCGCTTTAACGCTTCCTCTAACAACAAGGGGATTAGAACAAACAAACTAAAGCCAAGGGAAAACTCCACCCAGCCGACAGGGAAGTATATTTTCCAAAGCAACCATAAGAAAAAACCGGCACCAGCAATCCAACGTCCAGGCATATACATCGTTTATCACTCCATATACGTAATAAAGAACAAGGAAAAACACGGTACTTTAGCGAATATAGTAGAAAGTTTACGATTTCATAAAACCTATTCTCGGGGAGTGTCGTCTAAAAAAGATGAGGTGGGATAAATTGATACACAAGCAGAGCTCACAGTCTATATATGAACCCGGAGAACAAGAGACACAACGCATTGAAAAGTGGATTGACGAGTATGGACATGACTTAAAGTGGCTTGCGTATTCCTATGTAAAAGATTATGCGCTTGCTGAAGATATTACTCAGGAGACGTTTATTAAAGCTTACCAGAAATACGACACTTTCAAAAAAGAATCGTCTTTGAAAACGTGGTTGTACAAAATCACCATCAATTTATGCAAAGACCATCTAAAAAGTTCTTACGTGAGAAGAGTCGTAAAAAAAGGGGCTGATCTATTCAGGTCCATTCCTTCTCCACGTGAAACACCTGAAGAACTTGTGATGCAGAAAGATGAAGATGAAGCTCTGCTTTCCCATGTCTTACATTTAGAGGACATCTATAGAGAAATTATCATTTTGTATTACTTTGAAGAATTCGATATCAAAGACTTGTCCCACGTATTAAACATTAGTCCCAACACAGTTAAAACAAGACTTCGACGTGCAAGACAGCTTTTACAAGAACGTTTGACAGCAGAAGGGAGTTCGTCAATTGAGTGATTTAATAGATCGTAAGTTAAAGAAATTAAATCAGGATATAAAATATGATCAAGTTCCTTATGATCAACGATACATGAAAAGAAATGTCCATCAGTCTCTTAAATCCCGCCCTAAAAAGCATCCTGAATTTAAGATGAAAAGCTGGCTCCTCCCTGTTATGACACTGCTGATTTTATTTACAGCCGTTCAGCTTGCATCAACCAAGACTGAGATGGAGGAAGCAGGACTTCTGACACCAAAAGAAAGCGCTGCAGGTTTTAAAGTCGCATCAGCTAAAAAAGAAGCAGCGTTCATGAATCAACCCGCTTCAAAAATGGTCCAGGAAACATATGTCATTCACCAAGATGAGCAGTTTTACCAAACCGGAAAAACCGTCAGTCCTGATCAACTAGGAGAAGTGATCGGAACCATCACCCCTTCTCATCTGGACGAATCACTGAAAGAAGCAGGGGAATTTCAGACTGAAACGAAGATATTTACAATAAAAGGAGTTGAAAATCAAAATAAAATTGCTATCAGAAGTTGGCGGAACACCGGAATTGGTGCTGCAACCATTAGTACTGAAGGCTACTATGTCTTTGAAAAGAGTGAAGCCCCGCAAATAACAGAAGGGTAATAGAGAATAGAAAGAGTTATTTTCTATCGACTCTTTCTATTCTCTTTTTTAGATACTCCCGCAAACGATCCAGTGATTGATAGATGTCCTCCTTTATCTTTGGATTATAAAAAACCGCTGCGGGATGATAGAGAGGAAAAATGACGTACTCCTTTTCTGTCCATTCATAACCTTCTCCGCCTCCTCTCTTTAGAATCTTAGTTTGGTGAGGTGAGCCTATTACGTCCCTGATTTTACTATCATCGCCTGTTAACCGCTCATAAGCCACTCCACCAAGCGTAATGATGACTTTTGGATGAACCTTTTCTATCTGGTAGTCTAACAACCGGGCATGAGCATAGATTTCTTTTTGATTCGGTTTACGATTAGCCTTTCTCCTGCCTCCACTTCCTTTTTTACTCGTGTTTACCCATTTGTAAGGACGACTCCTAACGACACTTGTAATAAAGATCTCTTCTCTCGACAATCCCACATACTTCAATTGCTTATTCAGCTCATCTCCAGCCCTGCCTATGAAGGGCACCCCCTCTACAGCTTCTTTCTCTCCCGGGGCCTCTCCTACCATCATAAGGGAAGATTTGTCATTTCCTCCACCAATGATAAATCCTTCCACGTCATAGGGAGCCATGTTTCTTTTCGCCTCATTGATCAGTTGTTCCGGCCAATTCATCCCCCTGCCTCCTTTCACTTTTCTTATTATTTCCCCTGCCAGAACCACTTCTACACCTTCTGCGTTTTTAGTTTTCAAGATTTGTAAAAAGGAGTATTATTTGTAGAGATGGTTATAGCATATATTCACCTAAATCAAAGATAAAAGGAGTACAGATTATGAGGAAGCTCTCGTCTTTCATTGTAAAAAGCCATAAGTGGCTGCTTGCTTTATGGATTATAGCCGCTATTGGCTTTGGGTATTTCGCAATACAGCTCCCTTCATTATTGGAAGGGGACGGTTTCCGTACAGATGGGGAATATGAAACTGTGGAGAATCAACTCACTGAAACGTTTGACTTCCCCGAGTCCACTTTGCTTATATTATTCGAAAACCAGTCGAATCAAAAAATAAGCGACACACTAGAAAACATAAGAGACCTCAATTTAGCCTCTCACATTGATTCTCCAATAGTGGAGGAATCCATGAAAAAAGAGAACATTGCATATGCCAGTATTCATTTTGATAATGAATCCCTGGATATGAATGAAGTCATCAAAGAAGTTAAAGAGGTTACGTCCAAAGCAGAAGGGACCACACTGACAGGGGCACCCGTTATATCTGAAGACATCAATAAAGCCAGCCAGGACGACTTAAAGCGTGCTGAACTTATCGGTCTCCCAGTTGCTCTGGTGATTCTACTGATTGCTTTTGGAACGGTTGTCGCTTCTCTTCTTCCATTAATTATCGGCGGCGTAACCATAGGGATCGGCTTTGGTATTTTGTCTATCATTGGTCAGAACACACAACTTTCAATATTTATCCTTAATATTGCACCAATGATTGGACTTGCTTTGAGTATAGATTTCGCTCTCCTCTTTATAAACCGCTACCGCGAAGAGATGGTGAAGCAGTCCAAATCAGAAGCTTTAATGACAACGATTGAAACAGCAGGCCGCTCCATTCTATTTTCAGCTGTCTGTGTATTTATCGGGCTTGCAGCGATGAGCGTCATTGAAGTGGACATTTTCACAAACATTGCTATTGGAGGAACGGTTGTTATTATTGTTGCGGTCCTTGCATCTATAACTCTCCTGCCGTCTCTTCTTTATGTCCTTGGACCAACAGTAAACAAGTGGCGTTTGATTCCTACAGAAAAAGACACAACACCACGCTGGCGGAAATTTGCAAAAGGGATTATGAAACGTCCCGTCATTATTACCCTTGCCGCCCTTGCGATTCTGGTAATCGGCGTTCTTCCCGTAACTAATATGAATTTGACGATTCCGACAATCAACGCTTTACCAGAAAGCTATGACTCCCGGTCATCCTATGAAACGATTGACACTACTTTCTTTTCTGACCAGGAAAGTACCGCCTATGTCATTGCAAAAAGAAACGGTGACTGGCTGAGCGAAGAAGGTTTAAAACAGATGAAGGATTTGCAGGAGGACTTAACCAAACCGGAAATTGTTGAATCGATTGATACACTCTATACAGCAAGCGAAATCGACTCGCCTGAAAATTTAACTGCGTCTCTAGACCAGCCGCAATTCCGTGAACAGTTAGAGCCTGCTATTGAACAATTCATCGCTGATGATGCCCTTATGATTCCTGTCTACTTAAATGTAGCCGCCAATTCATCAGAAGCACAGGAGCTCATGACAAAATGGAGCGAACAGAATTGGCAGGCTTCCATGATGTTTGGAGGACAGCCAAAATTTAATCAGGAAATCTACACAGAGATATCTGATAAAATAGGCCTCACCTTAGCTATTATCATCATTTCTACTTTCATTATTTTAATGATTGCTTTCAAATCAATTATCATCCCGTTAAAAGCCATTCTGATGAATGTTATAGGTCTGACCTCAACGTTCGGAGTGTTGGTCTGGTTATTCCAGGGGGGCCATTTTGGGTTGAATGAAGCGGATATAGCATTAATCCTCCCTGTGATAGTATTCAGCTTAGTTTTTGGTTTAAGTATGGATTACGAAGTTTTTCTCATATCAAGAATTCATGAATTCTATTTGGAGACGGGAGATAATACAAAATCAACTGTCGAAGGGCTTGCAAATACCAGCAAAATTATTACCTCTGCGGCCTTAATTATGATTGTAATTACGGGTGCATTCGCTTTTACCGGGGTTGTACCCGTGAAACAGATCGGAATAGGGATTGCAATTGCGATCTTTATTGATGCGACCATCATCCGCCTTTTACTTGTCCCGAGCCTTATGAAACTGCTTGGTGACTGGAACTGGTGGCTGCCATTTAGGAAGAAGAAAAAAAACACTATGAATGCATAGAACAAGGCAGAACAGAAGCGGTATAGTAACTCAGAAAAACCCTTGGGATGAAGGCAGTAACTTCATCCCAAGGGTTCTTTTAATTGGAATACTTTTAAAAGAATAGTGAGACTCTATAGAAAAGGAGGGAACGTTACATGGTAGAAAGCCAAACAGAAGATATCTTTCATTTATATGGTCACGGTGATTTGTATAAACGCTTTAAGACCCCTCTTTATGTGACCGGGCTTTTAGATGAAGTTGAAGAAGATGTACTTGAAGATTTTTTTGAGAACTTCGAGCTCTCCTCTTCTATATTATTTGATGAATTCCGCTTTTGGTTCCAATATTTTTCTGCATCTAAAAGAAACTCTTTCTTTTAATTACTTTTTTATGTATAGCTAAGGGATAGAGAAAGGTACCAAATTGTTTGGACAGGCAGGAAGCACGTATTAAAAAATCATGCGTATGAGGTGACTTGGAAATGAGTCAAGACGGACGTTTAGTTACTTTGACATCAGGGGAAGTCAGCGGCCTCTGGTCTGGATATATCGGTGAAACATTAATTAATTGTGTAATGGATAGTTTTTTACATAACGTAGTAGATCGAGATGCAAAAAGGCTGCTCGAACATAATTCTACTCTCGTTAAAGAACGAATAAAGAAATACAGAGAAATCTTTAACCAGGAGGGGATGAAGACACCACAGGGTTTTGGAGAGCAGGATGTCTTTCTAGATGCACCTAGAATGTTTTCAGACAAGTTCTACATGTTCTATTTAAAAGAGATGAGCCGCTCTTCTATCATCAATTACATGAACGCAATGTTCGCTTCCCATCGCAGAGATATCCGCTTATTTCTCCTGCAAAACATGAACGAATACGCAGATGTCTTTAATGGTGCTGTGGAAGCCCTGCTCGAGAAAGGAATCGTCATCAGGACTCCCAACATACCCATTCCAACAGATATTAAATTTGTGGAAGACAAATCTTTTCTCGGTAAGCTTAAAGGACCTCAGAGAGCCATTTCCGGCGCTGAAATTAAAGAACTCTACATTAACCTGGATACGAACATGCTCGGTAAGTCTCTAATGATTGCTTTCAGCCAGTCTGCTCAATCCGATGATTTAAAGACGTATATGCTTAGAGGTCGAAAAATCGCCCACAAACATATCGATATTTTTATTAATCAATTAATGGAGGAAGATCTGCCCGCCCCACAATTATGGGACCCTGAAGTAACGGAATCAAAAACCCCTCCCTTTTCAGATAAACTTATGCATTATCACAGCGGTCTTGCCTCAGCGAGCGGAATGTCCAATTACGGAACGGCACTTTCCCAAATAGCAAGAAAAGACTTATCCCTCACCTTCGCCCGTCTCATCCTTGAGACAGCTAAGTTTTCTTCAGATGGAGCTGTACTCAGCATTGATAAAGGATGGTTGGAAGAACCCCCGCTGGCATCCAACAGGGATCAATTATTTTATAACTAACAACTGGAAGGACACGTACAAATGAACCTCTCACCTTTTCATAGAGGATCATTTGTACATTTTTATTTTATTTGGAAAACAAGATAAGTTGTGATGAAGTAACTGACGATAATTAACAGGGATGGAAGGAGGTAATTCCATGAACGTGTCTTTTTCCTTGTAATACTAAAAATAATTAACAAAATAAATAGAATTGATGTTACGCCTGTAATCATGTTTGCCGGAGAGGATTCTTCTAAAAGATTCCCCTTAAAGTAGATGGCATCGGTAATAGCTAATATCATAAGGTTAAACGCATTGCTGCCCAGCAATGAACTGATTCCAAGGTTGAAATTTCTTAGTTTTAATGCCGTTCCAACACTCACGGCATCCGGTAGAGAAGTACTAATAGCCACTAAGAATGCTCCGATAAATGAAGCGCCAATGCCTGTAATGGCAGAAATTCGTTCGGCTGTCACCGTCAAAACGCTGCCAATCAGCATAATCAAAACAGCATATAGAACGAAACGGGCCACCGCCTGCTTATACGTATACTTCTCGTAGCGGTCTTTTTGCTTTTTCACTTTCCTCCCCTGGTACTCCGTCCGGTCATTTATGAGCTTTGCCCCTATGAAATAACAAAGAATAACGATGATGGATGTATAACTGATATGAAATACATGAGCAGGGAGAGTCAGACTTAAGCCTGCTATTACAATTGACGTCATTAAAATAACTAACCATCCATAGAGCTTACTTTCCGCAGTAGCATGTGTAAGAATCTGGTATCTGCGATAAATAATATCAAAAATGGCCAACCCCATAATATTAAACAAGTTACTACCAATTAAATTCCCCACGGCTAAATCAGGACTGTCAATAACAACAGCTGTTACACTTGAAGTCAATTCCGGAAGAGATATCGCCACACCAATGACCGCCCCCATAAACGCAGAAGACGCCCTTGTTTTTTCTTTTACTGCATCTCCAAACACAGACAGCCTGGACGCTACAAAGAATGTACTGATTCCTGACAGTATAAATAGAGCAAAAATCATCCAGTCGCTCATCAAAAAACTCCTTCAATCAAACTCCTTCTTAATCTCCTCAACCATTCCCCCCACTCCAAAAGAATAAACAGTAAAAAAAGGCCAGCTAATAAAAGCTGACCTTCCCTGATTAAATTATTGATGAACCGGTTCGTTTTCACGTTCCTTAATTAAGTCAGCTGTCAATTGACCGGAAAGCGTCACCATCGGAACCCCGCCACCCGGGTGCGTCGAACCACCGACGAAATACAGACCATCGTAAATTTGACTTTTAGAAGGAATTTTAAAGCCACCATTGGATTTGCGGTCCGCAGCGATTCCATAGATCGATCCGCCATTTGGACCATACAACGCCTCTAAATCTTCCGGGGTAAAGCGGTATTCAAACTCTATGGATTCGCGCAGACCTTCCATTCCCATTCGTTCAAGCTTATCGAGAACCTTCTCACGGTATGCGTCCCAATCAATAGGTTTGCGTTTTTTGTTTTCCAGCGGAGGAACATGTGTCAATATAAACAAGTTGTCTTTCCCTTCTGGTGCCTGGGAATCATCGGAGCGTGCTGATATGCCAATATAGATGGTTGGATCATCCGCAGGCTTTCCTTCATCAAAAATTTGCTTAAACTCTTTTTCAGGGTCTTCAGAGAAAAGGAAGTTATGATGCTTTAGGTTCTCAAATTTGCGGTCTGTCCCTAATAGAAGAACAAGCCCCGATACAGTCGGTTCAAATTTCTTCTCAAGTGATTTTGTTTCTTTCTTCACTTTTGAACTCTGTGGCGCAAGCTTACGGTAAGCAGGGATCACTTCTAAATTGGATACAACAATATCTGCTTCATGTACTGTTCCATCTTCCGTCTCCACACCAGTTACACGGTCACCCTCAACAACCAAACGTTGAACAGGGGTATTCAATTGAACATCGACCCGGAGCTCCTCCATCAAACGCCCCATGGCTTCTGCGATTTTATACATACCGCCTTTAACGTAATGAATTCCAAGACCCAGCTGCACATAAACAAGCTGATTTAAAATTGCCGGTGTGGCATAAGGATTAGACCCCACATACATCATGAAATAATTAAAGATTTGTTCAAGATACTTGTTATCAAAATGCTTATGGGTGGATTTAGCCACCGTATTCATAGGATCCATTTGGAACAATTCACTCAACTTATGATGTTTTTTCAGATCTTTTAAGTCCTGGATACTGTATTTATAGAAACTCTTCATACAAAGCTCATACATATCCTGACTGTAGGACAAGAAATCCGTCAGTTTTCGATTCGGCCTGTTCGTTACTTTCGCCATTTCTTCTAGCATGTTTGGCAGGTCACTTGTAATGTCGAGCTGTGTACCATCCTCAAAGAACGTTCGCCATTGAGGCTCTACACGCTCAACAGTAATATAGTCTTCGAGGCGGCGGTGTACGCTTTCAAACAATTGTTCCAATACCCACGGCATCGTCAAAATGGACGGTCCTGTATCAAACGTAAACCCTTTCCCTTCACGTCTGTTCAGTTTCCCGCCAATATTGCTGTTTTTCTCTATCACTTTTACATCATAACCATCCGCTGTTAATCGAATTGCAGCTGACAGACCACCTAAACCTGCTCCAACAATGATTGCTTTTTTCTTGTTCAACTCATCCACCTCCAAATTTAATAGACAAAAGGTATAAGACGGTATCTTTTACGGCACCATTCCTTGTATTTATCTCCATGCTCCCTCACCAGCATCGCTTCTTCCAGTCTAATTCTATGTAGTAAGGCGATCGTGACGAGTATTCCAAAAAAGAATGCTGTATAAAGGTTTCCAATTCCTATACAGAAACCAATAACTATAAAAAACAATCCAGTGTATAAGGGGTGTCTCAGTAATCTATATGGCCCCGTACTTACAAGCCGGTCTCCCTGATTAACGGAAACATTTCTTGTGAATTGATCTTTTAAATGGAGAATCCCCCAGTACCTGAGACCCACACCTGCAGTATATAAGAGTAAACCTGTCCACCAGATCCAACGGGCGGCGACAATACCAAATTCCCACTCCCTCATAAATAGAGACACACCAAGAGCCAGGATCACAGCTGTCAATATGAGCAGGAAGGAGCGGCGCTCATGTGATCCCCCTTCTTGGGAAGAACGGTCATTCCGAAAAATCAAAAACTCGGCAAGCCAGATCACTGTCACAACCAAAAACAAAAGCTCAAATATGTTCATGGAACACCGTCCCAATTCATAACCAACCGAAACACCCTCCCTCCGCCCGCATAGCTGCTACCCTTCTCTTTTTCCCATTGCCTTACAAGGATAAACAGTAACTTGCCTGGTAACCTAAAAGTCCTTATGATAATAAAGAAAGGAGAGGAACAAAATGGATCTGCTCTACTGGTATTTCATCCTATCTGTTGTCACAGCAACTTTTTTTGTTATATTTAAAAAAGTCACCAGAGGCACTTACTGGACCATTGCAGTCATTGCTATTCTTTATATAGGTTTGCTGCTATACAGCTTCGTTTTGGAATTCGGATCTTAATCAGAGCCCTTTCCTTTGTTTGTTAATGGCCTCTCGAATATGATAAAGTTCTGCGTACATAGCTGTAACATAAACACTTAGAATGCTTAAAAACATCGAAAGCACAAAGACTGATCCATCAAGATCAAATCCCAAAACGGACGAGAAGCCCACGATCGCTCCAATAATAATTCCAATCCCTGTTAAGTAAATGATTTTTTGAAACGTCACCGAATAAAACATCCAATCACCTCTTCCAAATTATCTATCTACTACTATACCCATCATAAGCTGAGGTTACACGTGACGCCTGCAGCCTGTGGAATAAGGGTATTTTAATATTCTCTTCCATCTATAAAGAACCCTCCCCTTCGACAAAACCTCCCCTATATCTCCATCTCCATACAAGGTGAATGATTTACCTTTTTTTAATTTAAACAAACTAAAAAAAGCGCAACCATAGGGTTGCGCTTTTCTTATATTCCGTTTATGCTTGCATACGTTGTGCTTCTTGATCAACATCGTGCTTTCTTTCAGATTCGGCAACGACAACTGCACATGCCGCATCACCGGTAATATTAAGAGCTGTCCGGGTCATATCAAGAAGTCGGTCAATACCGATAATCAATGCAATTCCCTCAACTGGAAGGGAAACTTGATTCAGCACCATCGCGAGCATGATTAAGCCGACACCAGGAACACCTGCAGTACCGATACTAGCAAGAACGGCTGTCAGTACAACCATGATCAGGGAAGCAAAAGATAAATCAGTTCCATATACTTGAGCAATAAAAATGGTCGCTACCCCCTGCATAATTGCCGTGCCATCCATGTTAATGGTTGCACCCAGAGGTTGAACAAAACTGCTGACTGGCTTAGGTACGTTCAAGTTTTCCTGAGCCGTTTTCATAGAAACAGGAAGAGTTGAACTACTGCTGGATGTACTAAAACCTACTGTCATCGCAGGGAAAAAGCCTTTGAAGAATTTCACTGGACTCATTTTACCCAGGAAAGAAACAGCAGAACCATAGGTGACCAGTGCATGAATAAATAATCCAAGGATGACAACAAACATGTACATACCCATTGCCTGCATTCCGTCAATCCCCATCGTGCCAATTGCTGAAGCTAGAAGACCGAAAGCACCATAAGGAGCAAAGCGCATAATCAAGTTAACAAGGAACATCATAATTTCATTTCCTTGTTCGACGAGCTTGTAAATGCCTTCTGTTTTCTTCCCTAGCATTGCTAAAGCAAACCCGATAAAGATAGCGAAGGCAATAATCTGAAGCATGTTTCCATCCGTCATCGATTGAATTGGATTGGTAGGGATAATATTAGTGAAGGTTTCTACAACACCAGGAGCTTCTTTTGACTCATATTCTGCTCCCGCCGTGTCAATATCGATATTTCCGGGCTGGAAGAGATAAGCAAGACTGATAGCGATTGAGATTGCAATCGTTGTCGTCACAAGAAAGAAAGCGATCGTTTTTCCGCCGATTCTCCCTAATTTTTTTGGATCACCCAGGGAAGCTGTACCAAGAGTAATTGAAAAGAACACTATTGGAACAACAAGCATTTTAATTAGATTTAAGAATACGGTCCCTAAAGGACTGAATACATAAGCATCTAGAGTAGTGAACAAATCAGGTGCAGCAAGATGCAGACCCAGGCCTACCAGAGCACCCAGTGCTAAACCTATAAAGATCTTGGTTGTTAATTTCATGACGTAACCTCCTACGAACAAAAATGAAAACGCTTTCTAGTTATTTTTTTCGAAAAATTCATTGAAAAAAAGCATTAAAAAAAGACGTACGCTAATGGAGCGTTGTACCTCTCGGGTTTTGCGTGTTTACATATGAAATTCTCTCAGTCTATTGGTTGCAACCATAGTGTGTTCGATTCGTGCTTTATAAATTATAGCACAGGTAGACTTAATTTTGAATAGAATTTGATGGCAGAAGTCTCTACAACCAACTATCTAACGTACTCTTTCCCTCTCATAAAACTCTTAAAACCCCTTCACAGAGGTTTTTTTAGCTTTATAAAAATTTTTAGAATATATGATAAATTTCATCAATTTGTCCATTTCTTGAATATTCTTCTAATCTAATGCATAAAAAAACGGCTGTTACAATGACAGCCGTTCTTTCTAGAGAATAAAGTCTTCATCTTTGGCTTGCCCCTTGGATTATTGATAAGCAGCTAGACATTTAGTGATTGATCAATCGTAGAGGTAAGCTGAGCAATAATATCCTCGTGGTCTTCTATTCCAATTGATATTCGAATGACATAATCATTAATCCCGATGTTCTCCCTTTCAACATCCGATAAAGCACGGTGGGATGTACGTACAGGGTAGGATAACGTCGTCTCCACTCCTGCTAGTGTAGGCGCAATTTTAATCCAGCCAAGTGATTTAAAGAAGGTTTCAATGTTCACTGTTCGATCCAGCTCTATCGTCACAATCGCTCCGTTCCCTCGCTCAGAAACATTTTCCGGGTAATATACCTTACGAACAGATCCGTGTTCTCTAAGAGCAAGCGCGACTTTACCGGCATTAAATGACTGCTGTTTCATGCGAAGTCCCAGAGTTTTGGCCCCCCTCTGGGTCAACCATGCCTCAAACGGACTAAGGTTTGCTCCCAAGGTCACTATTTTCTGCCTTGCTTTCTCAACCAGCGTCTCTTCACCTACCAGCACTCCGCACGTCACGTCACTGTGGCCGCCAATATACTTTGTGCCACTATGGACAACAAGGTCGATTCCCTGCGCATAAGGCTGAAGCAGATACGGGGTTGCAAATGTATTATCGACCATCAGCTTAATTCCCTTTTTCTTTGCGAGCTGATTCAACCCAGTTAAGTTCTCAACTCGTAAAAATGGGTTGGATATAGATTCTGTATACAATAGCTTCGTCTGCTCATTCACTGCGTCCTCCACAAACTCTAATTGAGCAAAAGAAACCATTGTCACATCTATTCCGAATGTTTCCAATTCTTTTGTAATCAGCTTGTGAGACCCACCGTAAACATCTTCTGCTGCTACTAAATGATCGCCAGGTTTACACACAGAAAGGATACCTGCAAGAATGGCAGACATTCCTGAAGATGTAGCTAAACCTGAAGGCGCCCCCTCCAGTTGAGCTACAGTTCCTGCCAGTTCCTCCGTGTTAGGATTTCTTTCACGGCTGTACAAATATGGACTGTCCCCTTCATAGTAACTCTCCAAATGATCTAAATCCTTAAATGTAAAGGCTGAAGTTTGATATATAGGCGTGCTTTTGCTGTTCGTTACTTGGTTTTGGTCCGTTTTATAATGGACCACCTTTGTTTCAAAAGATGTTTGCTTCATCAGTCGGCTCCCTTCTCTCTATATAATCAAAAATTATATAGACATTCAGTGAATATTGTCAAAGTTTTTCGACATATTGGGAGACAGAGGAAATGATATATCGTTCATAATCAATTTCATGGGGAACCATATCTACTCTCTTCATTTCACGTTTGTTTTTGTGAATGAGCGAGTATCCATGGACCGTTTCCTTTGTCCCCTCTACTAGAGTTTCCACCTTTTCTAACGGAACCTGTATAACATCCTGCACTTCATCTCCAAGTTGAAAAAGAAGGGAGTCAGGGCACGGATACAAATACACATGGCAGATTTCTCTGTCCACTATAGCTTTATCGGTAAGTTCTTCATTATAGACGCCCGTATAGATAAGGTCCTCAATATTTGTCTGAACTCCCAATTCTTCCTCTATTTCCCTTAACCCAGCATCAACTAAATTTTCATCTGCCCCTATATGTCCAGCCGCTGTAATATCAAATAACCCCGGGAAATCTTTTTTGTCTTGTGACCGCTGCTGAAATAAAAGTTGAACCCTTTCGTTTTCTTTTTTGAAAAACCAACAGTGGAACGTTTCGTGCCAGTCACCGTCTTTATGTACCTTTTCCCGCTCTTTTGTTCCTTTAGGTGTGCCTTCATCATCAAAAATCGTTAACATCTCTGCCATCAATCATCCCACCCTTCCATTTTCTTGAAACGTTGTTCTAAACAATCACCTGATCCCAGATACTTCTCTCTAATTTTTCACCCTCTCCTATCTGGAAGACTACTTCTTAAATGGAGGAAGGCCATCGCTTACCAAAGCCTTCTCTATATCTTCATTACGCATTGTATCAAATGAACTGCAGATCTTTACCAGTGTATGGTTCTTCTCCAATATCGTTTTGTTAAATGAAGTCCATGTCATTTACTGCCTTCTCCTTTTCAACTCTGGGTGAATCATAAAAGAGTTTAATTCTTTGCTATTAAGGAAGACTACCTTAAAAGGAGGAATCGTTTATGACAGAAAAGAAAACAAGACGTGGAACAGTAGAACAAACCAATGAAATGGCTCAAATATTTAATAAACCGATGCGGTACAACCAGGCATTTTCACACCAGAGAGAAGATAGTGAAGACCATTCAGAAAGTGATGCTATGTACCACCACTACTCAGACCACCCGGAATAACCTGCGTTATCTGCGCAGGTTATTTTTATGCCCTCTTATTCATCTGAATATTCTGTTATTATAGAAGGTGGATTGAGATATCTTTCCCAAACAAGTATTCAATGAATAGAAAGGATTTTATTTACATATGAAAAAAAGCACCAGTAAAAAGAAATCGTGGATTATTGTCATATCGATGATTATTTTCGCTGCGGGTATTTACGTCTTTACTAGTGACAGTAAAGGAAAGCTGACCAACAATGAAACGTCCCAGCCAATGAGGAAGGCTGAGTCCGTTGATATGGAAAATATACCGGGTACATGGAAAAAAGCAGAGACGTTTGAAGAGGTAAACCAATTTTTCGAAGACAAAATTCCAGGGCTTTCCCTTGCCCGCAAGGAGGGATTAACTACTCTTCCTCAACAATCCGCTGTCCTGCCAAAACGAAATGGACGAATGCAGATTAACGAAGTATGGCACAGTGGACAAACCATTCACCTCTTTTACAGCCTTGACCTGTCCGCTTTAATGGATGGGGAGAACAGCCCTGTTTACAATCTCCCTACCCTTGAGGCCGTTCATATTGATAAAACAGAAGATACAACAGAAGAGACCTTTCAAACCCACTCCAATCACATATATTCCAAAGAAATCATTCTGTTTGAGAACAGATTGTATGGTGTTATTCAGACACCTGGAATTACAGAAAATTGGGATTACCAACAGACCATGCTGGATAAAGACTATGACCAGACTATTCCAACATCCCTGGACCTGCGTATAGATGGATCAACCATCCGTTCGGAAGCTATGCCTATTCGATACTTCCATGACAAAGAAGCACACAGCGTTCAAACGTACACTTCTGAAGATGTCTATTCCAATAACGGGCTGGTTATTGAGCCTTTGGAAGTCGAGCTTAAAGTGAATGTCAGCAGGATAAAAATGAAAATCAAGGGAGAAGGTGTGACGTTCAATGAAACCATAGAAGCACACCTGGAGACCAAAGACGGCAGAGAGATTCCTATTGCCCGCATCTACAATGAAAAAGAAGATCAGGTCTATGAAGGGTGGTTTCAGCCTGTTAAAGAAGTTCCAGAGGATATCTCTTTAGTCATTGATTCTGTTCACCTTCGCGAGGACCGCCCTTATTCCTTTAATGTAGACCTGACGCAATTTGAAACATTTACAAATGCATCAGACATCATGGATAAAAAAGTTGGAGAAGCACATGAAACAGACATTATGCTCAACCGGATAGACTTGCATAATAGTGAGCATATGAGTCTTCAGCTTAACTACAATCCACATGAATATGAACAAAAGGAAAAGTTAATTGGAGCTCCATTCAACGCCTACAACTATTCCCAGGAACACGAAATCAAAGGTGTAAGTATAGAAAGTAATGACGGTCTGACCGCCAAAGGGGAATTGTATGGTCATGATAACCGAAGTGATATCAACTTCCATGCAAAGAAATTTAAAAATTCGTCAACACTTAAAGTTACCGTTAATAAAATGGTCTTTTCGCGCGATTTGAACCAACGATTCGAATTGAACTAAAGCAAAATTTCAACAATAAAAACAGCAGAGGCCGAGGAGCTTCTGCTGTTTTTATAAACTCTGGATAAATTCATCGGCTGCTTCATTAAAGCGGTCATAATGAGTCGCAGGAGTCTGATGGTAGGCATGTTCAATTACTACCATTTTGGCATCAGTATGACGACGATAAAATTTGGCATGTTCATTAATCCAAAACTCTTTGTTTCCGTATACAAGCAGTAACGGAGCTTTCAAGCGATCCAGCCGCCTGCTGCAGTCATAATGAAGAGCTCGATTATAGAAAGAATACCATACACGGGGATCTGATTTGGCCATATGTTCATTTAAATCCCGCTTAATATCAGCGTCTTTAAAATGAGAATGACTGAGTAGTTTGGCGAGTGTTTCGGGGCTTTTTTCCAACCAGTACATACCTGCTAAAAACTCAAATCTCAATCCTCCCGTATCTACTTTTGGAAATCCCCCTGCCAGAATTACAGCTTTTGTCCGTTCTGGATAATTTAAAGCAAACTCTTGAGCGACCATCCCTCCGCAGGAATAACCGACAATAATGACACGATCTAACCGGAGGTGGTCCAGCAGTTGGACAACCTCACGCGCATACCAGGAGATATCCGGAGATTGAGTAATCGTATCTGAATCACCGTTTCCACTCAAATCCGGAAAAATCACACGATATTTCCTTGCCAAATCGTGCTGCATTTTAAATACCTTCCTCCCCATGCCGGGAGGATGGATAAAAAGAATCGCCTCTCCACTTCCGCGATCGTCATAAAACAATTGCTTACCTGCTTTTTGTTCTGTGAAAAATGGCATGACGTGTCATCCCCTACTCGATATTCATGGACCCTTATCCTCCCCTGCATTGATTTAAATTATGTACCCGTTCTTTTTAAATATGTCCAAATTCCGAATTAACCCGGGACAGATTGACACCTTCTTTTCAGGACGAGTAAACTAGTCCATATAGAATAAAGTGCGGAAGGGGAAGCTTATGAAACGATATATGCTCATTATTGGGTTCATAGCTACGGCCATCTTTTTAGGAGCCTGTGGATCCAACGAACTTGAAAATACTTTAGGATGGGAAGTACAATCTTTTGAAGCAACAACCCAGGATGGGGAACCTTTCTCAACCGACGATCTGGAAGGGGAGGTATGGCTCGCTGACTTCATTTTCACGAGTTGTACAACGGTTTGTCCTCCTATGACGAGAAACATGGTTAATATTCAAGAAAAGTTGAATAAAGAAGGTGTGAACGTTGAAATTGTATCGTTTAGTGTAGACCCGACTGTGGATCAACCAGATGTTTTAAAAGAGTTCGGCAATAAGTATGGTGTTGATTACAGCAACTGGACCTTTGTAACGGAATACACACAGGAGGAGATTGCCAGCTTTGCGAAAGAAAGTTTTAAAACAGCTGCGCAGAAAACAGAAGGGAACGACCAGGTCGTTCACGGATCTGCTTTTTACTTAGTCGGAAAAGACGGCACCGTCTTGAAGAAATATAAAGGAGACACAAATGTGCCTGTTGAACAGATCGTAGAAGACGCCAAAACAGTGGCCGCTGACTGAGAAAGACCCCCGCTCCGCCTTGGAGTGAGGGTCTTTTTTTATATAATCTGCTTTTAAATTCAGTTTAAATCCGGTTGAGACGGACACTGAATGATATTTCACCTGTGGACGTTCATCCGTGTTAATTAAACAAGGATTTGATAAAATTAATAAGTGAATTAAAGAAGTTTTGCACAGCATTACGAAGACTGTTCCAAAATCCGTCATCATTAATTAAGTCCTGTATACTTCCAGTTAGATCCTCTAACTGGTTTTGTACTTGATCGAAGTTAATATTCAAGCTTCTCATCTGCTCAAACAGGTCAATCAAGCGTTGGCGGTCCTCTTCACTTAATTCTATATTCAATGATTGCAGCTGCTCCTGGACAATCTGTTCCACTTCTTCTTTAGTGGCGGGGTCCTGTTCTGCAATGGCTTTTTTAATTTCAGTTAACAGCTCACTGATTTTATCCCGGTCGATGCCTTGTTCTTCGGCAATATCTGTAGCTATATCCAGTTCATCACTGGCTACTTTCATTCGTTCTTCATCCAATTTTACACCTTTGGCATCATAGGCTTTATAAATTCCTGTAAGTGCCGAATGTCCACTGACCTTCACAGAAGAAGCAACAAGTACCTCTGCATTTTCAACACCTGCTGTCAGTAAGGCATTTGTGTACATTTCTTTTGTAACCTGTGTTATGTTATCTGGTGTTACAATATCAACACTCAACCCGGATCCATTGTCCTTATGAACAATTTTTACAGATGAGTACATATTCGAATTCGGGTTGCCCCCGATATAATTGGCAAGATCCTGACCATTCACGGAGAATTCATCTACCTCAGCATGCTGATCAACTTCTAGAAGCTCTGTCACCTTAGACCTTTGAGATTCAGATAGAGCCGCTCCATAAACAACAATGGGAACACCTAGTTTTTCATTAATGCCTTGATCACCCGTAGAAGCAAAAATGCTTGACGGAAAGAAGGCCGCCATAATCAGGACAGCAGTCATCAGCCATAAACCGAAACGTTTTTTCATAATCTCGCACCCCTTATGAACATGGTTGGTTCCTGGGTCATCAGATGATCGGAACCTCTCATTCATTATACCTGCCTGCTCCATTATCTCCTATAGGCAGGGTTGATTAATTAGACGTACGAGTTAAAGGAAAAGTTTCATTTTCCTTATTACATATTGAAGGGATGGGATCTTTTGAAGATACTTAGAAAAATAGGTCTTTTTCTTTTTGCCGCCGCTTTCTTCTACGCAGGAATCACTCATTTCCTGTATGATCATGGGTTCGCACGTATGCTTCCTGCCTGGGTACCGCTTAAGTTGGAAATCGTATATATCACAGGGATTACTGAATGGCTGCTTTCTTTACTCCTTTTGTTCCCTCAAACACGAAGAGCCGCTGGAATAGCGACCGCTGCCTTTTTAGTCATTGTTCTGCCAGCGAACATTTATGCAGCTATAAATGGGGTCCCAGCTCCCTGGAGTGAAGAAGCCAGCCAGACAGCCCTTTGGATCCGCCCGCTTTTTCAGCCTTTGCTCATCTGGTGGGTACTGGTGGTATCCAAAGATTCGAAACCAACATAATCGTTTGATAGAATGAACATAGTACAAGGAAAAGGAGGTAGTTTATGCGTTTAAGTGAGAAAAAAATTATTGCGCTTGTAAGCAAAGATTTCGAAGATCTTGAATTATGGTACCCGCTCCTGCGACTACAGGAAGAAGGAGCCACTGTTCACCTTGTGGGTGAAGAAGCAGGTGTTGAATATCCAGGCAAATATGGCGTTCCAGCTAAGTCCGACTATGCCTTTGAAGACATTGACCCTGCTGATTACGATGGAATTCTTGTTCCGGGAGGTTGGTCTCCAGACAAGCTCCGCCGTTACGATAAAGTTTTGAATATGGTTCGCCATATGGATGAACATCGCAAGCCAATTGGACAAATTTGTCATGCAGGCTGGGTACTTATTTCCGCCGATATATTAAAAGGAAGAAAAGTTACAAGTACTCCAGGTATTAAAGATGATATGACCAACGCAGGTGCAACATGGTATGACGAAGCAGTTGTTCAGGATGAACACCTTGTTTCTGCCCGCCGTCCACCAGATCTTCCTCCTTATGCGAAAGCATTTACAGACTTACTGGCAGACCAGTAAACCAAAAGCGCTCAGGGGCGGTCATTAAGTGACCCGCCCCTGAGCGCTTTTGCTATTTCTACTCTTCCAAGGCTTTCTTCGCAAGCATGCTTACTACAGCATCATCCATTGGTGGATTGTGAAGACCGGCACGTACATCACGGTAATATTTTTCAAATGGAAATTTTTTAGATAACCCGCGGCCTCCGGCAATGCGCATGGCAAGATCCACCACTTCGTTGGCAGTATTTGTAACAGCAAGCTTTACAGCTCCAAGATCTGCCCCTATTTTCCCTCTATTTTCAGGTTCCTCATCCCATCTTCTTGCAACAGAGTAAAGGAATTCATGTGCCTGCATCAGCTTCCATTCCATCTCACCAATCTTATCTTGTATGTGATGAACTTCTGAAATGGGTGTATCAAGGCTGTTAGGCTGAAATTCCTTCGCAAAGGCAATAGCATCATTACGTGCTGCAACAGCAATCCCCAAGTAACAAGCAGGGATATGAAGAAGCCACCCCTTCGCAGGGGATTTCCCTTCTCCCTTTAGCTCCACTAAGTCCTCTTCATTAAGCTCTACATCTTTCATAACAAGATCGTCACTACCTGTTCCCCGCATGCCAAGAGTGTCCCATGTCTTTTCAACAGAAAGACCCGGATGATGACGATCGATCAAGAACCATCCGACTGTATCCTTATCCTCGATATACGCAGACACGATGTAATAATCCAGGTGCTCTGCCATTGAAGTGAATGACTTTCTTCCATTGATAATATAGCGATTCTCACGTTTCACTGCTGTTGTTTCCGGGACGCCTCCTCTTGTCGGACTTCCTGTCGCAGGTTCTGTAGCTGCCCGGTTAACCACCTTTTGTCGGCCGGTCACTTCTTTGACAATCCTGTTATATGCCGCCTCTTCCCAAAGCTGTTCCTGAGAAAGCTCCATCATGACCCCCATATGCCAGCCGATGGATAAAGCTGTAGAACCGTCTCCTTCAGCAACTTTCTCCTGTAGAAGCAGTAATTCATATAAAGAAAGACCAGCTCCACCTTCATCCACAGGAAGAGCAAGAGACGGGTACCCTTCCTCTTTGATGACTTTCAACGTTTCATGTGAGAAAGCGGCCTGACGGTCTGTTTCTTGCACATGCTTCCGTGCTTCATTTGAAATTCTCTCTGCCTTGTCAAACATCTTTTTTTGTCGATCATTTTTGATCCAGTTTTCAATCATACCTGTCATCTGAACCACTCCTGCTTCCAATTTATATATAAATCATACCTGACTAGTCGGGATGAAGCCAATGCCTTGCATTTTCAATACGCTAAACATAACTCCTATGTATGCTTCCTTTCTCTTATGACCAGTTTATGCTTAAGGTCTATCTTCGCTTACTCCTTCAAGCACTACTACTTAATATGGCAGCTGCAGGACTATATTTATACGAATGATTTCCTCAACCACCAATCCATCTGCGTGAAAGAAACCTATAGAGGGTAAGATACAACTATCTTTATTCAAGGAGGAGAAACATGAAGTATACAGTTATTACAGGAGCAAGCTCAGGCATTGGTTATGAAACAGCACTGGCTTTTGCATCGAAAGGGAAAAATTTAATTCTTACCGCTCGAAGAGAAGAGAAACTGAAGAAGCTGAAAGAAGAGATCCACAAAATCAATGACGAGGTGAATGTAGAGATTCACCTGGCAGACTTATCTATTAACCATGAAGTTTACGATCTATACGAAAGTTTGAAGGAATACTCTATTGAAACATGGATTAACAACGCAGGTTTCGGAAACTTTGACTCTGTTGGAGATCAAAATCTGAAAAAAATTGAGAGCATGCTGCGTTTAAACAACGAAGCGCTTACTATTCTTTCTACGCTTTACGTACGTGATTATTCGGATGTCGAGGGAGCTCAACTGATAAATGTTTCCTCTGGAGGAGGTTACACGGTCGTTGCAGATGCTGTCACTTATTGTGCAACAAAATTCTTCGTCAGTGCCTTTACTGAGGGGCTCGCTCAGGAGCTTCAATCAAAAGGAGCTCAATTGAAAGCTAAAGTCCTGGCACCAGCCGCTACAGAAACAGAATTTGCGGAACGATCATTGGATGTAGAAAGTTTTAGTTATAATGAATCAGTCCCGCAATATCATACAGCTAAAGAAATGGCTGATTTTATGATGGACCTTTACGATAGTGATCAAGTCGTCGGAATTGTAGACGGTCAATCCTATGAATTTAACCTTAGAAGGCCAATTTACCCTTATGCAGATCGAAGCAGAAACAGTGACTCTTAAGTAATCAGAGTATTTCTCAAATAGAAAGAACCCCTTATTTATGATAAGGGGTTCTTTCTATTATTTTGGCTCTGGTAAAGTCTGATGTTGATTTTTTAATTGTTCCGTTATAAGTCCCCTTTTATGGAAGACTAGAAGCTGAGACATATTCATTTGGATGGGACGTTACGTTTGTTGAAATGAGGGAGTGCCTCGGGAAAGACCCGCTTTCCACGAGCGATGTGTCGAGCCTCCTCACTCCCTTCCATGTGTCCTCAGACGTATAAGGTGTTGATTAAAGAGAGACGGTGTAGAACGATTTAAAGCAAAAGCTAATTTTTTACCAGGCCGGATTTATTGATACTTATTTTCTTTGAAGCGTTTGGAGTGCTTGTTTGACAGAAGCGTAGGTTTGCAATGAAAGTTCACTAAAATCCGCATAGGGAGCACTTTGAATAGCAAACGTCGGCTTGATTCCGGTAATTACGAGCGTCGTTCCCATCAGGTTCAGCAGCTGATTCATTTGATAAATCCCCATATGTACGGCCTCATTATAAGAGTGGACAGCTGACATATCCATAATCAGGTAGTCCTCTTTTGTTTCTTTCACATGATGGCTGACCGCTTCAAGCATCTGCTGAAGGCGTTCATCATCAATTGTTCCTACAAGAGGAAGGACAGAAATGTTATCTCCTACCGGGACAATTGGTGTAGAGAGACGCTTCACTTCTGACAAATAATGACCGATCAACTCTTCCTGTTCACGTCGATAAGTGACATCCTTTTGAACCCCTACAAAATAGGTTTGGTCCATGTGGGAGATATAGACAGGGAATATTTGCAGTTCATTCCAGAACATTGAACCATCTTTACGGTAGTTTTTAATTTCTACCTGCGTCGGCTCCTGTTGTTCCAGACCCTTTCTGATCCGCTCTACTTGTTTAGGACTTGTATCTTCCCCTTGTAAAAAACGGCAGTTCCTTCCGAGAATTTCTTCAGGGGAGTAGCCGGTCATATCCTGAAAACCTTTATTGCAGTATATCATAGGATTATCTTCTTGTTCTGGATCTGTTATGACGACCCCCGCACCAACTCGATCAATCGCCGCTTTAATAAATTCATTTTGCTGGATTTCTTCTAATCTCGCAAATGACAGTTCATTCAAGGTTATCAATCCCCTTTTGAATTGGAATGAATACTTTTATAATAAAATGAATAGCGTTCATTGCGCAAGTGAACACCTATATACCCGTACCTGAATTTCATGTAAGAACATGGAGTTTTGCTCTGTGTTTTTTATTTTTTTTGGTATCTCTAATAACAATGATTCCATAACATTGATAGAATCACTCCCGATTATGTAATAATCTCTGAGAATTTCATGTTTCAATGATCAGCAATTCTTCCTTAGGGATTCTATGAGCCTGTCTTCATAACTTCCCTTTGATCTCTTTCAGGTGTGAAACAAAAGCTGCCACTTGAGGAAGTTCTGCAACTTCCCTCTTCATACACGCCCAGGCCTCTCGAACTACAGGCTCCCCATGTAACGTTAAAGGAACATTTGGATACAGATCCCTTTCTTCTTCACTAATGCTCGCAGGCAGAACGGTCATCCCCAGCCCATGTTTCATCATCTGTTTAGCCGTTTCAAAATGGTCTACCCTGATAGAACGTTTAAAAGGAATGGCCTTATGAACGCTCACCCATGACTCTATCAACCTTTGAAAATCCGGGTCACTCTTAAATTCTATAAAAGGGCGATCTGACGGAAATGTTAGTGAAGTGTAATCAAACAAATAAAGAGGATCATCCAGAAGATGAATCGATGAATAGTCCTTCAGCGGATCTCCCCTTACGATACATACATGAAACGAAGAAGCTGACTGACGTATCTCTTCACTAACACCTGTTACAAGATCAATCGTGACTTCTGGATACTTTTTTGTAAATGATTGAAGGATTTGTGGAAGAAAATGTTGACTGTATAAAGAAGAAGCACCAATGAAAAGCGTCCCTGCTACTTTTCCTTTAGCTGTAGACAGACGGTTGCGCAGCTCTGCCTCCTTTTCTACGACTTGTTTGGCATGACTTACAACAAGTTCTCCAAAAGGCGTCAGCACCAACTTCTTCGGAGTCCGCAAAAAAATAATTCCTTCCAAATAATCTTCTATGTATTTCAAACGCTGGGTTAACGCAGGCTGCGAAATGAGAATCTTCTTGGCTGTGGACCGAATCGTTTTGCAATCATTTAGATCAAGAAGCAGCTGATAGTCTTCAATTCTCATCCTCCAACCCCCTATAACCAATTATTATCACTTTTTATTATAATGCAATATTATACAAATCTCTATAAATGGCATAGCATTTATAGAGAGGAAAGGAGATCAGGACATATGAAACGTGCAAATATCCGTTGGTTTCTTAGCAGCTATTTTCTTTATGAATGTGGACGTGCGATGTACTTTGTTTTCATTTCGTGGTTCTTATATCAGTGGACACAGGACGCTATCTATACCGGGTTTTTAGTTAGTTTTGGATTTCTTCCCGGTCTCTTTACCAATCTTGTATTTGGTGTGCTTGTCGATCGTACAAACCGCAAACGTCTTGCTCTTATCGCGGGTTTTTCCAGTACGATTACCCTCATCCTACTGCTTTGTTTTTTTCTTGGAGATTGGATACAGGCGTGGATTATAATTGGCAGCCATATGCTGCTGCAGACGGCAGGTTCTTTGTTTCGTCCTTCCCTGCAGGCGCTGGTAGCAGAAGTATTTGAAAGCGAAGACCTCCCACGCATTTTCTCCTGGTCCGGTTCCGCAACCATTACCGGAAGTTTGTGCGGGGCAGCTGCAGGAGGTGTACTGGCGGGGTTCCTTCCTGCAGCTGCGTCCATCGGGATAGTCATTCTTATCTATGCTCTAGCTTCACTAACGGTTATGCCACTGTCATACAAGTCTATACTTCACCACCCCCATCAACCATCAACCTCTTTTTTCAAAGAGATGAAAGAAGGATTTATATATCTTCATCATCATCAGATGCTTTATGGATTGTTTCTAATGTTAATGCTTGGACAACTGACTTTCCACACTACCCTGGGCTTTCTAAGTGTTTATACAAGTGCCCACCTTCAACAGAATTCGGTAGTGTATGGTTTACTTGATAGTACATTTTCAATAGGCGGAGTGCTTGCCGGTTTACTTGGCACATGGTGGTGGGCAAAGTGCAGAAATTATGTGGCAGTCTGGTCACTTTCACTGACTGGAGGTGGGTTGATTACTGTCGGGTTGTCACAGAATTTATGGAGTTCTCTCCTTGGTTTTTTATTCATTGGTATAGGTACATCATTTGTGCGTGCCTTATTACAGTCTATTCAACAAATGGGGACAGATCCTCATTTCCACGGAAGGATGTCGAGTTTCCGTATGCTGTGCAACCAAACATCTATTGTCCTCACCGGTCCCTTTTTCGGATTTATTGCTGCCTCCGGGGGGCCCGCCAACGTATTCCTATTATTAACAGTACCGGTATGTATAGGGGTTATCCGGGCCGTCTTTCAGTCGAAAAATCCGTCTTTTGCTGCCATAACAAAACGCAGCACCGCATAAAAGATTGCAAGGAAAAAGGCAGGCTTCCCTCATGAAGTCTGCCTTGTGTCATGTATGTTTTCGTCTCTGCTTATCTCGTCTCTTCCTTAGGCGTACGATACACCTTTTCCACCTCTACTCCCAGCGTCTTAAAATAGTCGACAATCTGGTCTAGTCTCTGCATGTTTTCACCTCAGTATTTGAAATAAGATTTAGCATAGAAACAGCACTTCATACTCCACCTACTATACGTACGATTCAGTCCTCAAAGCGTTTCATTTGACTTATAATGCACCATACCCCTTACAACGACTAATTATTCACTTTTCTACACATTTGGACATTTTTTATGGATATTCCTTTGATGTACTTTGTTTGTACAAGCTTTTCATGGTATCCTCTCTTCTTAAAAAAGGGGACTGCTATTAAACTGGCTTCTGTATAAACCTCAATATTTCCTTTTTCCAAAGCCTTCTTTTCCAGACGATTTAATAACTCTGTTGCAATCCCATGACGTTGGTAGTCTTTATGGATATAAAGAAAATCAATAAGGTCTCCGTCCAACAGACTTGCCATTCCTATGATATGACCATCCTCTTTTGCTGCCAGAGAATAAGCATTCTTTAAACGTTGATATACAGATGGGTTTTCTTTTAATGAAGAAAACCAGGCATTTAATTGAACAGAGTTGTATAAACCCGGTTCAACTGCCCTGATTGTCTGTAGGGACATACCGACTGCGTCACTGATCTCTTCCTTTTGTAATGGTAAAATGTCCAGTTGAAATCTCTCCTTTCCATCTTAACAAAGTTTAGAGAGGATACACTTATAAATTTTTCGACAATTTAAAAAGGCGGTCCATCTGCTTAATAAAAACATTAACATGCTCCGTAATTTCTTCTTCGTTGATTGGAGTGACCAGTGAGAAATAACGGGTTGCCGACTGAATGTAGGGGAGTTCCATAATCAACGCGTCAGCCCCTGTGTGCTCCACAACCGTTTTTGAGATGAAGGAAAGGCCGAGACCTTCTTTCACTCCCTGGACCACCCCATGATTGCTCCCAATGGTAATCGTCTTCTTTGGACGTATATTAAATGATTCCAACATAGAGTCCATCATTGCACGGGTACCTGATCCGTCTTCCCTTGTAATCCATGTGTGATCCTGGAGATCTTCAAATGATACGGTTGTACATCTCCTCAATGCGTGATCAGAAGGGACAATCACAACCATTTCATCTTTCATAAATGGAAATGAGGATAAACCTTGATCAGCCACCCTTCCCTCGACAAGACCTACATCCAATTGATGAAGCTGTACCTCTCTGTTGATTTTTTCTGAGTTTGCAATTTCAACATTCAACTCAATATTAGGGTATTCTTCATCAAAAGACTTCAGTATGGACGGAAGAATATATTCACCAACAGTGTAACTGGCTCCAATATGAATACTTCCTCGCAGCTTCCCATGATATTCAAGTACCTCATTTTTTGCTTTTTCTATAACTCCAAGAACCTGTCTTGATCGTTTATAGACAAGTTCTCCTGTCTGCGTCAAAATGAAACGTTTCGGGGAACGGTCAATTAAAGTCGTTTGAAACACTTTTTCTAAATTACGGATATGGGCACTGACCGTAGGCTGGGAAAGATTCAAGATTTCTGAGGCGCGTGTGAAACTCTTCTCATCTACAGCAGTAATATAGGTTTTCATAGCTTCTAAGTCCATATGATCCATCCAATCATTTAAAAATCCTATTTTTATCATTATAATGTTTCATTTTACTAATGGATAGTCGAAGAGTAAGATTAAAAAGGTGATTAAAGGAGGTTACAACTATGAAGCTTATATTCAACCAGACACCTTCACGAGCTTTATTCGCCGGAATCGGGTTCACTGCCCTGTTTGCAGCCATCGGTTTTTTATTAGCTATGCTTCCCATCATTAATCAAGTGGGACCACTTGCAGCGGCTATTCTACTTGCTGTATTGTACCGTCACTTTTTCGGTTATCCTGAAGGCATTGAAGCAGGGATTCGATTTTCAGCAAAGAAATTATTACGACTTGCAATTATCCTGTTCGGTTTAAAGTTAAATATTAATGTCATTTTAAATGAAGGACTCCCCCTTTTGTTCCGAGGTGTTCTCCTTATCATTTTTTCCATCGGCCTTATGTACTTATTTGCAAAAGTATTCAAAGCGGATCTTTCCATGATGACCTTACTTGGCATAGGAACAGGGATTTGTGGAGCTTCAGCCATTGCTGCTGTCTCGCCGATTCTGAATGCCAAAGAAGAAGACACAGCGATCAGCGCCGGGGTTATTTCTATTGTGGGTACATTGTTTGCTATTGCTTATACCATTATCCGCCCATTTCTACCTGTCGATGCAGAAACCTATGGCATATGGGCAGGACTGAGCCTCCACGAAGTTGCTAATGTAGCACTCGCCGGACAGCCCGCTGGTGACGACGGCCTTGCTATGGCCATACTCGCTAAACTTGGCCGCGTCTTTCTTCTCGTTCCTGTCAGCCTTCTGCTTTTATGGGTTATGAAAAGGAAGAATCAGGATTCTCATTCCTCCATTACCTTCCCATGGTTCCTCGTTGGGTTTGTATTGATGAGCCTGTTTGGAAGCTACGTGGATGGAACTTTATTTACCATTCCTGAAATCATCATGAGTAGGATATCACTATTAACATCATTCATTCTTACCATGGCGATGGTCGGTCTTGGTTTAAGTGTCAGCCTGAAAGATGTAAAACAACGTGCATTAAAACCAATGATATTGTTAATTTTGACGTCGGTACTCTTATCTTTTTTCACATATGTTATTGTCTAACTCCTCACACTTGTGGGGAGTTTTTGTCTGGAATTAAGAACTTCTGTCGAAGGGCAAATCCTTATCCCTCCCTTTTGTTACCATAGATAATAGTAAGACTGACATATGCTTGTCCTTTTGCTGCATATAGTTTTAAGAAGACTTTATGCCGGGAAGGACTTGATCAATGAACTCTCCTCTAAGATTTCGCGCCTCCTTGTATGCCCTTGCATCCATTACTTTCTGGGGTGTTTCCTTTGTTTCTACGAAAGCCGTCCTGGAAAAAATGGACCCTTTCTCTCTTTTAGTTCTACGTTTCGGAATTGGTTCGTTATTTTTATTAATCCTGGCCCTTCTATTTAAATACCCTTTAAAAATAAATATAAAGTATCTCCCGCACTTATTAATTCTCGGCATATTGGGAGTGTTTATTCATCAGGTTATTCAAGCAACAGCTTTGCTTACGATTTATGCTTCTGATGCTGGATGGCTTATTGCTTTTTCACCAATCTTTACAGTGATTTTATCGCTTCTCTTCCTACAGGAAAAAATGAGTTTCAGTAAAGGAATGGGGATGACAGCTGCCGTTGGAGGTGTATTTATTATCACAACCATCGGAAGCGGGCAGCCTCTTAATTTCACATGGGGGATCGGATATTTCCTTATGATTTTAAGTACATTAAACTGGGCGGTCTATTCTGTCCTTTTGAAGAAGCTCGCTATTCCTATACCGTCCGTAGTGCTCACCTTTTACATGAGCGTCACCGGGTTAACCCTTACCTTTCCCTTTTTCATAAGAAATCGTGGATTTGACCAGCTCATCACATTGGAAGCAAACCATTGGGCCCATTTGCTTTTTCTAGGTATCTTTGTATCGGCGATAGCTTATTGGTACTGGGCTAAAGCCCTTGAAGTTATGCAGGCCTCACAAGTGTCTGTCTTTCTTTATTTAGAGCCTCTAGCCACTCTTATCGCCGCAATAATCCTTTTACACGAAAAATTTATTGCCACTTCACTTGTTGGGGGTTCTTTCATTATTCTTGGTGTCATGCTTGTTCAGGAAAGAATATCGTTAAACAAAACCCATAGATAAGAGAGGAGTCTACCCATGTCTATGAAGAACAGGGTAAAAGAAGCTTTTCAAGCACTGGATACGTACACACCCCAATCACTTAAAGATACGTTCATAAAATTGAATATCACTTTAGAAGAACTGCAGCCTTACTTAAAAGATCCTGACGACAAACCCTACTATCGACAGATGATCTATGAAGATGATGAGGTTGAGATGATTGTTATGAATTGGGCGGATATCGATTGTGCTCCACACGATCACGGTCATTCGACCGGATGGATTCAGGTCATGAACGGAGAGACAAAACAGACAATTTATCAAGCAGAGGGAGAGACACTCCCTCTCCCCCTTTACACAGAATTCAAAGAAAAAGGGAGTCTCTTCTTCGCACCTGAAGGAGGCATTCATAAAATGGGGAGAAAGGGAGAACATGATCTCGTTACTCTGCACCTATATTCTCCACCTATTCGCGGGATGCGTGTATATGACCTTGAAACCTGTGCAGCCTGCGTAGTCTCCAGCGACTGCGGTGCATGGTGGCCGGAAGAACAACGGCAGCTCGTCCAGGAAATAAAATTAAAAAAGGAAATGAATAAAGAGGAAGCGTAGGCACGCTTCCTCTTTATTCTTCATTCATTCGATATTGGTCTTCTTCTTCAACAAAACGATTATATCTAATCTGAAACCAGCGAAACATATGGGAAACGATAACTTTAAGAATCGCATACCCTGGAATTCCTAAAATAATTCCTACCACGCCAAACAAGTGTCCCGCAGTTAATAAAACGAAAATAATCGTTACAGGATGAATATGCAGGCTTTTCCCCATAATTTGAGGCGAGATAAATTTCCCTTCCAACAGCTGAACAACCGTCCATACAAATAAAAGTTTCAACACCATAAATGGAGATGTAACAATAGAGATAATTAACGCTGGTGTGATAGCAATGACGGGTCCCAGGTAAGGAACAACGCTCGTTACGCTTGCAATTGCAGCAAGAAGCAGGGCATAATCCAACCCAATGATTAAAAAGCCAATATACATCATCACACCAATACAAAGGCTGACGATAATCTGCCCTTGAATATACGCGCTTAATTGATGGTCAATCCCTTTAAAGACACTAGCTACTTCCGGCCGGATTTTCGGAGGAAAGATCCGGATAATCGATGCTGGCAGCCGGTGCCCGTCCTTTAATAGATAGAAAAGAATGAACGGAAGCGTGACCAGGGCCACTACGACATTCGTTAACGTCGATATAATACTGGTAATTCCCTCAACAGTCTGAGATGCATAGGAAGATATATAATCAGGGATTTGATCTAATATACCGTCAATATCCTGGAACATATTTGTGTAATAAACAGAGAAAATAGAATTTCTCAGCCAATCATCTGCAGATCGAATGACATCCCCTAAATAGCGGGGGAGTTCCTCCGATAAGCTGATGAGCTGTTTTTCTAAGAAAGGAATAATAAGCACAACAAGCAGTGTGATAATTCCTACAAGAGCCAGCAGGGTAATCAGTATTCCCCAAATTCTCTTAATCTTCCACGATTCAAGCATGTTAATGACTGGCCTCAGTAAATAATATACGACAACAGATAAGATTAAAGGCAGTGCGATTGTTTCTATAATAATCAGAAAAGGATTGAAGATAAACCCTACACTAGTAAAGACAAAGAAATTTAAACCGATCAATAGTAATATTCCTAACAGGTATAACAGCTTCCTGCCTCCGAAGAAACGTATCACCGGCGTAGAATCCCAACGGTTCATTTGCATGTCCCCTCAACACAACATTATTAGTCTATATTCTATCACACTCATAGGAAATTAAACGCGATAGACTTGTTCTCCTACTGGATTAACCTTGGTTTTCTTTCTCCTTGTCGATAAAAAGACTCCTGCAAATATGACCATCAGTCCAAATATCAAATTAGTAGTCACTGGCTCACCAAGAAGAACATGCCCCCAGAACAGCGCTGTCACGGGAACCAGATACGTGACCATACTTGCAAATTCAGGCCCTCCATTTTCAATTAGATAATAATAGAGGAGGTGAGCCATGCCAGAACCTATACACCCTAACCCAATAACTGAAAGAAACATCTGTATATCGTCAGCATCCATCATTCTTTCAAAAGCGAATGGATCTGTAACGACCATTCCCAGGCCTCCCACCGCAGCACCCACCAATAAACCTGCTGTCGTTAATAAAAGAACATTAAACCCCTGCAGATGCTTCTTTGTATAATGAGAAACAAAACCGTAACAGGAAGTAGCAAGCAGCATCGTACCAATTCCTATAAAGTTTTCTGATAAAATTTCCTGCATATTAAATCCTGTGATGACTATGATCCCGATAAAACCAAGCACGATCCCGCCCCACTGCCTTTTATTTAGCAGAATAGAAAAAGCAATTGATCCGATCAGTCCCGTCATAATAGGAGTTAAAGCATTTAGGACAGCAGTAGTGTTGCTCGTTAACACCGTTTGGCTTAAAGCGATCAGCCCCCAGGGAAGACCAGCATTAAACAAGCCAACGATAAATAGGGATTTCCAAGGGATTACTGCGGGCCTGTTTCCTTTTTGCCACTTCCAAATCAGTAATGGAATGAGGATAGCAGCTCCAGCTGAACACCGTAGAAAAACGGTTCCCCATACACCGGCAGGGCCAATCAACGTTTCAATAAAAACAAAAGACAGTCCCCATATTAGACTTAATGTAATAAGAGCACCATATAACTTCATCTATTCTAACCCCTTCAATAAAAACTGGAATAAATAAACAGCGCTTGTTCACCTTATCAAAAGGCTCACCTATCTTCAATCATTTCGGAATTCAAAAAAAGAAAAAAACAGATAAACAAAAACCCCTTCAGGATGAAAATCCTGAAGGGGCTGCTGTTGACGTGGCGGCGTCCTACTCTCACGGGGGTAAACCCGACTACCATCGGCGCTGAAGAGCTTAACTGCTGTGTTCGGCATGGGAACAGGTGTGACCTCTTCGCCTTCACCACCACATCAATATAAAGTTTGAGGTGAACCCTCAAAACTGGATAAGGAAACATCTTATAAGAAAAAGAAAATCATTTCACGACTGATGATATATCAGATAGATAAGTCATCGATCCATTAGTATCTGTCAGCTCCACGTGTCACCACGCTTCCACCTCAGACCTATCAACCTCATCGTCTCTGA
>NZ_JAIVKN010000004.1 GCF_020524025.1 Halobacillus litoralis | reverse complement strand
ACTGGTTGGTTCGTTCAGTTTTCAAAGATCAAAATGTTGTTTGCCGCTTCAAAACAGCGACTCAACTATCATATCATTTCAAAGCGTTTTGTGTCAACAACTTTTTTATGATTTGTTTTAATGTCGTTTTTAGCGACATTTCCTACTATATCACTTGCAGTTGTTATTGTCAACAACCTTTTATGATGTTTTGTTCCATGCCGTTTTTAGCGACAGATATTAATTTATCACTTAAAGTCATTTCTGTCAACAACTTTTTTTATGATGTGAATATCTTTCGTCTGCTCTCTTTTAAAGCGACATTTAACAATTTATCACGTCTGAGCTGTTTCTGTCAACAACTTTTTCAGTGAACTTTTCAAGCTCTCCGCTTGCCAGTCGCGCTCTCAATGCGACGTTTAATAATATAGCACGGATTGTTTTCAACCGTCAATAACTTTTATAAAAAAACCTCTTTCTCATTTAATACAGAAAGAGGTTTTTCTTCACTAACCTTTCCCCATTATACAGAGGTATATCTTCTATGGAAGATATGCGCCCCTTTCGTTTCCTGAGGGACAACTTTGATGAGCCCATGATCCACCAAATACTCCATCATGGACGAAAGGTCAAGGATATATTCCTGAATTTCGGGATGAACCTTTAATTCCCCAAATGCCCATGGCTCTGTTCTTTCGTTCATTACCTGGAGCAAATGTTGAGCACTGGAACGTGCCCGCTTACTTATAGAGTGTTCAACGGCAAGAATCATCAGTTGAATTCTTTTATCTGTCGGCTCTCCGCTTTCTATCAATTCTTGATAAAGCTTATATATTTCTGGTTCAATCCGTTTCACTTGATTCCAGACTGTTACTTCCGGATGAAAACCTTTTTCTATGATAGATAAGCGCGCAAGATAGTGAAGGGAGTTGACCATACGGCTATAGGAATCCAAATACTGTTCAGAATCATACAGATCTTTCGATTCACTATAACTGCGGATCAACTTAGCAAATTCAATAGCTTTCTTCAAATCACGCGTTTTCTGAGGAAATGACCGTAAATGTTCCTTCATCAAAGTGACGTATTCATTTCTCTCATAGATAATACTTCCATTAATCACCCATTCTACAGCACGACGATAAGAGCTTGTATCAATCCAATGCTGGAGGAGAGTCTCATCCACAATATGCATAGCGGCTGATTTATTTTCAAATTCATAATGTTTCACATACCATAACTCATCGGCATCACGTACAATAATGAACAAAATCACATCAAAATTATCAGTCACAGGACTAATTGGTTTGTTCTTTTCTAAGATCAGGACACCTAATGTATTGCTCTGGCTGGCTCTTTCTTGATATATCGGGCGTAATAAATCTTCCATCTTCTTTCCCCCACATTCAGTTTCCCTTTCGTGTTTTTATTCGCTATTTTCTCGCAAAATCCTTTCTCGTTAATATATTTGTCCTATAAAAATATGCTATACTACTTTATAGATAATAAGGAGGGACGCAGAGTGGCTTTAAAATACAGCAGCAAGATCAATAAGATTCGTTCCTTTGCTTTCTGGCTTATCTTTCTCGGTATTGGCGTCATGTATATCGGCCTTGTTTTCAAAGATACGTCTTGGTTGATGGCTACTTTCATGATTTTAGGCATGTGTTTTGTGGGATTAAGCACAGTCGTATATTTTTGGATCGGAATGCTCTCCACAAGAACGATACAAATTGTATGCCCTTCCTGTGAGAAACCCACTAAGATGCTGGGACGTGTAGATGCCTGCATGCACTGCGACCAACCCTTGACGATGGACAAGTCGCTGGAAGGTAAAGAGTTTGATGAGAAATATAATACAAAACGGTACAAAAAACAAGAGACTCAAAGCTAACCATAAAACTTAATCAAAAAAGAGCCGCTTCCGGGAAGCGGCTCTTTTTTGATTAGATATGATCACTCTACTTCTAAATGTCATTCATTTTAAAGCAGTGTCTTTATTAATGAAGTAACCAGCAACAGATATCCAATAAGATTCTGTCTTTTTAATGGAATTTATAAAAAAACTGAAAGCAGTGGCTTCCAGTTTTAATGAGCATTATTGGATTGGCAGTTCGGACACATTCCATAGACTTCCATACGATGATGACTTACATTAAATCCAGTCACCTGTTCAGCTAATGACTCCACTTCATTTAAACTAGGGTAGTGAAAATCAACAATTTTACCGCATGATTCACATATCGCATGATAATGATCACTCGTATTACAATCAAAGCGGCTTGAGGAATCCCCATATGTGAGTTCTCGAACAAGTCCGATCTCTCGGAATACACGGAGATTATTATAAACCGTAGCAACACTCATGTTTGGAAATTTACTTTCTAATGCCTTGTAAATTTCATCAGCTGTAGGGTGAGTCATAGAATTCAGCAGGTATTCAAGCACCGCATGACGCTGTGGTGTAATTCGAACGCCAGAGCCCTTTAGGGTATCTATAGCATCCTGGAGTCGATGGTCAGACACAGTCATGCACCTCGCTTTCATAAACTGATTCTTGATTTATAATATTATTAAATTAGAATCTTTATAATTAGTGTAACCTGTTATTAAAGCAGTTGTCAATAAAAAGCCATGCGCCCGCAGTCTACGTTTATACATCCGGAGCAAGCTGTGTTTCTGTTCCCCCAAGCTTCTTATTTACATAACGTGCCGCTACAAACAGGAAATCAGATAGTCGATTTAAATAAGATACGACGAGAGGATTGCTTAGATCTTCTTCTAATGCTACAGCCATTCTTTCAGCCCTTCTTACAACCGTTCTTGCTAAATGCAGAGAAGCTGATGCTTGATGTCCGGACGGAAGGATGAAATTTTTCAAAGGATCCAGCTCTTTGTCCCAAAGGTCAATTTGCTTTTCCAATTGTTCAATATGTTCGTTTTTGACCTTCCATGCCACTTCTTTTCCTTGAGGAGTAGCAAGTTCTGCCCCCACATGAAATAAAACTGTCTGTACTTTCTGCATAACTTCCATAAAAAACTCTTTCTCTGACCAGTCTTCTTTCCTCAAATGGCTGAGAGCAAGACCAATCGTGGAATTCGCTTCATCACATGTCCCGTATGCCTCTACTCTAATATCATTTTTCGGAACGCGTTGTCCATAAATTAATGAAGTCTGACCCTTATCTCCTGATCTTGTATAGATTCTCACGTCAATACCCCCTCTTAGGATCAATAATATTCCGTAACTCACCTGCTCCACTTAAAAATACTTCTAAATTTTCTTCAAAGAGTTGAAACCCGCGTGGAACATATTCTGGAGATATACCAGATATGTGTGGAGTAACTGTTACCTTCTCTTCACTCCAGAAAGGGTGGTCTTCAGGTAAAGGTTCCTCTTCAAATACATCAAGAACTGCATGAGAGATCTGCCTGTTCTGTACTGCCTCCAGAATTACCTCAGAGGACACCAGATCCCCTCGGCCCATATTCAAAAATACACAGTCTGACGGCATAATAGTGAAATGTTCAGCTTTAAGCATATGCTTTGTTTCTGATGTGCTCGGCAGTACAGAAACCACAAAGTCTGCCGTCTGCAAAACTAGATCGACCTGGCTGACAGGGAAGACCTGGTCAAAATACTCTTTTGACCTCCCCGATCTTGATAAACCAAGCGTTTTCATCTTAAAGGCTTTGGCTAAACGGGCGACTTCCTGGGCAATGGCTCCCGTACCAAGCAAAACCATTGTCTTTCCACTAATTTCATTCATAACAAGTTTACGGTTCCACTCTTGCTTTTGTTCTTGTTCCATTAATTTTTTTTCTTTACGTGACACTTGCAGCAACATTGAAATCGCATACTCAGCCATTGGCTGTGCATGAATTCCACGGACATTGGTCACTAAAATCCCCCGCTCATTAATTTTCTCAAAAGGCATGCGGTCCATTCCAGCGGATAATACCATAATCCACTTTAATTTCTTTGCAGCCTGCAGTTTCTCAGCATCCAGATCTTCTCCGTATGTAATAAACACATCTGCCGAACTGAGATAATGACGAGCTTCCCCCATCCCATGACAGAAGATGAATTCAGCTTCGTCAAAACGTGTGCGCAACCGAATTTGAATGTCATCAGGTACCCGCTTAATTGCAGAGACGATCTTCACCTCTCTCACCTCTTCCCTTTTCTTCTATATTAGACTATAAAGAAACCATAGTCACTTCATGACTATGGTTTCGACACATTCTATTGAAGATTTTCGCGAATATATTCCAGAGCAGCTTCTACGTGCCCATCCACTTTTACTTTACGGTATTCTTCAGATAACGTTCCTTCTTTATCAATAATAAATGTTGAACGTTCAATTCCGTAATATTCTTTTCCGAAGTTTTTCTTTAACTTCCAAACACCAAATTGCTCAGAGACTTGATGATCTTCATCAGCCAATAGCAGGAATGGAAGGTCATGCTTATTAATGAACTTTTCGTGAGATTCTACAGGATCTGGACTGACACCTAATATTACAGCGTCAAGGTCAGCAAAGCTTTCATGATGATCGCGGAAATCACACGCTTCTGTTGTACACCCCGGAGTCATATCCTTTGGATAGAAATAAAGAACCACATTCTTCCCTTTATAGTCAGAAAGAGAAACCGATTCTCCATTGTTTGCCGGTAATGTGAAATCTTGTACTTGTTTTCCTTTTTCTACAGTCATTCTGGAACCCTCCTTTATCATCTATCTACTAGACTACATGAAACAAAGGGAAACTTCCAATATCAACTTTTAGGATGGTTATTCTGCCACACTTTAGCTACCAGGGCCGCCGGGAGTGTATAGCCAATCATCGCTTCTATAATAGCCAGCCCTTTCCCTATCCCTACAGGAATCATATCTCCATAGCCGACAGTAAAGAGAGTCACTCCGCTAAAGTAGATGCTGTGAATGATATCCTCCGCCCAATTTAATGAGGAGTTGCTGTATTCTTGACTATACACTTCATATCCTTGATTCATTAATGCAGCATAGATAATACCAAAACCTATCATAACAACCGTATACAAAAGCATGATGGAAACAAATAGCTGGAGGGAAAATATTCTATGTTCAAACTCCAAAGAATGAAAAGCCTGACGGAGACTGGCCACAATTAAGGTTAGAGACGCTATACTAATTAGTATGGTAACCATTAGACGCTCCTTTATTTGTTGAAGAATTCACTTTTGGACAGCCGAGCCCTAGTCTTTCTTATGTAGACATACACATGTTTATGCACAACAGAAATGTGCTTGCCCCATCCATTTACAAAAAAAACGGGCGAACGCACACCCCACTTTTCCCGACTGGCATAAGATACAGTAAACCACGGAAAGGGGGAATTGTAATGGGTTACGGATATGGCGGAGGCTTTGCGCTAATCGTTGTTCTTTTCATCCTTCTAATCATCGTTGGTGCAGCGTTCGTATACTAAAATAAATGCGCACTGGGATATGGATGCGTCCATCTGAAACCAGAGCCTATTTCCTCATGTAAACGATCGGTTTACTGTTTCAACGCTCTAGAGTGAAGGGACCAAACCAAAAGTACTCCAATCTTTAAGGTTGGAGTACTTTTACACACTCCAAAGTTGATGGACAAGCATGCTACAATGAATAAGAACAGCCATGTCTTAGGAGGTACAAAATGAATTTTAACCAATCAGAAAAACTATATAATGATGCAAAAGAACACATCGTCGGAGGAGTAAACTCTCCATCAAGAGCTTACAAAGGTGTAGGGGGCGGAACTCCTGTATATATGGAACGGGCAGAAGGATCTCGTTTTTATGATGTTGATGGTAATGAGTATATTGATTATTTAGGAGCTTACGGACCAATCATTACAGGACACGCCCATCCCCACATCACAGAAGCCATTACAAAAGCCGCACAGAATGGCGTCCTATATGGAACACCTACAGTCCTTGAAAATCGTTTCGCTAAAATGTTAAAAGATGCGATTCCTTCACTGGATAAAGTTCGCTTTGTCAACTCAGGAACGGAGGCTGTGATGACAACGATCCGCGTAGCACGCGCTTATACTGGCAGAAACAAAATCATAAAATTCGCCGGGTGCTATCATGGACATTCCGATTTGGTTCTCGTTGCAGCAGGGTCCGGACCTTCCACTCTCGGTACACCGGATTCAGCAGGCGTGCCCGCTTCTATTGCACAGGATGTCATCACGGTTCCGTTTAACGATATTGAACCTTTTAAAGAAGCTTTGAATAAATACGGTGACCAAATTGCAGGTGTCCTTGTCGAACCAATCGTAGGAAACTTCGGCATTGTAGAACCGAAACCTGGTTTCTTGAAGCAGGTAAACGAACTGACACATGAAGCAGGGGCTTTAGTCATTTATGATGAAGTCATTACCGCTTTCCGTTTTACATATGGCAGCGCCCAACAGTTGTTAGACATTGAGCCCGATATGACAGCCATGGGTAAAATCATAGGTGGCGGTCTTCCTATCGGCGCTTATGGCGGACGTGCAGATATTATGGAGCAGGTGGCTCCACTGGGGCCTGCGTATCAAGCAGGTACCATGGCGGGAAATCCAGCCTCTATGTCAGCAGGAATTGCCTGTTTAGAAGTGCTGCAGGAAGATGGAGTTTATGAAGAGATGGATCGACTGGGGCAGCGCTTGGAAAGTGGGATTTGGAAACATGCTGAAGATGCGGGCATCACCATCCAGATCAACCGCTTGAAAGGTGCGTTGACCGTCTACTTCACAGAAGAAAAAGTGGAGAACTATGAACAAGCCGAACAGACGGATGGCGATAAATTTGCTAGATTCTTTAAGTTAATGCTTGCCGAAGGAATAAACCTTGCCCCTTCTAAATATGAAGCCTGGTTCCTTACAACCGCCCACACAGATGAAGATATAGATCGTACACTCGAAGCTGTAAAACGCACGTTCCAAAAAATGGCTGAAGAGTAATAAAAAAACCTTCCCTTCTAAAGGGGAGGTTTTTTATTTAAATTCATTTGCTTCTTACGTTTTTTCATGCTATTATATATACATAATTCTGAATATTCACACGAATTATGATCTTTGTTTCATTTCTTTCCCTTTTCATAGGTTTCAGTTCTCGGACTGAATCCCCTTTGGCTTATGCTGTAAAATGCATAGGTCTTTTCTTTTGGATTCTTTTAGCTGCTATCATGTATAATGATGGCATCCCCCTTTTACCATGAAGGGGTTTTTATTTGTAAAAGGATGATGTATGTTATGAAATTGGGCGCACGCATGATGAAAACTGGACTTGCTGTTGGGATTGCTCTTTATATCGGGCACTTAATCGGGTTTGTATCTCCACTTCTAGCTGCCATTGCAGTCGTATTTTCCATACAGCCCTCCATCTATCGTTCTTACCAATCTATTATAGAGCAGGTCCAGGGAAACACAATTGGAGCGGTTATTGCCGTGGTTGCTGTTTTCACTCTTGGTAACGATCCTTTCATTGTAGGCTTTGCCATTATTTTAGTTATCGGATTAACGACTACATTGAAAATGAATGAGAATACGATCGCTCTGGCTGTCGTTGCTGTTATCGCACTGATGGATGCCACCGATCAAACGTTTCTTTACTTCGCAGGTTCAAGGTTTACATCGATGATTCTCGGAATTTTAGCCGCATTTATTGTGAACTTAGTGTTTCTTCCTCCTAAGTATGAGACACGGCTTTTCACGAAAATTGACCGGGCTACAAACGATATTCTTCAATGGCTGCGTGTTACAACCAGACAACTATCCGATGAACCAGCTCTAAAATACGAAATTACACGTATTCAAGATGACATGAGATGGGTCGATCATACCTACCTGCTCTATTCGGAAGAACGCACTTACTTTAAAGGCAGCAGATTTTCAAAAGGTAGAAAAATGGTGCTTTTCAGGCAGTTAATTACCACAACCAAAAAGTCGTTTGATGTTTTAAAAGCCTTTTACCGCTTGGAACATAAAATTGAACAAATCCCTGAGGACTTCCAGGATGCCGTCGTTCAAGAATTAGATAAACTAATTAATGCCCATGAAAAGCTGATCCTAAGCTTGAAAGGCCGGATTAAAAGAACGCACAAACAATCTTTGCGTAATATAGAAGAACCGGACATCCCTCTCCTTGTCGAACGACTAATGTATGTATATGAGAAGACCAACAATCCGGATAAACTTGTATTTCTACCTCTTGCCTCCCAGCTAATGGAATACCACTATCAGTTGGAACGCTTGAAACGTTTGCTGAAAAGCTATCAAAACCATCACCACGACAATTTTATTAAAACATCAGAGAGATAAAAAAAGGCAGCCCAATGAAGCGGCTGCCTTTTCTATCACGTACCCATATACTCCTGCTTATTATCATCTAATTCCTGGAATTGGTAAAGGTCATAGTAATGCCCTTTGCGCCTCATTAATTCCTGGTGAGAACCAACCTCAACGATTTCTCCATTTTCAATATGCACAATCCTGTCTGCATGAGTAATGGTAGAAAGTCTGTGGGCTACAATGAATGTTGTTCGTGTAGAAGCCAGCTTTTCAAGTGCTCCTTGTATCAGATTTTCACTCTCCAGATCCAAAGCTGAAGTCGCCTCATCCAAGACTAGAAGCGGTGGATTCTTGAGAAAAACACGCGCAATCGCCACTCGCTGCTTCTGCCCTCCAGATAACTTGACTCCCCGCTCACCTACAAGTGTCTCATATCCGTTAGGGAGAGACATAATAAAATCGTGAGCATTGGCAGCTTTAGCTGCTTCAATCATTTCTTCATCTGTCGCTTCAGGGTTACCCATGCGGATGTTCATGGCAATGGACTCGCTAAACAAGATGTTGTCTTGTAGAACCATCCCTACCTTATCCCTTAAAGAGCGGGTTTCATAATCACGGATATCCGTGCCATCAAGTAAAATTTCACCTGAAGTCACATCATAAAATCGTGGAATTAAGCTGATCAGGGTGGATTTCCCTCCTCCGCTCATTCCGACAAACGCGATGGTTTCGCCTTTTTCAATATCTAAGTTCACATTTTTTAAAACTAAAGGATCTTCCTCGTCGTATTTAAATGAAACGTTTTGAATACTTACATCACCATGAACATTTTCTAATTTTTTCGCACCAGGACGATCAACAATGTCATAATCCTCATCAACAAATTCAAACACTCGATCCATCGATGCAATGGACTGTGTTAAAACTGTTGCAGAGTTCACTAAACGGCGAAGCGGATTATATACGCGGTCCATATAACCAATGAAAGCAACCATTGTTCCCACGGTTAATGATCCAGTAATGACTTGGTAACCGGCAAAGGTTATCACAAGTAAAGGAGCTAAATCTGTGATCGTGTTGGTAACTGAATAGGTGTAGGCATTCCAATTCGTATGAGTAATGGCTTTATCAAGAAAATTCTTGTTTTTGACACCAAATTGGGACTGCTCATATTCTTCAAGTGCAAAACTACGGGTAACCGGTACACCCTGAACTCTCTCATGAAGATGACCTTGGACTTCAGCCAAGGCTTGTGAACGATCCCTGGTAAGTTTCCGTAATCTTGCATAAAAGAACTTAACAGCAAACCCATAAAACGGAAACAAGGCGATGGATACAAGAGTCAACCATGGGTCCATGGTCAGCATGATAATAACAGCAATAACAATAGTGATCATATCCAGCCATATATTCATTAGTCCGGTAATTACAAAAGTTTTCGTTTGCTCTACATCATGAATGACCCGGGAAATAATTTCGCCGGTCTTGGTTTTTGAATAAAATCGCAGACTTAACCGTTGGATATGATCAAAGAGTTTTTCTCTGATATCAAAGAGTATGTGACTGCCAATCCACTGGGCTAAATATTGTCGGATGTACTCCACAGGAGGACGTAAAACAAGAAATACAAAAAAAGCTCCCCCCATAATCCATAGCAGCTGATCTAGTTTTTCTGATGAAGCTAATTCCTCAGCATTAATGATGTCATCAATCACATACTTTGTAATCAGGGGCATCAATAATGGGATTGAAAATTTCACAATTCCAATAAGAACGGTGAAGATGATTTTTCCTTTATATGGACTTACAAATCTCAAATACCTTTTTATGCTGTCCAAACGAACACCTACTTTCTATTGCCTGCAAACAACAAGGGAGCGCACCTTTTTATCAGTACGCATCCCCTTTTTCACCTATATGTCAAATACCGCTCATACCATTGGTCAATAAATTCAGGGGAAAATGGCCCCTTACGCTGCCTGATCCACCTGATCAGCGTGTCGATATTGTTATACAGAATTCTGTCTAATACGTGCGGATAGTTCATCCGCTTTTTATGAACTTCATACTCATCCTCATCCAAAATCTTATAAGTCATATCCGGGAATATTTTAACATCCAAATCATAATCAATGTATTTAATCGTGCCATCTTCATATATAAAAGGAGAACTGATATTACAATAATAGTAAACCCCATCTGTTCTCAGCATTCCAATGACGTTAAACCAGTACTTTGAGTGAAAGTAACAAATAGCTGGTTCTCTTGTCACCCATCTTCGTCCATCACTCTCTGTTACTGTCGTCCGATCATTAGCACCAATAATGACGTGCCTTGTCCCTTTTAAAATCGTTGTACTTTCCCATACTCGGTGTAACTGCCCATTATGTTTATAACTTTGTATTTCGATCCGTTTTCCTGCTTCTGGGCCGGGCATAAGATCCCCCCTTCCCTTAAAATTCCGTTTCACCTTCTGTCTATTATAACGACAAATGGAAAGGAATGAAAACAATTGGACCGAAAGAATAGTTGTAAATTGTAAAGGCTGCCTATGAATAAAGAAAAGGAGCCTCCCTTATCGGGTGGCTCCTCTTTTCGGGAGATTGATACAGGCTAGTAAAACAGCCTGGCCAACCTACCAAAGATTCAGGTTATTTTTTCTTAGCCTGAGATTTTTGGTTCTGCTCGATTACGTGCTGTGCATCAGTTTGCTGTGCAAATTCAGCTCCGTATTGGGATTTCCCTTGAGCAGCTTGTTGGTTCTGTTGTTTCACATGATTTACATCTGTACCAGCAGCTGTTTTGTTTTGTTTCGGTTGCTTAGCCATGTTTATCACCTCCGCAAAAATTATTGTGTACAGGTAAGGAGGGTTTCATTCTAAAATTTTTCAAAAAAATAAAAGCCTCAATGAACAAAAGAAGAACGCCTCCCTGCGGAGACGTTCTTCTTCAAGTCCTGCTTTAGTTGGATAGATGTTTTGAACCGATGTAACGGCTTCCCCAATAGTTACTATTCAACGAACTGATCTCTACACCGTTTGTAGAACCAGTGTGAATGAACTGGTTGTTTCCTAAATAGATACCAGCATGAGAAGCACCCGGCTTATATGTTTCAAAGAAGACAAGGTCGCCCACCTGACGTTCTGAACTGCTGACAGAGTTCATGCGGCTGTCTGCATAAATTGAGGCAACAGTACGTGGAATGCTGACGCCTTCCTGCTGAAATACATACTGCAGGAAACCGCTGCAGTCAAATCCTGCCGGAGTTGAACCTGCCCAGACATAAGGAGTACCAATATGTTTTTTTGCCTCGGCAACCAATCCGTCTACAAATTCTGAGTTTGAACTAGATGCATTTGAGGTAGATGTATGAGTAGGGTTAGATGTTGAAGCAGAAGCTTCTCCACTCACCTTCAATTTTTGACCAACATAGATAATGTTGCTGGAAAGGCTGTTCAAGTTCTTAAGATTAGAAACGGATGTACCGTAATTGTTGGCAATTAACCACAAAGAATCTCCACTTTGTACGGTATACGTACTTGTTGATTGAGAAGAGGAGCTTGAGTTACTGGTCGTTGAAGCAGAAGCACTAGAGCTGGAAGAACTTCCAGAAAGAGCAAGTTTCTGTCCAGGGTAGATGATATTACTAGAAAGACCATTCATACTCTTTAAAGCGGAAACCGACATACCATTACGACTTGCGATTAACCAGAGAGAATCTCCACTTTGAACAGTGTATGAACCGTTACTGGAAGAAGAGCTTTTTTCTGATTGAGCTGAAGCTGATGCATCTTTTTCAACAATCAAATTCTGACCGACATAAATCACACTAGAGCTAAGGTTATTCCACGATTTGATTTCTGAAATAGATCCGTCATACTGGCCACTTAATTCCCAAAGTGTATCTCCAGATTTAACCTTGTGCAACTCATCAGCAAAAACAGAAGTTCCCCACATAGATGCCCCGATCAAAGCGCCACTGACAGCCGTAACCAATTTCTTTTTGTTCATTTTTCTTATACTCTCCCCTATGTATTAATAATTATTGTAATTGTTTAATCAAATAACCTAAGTCCCATTATTCACAAAAGACAATAGTTTGTAAATACTCTAAAACTTCTACAAAACCCAACAAACCCCCCCAAACCTAGTCATAGCAAGGATTTCCAACAAAGGTTACATTTACTTTACAGCTTTATTACATAGTTTTAGTGAGGTTTAAAGATGTATGAGCGCGTGATTTGTACATAAATTAAGGACATGGAAGGAGGTCGAAGTATGTATGTAGGCAGAGATTTAGCCGCTTTAACGATGGAACCAAAACAAGAATGGCAGGAGAAGGAACTTGGTTATTTCCACTACGCTCTTTCGCAGTCTTCTCCATATTTAAATGCAGAGGGTGTTACACTACTGAGGGAAATCAATGAAGAAATAAAGCGCCGCGGTGGTCTCAGCCAGGACGAAGCTACCTGGACCAGCGGCACTCATTGGGTTACTGATTAAGATAGTGATGAGCTTTTTGATGTGATACGGGAAATGGGTAGTCCTTCCTATCTTCAGGGTTGATAAACTGAGCTCGTTTGTAATCTAAATCACCACTGTCGACTGTTGCTCTAACGACATCCATTTCCCAAATTAAGTGGGAAAAAACATGTTTTATTTTGTCGATCTTTTCTCCCAACTTAATATTCAAACCATATTCCCCATAAAACCAATTAGGGACCGACTGTGTGTCAACATCTGTTAGAGGAACCATTGGATACTGCCACAAAGAAGCAAGCAGTCCTTGATCAGGCCGCTGTTCTATAAGCACTTCCCCATTTTCATTTTCCACGAGAAGAAGAAGATAAGGGATTTTTTTCTGCTTTTTCTTCGATGATTTCACAGGTAGGTCCGTTTCTATTCCTTTTTCAAAGGCCCGGCAGTGTTGCTGGACGGGACACAGGAGGCAGGAAGGGGTCTTAGGCGTACATACGACAGCCCCCAGTTCCATTAATCCCTGGTTAAAAGAAGATGGGTCTTCAGTCGAGATCACTCCCCTTACCAGCTCTTCAAAAAGTTTTCTTGTACTCTGTTTACTAATATCATCTTCTACGTGAAGAATCCTTGAGAGGACCCGCATTACATTTCCATCAACAGCAGGCTCCGGTGTATCATAAGCTATGCTTAATATTGCACCTTTTGTGTAAGGACCCACCCCTTTTAAATCACCTAATTCTTCAGGATCTGAAGGTACGATACCGTCGTAATCTTCAACCACTTCGCGGACAGCGTTTTGCAAATTTCGAGCCCGGGAATAGTAACCTAGTCCCTCCCAGGCTTTCAAGACTTCCTGTTCTTCCGCTTCAGCTAAAGCTTGAGGTGTAGGGAATTTTTCTAAAAAATGATTAAAATAAGGAATGACGGTATCAACCCTGGTTTGTTGGAGCATAATTTCTGATACCCACACACGATAAGGATCCTTATTTTCCCTCCAGGGGAGTATACGTTGTTCCTGTTCAAACCATTGAATCAAATCATTTTGAAAAGACTTCTCATTAAATTCATTAAGGATATGGTGAACTCGTTCTGTTTTTTTCAATTTAAACACCTTTCGTGATAATCTACTGTTGTATTTTGGCCAAAGGAGGCATATACGTTGGATACTGGAACACATGTGGTCATGGGAGTCGCATTAGGCGGCATCGCTACAATGGATCCATTAGTAAGTTCAGACCCCGCTTTATTTAATGCTGTGCTTATAGGAACACTAGTGGGGTCGCAAGCACCAGATATCGACACGGTCTTAAAGTTAAAAAATAATGCCGTATACATCCGCCACCATCGCGGAATTACCCATTCCATTCCTGCCGTTATTCTATGGGGGATCAGTATCCCAAGCATCATATACTTGTTTACACCGGAGGTCAATTTCCTCCACCTCTGGCTATGGACGTTCTTAGCTGTTATTCTGCATGTATTTGTAGATATCTTCAATGCCTACGGTACACAGGCCTACCGCCCGATTACCAATAGATGGGTGGCTTATGGGTTTATTAATACGTTTGATCCGTATATTTTCACCCTTCATTTAGCAGGAATTGTCGCTTGGAACTTAGGTGCAAGTCCGGGACTTATGTGGCTGATTATTTACTTTGTCATTGCTCTTTATTACGTAAAACGATACTTTGATAAACGGGAACTCGTCAGGCTTATTCATGAAAATTTCGATCACGTCACGCAAATCGCCACATCACCGACGATTCAACAAAATGTATGGCGCATTGCTATTACTACACCGACCCATTATTTTGTTGGTCGAGCAGAAAATGGCCATTTAACTATTCTGGATGAATTCCCGAATAAGGAAATTGACTATGAAGATCCTGTAGTAAAAAAAGCTCTTACTGATCATAACATTAAAGCATTCTTATCTTTTTCACCTGTGTACAGATATGAGATAAGTTATCACGATGAATATACAGAAGTCCGCTTCATCGATTTGCGTTACAGAGCACGTGGAAGATACCCTTTCGTTGCGCTGGCACAGATTGATGATGAACACGGGGAGCAGCTCAAAATTTTAAACTCCTATACAGGCTGGGTTTTCACAGAGGAAAAACTTCAAAACAAACTCAGCCCTATGGAAACAAAACCATAAACGAAACAAAAAGAAGGAGTCTCTCCAAGTTGGAGAGGCTCCTCTTAATGAATATTCCTTTTTTTATCAAGCATCTGTTTATATTTCGGATTTGTCGCTACAAAATCATGCAGTTTAGGACCGTAATGTTCAATCCATTGTGTGACAATCTGCTCTGTGAGCTGCTTCCCTTGATAATCATGACCTGCTTTAGCACGTGTGGATTCGAAATCCTCCCAAAGAAGTTCAACCCATGTTAAAGCTTCTTCTATCGTTAAATGCCCATTCTTCTTATACAACCGCTCAGCAAGGCGCTGATAAATTTCATTCATATGATCACTCCATATTTGGCAATGTTTACTCCTCCATTTTATCACATAGAAGAGCCGAATCGGTATATACTACTATTGTCTCTTCATTGAGACCTGAGGAGGGTACCTGATGCGTAACAAGGCCAAGAATTTCCCTAATGTAAAAATGACACATGCACCGGATGACCAAAGTGAATATTTAGCTAAACGTCCAGACGGAACGATTAACAATAAGCCGCAGGAACGTGCAGCAAGATCCCGTCACCGGGATGTCAATGATGTAGGGAGGAATTACCATGGGTAAACGTAATTTCAAAGCTAACGCCTCTGCTGTCCGATCACACCGCAGCATTAAGCACTTAAGCAAACGTGTAAACGGAGAAACAGAACAGACGCAGGCAGACCAAATCACTGAGATACAAATGAGAAAACGAAACTAATGAATGAAGCGGGCACACTGAGGTGCCCGCTTCTGTTATTTTACTTTTTGACCTAACATGGAGATAGGTAGAGCCTCTTCTTCTTCACTGATTTTACTGCCTTTTTGGTTCTGCCTGTAGCCCCAGGCAAAAACCCCGTTCATATATTGTATAAAAAAGGTATGTGAGTAGTCTCCATCGATTTGATATACTTCCCCTGCAGCAAAGTCATTTGGGTCAAGCATATAAGATTTAGCCATAATGATTTTACGTTCATGGACAGCATACTCATTCACCATGCCAAGCTGCTCAGCTTTTTGAGCTTTTTCTGTCAACTGCGCAATCTCTTCCCGTAATTCACGTTCATTGAATTCACTATATCGTCGTTCCATTTTACAGTCCTCCTGCTTCTCTTCCTTTCTTTACATTTTAGCAGGATTTAGCCAAAATGAATACGGTAACAACTTTGAATCGGAGGGAAATAAGAATGAGTCGAATTATGATCACTGGAGCAGGGACAGGACTTGGGCGCGCCTTAGCCCTTATCTACGGGAAAGGTGGAAATCATATCATCTTGTCTGGAAGGAACGAAAAGACACTGAGTGATGTAGAAAATGACATAAAAAAATCAGGTGGATCTGCTGAAGTGATCCCATGTGATATTACAAATTATAATTCCATTGCTAGTGCTGTTCAGAGAGTAGAATCGCTTGATGTGCTCATTAACAATGCTGGAGTCGGAATTTTTGGAGACCTACAAACGTACAGTGACCAGGATATCGATCAAATGCTGCAAACAAATGTAAAGGGTACCATGCTTATGACTCAATTAGCTGCACCTAAGCTGATGCAGACGGGTGGAAGAGTGTTAAACATTATTTCCACAGCAGGTCTTAGAGGGAAGAAAAATGAAAGCATCTATTGCGCAAGCAAATTCGCTGTACGCGGCTTCACGGAAAGTTTACAAAAAGAATGGGAAAATGAAAAAATCACAGCAACTGCTGTTTATATGGGCGGCATGAATACACCGTTCTGGAGTGAAACCGACCATGTTGGACATCCCGAACGTTTAAAAGGTCCGGAAGTGGTGGCTGCACAAATCTACGAGGAAGATGACGGACGTCGTGAAATTATCATTGATCGTTAATAACTGCTTCTTCTTAACGAAACGAAGTGCAGACATGAACAAAAACAAATAAAAAAAGAAGCCTGCCACTAAAGGCAGGCTTCTTTCTTATAGAGCTTTATTCTCCAAGACCTTCTTCTTTTGCTTTTGCAACAACAGCATTAACGGCTTCCTCTTCATCAGAACCTTCTGCTTTAAAAGTTACTTCTGCACCATTAGGAATACCTAGAGACATAACTCCCATGATGGACTTCATGTTAACAGATTTTCCGTTATACTCAATGTTTACGTCTGATTGATATTTACCTGCTACTTGTACAAGTGCTGTAGCTGGACGTGCGTGTACGCCATCCGCTGAAGTGATTGTCATTGTTTGTTGTGCCATAGTTCATTCTCCTCTTTAATCTGTGATTTCAATGATATCTGGATCATTGTGGTTAACTTGACCTGAAGCCTTAATATGAACAGATTGACCTTCCTGAAGGTTTGTAAAGATAATAGGGGTTACAATAGATGGTGCATTTTCTTTCACAAAGTCCAGATCTACTTCCATCAGTGCTTGTCCCTGTTTAACTTCATCACCTTCAGAAATTTTATCAGTGAAGCCTTCGCCCTTCAACCCAACGGTATCAATACCGATGTGGATGAGGATTTCCATGCCGTTTTCTGCTTGAAGACCAATCGCATGTTTTGTAGGGAAGACATTTAAGACTTTACCGTTAATCGGTGAAACTATATTACCATCTACCGGCTCAATTGCAAAGCCATCTCCCATCATTTTCCCTGAGAAAACTTGGTCAGGTACTTCTGTAATTGGCATAATATTACCCTTAATCGGACTTACGAAATCCAAATCACCTTCTGTTACAGGAGCTTCAGCTTCCTTAGTATCATTAACCATTTCAGAAGCATCTTCTCTGGAACGAGGGGTTTTTCCATCCATAATATCCTGCATTTGTCCACGTAATGTGTCGGATACTGGTCCAAAGATAGCTTGAATATTGTTTCCAACTTCCATAACGCCGGACGCACCAAGTTTTTTCAGTCGTGCTTTGTTTACATCTTCTTTATTATTTACAGAGACGCGCAATCTAGTAATACAAGCATCGAGATGGTCAATATTCTTCTGACCGCCCATAGCTTCAAGGATTTCGAAAGGCAGATCACCGACTTCTCCATCTTCTTCACTATCTTCACCTTCATCCTCGCGTCCTGGTGTGGCCAGGTTAAATTTGAGAATTGCCCAACGGAAACCGAAGTAGTAAACCACAGCGAAGACAAGTCCGACGATGATTACCCACCACCAGTCCGTGCGGTTTGGCAGGATTCCAAATAGGATAAAGTCAATAAGACCGCCTGAGAACGTTTGACCAATTTTAACACCAAGAATTTCCATGATCATAAAGGAAAAACCTGCGAACACAGCATGAATACCAAAAAGAATTGGTGCTACGAATAGGAATGAGAACTCAATTGGTTCTGTAATCCCTGTTAGGAAAGAAGTCAAAGCGGCAGATGCCATGATTCCTCCTACTACTTTTTTACGTTCAGGTTTAGCTGTATGATAAATAGCTAAAGCAGCAGCTGGCAGACCGAACATCATGAACGGGAACTTACCAACCATAAATGTACCAGCAGTAAATTCAACCCCATCCTTCAATTGTTCAAAGAAGATGGTTTGGTCACCACGGACAATCTCTCCTGCTGCATTTGTGTAAGAACCGAATTCAAACCAGAATGGAGAATAGAAAATGTGGTGCAGACCAAACGGAATCAAGGAACGCTCAATTAATCCGAAGAAGAATGCTGATACCGTTTGATTCCCTTCAAGCATTAAGTGAGAAAGTGCATTCAGGCCATTTTGTGCAAAAGGCCATACCCACAGCATAATGATTCCTAGGAAAAGGGATGTAAAAGCTGTGATAATCGGAACAAAGCGTTTACCAGCAAAGAATCCTAAGAACTGCGGCAGTTCTATATTAAAGAACCTGTTGTACATCGAGGCTGCTAGAATACCTACGATGATTCCTCCAAACACTCCTGTTTGTAGTGTAGGAATTCCTAACACTTCCGCATAAGCAGGGTCTGAGACCATGTCAGCATCGACATTTCCAAGAACCCCCATAACAACGTTCATAATTAAATAACCGATGATAGCAGCAAGACCCGCTACTCCATCCCCTTTAGCAAGACCAATAGCTACACCTACTGCGAAAAGCAAAGGCAGGTTGGCAAAAACGATACCACCAGCTTCAGCCATGACCTGCAGCAATGTCTGAACCCAGCCCGTTCCAAAGAACGGAACTTTATCAACAAAACTGTCCTGAGCAAAACTTGTACCAAAAGCAAGTAAAATACCCGCCGCTGGTAAAAGGGCTACAGGAGTCATTAATGCTTTACCTACTTTTTGTAGAGTACCAAAAGCATTCTTGAACATAGTAATTCCTCCTTATTTTTGGTGAAAGCAACAGCGTTACCCATGCATCCATTGTCAGAAAAATAAAACGGTTACAACATTTCTGAAACGATCACAGCCTTTAATGAGCTACTATGGATAAGAGCAATGTCTATAAATGGAATTACAGACATAAAAAAGGCATGAGTACAGAACATGTGGGTTACTAAAGGATATACTTATCCCTATCATAACCACTTCATCTTCTTGTACTCATGCCTGATCGTGTCAGTAACACGTACGTTTAAGATTTATGGGTTAAACGTTGCAGATGAATCGTTAAATAAATGGCTTCCGATTCATCTACGGGTTTATTGAGCTGTTTCTGCATCACTTTAATCAGTTTCCATGCAAGATTATAGCACACAGGGTACTCTTCTTTCAACATTTTCGATAAACGAATTTCATCCCCCACATGTTCTCCCTGATAAACCCGGTCAATTGCCCGATGGAGATGTTGAACAAGACGGTGATAGTCCACACTGTTTTTATTGATTTCTACTTCCATCGTTTCCTCAACAAGACCAACTAAATGCGTAATTAACTGGTTGTGTTTGTTAATCTCTCTTAGAGTTTTATCTGTCACGGCACTGTGGATATGCAGAGCTATAAAACCTATTTCCCCTTCAGGAAACTGAATTCCCATCTTATCATAGACCATTGTCACAACTTCCATGGCGATCTGATATTCTTTCGGATAAAGCGATTCAATTTCCAAAAGAAATGGATTAGCGAATTGTAAGTTCTTCTTAGCCCTGTTAATCGCAAACGCCAAGTGGTCCGTCAGCGCAACATGAATATGCTGATTGAGTTCCTGCCCCATGCGCGCCTCTATGTGCAGGAGTACGTCATTCATAAAATCAATGAGTTTCTCATCAATATGCGGCAGAAGACTGACGTACTGCTCTTTCTCCTTTTCATTACTCAGTAGAAAAGTCTTATCGGCTTTATCAAAAGAAATATCATCACCTTTTTCTTTATTAAAACCGATCCCTTTCCCGATTAATACCACTTCCTCGTAGGTTGGGTGGTCAGCAATGACAACATTATTATTCAGGATTTTCTTTATCTTTAATTGCTGTTCCATAATGGTCCCCCATTTAAGTCTCTCTAAAAGCGTTTCCAATCATCTCATAACCTTTATCCTATATTTGATTTGGATTTTTTACAAGTGGTTAGGCTAAGACAGAGACTTCTCCTTTGTGTGTAAGCGATTTTGTCATGTACAATCATGGAGGTAGTCGGTTATCGACAAACTGGAAGGAGTATTTGATGATTAAACTTTTCGTTACAGACCTCGATGGTACTCTATTAGGAGAAGACCATTATATAAAAAATGAAGACATTGATGCACTAAAGAAAATGATTGAACAGGGCACGCCTCTGGCAGTAGCTTCTGGTCGCATGGATCATGAAATTATAGAAGTATTAAAAAGAGTAGGGGTCAATGGGCACCGGGTCAGTCAGAATGGAGCTTTTGTCTTTGATGCTGAAGATCAAGAAGTCTATTCAAAAACCTTTGACCACGATTTAGCCAGGCGGATTATTGAGACAATTGATCAAGAACCTATGGTCAAAACGGTTTCAACAGCCGATAAAACTTATACAAAAGAACACAGCAAATGGATCGATATGATTTCTGAGCAGATGTTCCATGACATTATTGTAAATCCCGAACTTAATGAACAGATTGGAACAAAAGTAACACCCTCCAAAATTACGCTGCACGGAAAAGAATCAGACGTTATGTCTGCTGCAGAGAAAGTTGCCCAGATGTTTGGGGAGGAAATTGACAGCTTCATTTCTCATGAAACATGTGTAGATATGATGCCTAAAGCAATTAATAAACAAACAGGACTTCGCCAACTCATTGATCTATTAGGAATCAAAGCTGATGAAATTGCATGTGTAGGAGATTCTTTCAATGATTCAAGTATGTTTGAGATGACCCCTCACAGCTATGTCATGTCAACCGCCCATACGAAAGTGAAAGAAAAAGCGAATACAATTGTAGATCACGTTCACGAAGCAATTGAGGATCTTGACAAAAAAGGATTGCTCACACAAAAAGAACAAGCGGTTGACATTTAAGTCACCCGCTTGTTCTTTTTGGATTCGTCTTAATCCTCCACATATTCTTCTATAAAACGATCAATGAGATTGAATGGAAATCCTTTTCTGTAGAGAGCAGATTTAACCTTTTGCTTTAACTCATAGCCTTCTGTTTTGGCATGATACTTCCTAACCAGCTTTTCCCCTTGGTGTACAACTGCTTCCCATTCCGCATCTTCGTTCTCATCTTCCGGAAGATGAGCCAGAACCTCCTGAATCACATCTCCTTGAAAGCCTTTTTGCATCAAGGTTTGCTGCACGCTCTGTATTTGCTGCCGATGAGATTTCCGGCCGTCGCTCCTCATCTTTTTCTCGGCAAATTTGAACGCCTTCTCATATTGCTTGTCAAACGTATAGTATTCCAGGGCTTCTTCTGCCTGGTGAGGGCCGACCCCCTTCTCAATCAACTCTTTCTTTACAAGAAGCGGCCCTTTGCTGGAAGTCATTATTCTCGTTCGAACCAGGGAATTTGCAAATTCCTGATCATCCAGGAGCTTTTCGTTTTCTAACCGTTTGATGATTTCATCCACGTGCTCAGGGTCCGTTTCCTTATCTTTTAGATAGTCACGAATTTCCTTTTTTGAACGCATGCGGTAGCTTAAATAATTTATGGCAAGGGTATAAGATTTATGAAGAGTATCCGTTTGAATGAGCGCATTAATTGTTGATTCATCCAGATCCATATTTTTTTGGAGACGATATTTAACTAAGACATCTTCATCTACACTAAATCCATACTCTTCACCATTACCCTTATCTAAGAAAATATTATAGCGGCCTTGATTCTTTTTCTGAGTCGTAATCTTTGTCAGTTTAGCCAATCGCTTCACCTCTCTCTCTATTTTAGCATGTTTTTTTGCAGAGAATCCCGATGAACGCTTCGGAAAAAGGTTATGATTGAGTAAAATATTTACAACTTATTAAATGGGAGGCAGATACTATGAAAATTGCTATTACGGGAGGCACCGGTTTCGTTGGAACACAACTCACCAAGCGCTTAAAAGACGAGGGACACGATCTGTACATATTGACAAGAAGTCCAGATCAATATACAGATACAGAACAAGTCACTTATATTGGCTGGCTTAAGGACGAATACAATCCTGCAGAACAGCTTCCTGCTCTTGATGCAATCGTTAACTTAGCCGGCGAGTCTTTAAATAGCGGCCGATGGACAGAAGAGCGTAAACAATCAATTATGAACAGCCGGATTAAGGCAACGGAGGGAGTCATAGATATTATCGAAAGACTTCCACAAAAACCTGCAGTGCTGGTGAATGCTTCCGCTGTGGGGTATTACGGCCAGTCTAAAACAAAAACCTTCACAGAAGAAACAAGCAGACCTGGGAACGATTTTCTTGCAAATGTTGTTGTGGAATGGGAAGAGAGAGCTTCAAAAGCTATTGAACACGGGGTGCGGACGGTTTATGTCCGGTTTGGAATTATATTAGGTGAAGAGGGTGCGCTCCCTAAGATGGTCCTCCCTTATAAAATGATGGTTGGCGGCAATCTGGGGTCTGGAGAACAGTGGATGTCCTGGATTCATATTGAAGACGTGGTAGGTATCATTGATTTTGCCATCAAAAATGATGAAGTGAATGGCCCGCTGAATGGGACAGCACCAAATCCTAAACGAAATAAAGATTTTGGCGAAACCCTCGGCAGCGTCATGAATCGCCCCCACTGGTTACCTGTCCCTTCCATTGCATTAAAAGCAGCATTGGGAGATATGAGTACATTGTTGCTGGATGGGCAGTCTGTAATACCAAAAAAAGCCCTGACACAAGGATACACATTTAATTTCCCTGAGTTAAAACCTGCTCTTCAATCAATCCTTTCCAATTAAAGCATAAGAAAGAACAAAGCAAAAGTTAAAGCTTTGTTCTTTTTTTATGCTCCAAATCTAAAAAAACAAGTATAATAATGGTATAACAACGGAAAGGCTGTATGTCTATGAATACTGTTATTGAAAATGTAACGATTCACCCTATCACGTCACCTTGCATTAAGAAAGGGTACGTCCACGTGTTAGATGGAAAAATCCATGACTACGGGGAGAAAATTGAGCTGCCTGAACAAGCGGAATATATTGATGGGAAAGGTCTGGACCTTTACCCTGGTTTCATTGATGTCCATTCTCATCTGGGTCTTTATGATGAAGGAACCGGATGGGCTGGCAGCGATGCAAATGAAACCATTGAAGCCATTACTCCACACCTGAGAGCCATAGATGGTGCTCATCCTCTGGACCCAGCCTTTTTTTCAGCAAGGAAAGCAGGAGTTACGACAGCTCATATTATGCCGGGAAGTGCCAATATTATTGGAGGAACGACCTCTGTCATTAAAACGGTTGGACATACCATCAACCACATGATTCTCAGGAAAACAGCAGGATTAAAACTTGCCTTAGGAGAAAACCCTAAGCGCATCCACTCCCAATCCAAGAACGCTTCGATTACACGCCTTGGCATTATGGGTACTCTGAGAGAGACCTTTTATGCTGCTATGAAGGATCCTGAACCCAATTTACGTGTGAAACCGATTATCCAAGCGTTGAACAAAGAAATTCCAGTTCGTATTCATGCGCATCGTGCCGATGACATCATTACCGCCGTTCGTTTTGCAGATGAGTTTGATCTCGATTTAAGAATAGAGCATTGTACAGAGGGACACCTTATTGCTGATGAGTTGTCAGGAAAAGATTTACAAGTGTCTGTAGGTCCAACTTTCACACGAGCATCCAAAATAGAACTTCGAAATAAAACATGGCAGACCTACAAAATCCTTCACGATCACGGCATAAGAGTCTCTATTACAACTGACCACCCCTACACTCCTATACAATACCTGAACATTTGTGCAGCATTAGCTGCCAGAGAAGGCCTGGAAGTGGAAGATGCGCTAAGAGGAATTACGATTACTCCTGCGATCAATCTTGGAATAGACCATCGAGTAGGCTCTATTGAAAAAGGAAAAGATGCTGATTTGGTATTATGGAGCGGTCATCCATTCGAATATTTATCTAAACCAGTTTGGACCATGATTGACGGGAAAATGGTATATTTTCAAGAATGATGCAGTAAAAAAACCGGAGAATAACTCCGGTTTTTTTCTATGTTTTTTAGAGCACATTAAAAGTTTGAAACTCTTCAAGATCGGCTATATGATAGTTGTACACTACTTGTACAAGTTTTGTATAATCTTTTGCAGCTCAGTTTGACTCGGTCGTTTTGGGTAATGGGAAAGGTATTCAAAAAAATTGAAGGAGTGGAAACATGAAAAAATTAGTGTCCTCGTTAGCAGCTATCGTTTTGATTCTTGGGGTGTTCGCACCATCGGCCTTTGCAGACAACCATGGTGATAATGCAATGGTGCGTGTTCTACATGCTTCTCCTGATGCTCCAGCCGTAGATGTATACCTTAATGATGAAGCCGTTGTAGAAGGTGCTGAATTTAAAGCTGCTACAGACTACTTGGAAGTGCCTGCAGGTGAACATAAAGTAGAAATTTATGCAGCTGGTACAAAAGGTGAACAAGATCCTGTTATTTCTACTAATGTGAATGTGGAAGCTGGAATGGCTTATACTGCTGCAGCAATCAATAACTTAGAGAACCTTGAGCTGAAGGCAATCCAAGATTCTATGGAAGCAAGCGAAGGGATGGCAAAAGTACGTGTGGGTCACTTGATTCCTGGTGCTCCTGCTGTAGATGTCGGCCCGATTGATGGAGATGCTTTATTCTCTGGAGCCGAATTCCCGATGGTTACCGATTATAAAGAATTAGAGCCGGGAACTTATGATCTTGAAGTCCGCACAACAGATGGAACACAGCTGATTGACCTTTCCGGAACAACACTGGAAGCTGGTAATGTTTACAGTGCTTTCGCTGTAGGAACAGCCGATAACCCAGAAGTTCTTCTTCTGCAGGACTCGGCCGCAATGCCATCAGAAATGCCTCAAACAGGTTTTGGTGGTACTACAGAATCTTCTAACGCTTTGTTGTATGCGGGTGTTCTTGGTGCACTGGCATTGGGTGCTGGTCTAATCTTTACTCGCAAGCGTTCTGAAGCGTAATTAATGAAAAGAATACTGCTATCTATAACCCTGGGCTCCCTCGTCTTCTTCCTCAGTTATACATTACTGAATGAAGAACCCGAAGAGGAAGCCAGGGTTCTTTCTACATTAGATACAAACAGCGCCCAAAATGTAGAACGTACAGATTCAGTGAAAAACAATTCTAACGAAGCAGGACCAGTAAAGAAAAGCTATGAACCTGCTGTAACCGTGCCTGCTAATAACAACATGGGCATCACGCCAGAGAGAATTGAAATACCCGCTATTGATGTCAATGCTCCCGTTCAAGCGCTGGGATACACAGACAAAGGTGGAATGGCTGTACCAAATAATTTAACAGATGTAGGTTGGTTCGAACCGGGTACTAAACCTGGCAGCCAAGGAAACGCTGTTCTTGCCGGTCATGTGGATGGCAGAAGCGGGCCAGCAGTCTTTTTTGATCTGAAAAAGCTGATACCAGGCGACCAAATCCATCTCTATAATAAAGATGGTACAAAACGAACGTTTATTGTACAAAGATTAGAGGCCTATCCGTTCGAAAATGCACCACTGCGTGAAATTTTCGGTCCTGCTAATCATCAAGGTCTTAACTTGATTACATGTACAGGGCCTTATGACGATGAAGCCTCTACCTATTCGGAAAGACTGGCTGTTTACACAGTATTAGATGTGCCTCAGGAAAGCTGAAAGAATGACAAAAAAAGTAGTCAATCTTTACAAAAAATTCATTCACTTTTTCTCAAGAATGGATTATTATAAGCTTAGATGATACTTTATAAGTTTTTGGTGTAGGGAAGGCAAATGGTGCGCCACCAGTGATATCACTGGTTCTAGTGGGTTCGATTCCCACCCCGGATTTTTGTGAGCAATTGATAAAAATTCGAGGGTGGTCCGAATCGACCAGTAGACGCTTCTTTCCTATGCGTTTGGACCACCCTCCTCATTCAAGGAGGGATTTTTTGTGTTGAAAAAGCGTGATTTACATGACGCCCCGGTTTTATTTGAGTTAATGAGTCACCCTGAAGTATTTCCATACGTCCGCCACAAAGCTTCATCAAGCGACGAGTTCTACTTTTTAACTAAACAAACCATAGAAGCAGAGGATCGGGGTGAATTGATTTCACGTACGATCCTTGATGAGTGGGCGCAGCCGATTGGCACCATTAACTTGTTTGATGTACAGGATAGTAAAGGGTTCCTGGCTACGTGGATTGGAAAACCGTATTTTGGCAAAGGATACAACCAAATGGCGAAAGAGGCATTCTTTGAAGAGTTGTTTTTTCAACTTGATATTCAGGCCGTTTTTATGAAAATTCGGCGTTCAAACATCAGGTCTCTAAAAGCTGCCTTAAAAATTCCTTATGTATCTAAAGCAAATGAGACTTATCCGGAAATATTAACTCAAGTGAATCATAAAGAAGACGTTTATGACCTATATGTAATTACGAAGGAACAGTATCTCTTCCATTACTATGGAGAGCAGATTAATGAAGAAATGTTGGAAGCATAAGTCTCTGCTTATGCTTCTCTTTTGTTATCAACATTATCCACAGGGTTGTGCACAGTGTTAATAAGTATCTATAAACACCACCGCATAAGCAGCAATGACTTCACCACCTGTTGATAAATAACTACAGGATCCTTGTTGATAGTGTGGATAACCGCACTATCTAACTAAGGTTTGATCCTCCCCTCTGCAGACTACTTTTAGTGTAGGATGGAAATGGTACGTGGGGTTGATTGATTTCTTCTTTTAGAAGACCATCTAAAGCAATGGGGATTTCAGGTGTCCCATGCACACCAGCTGCAATCTCGAACTTGTTAAAGACCAAAACAATACAATCGTCCTTTATATAAAACGCCGTATTATCCCGTACACCGGCGAAAGGTTCTTTGACATACATATCCGGATCTGACGTTACTACCTTTTTCACCTCTGTATTTAGGCGGTCGATGTGCACCAAGTCCTTCAAGCTCATTACAGACTCCCCGTTTTGATCCTCAAAATTAATGGAGGTGACGGTGGAGTTGTACCTGTTGCCCCTTGTAATATGTGAAGTCATGACAACGGAATAAAATTGGCCTTCTTGATAAACGGATGTTTCTTCATAATAAAGAAAGGGCTCACCCATAGTTTCTCCAGCCCCACTTTTGACTCTTCGAAAAGTATCTTCCAGTTTTTGAACAATTTGCTGATTCACGCGCTCCTGTAAACCTTTGTTCTTTAATTCCTCAAATAAAGGATAGTCAAGATGAACTTCCCACTCCTCAGCTACCTGATCTTTATGAACAATCTTATATTGGCTTGCAGCATTAACCTCCTGGCTTAAAAAAAAGCTGATAGCAAAGGCTGCTAAAACGATTGCCAGTCGATTCATATCGCATCCCTCCTCTACATGTTAGTTTGACCAAAAACACTAAAACTAAAGGGGCCGGAGAAAAAATCCATAAAAAAAGATGTCAGGAGTACTCCTGACATCTTTTCATTTAATTAGTCGATAAAACTTGTATCAACAAGACCTGTCAAATCCGGCTTTTCCTTTAAGAATTCAAGCTCATAAGAAGAATCAGCAAAAGCCTGCAGATGTTTCTCCTCTACTTCATATGTGAAACCAATGCGTTCCCAGGCGCGATCAATAACTTCTTTGGAAAGCTCTTGATCAGTAATGTCTTTAATTTTATTAATCGCGATTTCCTTCGCTTCCTCAGGGTTCTCGTTTATAAAATCGGTTGCTTTTTTATGCGCTTCTACCAGGCTGCCGACCATTTCAGGGTTTTCTTCTACCAACTTTTGAGATGTTACAAATACAGCAGCGGGTAACGTTTCACCAAAAGCAACATTCGGTGTATCGACAAGAACTTCACCGTTCCCCTGCTCTTCAATGGAAGAAGCCCACGGCTCCGGAACAGTTGCTACATCGACGTTTCCAGCTTCAAACAAGCTCGCATAGGTGGCTGGCTTTCCTGTTACATGTTTCATTTCTCCACCAATTCGATCGGAGGTAAGTCCAAACTCCTCGTTCATCATCGTTTCAAATTGAACATCGTGTGTACATCCAACACGTGGAGAGATAAAGGTTTTGCCGGCTAAATCTTCGGGAGATTCAATATCAGCTCCTTCTCGAGCCATAATAACTGTTCCTCCTGTAGAACCTGCGGCAACAACATTAATTTCCGCTCCACTTGTAAAATGGTTCATAGCAGGACCTGGTCCGACCAGTCCTCCTTGGATATCACCTGTTTCAATCGCTGTCATGAAAGAAGATCCATCGGGAAAGTACTGATACTTTACTTCTGTTCCATCCGGAAGCGTTTCTGAATATAGATCTTTTGTTTCAGCTACCATTCCTGCTACATGGTTAATGTTCGGAAAGTACCCAATTGTAATTTCATCTTCACTGTTACTATTTGAATCAGCGCCTGCGTCACTGCCACAAGCAGCAAGAAGACCACTAAGACTGACAACAAACAAAATAAACAACCACTTTTTCATATCTTTCCTCATCTCCATTCTTATGTTTTTAACAGACCCCAGCGTCTCATAACGTTTTTCTCAAGCTTCGAAAAAACAAGCTGGTCCACAACTGCACCAATGACTCCAATAATAATGATGATAGCAATGACCTGATCCATCCTTGCGTAATCCTGCGCATATCTAAGGGAATACCCCAGTCCTGGTCCATTACTTAGAAGTTCTCCGGCCATTAAAGCTCTCCAGCTAAAAGCCCATGCCAGACGAATACCTGTCATAAAATAAGGAATACTTGAAGGCACTTCGATACGGAAAAACAATGGGATCCCATTCGTTCCCATGGTTCTCGCTGCTCTTATTAATTGTGGAGGTACGCTGTGGATAGCGATCCGAACATTCAACGCCATCACAAAAGTACCGCCTAAAACCACAACAAATACAACCGCAAACTCTGAAAAACCAAATAGCATGATGGCTAGGGGGACCCAGACGATGCTTGGTATGCTTTGAAGAGCAATCAGGTACATTCCCGCCGTTTCATCAGCCTGACGCGACTTCCCAAGCAGAACTCCAATTGTAGTTCCAAATAATATCGCAAGGAAAAGTCCCATAAAGAGGTGGCGGAAACTTGCACCTAACGCTTTAACAAAATCACCATCTGCAAAACCGGTATACAGGGCATTTGCTACTTTAGACGGGGAGGGGAATACAATATTCTCAAATATTCCAATAGAGTAAATTAACTGCCAAATACCTAATACGACTACTAAAAAAGCAATCCGTTTAATAGCTAACTTCATGACTAAGTTCTTCCTTCAACACTTTATTGATTTCACCTTCAAGCAGATCCATTACTTTACGCTCAAGTGCAATGACTTCTTCGTCTTCCCTCTTCCTCGGTCTTGGAAGGTCAATGGTAAAGTCTGCGATTATTCTTCCCGGCCGTGTCCCCATTACGACAACTCGATCAGACAGCTTAATGGCTTCCTGTATACTATGAGTGACAAATAAAATGGTCTTTTGTGTTTCCTGCCATATTTTCATCAACTCTTCGTGCAGAATGTGCCGGGTCTGCTCATCCAAAGCGCCAAATGGTTCATCCATCAAAAGTACTTTAGGATCCATAGCTAATGCACGCGCGATGGCCACCCTCTGCTGCATGCCCCCTGATAATTCATGAGTGTAGTGGTTTTTAAATCGACTAAGATGAACCATCTTCAGGAAGCGATCCGCTCTTTCAGACGCTTCTTGTTTAGACCAGTGCCCTTTCAAAGGAAACAGCACATTTTCTTTCACATTCAGCCAGGGAAATAAAGAAGGGGATTGAAAGACCATTCCTCGATCCGGTCCCGCTTTTTTTATTTCTTCCCCCTCTAACTTAATAGAACCTTTACTGATGGATTCTAAACCTGCAACCATAGATAGAAGCGTCGATTTCCCACATCCCGAGGGTCCTAGAAGGGAAACAAACTGGTTTTCCTCAATGTTTAAATCGATCTCAGAAAAGACTTCAAAGCTTTCATCATCTTGATCAGAAAAACTTTTCCCGAGATTGTCTACAGCTAGAAACATAACATCCCACACCCTTATCACAATAATCCCTATAGAATTAGTATGTTTTATGATTATGTTATTAGATTATACAGATGTTCAGAATTGTGTGTCAATGGTTTGTTTCGAATCCTTTCAATTTACTCCATCGTATGTGGTACGATAAACAAAGAAAGGCGGGATTTTAATGGACCAACTAATGTTTATACAAACAGGCATGGGAACAGACGTCCATGGCCAGAACATTACAAAAGCTGCAGTAAGGGCGATTAAAAATGCCATTCATACCAACTCTATGCCGGGGATCCGTTCTGTTCTTCCAAACCAATCACTGGATCAAATGAAAATTAAGGTTAAACTGGCTCTGCCCTGCGACTTCGATCAATTAGATCACAATGAAATAAAAAAAGCGATTCCTTATGGTGAAGTGAGTATTGAGGTTATGGAAGGCGGCATGCTGACAAGCAGCGGAATTTTATTAGAGGACAAGGATGATAAAAACGACTTGATGTATATCGTTAATGCTGCGGTAGAAGTAGGGTATTAATCACAACCCATTATACGATAACAAGCTGGAAAGCCTGGAGACATCTCCAGGCTTTCCAGCTTGTTTTATTTATTATAGGCGACTAATACTGATCCTCTGATTCGTCCGCCCGGTCCATATATTTGTCATAGTGTTCATTCCTTTGAAAAGTTACACCATCAGGACCTGTATAGCCATTCATGTCAGTAGAAACAAATGGCTCAAACTCTTCTACATAACCCACTCCATCATCATTATCCATCAGAGAAGAACCTTCGTAAGTCATACTGCTTTGATTGAATGATGCTACCTGCTCATAAGCATTCTGTTCATTGTATTCAGGGTCATCAGTGTCGCGTCCATAGCTATTCTCAAGGTTGGTAAGAACCTCTTCTTCCACAGGACGATCTCTGGATATTTCCTGGTTTGTTGAAGCTGATGCGATCGTTCGAGCAGTCGGAATCGCATCAAGCCGCTCTGCTGGAATTTGTTGTCCTGTCTCTTCACATATGCCATAGGTCCCCTGCTTCATTTGCTCAAGAGAATAGTTAATATCCGATAATTCTTCTTTCACATGGCCCAGTAAAGCCATGTCTTTTTCTCTTTCATACAATTCTGTACCTGAATCTGCTGGATGATTATCATACTGAGACAGCTCACCCGAAGCCATATCGCTTGCAAATCCGCGTTCAAGTCCATATTCATCATTGTCTATAATGCGTTGTTCAAGTTCCTGTTTTCGCTCTTCTAATTGTTTTTTATAATGTGTATAGTCCATTGGTCTCCACTCCTGATCGGTAGTCCTTTTAGTTTGGCTCAACCAATAAGAGCTATACAAAAAGGCCATTTCTCATGACCCTTTTTTCTTTTATTTTCTTAACGCATGAAGGAAATCTTCTTTTAAATCTTCAATATCCTCAAGACCTATGGAAACACGCACGAGACCATCGGTAATCCCAAGTTCGGCTCGTCGCTCTTTAGGAATGGAGGCATGTGTCATCATCGCAGGTACAGAAATTAAGCTCTCAACCGCGCCCAGGCTTTCAGCTAATGTAAAGTAACGGACATTCCTAAGAACCTGATCCGCCTTTTCCCCACTACCGACGTCAAAGCTGATCATTCCTCCATTGCCACGCGCCTGGTTCTTATGCACGTCCTTCCCTTGATGTGAGTTCAGACCTGGATAATAAATCGTTGTCACCTCTGGTAAGCTTTGAAGAAATTCTACAAACAAACGTGTATTTTCCTCGATTTCTTCCATTCGAATCCCTAATGTTTTAATTCCTCTCATCAGCAGCCATGAATCTTGAGGCCCTAAAATCCCTCCGGAAGAGTTTAAAACAAAATGGACATCTTCAGCTAATTGTTCAGAGTTTACTACAACAAGCCCCGCTACAACGTCACTATGTCCTCCCAGGTATTTAGTTGCACTATGAAGAACAATATCAGCACCGAGTTCTATTGGATTCTGCCAATAAGGTGTACTGAAAGTATTATCAACAATAAAAGTTAAATTATAGTCTCGAGCAAGCTCTGATACCTTTTCTAAATCTGTAATTTTCAATAGTGGATTGGTTGGTGTTTCGACATAAATGGCTTTCGTCTGGTCTGTAATAGCAGCCTCAATGTTCTTCACATCACTCGTATCCACAAAATCTGCTTTTAAACCAAAACGGTTGATTACTTTAGATACAAGCCGGTATGTCCCTCCGTAAACATCATCTGTGAAAATGACGTGATCGCCATGATTAAACGTCATCAGTACAGCTGTAATGGCTGCCATACCGGAGCCAAAGGCAAACCCCCGATGGCCACCTTCTAAATCCTTAATCAGTTCTTCTAATGCAAAACGTGTAGGATTACCCGTTCTGGAATATTCATACCCGCGGTGCTGACCAACGCCATCCTGAGCATACGTACTCACTTGGTAAATAGGCACACTAACAGCACCGGTCTTTTCATCTCCTGTAATTCCTCCATGAATCAACTGCGTTTTTTTCCTCATCTTTTCACTCCTCATATATTCCTTGGCTTAAATAACGTTCACTGCTATCAGGAAAAATCGTAACAATTTTTGAACCAGGTTTGGCTTTGGATGCTTCTTTTAATGCCGCCTCAAAGACTGCACCTGAGGAACTCGCAACGAGCAGGCCTTCCTGCAGGGCTAACTCTTTCACACGATGAAAAGCACGCTCATCAGTGACAGTATGAATAGCATCAAAGTAAGATGGGTCCATATAAAAAGGCAAAAATTCCATCCCAATGCCTTCCGTACGGTGAGGCCCGGGCTCTCCACCATTTAATATAGATCCTTCAGGTTCAACGATGACCGTCTTTATATTCTGATTCTGTTCTTTTAAGTAACGAGCTGTTCCCATAAAAGTCCCGCCTGTTCCAGCGCCGGCAATAAAGATATCCATTTCTCCATTAAGGTCCCGGTAAATTTCAGGTCCCAGCGTTTCATAATAAGCATCTGGATTTGCCTGATTATTAAATTGCTGGGGGCTGAAAGAATCAGGAATTTCGCGGCAAAGCTCCTCAGCCCTTTCAATGGCCCCTTTCATTCCTTTTTCTGTCGGCGTATTAATTACCTCAGCTCCAAGAGCCTTCATCAATACCTGCTTCTCCCGGCTGAACTTTTCAGGTGTAACAAAGACCACCCGAAACCCTCTTCCAATGGCAGCAAGCGCTATTCCTATCCCCGTATTGCCGGCTGTTGGTTCAACAATGGTACCTCCAGGCTTTAAGAGCCTCTTTGCTATGGCATCCTCAATCAGTTTTAAACCCAGGCGGTCTTTTACGCTGCCGCCTGGGTTCATGAATTCAAGCTTGGCAAAAATCCTCACTTGATTCGGGATATCTGAGTGAGTGAGTTCGATCATCGGTGTCTGACCTATCAATGATTGAATATTCTTCACGTAACCCATTCCATTCTCATCTCCCGCTTATTAAAAAACTTCAGTCCATTCATTACGTTTATCTAATAATTCTCTAGCAAGCTCCTTTGCCCCTTCAAGGCTGTGACTGGCAGCAAATCCACACTGTAGTTCATTGCATGCTGGAACTTCGTCTGCGTCCAATACATCCTTTAAAGTATTTTCAATCACATTCAGGACATTTTCATAGCTGTCATCATTCAATACAGTGATGTAAAAACCTGTCTGGCAGCCCATAGGACCAACATCAACAATACGATCATGATGGTTACGGCTGTTTTCTGCCATTAAGTGCTCTAGAGAATGCAAAGCCGGCATTTCCATATGTTCTTGATTTGGCTGTTTAATACGAAGGTCATATTTGTAAATCTTATCACCGTTTTCACCTTCTGTTACCCCAACAAGACGTACATATGGTGCTTTTACTTTTGTGTGATCAAGGCTGAAACTTTCAACATTCATTTTTGGCATATCATTATTCTCCCTTGTCAGCCTGAATCAACCAGGCGTATTTATTGAGCTGTTCAAAAGAGACCTTAAAGCCTCCTTTGACAAACATCTCTCTTAAATCTTCTAGATAAGGATAGTATTCTTCCTGCAAATCTTTAGCTAAATTTGAAAAACCTGACTTTTCCGCATCATCTATCAACTCTTTTTTATGTGTTTCATCTTTAAATATCGTATCAATAAAGATTACCTGACCATCATTTACTAAGCGATGATAAAACTTTCCAATCGCTTCGACCTTTTCAGAAGCTGTCAGATGATGAAAAGCAAAAGAACTGACAATGGAGCGGATTGGTGTGATAAGCGACGGAAAATCCAAAAAGTTCCCATCATATAATGCGGCCTCAGGACATTTAACTTTAGCAATGCGACGCATTTCAGAAGAAGGCTCTATACCAAGAACAACTTTTTCCTGATCAACCATTTTTCTGGTCAGATTACCTGTACCTACTCCAAATTCCATCACAGGAGATTTAGAAAGAGACGCTAATCGTGTCAACATCTCATCGTATCTTTCAAAAACTTCTTGATACTCTGGATCTTTTCCAGAAACTGTATCATCATATGAACTCGCCCATTGGTTAAATAGGTCGACGAATTCCATACCCATCTCTCATCTCTCCCTAAAGTTAACAATTCCAATCAGTTAACTCGGAATTGCATTATTAATGTATCATATTTCTTTGTAAGACTCAATGTTATAGGCAAAGTACCTTTTTTTACCTATTAAAGTATTCTATGGCTCTCTCATACTGATGTGAAGCCCAATTTTCTTAGACCTCCTCTTGCACTGTTCTTTTCTTGTACAAACCTAATATATAAAAGAACAACTCGAAACCTTAACAGAGCCATTTCATAAATAAAGCCCCAGAGTTATTGCAGCTCCGGGGCTCTTTCCTATCTTCGTTTTCGCTTGTTCAGTTTCTTTTCAACCTTTTCCTCTCCGCCTCTCTTTCCAGGAGAGAGCGATTGAATGGATCTTCTTTCTAACCTTTGATGGATATGCTTCTCAATGGCTTGAAGGGCCTGCTTATCTTTTGGAGCAGCAAAAGTGATCGCTAAACCTTTTCCACCGGCTCTCCCTGTTCTACCTATTCGGTGTATATAACTTTCCGGGTCTTGAGGGATATCATAATTAAAGACATGTGTAATCCCTTCAACGTCTAAGCCTCTTGCCGCAACATCCGTAGCAATTAAATACTGTATTTTTGCGTTACGGAAGCGCTGCATAACTTTCTCCCGTTTTGCTTGAGATAAATCTCCATGAAGTTCATCAGATTCATATCCTTTTGCAATTAAAGCATCATTAAGCTTCTTCGCCCGTCGTTTTGTGCGACAGAAAATCACAGCCAGGAATGGGCGGTGTTCACTCATAATTTGTAAAAGGGTGTCTTGTTTTGCCCGGTCCGTTGTTTCATATAGAAGCTGTTTGATGTTTTCGACAGTTACAGTTTCCTCTTTAACGACAATCTTTTTGGGTTTGTTTAGAATCTTTTTCCCTAAGGCTTGAACCTTAGAAGTAATCGTTGCAGAAAACAGCATTGTCTGACGATCTGCAGAGGTCTGAGATAAAATATCCTGAACATCAGGGAGAAACCCTGCTTCTAACATCTGATCAGCCTCATCGACAACTAAATAGTCAACCTCATTGAGGTGGACATTTTCACGTCTTAAATGATCCAATAAGCGGCCTGGTGTCGCCACAACAATGTGAGCTCTGCCATCCAGCTTATTCGCCTGCTTAACTACATCCTGACCTCCATATACCGCTAATACATGAACGTCCTCGGGTTTTAGTTTTTGAACTTCCTGCGTAATCTGGAGAGCTAATTCTCTCGTTGGTGTAATAATGACTGCCTGCACATATGCTGAGGCAGGATCAACATTTTTTAAAATGGGAAGTAAAAAAGCAAATGTTTTCCCTGTCCCAGTCTGGGCTTGAGCAATCACATCTTGACCGTCCATTAATGCTGGTATGGCCTCTTTCTGGATAGGTGTTGGAGTAAGTATTCCCTGATGCTTTAATTTCCTGGATAATTCTGTTGGTACACCTAATTGTTCAAATTGCTGCATACTACTTCACTTCTTTCTTATTGACTAAGTTAAACGCTGTGTTGTTTTTATTGCTGAAAACAAAGAAAGTAGAAGAATTCACCAGAACCGGTTTGTCTTCTAATCATCCTTCGTGTAAATGACTTATAAGGGGAGCGGATCGTAATCCATCAAGGCGCATCCTTACCCATAATATTGGAAACAGATCGTGTGAATAACAAAGGCGTGATACAAATCCGTAGAACCATCAGTCCATGGAGACTGTAATTGCATATTAGCTGCTTTGCTATGCCATAAAATTCAACATGGCCTGCCTAATTAAAATCATTACCCCTTATTGTACCTGAAAAAAGGTATTTATGCCCGCCCACAAAAAAAACTGCCCGATAAGCGAGCAGCCTTTCTAACTTATATGTCTTTTTTTGAAATATACCAGTCGATATACTCAATGCCGTCCTCTTGTGATCTTTCAGCTGCTTCCTCCTGTGATTTCGGAGGAGATACAACACCTTTGTCCCCTTCCTGCCAGTTTGCAGGCGTCGAAACCCCGTGTTCGTCTGTGGTTTGCAAAGCTTTCACAAGACGTAGAATTTCCTGCATATTTCTGCCTGTTGTAAGTGGATAGTAAATAATGGAGCGGATTTTTTGATCAGGATCGATAATGAATACCGCCCGACTTGTTTCAACCTGACTCTCTCCCGGCATAATCATTCCATATTTCATGGACACTTCCTTATCTAAGTCGGCAATAACAGGAAAACCTATCGTTGTATTAAAATTCTCCTCAATACTTCGTATCCATGCAATATGAGAGGGTACGGAATCGACACTCAGCCCGATCAGCTCTGTATTCATCTGCTTTAATTCAGGGTAAATTTTTTGAAATTCTACAAATTCTGTCGTACATACAGGGGTAAAGTCAGAAGGGTGGGAAAACAGAACCAACCATTTCCCTGAATAATCTTTTAAGTCGATGTTCCCTTGACTTGTTGCTGCTTCAAATGAAGGGGCATCGTCCCCTATCCTCGGCATCATTACTGTCCTGCCTTCTGTTTCAGCTTGTCCCATTTTTCATCCTCCTTCATGGAAATTAATTACATATATATAAACAAGTACCACTGGAGAATGAAATTAAATCCTATTAAAAAGAAGAATGAATCAAAAGTCATGACCATGGAACATTTTTCATAATTCACTTCATTTCCTTATCTACTGTTCCATATAAATATTAGAAGGAACATACAGTAAAGGAGGGTTTTTAGTGAATGTAAAGGTAAGAAAAGGAGATACATTCTGGTACTACGCCAAACTCTTTAATATACCAATGAAGTTAATCATTGATTCCAACCCTCAAGTGAATCCTTCTTCTCTAACCATTGGTGAAACAATTCAAATTCCCGGCTATCAAACAGTCACCCATACGATTCAACAAGGGGACACCTTTTGGAAGCTAGCCAGTGAGAAACGTCTGTCTATTGATTCTCTGGCTCTCTTAAACCCTCAAGTGAATCCGAAACAATTACAAATTGGTCAACGTATATCCATTCCGGTTAAAGTTACCTACCGTGTTGTAGACGGGAATAGACCTTATGACTTTGATGTCCTCACACAGGACGTGAGCACACTTTATACGATTTATCCATTTCTCCGGAAGCAGGTCATTGGACAAAGCGTGATGGGGAAAGACCTCGAGGAACTCCAAATCGGTCGTGGCGCTAAAGTCGTCCATTGGAATGGGTCATTTCATGCAAATGAGTGGATTACCACGGCTGTCATTATGCAGTTCTTAAATGATTATCTTCTGTCCTTAACCAATAAGGAAACGATACGCGGAGTGGAAACTTCTTCGTTTTATGACCAGGTGACTTTATCTATCGTTCCAATGGTCGACCCTGATGGCGTCGACCTTGTTCTAAATGGTCCACCTGAGGGTGAATTTGGAGATCTAGCGTTGAAAATCAATGATGGACAGACGGATTTTTCTAATTGGAAAGCCAACATCCGTGGTGTAGACTTAAATAATCAATTTCCGGCAAAATGGGAAGTCGATGCCGCTCGTAAACCAACAGAACCATCTCCCCGGGATTTCCCTGGCTATGAACCTTTAACAGAACCGGAAACTATAGCTATGGCCGAACTCGCAGGTGCTCGAAACTTTGAAAAAATGCTCGCCTTTCACACTCAGGGAGAAGTAATATACTGGGGCTATGAAGGACTTGAACCTTCCCGTTCCATGACCATCGTGAACGAATTCAGCAGAGTCAGCGGCTATGAACCTATTCGTTTCGTGGATAGCTTCTCAGGTTATAAGGACTGGTTTATCCAGGAATTCAGACAACCAGGATTCACCGTAGAGTTAGGAGAAGGAACCAACCCCCTGCCCCTCGAACAATTTGATGAAATCTACCAGGAGACCATCGGAATCTTCTTAGCCAGTCTTTACATGTAGAATATAGTAGATATTCTCTGTTTTGATTTCTACGTGTGAAGAAGCGAAAAGATATGAAAATCTCCTCACTAAGTTAATGATTATGGGGAGGTCGGTCAGCATATTTAATGAATAGGCGGGTAAAGTAAAAACCCTGGATATCCCAGGGTTTTCGTTTAATTAAAATCTGATTTGTTCATATGACCATCATGATTTTTTATGATTGATAGTGCCCGGTCATACTCCTCTTCCTTAATTGTAAAATGAAGAACATGTGTTAAATGCCTCTGATCGGAAAGTGGTCCATGTTGATCTTTTTTAGGTGATACCACATCCGTAAAACTAAAGGTTCCTCCACCCGTATTTGCAGATCCTGCAACAGGCACCACAGGGGTCAAGTCTGCATCTTCAGGAATAGCCTCAACTGTTTCTTGCTGGACAGACAAGGATTGCAAATCTACTTTTGCACTTTCTGCGTCATTTTCAGTTTGAAAATAAGCTTGAATCGCTTTGGACATTTTTTCTCATCCCTCTCTGAAATTATAGTTGTATGGTTATATTATCCTTGCTTTCGATCTTTCAAACCCTTTGACTTTTCCATATTGCAAAGCCTCTCAAATTTATGTCTTCCATATAAGGGAGCTTCAGGCAGACAATATAAGGAACCTGTAAAAACCACCTCTATTAATAGAGGTGGTTTTTTGCTGATTGTATCTGGTTATATACTTGAGCAAATCCTGTGCCGCCTTCACTATTCCTTGCAGCCACCACTTGCTCTGGATCTAATTTTTCATAAATATCTTCTTCAAACTGATCGGAAAACTTCCGGTACTCATTCAGCGATAAGTCAAGCAGGTACTTTTCTTGTCCGATTGCGTAAAGGACGATTTTCCCTATTACTTCATGAGCCTCTCTGAAAGGTAAACCTTTTACCGCAAGATAGTCTGCAATATCCGTAGCGTTCGAATAGTCTTCTTTCACCGCTTTCTTCATTTCTCCTACCTTCACATCCATAGATGCAAGCATTGGTGCCAGAAGGGAAAGCGCTCCTTCAAGTGTATCCGCTGTATCAAACATTCCTACCTTATCTTCCTGCATATCTTTGTTGTAAGCCAGCGGTAAACCTTTCAGCAATGTCAGCATACCCATCAAATTCCCATAAATACGTCCTGTCTTTCCACGCAGTAGTTCAGGTACATCAGGATTTTTTTTCTGTGGCATAATACTTGATCCTGTACAAAATTCATCGTCCAGCTCAATAAAATTAAATTCCTGGCTGCTCCACAAAATTAACTCTTCAGAAATTCTTGATATATGGGTGATTAGTATAGAAGAAATAGACAAGAATTCAAGAATGAAATCACGATCACTGACAGCATCCAGCGAATTTGGATATACTTTTTCAAAGCCTAGTATATCTGCTGTCATTTGACGATCGATCTCATAGGGGGTTCCTGCCAAAGCAGCTGCCCCCAGTGGTGACCAATTGATACGCTTAAGGCTGTCTTGCAGCCGTTCCTTATCCCGTTCAAACATCCAGAAATAAGCAAGCAGATGGTGACCAAAAGAAACGGGCTGTGCCCGTTGAAGATGTGTATACCCCGGTAAAATGGTTTCAACATTCGACTCCGCCTGGGACAACAACGCATCTTGGACGGCCTCTACCAATGTAATTATTTCTTCTGTCTTCTCTCGTAAATATAAATGCATATCAGTTGCAACTTGATCATTCCGGCTTCTTCCCGTGTGGAGTTTCCCCCCTACGGGCCCTATTTCTTCTATTAATAGTTTCTCGATATTCATATGAATATCCTCATCTGCGATGGAGTATTCTACCTCACCTTTTTCAATCTTACCCTGAATGGTATGGAGTCCTCTGATGATTTGGTTTTTCTCTTCATTAGATATAATTTCACAATGACTGAGCATCTCTACATGAGCCAGACTCCCTTTAATATCCTGAACTGCGAGCTTTTGATCAAAACTGATCGAAGAAGTATATTCTTCGACCAGTTTGTTGGTTGGCTTAGTGAATCGTCCCCCCCATAATTTACTCATGAGAAGTCACCGGTGCTTTATCTAGAAGCTTATTTTCTTTATGCACATCCGCATGGACTTTTGTAGGTAACCCCCATAGTTTAATAAATCCTACTGCTGCGTTATGATCGAAAGCATCCTCTTTGGAATAAGTAGAAAGCTCTTCATTGTAAAGACTCACTGGAGACTTCTTAGCAATGACATGGTGGTGCCCTTTAAATAACTTCACTTTCACAGTACCTGTGACCACTTGTTGTGTCGTATCTATGAAAGCTGATAATGCTGGCTGCAGCGGCGAATACCAGAGGCCATCATAGATAATTTTAGAAAGCTGCTGGTCAACATTCACCTTATATTGGGATACTTCACGGGTAAGTGTGAGGAACTCTAATTCTTTATGAGCGTTGATTAAAATCATCGCTGCAGGATTTTCATAAACCTCTCTGGATTTAATTCCGACCAAACGGTTTTCTGTATGGTCAATACGACCGACACCGTGCAGACCTCCAAGCTCATTTAACTTTTCAATTAATGGGACGAGTTCCATGGAAACACCGTTAATTGCTACAGGCTTTCCTTCCATAAAGTCAATATCGATTACTTCAGGTTCATCCGGTGTCTTTTCTATAGGATTTGTCCAGGCATAGGCAGCTTCAGGAGCTTCCTTCCAAGGATCTTCGAGAACCCCTGCCTCACAGGCACGCCCCCAAATATTTGCATCTATAGAGAATGGATTTTCCAGATTCACAGGGACCGGAATGCCATTTTCTTCTGCATAAGCAATTTGTTCATCTCTCGTCATTCCCCATTCACGAACGGGTGCGATGACTTCTAGATCCGGGTTCAATGCCTGGATCGACACTTCAAACCGCACTTGATCGTTTCCTTTCCCAGTACATCCATGCGCTACAGCAACCGCTCCCTCCTTCTCTGCAACCTCAACGAGAAGCTTTGAAATTAGAGGCCGGGACAATGCGGAAGATAAAGGATACTTTCCTTCATATAATGCATTCCCTTTTAAAGCAGGCATAAGGTATTCCTCAGCCAAAAGTTCTTTTCCATTAATCATAATGGCTTTAACTGCTCCAACATCAAGAGCTTTCTGGCGGATCGTTTCCAAGTCCTTCCCTTCTCCTACATCAATGCCAAGGGCTATGACATCATAATCATACTTCTCTTGAATCCACTTTATTGAAATAGATGTATCTAAACCGCCTGAATAAGCTAATACTACTTTTGGTTTTGTCATAACATGATACCTCCTAAAATTTTGTCCATAAAAAAACCCGTCTCTTACCTCAGTAAGAGACGGGTTCTACAGTTATTACCCGCGGTGCCACTCTCATTGTCTACATAATTAGACCAACTCGAAACTGATAACGGGTGTTCCCGGTTCTGGCTACTAGCATTCACCAAACTTCTCAGAAGTGCGTTTTCTGTATGAATGACTATCAGGCTTCCACCACCCCTGATTCGCTGTGAGATCTAAGTTCATACGTACTTTCTTCGTCTTTGAATGTATTTTTATTATATATTGTTTATAATTATACAAAACATACAATGGAAGTCAACCTATAAATCTGGAAATCTTGTAATTTATTTATATTAAGCATGCATGGACCATGTGTCATTCTTTAACAAAAAATCTCCGCGAAGCGCCTATAGTGATTACATAAAAGTCCTCTTATCTGAATGAATGGATTTTGTGATGCTGCCATATCAACGTTTAAAATGAGTATCCACCAATAATTTCTACCGCTTTTATAAAAGGTAGATCATAACAGACCCGAAGACCCCTGCCAGCCCAACGTAAAACAACATAGGCACTAGGGTTATACGTATAATTGTCCCCTCTTCACCAACCATATTGACTACAGAAGCTGCTGCCACTACGTTCAAAATACAGATCATGTTCCCTGCGTTGGATCCAAGTACCTGCAGGGCCACCACCTGCTGTCCCTGTATACCTATTTGATCCGCTACACTAAATTGAAACAATGAAAACATCATGTTGCTGAAAGTTGCACTCCCGGATATGAAGGAACCAAGAGCACCAATAACCGGAGCAACGAACGGCCAGGATCCTCCAACTGCTTCAGATACCCAGACAGCTAATTCCATCGGCATACTCATAAGGTCTGCTTCGTTTATACCAGAATTGATGAAAATTCGTACCATTGGAACAGCTGTTCCAAGAGCAATTAAGCTCCCGGTCATAGAATTCACAGAAGTTCCCACCGTACGAATGACCTCTTCTCTATTCATCCGGTGATAAATGATTGTAATAATAACAGCAGCCACAAATATAGTGCCTGGTAAGTAAAAAGGTGCAAATTCCGTGGAAATGCCGGTTCCTAAAATGTCTTCCCATCTGACTTTGACAGAGGATAACAAGGTTTTAAACGGTAGAGCATTGATCCGTGTTAAAACAAGGAGCACAGCTACAATAACATAGGGCAGCCAGGCTTTATATAAAGGCATGCGCTTAACAGCAGCACTTGCTTCATCGGATGCCTCCTGTCTATCCTCTTTACCAAAGTCCCAGGGTTCCTCAGGAAGAAGAAACCCTTTCATAGCTGCAGGAATTACAATACATAAACCGACAAGCCCTCCAATGATGGATGGAAACTCAGGACCAAGAAATGCAGCTACTACAAAGGCGGGAATTGTAAAGCTGACACCAGCAAACAGGGCGAACGGCCATATGTCGAACCCTTCTTTAAATGAGCGGTTCTCTCCAAATAATCTCGTAAGCATGACTACTAAAATTAGTGGGATGAGGCTTCCGATAAATATGTCCATCAGAACAGCGTATTGAGCCACTCCGTGAATAAATTCACCTATCGATTGAGACCCAAGCACTTGCTGCACTTGATCTGCCACGTTATCTCCTTGCTTTAATCCCTGGTCCACACCAACTATCAAAGGAGTTCCAACAGCACCAAATGAGACAGCACTGCTATCTGCTATTAAAGCTAAAGAAACAGCAGCAAGAGGCGGGAACCCCAGGGTTAATAGAAGGGGAGCAGCAATAGCAGCAGGCGTTCCAAAACCAGCTGCTCCTTCAATAAATGAACCAAACAGCCAGGCAATGATGATAACCTGTACCCTTCGATCAGATGTAATTCCAGAAAAACCGTACCTAATCGTTTCCATTGCCCCACTATTCCTTAACGTATTTAAAAGCAGGATAGCACCGAACACAATCCAGAGAATAGAAACGGCTATGATACTTCCTTCCAAAGAAGCTGCTACTACCCTAATAGGATGTATCTTCCATACAGAGATGGAAAGTGCAGCGACAATTCCCAGACTTACAGGCATAGCCTTTATGGCTGGTAAACGAAAGAGAACCAATAGAATAAAAACAGCTATGACAGGCATTAATGCCGTAATTGCTTCAAAAAAACCCATGACTCCTCCCCCCCTCTTATACTTCTATTATACCTAGATAAATGGCATAAAATGGTGTACTTTTTGTGAATCATTTCACAAAATAAAAATAAGAGATATTCAGGGTTCCCTTATGGTTTGTCCTCGTGTTAAGATTATGAAAGTTAATTAAATAAAATCTGCTTTATGCAGGAGAGGTTCTAGCGACACCCTCTATAAAAAACTAAGGATGGAACTGTACCTTACCTTAGGTGCGGTTTTTTGTGGTTTTTGGGTGTATAGAATTCTCTTTTTCATTTATGAAAGGAGAATTTTTTTATGAAATCAAATAATAAAGCCGTCGTTGTATTCAGCGGCGGCCAGGACAGTACGACTTGTTTATTCTGGGCTTTGAATAAATTTGATCACGTCGAAGTGGTTACCTTTGATTATAATCAACGTCACAATGAAGAGATTGAAGTTGCAAAAGAAATTGCTGGTGACATGGACGTACGTCATCACGTGCTCGATATGTCTCTTCTTAATCAATTAGCTCCTAATGCCCTTACAAGAGATGATATAGAAGTTAAAGATGGTGAAGATGGTGAACTTCCATCCACGTTTGTACCAGGACGAAACTTGTTATTTCTATCCTTTGCAACAATTCTTGCACGTCAAATCGGTGCAAAGCATATCGTCACAGGGGTATGTGAAACGGACTTCAGTGGTTACCCTGATTGTCGTGATGTTTTTATTAAATCTTTGAACGTTACATTAAATCTTTCCATGGATGATGAATTTGTTCTACACACACCACTTATGTGGCTGGACAAAGCCCAAACATGGCAGATGGCCGATCAACTGGACGCTTTTGACTATGTTCGTGAGAAGACATTAACTTGTTACAACGGTGTTCGAGGAGATGGATGCGGGGAATGTCCAGCATGTCACCTGCGTAAAAATGGATTAGAAACCTACCTGGCTCAAAAAGAGGTGACAAAATAATGTTTGGATTTACGATTGTTGAAAACTTACAAAAGATTGATCAGGACATTAAACGACATGAGCTGAAGTACCACCAAAAGCGTGTCATGGTCAGCAAGGAGTTTACTTTCGATGCTGCTCACCATCTGCATTGTTATGAAGGAAAATGCAAAAACCTCCATGGACATACGTATAAAGTAATTTTCGGTATTAGTGGTTTTGTAGATGATATTGGAATTGTGATGGACTTTGGTGACATCAAGGAAATATGGAAAGAGCAGATTGAGGTTCATTTGGATCACCGTTATCTAAATGATACCCTTCCCAATATGAACACAACCGCTGAAAATATGGTGGTATGGATTTATGAGAAAATGGAACACGCATTAAAGAATCATTCCCAACAATGCCGTGTAGAGTTTGTTAAACTCTATGAAACTCCAACCAGCTATGCCGAAGTGCGTCGGGAGTGGATGAATGATGAATAAATTTCCAGTACTTGAAATATTCGGTCCAACCATTCAAGGAGAAGGCATGGTCGTTGGAAGAAAAACCATGTTTGTGCGAACTGCCGGCTGTGATTACAGCTGTGCATGGTGCGATTCAGCCTTCACGTGGGACGGTAGTGCGAAAGAAGATATTGAGCGCCTCACAGCAGAGGAAATCATTGATCGTTTAATTGAGACCGGAGGAGATCGGTTTGATCACGTAACTATATCCGGGGGAAATCCCGCTCTACTTAAGCACCTTCACGAACTAATCGATCCTCTGCATGAGAAAGGAATCGAAGTAGCTCTTGAGACACAAGGAAGCCGTTGGCAGGATTGGTTTATGAATATTGATGATTTAACTATTTCACCTAAACCGCCAAGCTCAAAGATGGAGACAAACTGGGAGATTCTCGACCGCATTATTCACCAGCTTCAAGAGGGTGGTCGTGCTTCCCATCTAAGCCTCAAAGTCGTCATCTTTAATAAAGAAGATTTAGCCTATGCTGAAGACGTTCATGAACGCTATCCTGACGTTCCCTTCTTCCTTCAAGTAGGAAACGATGATCTTGAAGAAAATGAATCCGGCACACTCGCCAGTCACCTCCTTAATCAATATGAGTGGTTGATTGATCAGGTCGTTGATTCACCTAAATTGAATCATGTACGTGTACTTCCTCAAGTTCATGCTCTCGTATGGGGAAACAAACGAGGCGTTTAACTATAGGAATGATAAACAAGGAAAGGGGATCCATCGTTATAACGATGGATCCCCTTTCTTCTGTATTTATAACTTTAATGAAATAAAAGGCGATTCATATCCTGATTAGAAAAGGACCTATCTATGTTCTTATATAGAAAATCCGGACGTTAGAGTTCCATTTATCAGGAGTATAAAGGTTTCCAGTCTTTACGCAGTTTTTTGATTCGCTCTCATTTCTTTACGCTTTTGCTTCTCATCGACTTTTGTCAAAATCGAAACGATCAATGCCACCACAAATAGTCCAGCAAAGTAAATTAAACTACTCTCATAACTGCCAGTAGTATCTTTCATCCATGCGGCAAAAATCGGACCGACTAAACCGGCCGCTGCCCATGCCGTTAGAATATATCCATGGATGGCCCCAAGTTCTTTTGTCCCAAATAAATCCCCGATAAATGCCGGCATGGTCGCAAACCCTCCGCCATAGCAGGTGTAAATAATAGAAAATGCTACTACGAAGATCCAAGTAACAGATGTCCAAGGAACGATTAGGAATAGACCGATTTGGAGAACAAAGAAGGTTAAGTACGTATTGCCTCGTCCAATATAATCAGAAGCACTGGCCCATCCAATTCTGCCAAGTCCATTAAATATCCCCATGACACCAACAAGGGTTGCAGCAACTCCCGTTGACACTCCCACACTTTCTTCCAATAATGGCTTAGCAGCAGAGATTACCGCAATTCCACATGTGACGTTAATAAACAGCATCGTCCACAAATAATAAAAGCGTTTTGTTTTTAAAGACTCTTTAGCTTTTAAATTAGCAAGATCTTGTTTATTTACATCATCTTCGCTTTCAGGATTATACCCTTCAGGTGTCCATCCTTCAGGAGGACGTGATAAATAAAGAGAAGATGCAATCATGATGACAAAATAACTAATTCCTAAAATATAAAAAGTAGCAGAAATCCCTACCGTGTTAATCAAAAAATTCATCAATGGACTGGCAATTGCAGCTGCAAATCCAAATCCCATAATCGCCATCCCTGTCGCCAGTCCTCTTCTGTCAGGGAACCATTTCACTAAGGTGGATACAGGAGCAATATAACCTACGCCAAGACCAATTCCACCTAAAACGCCATAAGAAATATATAACAGCCATAACGAACCTGCCTGAACAGCGATACCAGAACCCGCCACACCTATTCCAAAGAATACAGCTGCGGTTATACCCGCCACCCGTGGACCATATTTCTCAACAAACCATCCTAAAAAAGCGGCTGATAAACCTAAAAATAAAATAGCCATACTAAACGTAAATTGAACTTGACTTGCAGACCATCCAAATTGATCACTCAGTGGCCCTGTAAAGTTACTCCATGCGTATACGGACCCGATGGATATATGAATCCCCACAGCGCATAAAGCAATAAGCCATCTGTTTTTCACTTTTCTTTCCGCCATTTCGTCACCTCTCAAACTATAGAATAATTCTCTCTTAACCTGAAATCTTACTTTTTAAACAATTTTTGTTAGAGGACGACAAATTTCCCACTTCATATAGTGGAAGGATAAGTACAAATGCAATGATTTAATCAGATAAAATATAGATTCCATGCTTTTTCATCCGAACATCTCACTTAATTTCCCCCTTGATTTTTTATGTCCTCCCTTATATAATTAAAATTGTCGAAAAATTCATGGGGCATTAGCTCAGCTGGGAGAGCGCTACACTGGCAGTGTAGAGGTCAGCGGTTCAAGCCCGCTATGCTCCACTCTAGAAAAAACACCATCTCATTAGAGATGGTGTTTTTTTGCTTTACTTATTAAAAAATCCCCCTGACCGTCCGATAAATGTAGCGTGACTAGTTAATACCATCAAACACTAGACCTACTAAAAAATCCGGGGGTACAGAATGTTCAAGAAAAAACAAAGAAACCAAAAAGGATCATTTTTTAAACGTACACTTCAAAGACAGATTTTAATTCCGTTTTTGACATTAATTGTTGCTGCAGGCTTCATCATTGGGTATGCAAGCTATTCCTTCAGCGTCAAAATTACGACTGATGAACTGACTGACAATATTAAAGAACAGACGTCAACACTGAGTCATTCATTCGATATTTTCTTTAGAACTCAAGAAGATATCGTTAATTATTACGTTACTCAACCAAATCTATTAGATGTTTCTTCTGATACAGATAACCTTGTTGATACGCTCGATGATCTACGCTCTTCCAGCAGCACCATAACAAACGCCTATATAGGGATAGAGGAGACAGGAGAAACCATTACGGACTCTTCCTTATCCATTCCTGATGGATTTGACCCCAGAGACCGCCCTTGGTATAAACAGGCGGTAGATCAGGGCGAAAAAGCGATTTGGACAGAGCCCTATATAGACGAAAATACAGGGGAAACCATTATGAGTGTCGCAAAAGCCGTATTTGATGGAGAAGACCTCATTGGAGTCTTTTCAATCGACTTAAATATGGAGTCTCTTCTTCAACTGATTGAAGGAGTACAGATAGCCGATTCTGGATACGCGGCTATCTTTTCTAAGAGTGGGACCTTCCTCTCCCACCCGACACCAGAACTTATTGGAACAGATGTATCAGATGAAAGTTATTACAAGAAAATTCTTGAACAAAATCAGACCAAAGGGGTTATTAACTATCAGTTTGAAGGAAATGACAAAATCCTTGCCTATGCAGTCAATGATAAAACAGACTGGATTATCGTAGGAACTGTAAATAAATCGGAACTCGAACAGAAAGGAGCCGCTATCCTTCTCCCTATAGCAACAACGGTTCTGATTATTCTTGTTTTATCTATCATTGTATCTTTCATTATTGCTAAGAGAATTCGCAGACCTATAACAACACTTCAGAAGAAAATGAAAAGTGTGGAAGAAGGAGATTTGACTGTAAATCTCCTTCAAAACCGAGAAGATGAAATTGGGCAATTGTCCAATTCGGCTAACGAAATGAAAGAAAGTATTAAACAAATGATTCAGCAATTACAGACAGTAACCGAATCTGTGACCAATCAAAGTACTGGTTTAAAGCAGGCAGCGGAAGAAGTGCGTGAGGGCAGTGAACAAATTGCTTCAACAATGGAAGAGCTGTCCGCCGGTTCTGAATCACAAGCTCACAGCTCCTCACGAATCTCAGAAATGATGGAGACATTCGCCAAGGAAATACAGCAGGCTCATTTAAACGGAAAAGACGTATCCAATACATCCTCTGATGTCCTTGCCATGACGGGGGATGGAAGTGAAATGATGCGTCATTCGGTAAAACAAATGCAGAACATAGATTCTATTGTTAAAGAATCTGTTGAAAAAGTGCAGGGTTTGGACCAGCAGTCTAAGGAAATCTCAAAACTTGTCCAGGTCATTCAGGACATTGCTGAACAAACCAACCTTCTATCACTAAATGCCGCCATAGAAGCAGCCCGCGCTGGTGAACATGGAAAAGGGTTTGCTGTAGTTGCTGATGAGGTACGAAAACTAGCTGAACAGGTGACAAATTCTGTTGGAGATATTACAACCATTGTCTCTGGTATACAGACCGAATCAAGCATGGTCGTAGATACATTACAAAATGGTTACCATGAGGTAGACCAAGGTACGAAACAAATGGAAACTACAGGAGAGACGTTCACTCGGATTGAACAAGCTGTGACACAAATGGTTACTAAAAGCAGGGACATCGCTGATAAACTGGATAAAATCTCAAACGACAGTTACGAAATAAACGCTTCGATTGAAGAAGTGGCCTCTGTTTCTCAAGAATCAGCTGCAGGTGTCGAGCAGGTAACAGCCGCAGCCCAGCAGTCCAATAGTTCTGTAGAAGAAGTTTCTCTAAGTGCTGATGAACTATCCTCGCTTTCAGAAAAACTCAATGAACAGATGAAACAGTTCAAAGTATAAAAGAAAAAGAAGGCCCTTTTACCTGAGAGTAAAAGGGCCTTCTTTCATTTTAAGAAGCTTTTGCTGTAGATTGTTTATCTTTATTATTATTCGTAGTCAATAGTGTCATTGAGATTAATACTATCACAGCTACTGGAACAGCAATAACTACACTATTTACTTCAAAAGGTTTCTGCAATAGAATTTCCCAGGTCAATGTCGCTACAACACCTGCAATCATGGAAGATACCCCGCCAATGGCATTTACACGCTTCCAGAAGAAAACAGCAAGTACTGCAGGCGTTATACCTGCTCCATAAACGGTATAAGCATACATTTGAACGCTTAACACGGTAGGGAAATAACTGATGATAACGAACGCAAGCAGCCCAAGTGCTACGATAAAGATACGTGTCATGGATAATAATTTCTTATCTGAGGCTTCTTTATTCACATATTTCCCATACAAGTCGTAGGTTAAATTCGTAGCCGCAGACAACAAGTAAGAGTTTCCTGTCGTAATAATGAAAGAAGCTGCTGCCGCTAATAAAATCCCGCCAATCGCAACCGGCATTGCAACCGTTGTGGCCATCAAAGCCATACCTGGATCAATATCAGGGAACAAGGAACGGGATGCAAAGGCAATTAATGAAATGGATGGGGAAATAACAATCATCGCAATTAACCAACCCATTTGAGCACGCTTTGCTGATTTATTTCCTTTAGATGAAGCCAACCGCTGATACATATTCTGATCACCGAGCAGCAAGAACAAGGACGGAAGCAAGTAACCAATCATTTGAACAGTGGTTAACCCGCCAGTAGTACTCATGTGAGATTCAGGTACGTTTGCTACAATTTCACTCCAGCCACCTGCAACAATGAAAATTGTTGGTACCGTTATAATTAATCCACCGACCATAAGAAATCCACTGATTGCATCTGTTTGAGATACAGAGCGGAGACCTCCGATCATGGCAAGGAATATAATCATACCTGCACCGATCATCGTACCTGTTTGGACACTCATGCCTGTCGTAAGATTAAGAATAAATCCAAAGCCTTTCATCTGATAAGATACAATTCCTACGTAAGCTAAAATGATAATAACACTCGCAAGGTTACGGGATGTGCGTCCATATTTTGCTTCCAGAATTCCAGAAACGGTAAATTTCCCGTATTCACGAATTTTTGGTGCAACTACATAAAGAACAATGATACCGACTAACGTTGGGAGCATCATCATCAATGATGGAAGAATACCATATGAGAACGCCATAGACGTTTCACCGCCAGAAATACTACCGCTGCCTGTCCAGGTAGCAAGAAGCGTTCCCATTAATACAAAAGGACCTAAGCTTTTCCCGGCTAGCACGAAGTCCTCACTACCGGCCACTTTCTTCGACATAAATACGCCGATGCCGACCATAATAATTCCATAAATGACTATAAACCATAACAAAGTTGGATCTTGTTGCAGTTCCATATCTACTAAATCATCTCCTGATGTTTTTTGTTAGCTAGTTCTAGGTGAGCGATACATATGAAAACACCGGCCGATGTCATTGCCCGTTCGAACTCAACAATAATTAACCTAACATAGATTCATAATTTGTGAAAATCAGGTTCAAACACATATAAACTACTATTTTATCAAGGTTTTTAGGATTGGTATATTTTCACAAAGTCATATGAAACCGTTAACCTCAATGGTTCACAAAATTGTCTATTTGTTAAGAAAAATCAAATAAGATACCGATTCCTCTGGCGGACGTAATGTTTAAAATAGTTCCAAAGACCTAAAAAATAAGCTGATATCTACATAGATATCAGCTTTCAAATCGTTCTAGATTAGTGCTTGTACACGTTTTTTCACTACATTAGCCAAGAGCTGTTTCCCATCGTCTGTACCTATAGATTCCGGATGAAATTGAACACCTTCAATGGGGTAGTCGGTGTGTCGGATCCCCATCAGTTCACCTTCAACAGTGGAAGCTGTTACCTCAAAACATTCAGGAAGAGATTCAAGTTCCACAATAAGAGAGTGGTAACGCATGGCCTCCATTGGATTGTTCAAACCTTGATAAATCCCTTTTCCATCATGGAAGACACGGGAAGACTTACCGTGCATCAATCTTTCAGCACGAATGACATTTCCTCCGAACACCTGGGCAATTGCTTGCTGCCCGAGGCACACTCCAAAGATAGGTTTTTTGTCCTTAAAATAGTTAATGACCTCAAGAGTCATCCCTGTCTCATTGGGAGAACAAGGCCCTGGTGACAAAAATATCAGCTCCGGGTCTAAGTGCTCAATCTCAGCTATCTCAACTTCATCATTTCTTCTTACAACCACCTCTTGCCCCAGTTCTCCTAAATATTGAACAAGGTTATAGGTAAAAGAATCATAATGATCAATCATGTAAATCACTCTGCTCCACTCCTCTCTGCTCGCATCACTTCCTATTGAATAAGTTCACGTATCCCTTTTGAAAAGTTCTCTAAAGCAAGTGATGTTTGACCTTTATCAATATTCTCAAGCTCGCCTTCAATTAAACGGATGATTTTACTCCCGATAATTACACCATCCGCATGCTCTCTGACCAGCTTTACGTGGTCATTCGTTGAAATACCAAATCCAACCGCTACGGGGACGCTGCTGTGTTCTTTTACCTTTTTGATAAAAGATAGAGCATCTGCTGACATATCATTCCGTTCCCCCGTTACACCAAGAGAAGATACACAATAGAGAAACCCTCTTGCGTGTTCAGCGATCTGTTGAATCCGTTTATCTGAGTTGGGCGCCACCAGGGATATAAATTCAATATCTTTCTCTTCTGCCTGTTGACGTATCTCACTACTCTCTTCATAAGGAAGATCAGGAATGAGTAAACCTTCTACACCATTATCTTCTAATAAACCAAAGAAGTCATCATGACCAATTTGTAAGACAGGATTGTAATAGGTGAAAATAACGACCGGAATTTCAAGTCCCCGTTTTCTTAGTTCGGGAACTAATTGAACAGCCTTCCGTAACGACATCCCTGCTTGTAAAGCACGCTGGGCTGCTCGCTGGATCGTTGGACCGTCCGCTAATGGATCAGAGTAGGGAACCCCCAGTTCCAACACATCCGCCCCTTCCTCTTGAAGTTTTAAAGCAAACTCAATAGTATGCTCAGGGGTCGGATCTCCCGCAACGACAAATGGAATAAACAAGTTTTCTGTTTTTGTCAGTTTCCCTTGAAAGAACGTCTTTGTCAGCATGTTAAACCTCCTCCTGGAAATGTTCCATTAATGTCGCCATATCCTTATCCCCACGACCAGAAAGGTTAATCAGGATCGTTTCATCTTCTGCCATACTGCCTGCTTCCTTGAAGGCTTGAGCAAGTGCATGGGCACTTTCTATCGCAGGTATGATTCCTTCTGTCTGAGTCAGTAATTTTAAAGCGCTGAGAGCTTCATTATCCGTAATCGATTCATAACGGACTTTTTTCGTTTGGAAGAGATGCGCATGTTCCGGTCCGATTCCTGGATAATCCAAACCTGCTGAGATGGAATACGGTTCTGTAATCTGACCATTTTCATCCTGCATCAAGTATGTCATAGACCCATGGATTACACCTGGCGTTCCTTTAGATAATGTAGCCGCATGCTCAGGTGTATCAATACCTTTGCCAGCAGCTTCTACACCTATTAATTCACTATTGTCTTCTAAAAATGGATAGAACATTCCCATTGCATTACTGCCGCCTCCTACGCAGGCGAAAATCCGATTTGGTAACCGCTCTTCGACTTCTAAAAATTGCCGCTTCGATTCATCTCCTATAACCCGCTGAAAGTCACGAACCATCCGGGGATACGGATGTGGACCAACCACTGAACCAATCAAATAGAAATGATCTTCACAGTTTGCCACCCAATATCGGATCGCTTCATTGGTGGCATCTTTAAGAGTTCCATTTCCGCTGGACACAGAAACAACTTCAGCACCTAGAAGCTTCATACGGAACACATTTAATTCCTGCCTGCGGATATCTTCTTCTCCCATAAACACCTTACACTTAAGACCGAATTTGGCTGCAACGGTTGCAGATGCAACACCATGCTGTCCGGCCCCGGTCTCAGCAATGATTTTTTCTTTCCCCATCCGCTTGGCCAGTAGCGCCTGGCCGACCGCGTTATTAAGTTTGTGCGCACCTGTGTGGTTCAAATCTTCCCGTTTCAAGTATATCTTCGCACCTCCGAGGTGCTCACTTACCTTATCAGCATAAGATAAAGAAGTAGGGCGTCCTGCATATTCTTTTAGTACATGGTGGTACTCCTCAATAAAGGAAGGGTCTGCCATAGCCTTATCGAGAGACTCCTCTAATTCCTGCAAAGGCCCCATTAAAGTTTCAGGGACATACTTGCCGCCAAAGTCACCAAATCTACCTTTTATATCAGGAAATACTTGCAACATTTCGCTCCACCTCTTTCATAATTGATTGTATTTTTCCTATATCTTTTCTGCCATCCATTTCAATCCCACTTGAAATGTCTATACCTTCCGGCTGGTGGGATAATAGATCATAAACATTTTCAGGACGGATCCCCCCTGCAATTAAACACGGTACCCCTTGTCCATAAGCCGTGTCGCGATACGTCGGAACAGCCTCCCAGTCAAACTGGACCCCTGTTCCTCCTGAGGCCCCTTCTACTTTACTATCAATGATATAGCCATCCGCTACTCCTCTGAAGACTTCCATCCGCTGGATCCCTTCTTTCTGGTGATGAATAACCTTCCAGACTGGAAGTCCAAACGCTTCTTTTATTCTTAAAAGTTGGGAAACTGTTTCATTTCCGTGTAATTGAATGACATCCAATGGAACGAAATGCAAAACTTCTTCCAGTTCCTCTATAGTAGGATCAATAAAGACACCAACTAATTTCTGTTTAGGACGGATTTTTCTTAACCAACGGCCAACGTGCTCAGGTCGAACATATCGTTTTGTCCTTCTGACAAAGATAAATCCAAGGTGGGAGGCGTCTGAAGAAGTCGTTTTGGCTACATCTGATAACGATTGATTTCCACATAGTTTGACGATTGGTTCTTTCATCAAACGTTCCCTCCTTCGACGAGTAATTTAACTGCTTCTTTAATATTTGTTTGGCGCATCAGAGACTCACCAACCAGAATACCTTCCGCTCCATATCCGGCCACTTCTTGTAAATCTTTATTAGTGAAAATACCACTTTCAGATACAAGCAGAGACTCTTTAGGGGCAAGCTTTGCCATTCTTTCTGTTTGAGATAACTTAGTCTCGAATGTATGAAGATTTCTGTTATTAATGCCTAATATCTTTGGTGTGAATTGATTTAATAGTCTGCCTAATGTTTCCTCACTATGCACCTCTACCAGGACTTCCATACCAAGGTCATGGGCCTGCAGGTACAGTTCGTGAAGCTTCTGAGCCTCCATTGCTTCTCCAATCAGCAGGATAGCGTCCGCACCAATCTGGGCACTCTCAGCAACCTGAAGAGAGTCTATAATAAAGTCCTTTCTCATCACTGGTATCTCTACGATTTTCTTAATCTCTGTTAAATAATCACGATGGCCCTGGAAAAAATGTTGGTCGGTTAAGACCGAAATGGCCTGGGCACCGGCTTGTTCATAATCATGAGCAATACGTACAGGATTAAAATCTTCCCGGATGATCCCTTTGGAAGGAGAGGCTTTTTTCACCTCAGCAATCAGGCCTGCCGCATATGGGGAAGCCTTCAAAGAATCATAGAGAGAGTAATGAGTGAAGGACTGCTCCTCCGGCATATATAACTTTTCAATCTCTTGCTGTTTTACTGCTAAAATGGTTTCAAGCATACTGGCGTTTCTCCTTTTCCGTTACAATAGATTCAAAGTATTCACTGGCCATCCCGCTACGTATGGCTTCCTGCACCGCTTCCACACCTTCTTGTATATCTTTTACTTTGTCAGCTACATAAAGACCAGCTGCAGCATTCAACGTCACAATGGAAGCAGCGCTTTCGTTTGCTTTTCCATAAAGGACATCTCTAATGATAGCAGCGCTGTCTTCTGTTCTCGTAATACGTATATCTTCGATTGGACCTCTGGAAAGCCCATAATCCTCAGGGGCAATGGTAAATCTTCTTATCTCTCCATCTTTCAACTCAACCATGTCCGTTTTACCTGTAATCGTAATTTCGTCTAAACCATCTCTTCCTGTCACTAAAAGGACATGTGTAGAGCCAAGTTTATGGAGGGTTTCTGCCATTTTTTCTGCATACGCTGTGTCATAAATACCGATCAGCTGGCGCTTAGCATTAGCGGGATTAGACATCGGACCAAGAAGATTAAAAACGGTTCGGAAGCCAAGCTCCTGTCTGGCCGGCCCTGCATGTTTCATTGCTTGATGGTACAGAGGGGCATACATAAACGTCATGCCTTTTTCCTGTAAAGCTTTCGCCCCTTTATCAGGAGTTGTATCAATAGGTACACCCAGGGTTTCAAGAACATCCGCACTGCCGCTTTTCGATGATACTTTTCGGTTTCCGTGCTTAGCCACTTTCACTCCAAGACTCGCGAGAACAATTGATACAGCGGTAGAAATATTAAATGTGGATGAACCATCTCCACCAGTGCCGCACGTATCTACAATAGAGGAGTCCTCAACAGCGAGCTTCGTCATATTCTGTCGCATGGCCCGCACAAAACCTGTCATCTCTTCTACTGTTTCACCACGGTAGCGCATTACGCTTAACATACTCATCAGTTGTCCAGTGGTGGCTTCGCCCTTCATGATTGCATCCATTGCTGTAAAAGCATCCTGTTCACTCAACACTTCACCTGATACGACTCTACTCAATACCTCTTTCATCTCGTCTCCACTCCTTCTCTGCTCTTAAATGTCTGCTCGGCTAATTGGATCGTTCTCTTCAAAGCACTGGCTTTATTTAATGTTTCCTGATACTCTGCTTCTGGATCAGAATCAGCTACAACACCGGCTCCTGCCTGGATATACAAATCTTTTCCTACCAGCGTCATTGTACGAATGGTAATGCAGGAATCAATATTCCCATCAAAACCCAGGTACAAAATTCCTCCGCCATAAAGGTTCCTTGGGGTTGGCTCAAGTTCACGCAGGATCTGCATGGCACGGACTTTTGGTGCACCTGATAAAGTACCGGCAGGAAAAGAGGAGATCAGCGCATCAATTGGCGAAACACCCTCTTTTAAGACTCCTGTCACTTTACTAATGATGTGCATGACCTTGGAAAAACGTCCAATCGTCATATACTCCCGTACGTCAACCGATCCATACTCAGCCACCCGCCCGATATCATTTCTGGCTAAGTCAACGAGCATCCGGTGTTCGGCTAGTTCTTTTTCATCGGACAGTAAATCTTCGGCTAGTCGATCATCTTCTTCTTTTGTCTGTCCACGTTTCCTCGTACCGGCTATGGGATGGATTTCAAGACTGCCGTTTTGTACTTCCAACAGTCTTTCCGGCGAGCTTCCAATCACCTCGACTTCATCCATTTTTAGATAAAACATATAGGGAGAAGGGTTCACTTTTCTAAGAACTCTATACAACTCAAATCCACTACGGTCTGTAACTGTATGAAAACGTTGAGAAAGAACAGCTTGAAATACATCACCGGCCCGGATATATTCTTTAATTTTTTCAACATCTTTCTTAAATTGTCCTGGTTCATAATTACTTTCAAGTGTTAATTCTACTTCTTGACTCATGTTTCCAGGTAACATTAAATCTGTTATATCACTGGCTTTGCCGAGCTGTGCGGTGATTTGCTTAATACGACTCTTCCGACCTTCATAAACATCAGCCAGAGAAGTTTCCTGATTGATTCTTGCATAAGATAGAATGGTTGTTTCTTTTGTTTTATGATGGTAAGCAATTAACGTCTGGCAAAATAACAAGTGATACCTGGATAAATTCAAGTCATCCGTTTTTGCTTGATCCACAGGTTCATAATCTGAGATGGCATCATAACTAATATAACCGACCCCTCCCCCTTTAAAAGGGAGGTCAATATCCGCCTGCTTCACTTCTAAGTCTTCCACCACTTTTTCAAAAGCGGATTTAAAGTCATGGGCACGAATCGTTTTATCGGTATAGAAGTCTCTAATTGAAAAGTACTGATTCTGTTCTTTGATCTGGACCATCGGATCCAGTCCAATAAATGAATAATTGGACCAAGGAGATTCAGGATCCTGGCTTTCCAGCATAAACACAGCTTCATCTCTTAAAGCATGAAACATATGAATGGGGGTTAACGTATCCGTATAAAAAGATTGGGTCATTGGAATTGTACGATACTTCCTGGCATCGTTAAGAAATGTTTCATAAGTGGTCATGTGCTCACCTCTCCATAAAAGTTTATGGAGAATGAGACGTTGAGGAATGAAAAAGAGTGGATAATAAGGGGAAGTTCGGCCAGGCAATCCTACAGCTCCCTCGGTCTGTCGATTCCTCGCTCACTCAACTCTGCTCTGCTCATCCTATTCCTCAACTCAGCTCATTCTCAACTGTATCTATATATTTATCAAAACACTTTCTAATAGTCTATAAAATTCAGATAATAAAGTCAACAAGTCTGCTGGGGAATTTCTTTTTAAGAATCACACGGGAAAAAGAGGTTACATATTCTAAAAAATTTTACATTCTTTTGAACGAATGGTCTTCAGCCATCGTCTTATAGTTAAGTCGGAAATGAGGAATGATGATGGATTTATCGGATATTACCAAGGCTAAGCAGGGCGATAAAGAAAGTTTGGCAAAATTGTTGAAAGAGAATTACACATTCATCCTAAAATATGTTTGGAAAATGTGCGGGAATGAACAAACCGCCTACGATGTCACTCAGGAAACACTCATTAAAGCGGTACAGAAAATTCAGCAGTACAAAGAAAAATCAAGTTTTTCAACATGGCTCATCCAAATTGCCACCCATACCTATTTAGATATGAATCGAAAACAAAAAAGAACAACAAAACTTCAACAGTTAGAAAAAGACAGAATGAAGCAGGGTTCCCACTCTTCCATCACCCATGAAGAATGGTATGACGTCCAAGAAGCTTTATGGAAGCTGGAGGATCAGTATCGTATTCCCATTGTACTGAAACATTATTATGGATATGAATATGATGAGATTTCAAGCTTGATAAAGGTCAAAACGGGTACGTTAAAATCCCGTGTGCATTATGGTTTGGAAAAGTTACGAAAGGAGCTTAACCACGATGACTGATCATAAAAACAGAGATGATTTAGAGGCATTATTAGTAAAAGCAGCAGAAGAAACGGAAGACCAGTTGGATTTCCAGGAACCCCCTCTATCTTTCTTCGAAGCAATCATCGAGGAGCAGACAGAGATTTGGTATCGTAAACTTTGGTTTGAACTCATTTGTTTGTGGGCCGTTTCTTTCGTTCTCATTGGAATACTTACAATCAGTGCTTTCTATATTCCTATTTTGTTTATCGCCATTCAAGTTCTTTCTTTCGTTATCTTAATCAGCTACTTTTATAAAGAAAATAAAGAAACGGTGTTGTTGCATTGATGAAACATTACGGACCAGAAGAGATACCCATATGGGGACTTATCCTCATTGTACTTCTTCTTTTGACTCAAAGCTCTATCTTATTTATTCAAGCAAAAAAAAGAGGGAAAACGCCTTGGCTGTGGGGAATCTTAGGGTTGATACAATTTCCATTTCCAAGCCTGGCATTTTTATTATTAACGAAAACCGCATGGAAAAGAGAGAAAAGAAACGGATGAAAATGACACTTATTTTGTCAACGATCTTCATTCAAATTACGGCTTATGTAGTAATGTTTTATCACATCACAGCCGGCATTTCTTTGTTACTTATTTCGTATATTCTTTTGAGCCTCATCTTATTTTTGTCAGCACAAGAAAAAAGAAAAGAAAAACAGGAGGAGAATTGGCATGATTATCGTGACTACTGATTATATACCAGGAAGAGAAATCCAAGATTTAAAAGGGTTTGTACGAGGAAGTACTGTTCAATCAAAACATATTGGTCGTGATTTATTAGCAGGGCTGAAGAATATTGTAGGTGGAGAGATAACCGATTATACGAATATGATGGATGCAGCAAGGCAGCAGGCGATCGGACGGATGGTTAAGCATGCAGAAGAAAAAGAGGCTGATGCCATCATTGCTGTGCGGCTGGAAACTTCAGCTATTACGAATGCCGCCTCTGAAATCATCGCTTATGGGACTGCAGTAAAACTAAAAGAATCCTAAAGAGGAGGCATAACATGTTGTTGACTCAAACCGTCATTCAAACCATTGAAGAGAATCTGCCCGTTCTTCTCCCTTTATTTATAATTCAGCTTCTTCTCATGATTACAGCACTTGTCAGTTTAATTCGTGCAACATCAACAAGAGGGCCTAAATGGATGTGGATTATCATTATTCTATTTCTAAATACGATTGGTCCCATTGTCTATTTCATTATTGGAAGAAGGGATGACTTATAATTCGTGTCAATGATTTAACAAAAATCTATGATAAGAAGAAGGTTGTCCAAAACATTTCTTTTCATTTATCACCCGGGAAGTGTGCTGCATTAATCGGTCCTAATGGAGCTGGGAAAACGACAACGCTGCGAATGCTGGCAGGTCTCATCAAGCCAACAGAAGGTCATGTGAGTCTTGACGATTATAAAGAAAATGACATAAGAAAACACATTGGCTATTTACCTCAGCACCCTCAGTTCCACAGCTGGATGACAGGGCGTGAATTTCTCATTTATGCTGCACAGCTATCCCATCTCCCTAAAAAAGAGGCGGCACAAAAGGCGGACTCCTTACTTAACCGCTTTGAATTGCAGGAGATGAAAAACCGTAAGATCAAAAAATATTCAGGAGGAATGAAGCAGCGGCTTGGAATTGCGCAGGCGATCATTCACAGCCCGAAAGTTCTGTTACTGGATGAACCCGTTTCTGCTTTAGATCCAATAGGACGTCGAACCATATTAAACTTAATGGAACAGTTAAAAAAAGAAACGACCCTCCTTTATTCTACTCATATATTAGGGGATGCAGAGGAAGTAAGCGATGAAATACTCCTTATGCATAAAGGGGCTGTTGTTGAATCCGGGTCACTTGACAAGGTTAAGCAAAGGCATAACGTTGATAAGATAACCCTTCGTTTTGCTAAAGATACAAAAAAGTATCAAAACATTCTTGAGAATCTATCTTCCGTAATTAAAACGGAATACAAAAAGCAGACCCTTCAGGTGTATGTAACAGACCCTGTGATAGCGAAAGATGAAGTTCTATCACTAGCTGTGAGTGAAAAATGGCCTCTTCTTCATTTTGAAGTTGGCCGTACTACACTTGAGGACTTATTTATGAAAGTGGTGAATGAACATGCAGTGGCTGACCCTATATAAAAAAGAATGTTTAGAATCTGCACGGAATTTCAAGTGGATCTGGGTTCCTCTCGTCTTCATTTTACTCTGCATCACAGATCCTCTATCTACTTATTATCTCCCTCTCATCCTGGAGTCTACAGGAGGTCTGCCGGAAGGCGCGGTCATTGAAATTCCCACCCCCCTTCCCTTTGAGGTATTTATGATGAGTATATCGCAGTTGAATCTACTTGGCATTTTAGTCATTGCCCTGATTACGATGGGGACTATATCAGGTGAAAGAAAAGATGGGGTTGCTGAACTGATACTCGTCAAGCCCGTCTCTTATTTTTCCTACATTACAGCGAAGTGGACGGCTTACATGACACTAATTCTAAGTTCAACTTTCATAGGTTTCCTGGCGAGCTGGTACTATATAGAACTTTTGTTTGGTGACCTTTCTTTTACAAATATTCTACTCACTTTTTTATTTTTTGGGATTTGGTTAATGTTCGTTGTAAGTATCAGTATCTTTATGAATACTTCGTCAAAACTTCCCGGCATTGTATTATTTCTTACACTTGGAACTTTGATTGCTATGAATCTGGGAACGACGATTTTCTCTACTTATCTTGAATGGAGTCCTTCTAAGATTGTTTCTTATCTCCCTGTTTTATTAAATAATGGATATGTACCTGAGGATTTATGGTTTTCAAGCTTCGGTGCCGCCATACTTTCAGCATTATTCATTTTTGGTGCTACACTCCTCTTAAAACGTAGGGAAATGGTATAAATCCTTCCTCAGATCGACATACACATGCCAGGATGAGGGTCTTAATTTGTACTCCTTCCTAATAGGGTATAGACTATTATCATCACATAACACGAAATAGATAAAGGAGAGATTTGATGAAGCCAACAGCACTCATTACCGGAGCCTCAGGTGGAATAGGATACGAACTATCCCTCCTCTTTTCGAAGGCTGGGTATGATTTAATTGTCGTTGCCAGATCTGAGGATAAGCTTTTGGAATTGAAGAATGAATTGAATGGACACCCAGTTACGATTATACCTCAAGATTTATCAGAGCCTGGAGCTGCTCAAGTAGTTTTTGATAAAGTGAAAGAACTTGGTTTGACGATCACAGTGCTAGTCAATAATGCCGGATTCGGCTTGAATGGATCTTTTGAAGAATTACCGCTGCTGGATCAGCAGAAAATGCTTCAGGTCAATGTGAACGCACTGACTGAACTCACTCACCTTTTCTTACCAGAAATTAAAGCCGCACGTTTTCGTTCCATCCCGAAAGGCGTCTTAAATGTTGCCAGTACAGCAGCTTTTCTACCCGGACCAAAAATGGCGGTATATTATGCTTCTAAAGCTTATGTTCTTTCCTTTTCGGAAGCCCTTGTGGAAGAATTAAAAGAAACAAGTGTTACAATCTCCACCTTATGTCCAGGAGCTACAGATACCAATTTCTTCAAAGCAGCTCAGGCGGAAAATACAAAACTCGTTAAACAGACAATGTCACCGGAATCCGTGGCTAAATCAGGTTTCTTAGGTTTTGTGAAAGGAAAACGAGTCGTCGTTCCTGGCGCAATGAATCAAGGAATGGCCTATGCGTCCAAACTTCTTCCAAGGTCTCTCGCTGCAAAAGCAGCCCATTACGTTGACAGCTGATAAAGCATTATAAAATTCCCTCTTTTTTCCTACGCGCTCCCGCTTTATACTAGATATAGTAGGAAATGCTTAGGAGAACAGGGGGAGCTTTATGAAAAAATGGATGATTATCACAGCCATAACGCTGATTGCAGTCCTTGGCGGTGGTGGAACTTATTACTTTCTCACTCAGGGGGAAGAAGAGTTAACAGAGGCAGAAGCGAAAGAAATAACAAAATCCATTAATGAGGTAGTCAGTGAAGAGCAACTCGAAGGATATAAAAAAGAGGGAAAGAATCCATTCGGAGATAAAGACGAGCAAAGCAGCCTGACTGATGGGAAGTATAAAGATTATATTCACTTTATGTCTCATCAAAAAGTGAAGGCTGACAAAAAGTGGGGATTTATAGAAATCCATCCTGACCGTATTAATTGGCTGCTGTCCGGTTTAGATCAAGTAGAACTCCGCCATGAAGATGTCTATAAAAATATCTTAACCAAATGGCAGAACGGGGATTTCTCAACAGCCGACAACGATCATAACCAGATTTGGAATCTTGAAAATGGAACTGTTGGGAAAGCTACCGGACTCTTATCGATCACTGAAGAAGCTGAATATATCGAAAGAACAAAAAACAAATGACCCTCACCCGGGGTCATTTGTTTTTTTACATTTCTTCTGATGATTTGCGAAAACCATAGAAAGCGCGATATCCATGATTTGAGTAATAGCTTTCTGATTGTTGGTTGGCCAGCATTTCGACACGCGTGTCCGGGTAGCATTCATGAGCGGTACTGATCAGACGTTTAGCGATTCCCTGACTCCGTTCGCCTTCTTTAACTAACAGTTCACATACATACAATGTTAAAGCTCCATCGGTTAAGCCTCTTAAATACCCGATAACCTCACCATCTTCGGAAACAGCAACCAGCGCAGGTTCTGAATTTAGAAGAGAACACAGGGTCTCTTCTCCTCGCTGAACCAGCCCGTCCCACCCCTCTTCTTTATTTAGGTGCTGAATACTGTCAAAATCATTCTTGTGAAATGAGCGGATCTGAATGGCTTCCATGACATCCTCTACCTTTCTACTTAAAATGAATTTTCCCTCTGCACCGTTACCCAGCCAGTATTATTCTCTATACTCTCTCTAGTACACTACGATCTATTCCCTTTATTGTTTCATATTATGTGGGTACTTTCAGCCAATCAAACAAAAAAAGTGTGGTAAAATATCTACGGAAGTGCTTCAAATGATGCAAGGAGTGAAGATTATGATAAAACGAACACTATTTCTAACAGCCACTTTCTTAGTACTGACAGCTTGTTCATCCCAAAATCTGGATTTTGAAGATTTAAAAACGGCTTATCCCGATACGTTCGCCAAACCTTTAGAGGATATGAAAGAAACCAAAAAGAATAAAATCGGCCTCCCCGATGAACTCCCATTTGAACCCTCAACGGTTAAAACATCGGCAGGTGAGAACAAGGTTGAAGTTCTTTATTCAGCCAATTCTTCAGAAAAGGCTGAAGTAACAACTATTTATCAACCAGGGAATATATTGCAGCAATCTGAATTGCAAGTCCCCCTCAACACTGGAGCTGTTGCTGGAGTTCAAGAAAAAGATAATTACGTTTTTGTAGAATGGTACGATGGGGATCAGGATGTTATTTACCAGGTGAAATACTATGGCCCTAAAGAAGAACGCTCCGAACGAGCGCTTACTATTGCTAATGCCATATAAAGCCGTCACATGTTGTGACGGCTTTATTTTTGGCTCTGTTAATCCTACGCTACAACTTTTCCAGTTTCTTAAAGTTACGGCTTATTGGTCTTGGTGCTTTCAGACGATCAAAAAAGATGAGGTATTGATTCTTTTTCTCATCCACTTCTTCGATGATTCCTTCTCCAAACACGGGGTGTTTAACACGACATCCCTTTTCGTAGGTTTCTACATGAGGGGCTGAAGGAACAGGATAAGACGCTTGAATATATTCTTTCGTCTCATCAATTAATGATTGATCCATCTCTCCAATGCGGTTATAAAGATGATCTGCAACCTCAAAAATAAATCGAGAAGGATATTTCTTTAAATCTCCGCTTTGAAATCCTTCTGATTCCGTTACATACAGCTCCTTTTCCGCTCTGGTTACTGCCACATAAGCAAGTCGCCGCTCTTCTTCCAGGCCTCGTTCTTTCCGCTGTCTTATGGCCCTTACATTTGGAAGAACACCTTCTGTCATCCCTATGACGAAAACATAGGAAAACTCCAGTCCCTTGGCTGTATGGATCGTCATAAGCTTAACTGAATCTGCCTGATCCTGCCGGTCATCATCAGTGTATAAAGAGACCATCTGTAGATACTCTTCCAAGTCGATCTCTTCTCCTAATGTCTGTTCATATTGAACAATAGAACTTAATAACTCCGCAAGATTGTCTAGACGCTCCTGATCTCCATCTTCTCTTCTGTACGCTTCATATCCGGTGGCCTGCATGGACTCCTGCAATAGTTCCGATACTTTTAAACTTTTGCGCTTCTTACGCATAGTTTCAATGGCATTAATAAATTCCCCGGCCCCTGTACGTTGCAGCCTTTCATGGTTTACATATTTCTTTAACGTCTCATAAAGAGACAATTGCTCTTCCTCTGCTTTTTGTCTAATAAAGCTCATTCGCTTTTTACCGATTTGACGCCTTGGAACATTTATAATTCGACTAAATGATAAATCATCGCCTGCAGCGATCATTCTTAGATGAGCTAAAGCGTCCTTAACTTCCATGCGGTCAAAAAATTTAAAACCACCGTAAATCGTATATTCCACGTTCTCCGCAATCATCTCCTGTTCTACAAAGCGCGATAAATAATTGGCTCTGTACAAAACAGCAATATCACTCCACCGGGCCTTTTTATGTTCTACTATCTCCTTCATTCTCTGTACAATCCATTTTGCTTCCTGACCTTCATCTTTTCCGTGATAATGAGTTACTCTCACACCTGATGGATTGACCGGAAGCATATCTTTATCAACACGAAAGTAATTGTTCTTTATTAAAGAATTTCCTACAGAAAGGATTTCTGGTGTAGAACGATAATTTTCTTTAAGGAAGATGGTCTGGGCATCTGGAAAGTACTGCTCAAATTCGACCATATACTTAGGGTCTGCTCCCCGCCACTCATAAATAGTCTGGTCGGGATCGCCGACAACAAAGAGGTTTTTGTGCTTGTCTGCAAGCATTCGGACAAGTTCATATTGTTTAAAGCTGCTATCCTGAAATTCATCGACTTGAATGTAAAACAGACGGTTCTGCCATTTATCCAAAACATCTGGATATTGATCAAACAGAACAAAGACAAAATTAAGGAGATCATCGAAGTCCAATCCATACACTCTCTTCTGCTTCTTCAAATAAAGCTGGATTACTTGGCTGTCTATGTCTCCTGAATCCTGGAAAGATGGCATTTCTCCTCTTAAAATCATCTGTTGAACATAATGTGTATTTCCTTTTAAGATTCCAATCTTATCTAATATCCGCTTGAACGTTTTGTCATTCATTTTCAACCCCATGTCTTCAAAGATCTCGCGCAATAGGAGTTTCTGATCCTCGACGTCCAGGATGACAAAATTCTTAGGATAAAAGAGACGGCTGATGTCCTCTCTCAAAACCCGGACACAAAATCCATGGTAAGTCGTAATAAACCCTGTATCCTTTTCGCCTCCAATCAGCTTCTTCACCCTTTTTCTCATTTCATGAGCCGCTTTATTGGTAAAGGTTACAGAAAGGATGTTAGAGGGATCTATTCCTAATTCATTAACAATAAATGCATAGCGGTGAGTTAAGGCCCGGGTTTTGCCGGAACCTGCCCCCGCAATAACGCGCACGTATCCTTCTGTTGAAACCACCGCTTCCTGCTGCGAGTGATTGAGACCGTCCAATAGTTCTTCCATACAAATTCACCTTTCAAGAACATTTGTTTGTATTATAGCATATTGAAGAGCGTGGAAAACGAGTTTGACTGTTTGAAATTTTGGCGGAATGGAAATGGAAGAAAAAAAGGAGATGTGTTGGATGGCACAGAATATTGATCTTCTCTTTAAAGAAAAAATCATTCAAGAATATAGGTTTAAAAATCGTTACATCGTTGCTCCGATGACGCGTGTGAGTGCTGTTAACAACGGTATTGCTACCGAGCGGATGAAACAATATTATGAACGTTATGCAAAGGGAGGATTCGCTGCCATTATCAGCGAAGGAATCTATCCGGATGAGGAATATTCACAAGGATATTATAATCAACCAGGGATCGCCAATGAAGCCCAAAAGGATGCCTGGAAACCTATTGTTCGTTCTGTTCATAAACACGGATCACTTTTTATAGCCCAGATTATGCATGCAGGGGCCCAGTCTCAAGGGAACCCTCATAAAGACTGCAATATAGCCCCCTCTGTAGAAGCACCTAAGAATGACCAGCTTTCTTTTTATGGAGGAGAAGGAAAATTCCCCATTCCTAAAAAAATGGCTCATGAAGATATGGAACAAGTAAAACAGGGTTTTGCTAATGCTGCACATCGAGCAAAAGAAGCAGGATTTGACGGTGTGGAAATCCATGGAGCCAACGGTTATCTTCTCGATCAGTTTCTGACGGATTATTTTAATCAGAGAGAAGATGAATATGGTGGAGTCACAATGAACAGGGTTCGATATATAAAAGAAGTAGTAAAAGAAGTAAGAAGAGCTGTAGGCAAAGAGTATTTATTAGGAATACGGATTTCTCAAGGAAAAGCATCGGATGGAGAACACCGTTGGGCTCTAGGGGAAACAGATGCTCGTACGATTTTTGAGTCATTAGGGAACCTGCCTCTTGATTTCATCCACGTTACGGATAAGGATGGAACCCAGCCGGGTTTTGGAGAAGGATCATTATCCATGACAGCAGCAGCCAGGCAATTCAGCGGCCTCCCGGTAATTGCTAATGGACAATTACAAGATCCTTCTAAAGCTTCTCTGCTGTTGGAGGAAGAAGAAGCTGACTTTGTCAGTCTCGGCACAAGCGCTTTACAAAACCCAGATGCTCCAAATAAAATACGAAACGGAGAACGATTAGAGGAGTTTGACTTCCATTCCATTATGCTTCCTATTGCGGATATTAAGGATCATGAATTAAAAAAAGAAGTAAAGCGATAAGAGTATGAGTGTAAAGCCTCCATTTTCCCAAAGGAATTTGGAGGTACAGGATAAGGAGATTACTCAAAACGAGGTGTCAGACCCGTTTCAAGAAAGTACTTGGTAGCTTGTTGAATGTTCATAAAAGTGCGCACCCCATCCAAATGAATATTATTTTGAGTGAACTGTATGACAACTTCGGGCCGCATGCCTGCCAGTACCACTTCAATGCCTAAAAGTTTCAAACTCAATATAAGATCTCTCAAAAGGCCGGCCCATTCCTCATCAATGGAAATAATCCCAGAAAATTGGATGGCAAGACGGCTTACATTCTGCTTCTGACAGAGGATTGGGACTCTCTCGAGCAGAACATGACGCTGCTCTTCTCTTAATATTGGCTGTAAGGGCAGAAGGGCATAACCTTTGGCGATTGTCACGATGTTCGCTGTCATTTCTTCAATCATACGAATTAATTGTTGTTCTCTATGATATTGTTCAGTAATATTAAAAATTCGCGTGAGGACATAATCTCCCCCCTCATAACTAAAGCGTTTTGTATAAATTTGAAGAACCAAGTCTTTTCCCCGCCAATGAAAATGATAATCATCTATAAAAAACTCTTCCTTTTGTTCAATGGTTTTTGTAACAATCCTCTTATCATGATCGATATCCGGATATAAGTCATGTAGATAACTGCCGATAATACGTTCTTCTTTTAGTCGAAACATTTCTATATAGGCCGGGTTGACATAAGTAATTTTATAGCTCTCATCAGAAACCAAGACGCCCTCATCCAATAAATCCATCGCACTCTTAAGTATCATCAGCCATCCCCCCTGCGCGGTTCTTACCTTACCTTAATTATGAGGGTATCCTTTATAAAATCAAGGCTATTCGACTTTAATTTTCAGAATTTTATCACACATCAACCTCTTGTATCCATATATGGGATTTTCATCAAATAAACAAGCTCTCTACTTGGTATTTTTTCCAATCATCAAGTCGTGAAATAATTAAAAAAAGAAGAGGTGCGTCACCGGTTCAATGCTTGAGCCACTGACGCACCTCTCCTTATGCTTTTTCCATTTTATCCAGCTTAGAAATGATAGCCACATGTTTAAAGTTTCCTATTGTATCAAACTCTACTTCTAAGTAGTCACCTGGTTTTACAAAACCAATTAAACGTTCTTTAAAGACGGAAAGCTCGTTTTCAAATTCAGATACTTCCACTAAAATAGCATAAGCACCTTCGTATCGATCGAGTCTGTATTGATTCACCGATTCAATCCCCTTCCGAGCGTAGTTTCCAAACCCCAAGGTTCCACTTCAGCTTGAATGCCTCTATATTACCATCCCCTTAACACCAATTGACTAAACATGTCGAAATAAGCAGATGTTGGACATCTTCAGAATCACATGCTAGAATAGACTAACAACCGTTAGTTAGCAGAAGGGGTGATTGTATGACTAAAGAAATAATCCTTACTGAAAGTTTAAAACTCTTCGCAAGTCATGGTTATGAGAACACATCCCTGGCCAATATTGCAGAAGCAGTAGGCATTAAAAAGCCTTCTTTATACAACCATTTTAAGAATAAAGAATCTATTTTTCTACATGTTTTATCACTTGTAACCGATCGTGAAAAAGAATATTGGCATTCGTATCCTCAACAACTTGAAGAGAAGACCATTCAAGAACAGTTACACCACATTTACCGCTCTTATTTGGATCGTATGGCACATACAACGGAGGGGATGTTTTTTAAACGGGTGACCTTTTTTCCTCCTGAAGAATTTATCTCAGAAGTTAAGAAAGCTTTTCTCTTCATGGAAGATCAAATGACAGAAGTAATCCGTCCTGTTCTTGAGCAGGGGAAGAAACATGAAGTTATCCGCCCTTTTTCTACAGATACGCTGACATCAGCATTTTATACCTTAATGGATGGTTTATTTCTCGAAGAAAACTTTTATGATTATGATGTTTTTGAGCAAAGACAAAAAGCAAGCTGGGAAATTTTTTGGTTAGGTATACAAGCGTCTGAAAAGGAGGAATGACTCATGGCATGGATTTATTTGTTGATTGGTGCTTTATTTGAAATCGGGTGGGCCATTGGGTTGAAGCTTTCGGATGGATTCACACAACCTATCTATTCTACTATCACCGTCATTTGTATCGTTATCAGCTTTGCGTTCTTCACGAAATCCTTAAAAGTGATTGATGTGGGGACAGGATATGCGGTCTTTACAGGAATCGGTGCAGCAGGAACGGCTTTAATCGGAATGATCTTTCTTGGCGACGAAGGTGGAGCTGGGAAAGTCTTTTTTATTGGGCTTTTAATTACAGGTATTATAGGGCTCAAAATGTCTGAAAAACCGGCAGAACAAATGCAGCAGGAGGGATAATATGGCATGGGTATTTCTTTTTATAGCAGGTGTTGGAGAAATGACATCTATGTTTTTTTTGAAATTATCGAACGGATTTAAAAAACTGGCTCCTTCTGCTTCTGCCTTAGTGGCAATGAGCATAAGTTTCTACTTCCTCTCCCTTTCATTAAAAGAACTCCCTATCGGTACAGCATACGGGATATGGACAGGGATAGGATCAGTGGGAACTGTTTTATTGGGAATCCTATTCTTTAATGAAAAAGCAGATGTGACACGTATAGCCTTCATCACATGTATTGTAGCTGGTGTGATAGGGTTAAAGATGGTTTCCTAATAACAAATACAAACTTGTAATCTATCGTATGAATGATTAAAATAGAAAACGGCAACAAACTGCAAAAGAAGACATTGTCCAGCTTTTGCAGTGATGGAGGAAGAAAAATGAGACAAATTTTAGTAGCTATTCTTATGTTAATCGTTGTTGGTTTTAGTTATATTGGTTTCACTAATATGGATACGGGTGTCGATGCAAATCCTTCCATTCCAAAAGAAACAAAACAATATTAACCAAATTTTAAGCCCCTTTTTTCAAAAGGGGCTTTTGTTCTGCATAATTATATAATAGTCATATCATGGGACAGGAGTAGGTCTACACTGCCCCTATTTTTGCGGAAGATCAAGTTTTAGATCGCTTCCCCATATTTTTTCTAAATATTGATCTCTTCCGGAATTCCCGCGATAATAGTCATATCTTACTTTATTCTTTTTATAATAGTCTTGATGGTATTCTTCTGCACGATAGAATGCTTCCGCTTGTGCAATAGGAGTAACAATTTCTTCTTTAAATCTACCAGAGTCGATGAGCTCCTTCTTGGATTGTTCAGCCACCTCTTTTTGTTCTTCTGTATGATAGAAAACAGCCGTTGTATACTGATACCCTCGATCGACAAACTGCCCACCGTCATCTGTCGGATTGATTTGTCTCCAAAACACATCTAACAACTCTTCATAATGAATGACATCTGGATTGTAATACACTTGAACAGACTCAATGTGTCCGGTTCCTCCTGCAGATACTTCTTCGTAAGAGGGATTTTCTAAATCGCCTCCTGTATAACCCGAGATGACACTGTGGACACCTTCTAATTTTTCAAACGGGGGTTCCATACACCAGAAGCATCCACCAGCAAAGGTCGCGACATCATAACCCTCTGGAATATCCGAGGCTGACACTTCTTCGCTGCTATAATTTCTCTTCGTCAGATAAGAGTAAGCTTCCGGTATAACGAGAATACCCACTATAGCTGCAACGATTAATCCAATGATCCATTTCAAGCCTTTTGTCATGATGACCACCTCACTTGAAATTTTTCTTCATCTCCAGGATAGCATGAGGACACAATATTCTCTAAAGATATGCGGGCTTAATCTTCATCGTCCAATGACAGTCCTTCCACATGCTTTTTGTCCATCATCTTGTCGATTTTACGATATTCCTTGGATTTAAAGATAATATCAAAATCATAATCTTCCGGATATAAATCCTCTGCAGGTATATACAGCTTTAATCGTTTGTGATTATAAGGGACTTTTTCTCCTTTGACCTGAACAATGTATTGGCCACGATCGTCAGGACCTTTGTAAACGATTCCCATTTCTTCCGAGGACGGAATCCAAACGTTGTCTCCCATTTTGAATAAGGGTTTCTCCGCTGTCTTACTTGTTTTTTTCTTTGTACTATATCGATTAACAGCTATTTGACTGGCATACGATTTTTGCTTTCTTTGATTTTGGTCCACTTGAAACTCAGACTTTTTCTTATACGTAATTTCGTGTGCATGATTCAAAATATCAGGGTGAAGCCCAAGCTTATAAGCGATATCAAAAGCCTGACTCTCTCCTGCTGTCCCTAATTGAAGCTGGTAGGTAGGCTGCAATGTCTCCAAATTAAAAGTCATTGCCCCATTAAGAAAGCCCTCCTTTTTCATCGCATAGGTCTTCATCTCGCTATAATGGGTCGTTGCTAAAATGGTGGAACCTTTACTCGCTAGTTGATCCAATATTGCGGTTGCTAATCCCATCCCCTCTCCAGGGTCTGTTCCAGAACCGATCTCATCGAGTAAAAGCAGACTATGATCGTTGGCTTCTTGTAGAATGCTGATTACATTCGTCAATCTGGAACTAAACGTACTCAAGTTCTCTTCTATGCTTTGACCATCTCCAATATCAACTAATATGTGTTGAAAAATCGGCAGTTGACTTCCTTGATCAGCAGGGATGTGCAAACCTGCTTGAGCCATCAGACAAAAAAGGCCTACCGTTTTCAAGGTTACTGTCTTCCCGCCTGTATTCGGTCCTGTAATCAACAGAGCCTGGTCATCACGCCCCATGTAGATCGTGAGTGGAATAGCTGCCTCGCCTAACAAAGGGTGACGACCTCCTTGAATATTTATTTCTCCTTCAGAGAACTGGGGGGAATGCCCACCAGTGACACGACTATATTTGGCTTTAGCAAAGATAATGTCGTATTGATGCATTGTTTCCATAGCAACGTTTAATTCATGCTCTTTTTCAAGAACATCTGCTGTCAATGCATAGAGAATTTGTTCCACCTCTTGTTCTTCTGTCATTTGCAGCAAATGTCGTTCTTCCTGTAGATCGGTTAGTTCTTTCGGTTCAATAAATAAAGTGGCTCCCGAAGATGACTGGTCAATAATCGTTCCTTTAATTTTGGAACGGTTCTCCCGTTTTATCGGAAGCGTTTTACGTTCCCCCTTATCAACAGCTCTGGATTCCTGCATGTAAGATGAATATTTTTTCACTAAACTTTCTATACGTGTCTTTATGTCGCTGTTCTTCTTTTCAATCTTACGGCGGACTTTAGTTAACCTTTTGGAGGCATAATCATCCACTTGCCCATGCCTGATTGTCGCCTGAATGATATTCTCAAGTTTACTCAAGTCTGCTATTGACTCTACATAAAGCGCAACAGAGGGCGCCAGAAGTTGTTTATCTTTCATAAACCGTTTCATTTTATTGCAATGATCCAGGAAAGATTGAAGTACTCCAAATTGCTGTGGGCGTATATATATCCCTTTTTTTCCTTGATCTATCATAGACTTTATATCCCCAAGGGAGTGAATGGGAATATGGCTGTTAATCTCTAATATTGCCCGGGCTTCTACTAGTTCTTCGTGTTGTCTTTCTAACACGCGCTGATTACGCATTGGCTTTAATTGTAAAATGGATTCCTTTCCTTGATCGGTAAGAGCAAAAGTACTGATCCGGTCTAATATCTCATTGAATTCCAATATATCAAATGTTCGTTCGTTCAATTGAATTTCCTCCTCGATTTTTCTGTCGACTCTTATTGGATTTAGCTTCTGAAAATCCAATAAGGTCAAAAAAAGTCCGCAATAAGCTTCAATAGCTCATCGCGGACTTTAAGTGAACAAAAATACTTCTGTCCCACCACTAATGTACGAAAAAAAGCTATGACTGAAAAAGCCAGTCATAGCTAAATAGGATCGCATCTGTCCGTGCTATGCTTATGCTTGTTCTTAACTGTTTCTGAAAACATCATGACAAAATAAGCATACTATACGTACGCATTTTTTATGTTATCAGAAACATATCCAGTTCTTGGATTAGTTAAGAACAACCACACTCATAAATCATTTCTCCTTTTTTTCACAAGAGATTACATTGGGTGGAACAGACTTTTATTCATTCACTAACAATATAGACGAATTGCTTTCACTTGTCAACTTGATCTACATCTTGGACTCCTTCTTCCGACCCGCGGATCGCCGGATAATTGTTAAAGTATTTTTCATTATCCTCTATTTGATTTTAGCTATCCTTTTTTTGGGTGTGCATTTCCTGTAAATCAAACCCGCTCCCTTTATTCAAAGTAAGTGACACCTTTTCTGCTATTGTTTTTTGTATACCCCTCCTTCTTCAGATTTCCTGAACTTTTTTATCATAATAAACAAATGACTTTTCATTTTCGTTTGTTTAGGCAATAATGGACATTAGCTATCCTCTTGAAGGAGTGAAAGATATGATAGAAAAAGAACAACATGTACTTGTTATATTCCCACATCCTGACGATGAAGCCTTTGGTGTATCGGGAACAATTGCATCTTATATAAACCAGGGAACACCGCTCACCTATGCTTGTTTGACATTAGGAGAAATGGGAAGAAATTTAGGAAAACCCACATTTGCAACCAGAGAGTCTCTACCTGAAATAAGACGTAAGGAATTAAATAAAGCAGCCGAGGCTATGGGAATTGATGATTTGAGAATGATGGGCCTGCGTGATAAAACCCTTGAATTTGAAGATGATACACAAATGAAAAATATGGTTCGGGATTTAGTGGAGGAACTTAATCCTTCTTTAGTCATAAGTTTCTATCCAGGATATGCCGTTCACCCTGATCATGAAGCGACTGCGCGCGCTGTGGTAAGAGCGTTACGTGAGATTGACGAGAATAAACGTCCGAAATTCCATGCCGTGGCATTCGCTAACGATACCGAGGAAAACCTCGGAAAACCAGATGTCGTACATGACATCAGAAGCGTGCAGGAACAGAAATTAAACGCTATGCGAGCGCACATTTCCCAGACAGCAAGAATGCTTGAAATGTTGGAAGAAGGCATTAAGGCAAAGGACCCGGAAGCCTTAAAGTGGGTAACGAACGAAAGGTTTTACACATATGATTGGCAGAACGATCATGTCCAATAGAGGTCGGCTCTTAAGAGCCTGGCCTCTTTTCTTTTTTAAGGTAGTGCTGTGAAAGTCTTGTCACAAGACTGTCTAAAATCACTCCCCTCTGTCTATGATGAAGATGATATTCTAGAATATAGGTAAAGGAAAGGAGAGAGAGCAATGAAAAAATTCATATTCCTGGCATGTGCGCTTATCTGCCTATTTATTACAGCTTGTTCCTCTGAAGAAAAAACGCCTTCATCTGAAGATGAAAATACAGCGGAAATACCAGAAGTTGAAGTGACGTTTGAACAGACGCCTCTTCCGGTTAATAAAGAGACAACGATAAAAGCTAAAGTAACTCAAGGAGGAGAGCCTGTTACAGAAGCCTCTTATGTGAAATTTGAGATTTGGAAGAATTCTAAAGGACAGGATTCCTCTGAGACGATAGAAGCGCAGCATGAAGCAAGTGGAATTTATAAAATTAAGCAAACCTTCAATGAGGAAGGAACATATCAAATCATTGCCCACACACAAGTGGATGATCTTCATGTCATGCCTCAAAAAGAAGTGACTGTAGGAAAACAAACGCAATCCAGTGTTGAACATCATGAGGATACCAATGGCAGATTTATGGTAAACCTAATGACAGACCAAGTGTTTAAAGCAGGAGAAGAATCTACGCTTATTACCCATATCAATCACATGGAAGACCCTTTTACTGAAGCTGAAGTCCGATTCGAAATCAGCTCTGATAATCTGGACAAACATATCTTTATAGATGCTGAAGAGAACGAATTAGGCGAATATGAGAGTACTTATACATTCCCTCAAGCGGGGCAGTATACAATCAACATCCACTACGAAAAGCCAGCAGAAGAAATTCATGGACATCAGGAACAGACAGTTGAAGTAACGAAATAAAAAAAGCCGCCTCTTATATAAGAGGCGGCTTTTTTAAAATTAAACGTCTGTATTTTGAAGTTTCTTCTTCTTAGCCATTTTCTCACGTTCATTCTTGTTTAGATATTTCTTGCGAAGTCTTACACTTTCTGGAGTTACTTCACAATACTCATCGTCATCAAGATATTCAATCGCCTGCTCTAACGTCATCTGACGGGTTTTCTTAATAGTGTTGGTCGTATCTTTGTTAGCAGAACGAATATTCGTTAAGTGTTTTTCTTTGGTAATGTTGACAGTAAGATCGTTCTCACGATTATGCTCACCAACAATCATTCCTTCATAAACTTCTGTACCAGGTTCTACAAAGATCGTCCCGCGATCTTCCAAGTTCATAATCCCGTACGTAGAAGCTTTACCTTTATCAAGTGACACAAGAACTCCTTCGCGACGACCACCAACCTGGCCTTTTGCAAGGGGTGCATACCCATCAAACGTGTGGTTAAGAATACCATAACCACGTGTTTGTGTCATAAATTCAGTCGAGTAGCCGATTAAACCACGGGAAGGTACGAGGAACTCAAGTCGGACTTGACCATTTCCATCGTTAACCATGTCCTGCATTTCACCCTTACGGTAGCCAATGGATTCCATAACGGCTCCTTGATACTCTTCAGGAGTGTCAATCTGCACACGTTCAACTGGCTCACAAGTAACCCCGTCGATTTCCTTCAAGATAACTTTTGGTTTAGAAAGCTGCAATTCGTATCCTTCACGTCTCATGTTTTCCACAAGAATAGAAAGGTGAAGCTCTCCACGACCAGATACAGTAAAGGCATCAGGAGAATCTGTTGGATCTACACGCAAACTTACATCTGTTTCCAGTTGAGTCATCAAGCGTTCTTCGATTTGACGAGAAGTTACATACTTTCCTTCGCGTCCGGCAAAAGGACTGTTGTTAACAAGGAATGTCATTTGAAGCGTCGGCTCATCAATACGTGGAATTTCCATTGCGTTCTGATGTTCAGGTAAGCAGACAGTTTCTCCTACGTTAATGTCTTCCATACCTGCAAGAGCTATAATGTCTCCTGCTTTTGCTTCTTCGATCTCGACACGTTTTAAGCCGATAAAGCCAAACAGCTTAGAAACACGGAAGTTTTTCACTGAACCGTCTTTCTTCATAAGAGAAACCTGCTGTCCTACCTTAATCGTACCATTGAAGACACGCCCAATACCTATACGGCCCAGGTAATCATTATAATCAAGTAATGTAACCTGGAATTGCAGTGGATCTTCTTTCGTATCGACAGGTGCAGGAATATTATTCATAATCAATTGGAAGATCGGGTCCATTGTTTCCTGCTGAGTGTCTGGTTCATCACTTGAAGTTCCGTTCAATGCAGAAGCATAAACTACCGGGAACTCCAACTGCTCATCGTCAGCACCGAGTTCAATAAAGAGGTCAAGAACCTCATCTATTACTTCATTAGGACGAGCATTTGGACGGTCTATTTTGTTTAACACGACAACTGGCGTCAATTTCTGTTCAAGCGCTTTTTTCAATACAAAGCGAGTTTGAGGCATACATCCTTCATATGCATCTACAACTAAAAGCACACCGTCAACCATCTTAAGAATCCGCTCAACTTCACCACCGAAGTCTGCGTGACCAGGTGTATCTAAAATGTTGATGCGTGTATCGTTATAATTGATCGCGGTATTTTTCGCTAGGATTGTAATGCCGCGTTCTTTTTCCAAATCATTAGAGTCCATGGCGCGCTCATCGACATGCTCGTTATCACGGAAAGTCCCGGAATAGTGAAGCATTTGGTCAACCAACGTAGTTTTTCCGTGGTCAACGTGTGCGATGATCGCTATATTACGAATATCATCTCTGTGTTGCATGAAGCACACACCTCTTTCGTATCACAAATTATTCAACCGTTCTATTATAACATAGTTCGATTAGTGTCGATACCTGATTTACTCAGACTTAACTTATATGTTCCAAGCGTCCATCCCTCAGCATGTCCTCTTCCTGTATGAAGTAAGATGATGGTTGATTTGAAACCTGCCCAATCATAGATTTGGTGAAAGTCCTGATGGCTCATTGCGTACCTGGTACCATTACGAGTAAAATAAACAACAGTTCATACCTGGTATCAATATTACCTTTTCCGGGTCCAGGTATTCAGTATTCTAGTGAAATTGGGTGTAAAAATGAAAACAAAACGAACAGGGGATTGGCTGGAAGTCATAATCCCTGCTAAATGGGATGGTTACACCATTGAACGGATATTAAAAAAAGAATGGAATGTCCCTCGAAAGTTAATGCACAGTTTTCGTTCTAACCGTGAGGTAACCCTGAATAACGAAAATCCGCATTGGAAAACAGCAGAAGCAAAGACCGGGGATGTGCTTCGTATCCGGCTGTTCCGCGCTCAACCTCTTGAGGTTACGCCAACGTATATGGATCTTGAAGTCATCTATGAAGACGATCATCTACTCGTTGTAAATAAACCCGCAGGTGTGTTTACACATCCAAACAAGCCTGGAGAAGATGACACGCTTGTTAATGGTGTGGCTTTCTATTTCCAAATGAACGGAATAGAGGCGACCCCCAAATATGTACACAGATTGGACCGGGACACATCCGGCGCCATTCTATTTGCTAAACATGACTTAGCCATTGCTATGCTGGGCAAAGATCTGCAGGAGAGGAAAATCAAGCGTACCTACCTTGCGTGGGCACACGGTAAGCTGACCCCTTCAAAAGGAAGCATAGTAGAACCTATCGGAAAAGACCGCCATCATCCTGTACGTCGTCGTGTATCGAAAGGTGGACAACACGCTGAGACTCACTATGAAGTGCTTACGTATGATAAAAAGAAGAAAATCTCTCTTGTTAAACTGCAGCTTCAAACAGGACGTACCCATCAAATCCGAGTTCACTTAAGTCATGTCGGTCATCCTCTTGTGGGGGATATGATGTACGGAGGTACAGGGAATTATCATTATAAACAAGCCCTTCATGCTGCCCGTTTAACCTTCATTCACCCTTTTACAGAAAATGAAATTCACTGCTTAGCTATGCCTGCATCTGATTCGCCTTTGTTTACTCCAGAACATGTGGAATCTTTAGAATAGAAGTATAAGGAAAAGCCGCTTCAGATTAGAGCGGCTTTCCCTAAATAATTATTCACCCTGAATTGATTGATACAGAACATCATATTTCTCAGCGCACTGCAGGTCTAATTCTGTAAGACCCTTCGCGTTCCAAGAAGTAAGTTTCAAGGTTACCATCTTATAATCAATACTGATAAAGGGGTGATGCTGAATCTCTTCGGAATATTCGGCCACATGGTTAACAAATTGAACCCCTGTCAGAAATTCTGTGAAACGGTAGCGCTTGGTAATGAATTTACCCTCTGTTAATTTCCAATCAGCTAACTGGGAGACGCGTGACTCTTTCTCATCTTCCGGTATTCTTTTTTCTTCCATTCTTCTCTCCCCCTTTTATTTACTTAATTCCATAAACTCTGTAAGGTCCGCTAAGCATAAGTCCAGGGCGTGTTCCCAGAACTTACTTTCTTCTAAATCAACTCCAAGATGTTTCTTCGCTAACTCTTCTACTGTCATTCTACCTGTATCCTGAAGTAATGCGATATACTTGTCTTCAAATTCAGGTCCTACTTCTAACGCTTTAGCATAAATGCCCATGCTGAACAAGTATCCAAATGTATAAGGGAAATTGTAGAACGGTACATCAGTAATGTGGAAATGGAGTTTTGAAGCCCAAAATGTTGGATCATATTCCTCTAAAGTTTCAACATACGCTTCTCTTTGTGCCTCGGTCATCAGTTCATTGAGTCTCTGAACGGATACAACGCCTTTTCTCCGTTCTTCATAAAACCTTGACTCAAATAAAAACCGTGCATGGATATTCATAAAGAAAGCTACACTCCGTTGTACTTTGTCTTCCAACAACGTGATTTTTTCTGCTTGACTAACTGCCTCTTTAACAGCTGCATCGGCAACGATCATTTCTGCAAAAGTTGAAGCTGTTTCCGCTACATTCATTGCATACCCTTGATTGAGGACATGTAAATCATTCATCACATGCTGATGGTAAGCGTGACCAAGTTCATGAGCTAATGTAGCAACACTCGATGGGCTTCCAGAATAAGTCATAAAGATTCTTGTTTCCCCGCTATCTGGAAAACTCGTGCAGAAACCTCCTGGCTGCTTTCCAGGGCGGTCTTCAGCTTCAATCCAGCTTTGTTCAAAAGCCATCTCAGCAAAATCTGCCATTTTTGAACTGAACTTTCCGAACTGCTTAATAATAAATTCTGCACCTTCTTGGAAGCTCATTTTATTTTCCGTTTGACTTATAGGCGCTTCCACATCGTAAAAGCTCAATTGATTAATTCCCAGCAGTCCGGCTTTCCTTTTTATGTAGGGAATATAATACTTTTTATAATCGGTAATCGACTGCCACATCACTTGTAACGTTTTCTCACTCATACGATTATAATCAAGCGGTTCTTTAAGAGTATTTTTCCAGCCTCTATGTTTGTAAGCCTGCAGACGAAAGCCTGACAGATGGTTTAAAGTCTCACCAAAAAGATCGGATTGCTCTCCCCACGTTTCTTGAAGCTTCTCAAAGGCCTCCTTTCTAACTTCACGACTCTGTGAATCCAGTTTATTTGCTGCCTGCCCGACAGATAAGTTTTCCCCATCCATAGTGATTGAAAGTTTGGAAACAAGACGATCGTACATGTGTCCCCAGGCGTGATAACCGTCTACCCCGAGATCATTGATTAGAGATTCCCGACTCACATCTAATTTATCCTTAGCCATCTGCCTCCGTTCATTAAGAACGAAAGTAAGCTGTTGAAATGGTTTTTGATTTATCATGGAGTGCCATAAGTCCTCATCTACCTGGACCAGCACCTGATCAAGTGTTGTCAGAGCATTCTCTAAACGAGCCCCTAATTCACTTCTTTTTGACTGCCATGCTCCCGCTTTCTTATCGTGTATATCCTGTGCGCTCAAACAACTTACAAAAGCACCAAATTCGCCCAATTCCTTAGTTGCGAGCTGCACAAGTTCTAAAATAGAAGCAAGCTCTTCTGTCTGGTCTGTATTCCTCGGCGTTGTGAATGATTCGACGAGGTCTTCCAATTCACGTAAATGCTCTTCTGTTTTCTGTACATAGGCTTTTAATTCTTCAGAATCACTCCCCCCTTGGAATATTGAATCCAAGTCCCAGGTATTAGAGTAGTTAGACATAAAATTCCCCTTTCTAAATGTAAAAGCTGCCAGGTTACCGTCCTCATTATATCAAAGTTCCTTTTCACTGCACCGGCTGGATCGTTTCGAGATAGACCCCGGACAATTAAGAAGTAATATAAAAGACACTAAATTGTAATGAAAATGAAACTTTTCTGCAAATTTATACGTCCTATATATTAGAGAAAAAATTATTACTTAAAAATCCTATCCATTTATAGCTGTTGAATAGAAAGGAGCTTTCAAAATGAAGAAAAAGATTGACTATAACAGGACAGAAATTGCGAGCGTTGCAGGTGGTTCAGTCGTTCTAACCCTCTTCCTTTATCTAGCAATTTCTATACTATAAATAAAAAGCTCCTGCCCTTTAATCGGGGCGGATCTTTCTTCTTCCAGATGGTTTTGATTAGAAGTCCATATCCTTCCTCATTATAATAGAACATAGTCTATTTAATAGAGGAGGAAAGGATTTGTTAAAGCATCATTCCGGCTATCAGACCATGTTGCAAAAAGATAAGATTTCATTCGGACTTACTGTTCCTATGGAAAACTATGATCAAAACCCTCCACAGATGGTTGACCAAGTTTACAAAGCCCAACAGGCCGAACAATTGGGATTCCAATGTTTATGGTTCCAGGATGTCTTATTGGAAGACCCGACCTTTGAGGACCCTGCAACCGGGCAGATTTTTGACAGCTTGATCTACCTTACTTATTTAGCATCCCAGACAACCTCAATTCATCTGGGAACAGCTGCTTTAGTTATGCCTTTACGACACCCTCTCCGTACCGCTAAGGAAGTTGCAAGCATAGAAAGGCTCTTCCCTGAACGTCTAATGCTTGGAATATCTTCTGGAGATCGACGGAAGGATTTTGAAGGACTCAACATTCCGATTATGGAAAGGGGAGAATGGTTCCGAGAGGCTTTTCACTTTTTTGAAGATGCTCTATATCACGAATTCCCACAATTAAAATCTTCTTTTGGTACATTGAATAAATCGAATGTAGTGCCTAAACCATCCAATCGTATTCCCACATTCATGACGGGATATTGCCAGCAGACATTGGATTGGATTGCAAAATATGGGGATGGGTGGATGTTTTATCCGCAGCGGCCAGAACAGCAGAAGCAGACCATCCAGCAGTTTCAAAACAAAGTAAAAGAGCATCATGGAGATGTTTTTCGTCCTTTCTTTATGCCGCTTCCATTAGAATTAACCGAAGACCCTTCTACGGAACCTCAGAAAATCCCTGCCGGTTATCGAGTTGGAAGAAAAGGACTGATAGACCTGCTGGAACAATATCGATCCATAGGTGTGAACCATCTGATGTTTGGTCTATCCAAAAATAAACGGCCCGTTGGAGAAATCATGCAGGAGCTTGGTGAAGAAGTCATTCCTTTCTTCTCATAGATGACTTGTTAGAAAAAGGAGATAAACTCCACCTCTCCCAGATGTATAAATATTTTTGAACAGAAAGAGGTTTACAATGAAACCCGAAATTATGCTCGTCGGAACATTCAACATGGCCATGCACCCTAATGTGATCAATAATCAACAAGACGCGATTCAAACTGTCGTTCAATCTCTTAATAAATACCATCCAACGAAGATTGCAGTGGAAAAATCCTTTCTTATTCAAAAAGAACTGGATCGAAAATATAAAGAATACCTTAACGGAAGGCTTGTTCCAACTTACGATGAGGTAGAACAGCTGGCCTTTCCTATAGCCAAAGAGCTGGGCTTATCAGGCGTTTATCCTATAGATGAAATAGTAGACATGTCTTCCCCTTCATTAAACCAGGTCTTTGAATGGGCCAAGGAATACCAGCCCGGACTATTCAGGGAAATTCTCACGATTCAAAGTCGGTTAAAAAAAATGGAAAAAGGAAACCGAGTACAAGACATACTTCGTTACGTCAATGACCCGCTCTATATACAGGAATTAAAAAAAATCTACATGAAACTTACTCGTGTCGGCAATCAACAACATCAAGTGGGTGTGAATTGGTTGAAACAGTGGTATCACCGGGATTTGGCAATAGCCGCCAATATATCAAGAATCGCTGAACAAGAAGATCGGATCCTTGTCCTTATCGGGGGAGACCATCTGCATTTGCTTGAGCAGTTCATCTTAGATAGCGATGACTTCCATATTCAATCTGTCCAACCCTATCTTTAGAATAAATAAAAAGCCTCCCTCATTGCTCTTGCCAATGAGAGAGGCTTTTTTATTCATTTCGCATTAATCATCGTCTCTTTTATCTTCCAGTGCTTCCAAAGCGGAGCGCTTTTTCTTTTTCTTGCGATTTTTCCAGCGTTTAATATGAATTGTACTTGGTTCATAGTCATCCGACTCGCGTATGTCCGTATTGGATGCTTTCATAAATGACCAGGCGAGCAGGAACATGATGATAATCAGCGGGAAACCACCCACAATACTCGCTGTCTGAAGTGTATCCAGACCACCCAGGAACATAAGAGCTAATGGCATTAAACATAAAGCAAAAGCCCAGAACAGACGGTTCCAACGCAAAGGTTCTCCTTCTACATTCTTCTGAACAACAGATGCAAGAATATAGGAAGAAGAATCAAATGTTGTTGCAAGGAAAATAATGGCAAGAACGGTAAAGATTAGCACCATAAACTTGGCTAATGGCAATTGATTAATAATCTCCACGATTGTCGCCGGTGCTCCATTTTCATTCATAAAGGTAATCGCATCAAACTGTCCTGTAAGCTGCATGTATAAACCGAAGTTCCCCATGATTCCAAAGAACAGAATACATCCAATCGTACCATAGATCATGGTTCCAAGAACCATTTGGCGAATGGTACGCCCTCTGGAAATCCTCGCTACAAAGAGTCCGACAAATGGTGCATAAACAAGCCACCAGGCCCAATAGAACACTGTCCAGTATTCAGGGAAACTTGTCTTTTCAAATTGTCCCAGGTTTCCAAATGGCTCCATCCATGTTGCCATACGGAAGAAATTATTCGCAAGCATACCAAGAGATGTAAATGTCGTTTCACTAATGAAGCGGGTTGGTCCAAAGATGAAGACAAATGCTAGTAAGAATAGTGACAACCACAGATTCACATCACTCAGGACTTTGATTCCACGTTTTAACCCTGAATAGGCACTGATTGCAAATATGAGGGTACACAGAAGCATGATTACTGTTTTCATCCCTAAATTTGCTGGAATACCGGTAAGGTTGTTCACACCTTGAGCAATCATAGGCGTTCCAAGAGCAAGGGTGGTACCCGCTCCTCCTAACAATCCGAACATAAATAGAACATCAATAATTGTTCCAATAGGTCCATCAACTCTATCTCCTAATACAGGTCGAACCGCTTCACTAACTTTAAGAACTGGTTTCTTTCGTACATAATAAAAGTAAGCAATTGGCAGTGCAGGCAGTGTGTAAATAGCCCAGGCTATTGGCCCCCAGTGGAATATTCCATAAGTAGAAGCCCACTGAATTGCTTCTTTGGACTGCGGTTCCACACCGAATGGAGGCCCTTGGTAATAATAAACCCATTCTATGACAGCCCAATACAATATACTGGAACCGATACCAGCAGCGAAAAGCATAGCTGCCCAGGAGAAAGTACTAAACTCTGGTTTTTCACCTTCGTCACCAAGTTTAATCGATCCGTTTTTACTAAATGCTACATAGATAAGAAAAGCGAATATCACGAATCCAAGAATCATGTAAAGAACACCGAAGTTCTCTGTCATGAATGTATTCGCTTGACTCACCACTTCTTTACCCCCTTCAGGGAAAAGAATAAGCGGAATAGTAACGCCCAACAGTAAAATTAGTGCACCAATAAACGTAGGCCAATCAATCAATTTCGTCTTCAAATGACATACATCCTTTCTAGATTTTCATTATGTAGTTTGTTCTGCAACAGGCAAACCCATGCAGGGGGAGAGGAGAGGAATTAATACGCAGGAAAAACACACGTTTTTCATTTTAACAAGTGTAAAGACACAATTCAAATGTCAATGAGACACATATACCCTATATATATAGGAAGTAATCCTTAATGAATAGGATGTTACGCATATTAAGGATTCATTCGTAAGAAAAATATTCATAAGAAAACATGGGGAGGTGAGTGGATGAAGAAGGTGAAAAGAACGTGGATCGATCACTGGGACCCTTTGTATGTACCGCTATTGAGTGCTGTCCCTATTGAGAGTTGGTTATTGGTTAAAACTCCTCCCTTTACCAGGGCAGAGATCAGTTTATATATACTCGGCATTTTATTTTTGTTTTTTTCTGGTTTTGTTGAAACAGGCAGTGAAGAAGAAAAAAAGAATAAATTATTCGGCTATCTCTATCTTTTGGGCGGACTTTTATTCGGAACGATCGGATTATACCGCTGGCTGATCTAACTTAGATAAAAAACAGCCAGGGGAATATCATCGGAATAGTAATGATAATTGTTACGATCAGCCAGGCACTTGAATCATCACTAGTAACTTGTTTACGATAGGACATTGCCCATGCTAAAAGAAGCAATACTGTCATAACGATGCTTCTTAGGTGAAGGTCTCCATCCTTATTATTCATAAAAATATATACACCGCCTTCAACGACGAGCAATATACCGACGAGGGGATTAAAGATATGGGTAAACCATTTATTCATAAGTGCTCCTCCTAATAAATCTATGTTCACATTCTTCCCAAGTATAGTACATACTCATTCGTTTAGGAAGAATTGTCCGGAAGTATACATTTACGAGAAATGAAAACGAAAGATATCACCTCTTCCCTGTTTTTCGAATCGTTTTGAAAGGAATATTATATCCTCTGATAAGAAATATATAAGTACACCTTATGATAAGGAGCAACCGTGAAAAAACGATATTTAAAAGATTGCAAAAACTCTGTATACTTGTTTAAATAAGTACTTATACACTCCTTTGTAAACAAACTTACAGCATTCAATTTTTAAAAAGAAAGGTGAGCAGCATGTCTAACATTAATGAACAGATGCAGAAACACATGGATAAGAATAAAAACAAGGCCCGACTGCTCGTAAGCTGTCCTGATCAACCCGGGATCGTTTCGAGTATTTCTACATTTTTATATGAACATGGAGCAAATATCGTAGAATCAACACAATACACCACACATCATGAAAAAGGCACTTTTTTTCTCCGAATTGTGTTCTCAGCTTCTGATATAAAAAAGAAAGAAGAAAAGTTGAAACATAATTTCAAGGAGATTGCTGATCAATTCCATATGAAATGGCGCTTAACCTTTCTACATGAATTAAAAAGAACCGCCATTTACGTTTCAAAAGAACTTCATTGTTTAAGGGAGCTGCTTTATGAATGGGAAAACGGGGATCTCATGACAGAAATCCCTCTTGTAATCAGCAATCATGAGTCAGCGAGAGGGTTGGTGGAATCATTCGGCATTCCTTTTTATTACATCCCGGCGAATAAAGAGATTCGAGAAGAGGTAGAAGCTGAACAATTGGAGCTGATGGAGCAATATTCAATTGATTTAATCGTTTTAGCGAGATATATGCAGATACTGACACCCCATTTCGTCCGTACACATCCATCAAAAATCATTAATATCCACCATTCTTTCTTACCAGCCTTTATTGGAGCCAACCCCCATAAAAGAGCTCATAAGCGTGGAGTTAAATTAATTGGTGCAACCTCTCACTACGTAACGGAAGACTTGGACGAAGGTCCAATTATTGAACAGGATGTCATGCGTGTGGATCATCGTAATGATGTGGAGGATTTAAAAAGGAAGGGTCGCTTAATTGAACGACGCGTGCTCAATCGTGCTGTAAAATGGGATTTAGAGGACAGGGTTATTGTTCATGAAAACAAAACCATAGTCTTATAAAAAGAGATAAAACCATGCTCCAGGAGCATGGTTTTATCTCTTTTTCATGAAATTTTTAATACAGGACACATAGGATGATATAGACTCTAATCTGGAGGTATCATTATGATTCATACGGTCCAACCTGGAGAAAATCTTTACCAAGTCTCAAGAGATTATCGAACTCCCTTAAGTAATATCCTTGCTGTCAATATCATCCCGAACCCAAACCTGATATACCCTGGGCAAAAGATTAAAATCCCAGGTTTCCCACCCACAGAGACAATGGCTTATAAAATAGATGTTTCAATCAATGAACGGAGGTTAAGATTATACAAAAATGGACAAATTCAAAAACAATACCCCATCGCTGTAGGTCGAATGTTATACACAACTCCCACAGGAAACTTTATCATAATAAATAAAGCGCCTAATCCCGGTGGACCGTTTGGAACAATGTGGATGAGTTTGTCTAAAGAACATTACGGCATACATGGAACAAATAATCCTGGTTCAATAGGCAAAGCAGTTTCCAAGGGCTGTATACGGATGTACAACAGAGATGTAGAAGCTCTCGCCAAAACCATCCCGATAGGCACTCCAGTTTCTATTCACTTATAGATAGACAGACGTTATTATTTTTAAACCCGGCGTATCTATAAAAAACTCCCGGCAATTGTCGTGAAGCAATGAGAGAATTCCACAGTCTCCTTTCTCCCTCATTCAAGCAAGCGGTCTAACTTACACCCTTTTTTAGGTTTACAATCACCTTGAACTGAGCCAAGGGAAAGAATAAAGAACATCTCCCTACTCTCCCACTTCTTTTGTACTTGTCACTTCAACACCATTTAAAGCTTGGGAAGCGAGGCGGTCCGCTTCTCTGTTGTTCTTTCTTGATACAAGGGAAAATGTTGGTGTAATTCCCATATCAGTCAGTCCATTTTCTACTCTGTCCGCCCATTTCAAAAGTGATTCTTCCATTGTGGGCCACTCATCATTTAATTGATTAATAACAACTTGAGAATCTCCAATAAATGTCACAGGAAGGTGACCGACGCCTAATAGATGGAGTTCTTTAATAGCCAGATGCAAGGCTGCATACTCTGCTTCATTGTTTGTTTCAAGTTCATCAACGAGGGTGTTTTTACGTAAGCGCATGGATTTTCCGTTCTGGTCATAATAAATGACACAACCTAAGCCAGACTTTCGGTTTTCTATATCAAAACCTCCGTCAAAATACACACGAATATTATGAGGTTCTGTTTCCATGTCCTCGAGATATTTTTTCAGGTCTTTAAGCTTCCAGGTCGTATCATAGTTGTCTACGAATGTCATATGGACTGCCCTGCCTGTCTTTTCTAAATCCTGCGCAATCAACAAAGCCTGCCCAACTGTCATTTCTTCAGACTTAAAGAAGGCTTCTGTCTTTTTTGGTGTCTTATATGTAAATTCAATATAGATTTTCAACCGCACCTCAACCTTTCGCTCTTAGCGTTTTTTTACCTTGTTACAATGATTTGTAAAAACCCGTAGCTTTCCCTTGAAATCCATAGTGACGATAAATTTGATGCGCAGTCTGCCTTTCGTCGCGATTTCCACTGTTCAACATAATCATCTTTGCCCGCTTATCTCTTCCCCACTTTTCAGCAGCATCCATTAAGCTTCGACCTATACCTTCTCCTTGATATTCTTCTTTTACAACAAACGCAATAACTCTGACATGAAGATCATCGGAGTGATAGGCGTAACTTAGTGTCATTCCAATCATTCCTTTTAAATAATCGTCGTGTTCCCATACAAAAGTTTGATATTCTGATCGATTAAGGATTCCTTCTAAACGAAATTTCATCTGCTCTTTTGTGGTTGGGTAGCCTAATTCCTCCATCAATGGTACTATAGCAGCCGCGTCTTCATAACCAATCGTTCGTATCATGCTTATCCTTCCTTTTTTTTATGAAATTAACACAAAGCCCCTCAATTTCATACCTATTTTACTCTTATCATTGGGACCCACCTAATTTCCCAAAACCCCTGAAAACTATGCAATTGAGATAAGGAGACTGACTTGGAATCAACAATTACGTTTTCCAGGTTCAAGAATAAAAAAGACCTGAAGAGGATATATCTTCAGGTCTTCTTCCTTATTTTACGATTTGTTCCTTTTGTCGTAGTTCGACTCGTCTGATTTTCCCGGAAGTGGTTTTCGGAAGCTCCTTGATAAACTCTATTTTTCTAGGATACTTATACGGTGCAGTCAGATTTTTTACATGCTCCTGTAATTTTTTAGTTAAGGATTCACTTCCTTCATAACCATCCTGAAGAACAATATAAGCCTTCACTACATTCCCCCGAACTTCATCAGGGCTTGCTACGACTGCACATTCACGAACAGCAGGATGTTTAACCAACGCATCTTCTACTTCAAAGGGACCGATGGTATAGCCGGAACTTATGATAATATCATCACTCCGCCCTTCAAACCAAAAATAGCCATCCTCATCTTTTTTCGCTTGATCCCCGGTTATATAGTAATCTCCGCGCTGGGACATCTTTGTACGCTCCGTATCCTTATAATACTCTTTAAACAATGCAGGTGTATCAAGGTGTACAGCGATGTCACCTACTTCCCCATCTTTAACCGGTTCGCCCATTTCATTAATGATCTCTACACGATTTCCCGGTGTCGGTCTTCCCATAGATCCGGGACGTACCTCCATATCCTTCATAATACCAACCAATAGTGTATTTTCCGTCTGTCCATACCCATCTCTGACAGTAACATTAAAGTAATTCCTGAACGTTTCAATAACTTCCCGATTTAGTGGCTCTCCTGCAGAAACTGCACTATGCAGTCCCTTAAGCTTGTAGTCACTTAAATTGTCTACTTTAGCCATCAATCGGTATTCAGTAGGTGTACAGCAAAGGACGTTCACATTATAATCGTCCATTATTCCAAGGTATTTCTTAGGATCAAATTTCCCTTGGTAAATAAGCCCTTTCGCTCCTGTACAAAGGACAGATAAAAAAGGACTCCAGATCCACTTCTGCCATCCCGGACCTGCGGTTGCCCATACAGTATCTCCATCCTGAATGGCCAGCCATTTGTCTGCTGCGGTTTTCAAATGGGCATACCCCCATCCATGAGTATGAACAACACCCTTAGGATTTCCTGTTGTCCCTGATGTGTAAGATAAAAAGGCCATGTCGTCTTTAGAAGTATCCGCCAAAGCCATCTGATCACTATAATCTTCCATTAATGAGTCCAGGTCCCTCCATCCCTCTTTTCCTCCACCCACTGAAAAAGGCAGGACTTGATTAAACTCTTGAATACCCTGGAATTGATCTGTATAAGGGTGATAGCTGACCACACCACGAACTTCTCCATGTGAGATACGGTATTGCAAGTCTTTTGTACGAAGCATTTCTGAACTTGGAATAACGACAAGTCCAGCTTTTAGAGCTGCCAGGTATACTTGATAAGCTTCAATTAGACGCGGAATCATAACAAGAATTTTATCCCCTCGCTGCAGACCGGCATCCAAGAAAGCGTTTCCAATTTTATTCGCTTTTTTTACTAATTCACTATATGTAACTTCATTCTTCTCCCCTTCTTCATTCAGCCATAACAATGCTTTACGATTGGGATCCTTCGCATACTTTTCAACTTCTGAAACTACGTTATACTGCATTGGAGCAATTAATTCTTCTCTTTTCATATTTCCCCTCCTCAATTGTTGAGCGACTGTTCAGTTTGCTATTTATATTATACCAACTTTTCTGAACATTTCAATTTTATTCAGGGATCTTAATCACGGATAAATGTTTGAATTGACAGATAATTATCACTTCTCATATACTAACAGTAACTATATGTTAGGAGTGATATTGAATGGAAGCCCGCCCTGTAAAAAAGCAGAAGGTTCAACCTAATGCTTGTGTCCTAATCATATCTGCTTCCATGCTTCTGTCTTTCTTTGCATTGTCTTTTCTCACCGATAATTATAATTATTTCACTGCCTCTATGCTGAGTGTAATCATTATAAATCTTACCGTACTAGCTGAAGAATATCGCCAACATAAAAAAAGAGCCGTTAAGAAACATCGGTCCACTTAAAGGCTCTTTTTGATTGGTATATGTTTAGTTTTTCTATCACTTTCATTCAAGCATAAACTCTCCAGACTTCCTTCCATGTGCTGATTCATCAGTGATAGCAGCTGGTTAATGTCTTTTTTTCTTAAGGCGTTTATTATTAGTTCGTGTTCTTTTATACGCTTATCTTCGTCAAGATTTTCATCGAGAAATACATCATACAGCATAAGGTAGACATTCATTTGGTTTAGAATCCGTTCGGTAAAATCAATAAGAAAAGGATTATCTGTTTTCAAGGCTAACGTCATATGGAAACTTTTATTTACATCCAGGTACTCCAAAATGTCTTTTTTTGCATAGGATCTTTTTTCACGCTCCAACCATTCTTCAAGTTGAGCCAAATCCTGCTCGGTCATTTGATTATACACACGCCAGAGCGTCATTTTTTCCAAATGACGTCTCATATCAAATGCCTGCTGTATTTCCTCAATTGTCGGTTGTACGACAAACGCCCCTCTATTTGAATAAACCTTCACGAGTCCTTCGGTTTCTAACTTCTTAATAGCATTCCTAATTGGAGTTCTTGATACGTCCAATTCCTGACCAATGTTATTCTCAACCAATTGGCTACCCGGCGCAATTTCTTTAAATAAAATCCTTTTCTTCAAGTAATGATACACATCATCTGAACGCGACTGTTTTTCCTTAATCGTTTGGTTCACCGTCCGATTCTGGATGATATCCCACCTTTTATGCGAGCCGCTTAAAGTTTTCTCCAAGAATTTCATTCATGGAATGAACGGTAATAAATGCCTGCTCATCTACAGATGTCATATACTTCTTTAAACGTGTATAGTCTTTGCGATTAAGGATTGTTGTGATTACTTCTTTATCTTCTTGATTGAAGGCACCTTTTGCCTGATGGATGGTTGCTCCGCGCCCAAGCTGATTAATGATAAAACCTCTTACAAGCTCGCTTTCCCGGCTGATGATAACAATTTCCTTATTATCCTCAAACTGCTGGAGCATATAATCAATAACCAGACCATTTAAGATGACGCCAAAGAATGCATACATACCAACGGTTGGACCAAATAGGAAGATCGATGATGTTGCAATGGCAATATCCGAGAAAAGAACCCCTTTCCCAACCTCGATAGAGAAAAACTTATTAAGAATCATAGCCAGGATGTCAGTACCGCCGGTGGAGGCTCCCTGATGAAATACTAAGGCCATACCAGAAGCAGCAATGATTTGTCCGATAATAAGCTGAATCAATAGGTCATTACTCAAAGCTTCCTGCATAGGGAAAAACGACTCAAGTCCCCACACCATAAATGATAAAGCAAAACTTGCGTATATGGTTTTTAAACCAAATTGAAAACCTAAGAAAATAAACCCAACTATAAATAATAGTACGTTTAAAATAATCATAATCATTCCAAGGGACAGATCGGGAAACACTTTATTTAAAACGATGGATAGACCACTTACTCCACCGGTAGCAAGGTCGTTGGGAGATAGAAAGAAATGTACGTTTATGGCGACTCCTAGTACACCTAAATTCATTAAGAGAAATGACCATACTTTTCTAAGCATCAGAAAGCCTCCTTTTATGTTGAAAAGATAAAAATAATGTCGAACGAAATTGTAGTACAATCGGGATTATAGAGCCCATACAGACGTTTGTAAACAACTTTCTATGTAAAAAATAGAATCTTTTTTTGTAAACGTTTGAAGATCAAAGATTCTGAAATTAATCCCGAAGAGAAGGCCAGGAAAAACATAAAAAAACATCACCATATAATTATAGTGATGTTCTATATCGACTCTTATCTTGGCAAATGAACAAAAACTGTCGTTCCTTTACCTATTTGACTCTCGTAATCGATGACCCCGTTTAAATCAGAAACAATTTTCTTCGTCACCATAACTCCAAGCCCCGTCCCTTTTTCTTTTGTAGTAAAAAAGGGCTCTCCGATTTTATTTAATTCCTGTTCGCTGAGTCCTGGGCCATTATCTGTAACGGAAAGCGTTAGATGAGTAGTAGACATACTAATATTGACCCCGACTTCGCCACCTACGTCTACCGCATCGATAGCATTTTTAACGAGGTTTATTAGAATTTGATTTAAACGTTTTGGTTCTGTTTCAAACTTTTCCATATCCGTTTCACACTCAAACAACAACAAGATTTTCTTTTCATTCGCTTCAGGTTCTAACAGTCTTAATACATACGAAACAAGCTGCTCAGGGTCTACTTCTTCTAATTGAATAGAAGATTTAGGTTTGGAAAGCATCATAAAATCCTGCACAATGGCTTCAATTCTATTCACTTCATCTAAAATGATTTCCTGGTAGTTGTCCCTCAACTCAGGATTAGCCGCACCAATTTGAAGAAAGCCTTTGATTGCTGTTAAAGGATTTTTAATTTCATGAGCAATACCAGCGGACATTTGTGTAATTGTTGATAACTGCTGCGATTTTTCTCTCAGTTCAAGCATTTCCTTATATTCTGTAACATCTTCATGAATGCCTAAAATATAGGATTTTCCATGGTAATCTACAGGAAAGCCTTTAGTTCTAATCCACTTGTAAGTGCCTTCCGGGTTAATAATACGGTAGTCAACTTCACACTCTTCCTGTTTCATACGGTCCAGAGCATCAGTAAAACTATCCCTATCGTTCTCATGAATGGAATGAAGAATGATTCTAGGATCAGAAAATACCTCATGTCTGGAAATTCCAAAAAGCGATTGGAATGCAGGACTGATGTAATGAACTTCTTCATAATCCGGCTGACTTATCCAGAAAACATCTGTCATGTTATTGGCCAGCAGGGCAAAGCGTTCTTCTGAATCTTTTAATGCCTGGAGATGCTTATTATATTGGGTGATATCCTGGAGGAATACGGTTATACCAAGCTCTGTCGGATGAACCGTCACTTTAACTTCCAAGTTCGTTTCTTTAATACTGCCCTCAAATTCTACTGTTTCCTGGGTCTCCATGGCTCTTAAATAATGTTGAAAAAAATCATAGTGTTCTTCTATCGAAAAAATTTCCCACAATTTTTTATAATAGTTCTTGAAAAAAGGGACCTTCGTCAACTCTTCCATTTTTGGGTTGGCATAGGTGACTTCCCAATTGTGATTAATGACAGCAAGCCCGTGTGGAAATTTATCTACAATATGCGTCATCCTGTGCTTTATTTGAGAAGACGTATAATCAGACAGATGCAGGAGATTGAACTTCCCCATGATTCGGTTAGGTGTTTCAGAAGGAAGTTCTTGAAGATGATCCTCCTGTGAGGGAAGTAAAGGTTCAAAAGAAAAGCTCTCCTGTTTGATTCCTTTTAAAGAGAAAGCAATTTGCCCATTGGTCAGGTGTACCATTGTGCATTTATACTGCTGAAAGTTGTCCCTATCGGTTAATTGAACAACAAACTCTCTCAGGCCTTCTGTTAGAACCTGATGCAAAGCCTGCTGTAGACGATGTTGTCCAGTATGACGGAAGCTGCGGACCCACTGCGAGAAAGACATATCGGTTTCTTTCAATTGAAGAGCTCCTTGCATTTCTTGATTAAGTGTAACCGTTTGCATTTTTAAATCAAGCAGACATGCCGGTGTACCATTCAAACTCAGAACATCCAAAATCTCGCCGCTATGAACTTGGTCAGAGTACCTCTCTCTTATTACCAATATTAAGACCTCTTTCCTTTTATCCGTTCAGTATTTTCCAGTATTGATATCATTATAACGTAAGCGAAATGAATTTTATATATTTTCTAACGATTTAACACTTATTTTTCAATCTTTACCATAATACGGGATTGAAGACAAGACTATGACAGTTCTTGTCTTTTCACCCCTCAATACTACGCCATAGATTTAAGGATGCATAACTCAAATAAGGTTCCCATTCCGTGCTCCAGGCTTTCATTTGTTCTACGGTTGGCTTTTTCTCTAATTCGAAATGTGCTTTAAGTGCATTCTGAATTCCAATATCCGCTACCGGGAAAAGATTCTCCCTGCCCACACCAAACATCATCCAGTTCTCCGCCGTCCATGGCCCTATTCCCCTGACCTTTACTAACCTTTTCATGATATTATCGTTAGACTCAGATGAGATTTCTTTTAAGTTTAATGATCCTTCCGCAATTAAACGTGAGGTATCAATAACATATTCAGCTTTTCTTTGGCTGAACTGCAGTTCCCTTAAGACATCGTATGAAGTATCTGCAACTTCCTCGGGAGATGGATAGAACCATACTCCATCTTTCTTTGTTCCCAGCTTTTCTACAAACCGCGTGCTTAATGTATAGGCAAATTTCATGTTTAATTGCTGATGGATAATTACTTTCATCAAACAATCGTAAAGGTGAAAATCTTTTACAATTGGTGTTCCCGGGTGAGCTGTAAATATTGACTCCAGACTTGTACCTAAAAAATGGTGATGTACACTCTCCAAATCAGCATCCCATTGGAATAAATCGCTGATGTGTGCCACTAATGCTTCTTTGTCTTCCTGGCTGTCACTAGATACAGAAAAGAGAGGAGACTCTGTCGTGCCATGTCCCTGAACGCGCACGATGTGGTGGTTCGATCCTAATTTCACAGGAACATCCACCCATCGCTCTTTTCGATCTAACCGAGTTAATGGATCAAACTGCCACCGAAGTAGTGTATAGTCAAAATCATAAAAAGTAGCTGTTTTAAACTGTTCTGTCCACAAGTGTTTTTTCCTCCCTAATTCTTGATGATTTTGTAGTCGTTGTTCATATTGGTAAAGGAGACCTACCTAATTTAATTGTCTTTTTCCAAAAGAGAAACCATTTAAACATAAATCAACAATAAGCTACAACCTCTTCATTCCCTACACCTATTATAGTTTAGCTGAAAACAAACCCACCGTTCCTATAGGAACGGTGGGTTTGTTATTGTCTATAATCCCCATACAGGTGAAGGGACAAGTTTTTTCATCATAAGATCATTAAGACTTCCGAACCGATATCCCCTTTTTCTCAATTCATCAATCAGTTGAGATAAAGCTTCTGCATTGTCTTTCGAAACCGTATGGAGGAGGATGACAGCTCCCGGATGGATTTGCTCCATCACACGATCGTACGCGTACTGCCATCCTTTTTGACGATCGGTCTGCCAATCAACAAAGGCCAGTGACCAAAAAGCATGTGTGTACCCAAATTCTCCAGCCCATTTAAGGGTTTGGTCGTTAAAAGTACCGCGCGGGGGTCTTACAAATGTCATCACATCCTGATCTGTTAATTTCTTAACCGATTCCTCTACCATGGACAGTTCCCTCTGCATCTTTTCTTTTGATATCTTCGTAAAATCGGGGTGACTCCACGAATGATTCCCAATCAAGTGCCCTTCATCTGCCATCCTTTTTAATAGTTCCGGGGCGCTTTCGATGTAGTGACCCGTTACAAAAAATGTCGCAGGGACCTCTTTCTCTTTCAAAACGTCAAGAACTTTACCTGTGTAGCCTTGTTCATATCCATTATCGAAGGTTAAGTACACGACAGGATCACCGGAAGAATCCAAATAAAACCCATCGTATTTCTCCAGCATAGGGGCATAGCGCCCCACATCTGGTGCGGACCCATCAGAATTCTTCTTATACCCCCATCCTTCTGCGGACGCCAATATCGGTGAGAGCCATAACGAGAACGTTACTACTACTAAAAAGACCTTCCTGCACATACATACCACTCACTTTTTTCTTAGTATGTGTGAAGGTTTCATGAATATAAAAAAAGGCATGTGGGAAAATTACCCACATGACCTTTATAATAATAATGATGCGGCCCACCCAAAGATAAACAATGGGATGTTGAAGTGTAAGAAAGTTGGAACACAAGTGTCCCAGATGTGATTGTGCTTTCCATCTGCATTCAAACCTGATGTTGGCCCAAGTGTACTGTCTGAAGCTGGAGAGCCTGCATCTCCTAAAGCTCCTGCTGTACCGATTAAGGTAGCCGTAGCCATTGGTGAGAAACCAGCTGCCACACAAATCGGAACAAATAGAGCCGCTATTATAGGAATCGTAGCAAAAGAAGAGCCAATTCCCATCGTTACCACCAATCCTACAAGTAATAGAATAAAGGCAATGAGAGCCTGATTATCACCTAGATAATCGGAGCTTATTTCGACAAGTGCAGAAACAGACTCTGTTTCTGTAAGAACATTGGCATAACCAGCTGCCACTAATAAGACAAATGCAATAAAGCCCATCATTCCTATTCCATCATTAACCACTTTGTCTCCTTTTACGTAAGGAACAATTCTGAAGACAAACATCAGGATAAGACCAGCGAGGGCTGCAAGGATAAGATTTGCCCAAACAGCTTGAATGACTAAGGTTACAACAATAGCTACAAGCGTAAGGAAATGCTTGGTATTAAAGCGCCTGTCCAGAACCGAATCAAGATCAGGAGTTTGTTCTCCCGTTTGTGTCTGCATCAAGTCTCTAGGCTTTCGATAGGTAACCAATACCGCAATTATTAAACCTACTATCATTCCTGAACCAGGTATTAAAAGAGACTGCGCAATTGTACCAATAGTTAAATCAATGCCGTTTGTTTCCATTGATGATTGAATCGTCTGATGAAAAATATAGCCGAAACCGACCGGAATCATAACATAAGGTGCTTTAAGCCCAAAGGTCAAGGCTGCAGCCACTGCTCTTCGGTCTAATTTCATTTGGTCAAAAAGATTTAATAAAGGTGGAATTAAAATTGGTATAAATGCAATGTGCACAGGGATTACATTTTGGGATAAACTCGCAACAAAAGCTATTACAAAGACGATAAGCGTTCGTTTATCTTTTAGTACTCTTAATAAATATCCAACTAGAAGCGATGTAATTCCAGAATAGCTGATTGCAACAGCAAAAGCTCCCAATAATATATAACTTAAAGCTACACTTGCCTGGTCTCCCATACCAGCAATAAGCAGATCTAATGAATCTTTCAAGGTTTCTCCGTTCATTAAACCTGCAGTCAAGCCGGCAGCAAGAATGGCAATAATAACATTTACTCGTAATAAACTTAAAACAGCCATTACAAGGACAGATACGACAACGGCCCATGCCATAGGTCATTCTCCTCTCAAATAATTTCATGCATTAGCGATTTATCATGATAAAGCACGAATGTAAAAAAATCAACCCCCTCCTTAAAAGAGAGTCAATTCAGAAATTAATGCTTAGTCCATGTTTTTTTCCATTTCTTCTAACATCGAAATCAGTCGATCAATATCTTCTACAGATGTTTCTTCAGGATCAAGACGTTCTATACGCCCCATGACATCCGCCAAACGCGTTTTTAAATCCTGAATCTTTTCCTGTTGTGACATGATTCATCAAACTCCTTTGCTTATTTACGATTTTCCTAAACCATCATAGTACATTCAAATATTCCTGTCTAATCAAGAAGGTTTCTCCCATCGTGTTATAATGTTGCTTACATCATACAGGAGGTTATAGAATATGACACTAAATGATTTTACCCAATACTTAGATAATCATGTTCCCATTAAACTTGTAGTTATTGGAACATTCCTTTTTATAGCAGTTGTCATATCAAGAAAAGTCATTCACGCTTTTTTCAGAAAAACTGACTTTATTGAAGAAAGAAAAGAAAAGACATTAGAATCCATGTTCAATTCGATTATTAGTTATGCAGCCGTTATCACATTCATCCTTATTATCCTGGATCAATTCATTTCTATCGGTAATCTGATTGCAGGTGCCGGAGTAATAGGGATTATTGTTGGATTTGGTGCCCAGAGTTTAATTAGAGATTTCTTTGCCGGACTGTTTCTTTTATACGAGAAACAATTGCATAAAGGCGACTTTATTACGTTAAATAATACCTTTCATGGAACCGTGGAAGACATAGGTTTAAGGTTTCTTAAACTACGCGAATGGAGCGGAAAGCTGCTGACAATCAGCAATGGTCAAATCAATACAATTGAAAATTATAACTTTGAGCATATGCGTGTTATAGAGAAAATCACTACCAGTTTCCATGAAAGTCCCCGCAATATGAACATAGTACTGGAGAAAGCGTGCCAACGTCTAAACCATGAACTCGAGAGTTATTTAAAAAAAGACTTAACCGGAAAGCCAGTCGAGTCGTTCCAATTGTACGGGATGACATCACTGAACGATGAACATCGTGGATACCAGTACACGATTACCGGACTTGTAGAAGATCTTGTCTATTGGACAGCAGCCAAAAAAACGCGCATGATTCTGGCCGAAGAGATGTACGACAATAACATCTCAATGGCAGAACAGCGCGTAGAAGTCGATGCCCCATACTCAAAAGGAGACACTCCTTATTTTAATTCAAATGAAAAGCTTACATGATCCTGAATGGGAATCCATGCTCCGATCCCCTGTCTTGTCACATTTTTAATCGATAAAGTCTTTTTAGACCCTTTCAATTGAATATAGACATCACCAAAAGATACTTCGCCTTTTTCGTTCACAGCAGGGGCGTACGCATGAAGGATACCCACTTTGTTTGTAGGAATACCGTACGTATTTTTCTGCTTCGTTCCCCTCCCGATTACAGTGTTAAATGATAAAGGGAGCTTCGTATTCTTTTGGGCTTCAAGTAAAATCAGTTTCATCATTTGATCACTATGGCTGATTCTTGATGTCAGACCACCCTTAATACTTTTCTCTTCTTTTTGGACATAGCTGATCTGTTCAGGCTTTTCTCCTCCGTGATTGCTGCGCTCATTCGTATTGATCTCCTGATATTCCCAATTAATATTAGTTTCTTTGGATTCATACGACAGCGGCCAACGTCCTAGAAATATTTCCCCTCTATAGCCTATCGCCAGTGGAGAAGGTTTTAGAGACGTCTCATTCAACATCTCAATTAGCTGTGGATTCGTAATACGAACTTCTGTATTCTCCATTAACTCTTTTGTAATTTCCTCTGCCTCAAGAAGTTCTTGATCATCTGTAGAATTTGGATACGTATTGTCTTTCGATATATTTAACACATGATTCGGGATGGCACTTTCTTGGTCCGTTTTCTTATTTTCCGCCGAAATAGAACCAGCGCCAAGTAGAAAAATCCCGATAAATATAATCAGTGCCAGCTGTTGTTTTCTCACAAAAGGACCACCTTTCACTTTTTTATATTTTGTGAAAAACGGCCCCGTCTATACATCCATTTTAAGAGATCATTTTATTCATAACAGTGTTTGCCTTTCCATCAAAGAACTGAATGGAAGGACCGATCAAAAAGATAATCATAATTGTACCAATACCTACCGGACCGTCCAGGGAAAGCGCAAGGACAAGAGCAAATATTTCCGTCAGGGTTTTAGCTTTCGTAATGCTGTAACCAAAGCGTTTTTGCAACGCAATCATTAAACCATCGACTGGATTGAGTGAGAATTTGGGCTGTATATAAAGAGAAACCCCTAAAGCAAGAATGAAAATCCCTGCTAACAACACAATAAATTGCATCCACCAAGCTGAGAGTGCGACATTGTCAAAGACCTGCAGGGTCCAGAAGTCAATAAATCGGCCGAGCAATAAGATTGTAATTACAGCAAGAAGGTCCGGTTTATCCTTCGCTATCCAGGCGTTAGCCAGAATAAGAACAGCACCAATAATCATTACCCATGTACCGATAGTCAGACCAATACTTTCTGTCAGTCCTACGTTTAATGCGTCCCATGCACCTGATCCCAATTCTGAAGCAATCGTTAACGTAATGCCAAGAGCTATAACCATTAAACCTACAGCATAAAAGAAAGATTTGACTACAAATGGTTTCATCGGTACCCCTCTTTCCCATCTATATTTTAGAACCACATCATTTTAAACACAAAAAAAGAGCAATCACCTAAAAGTTGGTGATGCTCTTTTTATTTTACTGGCTGAGGTGAATACACTCAAGAGTTTCTTCCACATTTATACTGTTTTTTACAGATTGAACCATTGAACAGTTCTTACGGGAAATCTCGAGGTTTTTATGCAGCCTGTCTTCATTTAAATGGTATCCTTTTACTACATAATGGAGGTGAATGTCCTCTATGCGGTTGGCTTCCTCCGCATTTCTTTTAATTTCAGCTGTTACTTTAAGATCTTCAATTTCTATACGCTGCTTGTCCAGGATTTTCCTGAATACTCCCACACTACAGCCTGCGATAGATGCAACCATTAACTGGTAAGGGCGGAAACCGAAGTTTTCATCCCCTGAAATATTTAATTGTCCATACTCAAAAGATGTACGTACTCCATTCTCTTTTAAATAGAAGTCCATCATACTATCCACTCCTTCACAGAGATCTTCTTCCCTTTACTTATATAATAACCCTTTTCACAAAGGAAATAACCTGAATATCTTTAGAAAGACTTGTCCTCCTTCGTACTTTTCTTATACGATGAGAAAGTCGAAAAAAACAGGAGGTCGTTCTATGAGAGCAGCAAGATCAAGATTTTGGATTTTAATCGGCCTTGTTACTATTTCAGGTTTCTCGCAAGGGATGCTTCTCCCTTTACTCGCCGTTATCCTTGAACAAAATGGTATATCATCATCCATTAATGGACTCCATGCTACCGGCCTTTATATAGGAATACTGCTCTCTTCTCCATTTATGGAAAAGCCGCTGCAAAAACTCGGCTATAAACCCGTCATTATGACCGGAGGAGCTTTAGTTTTCCTATCATTAGCTTTATTCCCTTTCTGGCAGGCGCTTTGGTTCTGGTTCATCTTAAGAGTGACCATCGGAATTGGAGATCAGATTCTCCATTTCGGCACGCAGACTTGGATTACAGCAACTTCTGCCAAGCATAATCGAGGGAAGAACATTGCTTATTATGGGTTATTCTTCAGTGTAGGTTTTACAATAGGTCCACTTATGACCAATCTCCTTCGTTATGGCATTTATGTTCCCTTTTTGCTCTCTTCCATACTTAGTCTGCTTGTCTGGTTATTTTTACTAAGAGTCAGGAACGAATTGCCCGAAAAAGAACATACCACAGCCCACGGGGCGAGTTCAATGAAAAGGTTCTTAATAGCTGTACGATTAGCTTGGGTGGCTTTTTTACCTCCTCTTGCCTATGGATTTCTGGAAGCCACTTTACATGGGATCTTTCCAGTGTATGGGATGAGGATCGGTCATGATGTGAACATTCTTTCTCTAATTATTCCTTGCTTTGCTGCTGCCAGCTTATTTTCCCAAATTCCACTGGGTGCTTTAAGTGATCGGATTGGCAGAAAAAAAGTAATTATAACCGTTGTATCAGGAGGGATTGGCGCATTTATCCTTGCCGCTATACTGGAAGACTCTCTTACCGCCCTGTTTATAACCTTCGCTGTTGGAGGTTTGTTTGTCGGTTCCCTGTTTTCCCTGGGCATTTCGTTTATGACCGACCTGCTGCCCAAGGAACTCTTACCTGCCGGCAACATTCTATGCGGCATGTCTTTCAGCATTGGAAGTATATTGGGACCTTTTTTATCCGGCTTCTTTTTAGATGTATGGCCGGACCTCTCCTTTTTCTATATTATCGTCACCCTGCTTGTTATTGTTCTATCGGCTACCCTTTGGAAAAAGGATCCAGAACTACTCCCCTCCTAGGCATAAGACTAAAAAAACCGCGGCGCATCAGCCGCGGTTTTTTTAGTTTGATAAAGCTGTTGATAATGCATCCAGGTTTTCATTCATGAGAGAAAAATAATCTTCTCCATTGTTTATATCCTTTTGTGATAATACCGATAAGTTATGGAACTGCAGAGATTCTGCACCAATTTCTTTTTGAATAACTTTCGATACCTTAGTAGTCACATTCTGCTCAAAAACAACATAGTTCAGATCGTTCTCTTCCGCTACATGAATAATCTCCTCTAAATCCTTCTGAGAAGGTTCATTCGTTGGGCTCAGACCTGCTACGGCTATTTGTTCAATTCCATACGCCTCTTCCCAATAACCGTAGGCAGCATGAGAGACAATCAGCTTTCTTTTAGCTTTTGATTCTATACGTTCATGAAAGGTTTGATCCAGTTCCATCAGTTTGTTCTCTAACTGGTTATAATTTTGCTGGTACATCTCTTCCTTTTCAGGGTTCAGTAAGACAAGTTTGTCTTTAATGTTTTCTGCCATTTGAGCTGAACGGATAGGATCCAGCCAAACGTGGGGATTTGTGTCACCATGATTATGACCGTCATGGTCAGGTGTCTGGTCTTCTTCGTGATTGTGTTTATTATCTTTATCCGTTCCATCCTCTTCCTTTGCATGGCTATCTGCCTGCAAGTGATCGTGAATAGGTTCATCCAGATTAATGTTTGATGCAGCTTCGAGAATCGTTACTCCTTCCGGCTCTATGGAGTCCGAAATTTTCTCTGCATATCCTTCTAAACCTGCTCCATTATAGATAAACAAATCTGCTCCTGCCATCTTCACCATTTCTTTAGTCGTTGGTTCGTACGTATGAGCATCTGACCCAGGAGGAAGGATCGATTGTACATTTACTGTATCACCTCCGATTTCCTCCGCAAAAAACTGCAGCGGATAAACGGTTGTATACACGTCAACATTTCCATCCTTCTTTTTACCTTCAGCGCCCCCGGATTGTTCTTCACCTCCGCATGACGCCAGTACTAAAGTGATAGAAAGGAATAAGAGTATAATGGCTGTTTTTTTCATCGTAGACCTCCTTATTATCTCCAAAGATTATATCGTAATGATTACACTTTGTAAACAGTAACGATTACATTTTAAACCAACCATAAGAATAGCCTGCGTTATGAAAAACGCAGGCTTACTCTCTTAGTTGCATTGCGGACATTTACCGTAGATTTCAAACTTATGGTTCTCAACATCGTACCCGCTTAAACTCTCGTTCAGGTTCTCCATGGGACAGAACTCGATCGATTTGGTTTTCCCACATTCTGTACAAATAAAGTGGTGATGGTGCCCATGAGTTTCGCATCCGAGACGAAAGTGTTTTTCTCCTCCAAGCTCTGTCGCTTCGAGAATATCTACATCGGTAAGCATATATAAATTACGATAAATCGTATCATAACTGACTCCCGGAAAATCGGTTTGAATTTCTCTCAATATTTCCTTGGCTGCAATATACTGATCCTGCTTCACAAAGATATCTAAGATTCGTTCTCTCTGCTTCGTCCGTTTATACCCTTTTTCTTTTAGTTTTTGTAAAGCTTTTTCAACATTCATTATGCTTCACCCTTTATCCATTGTTGAGCACGTACTTTTTTATAAAGTATCGACATAATCAAGATTAGAACAGCTGTAATTACGATTGTGCCTCCAGGAGGAACACTAAGATGATAGGACGAAAATAAGCCGATAAGGACGGAAGTTTCACCAAAAGCGACGGAAAGACCTATCGTTTGTTTAAAACTCTTAGCTATCCGAATAGCTGATGCTACCGGCAGTGTCATGAGAGCCGAAACAAGAAGAATCCCTACTACCTGCATAGATGAAGCAATAACCAGCGCTACCATTACGATAAACAACAAATGAACCCAGCGTCCATTGACACCTGAAACGGACGCATGCTCTTCGTCAAAAGATAAAACGAATAGTTCTTTATAAAAGAGGATGACAATAAAAATAACAATCGTAGTAATCATCAATACCGTCCACATACTATCTCTGCTTACCGCTGTAACACTTCCAAATAAGTAGCTGAATAGATCCGTGTTAAAGCCATCAGCAAGAGAAATTAATATGACACCCACTCCTATTCCGCCAGAAAGGATGATTGGTATAGCTAGTTCTTCATAATGCTTATAAACTTTACGAAGACGTTCAATTAAGATTGCTCCGACAACTGAAAAAACCATCCCCATATAGATTGGATTCCATTCATTAACAGAGCTTACCCTCTTTTCGATTAAAAGACTTGCAGCGATCCCTGTTAAAGTAATATGGGATAAGGCATCAGCGATTAATGACAAGCGTCTCACAACAATGAACACGCCTAATAAAGGAGCAACAATACCGATTAAAATACCTGTAATTGCTGCATTTTGTAAAAACTCATATTGCAAGAAACTCTCGATCATTTAGGGCTCACCTCATGGTCATGGTTATGTGTCAGCTGTTGAACAGAATGCCCATACAATTTATTGAGGTCCTCTTCATTGAACTCCTTGTATTCCTCTGAAGCCCCATGGAAATGAACCGTTTTATTCATACATACGACATGAGTCGCATGGTCCGTAATGGTACCTATATCATGAGTAACCATCAACAGAGTGATTCCCTGCTCCTTGTTAAGACGAGCAAGTAAATCATAAAACTCTGTCACGTGTCTGGCATCCACACCTACCGTTGGTTCATCCAGAATCAGCAGGGCGGGGTCACTCACTAATGCCCGTGCAATAAATACCCGCTGCTGCTGCCCACCGGAAAGCTCTCCAATATTGGAGTGAGCATAGTCTTCCATCTCTACGAACTTTAGAGCCTGCCTTGCCTTTTCTTTATGTTTTTTTGTAAAAAACTTGAATGCTCCGACTCGTGAAACAAGCCCTGTCTTTACAACTTCCATGACAGTAGCGGGGAATCCTGAGTTAAAGCTATTGGCTTTTTGAGATACGAACCCAATTTCCTGCCAGTCCTTATACTGCTTTATAGGCTTACCGAATAAATAGACAGACCCATGATCAGGTTTCACTAAACCGAGCATCAGTTTAATCAGGGTGGATTTCCCTGAGCCGTTTGGTCCCACAAGACCTAGAAACTGCCCTTCTTTAATAGTAAGATCCACATTTCTAACGACCCATTCTTTTTCATATTTAAAGGATACATTTTCAAATGTAACAATCGTATTATCTTTCATGGTCAATCCCTCTCAAAATAAGAATGATTACGAATTAAAGTATAATCGAACTCTTCCCCTAAGTAAAAGAACTGCACTCCTTACTTAAAAAGCATAATTCATAACCATTACGATTTAAATGCAAACTCTATCATAAACGAGGGTTTATTGAGAATCAAGCCTTTTTCTTGAAGCGGTACTGGAAAATGAGCTTTGACGGGTGCATGTTTCTTCCTCCAGTGTTCACGCCATCTCAGTTTTTTAATCTCGTATCTTAATCACTAACGAAAGCAAGCGATAATTCATTAAAAAATCAAAAAGCCAGAGAGGGAATCCCTCTCTGGCTTTCGAATATTATAAATAACGATTGTATCGTTTCTCTAAATAGTCCTGTAAAGCCGAAAAGATCATCGTCAACGGCCAGTATATAAGAGCGGCTAGAATATACATGGTCATAGAGTCAATCGTACGGCCGGCAGCAATTTGAGCTTTATTCAATATTTCCGGCACCGAAATCATGGCGGCTAAAGAAGTCGCTTTCAGCAGATCCAGAAACACATTTCCTAATGGCGGAATAGCGATTCTTGTCGCCTGAGGCATGATGATTCTTCTAACCGTCTGCCAATAAGTCAACCCAAGTGCACGCGATGATTCCCATTGCCCACCAGGGACACTATTCAAAGAAGCCCTGTTAATTTCTGCAATATAGGCTGCACTGTTTGTACCAAAACCTATAAGAGCTGCTGAGATCGCAGAAATCTGAATCCCTACCACAGGTAAGCCGAAGTAGAGAACAAATAAATAAACGAGGATCGGCGTCCCGCGCATAAATGAAATATAGAAGCGGGCAGGCCACCGAAGCCAGATGCGGTCTGATCCTCTCGCTAAGGAAAGGAAAAAACCGAGCACAAGTCCAATCCCCATACTTATAACAGCTACGAGAAGAGTATAAGGAACTCCTTCCAATAGAAAGGGAAGGTTGTTCCAGGCGTTTTCGGTGTTGAAGAGCTTTTCTATTTCAATATCGTTCACTTCAATACCAAACATAACAAGCTCCTTATAGATCCAGTCCTTCAATTTCTTTTACGTTTTCCGGTTCCTTAGAAGCGTCTCTTCCTTCAAAGAACTTCTCGGACAACTCCGTCAACACGCCTTCTTCGCGCATCTGCTGAAGGACTTCGTTTATTTTATCCTGCATTGTTCCGGCATCTTTTGGTAATACAACGGCGGTATTTGTCTGGTGGAACTTCAAATCAGGATGAAGCTTAACGTCAATATTTGAGTTCGCTTTTAAGGCAGAAGACTGTAAATAGTAATCATTAATGATGAAATCGACTTTTCCACCTTCAACTGCTTTTAAATAAACATCATTGGTTGCATTAAACGTTTTTGTTTCGGCAGCTCCAAGAAATTCTGCAATCTGCGTGTGTACAGTTGCTGCACCACCGGCGTGAACTTTACCTTCTACGTCTTCTAACGTCTCAATTCCTGATAGGTCAGATTCACGGACAATCATTGTTGCATATGAGTATTTGTAAGGCTCACTAAAAGCGAACTGTTCCTTACGGTCTTTGGTAATTTCAATATCATTCACAACAGCATCAATTCGACCGCTGTTCAAGGCAGGAAGCAAAGCATCTGTCCCATACTCCTCAAATTTAATATCAAGGTCAAGCCTTTCAGCAACTTCTCTCATTACTTCAACGTCATAACCTGTAAGCTCGTCAGAACCTTCAGGGTAATACGATGTTGGAGCCAGTGTACCAGAGGTTCCTACAACAATTTCCCCTTCCTCTTCAATTTCGCTCCATGTGTTGTCAGAAGCTTCTGTACTTTCATTATTAGAACTGCTCTCCTCATTACTTTCACTTGTTCCACAAGCTGCAAGCAGAAGAGAAAGCAAGAGCATAAACATAAGTATAAGAACTTTACGCATGTGTTGTTTCCACCTTTCATTTTTTCATACCTGTTTAATATAGCAACTTGACACCTGTTATATCAACTATCCTGCGTAAATTTAATATTCCATTGACTTTGTTCTGGCTTTTTCACATCTTTATGGTATGATAATAACATATATTAAATTATAATAATTATAAATAAAAGAAGCTACCAAGCCTCTTAAGTGAAAATTATTATCAATTAAATCGAGGAGATGAGAATAGGAATGAATACTACACGGGTGCTCCTTTTCTTTAAGTGGTTTAAATTACCAAGTAAACTTTCAGCATTCAAGGAACATGCAGAACTGACAGCAGCTATAATCAGCGGAATTCTTATAGTCTTTGCTTGGGTTGGAGAAAGCCAATGGTCTCCCCCTATTTACATTTCACTATATGTGACTGCATTTGTGATTGGTGGATTTGCTAAAGCCAAAGAAGGATTAGAGGAAACAATTAAAGAAAAGTCCCTTAATGTGGAACTGCTCATGATTCTTGCTGCTATTGGATCGGCTTCCATAGGATATTGGACAGAAGGAGCTATCCTTATATTCATTTTTTCATTGAGCGGAGCTTTAGAAACTTATACGATGAATAAAAGCCATAAAGAAATCTCTTCGTTAATGAATCTTCAGCCAGAAAAAGCTCTTCTAGTCGTTGAAAATGATTATGAATGGATTTCAGTCGAACACTTAAATATAGGGGATCATGTTCTAATAAAAGCTGGAGAACGTATACCAGCAGATGGAGTCATTATTAAAGGAACCTCTTCTATTGATGAGAGCACGATCACAGGCGAGTCCATTCCCATCACTAAAGATCAACACACAGAAGTATTTGCCGGCACCATGAATATCGATGGAAGTTTAGTAATCTCAGTTACAAAGAAATCAACCGATACATTATTCCAGAAAATCATAAAAATGGTACAGAATGCACAAAGTGAGAAATCACCTTCCCAGCTTTTTATCGAACGATTTGAGAGCACTTATGTAAAAACTGTCCTCATCGTCGTTGCCATAATGCTCTTTCTTCCTCACTTCGTGTTTGGATGGAGCTGGATGGAGACTATCTATCGAGCCATGATTCTCTTAGTTGTTGCTTCTCCATGTGCGCTTGTCGCTTCTATTATGCCAGCCACTTTATCCGCTATTACTAATGGTGCGAAACAAGGGATACTATTCAAAGGCGGCGTTCATGTTGAGCATCTCTCTCATATCAAAGCGTTTGCATTCGATAAAACAGGAACATTGACCAAAGGTCTTCCGAAGGTTACTGATTTTGTCACGGCCAATAAAGAGGAAGAAACGCTTGTTTTGTCTGTCGTCTCGTCCATAGAGCAGCAGTCAAACCATCCCTTAGCTCAGGCGGTCGTTCGATATGCAGATCATAAGGGCATCCACGCGTCCCCTGTGGATTCTGTGAAAAACGAAAGTGGAAATGGTGTCATTGGTACCTATAAAGGTGAGGTTTGGAAAATTGGGAAATCTGAGTTTATAGGGGAAAAGGAAAGCTATTCGTTTAAGGATGAGCTGTTTAAGCAGCTGGCATCAGAAGGTAAGACCGTTATTTTTGTAAAAAAAGAAAATGAAGTAGTTGGTCTATTCGCTTTAAAAGATACCGTTCGTGAAGAAGCCAAACAGGCGATTCAGTCGCTTAAAGATAAAGGGATCTACACAATTATGCTGACCGGTGATAATGAAACAACAGCGCAGGCTATCGCTGAAGAAGCAGGATTAGACCAGTACATTTCCAATTGTCTTCCAGATCAGAAACTTAAAGAAATGAAGCACCTCAAAAAACATTTCTCTCATGTCGGGATGGTCGGAGACGGGATTAATGACGCACCTGCACTGGCAGAAGCTGATGTTGGTGTGGCGATGGGGGAAGGAACGGATGTGGCACTGGAAACAGCAGATGTTGTGCTAATGAAAAACGATTTACCAAAGATTGGTGATGCCATGCACTTATCTAAACGTATGAATCGAATTATCAAACAAAATGTAATTTTTTCAATTAGTGTCATCATGCTGTTAATTATCAGTAACTTTCTTCAATGGCTCGATCTTCCTTTAGGAGTTATTGGTCATGAAGGAAGCACGATTCTTGTTATTTTGAACGGTCTGCGCCTATTAAAATAACAAGATTTTTCTCTCCAAATCCTGTCATGTAAAACCAGGTATCTTAGCGGCACCGCCCGTTTGTCTGCATAAAATACTCCATGATTCACATCATAAGTTAATTAATAAAGAGAGGGGGCCGAAGAGAACGGCCCCCCTCTCTTTATTTGTTTTTATTCCAAATGATTATCTGCGATTAAAGTGCTTGGTTTTCCACACCTACCTTGGCGGCTTCCTCCTATTCTTTCACCCCCAGGTATCTTTTTTTCGTCGGTGATGAATCATAGCATTTATTTCTCCTCCGAGAATGATCACAACTCCCGATAAATAAAACCAAATCATAAGTATGATTACCCCGCCCAGGCTTCCGTACATAGCCGAGAAATTCCCTATATTACTGACATAAAAAGAGAACAGAAGTGATACCAGCTGCCAGCTGACAGTGGCAAAAACCGCTCCTGCGACAGTATCCTTGTACTTCAATCGCTTATTGGGAGCTGTGACATAAAGGAAAGACAGAACCATGAAAAAAATAACAGAGGAAATGACCCAGCGAATTCCTTCCCAGATAGAAAGAAAGCTTTCCGATAAACCAAAATAGGAAAACAAATGAACGCCAATGGTATGTCCTGCTACTGGAAGCAGAAAGGCTACACCGATAACAAGGACCATGGCTACTGTTAATACAATAGCGATCAGTCTTGAAACAAGAAACGGCCGGTTTTCTTCTACATTATGAGCGCGATTGAATGCGTGCATAATGGCATTAACGCCATTAGAAGCTGCCCATAGAGTCCCTACAAGACCGATGGAAAGCAGGCTTCCATTTTCACTGCTTAATAAAGATGAGACGTTTTCAGTGATCATATCAAATGTCTCGGGCGGAGCATAGGTACTCACAAAAGCAAGAACACGTCCCTCATCAATATGTAAATATCCAAGCAGTGTCAGCAGGAATATCATAAACGGAAACAAAGATAGTAAAAAAAAGTAGGCAAGTTGAGCAGCCATTCCCCCGACATCATCTTCTCCAAATCGTGTGAACAGCTCCTTGCCAAAATTCTTGATGACTTTCACGATATTCCCTCACCTCTTGAGTATCAAGAAGCTTCTTTAGAATCATCTACAGCTTCAAGCTGCTGCTTCACTTCTTGATTGATTTCTCCTACTCTATTTAGCATACTCTCAGCCTTTTGTAATAATTCGAGTAAATCTTCGACACCTTTATTCACTTGGTTTGAAAAAGATTCATAATTGACTCTTAATGTGTGGATTGCTTCTGACGGGTGTTTAACATAGCCTTGGCATTTCGACCCTGCGAGACGTGATTTTTCTCCTACGTAACTGCGCGTATCTTTATCAAGCAGTGCAGCCACACCTCCGATAACGGCTCCAATTACTAAACCTTTCCATAATTTCTGCTGTCCCATATTCATCCTCCTCATAGTTTATGGTCTTGTTTAATTTCTTCTAATAAACGCGTACATCCTTCATGAACCAACTCATATACGTAATCAAAGTTACCTGTAAAGTAAGGATCAGGCACTTCCTTTTCCTTTGCATTTGGAACATAATCCATAAGTCTGCTTAAAGTGACATCCTTGTTTTCCCTAATTCCATTTAAGTCCTGTACGTTTTTATCATCCATCGCAATCAAATAGTCAAAGTCATCCCAATCTGACTCCTTAACCTGCCTTGCTTCCATCCCCTCATAAGAAACATTATGATCATCCAGCACCTTCCTTGTACCCTCATGAGGATCAGAACCTATATGCCAGTGGCCGATACCGGCTGAATCAACGGTAATCTGCCCATCCAGCTTTTGCTTTTTAATTAAATCCCTGAATATAGCCTCAGCCATGGGAGACCTGCATATATTCCCAAGACATACGAACAGTACACGAATCATGTCGACTCCTCCATTTTATTATTGCTAATATGTTGTATTTCTATGAAATCCTAAAAAATCCTTCTATCTTCCGAAGTGTTCTCATAATATCTTCCCTTTTCTTGTCGAATTCAACCGTATTTTCAAAGAGATCGTAAAAATGGGTTGACTTTTGTTTTAAATTTTCGGAATATTTTATATATGAACCAATTTATAACATATTTATAAGGAGGAATTTGATGGACGATCAAAGTGCGCTACATAGTTTCTTAAGTAACTTAAGTGGACTTGTATGGGGACCTGTGCTGCTGACTTTACTAGTTGGGACAGGGGTATATTTAACCTTGAGACTTGGTTTTCTGCAGTTTAAGACACTGCCTTACGCCCTGAAACTGGCTTTTAAACCAGGCAAGAAGAAGAAAAATGAGAAAGGGGATATCTCCCATTATCAAGCACTCACAACGGCGCTCGCTGCAACGATCGGTACAGGGAATATTGCCGGTGTTGCTACAGCAGTTGTTTTAGGTGGACCCGGCGCTGTGTTCTGGATGTGGGTGACTGCGGTATTCGGCATGGCCACCAAGTATGCCGAAGCCGTTCTTGCCGTAAAATATCGGGTTGAAGGAAAAAATGGCGAAATGTCGGGCGGTCCCATGTATTATCTGTCACGCGGCCTTAAGACGAAATGGCTGGGTCAGCCTCTAGGTGTACTGTTTGCTTTATTTGGCGCTGTTGCAGCCTTTGGTATTGGAAACATGGTCCAATCAAACTCCGTATCTGATGTCATGCAGGGAACGTTCAGTGTCCCTACGTGGGTAACAGGAATAATTCTGACTGTCTTAGCCGGCTTGGTTTTATTAGGCGGAATTAAGAGCATCGGAAAAGTAACAGCTTTTTTTGTTCCTATTATGGCCCTTTTTTACGTCATTGGTGCTCTAATTATCCTAATCCTTAATTATGACATGGTCATCCCTGCCTTTGGTACGATTCTTAATGATGCGTTTACCGCCAGTGCTTTAGGTGGTGGACTATTAGGAACTGTTATACGTTATGGTGTCGCCCGTGGAGTATTCTCAAATGAAGCAGGCCTCGGCTCTGCTCCTATCGCTGCCGCTGCTGCAAGAACGGATTATGCCGGCAGACAGGCGCTTGTATCCATGACACAAGTATTTATTGATACCATTATCGTTTGTACAATGACCGGTTTAACCATAGTAATGGCTGACCAGTATCAGGGAGGGTTGGATGGAGCAGACTTGACTTCTACTTCATTCCAGATTTTCCTTGGTGATATGGGGGCCTATGTTGTTACAATCGGTTTAATTTTCTTCGCCTTTTCTACAATTGTTGGCTGGTCGTACTATGGAGAGAAATGTTTTGGATACCTAACAAAACAACGATTTATCGGTGTATATAAGATTGTTTTTGTGGCCTTCATTTTAATTGGGTCTGTATCAACTCTGGATACCGTCTGGGTTTTTGCAGACGTCATGAACGGTCTAATGGCCTTTCCGAACTTAATCGGACTTCTTCTCCTTTCAGGGGTTGTAGCTGCTGAAACGAACAAGTTCCTGAAAGTAGCCAAAAAAGAGCGTCAACAGGAAAAAGAACAACGACAGGCTAGTTAATAAGGGAGCAAAAGCCCACGGATTATTCCGTGGGCTTTTATTTTCCAGACGAATGACACCTTAAGTAAGAGCCTTGATACATTCCGGTCCTTCATTCTTTGCTGAATTAACGTAGTCACTGACCTCATAGGCCTCTAAATTGTCCATCTTCATATCCTCAAGATAGTTTCTCACTTCAGAAGGATTCTTTTTCACCGGCTCTATCCATTGATCCTGCTCTTCTTTTGGCAGAATGACAGGCATTCGATGATGAATTGGTTTCATAAAATCATTGGCGGGTTGAGTCAGAATAGTACAAGTGTATAGAGAACCCTCTTCCCCATTCCATTGATCCCAAAGACCTGCAAAAGCAAATAATGAGCGCCCCTCTGCTTGAATACGGACAGCACGCTTTCCTGATGTACTCTTTTTCCACTCATAAAAACTGTCGGCTGCAATGAGGCAGCGTTTTTGTGACATCAGCCGTTTATAACTCGGTTTCTCATCTGCTGTTTCACTTCTTGCATTAATCATTTTGTACCCAATTTTAGGGTCTTTGGACCATGATGGGACGAGTCCCCATCTCATATATCCGGCTCTCTTCTCCTTACCGTCATGAATGACGGCAAGAACTTGCTGACCTGGAGCTATATTATACCGGGGTTCATATCCATCAATAGAGCGGGATATCCCAAACTCTTTTAATATTTCAGTCTCATCGGCAAGCAGAGTGTATCTTCCACACACAATCATCCCCTCCTCTGTTTATATTATCTTTCCCTTCTATGACTTCCTAAACATAAGGTTCTGTTAAAGCTTAGTGTTGTATTTTATATCACGTTTGTTAGTGAAAAGAGCAGGATTGTTGAAGGTCTGCTCGAGATAATGCTTCAGCTTCGACTGCTCCATAGAAGGAAGCTGAAATGGAGCAGTTAAAGAATCAACAACAGGTTTTTACAGAGACAGACATAAAAAGGTCTGTCCTACTGGACAGACCTTTTTACAAAAATATACTTGCAGCCAAAAGAATCCTGACCGTTGCTTACACTCATTGGGAGGAACGTAGATTAAAAACCGAACCGACGGTCTATTTTTCTTTGATATTGCCGGTAAGCCCCTGACTGGCTTCCCTTTCTTTTTTCCATCATTACATCATAACGGATTTTCTTCTCACTTAATTCTTTTTTAAAATCAGCTGAAAGCTCTGGATCTTTAATCCCTGCGAGCAGCTCCTCTAACTCAACAATCCTTTTCTTTAGTATCATTTCCTCAGGGAGCATGTTTGCATTTTTCAAGATACGGTAGCTGTTTCTCAGATCAGGTGGGAGATGAGCGAATTCATCCTTCGGCAGCGGTTTTCCTTTACCTGGAAGGTTATCAAAATCCCCACGCTCCATGGATTTTTTGATCTTTTCCTCAATCAAGTGACCATAATCCATACCAATCGCTCCTTCATTCATATTCTTGTCCTGGCACAAATGCACAGCTTTAAGCAGGAGACAAAAAATAAATCTGCCTGCTTCAGCTTCAGGCTGAATAAACACATCTTGAATTCGCTTATATCGGTTCTTCCACGTTCTCTTTGAGCCTTCCTAAATTAATGTCAGCATGACCCGCAGCACCTCTACCGTTCTTATTGATAAAGGACTCGTAAGTTCCTCATCTCTACAAACGCTTACGTAACGATTGTTTAAGTCCCTCAGCCAGCGCATCCAACGCAAGAACACGCTCCAATTTTCTTTTATTCCCACGATCATGATACCGAAGATCATTGACATCCTCTATAGTCACGCCATCTGGATGAGCTTCAACTAGATTCAGATAGTCCCCCGGTTTCACATTTCCTTCTTTTAATACTCTTAAATAAAACCCTGTGTATCCTTTTTGAATAACCTGGGCAGGGAAGTCGTCAATTCCATGTGTCCGAGCTATGATATAACATGGCTTTCTGGGTTCGGATATTTGAAGAAGTGCATCTCCCAATTGGTAGATGTCCCCCACGCGAACCTCTGATTCTTCTATACCCTCTACAGTCAAATTCTCTCCAAATGCTGGAAAAGAAAAAGGAACATTATAATATTCCTCCCAGTAGCGATAATGCTGGGCTGGATAAAGACACACGGCTTTATCACGTCCACCATGATTCTTTTTATCGGCCTGCTCATCCCCGTCAAAGTTTAAATAAGATAGGTATGTGGAAGCATTTAACGGCTTTTTTCTGTAGGCACTTTTCAAATCTCCTTTATCTGTTTCATAAGTTTCCGGACGGCCAGCATTCAGTGACAACAGTTTATACTTCATCCAACAACCCCTCTCGCCATTGTTTAATCCAGGCTGGAAGATAGTCATATTTCCATGCATCCATGGGATAATCAATAAATACATCCTCCCCGTTTTCATACAGGGCTTGAATAAGTTCATTTATGTTCGTGAAGTAGAATGTATACAGGAACTCATAGCTGAACGGCTCTTTAGGCATATCATTTTCGGCACAGACTTGTGGATCACTATAATTCAAATAGGTACGGCAGGGGATTGGTCGAACTTCATATGCCATACAAAGCTGTGTTTCGGGATTCAACATAGGACAAGGCAGATCCAGCTTTTTATAGGCCAGTTTCGTCTCTGGGTCTTCATAGTCCATAGCCAATGCATGGGATAATTTGTCTTTATATTTTTCATAATAGGCATCCCATTGTTCATAGATTGCCTTTTTTCTATCCTCTGAGAAGTGATCTATGGAGCGAAACAGCATTTTTGCTTCCATTTTTGTAATAACGATTGGAAAATAGCAGCAGAAGGAACAGCCCATAAAGCAGTTCGGCTTCATGGAAGTGAACGTCTCCATACGCTCTATTTCATGATCCACTTCTGTCAGCAATTTCTGGAATCCCTGTAAAATTACTGTCTCAGTGTCCTGCTCACTATCCAGCAAATCATCAACTATATTATCAAAAAAGCGTGGATCCACTTCGTAGGATTGATTAATTTTCTCGCATCGACTAAGAATTTCTTCATGCTTCAAAAAGCTCATAAGGGAAAAACTCCTCCATCTATCATTGGTCTTATTATACATAAAATACAGGTATTTTTACCACCACATCCCACCCACGAATTTCCTGTTGTTGAACCCCCAGAAAAGTCCTAATATATTAGAAGGTATATAAGAGAATTTGTCATCTTTGGAGGTACGTCTAAATGCTATCAAATGCGGAAATCGGTATCGATCTTGGTACTGCGAATATATTAATCTATTCTAAGACTAAAGGAATCTTATTAAATGAACCGTCTGTGGTTGCTTATAACACAGAAACAAAAAATGTTGTTGCGGTAGGAAAAGAAGCTAAGGAAATGGTAGGAAAGACCCCAAGGAATATTATTCCTGTCCGTCCTTTACGTGATGGAGTTATTGCTGATTATGACATGACTGCCCAAATGCTTAAGGAATTGTTGAAGAAAGTCTCTAAGAAGTCCGGAATCTCAATGCGTAAACCAACTGTAGTCATTTGTACTCCATCCGGCTCTACTTCAGTTGAACGCCGTGCTATTCATAATGCTGTGAAAAGCTATGGTGCTAAAAATGTTCACTTGATTGAAGAGCCGATAGCAGCAGCAATTGGAGCAGACCTTCCGGTTGATGAACCAATTGCAAACGTAGTTGTCGACATCGGAGGCGGAACAAGTGAAGTGGCTATTATCTCATTCGGCGGAGTTGTTTCATGTAAATCAATCCGAACAGGCGGAGATGTGATGGACGAGGAAATCATCCAGCATGTGCGAAAAGCTTACAATGTTTTAATTGGTGAACGTACGGCCGAACAGATAAAAATGGAAATTGGCTATGCACTTATTGAGCACACAGAAGAAACAATGGAAGTGCGCGGCCGTGATATGGTTACGGGCCTGCCAAAAACGATTGAATTAAAATCCACAGAAATACAGAGTGCTTTAAAAGAATCATTAGAACAACTGCTTGAAACCATCCGCTCCACTCTTGAAGACTGCCCTCCAGAATTAAGTGGGGATATTGTGGATCACGGAGTAATCCTTACTGGAGGCGGCTCCATGCTTAACGGAATGCAGGAATGGCTCGCAAACGAAATTTCTGTACCCGTACACATGGCACCAAGCCCGCTTGAATCTGTAGCTATCGGAACCGGCCGCTCGCTCAAAATGATTCAAAAACTACAAAAAGCAAGTAAGTAATACGAAACAAGCAGGCTTTCTACAAGAACTACATTTGTTATAATTGCCATCTAAAATCCCTGGTCAACTTATGTTACCAGGGATTTTCTATATCTTTATAGATTCAAATGAAAAGGTAAAGGATATTGCAGGCCCCTTGTCGAATTTACGCATATAGATAGAAAGTATGTTTGATTTTCAGCGAACTGGTGAAAAGAAACAAAAGACATTAGGAATAAGGAGTAAAAAAAATGAAGATATCCACCCTATTAAAATGGGTAACAGGTGGCTGTGAAGCTTTTCTAGCTATCCCAATCGCTGGAGGAATTTTCATCTTCAGCAGTGGCTGGAATGCATTAATGTTTATGTTTATTTTCCACCTCATCACCCTTGTAGTATCTGTTAAAGAAAATCGCTCGTATATCGGGAGCATCCTGGGCTTAATCACAAGTGTCGTTGGATGGATCCCTCTGGTGGGATGGATCATGCATACCATCACCGCTATCGTTCTGCTTATAGATGCTGGACGAACCACAAGTATGGATAAAAAAGCTTAAAAAAACGAGGGGGGAGACGGTGTATACGATCATATGTGTTTTTAGAGTGAAAGCCGACAAATTAGATAAATTTCTAAAGATGACCAGGAAAACGGGAGAAATCCTTAAATCCCATGGTGCGTTGGAACATACCATTTATTTCTCAAAAGAGCTGACTGGAAGACAGGGATCCATGGGTTTTTTAAATTTAATTGAAGTGGAAGAAGGAGAAGAACTGTTACTTGGGCAGTCCGTCTTCGAAAATGAAAAACAATACTACGAAGTGATGGCTTCTGTAGGATGTGATGACATCATCCAATATTTAGACGGCAATATAAGAGATATTGTAGAAATGAACAAAGTCATCAGTTCGAGCTTCACTACAGATAAACCTGAATTTATCTAATTTTTCCCGGAGGTGCTTATTACATGAAAATTGTCGTATTGGGAGCAGGAGCATTGGGAGCCTACTTTGGTGCACGATGGCAGGAAGCTGGTCATGAAGTCATCAACCTGGTTCGAGAAGGAAGAGCCGAACAGCTGCAAAAACACGGACTCTCACTACATAGCGAAATGGGCGACTACGTGTTAGAGGACCCTGTTATTGCTCAAAGTCCTGACGAGATCGAAAAGCCGGACTTAGTTTTTTTAGCAGTGAAAGGCTACCATTTGCAAGGTACGTTAGAATGGCTGAAAACTCTCGTACAAAAAGGGGCGAAAGTTTACCCTGTCCTTAATGGTATGGAACATATCAGTATTCTGCAGAAAGAATTAGGAGAAGAGGCTGTCCTTGGTGGTCTTTCCTATATTATCGCGACCCTGGATGATATAGGCCACGTTGTCCATACGAGTCAATTTCACGATCTTGTCTTCGGACCTCTCCATCCTTCTCAGCAATCCATTTGTGAAGAATTGGCCCTTGCTTGCAATCAGGCGAATTTGACTGGAACACTCAGCCCAAATATTTTAGAAGATATGTGGAAGAAATACATGTTCATTACCTCTTTCTCTGGAATTACTACAGCTGTTAATCAGCCAATCGGAGTTGTACGGAGTTTCCCTCAAACATTCCGTATTGCTGAGCGTATTTTAGAAGAAATGAAGGAATTAGCAAATGCCCATCAAATCAATATAACAGAAGATCATGTCCATAAAGCATTCAACCAGCTTCGTAGTCTTGATCATGAAATGACCTCATCCATGCACCAGGACCGGAGAAAAGGACTTCCTCTTGAAGTGGAACACCTTCACGGAGGCGCTTTACGGTTGGGCAGTTCTGTGGAAGTGTCAATGCCCTATACTGAGACTGTCCACGCGATGATTAAACCCTATGAAACCTTCCAACAGTAAACAAAGGTGCTCCGAAAATTCGGAGCACCTTTTATTTCTTTTACCTAATCATCAGCATAATCGGTAACTTTTGGACGTTTCCCATATTTTAATTCACGTATAGTCAATCCAAAATCCATTTGCAGATGAGGGTAGTCTTGGAAATTCTTCCAATCCCCTCCCCAATGAAATCCCATTCCCTTTGCCGTATCAACGACCTCCATCCAATCCGCTTTCCCATTATCATTCCCATCATATTCCATGTCCCAGATTAAATTCCCACCTGGTGTTTGGAGAGCGAAATCAATGGCTAAACCATAATTGTGGTAGGATTCGCCCGGCCTGGCGTGCGTGACCACTCTACCTTCCTTAGACCGCCCTTGCTGGTACAGTTCTTCCTGCCGCTCTTCCGTTCGATGGCCTTCCGTAATGACCATGCGTATCCCCTTATCCTTTACAGCTGAGACCAGTTTTTCTTTCTTTTCTTCAACAGTTGGATGAAGATTTGTCGGCATTGGAGCCGTTTCTTCCTTATGATATTTTAAGGGTAGTTCATTTTCTATCACCGGAAACAAAAAGAAAAACAAAGCACCGATAACCAGGATACAGATGATTAAAGCCAGGAAGTTAGATAGAATTCTCACGGCTATTTCCCTTTCAAATTGTAGTTATTATGAGAATACCATATGGAGTTTTAAAGGGAAATTGATTCTCCTCATGCCTATATATTTATTTCATAGTTTTCTTGCATAGCAAACGTTTATCGTAGATTCCTTCTACGCTTCAACACCCTTCACTTGTTATCCTATGAAGTTATCGGTACAGTACGTAGCAAAAGCAAGTGAGTAATTTCCACCTGACACTATCTCTAACTTAAACCTTATTCAAGGCCTAAACGTAAAAGGTACAATCATTTTCAAAATAGGATACTTCATTAAATAAACACCAAACTCGATATTTGTTGTACCATAGAATATCTCAAAAATTTGTTATTATTAAATCAGGACAATCTACTACCGACTGACAGCAGAAGCCGTCTACCACAAACACTATACGATTGATAACTGTAGACGATATACTTACATTTATTCTAAGGCCTTAAGGGAGGGTGAATATGAAATTATTAAGAAGACCCGAAAAGGTCGCATATGAATTGATTATGATTGGTCTTGCCGCTTTATCAATCGCAACAATATGGCAGCAAACCGGTTATAATAGTGTCATTGTCTGGACAACTTGGTCGATCTTTTTTATCGACTTCCTGTACCGTCTTTGGAAAAGTGAAGACAAATGGGAATTTATTAAGAAACACCCTTTTATAGTTATTGCAGCAATTCCTCTGGATGCTGTCTTTCAAATGGCAAGATTCGCCCGGATCCTTCACTTACTCCGGCTAAAATCTATTACGAAGTACTATACTCTGCCATTCATTCGTTTCCTCAAAAAACAGCGGTTGATGAAGGTAGTCGGAGTTATACTTGCACTTGTTTTTATGTTAATTATTCCTTTAAATCTATTAGAAAATGAATTAACTACCTACCAGGATGCCTTAAAGAGTGCGGCTCTCTCCCTCACGTTCTTCGGAAAATCCGGCTTTGAACCGCAAACGATCGCAGGACACATGATCATCGTTATATTCACAATACTCGGAGTAATTATTCATGGTTTAATTCTTCGTACAGCATTCGACCAACTCAACAAATCCTCTCTCATTAAATCGCTTAAAAGTAAATTTACAGATAAGTGAACATCCGCTTAACAAACCAGCGGATGTTTTTTATGTGCTCAATTGTCTATTGTTACGTTTAACCCATGGAATAAAAAGGAATTAAAACCAAGAAACAGCTTCTATGGAGGTGACCAGATGACTAAGAAAAAAGATAAACAAAAAGTAGAAAATGATCAAAGTTTTCAAGAGAAGTTAAATAAAGAAAAGTTAATAGACGGTGTTCCCGATGAAGAAGTAAGGAAAGAAGAACGGGAAGAAGAACAAGGACGTAAATCGAAAGGAGATTCAATTACAGAAGATGATTACGACGAAGACCTAAAGTCTTAAGTAACAAGAGAATAAACCCCGACATGTTTATCCCCTTCTCTGTCAGGGGTATATACATTAATGGCTATGGCTTATGTACATTCAAAAATGCTTCAATGATTACGATTAAGCATAATTCGGAAAACATAAAAAGAAGGTTTACAAGAAATTTAACATCAAGGAAAATACTCGGAATGAGTATACGCGGACTTTCTACTGTTCATAGGACTTTCCAATGGTAGTCTTTCTTCAGAACGCGTGTAGTTGACATACATCAATCTATAGACTATAATATTTTAATGGTGCCTTCTTAAAAGGAAGGTAAATCGGAAAAGAAATGAGTGATTTGTATGAGACTGGCATTCTGCTACGTTTTGATACAACTTAATCACACTGGATCAGCTTCGGAGCTGTAAGGACGCGATAGAGGTAGGGATTGCGTCGTTTAAGTTGCTTAAAAACTACCATGTAGAATTAATGAACCGCGGCAACAACATGGATAAAAGTTCCATAAGTATATCCTTGTTTTCCAGCAAGGGTGTGTAACTTGATATATTTTCCGAAAGACTAATAAAAGCGAGTTGGACAGCTGTCCAACTCGCTTTTTCCAATTCTTAAAGGTTTACATATAGCCGTACATGGTAATATAAACCGTAGAAGCTATGAAGGAGGACGTATAATGCCACGATACTTAGACCGTATTGAACCAGAGGATGTTCGATTCCTTATGGATCTTTCTGAGTTTAAAAACTTTGTCATAGAAATGCTTGGCGATGCAAGAGATCTTGTTAATATCCAGATTGACTATGACTATATAGAAGACCCCGGAGGGACAACGCTCGTCCGCCCAATGGTAAAGCTGACAGAAATCAGTCAATTCACAGAAGAAAACAGACACACGGTTTTGAAATCCGGGTTTTCCATTGATCGTGAACCATTTGATAACGGTGATTACGCTATGGAAGAGATCTTTGGACCCTACTATACCGTCTTAGCAGCTACGGAAGATGAGGACGGGGCCTTTTTTACAATTGAGATGCCTTACCGTCACTATGCTAAACAGATAGAAAGTGTTGAATAGAACAAAAGCCCGCCCTCTATAGAGGGCGGGCTTTTGTTCTATTAAGAATGTATCTGCTTTACTCTTCCAACCTGTCCATCTTCAAGACGAACTTTAATGCCGTGAGGATGATTCGGAGACTTTGTTAAAATGTCCTTCACCTTTCCCCTCGTTAACTGTCCAGTTCTTTGATCCTTTTTTAATACGATGTCCACTTCTGCTCCGACTTTTATGTCGCTTCGCACTTGACCATTCATTATGTGTCCCTCCAATATGAGCATTCTACAGTATTTTAGCACACATCATTAAAATTCAGGACATAAGAAAAGCACTCCTGTAAAGAGTGCTTTTAAAAAGATTATTTTGAATAATCATAGTGATTCTGTATAGTGCCTTCTTTCGTATGGATAACCGCTGAAGTTCCTTTATTTTGGGCAATTTCCTTTGCACGGTCGATGGCGTCCTGCTTGTTATCATAAATTTTCGTCGGTTGTTCAGCACCTTCTGCTTTTACTGCCCAGCCATCTTCATGAGAAACGACATGTTCTGATTGATTTCTAGCTTCAGCCATAATAAATGCCTCCTTGATTTTTGTTATATATAATGTATAACCGGGATGAAAAATTTGTAAACCTCGAATTTTCTTTACAAAGAAATTCTCTTTTGAATTGTCCCATCCTTCTTATGAACAATAACTTGAGTGCCTTTATTTTGAGCAATTTCTTTCGCTCGATCAATCGCTTCCTCTTTATTATCAAATACATTTGAAGCTTGTTTTGCATCTTCTGCTTTTACTGCCCAGCCATCCTCGTGAGTAATGACATGCTCACCTTTATCCATTAACTCCGGACGACTGTCTTTCTCTTTCCCCTCATCATCTCTTTTCTTCAGGGACCGGTCACTCATCTTCCTCACTTCTTGGATCTCTCTCTGATCTGCATTCTCATACCATTCTCTCGCCTGCTCTATAGCGATTGGAATAGCCCTGCCTTCCCCGTATCCCTCATCAAGCATCGCATTGGCAATATCAATGGCTTTTTTTCTAACAGCTGTTTCTAAATTCTTCAATGAACTTGGATAATCATTAGTATCCCAAGGCATCCTGATTCCTCCTCTATATTCTTGTATTCCATTCCCAGAAGAGACGAAACGGTAAACCCTTACACTTTCTTCATATTTATTGGTAAATTGAAAGAAAACACCAAATAGGCTACGATATATGAAGGGGATTTACGCTCTGCAGACTACACAGCGTTCCCCTCTCATTTGAAGCAGCGCTCATATATAGAAAGGGAGGGTTTTTATTGGAATTGAACTTTCATCCGCTGGGAGATCAATCCGTTCTTATTGAACTCGGTACCACTATCAGCGAAGAAACAAACCAGCAAGTTAGAACAATTTCTGCACTATTAGATGAACAACAGCCCGATTGGATCATTGAGTACATTCCAGCATTCACATCTGTAACAGTGCTGTATGATCCCATTTATATCACAAAACACCAATCCCCCCTCAATAGAGATCAACTTCCGTATGATTGGGTATGTGAGAAAATCCAAACCTTATTATCTAAAACAACAGAATCGGTGAATCACCAGCCTCGAACGATCGATATTCCTGTTTGCTACGGTCATACTTATGGTCCTGATCTTACGAATGTAGCTGAACAAAACGGTTTGACTGAAGAAGAGGTCATTGAGACTCATATGAGTGGTGACTATTTAGTCTATATGATTGGATTCGCCCCTGGATTTCCTTACATTGGTGGCATGGACGAAAAAATTTCCACACCAAGAAGATCAGAACCCAGACTTTCCATACCTGCTGGTTCTGTAGGAATAGCAGGTGGACAAACAGGTGTTTATCCTATTGAAACGCCGGGAGGATGGCAGTTAATAGGGCGCACACCTCTGACATTATTTGATCCATCGAAAGAAACCCCCTCCCTACTTCAATCCGGGGATCATATTCGTTTTACCCGCATTACAGAAGAAGAGTATGGTCGCTTGAAGGAGGCTGACAAATGATTCACGTTTTAAAATCCGGACTTTTAACTTCTATTCAAGACTTAGGACGCTATGGATATCAAAAACACGGGGTCATTGCGAGTGGAGCCATGGACAGCGAATCACACCGTATCGCAAACCTTCTTGTAGGGAATCATCCAAATTCACCTACGATGGAAATTACATTAATGGGACCTGTACTAGAATTTCAGGAAGATACCTGCCTGGCCATCTGCGGAGGGAATCTCTCCCCCATGATTGACGGGGAACGTGTGAGCACTTGGAAACCTGTATACATAAGAAAAGGCAGCGAGCTGCGTTTTGGGAAACCAAAAGAAGGATTCCGCTCTTATTTAGCTGTGGCTGGAGGTTTTGATGTACCAGAAGTTATGAATAGTGCATCCACTTACATGCGAGCTGGAATTGGAGGATTTAAAGGGCGTGCTCTGCAAAAAGGTGATTGTTTATCTGTACGCTCCAAAACAAAGGATTCTAAACTCCTTCTGGAAAAGATCAAGCCCAAGGATAAGAATATAACTTTCCAAGAAGCTGGTTGGTTTGTCCCTCCAGAGTTCAGTAATTACGAAGACAAGAAATCCTCCATACGTGTAATGGCAGGGCGGGAGTTTGACTGGTTTGATGAAAAAAGCCAGAAAAACTTCTTCCAACATTCTTTTCAGATCGACTCTAAGTCAGATCGAATGGGCTACCGCCTGACGGGTTGTCCATTATCATTTAAAGAAGAACAGAGTCTTCTGTCTGAAGCCGTTACATTTGGAACGATTCAAGTTCCATCAGAAGGAAATCCAATCGTTTTATTAGCAGACCGTCAAACAACCGGCGGATATCCAAAAATTGCTCAGGTGGCTTCTGTAGATTTGCCTAGACTGGCTCAACTGCGGCCGGGCGAAAGTCTTTCTTTCACTCAAATCTCTCATAATGAAGCTCAGCGGTTATACTTGCAGCGGGAAAATGAGATCAAACAACTTCAACTAGGTATTGCAAGTAAATTTCGATGAGGAGGGCTCACGATGTATATTGTAGACTTGAATTGTGATATGGGAGAAAGCTTTGGGTCTTATAAAATTGGACGCGATGAAGAGATTATGAAATATGTAACTTCCGCTAATATCGCCTGTGGATTTCACGCGGGTGATCCATCGATTATGAAAAAAACCGTTCGTCTGGCCATAGAGAATGGTGTACGCATCGGCGCCCACCCCGGGCTCCCTGATCTTTCGGGTTTTGGCCGCCGCCCTATGGAGATTTCTTCCGAAGAAGCTTACGATATGGTGATCTACCAAATCGGTGCCTTAAAAGGTTTCGTGGAAGCAGAAGGCGGGACTTTACAGCATGTTAAACCGCACGGAGCTTTATTTAATATGGCTGCCAAACAGCGTCCTTTAGCTAATGCAATTGCCAAAGCAGTCTATGATCTCGATCCTTCTCTGGTCCTTTTCGGTTTGGCTGGAAGCCAGCTAATTGAGGCTGGTCAACAACATGGGCTAAAGACGGCTAGTGAAGTATTTTCTGACCGTACATATCAAGAGGATGGTTCACTCACATCCAGGAGAGAACCCAATGCGTTAATTACGGATCATGAACAGGCCGTCCATCAGGTCATTCGGATGGTTAAAGAGAAAAAAGTAACAGCCGTCCAGAACGTAGATATTGATATTAATGCTCAAACGATCTGTATCCATGGAGATGGAGAGAGAGCCGTCGACTTTGCTAAGTATATTACTCATGCTCTCAAATCTTCGAATATTGAATTACGCAGTATTGGAGAGTTTATAGGACACAAAAACATCTGAGAGGAGCAACACGATGAAGCAACAATCGAATAGAAGTCTTTTACTGGGGGCCGCTTTTCTCATGGCGACATCTGCCATTGGTCCGGGATTTCTTACACAAACTACACATTTCACACAACAATTAGCCGCTAGTTTCGGATTTGTCATTTTAATATCAATCATTATTGATATTGGCGCTCAATTAAATATTTGGCGTATTATTGCTGTTTCAGAAAAACCGGCCCAGGATATCGCGAACAGCCTTTTACCGGGTTTAGGCTTCTTCCTTTCCATTTTAATTGTTGCCGGTGGTCTGGCCTTTAATATTGGTAATATTGCAGGCGCCGGTTTAGGTACAAATGTTCTTTTCGGTATTTCTCCTGAAATGGGGGCCCTGTTCAGTGGGATCGTAGCCGTTGCCGTTTTCCTGGTTCGTGAAGCAGGAAAAGTGATGGATCGTTTCGCTCAAATAGCAGGGTTCGTTATGATTGCTCTTACTATTTTTGTTATGTTTTCTGCAGAGCCGCCTGTAGGTGAGGCTGTTACGAAAACATTCGTACCGGATACGATCGACTTCCTTGCCATTATTACACTTGTCGGGGGCACCGTAGGCGGGTACATCACCTTTGCCGGAGGACATCGTCTTCTCGATGCAGGAATTAAAGGTCAGGAATCACTGGGCCAAGTGACTAAAAGTTCCGTATCGGCGATAGGAATAGCATCCATTATGCGGATCTTCCTATTCTTAGCTTCACTTGGCGTAGTAGCCTCAGGCTTTACATTAAATCCAGAGAATCCGCCGGCATCTGTTTTTCAAGCCGCGGCTGGTAATGTAGGATATAAAATATTCGGGGTTATTATGTGGTCAGCTGCTGTTACTTCAGTGGTTGGGGCTGCCTACACCTCCGTCTCTTTCATACGAACATTTAATAAAACAATCGAAAAATACCACAAATGGTTTATCGTCGCTTTTATCGTTATATCGACAACCGTCTTTGTATCTGTCGGAAAGCCAGTAAAAGTCCTTATCCTTGTTGGATCTTTAAACGGATTGATCCTGCCGATTGCCTTGGGTGTCATGCTCCTTGCCGCTTACAACAAGAAGATTGTAGGCGATTATAAACATCCTCTATGGTTAACAATTTTCGGAATACTGATTGTTGCAGCCATGTCCTATATGGGAGGCATGTCCCTTATCCAAGGTATCCCCCAGCTCTTCTAATCAACATTCATTTATTAAATGAATGATAGATGTAAGCCATTCAAATCGAGCATAAAACCACTAAGGTCTTATGCTCGATTTTTTATAGAATCAGGAGCTGATCTATACATATAGAGAATTATTAAAAAGAAAACCGGGTTTACTATACTACAAAATAAATACATCCCTATACATACTTCCCCAAACACTTTACTAGTTTTTCCCATACAGGAAACGTACACTTATTTATAGAAGATGATAGAAGGAGGAACGGCAATGAGCGAAAAAAATACCTGGAGAGAAGTTGATCAATACTTCGTCGACCGTTTGATCCCTGAAGATTCAGCTATGCAGAAAATTTTAAAATCCAATGAAGAGGCTGGATTGCCAGGCATTGATGTATCAGCTGCACAAGGAAAATTACTACATCTTTTAGTGAAAATAAAAGCTGCAAAAAATGTATTGGAAATCGGCACATTGGGAGGATACAGCAGCATATGGATGGCTAAGGCTCTTCCAGAAGGCGGACACCTCACTACTCTGGAGTTCAATCCCAAACACGCTGAGGTCGCATCCAAAAATATGAGCGAAGCTGGTGTGATAGACAAAATATCTCTAAGGACAGGCCCCGCCCTTAAGACACTTCCTACCCTAAGAGAAGAGTCACCCTTTGACTTTATCTTTATTGATGCCGATAAAAATAACAATGCTCGGTACCTGGAAGAAATATTGAAATTATCCACATCCGGTACAACCATTGTCGTAGATAACGTAGTAAGAGAAGGGAGGGTACTGGACGTTGAGGGGAATGACCCAGACATCCAGGGAATTCGGGATATGTTCGATCTTTTACACCAACATCCCCGACTGGAAAGTACCGCCTTACAAACCGTCGGCAGCAAAGGATATGATGGAATTGTATTATCTATTGTTAAATAGACATTCACTAAAAAAGGCTTCTCCCCTCAGGGAGAAGCCTTTATTCTATGAAATCCACACAAATGACTGTACAATCATCAATCGGCATCTCTCGTGCCTGAAGATCATAAGTTAAATCTTCAATATAACTTTTCATGCCGAATTCATTCAATCGTCTACAAGTGTCTTCTATAGATAAATCCGGGTGAAAAAGACCATCAGTAATTAACCAAATTTGGGCAATCCCTTCTAATGAGGTTGTACCGCTGTCCACCCCCTCCATGACATCCGGCATACCATTGGCCACCGTGTATCCGCCCGGGATATTTGCCATTGTGCGGTTGTATCTAAGGTTTGCTAAGCGGTCCTCGAAAACCTCTTCATCCGGCACATCAAAACCTTTTTCACGTTCTCGTTCCCGCTTCAATTTCGCTCGTGAACTGATTCCCTTCACCTTATCATCAGTCAAAATCTTGCAATCTCCATTCTTATAAAGTGCCACGACCATTGTATCACCAAGCTGAACATAATGAAAATGACCTTCCTCTATTTTTACGATGGCTGCACATGTTGACTACCGCTCTTCTGCTTTGGTTACATCAACCCTGTATTCCTTCATCTTTTCATAGATTTGAAAATTGGCTTCTTCAACAGCATCTATAAGGGAATCTATTGGCATAAGCCTTTCCATATGATCTTTAAACAGATGAGCGGAAAGGTAAGCACCGTTGTGACCGTTCTCATCTTCAAATGGAACAAGCGGAGTGGCACCATCAAGTACGCCATATACTAAAGCTGATTTGTTAACGATATAGGCATCTTCACTTTCATTTTTTTCAGGGCTTTTGACGTTTATACAATCGACGGAATGGCTTATCATGAAGTTTCCTTTCGCTTTTCCCAATCTTCTTTCAGCATCCCATAAACCACATGGTCGGTGTACTCATCGTATAGCAGAGCTGCATGCCGAATGATTCCCTCCTGTACAAACCCAAGCCTCTCAGGAACGGCACGGCTCTTCAGGTTTTTTTCAGCTGCTCTTATCTCAATACGGTTGATACCCATTTCCTTAAATGCATAGTCAAATAAGATTTGAGATGCACGTGTAAGCATTCCCCGCCCTTTAAATTCTGCTCCCATCCAATACCCAATGCTCGTTTTTTTATTTTTGTGATCAATCTCATGAAAATCAATGACACCAGCAATGTTTCCTTTATATAGGATACAGACAGTCAGGCCGTCATTCTCTGCATACCTCTTGAGACATCCTTGAACATAGTTCTTGGTATCCTCAGGAGTATGTGTGAAGTCTATCCACGGCAACCATGCTCTTAAGTGATCTCTGGATCTGTCAGATAAGGCGAAAAGTTCTTCTGCGTCTTCATAACCTATTAATTTGAGTGATAATTCATCATCTACTATATGGGTAAACATGATTGCTCCTCCTTTTATTTATGGATAACAAGTAATATTCGTCACTATTCGAGCGCATTCCTGCCAATAAAACAACTTCGTTAAAGTAGATGCTTGTAAAAAGAGAGGGCCTTTATAATTAAGCATAAAAAAAGGTGAGACCGAATATATTCAGTCCCACCTTATCATCAAGGCATTATGGTTTTAAAACGAGTTTCCCCTTCGTTTTTCTCCCCTGCATAATCTCATGTACGTATGAAGCATCTTTTAAATCATAGACCCCGCCAACCGTTAGCTTTAACTCCCCTGACTGTACGAGTTCCATTAAATGGTTCAAACTTTTTTCAAACAGTTCCCGCTTTTTCATAATCTGCGGCAGGAAAAATCCCATAACGGATAGGTTGCGGTTCATCAATCCGGACGGGTACATTTGTGCCGGCTCCCCGCTGGCTACACCATACACAACAAGGCGTCCAAAGGGGCGCATACATTTTATAGTTTCATGAAAAATGTCTCCACCCGCCATTTCCAGGGCAATATCTACGCCTTTACCACCGGTTGCTTCAAGGACTTCTTGACGCCAGTTTTCATTTGTATAATTTATGGTATGGTCGGCTCCCAGATCACTAGCTAAAGCGAGCTTCTCCTCCGTACTTGCCGTTGCTATAACATTCCCGGCACCAAAGCTTTTAGCCAGCTGAACCGCAAGAGAACCTACACCACCAGCTGCTGCATGAACAAGTACGGACTCTCCTTCTTCAAGTCTCCCCATCGTCGTTAATAAGTGGTAAGCTGTGAGGCCTTGAAGAGGTAAAGCAACGGCCGTCTCATCTTCTACATTCTCTGGTAGAGAAATTAGCGTATGCTCCGTCGTCTTCACATATTCCGCGTATCCTCCTGAACCAATCAATGTTACTACACGGTCGCCTTTTGAGAACTTCGAAGTCCCCTCTCCAACTTCTTCAACAACCCCCACTACCTCTGCTCCAGGGATGAATGGAAGAGGGGTAGGCACTACATATGCGCCCTCACGCCTTGCTGTATCCGCATAATTCACACCAATAGCTGTTACTTTTAAAAGGACTTCACCCTTATCTAATTCAGGGACATCCACATCTACATTTTCCAGAACAGATGGATCCCCATACTCTTTAAACTGAATAGCTTTCATCGTTTACCTCCTTATTTCCCAACAAAATCGGGCTTTCTTTTTTCCTTGAAAGCTTGAACTCCTTCTTTATGATCTTCTGTGTCGACCATCATTGTCTGGGTTACACGCTCCTGCTCAAGAATAGCTGCCAAATCTGATTGATCTGACTGATCTACGATTTTCTTCATCATACCAATCGCTCTCCCAGGACCTCGAGCAATTCGAAGCGCATACTCCATCGCTTTTTCTTCAAGTTCAGCTATTGGAATGACCCGATTTACCAATCCCCAATCTGAAGCTGTTTCTACTGGGATTGGTTCACCTGTAAAGAGCAGCTCTTTTGTCCGGTAAGGACCTAATAGTCTTGATAAGAAATAATGGCCGCCACCGTCAGATACAAGACCAACTTGAGCAAAGCTGAGAACGAACTTACTTTCTTCCGCAGCCAGTATTTGGTCGCAGGCTAAAGCCAAATTAAACCCGGCACCAGCAGCATACCCATGAACCACCGCTATAACAGGCTTTGGTAAGTCCTTAATGCTCAAGATTAATCGATTCAGCTCTCCAACGTGATCATAAAGGTCTTGAGTTGTTGACCGACCCATACTTTTCACATCTCCACCTGCTGAAAAAGCACGGCCTGCCCCTGATAAAACAACGACTTTTACGTCCTGATTTTTTTCTGCCTCTTTCAGAGCATCCTGTAATCCGCCTATCATTTGTTTAGAGAAGGCATTCAGGCTGTCTGGTCTATTTAATACACAGGACATGACAGGCCCCTTAATATCTACACTCAAATGATCATTTCCAAGTTTCATAAACTTCCACTCCTTTTAAAATGTATATTGTCCGGATTCAACTATGACATCTGCAATTGTACGGTTACGTTCTAATGCATCCTCAAAAAGGTACTCATTTAAAAAGACGGCCACGTTACTAAGCGCCTTCTTCCTTTCTTTGCCTGACAATAAAGAAGAGAACAAATTAGAAGCAGCTTTATGTACTTCATAGGTAGACTGTTCGATAACAGCTGCTGTCAAATTCAATTTCAAGTCGGTGTTCGAATCCTCAGACACCGAAGCTTTTTTTGTTCGCAGGACGGCGGACTCGGTCCGGTAGACTTCCATTGCAATATTGGCAAGATTCATTAGCGTTTCCTGCTCATGTTGAACCTGTTTCCCGTACCTTTGATAGGCTGCACCGGCTGTGATTGAAAACAGAAGCTTATAAACGGCGACAGCCTCATCACATTTATCCAGGAAAGACTCTCCTTTTTTATAACTTCCTTCTTTCAAGGAGGATTTGGCCTTGTTCATAAGCTCTTCAACATCCAGTTCTCCCTTAGAAGCCTTTTGAAGAAAAGCACTTGGAATTAAAAGACGGTTGATTTCATTCGTTCCTTCAAAGATTCGATTAATCCTTGAATCCCTATAGGCTTGTTCGATAGGATACTCTTTTATAAATCCTGCTCCCCCGTGAAGTTGTAAAGATTCATCCACCACATAATCCAACGTTTCAGAACCGACAACTTTACATATAGCTGCCTCCATCCTGTGTTCATTCATCGCCATGGCGACGGCAGATTTGTCTGCTGTTTCGTAGTGATCTCCAAGTACTGACTCGATATGTCCTGCTGTACGGTAGAGCAGGGACTCAGCTGCATATATACGGGCGGTCATAGAAGCGATCTTTTCCTTACTGGCCCGGAAATCAGCTATCCTTTTTCCAAACTGTTTTCGCTGGGAGATATGATCAACAGCTAATTGAAGGCTGTATTTAGCAGCACCATTCGTTGCAAACCCCAGATTAAAACGCCCAAGATTTAGAACATTGAGTGCAATGATGTGACCTTTCCCTACTTCCCCCAGCAAATTTTCTACAGGAACTTCACAGTCCTCCATAACGACAGAACAAGTAGAGCTTCCTTTAATCCCCATTTTATTTTCTTCTGGTCCAATTGAAAGCCCCGGAAAGTCCTTCTCCACAATAAAGGCTGTGAAATGTTCCCCATCCACTTTTGCATAGACAATAAATGTATCTGAGAAAGCAGCATTGGTAATGTAAATTTTTGTTCCATTTAGCACATAATGCGTCTCTGATTCATTCAAAACAGCCGTCGTACGTGCAGATAAAGCATCCGATCCTGCCTCAGGTTCTGTCAGGCAGTAAGCCCCAATGTACTCTCCTGATGCAAGCTTAGGCAGATACTTCATCTTTTGATCTTCTGTACCAAAATAAGTGATGGGAAGAGTAGCTATACAAGTGTGATTGGAATGTGCCACACTGTACCCGCCTGCATGACCAAGTGATTCTCCTACAATCCCTTTACTTATTTTGTCCAGACCAAGCCCCCCGTACTTTTCAGGAATGCTGTGACCTAATAACCCCAGGTTTCCTGCCCGTTTCATTTTATCTTTCACAAAATTAAAGTCGCCCTCTTCAATCTGACTGCGATGCGGTTGGATTTCCCGGGTAATAAATTGTCGAGCTGTGGCAGCAATCATCTTATGTTCATCCGTTTGATCTTCTGGAGTAAAGATAGAATCGAAAGACACATCTTTTGTCAGAAACTCTCCCCCGCGAATTCTATATTCAACTGGATGCATAATGTCCCTCCTTGATTTGTCCTTCCTCGGGATCGTAAACCAGTACTGTATCAAACACCCCTTCCTGAGCGGCAAATTCAATTTCTCTTTGGTCAACGCCGTAGTTCATCAACAGCTGACCGATACGGCAATTGGTAAGCAGCTGCTTCGAACTCCTGCTGCTTTCGTAAAAATGAAAGGCTGTGGCAGCAGCATCAGAGAGCTCCCAGTCCCCAAGCTCCTGCATGAAACTAATAAGACTGCCTGCCCCATAGAAATCTTCCATTGTATAACTACCACTTGATCCAGAACATATAAGCACTATAGTCTCGTGCTTATGTTTTTGATACAGGTGTTTAGCCATCGCAGGATTATTCAATAAGGAAGAGGCATAAAGATTTGCTGATTTATTGGCCTGCGTAAGTGCTACTGTGCCGTTCGTCGTCGTTAAAATTAAGTGTTTACCTTGGATAAGAGGGCTTATGTGTGTATGAAGAGGAGGATGGAACCCTTCAATTGTCCTCCCGCGGTCTTCTCCTGCCATTAAGTATGGCTGTGTAAATTGAGCGGCCTTCTCCCTGGCCTGTTCAGCACTGAAAACAGGAATTACAGATACAGCCCCATGTGCAATCGCTGCAGTAATGGTAGATGTAGCAAAAAGGATATCAAAGACAACGGCGACTTTTCCTTCTAATAGATCCGGCTTAATATCCTCTTTTTTAAATATGACTTGAATCTTTCCCTTCGTCATAGACCGGCCGTCTCTTCTGCATGCTGGATTAAGTTATTTACGAACTTATTCATTTGTGAGAATCGTGGATCCTCTGTCTGTCCTTGTTTATAACGGTAATAAATCTGCTGAATAATCCCAGCCAGCTTAAAGTATGCAAAAGTTAAATACACATGGATATCCTGTATATCACGCCCACTTCTCTCTGCATAAGCCTGAATAAATTGCTCCCTTGTATAGAATCCCTCATTTATGGTGAGCGGTTCTTTTCCAAGACCATGCTGAAGCAAGGATGGATCGTCCGCTTCAATCCAATAGCTCATGGCTGCTCCTAGGTCTGCAAGAGGGTCTCCTACCGTTGTCATCTCCCAATCAAACAGCCCCACCATCTTAGAAGGGTGTTCTCTGCTGAACATAGCATTATTCAACTTGTAATCATAATGAATAATAGAAGCATGGTTAGATGATGGAATGTGACTGGAAAGCCATTTCTTCAGTCGTTCTCCTGAAACAACATCATCCGTTCGTGCTCTGTCATATCGTTTTATCCAACCATGCACCTGGCGTTCCATGAATCCTTCTGGTTTAACCATATTCACCAGAGAAGTCTGCTTATAGTCGATACTATGAAGATCTACAAGGCGATTAACCATGGTTTCAGAAATCTCTCTCCCCAGCTCAGCTGAAGGTTCGACTCCTTCGGGAAATTGCTGGTCATAAACGATCCCTTCTCTTCTTTCCATTACAAAAAAAGGAACCCCAAGGACGTCTCCCGAGTCATAGATTAATGGTTTGGGAGCCAGTGAATAAAATGGATGCAATGCGCTTAACACTTTATATTCCCGCTCCATATCGTGTGCTTTTGGGGCGACAGGTCCCATTGGTGGTCTACGCAGCACAGCCTTCCACTTACCTCCGACGTTAAGTTCATAAGTCAAATTTGAATGCCCTGCACCAAACTGCCTGATGACGAGTTCGCCCGTTGGGACGTCAAGGTTTTCCTTTAAGAATGAAAGGATATCCCTTTCATTAAGTTCTTCCCCTTTGCGGACAGATTGAGTATCTTTCGTATAAGTCATGACAACCCCCTATTTAACAACCAATTGATAGGACTGCAAGTTTTCCTTCATTTCGGGTGTGAGCGGTTTACTTTTCTGCTCCTCAAAATCAAATTGAACAATTACAGACTCCCCTTTTGCTACAAGCTCACCAGTTTGCTCTTCAAACATTCGCTGCTCTAAATGAAAGCTGGAATTTCCGATTTTTGAGACGTTGTTTCTGATTTTTAAGGTTTGATTGTAATAGACCTGCTTAATGAAATCACATTTGGCTGAAGCCATAATAAAATTCCAATCTTTCTCTACAAGATTTAAATCCTGGAAGAAACGAATGCGCGCATCTTCCATATAAATGAAGAAATTACTATTATTCACATGGCCTAACAAATCTGTCTCACAAAAACGAACATTCACTTCAATCTCATGCATCAGGTAGTCCCCCTTAGTTTTTCACCGGCGTATCATACGTATAAAAACCTCTGCCTGTTTTACGACCTAATTCGCCAGCTTCCATTTTTTCCGTTAACGTTTTTGATGGGCGGTCCTTTGGATCCCCTGTTTCTTCGAATTGCTGCTGCATAACATAATAACCGACATCAATACCTGATAGATCCATCAACTCAAAAGGACCAATAGGATGGTTAAGTGCCTTCTTAACAATAACGTCTATATCCTTATAGTCCGCATATCCCCCTTCATACAAACTCATGGCCTCCTTTTGGATAGCGAAGAGGATGCGGTTTGCAATAAAGCCGGAAATCTCTTTTTCTAGCAGCACCGCTGTTCTATTCATTTCCCCGCATACTTCCATGGCCAAAGAAGCGGTTGCCTCAGATGTATGCTCCCCTTTTACTACTTCAACACAATCCATAATTAAAGGCGGGAAGAAGAAGTGCATATTGCATACCTTCTCAGGTCTGGATGTCACATCGGCAATTAAGGAGCTGACAATTGTAGAGGAATTAGTGGCCAGGACAGTATGAGAGGGTGCAAACTTATCCAGATCCGCAAATACTTCCCGCTTCACACTCAATTTCTCAACCACAGCTTCAATAATCAGATCCGCATCCCCGGCTGCTTCTTTTAAGTCCGTGGTGAAATGAAGTCGTTCAAAAGCAAGGTCACGCACATCGCTTGTAATCTTATCCTTTACCACCCATTTATCCATGATTTTAGAAAGTTTAGATTTTGCAATTTGAAGCGAATCAGGACTAATATCCTGTATGGTCGTTTCGTAGCCGGCTAAAGAACCTAACATGGCTATCTGATGCCCCATACTACCCGCGCCTATCACTGCTAGTTTTTTCACTCCCATAAAAACCCTCCTTTATTCTTCTCGCCAACTTCTCATATAAAGCTCTTCACGTTTTTTCCTTTAACAGGATGCGTGCATACCCCCATCAACAACAAGAACCTCTCCTGTAACAAAGTCAGATGCTTTAGAAGCTAGAAAAACAGCGGCTCCCTTTAAATCTTTTTCTGAACCGAAGCGGCCTAAGGGCGTTCGGTCCAATATAAAGTCTCCACCCTGTTCTAATACGCCGTTGGACATCTTTGTAGGAAAGAACCCAGGGGCCAGGGCATTTACATGAATGTTGCTGCTCCCCCATTTGACAGCTAGATCCTTTGTCAATGTGATAACAGCTCCTTTGCTCGCATTGTAACCGATTGTTTCCATAAGACGAGAATCCGCCCCTCCTAAACCGGCAATAGAAGCGATATTAATTATTTTTCCTGAATGTTGATTAACCATGACTTCTCCAACCTTCTGCGACATTAAAAAAGTACCGGTTACATTAACATTCATCACTTTTTGGAACGCTTCCAGCGGCATCTTGAGTGTCGGTGCCCCCCAGGTTGCTCCGCTGTTATTCACAAGAATATCAATGGTTCCTAAACGACGAAGGTTTTCTTGAACGACTTCCTCAACTTCATCGATTTTTGTCACATCACAGGCTGATGCCAGAGTTTGAACACCTAGATCCTTTTCTAAGCGGAGAGCCACTCGTTCACAAGCTTCCTTCTTTCTTGAGCAGACGACAACATTTGCTCCTGCTTCAGCCAACCCTTCTGCCATTTGTTCTCCTAATCCTCTTCCTCCTCCTGTAACTAAAGCGGTCTTCCCCGACAAATCAAATAAATCATTTACATGCACATTCTCCCCCCCCTTATTTAATAGTTTTAACTTCCTTTTTCGAATGATCTCAACATGATCACCTGACATGTACGCACTTATCTGCACACACAAAAGCATCACCACTCCATCAGGATGTTCACGGTCTTTTTAATAGATTAGAGATTGAGAGGATAAACCACCTATGTACACGCTTACAAAAATCAGTAGTTTTATGTTTACGACCAGTCCTTTCACTCACTTTGTTTCCCAGCATATGAAAAGTAAGAATATCATTTCTATCATTTACACGGTTACATACTAAACGGTAGGTATGTTAATTATTGTATATGTATTATTCTGAAAATTCAACTGCATAATGAACAGACATTCATTTTTAATCAAATTCAGGTGACCAAATCCATGCTGTTTTGATTAAATTGTACTTTTACATCCTGGAGTCGATTATGTTCTGAGGAACAGGGTTACTCAAAACTCAATTCTGCGGTTTCTGTCCTGATGATGAACGTGAATAAACATCTTAAATAAAAATGGATGCCAGTGTACGCTGACATCCAGCCGCAGGAAAATATTTATGGCGTGGTCAGCCATGCCCATTGAAGATTTTGAAACTCCGGGTCCTATATTCTACGCTGTTTCTAACCTATTGCCTTGGCCAATGCCCCATACTTCTATCTACTTATCTAAAAAACTTTAAAGTAAAGAAATATATTAGACGTTTATACAAGCATATTTAAGAGATTTCCATAAGATATAAGGAATAACGTGGAAAGGAGAGATTAAAATGTGTTCATGTCATTCAAGAGACGGCAGATGTGTACGAGATGTCGTAAAGGCAATTGTTAAAGCACAAAATGAAGTCGCGGCCCGCAATCATGGTTGTAATGTAAGCTGTGAACGTTCCATTCGTGAGCTTTTATCACCTGCACAAAATGGGAACGGGGATACGACTATTCCTTTTGTTTTGTACTGCAAAGATTGTAAACCATTCGTAGCCAGCGGCGTCAAACACGTAAACGGAACCATCCACTGCATAGAATCACCCGTGTTTAAAGCGAAAAAGTTTGTCGATGGAAGCAGCCACTGCGTCAAACTGGAACTATTAAAAGCAGAAAGACAAGCACCGTGTGATTCTCACAAAAATAAAGGCAACGTCTGTCACTTTATTGATGGAGCTACAGGCTTTAAGTCTACGGGAATCTGTATCACTGTAGACCTTGACTGTTTTTGCGGGATTAGTTGTCTTGGTACAACCACTCCCACAAGGCTTACAGAAGCTGATTTGTAAAAAATGCTGTTCAAAGTCTGTGTTACCAGGAACCAAAGTGTGTACTGCAGTTTGGTTTCTTTTCTTGTTCTCTCCTTTTAAGATGGTAATGAATTGATTTACCCTTTATAATAGAGAGAACTAATGAATCTCTCCCTTTTTTAAAAGAGGCTCATATATAGAGAGGAGCTTGCAAAATGAAAGCGAACAGGGCATTTCAAAAATTCTTATTAGAAAAAGCTTCCGTCCTCACTGAAGAATGGTACAACTCTCTAAACCAAAACACCGTTTCCGGAGTTTATGCCTCAAAGGATCTAGACACAATTATTAATTTGAAGTCTCAAAACTATGCTTTTCATGAGCACCTATCACAAATCTTCATCCTCGATAATGAAGATTTTATTTCACATATGAATGATTGGATAATGGAAATCAGCAGTGATCCGCACCATTTAGAAACCCCCACCCATGAAATTATGCGGGAGTTCATGCGTGTCCGTGGTCAATATTTGGATTACCTAAAAGAGTTTATCGATAAAGAAGACATCGATATATCACGGGAAAGAGAAGAAAAATGGACCCGTCTGTTAATAGAGGCTTTTGATCAAATCATGTATAAAGTGGGGAAAGAAAAAAGCAGTCAAATCAATAAACAAATTGAAGAACAGCGATCTACCATTAACGAATTAAGTTCGCCGCTCATTCAACTATCGAATGACCAGGCTTTACTTCCTCTGGTTGGAAACATTGATACTGAACGCGCAACTTCTATTTTGGAAAACACACTAAAGAAATGTACAGAACAGGATGTCGACTCTATTTACATAGATTTGTCCGGTGTCTATTTAGTAGATACCATGGTCGCCCAGCAAATCTTCCAATTGATAGACAGTTTGCGATTAATTGGAGTTTCGGCCACTGTTGTCGGCATAAGACCTGAAATTGCTCACACCGCTGTATCCCTGGGTGTGGATTTTAGTCACGTTAGTACAACAGCAACTCTCTCACAAGCCATGTCTGGACAAACCTTTTAAAAACCTGGAATACCTTTTTTAGGTGTTCCAGGTTTTTATTTCTCCAAGCATTCTCTTAAGAAAGGGAATTGTGTAATCGTTGTCTCCCCACTCATCCTCCAGCCAGTTCAAATGAAATTGCACAAGTTCAGCCATTACCCTTATTCCTTTTTTATGTTCATATATAGTGAGATAGGCATACGCTTCTTTTAGTGAAGCTGCCACCTCCTCTGGCAGAGAACGATCTACTGTTTTGAGCCCTAGTTGTGCTCTTTCCGGGCAATGTATCTGTAACAGTACTTTTGCAAGATTCACTCCAATGTCATTCGCAACTTTTACTGCCCATAAATCATTCCCTCGATCCGCTGCCTTTTTGTATTGCAGAAAAAAGAATGCGACATCATCCACGGCATAGAGGAAGTCGTCCTGAGACAAACTCAGGTTTTGAAACTCTTTATGCTTTTCCATCAAATGATCGGGATCATACAAAACTTTCATATAATCTTTATGTATAAGAGCTTCCTCCGTGACCGTGAAAAGGTCGACATGCAGCAAATTCTCAAACACCGCAATAATCTGGGGAGCTATAATATAAATGTCATCGTAAAAGATAAGAGATTGGTAACTTTCCAGGTGTCTTTGTCTGTTTTGTAGGAACTCTTGTTTATCCTGCTCCTCGACCAGCACATACAAATCTACATCAGAGTGTTCATCCTCTTCCCCACGCCCCATAGATCCCTTTAGAAAAACAGCTTTAACAAATCGGTCATTCTTCAAACTGTTGGTAATTGTTTCTACCGCCTCATTCTGTCTCATACATTCCCTCCTAAAGATAAATATTAGATCATCGTATACCAATTTGAATATTTTGTAAAAGATAAATGTATTCGAACAGTGCTATGTCTGTTGGTTCCCCGCTATTGTCGGCCGTCTGCCGACAGTTAAAGAACCTTTCTAACAAAAAAGGGAAACCCGTCATCTGTGGGTTTCCCTTTTTCCTATCTATGCCTTTTTACCGGATTTGACCGGTACCTTTCATAAGAAACTTTACAGTTGTCAGAGCTGGAAGCCCCATTGGTCCACGCGCATGCAGTTTCTGGGTGGAAATTCCGATTTCCGCTCCGAATCCAAGCGCGCTTCCGTCTGTAAATCTTGTGGATGCATTGTGATACAGAGCAGCTGCATCTACAAGAGCAAAGAATTGCTCAGCAGCTTGTTTGTCTTCTGTAACAATGGCTTCGGAATGCTTTGTCCCATAAGTTTCAATATGAGCAATCGCATCTGTAATATCATCTACAGCTTTTACAGCAATATCTGTGCTCAAGTATTCATTAGCCCAGTCTTCTTCTTTTGCAGGAACAGAGCCCGGGATGATTTCTAGAACATACTCATCTCCATGCACAGAAATCTGATTTTCCTCCAATGCAGCAATAAGGGCATCCTTATGCTGATTCAACCATTCTTTGTGGACAACAAGCGTTTCTGCTGCGTTACAAACCGCTGGACGATCAGTTTTTGCATTGACAAGAATATTAATGGCTTTTTGCACATCCGCTTCTTTATCAACATAAATGTGGCAGTTTCCTACGCCTGTTTCCAAAACTGGAACAGTAGCATTTTCAACTACAGCCTGAATAAGCTTGCCTCCTCCGCGTGGAATGAGCACATCAATATGCTCTTTCATTGTAAAGAGTTCATTCGTTGCTGCACGATCTGTAGATGCGATGAACTGCACAGATTCTTTAGGAATTTTTGTCTCTTCTAATCCGCGGTGCATCACTTCAACAATCGCCTGGTTTGAGTTAATCGCAGAAGATCCACCTTTGAGTACTATAGCATTCCCTGATTTCAGAGCAAGTCCGGTCGCATCAACCGTTACATTTGGTCTTGCTTCATAAATCATACCAATGACTCCGAGTGGAACTGTCACTTTTTCCACTTGCAGACCATTATCCAATGTCCAGTCACTTAACACTTGTCCTGTCGGGTCTTCTAATTCTGCTACTTCACGCAGACCTTGAGCAAAGTCAGCAATTCGTTCCTGAGAAAGTGAAAGACGATCCATAAAAGCTTCTGTGAAACCTTTCTCGCGACCATTAGCCAAGTCTTTTTCGTTCGCTGCTAAAATCGTTTCATAATCACGTTCAAGTACGTCAGCTAAATGCATCAACGCCTGGTTTTTTTCTTCTTTGGATAGAATCATCAGCTTCTTGGATGCTTTTTTCGCTTCAATTGCTTGTGCTTCAACGTTTACATTACTTGTTGTTAGTGTCATCAAAGACCTCCTTGAGTATTTTAAACACCTACGGGCATGGAAACTTCTAAGTGGCAGACAAAGTCTTTACGTTCAATAGCTGCTTTCTCATACGATTCTAATTCAGGTTCTGTCAGGCTGATCATTTCCTTCATCTTTTCAGAGGAATAATTCACAACTCCAAGACCAACTTCTTCGCCATAAAGGTCATGAATACGAACAACAGCACCTTCCTCAAAACGCCCTTTTACATGATGGACATTCATTGGCATCAGGCTGTTTTTCATATCGACAATAGACTCTTTCGCACGGTGATCAATAATGACTTCGCCTTCTGGACCGGAGTTAAAAGCGATCCATTGTTTCTTCTGATCAAGGTTCTCAGAGTCTGTTGTTATTTCAAAGTACGTTCCAACGGCATTGCCATAAACAGCATCATACACAATATTCGGCGTATTGGCTTTCCCTAGGAAAGAAGAAATACCAGATGCCATGGAAATCTTGAACGCATCAATTTTTGATTTCATTCCGCCCGTGCCGACTGCACTTCCTGGATCACCAGCGGCGGCTTCAATTTCTGGAGTAATTTCGTGGACTTTATCGAGTAGCTTAGCATTCTCATCTTTCCTTGGATCCGCATCATAAAGACCATCAATATCAGAGAGAATAATCAATTGATCTGCATCGACAAGACCGGCTACTTTTGCAGAAAGTGTATCGTTATCACCGAATTTCAAACGATCAATTGTAATGGTGTCATTTTCGTTCACAATTGGAATAATTCCTCGTTCAAGCAGGACATTAATCGTATTGCGTGCATTGTTGTAGCGGTCTTCATCTGAAAAGTCACTGCGGGTAATGAGAATCTGGGATCCCATGTAACCATGAGATAAGAATAGGTCAGAATAGGATTCCATTAACAATCCTTGACCAATGGATGCTGCGGCTTGCTTTTCAGGAAGAGTGCTTGGACGCTCAAGACATCCCAGCTTACGGTATCCTGCCGCAACAGCTCCCGAAGATACAAGTAAAACTTCGTGGCCGTCATCTTTTAACTGAACAACTTCATCTACTAATTTTTCTAACTTACGACGACTGATTTCTCCGTGCATGCTTGTCAGGGAGCTGCTCCCTATTTTAATTACTACTCTTTTTTTATTCTGACTCAACATATCACTCCTGTTTAACTTTTTCGCATCGATTGCTGTATTTATTTACTGCCTACAAGTAGTCCTTCCAGTTCTTTGCTCAGTTCCTTAGAACGACCTGCTGCACCTTTAATGGCTGCAGATATTGCATGACCTCCGCCATTTCTATCTAAAGCATCAAGTCCAGCTGCTGTTGTACCATTTGGAGATGTTACATTTTCCCGAAGCTCTGTAGGGCTTTCTTCACGTTCAAGCATCATCTTAGCAGCTCCAAGTAAAGTTTGTGCTCCAATTTCCCGCAGCGTTTCACTGTCCATACCTTCCGCACGTCCTGTCTCTTCAATGTGCTCCATTAAATAGTAGAAATACGCAGGTCCGCTCCCGGCAATTCCTGTAAATACGTCCATTTTATCTTCTTCAATAATAAATACTTCTCCAATAGATTGAAGCAGCTCTTTGGATACGAGTACATTGTCCATGTCCGTGTGCTGCCCTGGTGTAACAGCAGTAGCGGATTCACGAAGCATGCTTGACGTATTCGGCATAACGCGAATGACCTGCTGCCTATCGTTAAGGCGTTCTTCCATATAAGAAGTGGAGATACCTGCTAGAACAGAAACCAACACTTGGTTTGCAGTAAGTTTATCTTTAAGATCTGCGAGTACAGCATCAATATCTTTTGGTTTCATAGCTAGAATGAATTGATCCACTTCAGCGAAGTTCAACTCATCTTTCAATACTGTACGCACCCCATATTTTTCTTCAATTTTATTTAAACGATCTTGATTACTTCGATTGGTCACGATGATGTTCTCAGCTGGAATATTTCCGGATTCCACCATGCCTGAAATCATCGCTTCAGCCATAGAGCCTGCACCTAGAAAAGCAATCGTCTGTTTAATCATTTGGGTTAATCTCTCCCGTTCGCATTTTTTGTTCGCTTTTGTTTAAGACGTTTTTCATCATAACATTGGGCAAATCTTATTCAAGGGTTTTTATGCAAGTCGGGTCTATATAAGCCAAATAGTCCGTGTAAACGGTTTCATGACGAGATATTTACCTATCAGCACGTCTCATCGCAAATAATCTCGTCTCAGGAAAATATTTGAGGGTTAAATTTTTAAGAAATGCCGGATTAAGCTGAATTGAGTAAATTTTTAGATATTTTTGTTTTAGGAATCCTGTTATCCTTTAAAGCAGTTGGTTGTACTCTCGTTCTGAATTGGAATCATAAACCTGAGTTACCTGGAAGCCACCTTTTTGAAGTTTAGTGCACGTTCATAAATGAGTGGTACTGTTTGTGTCTATGGATAAAAGACCATTAAAAAAACATCTGTTGAATGATTCAACAGATGTTTTTTTATTCATTAATGAAATGATTCAATTTTGCTAATTGCTGATTTAATTCACCAATCGGAACAAAGCGAGCTTTCCGGAATAGTTCTTTTCCTTCTGAGTATAGGAGAACTGCTGGAACTGTCATTACTGAGAATTGACCAGCAACTTCCGGTACTTCATCTGCATTGACCTGTCTTGCTTTTATTTTCGGGTAGTCGTCTAATAGATTTTCGACTTGGGGTAGAAGTCCGTGACAAACGGAACAACCTGGCCGCGAAACATACACAATGGACAGCATCTCTTCATTCACGAAGGCATTTAAATTTTCAATGGAGTGGATCGTTTCCATCTGCCTCACCTCCCTTTACAGTATATCAAGAAATAGATCAAAATGCCCGGATAGAGATTTTACTGCAGACGGTCAGGATGTATCTGCTGATGTTTTTTCGTTTCTACTTCTTTGAAGATGTTTTCACTTGCCTCAATCGGTGCTGATTGAGTACTTATATTAGGATTTAATAGTTGATTCAGCGTCTCAATTTGCTGTTTTAGATCTGCAATATCTTTTTTCGTTGCCGGTTTTTTATCATCCTTCCATTCAAAACCGACCTGGCCGTTCGGTTCTAATGTCGCTGATTTCAAATCCTCCAAGGATGATACATTTGCCTGTCTCAGTTTCATTTCCAACTGATCCACTGTGAAACGAATTTTTTTCATGTTCTTTTCGTCTAGTTGGCCATTCTCGATGATTGATACGGATTTACCTGTTAAAAACTGTTCTATAAAATCAAATTTCACTTGGAAATATTCCATAAGCATCAGGGTTACGACAAGGATTGCGCCTACTCCGAATGTTACCCAGATATTCTTACCCGCTACCGGTTGAATAAGTAATGATCCAATTGCAATCATAATTACCGTTTGGGATAGTGTCATTTGAGAGATTGATTTTCGACCGGCAACTCTCAAAATAATCGTTCCAACAAATATAATTAAGACTGCTTTCCAAACCCAGTCCATCTTCATCACCTCTATTGTATCGTCACCAAAACAAAGAGCTGCTATTCTCTTGTTTTCGTTACAAAATGGTCTCATCCGCTCCACATATTACATCCAACGCAATTGGACTTCCCGACTGTTTTGGGGTTAGTATGACAAAAAAAGGAGCGCATTAGAGAGTTCAAAGCTTAGCTTCCTTCTCTTCTTTGACTTATAATGAAGGTAATACTAACCCGGGAGCGGATTCTATGTACCCTGTTTATTACGGAGCTGCTATTCTCCTATCTATTGCTGCTCTTATTGGTACGATTGTTATTGCAAAGAACATGAACAAAGAGGAAAACCAGCAGTCTCCAAAAGATGATGCCGAAAAGTTGAAAGGTGAAAAAAGTAACATCAATAGTATCCCTTTACTTTCGACCATCTATGCCGTTACTTTCGGAGTAACGATAGTCCTTGTCTGGGTATTTATTTTTTGATAAAGAATCGGGATTTTTAAACAACTGTCTTAGTGAGTGATACCAGATATTCTTCAGGGATAAGATTCACTTCTTGTATAAAAGACGGAAAAGGCACTCATTTAAGAGTGCCTTTTCGCTTCTCCATTATCAATAACAACATCCGCATGCCTTCTTGGACGTTCAACCTGTAGGTAATGTTCCTCCGCTTTCCAATACCTTTGTTCAAACTTTTGGTGCATTTTTTGGACGCTTTCTTTCTCACGGGAAAATCTTGTTTGTCTTGGACAGTCTAAAAAGACAATAAAATCAAACAGGTCTCTCCATTCCTTCCTTTGAAGGAATACTCCTTCAACAATAATCAGGCCGTTATCAGGAAGCTGATAAGTTTTTCTTTTATGTATGTCCAGTTCGTGTTTATAAACGGGCACTGTTATTTTTGGATCTCTTTTTAATGAATGGAGGAACTCATCTCTCACCCATTGTACATCCCACTGCAGGCTGTAATACTCATACCATTCCGCGTGCCCCGTTCCATACCGCTTTGATCGTTCAACAATAAGGTCATCCATGTGAAACACAACTATAGAATCAAGATGGAAGTCTTTCATCAGCTGCCCGACAAACGACGTTTTCCCCGACCGACTGAGACCATCTATTCCAACCACAAGCCTCTGCCCCTTACTTGCTTTAAGAATGCCTTGCAGCCATTTGCGGTCTTTCAAATGCCTTCCCCCTCCGTGCTCACTCATATTTAGTATACGCTGGTCTTGTCTATCTAAACAGCCAGGTCTTCCTTACAGGCCTGGGCGTGCTTTCACTCGGTTCCTGTATATCCATTCTCATTCTTGACTATAAATCCTTCTTCTTCACAAAAGTTCTTGTAAATAAAAGATGTAAGGATGGCTGCAGATTGATTCCAATAAAAATGATTCGGCGCCGAAAAGAAATGGTGACCCTTTTGCAGATTACACAGTTCATTATTTCAATAAATTTTGAGTGTTATTCCTATTTGTTTAATCACGTCATACGCTTGTCTATACATATTTAAATGGAAAATAACACATACTCTTTTTAAAATGATGTTATCTTTCATGTAGGTCTATGAATATCCTAATAACAGAATGGTCACAGGCACACGACAGGACAGTCCCTTTTTACAATAATAAAGGAGTTGGCTAATGTGAACCCATCCGATATATTTCAAAATCTCACTCATAAAAGAATGAGCTTTGCTGAAGTTTTTTCTCATATTCTTACATTTATGAAAAGAGAACCCGTCGGGAATTATCGTTTGATGGTAGGAACCGATTCTCAAGTCCATCCGTCCCACACCCTCTTTATTACGGGAGTGGTTATTCAGCGAGTAGGAAAAGGTGCCTGGGCTTGCTATCGTAAAGAAGTCGTTCATAGACAAATGACCACCCTTCACGAGCGAATATCCTATGAAACCTCTTTGACTGAGCAGGTAGCTTCCCTTTTTACAGAAGAAAGGAAAAACGACTTGATAGAAGTTGTCCTCCCCTATATTTACAAGGGAGCCACATTTACCATCGAAGGTCATATTGATATTGGTTCGGGAGAAAGAAATCGGACAAGGGTCTATGTAAATGAAATGGTTGCCCGTATCGAATCGCTCGGCATGGAGCCAAAAATTAAACCCGATTCAATAGTCGCAAGCAGTTATGCTAATCGCTATACTAAATGATGTTTTGTGACCAGGGAGGCTGGGGATGAATCAAAAAGCCGTGACATCACTGGTTCTCGGAATTATGTCCATCTTTATTCCTATAGCTGGTTTAATCCTGGGAATCTTCGGTCTTACTTATTCCAACGATGTCTTGAAAGATAAAACGAATGACTCAAAAGATTTAAATGTTGCACTTGGAGGAAGAGTTTGCAGCATTGTAGGAATCTCCCTCCAAACTACAGGGGTGTCCCTCCTTGTGTGTGGATTTTGGTTATTCCAACAATTCCTTTAAAGTGAGGTAGTACCTTCAATTATTTAAGTATCAGCGAATACAAAAAAAGAGCGCCCTCCCTATGCGATAGAGCGCTCTTTCCTTCTTATTCATTCACTTTTTTTAACTCTTCAAGAACCTCGGACGGCTCTGCACGATCTTTATAATCCGATTTAGTATATTCATAAACAATCGTTCCATCTGTGTCAATAATATAGGTAGCAGATACAGGAAGTGTCCACGTCTCATCTCCATTGTGATTGTCTACACGCAAACCTTTATCCTTATAAACATCAACTAAATAGTCTGGCAGTTGATAAACAAGGTTGAACTGATTAGCAACCTCATTCCCCTCATCACTGAGGACATGATACTCAAGGTCATTCTTCTCCTGAGTCGTCATTGATTCATCCGGTGTCTGCGGGCTGATGGCAATCAATTGTGCCCCCTCTTCCTTAATATCTCCGATAATCTGCTGGTACGAGCGAAGCTCCATGTTGCAATATGGGCACCAGCCCCCGCGATAAAAGGTCAATATAACCGGACCCTGCTTTAACTGTTCGTAAAGTTCAACCGTATCCCCTTTAGCATCCGGCAGGTTAAAATTAGGAGCCTTTTCACCTTTTTTCAATCCTTCACCGTTATCAGAGGCCTCCAATTCGTCAATCGCATTTTTCATTTTTGTTTGTATTTCTTCAGGAGTAGCTTCCTTAAACTTTTGGATATACTTATCAAACTGCTGTCGCATGTCTGTCTTCATCTTAAAAACTCCTTCCTCTCTCACTTACCCAGCATTATATCGCGGATCATCCGTTTGGGGAACTGATTTGTTCGGCCTCGTCAGCCAAAGGGCTAAAACAATAGCGAGGCCTCCTGCCGTTAGTTTGCCTAGAACTACAGGAAAAATCATATCCTTCTCTATTCCGGCTACAAAAGCAAAATGACTTCCAAAAACGAATGCTCCACTTACAGCAAAGGCAGCATTAACCGTTTTTCCTCTCTCGTTCATATCTTTCATAGATGCAAGCATGGGTAAATGGTGAGCCAGGGAGGCAATGATCCCTGTCATCGAGGCTGCATTCAAGCCATATCTTCTGCCGATGCTTGAAAATATCTTTTCCCCTCTTTGATTGATAAAAGCCACAAGAGGATAAGCACCCGCTAAGGTGACCGTAATTCTACCGACGATGATCATTCCTTCGGATAAAGGATCAAGATCAGGTAAAATAACGAACCCTGTGAGTGTCTCAATAATAATTAGAATAAGACCCGTGATAATTACGATTTCAATAGTTTTTCCAAAAAAAGAAAATAAACGGATGGTCAGGTTTGTAAAAAGCCAAAGCCCTAAACCAATGAACACAGACAAAAGAATTGCAGGGATTAGGTTACGAAGCATCCAAATCCATTCATAACCAGCTGTCCATCCACCAATCAGGCAGCCAACAGGTATGGTAACAAGACCGGAAAGAATCCCTTTAGCGAAAAATGGACGATCTTTTTTCTGAACAATTGTCAAAGCAACTGGAATGGTAAATACGAGAGTCGGTCCCATCATCGTTCCTAAAAGCGCCCACGAAAACACAGCCGCCTCTTTTTCTACGGCAAGAGATTCAGCTAGAGGGTAAGCTCCCATATCAATAGCCAGCATCATGGATGCAAACATAGAGGGATCTGCCCCGAACCACTGGAAAACGGGAACAACCACGGGAGCAAGCCAGGCAGACAAGACCGGTGCCAGCGAGATAATCCCTACCATTGAAAGTGCAAGCGGTCCCATCATCATAAAGGCTTCATGAAAACGCCATCCTAAAGATAAGCGATGGTTCAAGACATAGTAGTCTAACGCGCCAATAATGAGAAATAGACACATCACCATTAATAAGACATCATTTATCCCCATAGTCCCCCTCCTTATTCCCTGCTTTTATTCTCCATTCGTGCTGACCCACTATATTCCTCCTCCACTAAAAACCCCTTAAGTAAGAGTTTTCAGTTTTGTATAGAACCCCAGGCCGGATATTTAGAGCATACTCAAAAAAATAAGGCTGTCGAAAACTTTCTCGACAGCCTAAAAACCCTCTTGAGTTTTTTATCCGATGGAACAAGCAGCAGATCCATGTTTCTGTAGATACTTCTGATGATATTCTTCCGCTTCAAAAAACGTTGTGGCAGCTTCTACATCTGTCACGATTGGTCGTTTAAAGATGCCTTTTCCTTCCCATTCCTTAATCTTCTCATCTGCAATATATTTCTGGCTTGCATCAGAATAGAAAATAACAGAACGGTATTGATGACCCACATCGCCACCTTGACGATTACGTGATGTAGGATCATGTGCCTCGAAAAAGATATTCACAAGCTCTGCATACGTAATGACAGTTGGGTCATATTCAACTCTTACAGATTCTGCGTGACCAGTATTGCCTGCTTTCACATCCTCATAAGAAGGATTTTCAAGGTGACCCCCGATGTAACCAACCTTCGTTTCTGTTACTCCCTCAAACTTTTCGAAAAACGCTTCTACTCCCCAAAAACATCCTGCACCGAAAATAGCGGTTGCCATATAACATCTTTCCTTTCCCTTAACGCAACTTCTATCGAGAGCCTTGACGGTAATGGTTATACACGAAAAGACCCCTTTTCTTATCCAGTAAGAAAAGGGGTCGCTAAAATCCGCACGATCCTCTCATCTCTTAGGATGTTTTCATCCTACAGGAATTGGCACCGTTCTTGTCAATCCTTAGATTGATTCGATGGTTGCCGGGCATCAAAGGGCCAGTCCCTCCGCCTCTCTGGATAAGAAGTTTCCGTTATTTATTTTATGTTAGTTTCCATGGTACAACGTTTTGATAACGAAGTAAAGGATAACCGTTGAAAAAATTGAAAGAACAGCACATTGAGTTCTCTTGCTGTCATTCTATTCAAATCGTAACACATTCATGCCTGTCTTTTGCAAATATCAGGATCCCTGACTGCCAGTCGTATAAACTTCCTCAAACGGCTGGACAATTACAAATCCTTCTCCTTGGAATTCCATTTGAATAGACTCACCACTTCCACGACCAAACAGCGTTTTTAAACTGATATCCGTCTTAAAGTTTGGTTCCAGATGACCTGACCAGGCAACTGTGGCATGGGGATCGGTAATAACAGGCTCTCCCGGACGGACAAGTAAGGTTAACGGTTCATAATGAGAAGTGATGGCTACACGGCCGCTGCCGCTGAGCGTAACATTAAATAATCCACCTGAAACCATTCCCGCAACTTTTTTCATCATCTTAATATCCCAGTCGATACTTGGTTCAAAAGCCAGCAGATCATTCCCATTCACTGTAATCGTTTCATTATCCAAGTCGAAAATTGTAATCTTCTTTCCTTGGTCAGCCAGATACAAGCGGCCGCGGCCGGTGGCTTTCATCAGAGAACTGCCTTCCCCTGTCATGGCTTTTTTGAAAAGACGGCCTACTCCATGTTCAAATATTCCCTCACGCTCAAACTTAATTTGACCATTATAAGAAATCATAGCTCCCGCCTTTGCCCACACTTGGTCCAGCAGATTCACCTCTAAAATCCTTGGTGTCTCCAGTTCAAAATAATCATTCTCTGAGTCATCCTGCTTCGTCTGCTTAATAAATTCTTCTATTGAGTAATCACTCATCCACTTCGTCCTCCTTTTTATGTACCTCTTATCTTATGCTCCCTACCCTTCTATACCACCCAAAGGTAAAAGTCAGCCCTTTATATTGTATAAAAGTCCGTTATTACTTCCAGAGCATCACATACCATAAAAAGCGCTCAAATCTACCGCAGTCTTATTCCTGAATCATTGGATATACCATCGTTTAACAGAGACACTCTATTGTGTACGGCTTTACTACTATTTTTATACGAAGATAAAAGAAAAACGTTTCAGATTAATTGAAGTCTTTAGAAACACCTTTAGTCCAATGGATATGATAGACTCGAAATAACTAACAAGGAAAGGGAGATTTCTATGTATGGCTTAGAAGAAAAAAGAAAACAGCTGCTTGATTTTGTTAATGAAGTACCTGAAGAAGAAGCTGCACGAAAGCCACAAAAGGATCAGTGGTCCATTTTGGAGGTACTTGAACACCTATACTTAATGGAGCAGCTCATTGTTTATCAAATTAACCAGGCAATTAAGCAAGGGGATGTTCAGCAGACAACAGAAAAACCGATTCACCGTTCAACCAACCGTGATTATAAAGTCGAAGCACCTGAAGTTGTTCGTCCTAAAGGAGAGTTCCAGAGTATTGAAGGTGCCAAACAGGGACTGGAGAAAACACGTGAGGCTACTCTTTTCCTCATCCATAACAAGGATGAAGAAACTTTAAAAAACCGTACTTTCCCTCATCCTGCTTTTGGTGAAATGAACCTGATGCAGTGGATTGAATTTATTGGCTGGCACGAACTTCGTCATCTTGATCAAATAAAAGCAACAAAAGCGGCGCTTAACGTCTGAGTAAAATACTGCATTACCTAAAACACCTTGTATATTAAACGAAGCAGGACATAAAAGAAGCGTCATTTCGATATCGAAATGACGCTTTCAGTTTATTTACGGTAATCTGCCGGCTTTACTTCTTCACCATTTTTTCCTGTAAAACGAAGTCCCCAGCCTGTCCAAGCGGCAATGAACATAACGATCAGAAGCAGCCATCCTTGAAAAACGAATGGGAAAACTTCTGTTGGGCCGACAACAGGAAGAAAGTCATACTTCTCGGCTGCTCCCTGCACAGTTGCCCACGCAAGTAAAACCCCGCCACTCCAAGGGAAGATATACCCAAGGGAAGATGTAACGGTATCTAAAAAGTTTGCTCGACGGTATGCATGAATGTTCATTTCTTCTCCTAATTTCCGAACGAAAGGAGCTGCTGCTATTTCTGCTGCTGTATTAATGGTAATAAACACATTCAGAAAAGCCACAATTCCAAAAATCGCAAATTCCGCTCGACGGACCACGTTATTAATGATACGCAGGAAGAATTGTTTGATTACATCCATTGTGCCTCCAACCTCCAGGAGATAAGCGGCTGCAAGAATAAAGAGGATGAGGATTGCCATATTAAAGTATCCACTGATTCCCTCAATCAAGGCACCTTCTATTACAGCGTCTCCTTGAGCATTCGTATGAATGTATAACACTTCTTTCCAAGATAAACCTGTCAGCAGAATAAATACAGCCGATGCCAATATACCCCAGGAAAGCGATGTTAATAAATGCTGTCCACTTAAAGCTAAATATAAAACAAGAGCAAAAGGTATAAGCATAAACAGCCCGTCCGGGGATACTTCATTCTGCAGCTGATTTACAACCTGCTGGCTGCCTGTCTCTCCACCACCGCCGAAAATAATAAATAATACAAGGGCTGGAATAGCAGCGGTAAGAGAGTATTTAAATCTTGATCGAACTACTCCCGGAACATCTGCATTCTGTGTCGTTGCAGAAACAATAGTTGTATCAGATACAGGAGCTAGATTATCTCCAAATACAGCTCCACTTAAAATAGCGGCAAGCAGAATGACAGGATCGGCTCCCAGGATGACCCCGGCCGGGTACATCAGTACACCAAATGTAGCGACCGTACCATATCCTGTTCCAACAGCTGTGGAAAATAGCCCAGCCAATAAAAAGGTGATTCCTACAAATGCGCCGCCTTCCAAACCTGATTGAAAACCGAACCAGATTAATCCGTCCACGAGCCCTCCTGCAGATAACATGTTCGCAAACATCCCTGCCCAAAACCAGGCAATGATGGCTACAATCCCAACTGGCTGAGCCATACCGGATATAAGGCTTTGTGCGTAATCTGACCACTTCGATTTACAAAAGAATAGTCCGAGTCCAATTCCTATGACCATTCCAAGTACCAGAGCTTGTTCAGTCACGAGCCCTGTTACACTTAAAACAATGGCCCATATTATGAAAAACACTAAAGGAATCGTAGCAGCGAAAACACCTCCACGAAATTCTAAACGCTTTATATCTCTTTCTCCTATGGCATCATCGATGACTTGATCTTTTCCTTCATTATCTGCCACGTCATTCCCCTCCTTTACAATCTTTGATGTCATACCCTAGTTTATCACCTGTTACGCTTATATATAAATAGGTTTTTTATTACCACTTTAAAGCAAATAAGTGGTAATACCATAATCAGGTAAATAGATAGTGTAGTGTACCCCTCCCTGTATATTACAATGCATGAGGAATGATTAACAAATTCCCGGTAATTGAAAGGCAGAACAGGGAACATGAGTATTATCGTACTATATGTATAGGAAAGAACAGTACGTTCACCTAAGTTTGGGTAGAATAAACCCGGCGTGAGAATATATAATGAACGTTCTTTTTAACCTGATCAGCCGGATTTCTTTACATTTTCCATTGAAAGAGGGCCCCAATCATTTTATAGTAATTACTACCTTTCAATGGTGAGGCATTATCGTTTCTTTATAAATTTTCTTATGTTCTTATGGCGAAATTATATTTGGAAAGAAGGGATATGAAGGGATGATAAAACTGAGGAAGAGTACTATGGAAGATCTCTCAACTATTGAGAAATGGGTAAAAAACCCTGAGGAACTGATGCAATGGAGCGGACCTGCGTTTCAACATCCAATTAATCATGAGCAGTGGAAAAATTATATTGAGAAGGAAGATCAGCTGGTCTTTACGGTAATTTCAAAGAATTCTTCCACCCTTGTTGGACATATAGCGATCGGGCGGATTGACTGGTGTAGGCAGAAAGGTCGAATAGGAAAAGTTATCGTATCTCCGGAAGAGAGGGGAAATGGTCTGGGGGAGAATATAATGAAATGTGTTCTCAACCATGCATTCAGGGAATTGAAATTAAGAGAAATATCTCTCGGTGTTTTCGATTTTAACATCTCAGGTATTCGATTGTATGAAAAAGTAGGATTTAAAAAGCAGCGACTGCTTATGAACCATAGGAGGATAGGACAGGAAACATGGAACCTATATGAAATGAGTATGACTTCACATAATTGGGTATATCAATCAAGAAATGTATTTGATTAAAACGTTTAAAGTCTCTGGGAATTTCAGATATATACAAAAATTCATGAACAAAAATTCAACCAGCGTTAAGTTAGCGCTTACATCTCTTCAGGCGGAAGTAATCCCCCCAGTTAACCAGTGATGAAACATCATAGAAAATGAGTCCTATCATGAGCCCATCCATTTGACTATACAAATTATTCTGATAACATTATGAAACACATAGAAATACCAAAATACTTAAACGATCTGACAGGAAGGTGAAAGTGTGACAACCGTAAAAAATACGAACGATCATACAACCCCTTTACGCCGGGATATCCATGCTTTAGGGAAAATGCTTGGGAATATCCTTGTCCACCATGGCGGAGAGGAACTTTTGAACAAAGTAGAGACTATTCGACAACTTACTAAAGACCTAAGAAAGAGTCCGGATAAATCAACATACAGTCAATTAAAGAATGAAATTCAGAGCCTCGAACCTCCTATGCGCTCGCAAGTCATCCGCGCATTTTCAATTTATTTCCACCTCGTAAATATCGCTGAGCAAAACCACCGCATTCGCCGCAGACGCGAATATCAACTACGTGAAGACCATGGAGCTCAACCGTTCTCTCTTGAGAGTGCTGTATTGAACTTGAAAAAGAACAATTTCTCTAAAGATGTTATTCAGGATGTTCTTAACCAGCTCTCCCTTGAATTAGTAATCACCGCCCACCCAACTGAGGCAACAAAACGGACCGTGTTGGAAATTCAAAAGCGTATTGCAACAATTTTAAAACAGCTCGACCACCCGCAGTTGACTAGAAGCGAACGCGAAAGTCTTCAGGACAGCCTACAGAACGAAGTTACTGTTCTCTGGCAGACTGATGAACTTAGAGAACGTAAACCGACGGTAATGGATGAAGTAAGAAATGGCCTATATTATTTTGACGAGACCTTGTTTGACGTCCTGCCTGATATTCATCAGGAATTGGAAAATCGATTAGAGGACCATTACCCAAATGAGGATTGGCATGTGCCGAATTTCCTTCGTTTCGGCTCCTGGATTGGTGGAGATCGTGATGGAAACCCAAACGTAACTCCAGAAATCACTTGGCAGACCCTGCAGAAACAAAGAAAACTTGTTTTGAAAAAATATGACCATGCTTTAGTCGAACTAATGAAGCGCTTCAGCCATTCTTCTACTCAAGTTACTGTCTCGAATGAACTGTTACAATCCATCGAAAAAGAAGAAGCTAAGCTCCCTAAAGGTAAAAAGTGGCGCGTGGACTGCGAAATTTACCGCCGTAAATTTGCGATTATCCTGGAAAGATTACGTCACGTTGGCCAGTCTGAATTCGGCTATACGGATGCTGATGAGCTTCTTCATGATCTACGTCAGGTCCGGGATAGCGCGCAGACTCACCAGCCAAACCGCGGAGAATTGAAAAAGCTTCGTAAATTAATTCGACAGGTAGAAATGTTCGGTTTTCACCTGGCTACTCTCGATATTCGAAACCACAGTGGTGAACATGAATCAGCTGTAACAGAATTACTACGAAAAGTGGGCATTGAAAACGATTATTCTTCCTTATCGGAAGAGAAAAAGCTGGAAGTCCTAAAGAACATTCTTAAAGATCCCCGTCCTATTTCACTATTGAACGAGGATTACTCTGAGTCTACTCAGGAAATGCTGAACGTTTTCCAAATGATTAGAAAAGCACACATCGAATTCGGCAAGCGTTCCATTGAAGTTTATTTAATCAGTATGACAGAATCAGCCAGTGACTTGCTTGAGGTCCTTGTCCTCGCTAAAGAAGCAGGCATCTATCGACTTCACGCCGATGGAACCGTTGAGAGTAATTTGAATATTGCTCCTTTACTAGAGACTGTTGACGACCTTGTTGCAGGCCCTGAAATTCTGAAATCGTTATTTGAAATGGATGTTTACAGCAAACACTTGAGTAAGCGCGGCAACCATCAAGAAATTATGCTCGGATATTCGGACGGAAGTAAAGATGGTGGTACGTTAACCGCAAACTGGCGTTTGTATAAAGCACAGCAGGAAATTCATGAAATGGCTCGTGAATACAACGTTGGTTTGAAGTTCTTCCACGGTCGTGGAGGATCACTCGGCCGAGGCGGTGGGCCTTTGAACCGAAGTCTGCTTTCCCAACCTGCAGAAACGCTGGGTGAAGGTGTGAAAATTACTGAGCAAGGAGAAGTCTTGTCTTCCCGCTACTTGCTGCGTGATATTGCCTATCGAAGTCTTGAACAAGCAGCCTCCACCCTGGTGGAAGGTGCAGCAAATGTTTCACAGGAATCAGAACAGGCACATCACAGGGAAGATGCATGGGAACAAGCACTGGAAGACATATCAGAAGTGTCCTTAAAGAAATACCAAAACCTGGTATTTGGAGATGGAGATTTCTTAACTTACTTTAACGAAGCAACACCATTGCAGGAAATCAGTGAACTAAATATAGGTTCTCGTCCTATGAAGCGTAAAGACAGCTCAAAATTTGAAAACCTGAGAGCGATTCCCTGGGTGTTCGCATGGACGCAAAACCGCCAGCTGCTTCCAGCCTGGTATGCTTCTGGGTCTGGTCTTTCCAGTTATGCAGATAAGAGTGTGGAAAATTTGGAGCAGTTAAAACAAATGTACCAAAACTGGCCTTTCTTCCGTTCAACCATTAACAATCTGCAAATGGCTCTGACGAAAGCGGATATACAAACCGCTAGTGAATATAAGGCTCTCGTTAATGATAAGGAAATTGGTGACCGTATATTCCAGACTATTGTAGAAGAGTATGATCGGACTAAGGAAATACTGCTTAAGATCACCGGGGATGCAGAACTGCTGGATCACCAGCCGACCATTAAAGAATCCGTCAGGCTGCGTAATCCTTATGTCGATCCTTTAAATTTCCTCCAGGTTGAATTAATTAAAGAACTCCGCGATGTTGAAAGTAATGATCAGAACATCCTGACAGAAGTACTTCTAACAATCAGCGGAATAGCTGCCGGCCTGCGTAACACAGGTTGAATCACAAACAAAAATGATTATGAAGCTGCTGGTTTTCCAGCAGCTTTTTCATTTGATTTATATTCTTCATGCAGCCTTTGTGCTGCTATGATTGGAGCATATGTCCGGCTGAAACTCAAAAGGTCAGATGAATTACCTGCAGGAAAGCAGGTGGTTTTTTGGCCCCACCAAATACTCAGCTGACGGAAATATTACCTCAAACTTAATTCTTCAATGATCCTTTCTTTTCTTCGTAAAACCATAATAAATGACCAGCATTAACCTTTAATAGAGCAAAACCAATAAATAAACCGCGTCCTTTAAATAGCCCTCACTTCCTCTCATTATTTCTTATCTTTAGGACATAGTAAGACAGATACCACATAAAGTGAGGGATTTATTATGATTAGTATCCTTATTGGACTCGGTTTACTTATGCTTTTAGCTTACCTGGGCTGGTCAATCATCTGGATTGCACCACTCGTTTCCGGAGTTGTAGCGATTTTAAGTGGCATGGATATTCTTCCTGCCTACACCGACACGTATATGAAGGGGTTTGTAGATTTTGCCAAAGACTACTTTCCAATTTTCTTGTTTGGTGCGATTTTCGGAAAATTAATGGAAGACACTGGTGCAGCACAATCAGTGGCACATAAAATCTCAAGTGTCATCGGTAAAAAAAGGGCAATCCTGGGAATGCTCCTTTCAGCAGCTATTCTAACCTATGGTGGAGTAAGCTTATTTGTTGTTGTATTTGCTGTTTATCCACTCGCTGTTGCTATGTTTCGCGAAGCTAATGTTTCGAGAAAGCTAATTCCCTCCACATTTGTTCTTGGAGCTTTTACTTTTACGATGACAGCTACACCGGGTACACCACAAATACAGAACATTATTCCAATCAATACTTTTAAAACAGATACGATGGCAGCTCCGATTCTGGGCATTGTTGCTGCACTAATTATGGCTGTGGGCGGTTACTTCTATCTGAAATTCCGTGAGAAACAACTGATTAAAAATGAGGAAAAATTCACGGAACCTGAAGGAGATAACCAAGTAAAAAGTGTGAATGAAGACGAACTTCCAAACTGGATTTTATCAACCATTCCTCTTGTTGCCGTTGTTGGAACCTTAAATATTTTTGACATCAGCATACTCGCATCTCTATTGATAGGGATCATTCTTATCATGATTTTCAATTGGAGATACTATAAAGAGTTTATCGGCGCCATTAATGGCGGAGCCTCTGGTTCTGTTATGGCCACTATTAATACAAGCGCAGCTGTAGGTTTTGGAACAGTCGTTACGGCCTCACCTGGTTTTGATACCGTTAAAGACCTTATCTTCAGCATTCCACTAAGCCCTTACTTTTCAGAAGCTTTTGCTGTGCAGCTACTTGCGATGATCACAGGATCTGCGTCTGGAGGAATGGGAATTGCTTTGGAGGCTCTTGGCCAGGAGTACTATGATATTGCCGTCAATCAGGGCTTGAGCTTAGAGGCTTTCCATCGAATTACATCCGTAGCGTCTGGAGCTTCGATCCTCCCGCATAACGGAGCCTTACTCACATTGTTTACAGTTACCGGCCTTACCCACAAAGACTCTTATAAAGATATTTTCGTTGTTGGGCTGTTGATTCCAATGATTGCAACAATTGCGATCATCTTCCTTGCCATGATGGGAATTAACTAAATAAAGAAACAGGTGCTCTTAATAGAGACCTGTATTTCTTTTGAGCGGGCATAAAGACTGGATAAAATTACACAAAAAAAGCCTCGCATATATGCGGGGCTTTTTCTCGTTGACTACTGAACCGTGTATCCACCATCAATGACAGCTGCCTGCCCTGTAATACTTTTTGCTTTCTCACTAACAAGGAAAATAGAGTAGTCGGCAATTTCCTGCACTTGGAGCAGTCGTTTTTGAGGTACAAGCGGATAAATAACCTCTTCGAGAGCTTTTTCCTTTTCAATATTTCTTGTATTAGCAAGATCCTCTAATTGATTTTGGACGAGTGGCGTATCTACATAGCCGGGACAGATAGCATTAACGGTAACACCGTGATCCGCTCCTTCCAGGGCTGCTACTTTTGTAAGACCGATGACACCGTGCTTAGCGCTGTTGTAACCAGCTTTACCAGCAAAACCAATCAGTCCATTAATAGACGCCATATTTAAAATACGTCCATATCCCTGCTCCTTCATATGTGGAAAGGCATGTTTAATACCAAAGAAAGGACCTTTCAACATGATATCCAGAATAAGTTCATACTTTTCACTTGGGAATTCTTCTATAGGTGCTACGTGTTGTATCCCTGCGTTGTTGACCAGAATATCAATACGACCAAACTTACTAACCGTTTCTTCAATCGCATTTTTCACATCTTCTTCCTTGGCAACGTTAGCAACGACACCTTCTACTGTGTGTCCCTGGGATCTAAGCTCCTCAACAGACTTATTTAACGTCTCTTCGTTAATATCATTTAACATAACTTTCGCGCCAGCTTTAGCGAATTCCGTTGCAATTTCCAACCCGATTCCTTGACCGGATCCTGTAATAAGGGCAGATTTTCCTTCTAACATGAATATTCCTCCTTAAAATAAGCACTCTCTCATTAATCTGCCCTTATTTTCAAATTAATGCACAAAAAAGCTCAGCTTTTTTGCAGCTGAGCAATCATGCTTAATATAATTTTCCCTGCCGATACATAATAGTGGAAAGTTTCATAACCGAGTGAATATAACAATTCTGACGAAGCGGAAAAGGATCACTGAAAAACTGTGGCAGGATTGTATCCATCGTCCCTTTCATCTTGTCAAAAAGCCGCTTGAATACTTCATCTTCGGTTAAAAATTGAGCTTCCCTTCCCTGCACCCATTCATAATAGGAAACAATAACTCCCCCGGCATTTGCTAAAATGTCTGGTACGATTAATACTCCCTTATCAGCTAAGTACTTATCTGCTTCTTCTGTTATCGGCCCGTTCGCACCCTCCACAATCAACTTCGCTTGAATATCCTCCATATTTTCATTATGGATTTGGTCTTCAAGTGCAGCTAAAATTAACACATCTACATCCAGAGTTAGCAAATCATCCCGCTCTTTTACATCGGCATTAATATCATGGTGCCTTAACTCTTCTTCTGAAGCGGGAAGATCCCCGTCGTTATCTTTGGTGTACTGCACCAGCCCCGGAATATCAAGACCATCCTCATTGTAAAGCATGACGCCGGCATCACTTACAGCGACAACTTTATTCTGAAGATCATCACATTGATACGCTTCAAGTGCAGCAACTGAACCAAGGTTTCCAAACCCTTGTATCGCAATTTTTAACTTTTGGTCTGAGTGATCTAAAGCTGTATGTGCAAACCTGTTCTCTGTTTCCCCAAGCCATTTCTTATTCTCCTTCACAAAATCATGCATCATGTACCGGAAAGTAAAATAAACACCCTTCCCGGTAGATTCTCTCCTTCCGAGAGAACCACCATTCACAATACTTTTCCCTGTAAAACTGTTCCGATATGGCTCTCCAGGGTGAATATTTTTAAATTCTCCCATCATCCAGTCCATTTCACGTTCCCCAGTCCCTACATCTGGTGCTGGAATATCTTTATCAGGTCCTAAAATATCATTAAAATACTGTACATATTTCTTACAAATTAAATTAAGTTCTTTCACGCTGTACTCTTTAGGATTGATGACAACTCCTCCCTTACCGCCTCCGAAAGGAAGTTCATGTAAAGCATTTTTTAAAGTCATCAACTTAGCAAGATTTGCAACTTCTTCCTCATTAACCGACTCATGAAATCGAATCCCACCTTTATAAGGACCAACCGTGTCACTATGCTGAACACGAAAAGCGGGCACGCGTACAATGGTCCCATTTTCAAGAGCTACTCGTAAAAAGGATTTATGTACGTGATTGGGTGTAGAAAGTAGAGCAACTAAGGATTTGTATGCCTGCTCCCGCGTTTGCGATTTCAGGTCAGGAAGAAATTCTTCATCTTCCATAATGGCTTTTAAAGATTCTTCGATAATTGTTTGTTGTCTTTGCATAAACGAATCCCCCATTCTAATGGTTTGGTTCTATGAGTTTTTTACTACTTAAAATACCCATACCCCAAATGCTCCACGTGAAACGTTTTCATGAATGATAAAGAAAAACTCCCCGGGATACCCGGGGAGTTTTCAATCCAGCATTTATCCTAATATATTGTAACCAGAGTCTACATAAACAATTTCTCCCGTCACGCCTCGTGACAAGTGACTCATCATAGCTAAAGACATGTCTCCTACTTCTTCTTGAGTCACGTTCTTTCTAAGTGGCGATGTTTCTTCTATTTTGTGTAGAATTTCGTTAAAACTCGGAACACCCTTGGCTGCCAGCGTGCGGACAGCTCCAGCAGAAATAGCATTCACACGAATACTGTGCTGCCCAAGTTCTGCAGCAAGGTAACGAACCGTTGCTTCAAGGGAAGCTTTGGCCACTCCCATAACATTATAACCTTGTACAACTCTTTCTGCTCCAAGATAACTCATTGCAATCATAGCCCCACCTTCGGTCATATAGGGCTGACTGGCTTTAGCGACAGCAACGAGGGAATAAGCACTTGTATCCTGTGCAAAGGAAAAACCTTCTCTTGATGTATCAACGAAACCTCCTTTTAAATCCTCCGCATGAGCAAAAGCAATGGAATGACAAACACCATGGATGACTCCTACTTTTTCTCCAATGGTTGTAAACGCCTGCTGAATACTTTCATCACTATTAACATCACATTGGACGATGGCTTTCGCTTCTAAACCATCCTCTTTCAATAACTTCTCCAATTTTGTAAAACTTCGTTCTTTTCTATATGTAAAAATAACGTTAGCTCCCGCTTGATAAAGCGATTTTGCAACTCCCCATGCGAGACTTCTTTTATTTGCGACGCCCATGACGACGACATTTTTATTTTTCATCTGTAATATATCTTCCATAGTGACCTCCAAATGTTTCAATTCTGTTTTTTATCTTATCATAATGAAACCCTTGCATCTTCATACATAAATAGTTTCAAATAATATTTTTGTTTCTCATCGCTTATGTCTTTACCTCTGACGGCTTCCGGGTTTCAACAATAATAAACCAGACAATCCTAAACCTCTATTAAGCTCCACATTCAGAGAAGGTCAAAGTTTCCCTTTTACTTTTTCCCGCTCCAGTATGCTCCGTCTTCCATATGGGCGAAAGGCAGATCAGTATCGACCTCGCCATAAATTTTAGCTTGTGAGAGGTCCTCTTTTTCCAGCCACTTTGCAAAATCAAATGACACCGGATCCTGATCTCCCCCGAGAGCAAACAAAGCTTTCATTTCCTGAGGGAGATATCCGGATGTATGAATGGTACCTGCCCAGTTGCTGTAAAGTTTCGAGAACACTCCCTGATCTGTATCGTTCATAAGACGAAAGGCATCATAGGAACTTTTTATATGAGGACGTTTCGTGTTAATAGCATCCATTCGTTTCATAGAGTCAACAAGGTGGTTGCGATTTTCTTTCGTCATAATTTCAAAATGATTTGTACAGACATTGGACTCTCTCACTTCAACACCTCTTGGTGAAGCTTCGACAATGTATGTACGGTTACTCCGATCATACACAGTATAACTGAAGGAATGGCGGTGCGGAATTTCGCGCAGCATATCCACAGCCTCTTGGACGTTCGAACAAGACTCCAGAATTAAACGACCAATCATACAGCAGATAAATCCGTTTCCCGGACGTTTACGGTGCATAAAATTATATCCCATTACAAGTCCTTTTTCATTCATACCATCCATCCGTCCCGTAATTCTCTGGGTCGGTCCGATGATGCTGTAACCTTGATCGGTAGGCTGAAAAAGACTGTACCTTCCTTCGTAGGTTTTAGGCATGTAGTCATAATTTCTAATAAAGTATCCATCCCCTGTCATAATGGAACAGCCACTCTGTTTATAATCAATTCGATAACCACCAAACTCCATCATGACACGTTCCATCGGCCATTCCAAAGCATCACGAATACCAAGAAGTTCATCCCACACCCCAGGAGCAAATCGAGTAATCGCTTCTTTAACTTCCCTTTCCTCTACAGTAAACCGCGGCTTTCGCACACGCCACTGTTTTTCACGATTTTGAACGGTCCAGGAGTCTTTTAATAATTTCCCCTGATAAAAACCAAACTCATAATGACTCCCACGGAACTGTAAAATGTTGCTATGTATTTGTTTCATAACTGCGTCCTTTCTGTGCTGCATGTAATGTGTTTAATTTACCACGTTTTCCTCATGATAATAAAGCATCTCTTTTTTTTCCTCTTTTCATATTTTGATGATGAAACGCCGCATTTTAAATCATATAGATGCTCTGATACAGAGGAAATGCTTAGTTTGTATAGTTTTCCATTGTTTTTTTTGGTACTCTAAAGATGGTGAGAATTCAGGAAACGCTTACGAAAAAACAACTTTCCTTATATTAGGAATTGATCTTATACAAGGTGGTGGAACAAAGTGAAAGAAGTCGTTATTTTGGGAGGCGGCTATGGCGGAATGAATACGTTACATGGTCTGCTCGACAATTTACCAGAGGACGTACATATTACTGTTATAGACCGCAATCCTTATCATTCATTAAAAACTGAGTTTTACACTATTGCCGCAGGAACCGAATCCGATCGACATGCCCGTGTCGATTTCCCTACCCATGAACAAGTGGATTATGTCTTTGATGAAATTGTAAAGATTGATCCAGAACAGGAAGAAATCATTGTCAAAGGTGGAGTTGAAAATATCCCCTATGACTACCTGCTCATTGGACTCGGATGTGAAGACAATTATCATGGAATTGAAGGCGCACGTGAGTTTACAGAAAGTGTCCAAACCTTCTCTAAATCCAGAAGTGCAGGCTTTTCTATCAATAACCTCGGTGCATATGGAAAGATTACCGTCGTCGGGGCGGGCTTAAGCGGCATTGAAGTTGCCTCAGAAGTTCGTGAGAGCCGACCAGATTTAAACATTCGTCTGCTTGATCGAGGCGATACAGTCCTGAAGGCTTTCGATTCAAAAATTCAGGAATACGTCGAAAAATGGTTTAAAGACAATCAAGTGGAAGTCATTCATGGGGCCAACGTTGAGTATGTCGAAAAAGATGGTGTCTGTAATAATGGTGTCTGCTATCTTAACGATGTAACCGTCTGGACAGCAGGGGTACGCCCCAACTATTTGGTACGTGAACTCCCATTTGAAAAGGATGACCAGGAGAAGATTATAATCAATGATTTTTATCAAGTTCCTTCCCACCAAAACGTCTATGTCGTTGGAGATTGTGCATCTTCTGAATATTCTCCAAGTGCTCAGCTGGCTGGTCAGCAAGGAGAAAAGGTGGCAGAAGTCCTTCTTGCCGTTCTCCATGGACGGGTGCCGGAACGCCCAGGCTCCGTTAAACTGAAAGGTGCTCTGGGATCACTTGGTAAAAATGATGGATTCGGTAATATGTTACAAAAACCAATGACTGGTGTTCTGCCCCGACTCGCAAAATCAGGCGTTTTATGGCTTAGTAAGCGGCACTAAAAAAGATCGATCACATAGGTTATGTGATCGATCTTTTCTATACAAGTGACTTTTCTAATAAGCCCCCAAGATATCTTGCAAGCTCAAGCATGCCATATTGACCAGCTTTTGACTCTGCTTCTGAATTATAATTCGTATTTGTATTTACATCGTAGGTGTACAAATTCCCATCGCTGTCCTGAATCGCTTCAATTCCTGCCACTTGAACGTTATTTTCATTTAAAAACTGTTCGTACTTCTCAATGATATCTGGTTTGTAATTTTGCAGGATCTCTAACTTTGCCCTTGGTGCCTCCTGCTTTTGTGCATCTGTCGGACAATAGAGATCTTCAATGGAACAAGCATCTGCAGGACACAATTCGAACCCTTCAGACGTATCTACTCGCACGCCATAAACAAACTTTCCACCCACAAATTCATGGCGGACAATAAAGGGCTCTGGAGCTTCTATATACTGCTGAATAAGTGTTATTCCATCAACAGGTTCTTCAAAGGAAGGACCATACAAGTATTCCCGCAAAGCTTCTGTTGAATGAAAGAGCTGAACACCCTGGCCTTTACCTGCCCGATTATGCTTGGTAATAAACGATTTCATCCCCAGCTGTCGTGCAGCTTCTAAAATATTGTCTTTACCTACAGCCGTGATGGTCTTTGGTGTTTCAATTCCTGCTTGATTCAGGGCCATATATTGATTCACCTTGCTTACTTCAAGCCTAAGTGCCCGGCTTCCATTGACGACTGTACGCTTATGACGTTCCAACCATGCAAGAACTGCCTCAGTATATTCAGGAGCATAACGGTGGTTTCTTGTATGACTGGAGGCACTAATGCGGTTATAGAAAACTCCCTCAGGTGGTTCACTCGTTAAATCTAAAGTCCCTTGATCGAGATGCCAAAGTTCATAAGGAAGGTTTAATTGTTCTAAACGCTGGGTCAAATGATCGGTCCATTCGTCATTTTCATGAAGTACATATATTTTGCTCATCGAACCGACTCCTTTCTGATAAGTCTATATTTATATCTTATCATAATATTCCGATGAGGTTACTAGGCAATAATTAAATGCCTTTTATTATCGTTACCTGATAAAAAATAATCACCCTCCTTTTATGGAAGGTGATTATTTTTATCCAGCTTTTGGTGTGATAATTTTCGTGTCTTTATTCACTTTGTGTTTCACTACCTGCCAGACAAACCATGTGAAGACGACCGTCCAAATGACAGCGCCTAATATCATGGATATGGAATACTCTAAACCAAATCCTTCAGGAGCATAGAATATATAGGTGCTCACGACGGCTGTCATAAATAATGCAGGAACACTGCAGATCCAGTGGAATTTTTGGTTCTTCAACAGGTACATAGCCGCTGTCCACAACATAACCGTTGCCACAACCTGATTAGACCAACCTACATAACGCCAAAGGAAGCTGTAATCCATTTGAGTCAATAAAAATGTCGGAACAGCCACAGGCAGTGCAAATAAGACAGGCGTCCATTTTCCTTTTAGTTCTTTATCCGTAAACTGCTTCACCAGATCGACCAGCATCATTCTGGAAGAACGCATAGCTGTGTCTCCTGTCGTGATTGGCAGAATAATTACGCCAAGGACAGCCAGAACCCCGCCAAACGTTCCTAGTGTCGTACTGCTGATTTCATTAATTACACCGGCAGGTCCACCTGCATCAAGCGCCGTCTGCAAAGCTCCTGTACTTCCGAAGAAAGTCATTCCGGCTGCTGCCCAGATTAAAGCAATAATCCCTTCTGCCACCATAGCTCCGTAAAACACTTTTCTTCCTTCACTCTCTTTTTTCAAAGTACGGGCGAGAATTGGACTCTGTGTACAGTGGAATCCAGAAATAGCTCCACAGGACACCGTCACCATAAGCATCGGCCACACAGGCAGTTCTTGAGGATGCAGGTTACTTAAAGTCAGGTTGGGGATGGAATGATCGAAAAAGAACAAACCGATTCCGATAGACACAGCCATAAAGATGAGAACAGCCCCGAAAATCGGATAGATTCTCCCAATTATTTTATTGATCGGCAGCAATGTAGCTAATAGAAAATAAGCAAAAATGATAACGATAGATGTTAAAAATCCAAGTGGCGTTACTTCTGCCATTAATTGAGCAGGTCCAGCAGTAAATGCCGCAGCGACTAAAATCATCAATCCGATGGAAAGCAGATTAATAACAGATCGAACAGGCTTTCCTAAATATTTTCCAACTAACCCAGGGAATTGTTCTCCTTTATGACGCAGGGAAAGCATTCCTGAGAAATAGTCATGTACAGCTCCTCCAAAAATTGTTCCAATTACAATCCATATAAATGCAACCGGGCCGTAAAGGGCTCCCATAACCGCACCGAATATAGGACCAAGCCCAGCGATATTCAGCAGTTGGATTAAACTCGCTTTCCACCAGCTCATCGGCATATAGTCAAATCCGTCATTGTTTTCATAAGCAGGTGTCGGGGTATGGTCATTGATGACGAAAATTCGTTCAACCACCTTTCCATAAACGAGATATCCGACGATAAGTAAAACAATTGATGCGATAAATGTGATCATCGCTGAGCCTCCTTTCAAAATTGAATGTAAGGAGTATTCTATCGGTTGATTTGTCGAATAACAACCCATTTTCTGAATATTTATTTTTTTATCTTTTTTTTCTTGAATATAAACCGTTTACAAGGGGGTTAAGGTTATTAAAAAGAGGAAAAAGAACCGCAAATGACCTCCCGACATCTCATTTGAATTTTACTAATAAAGACGGATGTGAAAATATAGAAGAATACAAAAAAGCCTTCTACAAAATGTAGAAGGCTGAAATCCTATAGTAAACCTGTCACCCTATAGAAATGGTTAAGTTTCCCGCAGTCGATTCGATTGCCAGGGTGACATTACGATAAAACTACCACATAAACGTTGAAGGTTCAAGCCGCTAAGCTCGAATTAGGATTGACTTGAACAAGGATAGCTTTCTTGTTCTCTAAAGCGATTCAAAAGGTCATCCAATTCTTGGGATATACGTAAAAGCTCTGTATCTTCTGAGTTTTTATTGTGAATCTCATACATACGTAAGCGTAGTTCTTCTATTTGCTCTTCTAATCGGTTTTTGTAGTCCATCATTCCAACTCCCTCTCACGTCAATTACCCTTATAGGCAAAGGATAAACAACTATTTCTTCAGATCATATATTTTCCAAATAAATGTGTTTACTAAGCTCACTGACATAACTCAAACATATCTCAATTGTCTGTTCACGGGTAATCTGTCCTGCAATATTTTTATCGGATCACTTCTTTTTAACATTAATTTTCCCCTATTCTTCTTAACTGTTTTCCTAAAAGAAAGAATTTCTTATTTCGATGAATCATGATACGATTTAAAAAAATCTACATACAAGGAGAGAGAGCTATGTTTACACCTATATCTACCGATAAAGCCCCTGGTGCCATCGGCCCTTATTCTCAAGCCGCTGACCTTGGAAATCTTGTCTTTATTTCCGGACAGATCCCTTTAGACCCTGCATCTATGGAATTCGTATCCGAGGATGTTACCGAACAAACAAAGCAGGTGATGGAAAATATTCACGCGATCCTTAAGGAAGCGGGGCTTACATTTCAAAACGTCGTTAAGATGAATATCTATTTAGCATCCATGGATGATTTTTCTTCCGTGAATGAAGTATATGCAAGCTACTTAAGCGAACCATACCCTGCACGGGCAGCTGTTGAAGTGAGTAAGCTCCCTAAAGGAGCCAAAGTTGAGATTGAAGCCACTGCGTTAAGAGGATAAAGAACAATTTATCTTTCAGTTTATTTTAATCTTATGCCAGTAAATGAAAAAGCAGAGCCGCTTCCAGGCTCTGCTTTTTGTCAGTCTTCATCTTTTATATCGGGATCTTCAGGAATTGGTTCATTCAGATATTCCTGAATCATTGCCCGGTACTTCTCCATCTGTTCCCAGTGATTTTTAAATTGATTTTTATTAATAAGTATTTGGTTTCCATCATTCAATTTCTTTATTTTATTATGATGGGCCAGATGCTCTACATACTCTTTAGGTACTTCCAGATATTCAGCAGTTTCTTTAATCGTTAAATACACCTGTATCATCCTTTTTATTTCTTCATCATACCACGTCTTTAAAAAAAGTTCGTTTCTTTTTACAGAGACAAGGGAAAAGAGGGAATACAAAATCTAAACGCAAAGTGAGTGTGATGATCTAATGGCTTCTTCAGTAACATCAAGCAACACAGATGTAGATCAAGCGAAAGAAGAAATTAAACCCTGGGTACGAAGATTGGGACGTGTCGGCTTTATGGCTAAAGGAACCGTCTATACGTTAATCGGAATTCTTACCTTTATGGCGGTTATCGGTGTAGGCGGCGGTAAAACGACAGGTACACAAGGTATGTTCCGGACGGTTGCTCATGTTGCTTTCGGGGAAATTATTCTCTGGATCATTGGTGTTGGACTCATTGGGTATATTCTCTGGTTGTTAGTAAAAGCAGTTCTTGATCCAAAGAATTATGGAGCAGACGCAAAAGGTATCATCACAAGAATTGGCTATTTTGTTGGAGCCATCATTTATGGAGGTATTGCGTATAACGCAATCAAGATCGCAATGAATGCTGGATCCAGCGGAGGCGATTCAAAACAAACGCTTTCCGCCAAGCTGCTATCCCAGCCTTTCGGACAATGGCTGGTGGGGCTTGTAGGTGTGATTGTTATCGGTTATGCCGTTTACGAATTCTACCAAGGAAGTACAGGACGGTTTATGAAGAACTTCCGAATGGGCGAAATGGAACAGCATAAACAAAAAGTAGCTAAAAATGCCGGGCGGTTTGGTCTTTCAGCCCGCGGGATTGTACTTGGATTAATCGGTTTCTTCTTCATCCGCACCGCTCTTACAGCCAACCCGGAAGATACGAAAGGCCTGGATGGTGCTTTATCTGAAATATCTCAACAGCCTTTCGGCCAGATCCTTCTTGGTATCGCGGCTGTAGGCCTTATCCTTTATGGAGTGTATCAAATCATTCGCGGTCGTTATAATCGCATGAATTTCGGTAAAAAATAATGCAGATAAAAAAGCCTTTCCCTGTAGGGAAAGGCTTTCGATTTTTGTCGCGAATATACCGACGACCACATTCGTCGTTTAGCTTCACGAAAGAAGCATGTACTTCGTCTTACACAAACAGCTCATCGCCAATCAAGTATACCACTTTTACCACTTCAGGTGCAAGACTATGTTTGCACGAAGTACCTTGTGCTATACTATGTCTACGAAAAACATCAGGAGGATCCTATGCTTACATTTGAAGAAAAACGCTCAATTATTGAAGAGTTTCCAGAATTAGATAAAAAAGAAATATCTCTTGGCCGTATCAATTACCACTTTGAAGAAAGTCAGTACGATAAAAAAATCGTTGTCTACCGTCTACACCCGAATGGTAATGGTTTCATTTATGCCGGTGAAATTGAAGACTATCCTACAGATGACCGGGGGATGGTCAATATAAAAGACTATAGTGCAGAAGACTTACGCGAATTGCTGCGCGCTTCCATTGAATCCCTCTCCCTCTCCCCTGCAGAGAAAAATCCTGTAATGGAGGAATGGTTAAATGCATATGACCAGGCGCTGGTCCTTATGAGGGAGGAAGACGGATACAACGTCTATGCAGATGAACAGCTTGAAGGAACATTTAATTCTTATAAAGAAGCGGTAAACTTTTTAGAGCAGGAAGGATTTAACCGCCTGTAAATAAAACAGGATAACCCTTGGCCTCTTACCTAAGAGTCGTTGATTACGACTCTTTTTTTATTACACTTTTTTCCTCCCGGGCATACGCTGTAAAAAAGGAGGAAGTTGTATGTACATGCACCCATATTTTAACCGCCGGTCCTCATCAGGTCTTTCAATTATACTCTCTTATGGCTATGGGGATGTTAATGGAGACTTTATTAAAGATCAGGTTTTCCTGGTTGGGCAGAAAACTCAAGATTCACCTTATACGACCAACATTACTTTGGTCATCCAGGACGGTGTAACGAATCAATTCTATCAGGTTCCTTTGAAAACGAATACGGGATATCAACCACGCCTTTTCCTGGGAGACTTCACAGGCAATGGAGTTGAGGATATTCTCATCAGCATGGATTCTGGAGGAAGCGGTGGTTATGGATTTTACTATCTTTATTCTTTCCTAAACAATCAACCCACCCTGTTATTTGATTATGAGTTGTTTGACGAGATTTTTCAGTATAGAGTGACTTATAAAGACCAATATAAAGTCGAGATCATCAATGAAACGCTCCAAAAATCCTTTATCATCGACCTTAGCAATCGTGACCCCGAATACCTTTCTGTTCTTTACAAGGAGGACGGAACTCTAAGAACACCTCTCCAAGGGTCTGTATCGTCATTAAACCAGCTTTATCCTGTGGATTTTAATGGAGATGGAATCTATGGCCTTTATACCATTCAGCGAATTATCGGGCAGTACAACGCGGATGAACTAGGACTTGTACAGACCCCTATGAATTGGAATGGTGAGGTGTTTGTCCCATTCTTGGATAATCAGTACGTGGCTGTTACAGGTCAAAATATTTAAATGTAACCTCTCTCCCCTCCCCCATTCGGGACACCAGAATGAAATCCAATGGCAAGGGGGACTCTTCTTACTTAAGATAAATGAATTTAATTCAATTTTTTTCACTAACACAAGAAAAAGAAGTTATATTGATATAAAATAAGGGTAATAAAAAATACTGCTTATGGAAGGAGAAAGATATGAAAAGTTTAAATAAACGCTTAGCCGAGTATTTTGAGAATAACCAGACCACTTTAGTAAACGAGCTGTTACCAAAAACGTTGGATCAATTAGAAATTGTCTACTCAGATAACGACTTAAACTATCACTTTGAGATGCTCCGCCTGCTGCTTGATCGTGTAGCAGAGAGTCTTTTACAGCATCCAGACGAAACAAACGCTGCAGAAATCGGTTATGATACAGAAAACTACCTCTATTCTCAAGGGGTTCTTCTTAAACAGACAGTGGACGTTCTCAGTGTCTTCCGCTTATCTTTAATGAAACATATGCGTAAGTCTGATCTAATTAAAGAAGCAAAGGTTGAAGAAGGATTTATTGTCACAGAAGAAGTCGTTTCTGCCTTTGATGCTGCCATTCGTGCCACAACGGAAAGCTACAACCGTACGAAAGAGCGTGAGCATGAAGAAATGGAAAGAAATTTAAATGCAGTTTCAACTCCTGTCGTTCTCATTGATGAGTTTCAGGCTGTACTGCCTCTTGTTGGAGAATTTTCTCCGGAACGGTTTGAGATAGTCAAAGATCATACATTACATAAAGTTAAAGAATATGGACTGCGGTTATTATTTATTGATTTTTCAGGTATCGCTACCTTTGATGATGTTTTTATAAACGACTTGTTTAATTTAACCAAAACGATTAAACTCCTCGGAACACGTACAGTCCTAACCGGAATCCGAACAGAAATGGCTATTGCCGCTATTCAATCAGAAATGGACTTTAAAGAGTTAGAGACGTTTAACGACCTTAAACAGGCTCTGCTTACAATTAACGACAGAGAATAGTAAGGAGCATTTTAGAATGATACGTACAGCTTTGCTAAGCCGATGGCACGTCCACGCTGATGATTATGCGGACCAAGCAGAAAATCACCCGGATGTATCCATAGTGACAATATGGGATGATGATGAAGAACGTGGAAAGGCATGGGCCCATGATCTCGGGGTTTCTTTTGAAGGGAATCTTCCCAAGGTTATGGCAGACCCTGATATCGATGCAGTTATTGTGACAAGCTCAACAGATCAACATAAAGATATCATTCTTCAGGCCGTACGCCATAAAAAGCATGTATTCACTGAGAAAGTGCTGGCTCTTACAAAAGAGGACCATGAGGAAATTGAGAATAGCATTGAACGGAACCACATTAAATTTATGATCTCTCTCCCTCGACTAACTTCCTCCTATCATTTATATACCCGTAAGATAATAGAAGAACATAAATTGGGAGATATAAATATGCTGCGCTGCCGGGTTGCTCATAATGGTGCAGTCCCTACCGAAAAACACCCGGAAGGCTGGCTTCCTGAACGCTTCTTTGATAAGCATACATGCGGGGGAGGATCTCTTGTAGATCTTGGTGCTCATCCAATTTATATGGCAAACAGCTTAGCTGGAAGCCCCATAGCAGTATCCGCACGACTGCACTCAATGATGAAACGAGGGGTTGATGACCATTCAACAGCCATAGTTGAATACGATTCTGGTGTTCTGGCTGTACTGGAATCAAGCTTTGTTTCGTCAGGGAGTCCTTTTCAACTCGAGATTTATGGTACAAAAGGTACAATCATGGTTGAAGGTGATCAGCTGAAAATTAAAAGTCAAAGCCACGGTATGGAGGAATGGACGTACCCCGAGCCCCCGTCTCCCTTAAGTTCTCCTTTTGATCAGTGGGTTGAAGATATCCTCAACGATATACCACCATCCATTACAATAAAGGATGCTGAGGCCTTAACGGTAGTGAATGAAGCTGCCGCAAAGTCTCACCTTAAAGGACAACGCATTACAATATAATAAAAAATGCCTGGTCATTTATAAATGATCAGGCATTTTTTTGAGTTTTATCCTCAAACCGTCTTTTTGGGAAAACGGAAAAGAATAGCAAGAACTCCTGATAATGCAAGAAGAATGGGATAAAAACAGAAAGGCACAATACTGACTGGTGATAGACCTGCAACACCGGCGACTGACAATATTTGCGCTCCGTACGGTAAAAGCCCCTGGACGGAACTGGAGAAAATATCTAAAATACTTGCTGATCGTTTAGAATCGATATGAAATTTCTCAGCAATCTGTTTGGCAAGGGGTCCTGCCGTAATAATTGAGATTGTGTTGTTTGCAGTGGATACGTTCACCGCACTGACTAGTCCAGCTATGCCAAATTCTCCGCCACGGCTTGAACGGGCTCCGCGACTGATACGATATAGTAAGAAATCGATTCCTCCATTTTTTCGTATCAATTCCACAAGACCTCCGAGAAGAATAACAACAAGAGATAACTCCTGCATCCCTGAAAAGCCATCACCAATAAGTGTGATTAATTTTAAACCGGAGAATTCACCTGTGAGTAAACCAATGATGCCGGCGAACCCTATTCCCCCCATCAGGACGTAAATCACATTGACCCCTATAATGGCAAAGACAAGAACACCAAGATAAGGGAGGACTTTTATTAATTCAAAAGAATAAGCATCTTGAGAAGCAACGGACTCCCCCAGGGTCATCACACCATAGATAACAGCAGTAATAATAGCGGCAGGAAGTACAATGAAGAAGTTTGCTTTAAACTTATCCTTCATTTCCGTTCCTTGTGTCCGGACAGCTGCAATGGTGGTATCCGATATGACCGACAAATTATCACCAAACATTGCACCACTGACAATGGCCCCCATCGTCAGTGCCGCGGCGACATCAATTTGTTCAGCTATGCCCACACCTATAGGAGCTAATGCCACAATCGTTCCAACAGATGTCCCCATCGAAATAGAGATGAAACAGGCAATAACAAATAGACCTACGATTAACAGGTTACCAGGCAGAACACTCAACCCTAAATTTACGGTTGAATCCACGGCGCCCATTCCATCAGCCACTGAGGAAAATGCTCCAGCCAAAAGGAAGATCACTACCATTAAGATGATGTTTGAATGCCCTCCTCCTTCCGTTAACTGCTGAAGCTTTGTTTGGAAATCTGTTTTTGGATTCATAAACAAGGCTGTCAGAATAGCTGCAAACAATGCGACTAAGACCGGCATTTGATAAAAATCTCCTGTCAGAATGCCAGACCCAATAAAAAGAAATATAAAAACACCGAAAGGAAGCAGTGCAAGTCCGTTCCCTTTATTAAGCGTATCTTTTCTCATAAAAACTCCTTCTTTCCACAATTTAAAAGCTCTTTCATACTCTACAACACATCGAGATCTACTATCAAGTGAATGTGTTCTAAATGGCAAAGGTGGTAAAGGGGGAAATGAAATAACAGTAGAAGAGAAACGTGCTGCTCGATAGAAGATGAAAAAAACTATCTCTCTGCAAAAAAACACCTACACTTAAATTTTTAAAAAGATATCAGCCATCCCCCCTTAAAAATCATTCACACAGACGAATGGTATAAACGTAATGACCTCTCCCTATTAAAATAAAGAAGCGTAGCTGATATTTCAGCTACGCTTTTCTCATTTATACAAGTGTGACTTGGCTATGCTTTTTTTCATATTCAATTAAAGCTTCCTCAAACATGCGTAAACCTTCATCAATCTGCTCTTTCGAAACAGAAAGCGGAGGAATCATCCGGATAATTTCAGTCTTATTCCCTCCAAAGTAAAACAACACGCCTTTTTCCAACGCCAGATCAAGAATTTCAAACAGACCTTCACTATTTGGTTCTCCCGTGACAGGATCAACAATCTCTATTCCTATCATTAATCCAATGGATCGTACCCGCCCTATTGCGGGGTGCTTCTCTTTCATCCTGTTTAATAGGGCTCTCGCATGGTCCCCCTGTTTCTTAGAATTTCCAAGCAAATCTTCCTCTTCCATAACGTCGATGACAGCATTTGCAGCCTCACAAGCAATTGGATTGCCGCCAAAAGTGGTTGCATGACTACCAAGAGGCCATTGCTGCATTAATTCCTTTGATGCAACCGTTGCACTCAATGGAAGACCGTTGGCAATGCCTTTAGCAATAGCCATAATATCTGGAATGACACCAAATGTTTGAGCGGCAAACCACTCACCTGTACGACCAAATCCAGTTTGAACTTCATCAAAAATTAGTAAAATTCCTTTCTCATTACAAAGCTCACGCAGCTTCTGGAGCCATTCTTTGGGAGGAACAATATACCCACCCTCTCCAAGTACCGGTTCAACGATGACAGCAGCAACTTCCTCAGGGGTCACCTGGTGATCGAACAGCTGCTCCATGTCTTTTTCCAACTTCGCCGTGACGTATTCAACCGGGGCTACGCCTTCTGGACAATCTTCAATCCGTGCGTACGGAATTTGATAAGAACCAGAAGGATGAAGAAACTGCCGATATTTACTTTTAGAACTTGTTACACTTAGAGCCCCCATAGACCGACCATGAAAACCCCCGATGAAGGAAACGATGTAAGGGCGTTTTGTTACATGTTTCGCAAGCTTAATCGCTCCCTCGACCGCTTCAGCTCCACTGTTACCAAAAAAGAAACAATCCAAATTCCCTGGTAATTTTTCAGCAAGTCGGTCTGCAAGCCTTAATATAGTTTCATAGATAATGACCCCGGATGGTCCGTGACTTAATGAATCCGCTCCATCTTTAACAGCCTGGACTACTTTAGGATGACGATGACCAACGTTCGTCGTAGCAATCCCAGAAGTGAAATCCAAGTATTTTTCTCCATTCAGGCCGTAATAATAACAACCTTCCTCTTTAATCACAGGTAAGTTGGGATGATCTTTTGCCATACTCGGCGCCAACCTGTCTGACATTCTTTCCAATAGATGTGTCCAATCTTTCTTCATGATGTTCCTCCTGTCAGCCCTGAAACATGACCATATTTATTTTCACAGCAGGGGAAAAGCCTCTAAAACACATACATTCATAAGGTGTATAAAGAGTTTCTCCTTCCTGTTAACCTTCTAATACTTAGATTAATAGCGGATAAGACTTAGAAGAATAGTAAATGAGCAAGCAATGCCGCTATTGGTAATGTAATAATTGTTCTCTGCAAAAAGATAACAAACAGCTCAAAAATGTTAATTGGAATTTTTGATTTAATTAATAGAATTCCTATTTCAGACATGTAAATCAGCTGTGTCAATGCCATGACACCAATGACGAATCGTGTCAATTCTGACTCAATTCCACTTCCAACAACCGCCGGCAGGAACATATCAGCAAATCCGACAATCATTGCTGGTGCCGCTTCAGCTGCTTCAGGAATTTGAAGCAGGTTCAACAAAGGAATGAACGGATAGGACAAGTACGTGAAGATCGGTGTAAATTCAGCAATGACAAGAGCCACTGTTCCAAGCGCCATCACAAGAGGGATTAAACCAAACCATATATCAGCAACGTTAAACATTCCTTTCTTCACAACCGCTTTTACACTTTTCACTTGATCTGCCTTCTCAATCGCTTTATCAAATCCCCAGCGAAGCGTTGAAACTCCCTTAGGAACTTCTTCATCAATCTGCTTCCCTACAGTTTCATGATAAGTTTCCTTCTTTAAAGAAAGTGGTGGAATACGTGGACAGATCACTGCTGCCACCACGCCGCATACCACGACTGTGAAATAGAAGGGTACAAACATATGATCAATAGATAAGAACTTGGCAATGACTAAACTAAATGCTATGGACGCTATAGAAAAATTACTGGCTACAACGGCAGCTTCCCTTTTTGAATAATAACCATTTTCATATTGCTGGGTGGTTAAAAGCACACCCACTGTCCCACTCCCCATCCAGGAAGCCATAGCATCGACGGATGAACGTCCCGGTAGTTTGAATAAAGGATGCATAATCTTACGAAGGATGGTACCGATAAAGTCCATCAGCCCGAATTCCAACAATAAAGGCATAAATAAACTGGCAAACAAAAACCAAACCATCAACACTGGAATTAAATCAAATAAAACGACGCCTCCACTTAATTCAGAAGATATATAGGAAGGACCTATGTGCGTAAGGGTCATGATCGCGAAGAGAGCCCCTAATACACGTAAAGAAATCCAAAATGGGCCGACGTCGAAAATATTCGATATGAATGTATGATTGCGGAAATTCCCCTGTGGGAGAGCTTTAATCGCTATACTTCCAAGAGCAGACAATGATATGACGCCTGTCATGAATAATGGGATATAGTCGGCAATGGCTGCCTGCAGGCCATCCGCCATTACCCCTAATCCGATGGTCACTCTTCCATCTACTGAAATCGGGATAAGGAATAATAAAATTCCAATAAAGGAAGGGACAATGAATTTCATCCATTGCTTTGCCGTAAATGATGTTTCTTCATACCTTTCGTTCACTTTCGTCTGTTGAATCGCCATAATTTCTACCTCCCAACCAATTTTTATACAAAATAACGTATATTTAAACAACTTTCGATAGTTAGTAACTATACATTCTATTGAATAAAAATTCAATAGGTTTTGAACTGAAAACTGTTTACTTTTTATTAAAAAAAGGAATTAAGGTGATTATAAGCTCTATAATAAAGGAGGCATTTACATATGACTGTGAAAGTACCAAAAGATAGAACAATAGACAATACGTTAGCCATCTTTAAAGACGGCTATGAATTCATTCCGAAAAGGGTACAGAACCACCATCTGGATGTATATGAGACGAGGGTTTTAGGAGAAAAGGCTGCTCTTTTGAGCGGGGAGGAAGGTGCAAAGCTTTTTTATGACACCAGCAAAATGAACCGAAAGAATGCGCTGCCTACACGCGTTCTAAAAACACTGTTTGGAGAAGGAGCCATTCAGACGATGGACGGTGATGCGCACACTCATCGAAAGCTGCTGTTTATGTCCTTGATGACACCTGAAGCTTTACAACACTTATATGACATCACCACAAAAAACTGGGCACATTTCACAAAGAAATGGAGCGGCATGAAGAAAGTAACGCTGTATGATGAGTCCAGAGAACTTCTCTGCCGTACAGCATGCGAATGGGCGGGTATCCCTCTAGCCGAAAAAGAAGTCCAGAAGCGCACGAGCGACTTGAGCCTTATGATTGATGGATTCAGTGCTATAGGTCCTAAACACATAGAAAGCAGACGCGCCAGAAAAAGATCAGAAGCATGGATTGAGAATTTAATCCTGAAAGTTCGCAGCGGAGAGATGAAAGCCGAACAAGGCAAGGCCATTTATGAAATGGCTGCACATAAAGATCTGTCAGGTGAACCTCTAGACGCACGAATGGCGGCTATCGAACTATTAAATGTCATCCGGCCGCTCATTGCGATTTCTAAGTTCCTAACCTTTGGTGCGGTTGCCTTGGAAGAATACCCTGAGACTAAAACCCGTGTCTCTTTGGATGATGAATATTTGTTTATGTTCACACAGGAAATCCGTAGATTTTATCCATTTGTACCATTCCTCGGTGCCAGGGTTGACCATGACTTCACTTGGCAGCAATATTCTTTCACTAAGGATCAGCTTGTCCTTATTGATGTATACGGAATTAATCATGACCCGAGGATTTGGGAAAATCCTGACGAATTCCACCCAGAACGTTTCACCGATTGGGACGGGGGATTATTCGATCTTATCCCTCAAGGTGGCGGAGGCTACTACAAAGGACATCGCTGCCCGGGTGAATGGCCGACTATTGAGGTCTTACAGGCAAGCTTTCGTTACATGACGAAACATCTCGACTACCGCGTACCTAAACAAGATTACAGTTACAGCCTTAAAAAAATCCCTGCTCTTCCAAAAAGCGGATTTGTTATGGACCATGTTCATTTTAAAAACTAGAGGTGTTATGACAGTCTTTGACTCACTTGAAAAAGCGTGTAATGGTCAGCCATTACACGCTTTTTATGTTTCGTATATTTTATAAAAACGATAGATATGTTTTAAGGTGACTTTCAGAACAGAATACAGAGGGACAGCAATAATCATCCCAACAACCCCATATAAAGGAGCAGCCACAACAAGTAAAAGAATAACAGTCAACGGGTGAACATTTAGTCGTTCTCCAAAAATATATGGGGCTATTAGGTTCCCCTCTAATTGTTGAACAACAATGAAAATAATAATCACGTAAACCGCCATCGAGGGTTCCTGCATTAAAGCAGCTACTAGAGCGGGAACAGCCCCAATAACAGGACCTATAAAAGGGATAATACAAGTGAATATTACAAATATCCCCAAAATTAGGGCATAGTCCAGTCCAATAATCATGTACCCAATATAAGTCAATAGTCCATCGATTACTGCAATTGTTACTTGACCGACAACATAAGAAGAGACTGTAGTATCCACATCTCGAAGGAGTTCCTCACCGCGTGGTTTATATTTTTCCGGCAATGCACTTGATAGAAATGGAACCAGGCGATTTCCATCTTTTAACAAGAAAAACAAAACAAACGGGACAATGAAGAGAACCGTTGTTGCGCCAGCTATTGTAGAGAATACCCCCATCAAGTGATCTCCAATCTGCTGGGTCAGCCCTCCAAAATATTCAGTGGCGCGCTGCTTAACGGACCCCAGGGAAAGCATACCCATGTCGTTTCTTTCAATTGTCTCCCCTGCGTTCTGCGCTGTCTTTTTAATTTGATCAGGCAGCTTGGAAATATCACTCACCTGCTTTTGAATCGTATGTGCAAGCGACCTGCTTCCCCAGAACAAACCTGAGCCGATAACAAGAAAAACAAAGAGAATAGCTGCAGGTTTAGGCATAAAACTTAATTTCGCTATAGCATTTACCAGAGGTCGTAAAATATAAAAAAGAAATCCCGCTATTAACATTGGGTAGAACAATGTCCCCACTATCGCCTTAAACGGATTAAGAAACCCCAGCTTCTCTAAAAAGAAATAAAAAATAAGAAACAGGATTCCACCCGCCATGTACTTGAAATAAGGATGCTTGATCCACATACACCACATTCCCCTTTTTTTATATTTCCCATTCACTTTATCGAACGAGCGTAAACAGGAAACTCTACAAAAAAAACGTGCCCGAAAGCACGTTTTTCATCCTTGTTTGAGAATATATTGTAATCCTGCATGTGTGTTTTTAAACGTTTTCATCCTTCGATCAAAATGATGAAACGAAAGAGCAAGTTTTGGTGTAATACCTACAACCAGACATTCCGCTCCAACCAGTTGAAGCGTTTGTGTGAGCTGTTCCAAATGACGGCTGATTTGAGCATTAAACGTTTGAATACCACTTAAATCAATTAAAGCATACTGAATTTCACCGTCTGTACATTCTTTTAATAGGGACTGAATCAGTTGATCCAAGCGCTTTTCATCGAGATCACCGATAAGTGGAACGGCGACAGCGTGGTCCCACACTTTAAGTATAGGAATGGATAGTGTTTCGATAATGCGGTCCTTTTCTTCTTCTTGCCCTGCTTTTGTCGTCACATCCATCAGCATAATAATATAATAGGACGTTTTTCCTCTTTTACTTTCCAATGGAGTGATAACAGTATCAGCTACAAACTGATTTTTAATAACAATTCTTCCCCGTTGTTTCCCTCTTAAACCTTTTATTAACTCCTTATGTCTTTCCGATTTGTTAAGAAAAGTCTCCATGTTCATCCCAATCATATCTTCAGCTGCTTTAAAACCGTACAACGGAGCAATTTTTGTGAATAGATTTTTTGCTTCATCATTCATCCAAACCAGATCGTATTGAAGGTCAGCTAATAAGATGTTTTCCCCAATACTATTAAGTGCGTCAGTCATGGTTAGATCATCGATTATAACCGCCATCTAATCTCCACCTTCACTCAATAATTTACCTCTATTATATATTGATTTCATCCACAAGTGTAGAAATAATATGTTTTATAGAAATATTCCATGTCACAAAACCTTCCTGTATAAAATACAATGTTAGATTTCCTTACATATGTAGTGACATAATCTAACTTTTCCTTTACTCTATATACAACAGTAAAAAGTGAGGAGGAAATTATTATCTCTGCGCCGATTGACCGTCCCTTTGTCCGCTTGACAAAAATTATGAATAGATACGGGAGTGAACCCTAATGAAAAACCACTTAAGAACTGCCGTTGAAAGTATGAAAGAGCATTATATCCAAAAACTTATTGATGCTGAAATGTATCAGGCATCTGATGAGGTACTCCAGTCTTTGACACTGACAGAGCTGGAAGTTTTAGTTTCCCGAATTGAACGTCCTTAATCGTTAAGGAGGAGAAGTGATGTCATATAAGCATAAAAAAGTCATTTCCATCGGGACAGTCAATGAGTTGACAGGACTATCCCTTAGACAAATCCGCTACTATGAAGAGCGCGGCTTAATTTACCCTGAACGAACTAAAAGAGGCACGCGCAAATATTCTTTTTCTGATGTTGAAACTCTCCTTCAAATTGCTGATAAACGCGAAGAAGGCGTGCAGACTTACGAAATCAGAAGAGATCTGCAGGATACTAAAAAGGGAAAAGTGATGGAAAGAATGCTTCGAGGGCAGTTAAATGCCCATTTCAAATTGAACAAATAACTAAGTTTACAGGCCCCCTGGAACCCTGGCTCCAGGGGTTTTTTTATTTTACCTGTCCTCTGAAGAAATGCCCCGTACACCCTCCATTAAATGCTAAAAACCCGGCCTGCGAAAGGACCGGGTTTTCATATATCAAAATACACAGGGTAATGCAGGCTGCATTTTTCATTAAACGGATGGGCACAGTTGGGACAGCTCGTCTGCTCCATATATTTTTCGATGGTCAGCTCAGTCTTACAGCTGCCGCAAAAAATTGCCTGTTCATCCCACTCTTCCTGAGGCCATTGGCTCAGGTGGTGCCCGGCTTTCTCTTGATGACATTTATAACAGGCATAATATTCTCTACAGCAATGAAACTTGATGGCGATAATGTCGATGTTACTATGATAATGAACACAGCGCGTCTGCTCATCCAGCAGATTCCCATAAATAAGAGGTTTCACAGTATACCTCCCTTCTAGTCATTGAGCTGATCCAGCTTTTCATGGAGACGGTCAAGCGAAACTTTCATTTCATTATGCTCCACTTCCTGCCTGTCCATTATTTCTTCCAGTTTTCTCACCTTTAAAATAAGATAGATAAAAAGAATAGGTGTGACAACATAAATGATCACATCCCTCTCTTCCTCCTCCTCACGAAGGACTTTCCCCCTATTCTAACATGAAGTTTCATAGATTTAATTCTTCTTATAAAGCGGATAAAACATAAACAATACAGTCAACAATGCCGTCACGCTTAAGACACCAATCCATTGAAAGTTCTCCCACAATATACCGACAGCCGTACTTCCAAGCGCTACACCAAGGTAATAACTAATCAAGTAAAATCCGGAAGCACCGCTGCGGTGATGGGCTGCTTTTTTACTCACAAGCGCAGCAGCCATCGAGTGGGCAACAAAGAACCCCATACAAATAAGTGACAAACCCGCTAAAAGGACCCCGCTCTTGGAAATGCCGGTCAGCAAGGCACCAGTAATAAGAACGCCTACACCTGTGAACATCACTTTCACTAAGCCGAATGTGTCCGAAAACCGCCCGGCAATTGGAGGGGCGAGCACCCCAAAGATATAGGCAAAATACGTGAGAGCAATCCATTTTAAGGACCAGTTAAATGGTTCTTCCTGCAGATAAAATGGAACATATGTCCAAATTGCGGTGAAAACGATTTGTAAAAGGACACCCATCAGAAACAAAACGAGCATCCCGGGGCTTTTTAAATGGACGAGCATGCCTCTTAAATCTTCCCCGATCCCCTTATCAGTTTTTTCAAAGAAGCGCTCTCTAGGCATCAGCCATAAAAATAAGAGGGTGGTGCATAGCCCAAACCCTCCAAAAGACCATAGCGTCAGCCTCCAGTTAAACAAATCCGTTAAATAACCACCGACGACACGACCTCCCATACCTCCAAGTGCATTACTTGAAATGTACAGCGTTACCGATAAACCGAGATGTTTATGAGATACTTCATCCCCCAAGTACCCCATTGCCGCAGCTGGGATGCCGGCGAGAAAAAAACCTTGAATAAGCCTCAGCATCACCAGCCACTCAAACGTTGAGGAGATGGGAATAGAAATTAAGGAAGCAGTCGTGACGAACAGGGATATTTTCATCACGACTGAACGCCCATACCGGTCAGCGAGAAACCCGAGTACAAACAGCCCGGCAACCATCGCCAGCACACAGGCAGACATAAGGAAACTCGTTTCTGTTGCCGTATTCCCAAGCTGATTCCTAAAAACCGGCAGGAGCGGCTGAAAGACATAAAGTGTTGAAAAGACGGACAAGGAAGCGAGCATTAACGCTATGGTTATACGCCAAAAGCTGGAGTCATCAGGCGTGTAAGGTGTGTCTTTTTTCTCAATGGCTTCCATCTTTCATTCTCCTTTTTTAAGAGGTAAACCGATCTGGGATTGACGTCAAATCAATATCCCACACAAACGGTAAATAGAAGTAGATCGCGACGGTAACGAGTATAATCGCTACGATATTTAATAAGAATCCAGCCTTAGCCATATCCGGTATCCTTAAATAACCCGATCCGAATACGACTGCGTTGGGTGGTGTCGCAACAGGAAGCATGAACGCACAACTTGCTGCGACTCCCGCTGCAATCATTAAGCTGTATGGGTGGACAGAAATAGCGCTCGCAAGTGACGCCATAATTGGGAACATCATGGTTGCTGTTGCTGTATTGGACGTAATTTCTGTAAGGAAAATGACAAGCGTTGCGACAATGACAATAATTAGAATTAAATTAATTCCCTGCAAAATCGTGAGCTGTGTCCCAATCCATTCGGCTAGTCCGGTTTCCTGAAATCCTGCCGCAATGGCAAGACCAGCACCGAATAGAAGTAAAATCCCCCAAGGCAGCCCTTTCGCTGTATCCCAATCCAGCAGGTAGTCCCCTCTCTTATTCTTTGAAGGAATAAGGAATAAAAGCACCGCAGCTGTCATGGCAATCATCGTATCGTTAATATTTTCATTGATCTGCACGAGGAAAAATGACCGTGATATCCAGGCAAAAGCCGTCAATGTAAATACCGTCATTACTACCTTCTCTTCTTGGGACATACGCCCCAGCGCTTGACGCTCTTCACGAATAACCCGGCGTCCGCCGGGAAGTTCCTTGATTCTCATAGGATAAGCGATCTTCACCAGATAGAACCAGGCGACTGCTAAAAAATAAGGGAGAGAGGAACTCCAAACGCCATCCAGCCGGCGAAACTTATTTCAATGCCATACGTCTGCTCGACGACAGCTTTAAAGATTGTATTAGGAGGGGTTCCGATTAAGGTAGCTAAACCTCCGATCGAAGCGCTATAAGCCACCCCAAGCATGACGGCTTTACCGAAGTTGAAATTCTCATGATCCACAGCCTGACCTTTTTTCTTCAACTGCTCAGAGGCTTGGTAAATGACCGCCATACCAATGGGGACCATCATCATTGCAGTGGCTGTATTTGAAATCCACATGGACAACGATCCGGTAGCGACCATAAACCCGAGGACAATCTGCTCGGTGCTTGTTCCAACCGAAGCAATGATGAACAGCGCCATCCGTTTGTGCAGATTCCATTTCTGCATAGCCAAGGCGATTAAAAACCCACCCATGAAGAGGAAAATGGTGTTATCACCATAAGAAGAAGCCGTCGTTCCTCCATCCAAGCCGCCTGTAATCGGAAATAGTACTAGCGGCAGTAACGATGTGGCCGGAATCGGCATGGCTTCCGTAATCCACCAGGTGGCAATCCACAACGTACTGGCTAAAATAGCTACCGCACTTTGTGATAAACCATCAGCTTCTAAAAACAGCAGTGTAAGCGCGAACAAAGCCGGCCCTAAAAAAAGACCTATTTTCTGACGCGTATCAAATGACGGTCCCGGTTCGTTCTCTTCGGATGTATGGTCATCGGTTTCCGCTGCGCCTGTCCCTGACCCTGATCCTCCTGAAACGGTAAATTTCAACAGATTTTTTGCTTGATCGTGCATCTTCCACAAGCGGGACCAATATCCCTTGATAATAGTTTGATCAGCCATGAACTTCCCCTCTTTTCCTTTTTTTAATTCGTCAGATATGTATGAATATTTACAAATTTTATCATAATCTTACTGGTAATGTAAGAAAATTGCTCTAAAGTAAGGCAGCGGTACTAATGAAAAACACTACGCCTCAGGCCATCCAATTGTATGAATGCCGTAGCGTAGTGCTCTACTTGTTTTATTTATAGAGGAGGTACTGTTTTCTTACTTTTTTAAAGTCTTTCAAGTCGTTATCCCAACGTTGTTTCATACTTTCAATGGAGTCTCCATCTTCGATCGCTTCACGCACCCATCCATTACCAATCAATAAATCAAAGAAGGAAATACCTGCAGAATCCTCAGCACGGAACTGGAATTCCTCCGGATACATATCGTGAATCGTTTTTACAAGGGAAAGACCTGTTTCCACTGCATTGAATTCGTCGCGGTCTGTAACATGAAGTTGTACACCATGTGTCAAATCTCCTGCGTGTTTAGAAAATGACGGTGTAAAGGAAGCGGCTCTAAATTTCACACCGGGTAAATTGTATGCATTCATAGCCGCTGCAAGCTCCGTACTGTTTATAAAAGGAGCTCCAACCAATTCAAATGGTCGTGTTGTTCCGCGTCCTTCAGATACGTTCGTACCTTCAATTAAAGCTGCTCCAGGATACACATAAGCCGTGTCTACCGTTGGCATATTGGGAGAAGGAGCAACGAATGAAAGACCTGTGTCATTGTAATCCATACTGCGCTCCCAGCCCTGCATTCCTACTACGGTTAAGTCTGCACCAATATTAAATTCTTCATTGAACAATTTAGCAAGCTCACCAACAGTCATTCCATGACGTAATGGGATGGGATAATTACCGACAAAGGACTTGTAATCCATATCTAATACCGGGCCTTCGACAATATCCCCGCTAATTGGATTTGGCCGATCAAGGACGATAAATGGGATATCATTCTCTTCTGCAGCTTCCATTGCATAGGCCATCGTGTAGATATACGTATAGAAACGTGTGCCTACATCCTGGATATCAAACATTAACACATCGATATCCTCCAGCATTTCAGCGGTTGGTTTACGTGTTTTCCCGTATAGACTATAAACAGGCAGACCCGTCTGCTCATCTATATAAAAATCCACATACTCCCCAGCCTGAGCACTTCCACGCACACCATGCTCAGGGCCGTATAAAGCTGTCAATTCGACATCTTCGTCATGATACAGCGTATCAACAATGCTGTTCAAATCTGAATCAACGCCAGTAGGGTTGGTAATCAGACCGACCTTTTTCCCTTCTATCAATTCTTTTTCATCATCTATAAGTACCTCTACTCCAAGTTTGAATTGTTCCTCTTTTTTGTCATGTCCTTTGCGCTTTCCTGGGTTTCCATTGTGATCAGCGAATACGACAGAGAAAGTTGACCACGTCATTAGAAGGACGAGAGTCAGCATGAACCACTTCTTCAAAAGAATCCTCTCCCATTCATTAGATTAATAACTTAAACCTGTGCCATACTCGTACAAGATGCCACCATCTTTAGATGGAATTGTGACAGGCAGTTTCCCGGCAGGGTTATGATTTCCAAAGATGGTTGCTGCTGTGGCTTCGAAGCTGGCCTCTCTGAAACCGTACTGTGCAATAAACGCATCCACTTCAGGATAAGCCATGATGTCGTATGGATTACGAATGCCTACTCCAATAACCTCACCAGACGCCGCTTTCATCACCTCTTGCATCTGCTGCATTTGAGAATGCTCAATAGAACGTGTCCCTACATTATAGGTGTAGCTTCCAAAGATCACTTTGTCTGCTTGAGCAATAGTTTCCCTCTGTTCACCTGTCAGGGGATTAGAATCATTATCAATGAGTATCGTATTGGCATGATTCTGTTGAACAGCTTCTGCTAATGAAGAGCTGAATAAATTTCCCACTACGACCACTTGCTCCTCCTGAGAAAGATGGAGTGGCAGAACTCCGTTATTTTTCACCAGTGTAATTGAACGTTCTGCAGCTTCTTTCTCCACCTGTTTATGAGCCTTGGATCCAACCACTTCTTGAGCGTTTGCAATTTTCTCATCCAGAGACATTGGATCTTCACGCTTAATAATTCCTCGATTCAGTTTCAACGTCAGAATACGCTCAACGGAATCATCAATATCAGCCATATCAATTTCCCCTGAATCGATGGCATCGTATATTCCATCTGCTACTTCTTCCAGACCGACCGGCATAAGTGCAATATCCGTTCCGGCATTAATGGCACGAATGACAGCATCGACGGGACCAAAATGATCCTGGATAGCTCCCATATTTAAAGCATCCGTTATTACAACTCCTTCATAACCCATATCTTCGCGCATCAACCCTGTAAGAACTTTCTTCGACAAGGTTGCTGGCAGCGCGATTTCCGTACCATCTTTCTTAGAGATGACTTTTGTGTCATCAATTTTTGGAAATGTAACGTGAGCTGTCATTACTGCATCAATCCCGGCATTCATTGCCTGTTGGAATGGATACAACTCGACTTCTTTCAAACGATCTTTACCATAAGGAACTTCGGGCAGACCGAGGTGAGAATCAACGGCAGTATCTCCATGTCCAGGGAAATGTTTAGCTGTGGCGGCTACACCTGTTTCCTGTAAGCCTTTCGTGTAAGCGACACCCATTTGCGCAACAAGTTCAGGACTTCCGCCAAATGAACGGACTCCAATAACTGGATTATCAGGGTTGTTGTTTACGTCCATATCCGGTGCAAGATTCATATTAATTCCAAGCGCAGAAAGTTCTTCACCAATGGCTTGCCCTACGTCTTGAGTTATTTCCTCCGAACGTGTCGCACCTAAAGCCATATTACCAGGGAAATCAGTACCAGACTGCAGCCTTGTTACAATTCCGCCTTCCTGATCAATGGTAAGTAAAAGTCCGTACTTTTCGGCAGCATTTTGATAATCTGACACCAGTTTAGCTGTCTGCTCTGTCGTAACGACATTTTCACGGAACAAAATAACACCGCCAAGATGATACTCTTTCACAAGCCTTTCAATTTCAGGAAGCATCTCGGTCACGTTCTTTCCATCCCACTTCCGGAAATCAGGCATCAGCATTTGACCGACCTTTTCCTTTTTCGTCATGTTCCTTAAAGCATGAGCAACTAAATCATAGCGTTTTCCAGTTCTTTTCATTACTGATGGTTTAAATTCATGTTTCCCTTTAACCGATCGACCCGGCTTAAACTCAAACGCGATTCGGTCTTTGTATGTTCCATTCGTCACAGACACCCACGCTCTTCCTGGTTTTCCGGTAAAAGTAACGACACCGTTATCGTCCACCTTGGCAACATTCGGGTTTCTTGAGGTCCACTCCACCCCCTCTTCCACCATTTTAAAATGGCCATCATGATAAACGTTAAGCGCCCCAAGTTTAAAGCTGTTCCCCTTTACTGCCACATCTGACTGCGGAACATTTTGAAGGATAATTAAATCTGAGGTACCTTTTTGATCTTCCGCTGAAACCTGCGTACCTCCAAAGGATGACGGCAGCGTCATACAAAGCGTCAGTGTTAAAATAAACAGCCATTTCCCCGTCTTTATCATTGAACATTCCTCCTTGATCTTATTTATTTGTAAAAGGTGGACCGTTCATTTAAATGATCCATCTTTTTAAAAGTGTATTTGTCTTTACTGTCTTTGTAGTTAAGAGAAGAGGTGATTTGGGAAGTTAATTATGTAAGCGCTTTCCACCCATGGTTAAAGGGTAACGAATTTAATATATAGTCGTCTATACCACTTTAGACCCTATCTCCTTATATTGGTAAATTTACCAATACTATTTTCCTGATTCGTATGAATGATTTTTGAAACTTAATATCATAGTAAGCGAATTTTCATGTAAAAACATTACAAAAACAAGGGGTCTACTTCTATTCCCTTTCTAATCTATCCTAACTATTAGCTGGTATGGCTTACACTTATATTTTCACACAAACACGTTTTTCCTTTTTGCTATGAAATCGGTCCTACTCATGAAATGACTTCAAAAAAAGGACTACCTTGATCTCAAGGTAATCCTTTTTGATTAGGAAACTTTATTAAGTCTAGGAGATTTTTTCACCAGCGTAAATTTTGGATACTTGAATAGAATGGCAAGTATACCTGCTACAACCGTCAGCATTGGGTAAAGACAGAATGGAACAATGGCTACAGGAGATAAACCGGCCACTCCCGCTACGGCTAAGATCTGTCCACCATAAGGGATAAGACCCTGAACAGAACTTGAGAAGATGTCCAGGATACTAGCCGACCGACGTCCTTCAATCCCGTATTCATCAGAAATTTGTTTAGCAAGCGGGCCCGCCGTAATAATAGAAATGGTGTTGTTTGCGGTCGAGAAGTTTACCGCTGTCACAATTCCGGCTATGCCAAATTCTCCGCCGCGATTCGTGTTTACTTTTTTACTTACGGACTCAAGTAAGAATTCAATGCCGCCATTGCTTCGAATTAACTCAACAAGACCGCCCAGCAGAATGGCAATCATTGCCAGCGTCTGCATATTGGTAAAGCCTTCTCCGACTAGATTAACAAACTCCATTCCTGAGAACTTACCCAGGCCAAGGCCGACTATTCCGGCAAATACAATCCCGCCAATGAGAACAAAGATAACATTGATACCTGCAACAGCAAAAGCAAGTACACCGAGATAAGGGAGGATCTCAATGAAGTTGTAAGTGTAGTTCTCATTCAGGGAAGCGGATGCATCTGCTGTAAGAACTGCAAAAATAATCGCTGTCAAAAGAGCGGCCGGAAGAACGATAAAAAAGTTCGCTTTAAATTTTTCCTTCATCTCTGTCCCTTGTGTTCGGACCGCTGCGATAGTTGTATCAGAGATAACAGAGAGATTATCTCCGAACATTGCACCACTTACAATCGCCCCCATGACAAGAGCAAGTCCAATATCCGTCTGCTCAGCAACTCCTACACCGATAGGAGCAAGAGCAACAACAGTCCCCGTCGATGTTCCCATGGATATGGAAATGAAACAACCGATGACAAACAGGCCGACGACCATCCATCCACCAGGCAGGTAGCTTAAACCAAGGTTAACCGTTGAATCCACCGCTCCCATACCTGAAGCTACAGAAGCAAAGGCCCCTGCGAGCAGGAAAATTACAACCATTAAAATAATGTTCGGGTGACCGCCTCCAGTAGTCAGCTGTGTGATTTTTGATTGAAAGTCTGTTTCTCTGTTCATGGCTAACGCAACGATGATGGCAAGGAATAAGGCAACCAGGACAGGCATTTGATAAAAGTCCCCCGTTATGATTCCTGAACCGAGAAATAATAAGATGAAGATGGCAAATGGAATAAGTGCGAAAGGATTACTCTTTGGCTTCGTCATATTTTCATACCTCCTTTAAATTAAACTCATATGAATAGTTGGTTTTATCAATAAAAGCGTCTTTGGGAGTTGTGCGGCTGTTTTCCAATGAGGTGTGTCTTCTTCAATTACCAGCAGAAAGAAATAAAAAGGAGCCTTCTTAAAAATAAGAAGGCTCCTGAAAAATATCCGTTCATTCCTTCTTATCTTCCAAGTGATTGTTCACTTGCTGGAATTAGCACCGGGCCAACCGGAGTTGGTGGTTGCTGAAGCTTCACAGGACCAGTTCCTCTGCTTCTCTTGATAAGAAATATTCAATTGAGTTACTGGTTACTTTACAATAAAAACCATCATCTGACAAGCACTTTTTTAATCTTTTTCATAGCGTCCAATCTCTTCTATGGCTTTTTCTGTCAGTGAGGTGTCAATCGCATCGGTGAAATCCAGATCACCACGGATGGCCCCGTTTTCATCGTACATTTCAAACTGTTTTTTGATATCCTCTATGAACATTTCACCATTTGGATCGAGACCTGTGACCCCGACTCTCTTCCAAACTTCCGGGTCCTTTAAGGCTGTATGCTTCGTCATAATATCAATCACTTCTTCAAGTCCTTCACCATAAAGAAACGCGTCATTATAGTCCCTGACACCTTTTAAATAAGCAGCCATAAATCTTAGGGAAACGTCTGTTTCTTTTTCGACGAAAGATGGAGATCCAAGTACCATAGCGATTTGTGCGTCAGGGGCAAAATCAGTCGCATCACCAAAGCGGACGTGCAGTCCCTGCGATTCTCCTTGAGTAATCAGCGGTTCAATCTGAAGCGCTGCGTCGATCGACTTATTCCCCATAGCTGCAAGCATACTTCCGAAATCAGACATCAAAACGAATTCAACATCGTCCTCTGTAAGACCCGCGTGCTCAAGCATGCGCTGGAAAATGTAATCATCAACAGCGTTCATGGAAGATACGGCAATACGTTTACCTTTTAAATCCGAATAGTCTTTAATTTCATTTTGCAGATCTTCACGTATAACGAAACTGAAGTAGGAATTTCCTTCATAATAGTGGCCCTTATCAGCGATAATCTTCACATCGATTCCTTGAGCGATCGCGTTGAAGAAAGAAGCTGTAGAAATACCACCGGCAATATCAACATCACCTGAAGCTAAAGCCGGCAGCATGTCGTCACTGTTAGCGAATGTGGTAAATTTAATGTCTATGTTGTAATCCTCAAAGTAGCCTTTTTCTTTAGCGATATAAAACCCTGCACCAGAAGCAGCACCATCTTCTGCTATGACCACTGTGGTTCGTTTATCTAATGGAGCGAGGTCACCTGATGAATGATCATCACTTTTGCCCTCCCCTTTTTCACTAGCTGCACAACCAAACAACACAAAAATTATCAGCAAAAAGGAAAGCCATTGGCATGCTTTTTTTAACATGGGAAATTATTCCCCTTTCTTCCCCTATATTCTTGAACGCTGAACCTCATCCTGTAGATGAGTCCAAATATCAACAAAATGCTCAGCCATTAAAGGATCCGCTCTAACCTCTTCCATATTCCTTGGACGTGGCAGATCAATTCGCTTCTCTCCCACAATTCTTCCTGGCTGCGCGCTCATTAAGAGTATCCGGTCGCTGAGTAAGAGCGCTTCATCTATACTGTGAGTAATGAATAATACAGTCTTTTTCGTTTCCGACCAGATGTTCAAGAGTTCTTCCTGTAAGATAAACTTATTTTGTTCATCGAGGGCGGCAAACGGTTCATCCATCAGCAGAATCTCAGGATCATTGGCAAATGCCCGGGCAATACTCACCCGCTGCTTCATCCCCCCGGAGAGCTCTTTCGGATACAACTTTGCAAAGCGGTCAAGACCTACCTTCTCTAAATAATAGTCGGTCCGCTCCTTGACGGTGTTTTTAGGTAAGTGCCTCATCTTTAAACCGAAGCTGACGTTTCCTTCCACTGTCAGCCAGGGAATAACCCCCCGTTCCTGGAAGACCATCGACTGGAGAGGACGATCTTCTTTCCCCTGAGCAATGGTGAAAGAACCCGCACTCGGCTTTTCTAAATCAGCCAGGATACGGAGAAGAGTCGTTTTCCCACACCCGCTAGGACCGACGAGACAGATAAACTCACCATCTTTAATATCAAGGGTTATTCCATCGAGGGCCGTCACACGACTTTCTTTTTTGTAAAATACTTTCGTCAAGTTTTGAATGGAAATCTTAGGATCCACTCCATTCACTCCTTTCCCACCCTACCGCCATGGCAGCAGTTTTGCTTGCAGCCCTCGAAGCAGTAGAGAAAACAAATACCCGAAAAACGAGATGAGCACAAGACCCACATACATTTCTTTCAATAAAAAGGCTTTGTATGATGTCCAGATGAGATAACCAATTCCAGAATTCGCTCCCATCATCTCTGCAGCGACAATCGTCAACAGAGCAATCGCCTGCCCCATTTGAATGCCCTCCAACATAACAGGAAGAGAACCAGGTAAAGCGATTTTGTAAAAAAAACGTTTCGAATCCGCCCCGTAATTCTTAGCAACATCAAGATAAATACGATCGATATTAATGACACCTGCAACGGTATTAATCACAACAGGAAAAAAAACACTCCCTGCAATCGTGACAATTTTAGAAACCTCACCTACACCGAATAAAATGATAATAATTGGCAGTAACGCAAGAGTCGGAATTGGCATAATGGCCATGATTAATGGCGAAAGAAAGTGTCGAACTGGTGAGTAGAGCCCCATTAATAGACCGATAACAATTGCGGGAATGACACCGAGCAGGAAGCCCGCGAATATACGAAAAAGGGAAATGCCGATGTGGCCGAAGAGTTCACCGCTCATCCCCATCGCCCAGAATGTGCCGATAATTTCCGTCGGGGGTGGAAAGAACCTGGCATCAATCAAACCCGTGCGGGACAGAACTTCCCATAACAATAAAATAAAGATCGGCGATGAAATCGTCAGAATCTGTTTCAGTCGATGACGACGCTGTCTCTTTTTCCATTCCTGTTTTTCCATTAGTAAAGGGTCGGTAACCATTTCCCTTTCACGATCTCCCATATTTCACCACCTCTAATGCTAATTTATGAACGTGCGCCCAATTGTGTGAGAAAGTAAAAGTGGATGCGCCTGGGTTCGTGAAGTTCAGCTAAGTTCGTGACGTCCTGTCACAACGCTGAACGATCCCACGTCATGTGGGGCCCCGACAAGCTTAAGTCCACCAACTTTGTGAAGTGCTCTACCTTCACAAAGTTGGTGGACTTAAGACCTCGAGGGGCTAGGCGCTGGAACTGGATAGAAACATGGTGTGGAGTTTGATCCGGCTTAAGCCCATCAAAAAAGAGCGCAGGCGATTGCGCTCCTTTCCTTTCACTCCTCTTTTCCCTGATTCGTCTCTATGTCGTTCGTCAATTCTTCCAGTTTCTTCTCAAGTACCTTCATAAAAGCAACTTTACCTTCATTGCTTTCCTTCTGATGATAGGAATCTCCAAAGATATAATTCATGTGTTCTTCCATTTGAGAGAAAAACTCTCCTTCTCCCACCTGTTCTAAATAAGGGGGCTTCTGAAAGGCAGACAACTCTTTATTTAGAGCCTTATTTTCTTTAAGCACTGTCTCTTTTTCACCTGAGACTTTTTTCAATTCTGAACGTAATTGGTTTTGTTCGTCCTGATTTTGAGATAACGCGCCTTCCAAACTCGATATCTGCTTTTTCAAAGATTGAACTTCTTCGTTCATATGACGTAAAGTGGCTTCTGTTTCTTTTTTCTGACGCTCCAGCTGCTCAACCGCTTCTGTCCACTTTTGTTTAAATGAGTCCGCTTTTTCGTTTGCTGCCCGCCTGGATTTTAACTCTTTAGAAAGCGCCTGCATTTGATTGTTATAATTTCCTTGTAAGAAGGAGAAATCTCCTAGACATTGAGCAATAAAACGGTCACTTTCTTCTATCTTCCCTTCCAGGTTATTCATTTGCTCAGTCAGCTTTTTGTTTTGTTCACTTAAATTGCTGCACTCATTCTGCCATTCCTTTTCTTCATTTGTATATCTTTCATGAAAGGCCGATAACTCTTCTTCTAACTTAGCGGCTCTCTCAGAGGCTTTTTCCTTGGATTCTATTTCGCTTTTGAGTTGTTTTTGGCTTTCAGTATAGCGGATCTGCATTTGAGAAATTTCTTTTTGGGAAAGAGAATGACGCTGACGCAATTCGTTCAGTCCTCCTTCTAGATCCTGAACCTGGTCTTTTAAATCGGAACATTTTTTCCCCCAATCTTTCATTTCTATATCATAACTTTCTTTAAGGTCTGAGTACTTATTCCGCCATGCAGCCATGTCAGCCAGAGCCTCTTCCTTACAGCCTTCCTCTTCCCTTCTATTCTTTTGTTCTTCTAAATAACTCGCCTGTAGGAAGGAGAAATTCTTCTGCGTTTGAAAAAGTCGCTGATCTGTCTCATCTAAAGCTTCCTGTAAACTTCTTACCTGTAACAATTGTTCCTCTTTTGCTTCTATTTCACGATGAAGTTGAGTTTTCACCTCTGCGTAGCTTCCTTGCAGCATAGAAAGGTCCCTTTGCGATTGAGAAAACCTTCTCTGCGTTTGCCCTAGGTCTCTTTCCAAGTCCTGTACATAACGGGACAGGTCTTGATTTTGTTCTTTTAAATCAACACACCGACCCTGCCAATCTTTCACTTCATTCCTATACTTTTCTTCTAATTCCTCGTGTCGGGCCAGCTGTTCTTCATACCCTTTGACTCTCCGTGATAATTCACCCTTCAGCATAGATTCCTGATTGCTTGAGTAATCGATTTGTTCCTTGAGGTCTGCATTCTCATTTTTTAATTTCTCTAGTTGTGAGTAGTGATAATTATCTTGATAGTCTTGTACTTTCTTTTTATATTTGTCCAATTCTGCACGGTAATAAATAATCCTCTGTTGCAGCTGGATGGGATCTTTCTGCATGCCCCCGCCTCCTTTAGAAATCTCAACATTACCGCCTTTTACTAATAAGCATGTAAATAAGAAAACGCTCATAGGTCCTCTTGATCCATTTTATGAAAATGGTTTCCTCATTATCACTTTCTCTGTCCTGCTCCCTGCAAACCCTTCAATGGTAAGAGCCGTCTCCATTTCAAACGATCTGATTATTATATAAATAAGAAAGGAGAGGTAAGACCATGAACAAGAAAAATCAACAAAAGAGTGATGAGTCAGCAAACACTCAAAAACCAAGAAGGAGACCTCGTAAGAAGTCAGGCGGCTGCTGCGGAAAACGCAAATAGAATCAAGGATTCAAATTCTATACACAGAGCAGTCACGCCACAAAAAAACAGCCTTTATATCGGCTGTTTTTTTATGGCGTGACCATGTTGAAAGTGTTAGGACTCGAACGTACTTGTATATGCTCAGGAACTTTTATATACAATGCCGAGTCTGACCCAGTTACGGATTGTCCCCACCGCTGATCCTTATCACCTGTAAACTGTTCAAAAGGGAATTCGGTTTGAAACATCCTATATCTCAGCTGCACAATGTTGGACGGATAAATTTCAAGCGTCCCCTCTTGTACTTGAATGGATGGGTGGTATTGTTTTTCAACCGAATGCCCGTTCACACTCACCGGTGTCTGGTAAAATGTCGCTTCAATCGTACCTTCGAGGTCACTGGTTTTTTCCACAAAGATATTCACAACATTGATATCATTCTCAGGTGCCTCAAGCACCAGTTCATCTCTATCAAAGTTCAAAGTCCATTGCTTCACAACCCACTCGTCCGGTAGTTCTTCTATGTTTCCCGTATGAAAGATATCATAAAAGTATGGAAACTGTTCCTCCCCATGATTTGCCTCTGCTTCGGAAGCTGATGTCACCCCCTCCATAGGCAGCAGAAGGTAAGCAGCGGCCGACAGTAATAGAATAAATGTGTAACCGTAAAGCATCCATAAGCCGGCCTTCCCCTGCAAACCAGCCCGCTTTTTTTTGCCTGGGTTGAAAGTGAACATTAAAACAACGGCCGTCATTAAAAGGATAGGAATGAATAATACGAGGATCATTTTTTCACCTCCAAATGATTAGAAATAAAAGCAGCGAACGTATATAGCCCAGTTGTTGAAACTATAGTTTTCATGACATACAGGATGAAATTCTTTTCTTGAAAATAGAATTGATAAAAGTACTCTCCCACCATCACACCACTTTGTGCCAACCATGTCATAGAACCGAATAACAGGACAGGAAGAAGGATAAGAAACAGCTTATTCCACTGGATCATCATACCGGCAAGATAACCGATACTACTGAACATAAAAATGATTAGTACAACAGAAACCAATCCCATGATCCAAACGCCAGGACCTTCAGGGTTTGAGATAAGCAGCGTTTTTCCTTCCGGGAACAGAATATACGTAAGTACTTTTAATAAATATCCAGACAGCAGTGACGTGAAGCCACCAATTACACTAATGACAAATAAGAATAGAATCGTAGAAATTGTACTGCTTGTGCGGTTGGTAATAAAAGAAAAATCGTCTTCACGGTAGGCACGGGTTGTGAAAAGCAAAGCAGTCAGAAACCCCCAGAATATCGTAAAAACAATAATGATATCACCTGAAAAGTATTGAACCATAATATCATAGCCGGTTCTTCCATAGCCTCCGGAACCACTTCCATTTAAGGAGAATAAGACGCCGAGCAGTTGAATGATGACAAGCGACATAAATACTCCTGTATACGCCCGCCATTTATATCCGATTTGCTTTTTCACAACATCAACGGTCTGCACTTCGGTTAAAGACATCGTCCACACCCCTTTCTCTCCCTTTTTCATCCGTTACATAGACACACAAATCACTTGCTGAAACGGGTGAAAAGCGGATCCCTGCCTGCTTCATATCTTCTACCTCTTTATCACTTAAATTATTTTTTATGACAAGATAGCGGTCATCAACACCGGTATCGTGCGTATAAAAAATCTCTTTCTCTTGAGCCCACGGTTCCAGTACCGTCCGCTTTCCTGTCAGACCAATGCTGTAAGTTTTCAAGTCATCCATCGGCATATGAAAGAAAATCGATCCATTATGCATAAGTACCACTTCTTCTAATAGATCTTCCATTTCTTCCAAATAATGCGTAGACAGCAATATGGTACGCGGATGATTTAAGTAATCCTTTAAAAGTGCTCGATAAAAGTCTTTTCGTACAGCTGCATCCATCCCCGTTGTCGGCTCATCAAAAATGGTCAATGGAGATCGTGACGCCAGACCGACGATCATATTAAATGTACTCTCTTTTCCTTTGGATAGTTCATTATGACGCTGCTTCGGATGAAAACCGAAATAGTTAAACAAGCTAAGCGCCAGCTCATGGTCCCAGTTATAGTAAAATCTCTGTCCTTCTTCCAGAATCTCTATCAGGGTCAATGGTGACGGGAAATTCATCTGATCATCAATATAAATGGTGTTTGCAGAAACAAATAAATTGTTAAATGGCCTTCTCCCGTACACCTCAACGATCCCGGACTGCTCTTTCAACAAGCCTGCCAATATCTTCATAAGTGTCGTCTTGCCCGCTCCATTGCGGCCGGCTAAACCGACAATTCTATTCTCTTCTATTGACAAATTAAGGTTATCCAATGCTTTTTTCCTGCGGTAACGCTTAATCAAGTCCTTACATTTAATGGCTTTCATTAGTTTCCCCCTTCCAAGCATTACGTACCATCTGGAGGATTTCTTTTTCCGACATCTCCAAATTACACGCTTCTGTGATCAGATCATTGACCAGCTGTTTCAAGGTCTGATTTTTTCGTTTATCCATAATCATCTGCTTTGCATCCGTTGACACAAACTTCCCTAATCCACGTTTATCGTACAGAATTCCCTCGTCGGCAAGTTTAGTCAGTCCTTTAGCTGCGGTAGCCGGGTTAATGTTGTACATGTCTGCAAGCTTGTATTGCGAATAAACCTTTTCATCTTTTTTTAAGTTGTCATTTAAGATTTCGCTCTCTATCCATTCCGCAACTTGGATATAGATTGGTTTAAGGCCGTCTGTATTGAGAATCAAGATATCGCCTTCTCTCTAAGTTGGTGCATTAGTCATGTAATGTAGTATATGACCTTTTCTATTTTTTGACAACACTTTGAGTGAAATATTTCATAAATTTATTCAAGGCTATCTTTCAAGATACTAACTTTCCGCCTCATGCATAAAAAAAGAACGTCCTTTAAAAGGACGTTCCTTGTCTTCTAATCTAGGCCCATTTTTGTACGTCTACACACAACTGCTGGTACGCTTTTGCTTCATGCACCATTTTCTTGTCCTGATAAATTTTGGCCAGCCAGCGAAGCGGTTGTGGATCGCTAGGTTTCAGCTCCATTTCCATCTGGAAGCACTCAATCGCCTGATCCACCTGTTTCAGCTCATAATAAGCTTCGCCTAACTCCAGCAAATGGTTCAAATCTTCACTAATTTGGCACATTCGTTCGATTTTTTTAATGATAGGAAGATGCCCTGGAAAACGGCTGACAGCTTCCTGAACACCTTCTAAATCATGGACAAGAAAGAGTGAGATCACATAGTTTTCAAGGAGGGGGCGTGTTGTTGCTGGATTGTTAGTGACCAGCCTTAACACCAAGGGAGTTAGATTCTCTATGTTCTCTTTAATTTCCATTGTTTCAAGGGCATCCGCTATGGCTTGCAGTTGGTCAGTATCGAGATCCATTTTATCTCCCATGACTAGAGCGGCCAGACGTTCAAGATTGTTATCCCTTAAATAAATTTGAAGAAGCTCTTCTGTAAGGGGTTCAAAGGAAGAAATTGAGTGAGATAATTCTTCCAGAAGAGAAACATAAGAGTTATCGTCCACACGTTGTTTCATTTGATTTGTAAAAAGGCTATATTTTTGTGTCGTAGGAAGGACGGACATTTCCTGCATCGAGAGGGATAAGGATTCAATCCAGCGGTTCTCTTTTTCTAAAAGGAGAAGCCGCCCATTACTATCCGCACAAGCTTCGGCAAACAAAGGATCTCTTATGCAGGCCTCTGCCGGGTCTTCTTCATAAAGTCGGGAAAGTCTGCTGAAAGATAGGTCATTTGCGAGCTCTTTAACAAAACGGTTGTTGGGAGCAAATCGTATCAGCTCACGAACAATCATGTAAGCTGAAGCCATCTTACCTTCACGTCGGTAAGAGTAGAATAAAGTTTTCAGATCTTCAAACAGATGTTTTTTGGGAATGAATGATTCGAAAAACGTGAGGATACGCGCTTGTTCTTCTTTGGAATACTGCTGTCCAAGATTTTTCTTAAGCTGAGGATAGCTTAATTTCTTTAGAGGAGAGTTATTCGACACCAGTGCATGAATGAAAGGGTGAGGTGACTCGTATATAAAGCCTTCACGAAAAGCCTGGGCGATATAAGACGAACGTTTCATCCGTGTTGTTTTTACGGCCGTTAAGAATTTGTGTTTATAGAAGAAGAGTTCATAGCATTCTTGTTTATCCGTAATCGCTTCGATTACCTGCATTTGTTCAAAGAAAACCACGCGTTCTGGTATAAGGTCCACGCTACCGTTCTGTTTTGGCGTTTTTAAGAGAATCGTTGTCACATGACCTACCTCCCTCTTTTCTCCACTATATCATATTCTTCGTTTATTTCTGGAAAAGTTCCCCGGGAAGTTTAGTTTTTATTCTACGCAGGACCCTTTCAACTATAAACCAATACTTTTCACGAAGATACCTTATATAACCCTGGCCCATCGCCCCTTGAGGTGTTAATCCGAAAAAAACCCCTGGTCTTATAATCTGTATCAACCCTTTTACGAGGTATCATCTTTTGTAATAAGACCGTTAAATTCGTAAAGAAACAAGCTTTATAGAAAACCTGTCAACCCTGATCTCTTTGTAAAAAATAGATGGGCTGGATATTTGTTCCTTAAATCTCTTAATCTATCAAAACTTTTATCAATCAAATGTAAGTAGATATATAAGGGTTTCAAGCCATTTTTATATTTTCACACCTATTTATCCATTAATCTGTTTCCAATCCTATCCTCCTTTGTTACAAGAGTCTGATGGTACGATAGAGTTGTTCCAAAAACACAACCTTTTGAGGAGGAATACGAATATGATTAAGAAATCTCTTATGGTATCAGGCGCACTTGCGCTATCCTTATTAGCTTCTCCAGCCACTTCCCTGGCATCAACTGGAGATATTCAACAGAACTATAAAGTAGAAACAAAAACTGTACAAATAGATTCCGGTCAAATACAAGACTGGGTACACGAAAATGAAAATGCATTGAAAAGTAAAGACTTCCAACAAATCAACGTTCAATCTCTATTAGATCAGTTCCAATGGAATGTCCAGCAGCCTCCAGAGGCTCCATCTGAACAGTCTCAGTCAGATGAGCCAAAACAGGAAGTTCCGGCTGAAGAAGAACAAAAACAAGAAGCTTCTGCGCCTGAAGCAGAGCCAGCACCAGCTCCAGAGCAGCCCGCTGAAAAACAAGTACAACAAAAAGAAGATACAGAAGTACAAGCTTCATCTGAAGTATCGGCATTTGAAAAACAAGTCGTAGAGCTGACAAACCAAGAGCGTGCCAAGCAGGGGCTGGAGCCTCTTGAGCTTGATACAGAGCTTAGTGCAGTAGCAAAAGATAAGTCTCTTGATATGCAGCAGAACAATTACTTTTCGCACAACAGCCCGACTTACGGTTCTCCGTTTGATATGATGAAACAATATGGCATTGATTACCGTACAGCTGGTGAGAACATCGCGATGGGACAAACGTCTCCAGAGCAAGTCGTTGAAGGATGGATGAACAGTGAAGGCCACCGTAAAAACATCATGAACCCGGACTTCACGCACATCGGAGTCGGCCATGCTGAAAACGGCAACTACTGGACTCAAATGTTCATCGGTAAATAATAGATTTTAAGGCAGTCACCACCGGGTTTTCCCGGTGGTTTTTTTAAAAAGGGGACTGATGAAGTGAATTTGAAGGAGTGAATTGATATCCAGTGATCCCCTCTCCTTAATGAATCGTAAAACGTAAAACGAAGAGAAAAACAGGCAGAAGTCATAATTTCACACCCAATTTATGTCTATTTATAGAAATATGACTTTTTTTCTTTTTTATATTTGTAAAGCCTATTGAAATTTGTCTGAATATTTAATAAAATCAATCATACTTTAACTATATCAAATTAGAAGGAAGTGTTCGTTTGAATACAAAAACGGTGAGCCATCTTTATAACACATGCCCTCTCTGCCACGGAACCGGAACGTATGAGGAATATGACGATAGCAAAGCCAACATGATCATGGATCACTACAGCCGGGTCAATCATGCCAGCGAAAAAACAGCATGGAGGATGGCTGTTGAAGAAACGAGCTACAAAACGGAATGCAGCCGCTGCCACGGAAACGGTCATGTTCTGAATGATGAAGGCGAAGAAGTCTACAAGGCTCTTAAGCAGTTTGCATGAGAATAAGCTGAAAACTTCGATGGAAAAAGAACGGTCACCTGCTTACAGGTGACCGTTCTTTTCTTATTTATTACTTTATTCACTGAACATTTTAATTAAATTCTCCATGAAACTTTTCTTATGTTTAGGAGGATTTGAAGGTTTTTCCTGGTTTGACGAGGAAGGGCTCTCTTCCAGTGGTTCAAATTTGGATTCTACCTCTGGTTTTAATTCTGACTTTGGAACTGATACAGGTTTTGAATCTACCTCTGACTTTGTCTCTAGTTTGGGTTCTTGCTCTAACCCTGCCTTTTGCTCTGTTTCGGTTTCCTGTTCGAACTCTGCCTCCAGTTCTGCTTCGGTTTCCTGATCTGACTCTGATTCCGGCTCTGCTTCGGTTTCCTGATCTGACTCTGATTCCGGCTCTGCTTCTGTTTCCTGCTTTAACTCTGATTCCGACTCTGCTTCTGTTTCCTGCTTTAACTCTGATTCCGACTCTGCTTCTGTTTCCTGCTTTAACTCTGCTTCCGATTCTGCTTCGGGTTCCTGCTCTGACTCTGATTCCGTCTCTGCTTTGGTTTCCTGCTTTAACTCTGCTTCCGATTCTGTTTCAAGTTCTTGTTCTAAATCAGACTCCGGCTTTAGGGCAGCCTTGGATTTCTGTTCCAACTCTGACTCCTGCTCTTGAGCAAATTTTGGCTCTTCCATATATTCAGATCCGGAGTTAGAATCCTTAACTTGATTTACCTGCGATTCTTCACCTGCATGATTCTCATCCACTAAAGAATTCATGACTCCTTCACCATTATGCTCTTCTATCCCCGCCACTTCCGTCAAATTTCCTTTCGTATCTTGTTTAGAGGTTTCCCCACTATCTAGGAGTGCATCATTGTCTACTTTCTGACTTATCCTCTTTTTTTTCGGTGGTCTTCTTCTTGAGGGCTGGATGGAACTTTTTGTTTCTGAAAGATTTTTTAATGAATGATAAAACCAGCTGTCTTTACTTAAGTCTATTGTTTGGCCTTTATCTTGACCTTCTTCTGATTGAGACTTAGGTTTTGGATATTGGGAAGGATTGGAATGGAAGTGGTTCTTAAAATCGGTCAGAGGCAAATCCGAATTCGCTTTAATACTATTATCGTTGAAAGGGTCCTCTTGTGATATGGCTTCCTTATCTTCTTTCCAATCATTCAACTCTTGTTGAGTAGAGAGAACCGTCTCTTCAAGGATGACAATTTTATTCATCAGATCATCAACAGACTGCTGATACTTTACTGGCACTTCATCCTGCTTTTCCAAGTAATCTTGAAAGAGGTCAAACATAATGTGAACTTTTTCATCCGTTTTCGTAGAGAGTTCATGAAGCCTCTTCACCTTCGCTTCGAACTTCGGTCCCTCATCCTCTATATGAATAACCTTCTGATCGAGCATTTCCAGACGATTTGACAGTTTTGAAATCTGGTCCGATATTTGAAGAGGTACGGTATGTTTGATGAATTGTTCTAATTCGTTTAATTTTTCATTTAAGGGGGAGAGATCCTGATGCTCAACCTGCCCTAACCGCTTTTCCAACAAATCCATCTGGTTTTGTAGATCTGGATGCGCATTCAGATAACGGTGTACCTTTTCAAGCGAATCCCGTAGTTCAACTTCTGTCGCAGACTGTCTTTTTAATAGTTTTTCAATTTGATCTGTTGCGTCTGCGTGATTCGAAAAGCTCGTGGCTAATCTTACGTTAGTAACCTCCGCCTGATCTTTCATCTCCTTTATAGTGTTGTTCATTTGCTCCATTTGAGATGCATTGGCTGTTTGTGACTCCCTTAGTTTCTCCAACTCTTGAAAAACATTTTTACTTCGTTCGCTTAATCCTTGAATAGAGTCCAGTGCATCTGCACTTCTATTAGATGTTTGTTCCAGTTTCCCTTCTAAAGAGCGGACCCGCTCGTTAAGTTCTTGGAAGTGCTGATTAATTTCCTTCTCTTTTGGCAGGTCCTCTAACGCCTGTTCTTTCTGCTCCAGTTGCTGCTTTAAAGATGCAATCGTTTGTTCCTGGTTCTCACTATTTTTTAACTGTTGGTTATGCTCCGCATATAATTCTCTCATTGTTTTCAATAAGTTTTTCTTATTTATGGATACTTCATGAATAAAATATGACGTCTCCGCATGGTCTTCCACAATGCGGTATAAATCATCCAGACCTTGTGTAATTCTTTCTAATATTTCCGCCTGATGCATTTTTCTCCCCCTCGTTTTCTCCAGACCCATGACACTTTCCCACCATATCTATATTCATTTCAGCATTTATTGTGAAGCGTACCTTCACTAGGAACCTATGCCTCATCAAATGGGCTTTTTTACCAATTTAATGTTTTTACCATAAACTAGGTGAAGCACTCATGCCTTAGGTCTGTTCATTACATAGGATGTATCGAATAACAAATAGGAAAGGAAGATTTATGTATGGATCCAAATGTTGATTTTAGAGGGATGCATCGTGAATGTATTGATGCGGAGAAGGTGTTTGACTATGTAATTGTTGGAGGAACAGGTTCTGAAGAAGTTGAGATTATGAATTTAGACGGGGCATCAAAAGCTGATATTTGTACTAAACTTAATGATGGCGGCACCGTTCGGAATGTTGAAACGGTTATTGATTTCGATACTCTCGAAATGGATGCCTGTTCAGCAATGGTTGTGGGCACAGATAATGTTGAGATGGATGACGAAGAGGAGATTGAACTTCAAATAGTACAGATTACTAAAGAAAAGGATATCCCTATTTTAGTAACCTTCGATGTGTACGATAAGGATGGTAATGAAGCTTATAAAGACGTTACTGGCACGGGGACAATTTCGGCAGATAAAATCTGTGAAGAGCCGGTCATGATGTGCTGTCCGGGGGATGCAGGTACAGAGCTTTCTTGTCGAATCGTTCCATCGTCCTTCCACTTAATCTTGGCTAAATGTGTTGTTGTTGGCGACGCTCTAAAACTGAACTTCCTCTACACCTTCACGATTTGTCAAGAAGTTCAGTGTTCTGCAATGGTGAAACTGGAAATCATGGCCCGCCCTTGCCGACCACGTCCTGTTATCCGTCCAACTCGCCGCTGCAGACCTACTCCAATGCCAAACCCATGCAGACGCATATTCCCTGTTCCTCATGATGACGACGATTCAGACATGTAACACCGAGAAGTGTAGAACTACTTTGTTCTACACTTTTTACATACAAGCAATACACATCCTGCTTATTTCATAAGATGTAAATATGGGAGGAGAATTATATGAACTTAAGCATAGAAGGCATTGAGAAAAAGCTAAAACAGCTTGAGAAAGATTTACTGGAAGCACGATTACTTTTGGATCAAACAAAAGAATCCATGCTGAAGGAAGGATCTTTTCACGTTTTTTCCTACTTCAATTATTCTTTAAGATTACCTAAGAAAACAGACGATCCCACTTTATACATCCTCGGAAGTTTTATCATCAAGAACAAGGGAGATAGAACACTCCACCGTCCTTATATCTGCTTAAAATTCAATCAGAATCAAGACATTTCATTTTCAGGAAAAATCAGTCAGGAAGACTTAGTTGACCCTGGTTTCAGCCCAGTGCCTATGCAGACATGGTACTACCTTGATGAAGAGTCGCAGCTGCTGGCCCATAAAGAAGGTGAATACTGGCTGGAACCCATTGATGTTAGTGAGCTGCCCGCCGATCGGTCGCTCAGCTTTGCAAACTTCATGATTCGTTTAGAGCGCACAAAATTGGACGGTCCTTTTAAATTGGAAGGAGCCTTATTCGGAGACGAAATACCAGAGGGTTTAAAAGCTCTTAACAAAATTCAGATAAACTTAGCCAAATGAATGTGCAAGAAACCTGTGTAACCTTTAAATTACACAGGTTTTTCTATTTCATACTATTCAATCCTGTACGCATTCTTATAGTTAAAACAGCTTGTCAAGATACCTTCTGTTCTCCCATTTCTCTACTGGAAGCTCTGTTTTTGGGATAGAAGATCGGGATTAATACTCATTAAAAATTTTTTATACAGGAAGATTTTACACTTTTCAATTCCAAGAAGTCTTATAATAACAAGGTCTGCTTTCTCTACCTCTTCTACCTCAAAAAGAAGGAAGATGGAAGTTTCATGAAAATACGTAGGTTGGTTAGCCTAATTGTTGCATAGGTGAGCATTTATTTTGAAACTGAGATAAAAACAAGCTAGCCTTAGACGTGTGATACAACTAGAAAGGTGGAACGAATATGCTTTTTGATTCTTATAAACTAGACAGTAAACTATTGGACAACCGTTACGTCGTCGCCCCAATGACACGCATCAGCGCAGAAGCAGACGGTCGTGCCAATGATCGAATGAAGCAGTATTATGAACGTTTTGCCAAGGGTGGCTTTAGTGCCATTATCAGCGAAGGCATTTATACTGATACCAGCTTCAGTCAGGGGTACAACAACCAGCCTGGCCTTGCAACAGATATTCAAGCCGATGCGTGGAAGCCGGTCATTGAGGCTGTTCATCAGCATGGTTCCATCATGATTGCCCAGTTAATGCATGCCGGCGGTCAAAGCCAGGGCAATGCCTATACGGATGAGACCATTGCACCTTCTGCTATTGCCCCTAAAGGTGAACAATTAGGTTTTTACGGAGGATCCGGACCATTCCAAACGCCAAGAGCGATGGATGACCAGGATTTAGAAGAAGCGAAAATGGGGATTGTGGATAGTGCCCGCCGTGCGAAGGAAGCCGGTTTTGATGGAGTTGAAATTCATGGAGCGAACGGATACCTACTTGATCAATTCTTAACGGACTACTTGAATAAACGGGAAGACTCTTATGGCGGCTCTGTCGAAAACCGCCTTCGCTATGTTCTTGAGGTCGTTGACGAGGTCCTGGCTGAAGTTGGAGAAGACTTCATCATCGGTATCCGCATCTCTCAAGGAAAGGTTGCCGATCAGTCACACAAGTGGGCAGGCGGCGAAGAGGAAGCAAAAGAAATATTTGGAGCGCTCGGGAAAACAGGCCTTGACTATATTCATGTAACAGATGGAGACGCCACTGCTCCTTCCTTCGGTAAAGAAACAAAAACGCTTGCAGGAGCAGCCAAAGAATACGGTGGAATTACCGTGATCGCCAATGGACAGCTTCAGAATCCTGATCAAGCAGAAAGTCTTCTCGACTCTAAGCAGGCGCATCTCGTTTCAATTGGAACAGGCGCATTAGCCAACCCTGATCTGCCGAATAAAGTGCGGGATGGTGTGGAGCTCGAAGCTTTTGACTTTGAGAGAATCCTGCTGCCTCAAGCAGAGGTTAAAGATGATGAAATTAATTATCCTGTACGGAGCTAAAAAATAAAAAATCCCGGAGCTATAAAGCTCCGGGATTTTTTCTATAGATAGACAAAATATAAAACAAATAGACCGCAAAGGGTATACATAATCGGATGAACCTGGTTCCACTGTTTTTTTGCAATCATAGCAAAAGGATATAGGATGAACCCTAGCGCAATCCCAGTCGCTACACTAAACGTGAGCGGCATCATAACAATCGTCACAAAGGCTGGAATCGTAACTTCAAGACGGCTCCAATCGATTTCTCTCACTTCTGTTGCCATCAGTGCCCCGACAATAATCAGCGCAGGAGCTGTAACTTCTGGTGTGATGACACCGAGTACCGGTGAGAAGAAAAGAGCAATAAAGAAACAGACGGAAATGACGACACTTGTAAAACCTGTCCGTCCACCGACAGCTACACCTGCAGATGACTCTACGAAAGAAGCCGTTGTAGAAGTTCCGAAGATTGCTCCCACCACTCCAGACGTAGAATCCGCTAAAAGAGCACGGCCCGCATTTGGAATTTTATTATCCTTCATAATGCCCGCTTGACTCGCAACAGCTATTAAAGCCCCAGCTGTATCAAAGAAAGCGACAAATAAGAAAGTGAAAATAACAGCTAACACTTCTGGAGTGAAGATATCACCAAGATGCTGAAACACAACTCCGAATGTCGGCTCAAGGCTTGGTACTTCCCCAACCACTGCGTCAGGTATCTGGACGAGGCCAACAGTCATACCGACAATACTTGTCACCACAATTCCGTAAAAGATACCGCCGCGGATGCCGCGAATAAGCATCATCAATGTGATGATAAAACCAAATGCAGCAAGGGCTGTTGTTGGAGTAGTCAAGTCCCCGATCGATACAAACGTCTCTTCATTCCCTACAACAAAACCCGCATTTTTAAGACCGATAAACGCGATAAAAAAGCCAATTCCACCGGCTATCGCATGTTTTAAGTCTTTCGGAATGACGTTAATAATCTTCTCGCGTATCTTAAGAAGACTGAGAATCATAAAGATAATACCAGCAATAAAGACACCTGTTAATGCCACTTCCCAGTCAATTCCCATACCGATAACAACGGAAAAAGTAAAGAAGGAGTTCAGCCCCATACTTGGAGCAATTCCAACAGGAAAGTTGGCAAGAAGCCCAATTAGCAAGGAGCCGACAATAGCAGAAAGCGCAGTAGCTGTAAAGAGCGCCCCTTTGTCGATGCCTGCTTCACTTAAAATAATAGGATTTACAATTAAAATATAAGCCATAGAAAGAAACGTGGTCACACCTGCCAATGTTTCCTTCCTAAAATTCGTTTCTCGTTCGTTGAACTGGAAAAAGTTCCTCATGTTGTTCCCTCCCGCATCTAAACAAAAAGCACCGGTCAACCACCGGTGCTTATCTACAGGGAAAGAGAATATCAGAAATAAGAGGATCTGCTCTCTCCTTGTAGACAAGCTATTTCCGGTAGCTGGTAGAAACGTTCAAGCCAATTCCTGAACTTATACAAGGTGCTTCATTCATATATTTATAAGGAGAATCATAACAACGCAGTCGAATTGGGTCAATCGATATCGTTAATGTTCGGGAATTCGATTTTTTCTGAATTTTACTTATTCCCTCAACTTCTCTTATCCAAAGAACTGCGTTATACATTAATTAGAGAGGATTCTGTACGCCTGAATGAAACCAAGTTTCTCCGTCATTCTCTTTCCTTTTCAAGCAGTGGAGTCTAGTTGTTCTATTACTTATTCTGCTGAATAATTGATCTCTTTATACGGTTGGAATCTTCATCACGATAAGTCCAGAAAAAAACCAGACCCGCTCAGGGTCTGGTTTTCAACATTTATGACAGTTTACAAATTCACAGTAACTTCAGCGTCTTCACGCAGGTTTTTAACAAGCTTCTGCGTTCCTTCCATCTTCTGTTGCTGCTGCATCCGCTGCTTCATGGTGTCCTTAACATCTTCAAATGCAGGAATTTCCTGCTCTGTATCCGCAGATGCCTGTTGTTCTTTAATCTTATCATACTCTGCTTTAAGTTCTTTTTCTGTTGGTTCTTCAACCTTCACTTCTTCAGCAATCAATTTATCGATTTTTAGTTGGGAACGAAGCTGTGTCATCACTTCTTCTTCTTTCATCCCCTGCTTTTCAAGCTCTTTAAGAAATTTCTCTTTCGACTCTACCTGATTCTGCTTTGCAAGATCTTCCAGAGTCTTGTTCACTTCTTCATCAGAAATTTTATAATCACGAGTGGACGCTTCTTGAATCAGCAATTCTTGTCCGACAAGACTATCGGCCACTTGTTTTTTCAACTGTTCTTGATCAAGCTTGCTTCCTGTCATTTGAGACTGCATAGCTGCTTGTTGGAATTGACTTTGATAGGACATTTCAAAATCTTCTTTCTTAATTTCTTCCCCGTTGACTTCAGCTACAACTTCTGGAACGTTCTCTAAATCTGGTTCAGGCATTTCCGCCTGTTCACTTTGTTTTTCGCTTGTTTCTTCTTGATTTTCTTCTTTTTTATCTGCTGCCCCTTCATCTTCACTACATGCTGCCAGCAAAGAAACGAAGACGGCCAGGACTATACTTAATAACCATTTTTTATTCAATGTCATTTCTCCTTTGTCATCGGTTGTGTAAGCCATTGTAACACTTCCTTCTATTATGTAAACATGGAAGGCACTCATAAACTCATTTGTCATATTCTTTTAATATCATGAACCCCTGCCATAACAGTCCCTTCTTATTACTCCCCCTTTACATAGGTGAAAATGTGGAAAATCTGTAAAAAAAGAAGCACACGCATCATCGAATGATTGGGAGAGATAAACCTGCCGCCCAGTCGTTGATAAACGGGGCTTGGTGAGGATTGATGTATTCTGGAAGATCATTCCTACAAAAAAATCCTTGGGCAAGACTTTCGTGATTCGTTTTCAATTCTCCTTGGTATTCCTTAACACGGAATATGATTTGGATACTGAAAACTCGATCTCCATTTTCATAAGTAGCATATCCTTTTTCACCCGAATAAATGCCGAATAACTCAAGTTCCTTCACGTGCAGTCCTGTTTCTTCTTCGACCTCTCTTCTCACCGTCATATCAAACGTCTCTCCAAGTTCAAGCAGTCCACCTGGTATTCCCCATGAACCATAATCTGTCCTCTTTTGCAGTAACAGACGATCTTCATCCTCAATAATGGCCCCGCATCCAACCGTTAATAAGGTTTCATGACCAACCATGCTTCTCATTGCAGCTATGTAATCATTCATAGACCACCGTCTCCTTCCAACTCAACCCCTGTGAAACAATCTTAAAAACCAATCCTTTCCACTCATTATTTCAAATAAAATCTCTCTTCACAATAAATTTTAAGTGTTTATTCTTTGTATTCATGCTCTTCTTTCATTAGACGGAAAGAGGAAGTAATTTGGTCTTTTACAAAGCCGGGTTCCCTTACATTCCTTCCCCTTTACTATTTCCGTCTATTTCCCCTCTGCTAAATAAGCGGTTTACTCCTTATATAACAAGGATACATAGATATAGATGAAAGAATGGCGGTAATTTTTAGAATAGTTGAAATTAATCGCCGGCTCTTATAGTATAATGTCTATAAACAGTTTCAAAGCTTTTGATTTCCGTAGAGGAGTGAGCACATGTTAAAGGAATCTGACTTCCCCACAAATGAACTCAAAGAACAATGGATAAAGGTGCGGAATAGGAAACTGGAAGAAATGGCACAATTTATCCAACGTTACTTTCACCTCACAAAAGTCAGGGAAAACCCTAACAGTTATGAGGTCCAAGGGTACTTTTATCAGCCCGGGTTCGGAGAAGTGAGAATGGCGTTTGAATTTAGTTACGAAAACGTCGCAAAATTCACGGATCTATTTGATGAACCAATTGAAAAATAACATGTACGACAAAAGGACCCTGAGCAGGGTCCTTTTTTATTTCTTGGTTCATTGACTATTTAATTCACCGTTTTGTTAGCGTAAACGGTCGGTGCCGTTTCAGCCTGAGCAACAAGTACGGGCCACCAAAACGGTGAGCCGCGCCATCCGTGCTCCTTCTTTCCTTCCTGTCTTAACATTATGAGTGCCGGATACTCTTGAGCCGTCTTACGTGCCAAAGCGAGTTCCCCAGCCCCTTTCCCTGGAGTATCAGGTGAATTTTCGTATTTCCCATCTTGTTTCAAACGTTGTATATTTCGGTTGGTCCGTGTTAAAAGCCAGACATATCCTCCACCTTCAGATTCTGAGCTCAAGTAGTCGAGCACTCCTTCATACTCATCTAATTGAAACTCGTGCCCACCTTCCATTACAAGTGTTTCATGAACAAGCCGAAGGAGTTTTTTAGCTTCTCCAACAGGTACCAATATGGCATTCTTCTGAGATTGGTTTTTCTGTTTATAAAGGGAAGTAATCCTACGATCTAACTCGCGGACCGTTTTTTGTATATGGGTTTTATATCCTGTTTGGAAACCGACTGGCAGCATTCGCTTATGAGGCTTAATCATCGTCAAACTGGACAACAGAATTTTACTGGGGTTACACGGCATAATGTCATCTTTCAAATCGCGTTGGACAAAGACAACCCCCTGCTGATGGCCTCCACGCTCAAATGCTCTGCGCAGTTCTGCATCAAATTCATGAATCCGTTTCATGATAGAAAAAATCCTCTGCGTCGTATAAAACCGCGTAACAGCGAGGTCAGCTACTGGTCGTGCCCCGTACATTCTAGAGTGCTGCAGAACGGTATCCTGCTGGAATGATTTCGGATTTCTCCCATAAAAAAAGCCGATCAAGTTGTGAATGGTTACGCCACGATCTAAAATCTGCCCGCCAATAAAAATATTCATCGGCGCCCTTAATTGGAGCTCCCCCTTGTGGTCAAGCAGTTCATTGACATCTTTCTCTGAATTCACGACACTGCTGACAATATACTCTTCATCAAGGGAGTACCGTACTTCTTTATACACTGCCTCAAAACTCGGAGCGGGGTTTTTCTTGAGAGTGCTCACCGAACGGATAAGGTCATCATAGGAACTACGAATCAGCTGCTGAAATTCTTCCGTCTCCTCGCGAGATGCCTGAATCAGCAGTTCTTCAAAACCTTGAATAAGCTCAGCCTGCCAGGCGTGTGCACTCTTCCCACGTTCTGTATGCACAATAAACGAGTACTTCCGCTCACGTCTACCTCTCATACGCTGCTGATAACGGCGGATACTAGCCCCCACGATAAAGTTAACAATGGACTGGCGGATATTCGTTATGTTCTTTTGGCTGAGCAGGCGGTCCATTTTCACACGACGCCCATCCATTTTTTTCATAACTTCCAGTTCTTTTTCATCGACTTCATGAAAGAGATACGATGCCAGATGCCCGTCTTTTTCACCCTTTTCAAAGTAAACTTCCCCTCCAATATAGCGATCGTGCACCGGCACCAGCTCCGTGAAAGCCGGTCGGATCGGCTGGAACACTTTCCCTTGGTGAATCGTCATATCTTCAGGCTGTAAATACAGAGAATAAGGAGTAGCAGTTACTTGAAGAAAAGCGGGTTGTTCAAGGTGCTCCCTTAGGGCATCAATTTTTGAAGCAATGACGCGCATCTGCGTAATATTCTGATCCCGCTTATATTCATACGCTACGCTCGCAAAATCAGCTTCATCATCAATGAATAACACACGCTTACCAGCCAGCTGTGGATACTTCTCTTCCAAAGCTTCCCTTAATCTTTCAAGATTGTGAGTTTCTTTTTTCACAATCAGGGCCAACTTTTGGGACAATTCATATTTTCGTAGATTATCAGGCAGGGACATGATGTCATATACACGCATAGCATCATGCTCAATCGCTCCGGAAAACTCTTCTTGAAGGCGGGCGTGGGTCTGCTTAACCAACGCGTTGGTTCCTTTTGTCAAAACAATGACCATATCAAATCCATTATCATAAGCCAGTCCCATGACACCGATAAATGTACGCGTTTTCCCGGACTGTATTTTTCCAAGCAGCATGCCGGGACGCTGTTCTGTCGTCTCCGTTTCAATTAGCTGTGCGGTCGTGCGCAATATCGTTTCACGGGTTTTTTGTTTATATTCATTTTTCTTATTTAGATGCTGAAAAAAAGCCCCGTTTGTTTTGAGGTCTTTAATCGTAACAGGCATGTCGATTCTCCTTTTACAAGGCTCTGCCGTTGAAGGGAAGAGAGTTCCCCAAACAACATCACCATTGGGTTGAACCTTTTACAAAACACGCCTATTATACACGAGTTTAGACTATGAAAAAAGCAGGAAGGCCTTCTTAATCGGCTTTCCCACTTTTGGTTGGATCTTCTAAATTCTCTATATTCACTTTATCACCAAACAATTTGACCATCCGGACCTTCGCTTCCTCCTTCACTTTCTCATCTATATGAGAAATCACCTGATAGACTGCATACAAAATGACAGCACTATCGTCTGTAAACCCTACAACCGGAAGGAAATCCGGGAGAGCATCTGCTGGAAGTATGAGATAACCAAGCGCCCCCGCTATGGTGAGCTTGGCTTTTCTCGGTGTTTCCGGGCTTTGCAGCGCATAGTAGAGAAGCAGACTGTAGTAAACGAATTTCTCTCCGATCCGTCCACTGTATGTGCGAAGTTTCTCCATCGTATCTTTCTCAGAAAAATACTGACGGCTTTGTTCAACTGCTTTCCTGGGGTTTAATTTCTTCAGTTGATTCTGATACGTCTTCCATTTAGACATAAGTATCATCTCCTTTCCTTACTTTTAACAAAAATTGAAAGAGTTAAACGGGAAAAGAAGATGTGTAAAAGGTTCTATTCATATTTCCCAGGAAATTTATCATATAATGCAGATCATCAACGAATATTGACAGGATATCCAGCCTTCTCTTTTGTTGAATAAACACTAGTTTTGTCGAACCACATAATAATGCTTACAGTTTCTAGGTTATTCTGATACTTTAAAGATAACAGTGTCATAGTTTCATATACTTATCACTTCAAGGACAAAGGAGAGGGATCGTAATGGAATTGGATCAACTAGAATTGAATGCGACTGTTGAGGAAGCTGAAAAGACAAAACCGTATTATACGGCATTAATTGGATGGAGCGTGCAGGCAATTGAGGCCGCTGCCAGAAGAAATCTTCCTTTTATCGTCGTAGGCCCTGCAGATTTTCAAACATATGCGGAAAGACACGATATTCCCTTCGTGGGATGGGATTTTAACAAGCTGAACGAAGGTTCCGATCAATTGTATAAACAATTGAAGGAAATGGGAGCCGAACTAGCTGTCCCTTTATATGAAGAATGTGTGGAATGGGCAGGCGCGTTGAATGCGCGATTCCGTGAAGACCCTAAAGTCTTTAACCGTTCCCTATTATTACGGGACAAAGGAATGATGAAACGAAAAGCTCAAATCTCCGGCATTAAAGTGGGCGTGTTTGAAGAAGCACGGGATAAAGATGACGTTGAACGCTTCTTAAAGCGTGTAAATGAAGCCCTTTTAAAACTGGAAGGTGATCACCTGGATCCTATTCACGTTAAACCGCTCGATAAAGCGGGATCTGTGGGCCACCTGGCGATCTATAATAAGGACGATATAGACCGCATCCAAGACACAGACTTCCCACTTTTAATGGAAAGCCACCTGGATGGGCAGGAGTTTTCCTGTGAAGCATTTGTTCATAAAGGAAAAGTACGGTTCCTAAATATTACAGAATATGTTCGTCTCGGCCACTCCAATTTCGTTCCGGCTTCTCCATCTCTTGAAGAGAAACGCCCATTAATCCAACAAGCCGTACAAAAACTTGTCGATGCCTTTGAAATTGAATATGGTGTCATTCACCCAGAGTATTTCATTACTCAGGATGGAACACTCCATTTTGGGGAAGTTGCTGCCCGCGTACCTGGAGGGCACATTTTTGAACTGATTGAGCGTGCTTACGGTTTTAGTGCCTATGAAGCTCAAATCCTTTGCAGTGACCCAAATACAACGGAAGAGGAACTTCTTGAATTCTTCCCTGATCCTTATGACTATCAAAACTACGCTGGATGCTTAATGGTGCATCCGAATGTTGATTACGTTGAAGATTTGAAAATTCCAGAAGAACTGGAGGATCATCCATACTTTGAAAAGCATGATATGTTCACACCGCCTCAAGGGAAAGTGGCAGAACGCGTCGGCTTTGGTAACCACTATGGAACGATCTTCTTTTACGGACCCAACAGTGAAGAAATGACCGATTTATTGAAAGCGTATGAGCAATATAACTTTTATGTGTAAGCCCAGGAGATAGAGAAAGGAGAGGTCTCATGCCTCAAACGACAGGTGCTCTTGTCGAACGCTTTGTTTACGCTTTAGATGAACTTGCAAAAGCTCCATCTTTTGCCAAACCGAAATATCAGACTGACGTTTATCAGGAAGCCAACCGCCTTATTGAAGCAGAGCAGGGTCTTGAGAATCTATACGACTATGCCCATCGTTTTGAAGAAACCGGCGTATTTCAGGATGGTCCATGGGAATCTGCGGAAAAACTACAACCTCCTTTGGTAGCAGGTTCTCTAAAAGCAAAAGGGCTGCCGATGATTATCGAGGTATTAAGTGAACTGCGCATGCTTGCTATAGCTGAAGGAAAATCGACCAACCAAAATGTTTCACCTAAGGTCGCAGAAGAATTTCTAAATGAAGTGATGGTATTAAACCTAAATCTGCTTTTTCCAGATGCCAGTGAGAGTTCACGAATTGAAAAGCATGAAAATGATGACAAAGCCGAGAAACTCTTTCAGTTTTTGTCCAGTCACTTATCCTCAAGCGCCCTGGTCCAAACATTAATTGACGAAATCACACGCCTGACTGCTCAGCGTCCGATCATGATTAAACGAATCGTATCCATGATAAACATGGCGAAACAAATGTTAAACCAGGAATCGGATGAAGAAGACAGAGAAGAATTAAAGCAGTTCATCGCTGCCATTGAAGGTCCTTCGCCATTAAGTGCTAAGTACAAGGAAATTCACGCATACCGTGCACAGTTAAAAACCATTACTCGTTCTGATCTTATCTCTGAGAGTGTCGCGCTTGCTAAGTCCATGAGGGACACAGGACTGGTCGCCCCACACCATGCAACCCTTATTCGTTTCTTAAGCAAACAAAACCCGGGGTTACTTGTTTATGCCTTAAGCTTGAACAGTAAAGGCAGCGCAAACCTGGAAGAGAATCGCGAACTAGTCATTCAACTGATCCGCGCTTCCATTTTTCCAGGAACCCGCCAGGCCATTTATGGTCTTGCGATGATGCTTGAACGAGGAATCTTGTCTCACTCTCCTGTCGCACCAGGGTTACGCCGCCTGGTGGAACTTGATATACGGCCAGATGTACGAAACGCGCTGTACGCTACGACAAATACCGGAGAAGGCGTAACAGCCAATAGCATTCTTGTAGCGGGTACTATACAAGTACTCGGACAGCCGCTCGGTGTCGGTCAAGGGTTTAACCCAACATGTCAGGCGGCGCGGGGTATAAGCTTGTGGGCCCAGCATGCACCGGGATTCCTGCTTGAAATCATACCTAGAGCAGCACGTGATGGCGACCTCGACTTTACATTTGAGGGCACGCCTATCCACTCAAAAGGGCTGAAAGGCGGGCTTGCACCGGAGCTGGATAAAGAGTTGGACCCTGTTTCACTCGTTCTGGTCCCGCATCTCGACAAGATATACAGCGAAATGATGACACGTGTAGCCCTGCGCGGAGAAGACGGACACCGCTGGGTTAATCCAGCGTTCTACGGAAATTGGGTACAAAAAGGGTTCAGTTCCGTTTTCGATCCAATTACCGGATATGTCCTGGACTACTCTGGTTTTGTTAAACTTTTTTATGCAACACATCACCCTGAATACAATGATGACTATGAATTAATCTATCCAAACCCTGTAGGCATCTTTATTACAAACGTACACGGCAAACTGCTCGGACTTCACGCCGTATCCATTACGCGGATTAAAAAGGACCCACAAGGGGAAGAACGTATTTATTTCTATAATCCAAACAATGACGGCTCTCAAAACTGGGGCCAGAATATTGAACCAAGCGTAGCGGGAAATGGAGAAATCGAAGGAGAAAGTTCCCTTCCTTTTCACCAATTCACCTCACGCCTTTACGCATTCCACTACAACCCTTACGAACAAGGCGACGCCTATGCAGTAGAAACATCCATCGTCCAAGGCATCCGGGAACTAGCCAAAGACAGCTGGGGAAAAGACTATACATGGGTGTAATCAAATGCGGAAGCGTCCGGGTAGACGCGACAAGCATAAGACAAGCAGCGGAGTGAAGTGTTCTTATTCACGCAGTTGATTGACTTATGACCTCGAGTGTCTGGACGCTGCAACTGGACGATAGAAAAGTGGAAACGCCTCGGTTGGCCCCGACAAGCTTAAGCAAACCTTTGAAGTGGCGCTCTCTGCCGCAGCAAAGGGCTTGCTTATGACCTCGAGGGGCTTGGCGTTGGAACTGGATCCTATCCAATGTGGAAGCGTCCGGGTAGACGCGACAAGCATAAGACAAGCAGCGGAGTGAAGTGTTCTTATTCACGCAGTTGATTGACTTATGACCTCGAGTGTCTGGACGCTGCAACTGGACGATAGAAAAGTGGAAACGCCTCGGTTGGCCCCGACAAGCTTAAGCAAACCTTTGAAGTGGCGCTCTCTGCCGCAGCAAAGGGCTTGCTTAAGACCTCGAGGGGCTTGGCGTTGGAACTGGATCCTATCCAATGCGGAAGCGTCCGGGTAGACGCGACAAACTAAAAAGAAAAAGGTCAGCCCTTCGAAATCATGAAGGGCTGACCTTTTTTATGATGCTGCCGGGTATCCTCTTAGTGGTATCTTGAGAATTTCCTACCCCAGCATGGCATAACCTTGTATATAACCTGCTCTCTTCACACATTCCTAACTCTTTCATTAAGTCATGATCCAATATTGCTTTATTTACGTTAGCTAAGAAATTAGAAAATGAGGTGTGCGTATGCAGAAACGAATAGAATGGGGTCTTTTAGGTGGCAGACTGATCTTAGGAATCATTATGTTGGCTCATGGAGTACAAAAACTGGGAAACATGGAAGCAGCTATTCAAACGTTTAATAAAATTGGACAACCCGCATCGCTTGCTTATGTAGCTGCAGTAACGGAAGCAATAGGAGGAGGTTTCTTGATCTTAGGAATATTGGTAGTCCCTTCGGCGGTAATTCTTGGACTTACAATGATAGGTGCGATTATCCTGGCTAAGCTCCCCTCTGGATTAATAGGAGGATTTGAGCTTCCTCTGTCTCTACTAGGATTATCTTTAATATTAGCGGTGACGGACAGCCGAAAGCTTTCACTTTCCCAGCTTATTCATTCCAAAAAGCCTTCACGAATTAAGTAAATCTCATTTATAAAGAATAAGAGTCTGGCATAGATTTAATGTTTACCACTCAACGAAAAGAATAGTTAAAAATACAATAAAAAAAAAGACTTCCGAGTAAACTCGGAAGTCTTTTTTGTCTTACTTATTTTTGAACGTTAGCCGCTTGTGGGCCACGGTCGCCTTCAACGATTTCGAAAGAAACTTCTTGGTTTTCTTCTAGAGTCTTGAAACCTTCGCCTTGAATAGCAGAGAAGTGTACGAATACATCGTCTTGTCCTTCTACTTCAATAAAACCGAAACCTTTTTCTGCGTTGAACCATTTAACTGTACCTTGTAACATATTGTTACCTCCTGCGTGGAAGTTATTCCACATTGTATTACTATAATTGCTCTGCCTATTCATTCAAGAGGAAAGCGACTCTCGTTACTTTTTCTTTCATTCCTAACCGAACAAGAATAATTAACTTTTATTATATCCCCTAAACCTTAAACCGTCAACCCCCTCATCATGAAAGGTTGTTAGAATCTGATTCATTTAAAGGAAGAATAGGTTGATTAAAATAAGCTTCTAGCAAATCTTTCATTGTCACACCCGGCCAGTAAGCTATGATTTGTCTTTCCATTCTTGCTAAAGAAAACTTCCGCTTTAAATCCAGCGCATGTTCAGACATTCCCATAAATTCAGCTAATGCCAATAACTCCTTATAAGAGAGTTTCTCAGTCATAATCGTTCCACCCGTATGTTCTAATTGCTGGTATTTAATCCATGACGCGCGCAGGACATTTTCCAGAGGTCTTCTTTTAAAATAACGGACAGCTTTATCCAGGTGTTCTTTTTTCTTCATCCACCATCCCTGCTTCCATCCCATTACTCACCTGTTTTTCTTATTACCTATATGTATGGAATTAAAAAGATATGGTTAATGAATACAAAAGAAAAGAGACCCTTTATGGATCTCTTTAAAAAAACGTCCAACTCTTTGGCTGGTGTGGATGTTGAAAAAGGCGAATGGCTTTGTCTGTAACTGCCGCTCCGCTTTTTTCCAGACTTTCTAATGTGACACACCCCATTAACAATGAAGAAAAACTGCCAATGTCAATCTCTATGGTAGCTTCTGCGGGTTGGTCGGTTAGAGATGGGCGTCCTGCCGCAAACTGCCATACGGATTCATACGTTTCATCAAGAAGTGTATCTGTCACTTTCCATCCAATTCTGATAGTGTCTGTACCGAATTGGTGCTTCCTAATCTTCTCAAGAAAGGCAGGGATGTCAATGATTCGATACATCAGGCCACGTCCTTCGGTGGCAGCCTTATGGTAGATGGAAAATATCAATTGTTGATCAATGTGGGCAGGATCCTCGAGCATGAAGGCAAAATCATTATCGAAAGTAGGAAAATGAATGGAACGGACCTGGTCCTTTTGATTATGTAACTGCTGAATCAATGCCCGGTAAGCCTCGTTGGTCGTATAGAAAAAGTTCGTTACATACAAGTCATTTTGGAGGAAATGGGCTCCCTCTTTGAATTCAAAGGTCATATATCCGACAAGCGTATTATCTTTTCGGACTCCAATTGTATGCAGGTGCTCCTTTTCCAAAAAAGTAAAACCGTAATCAGGGATATCCGTTGAACCGTGACTGGCTCCAGCCCAATCATGATAGCACGTTCTTACTTCTTCTAGTTGGTCATTCCTTAACACTTCCACAGATAGTTCTGTATCATAGCCAGGCAGCTGAGAAGGATGAAATTGGAACGTCGATAAGCGGGGACCTAGACCAAAGCCCATTCGTTTATAGAACGCAGGCTGAAACGGGTATAAATGCGTGACGATACGCCCTTCTTCCCGCGCATCGGATAAAAACTTCTGAATAATCCGCTTGGCATGTCCTTGTTTTTTATAAGGCAGATCTACTGCCACCGTACCAATTCCTGCTGCCTTCACCTTTGTTCCATACACGTTCATTTGATGGTCATAGGCGATATAAGCCCCAGCTAAACTACCGCGTTCATAAAGGCCAATAGTATGTATCTCTTCTTTTTCAGCCATTTTCCTTCGATGTTGTGTATATCGTTCCTTTTCTTCCCTTGTATTAAGCTTCATTCCTGGATAACAACGATGGGACAACTCTGTAAAAGCATCGAAATCTTTTAATTCTTTAAAGCTCATGACTTCCCCTCCTTTTTCATTATTTTACCACTTTCCGTTTTCAACCATGAAATAAAACAATATCCACCTATTCCTGCCCCCCAAATAAGGATGCGCATAGAATTTCCCTAACCAGAAAGTAGTTTGATATTTTCAACTTTAGGGAATTATCATCTAATATTTAAATGGAGGTTATTTATGTGAAGAGTGCGGCACTAAAACACAACATCCATTGTAAAACGGAGTACGATCCGCTTAACCAAGTGATTGTGACAGAACCTAGATTTATGAGCATTACCAACATAATAAATGAAACACAGAAACATTATGAGCATGCTGATATCGACACCCGTCTCGCTTTAACCCAGCACCGAAACTTTGTGAAGGTATTAAAAGAAAACAAAGTCATCGTACATCAACTCCCCGCTATACATGAGTTAAACGAACAGGTGTTTACAAGGGATATCGGATTTGTGATTGAGGATCAATTTTATGTAGGGAACATGAGTGAAACCATACGTCAAAAAGAAACGGTGCATTTAAAAAAGTGGCTGATAAATAAATCCATCGCTCATCAGAAAGAGTTCCTTCATCCTATTGAAGGGGGAGATGTACTTCTAGATGGTTCTACTATCTGGGTCGGTTTAAGCGGTCGGACATCACATGAAGCTGTTGAGGAATTAAAAAGCAGACGACCAAATGACAACATTGAAGCTCTAACACTGAAAAGTGACGTCCTCCACCTGGACTGTGTGTTAAATATCATTGATAAAGGTACAGCGCTTATATACCCGCCTGCTTTCACACCTCAAGGACTCAACAAACTCAGGTCCCGCTTTTCTTTAATCCCCGTCACTCAGGAAGAACAGTTTTTTATGGGTCCTAATGTTCTTTCCTTAGGGCACCAACGTATAATCAGCCTTTCTTCTAATGTACGCTTAAACCAAAGGATGACCTCAAATGGCTTCCAGGTCCTTCCTGTCCAGTTCTCAGAAATAATTAAATCAGGCGGATCCTTCCGCTGCTGCACCCTGCCTTTAGAGCGGAAGAAAGTCTCTGATAAAGAAAAAGAATCGTAGATATATACATACCTACGATTCTTTTTCTTTCAATTTTTTAGTTATCTCTGACCAGCATGGAAAGAGGGGTAACTTTCACTCCCCCATTTCGTCAAACAGCCGGGGGACCAAACTTCCCTTTTCGAAAATCCGCATACGCTTCTTTAATTTCTTCCATGGTATTCATGACAAATGGTCCATGAGGAACAATGTCTTCACGAATAGGAGCACCTGAGTAAACCAATACTTTGGACCGCCGTTGATTCGCTTTAATTTTTAGTTCACTCTCCCCTTCTTCATCCTCATTAAAGGTTAAAGTCCCTACACCATGTTTTTTAAGCCCAGCCTTATTCTCACCTACTTCAATATCACCGGCCAGAACATATAAGAAAGCCTGGTGGTTCCCGGGAATATTCAAGGTATATTCTGCATCTTCTGCCATTGTCCACTCACTGAGAGTAATGGGAACAATGGAATCCAGAGGACCTTGAACACCTGCTAAACTCCCGGAAAACACCTTAACTGACCCTCCCCGGAACGAAACAACAGGGGCTTCTTCTCCATACACATTTTGATAAATCGTTTCTGATTTCTTTTGCTCCTTAGGCAAGTTGAGCCAAAGTTGCAGGGTGTGTGCGATATCATTTTCGACACCGTCTTCTGCGTGTCGAGCTGCCCAGCCGGCATTCATATACTGGACATCCCCCGGTTCCAGAATATCGCGTCCTCCACCGTTATCAATATGCTCAAGCCGACCATCGATGACATAAGTAACGGTTTGAAAACCACGATGGGGATGATCAGGGAATGTACCCTTCTTGAACCAATCTTCTGCCATTAAAATAAATGGGTCAAACTCCTTCCATCGCTCAGGCGGAAGCACCCAGCCTTTTTGAATAGCCGGAAAGCCCATTTCCTTATACTGTACATACCAGTGATCCTTTATCTCCCGTTGAAAAGCCACTATAAATCCTCCCTCATTATTTAGTTGCTATAACGACTACCTATGAACAAAAAAGGGCTCCTCACCCTTCAATGTTTTGCTGTATTTTCGAAAGGAGCCTGTCCAGTTCCTGCAGCTCTTCCTCTGTAATCCCGTTTGTAACGTCATCATTAAAAGATTCGGCGACAGGGATGACTTTCTCTTTTAATTCTTGGCCGCTCTCCGTCAAGTAAAGTTCTAAAGAACGACGATCTTCACTGCAGAACTTTCGTTCAATAAATCCTTTTTTTTCCAAATTTGATGCCATACGAGCTATGTTGGTTTTATCTTTCCCTAAATAATCTGCCAGTTGATTCTGTGTTAACCCATCTTTTTCCCATAACAGCATCATAATTAGATTCTGTTCTGGAGCAAGATTGTATGGCTGAAGCTGGGATTTAATATAGCCCGTCAGCTTCAAGTCGGTTTGGTGCAGTTTAATGCTGATATAATCCTGAAAACGTAGTCTCATGTTGGTCCCTTCTCTCTCGCGATGAACTAGTTGCTATACATACTATCAGTATAATAAGAGCTGTATAGGATGTCAAAAGTCCCAATAAAAACAGAATGAACATAGACTAATTTCCCGCATATTCATGTCTGGATCAACTTATATGAATAGGTGACACAGAGAAAGAATTTCTTCCTATTTAAGAGAGGAGGAAGTTTAACTCCCCCCTTTTTCTGCTTAGGAACATATGGGACAAAAGGTAAGGACAGGGCCACTATAATTCCAAGATGGTTCCCTCTTTTAACAGAGGACTGCCGGTGGCTATTATCTTTGGATCATGTTTTTTATTTTTGGAAACAACCGAAGTGCATTTTCATAAAATACATGTTCGTGATGTCTGGAAGGAATAAGGTTCCCAATAAATTCCGCATAATCTTTAATAGGTACGAGCGGCCAGTCTGAACCAAACAGAAGTTTCTCATAATGATCACAAAAAGAAAGCGCGTGACGCACATGATTAAAATGATCGCCGGCAAGTTTTTCATCGAGGTCTGCCTTCGTACCAACGACCCACCCCGACAGATCGGCGAACATATTGGGGTTTTTGTATACGACTTCCGCTCCAGTAAGCACCCATGGATCTCCTAAATGAGCCATCATAAAGTTTACATCCCTCCGGTCTACAGCCACTTCATCCAGTGTCAGCGGATGTGCATATTTTAATAGACCGCGTTCAGAGTAAGTATCTCCCGTATGAAAAACAACAGGGGTTTGATAAGCGGCGGCTAGATCATAGACAGGCTGATAGACAGAGTCATAGGCATAAAAAGGATAGTACCCAAGGTAGATTTTTATGCCTGCAACAGCGGGCTTCTGAATCTCTTTCTCTAAACGATCCAGTCCCTCCTGATCCAGACTATATGGGTTGATCCCTGGACATACAGCAAGGCTGGCTGGGATTTCAGGTTCCAAATCGAGCATCATGGGGGAGACGGCAAGGGGGTCAGGGAACTCCTCTGGTTCTGTTTCCGTCACGCCCATCCCGATACAAAGGGCTACTCCTCCTTCGTCCATTTCTTTTCGCAGCCCCTTCCCTGAATAATCAACACGGGATTGGTGCTCTGTGTCGATAAAACTTTGGATGTTAGAAAAGTGAACATGAGCATCAATGATGGTCATACGTTTTCCGCCTGAAACGAAAGACCGTGGAAGAGATGGTGTGCCTGAGGCAGGTCCTCTTCTCCATAGTAGAGAAATGTCGGTGCAACGGACGCGGTATCTTTGTAAGCAGCCTGCCACTGCTGAATGGTTTCAATGAAATAAACATCCTGGTTCATGTAGCAGCCCGCTTCTTTTTTCACGGAAGGATATAAGTACGTAAGCTTCTCCCTGCGCTCATCTGATCCAATTAAGACTGCTGGTGTATTTTCCAGTTCATATTCTTCCACTCCTGCGTAATACGTATGGAAAACACCCCCTGGTTTTGGAACATGTGCATAACAAGAAGATAATTCTTCTCCAGGTTTAAAAAACGCCTCAAACAGAAGTTTTTCATTTGTAAACGCGCGATTTGCTCCTTGGTCAATTTCTGCATATAAAGCGACAACCGGAACACCAGGCAGCGTTAACGTATACTGTTTAAGTGTGACGCCTTTCATCTTTTCATGTTTTGTAATGGTTGTAGTTACACAAAGACCCGTCCATCTTTGACCAAGTGTATCGATTCTCTCCACCGCCGTGACGTTTGTATGTTCCTTAAGCATGGAAAAGGCACTAACGTCCGGGAGAGCGTATCGTAATCCCCCTCCCCATGGATTCCACCAGCTTCGAGCACCTGCTTCAGGGTATTGATGATGCAGAGCTTCACGGTTCTCATACATCAATGAGTAAACACCTGGGTAGTAGGCAGCATCGGCAGAGAAGGAAAGAATGCCATTGTTCACAGTCCAATGGCCTTCCTCTTCAGTTACCTTGATGCCCTGGTGGCTCTGAACGAGCTGGAGGGTGTGGAGTTCCGCTTCCTGTCCGGATGAACGAAAACGTCCTTTTATCTCCTTGATGCCCGGCGTTTGATGAGTCATTTTGATATTGATTTCAGTTTTAGAATCCTCTCTTACCGCCTCTTTTACGAACGTTTCTTCCTCAACATTTACTGTCAGTGACCCGTGGACATAAGGAGTTAGAAGCGAACGGAACGTATAGACCACTTGTTCGCCTACGCACGATATGAAACTTCCGTCGGATGCTTCCAAAGCATATAAAGGTCTCTCTTTCAGTTCTCTGCCGCCTTCCCCGACTACCAGGTCCCGCCAATCACGCCAGTTCGAAACAGCATTTATACCAATCTGAACAGGGCCGAGACACCTCTTTTCATGTGCTGGAAGTTTTCCAAGAGAATATTCAATACTGAAACGCCAGTCGTTCTTCTTGCCAACCGCATTCTCAGGCCAACCCAGAGCCTTGGTATCGCCCCACGAATTACTTGTGTACAGCCATGGTTCCGATATATCCTGATCACGGATGTATTCTGTATATGGAATTAATGCTTCCGTACCTACAGCAACACCATCTTTGAAAGGTAAAGCCATCTGCTTATACATAGGGAAAACAGGCAGAAGCAGATGCATGTCCGTTTTCGCCTCTCCTCGATTAATTAACTCGTGATGCATCTCGACAAGCCCATCCCCATAAACCTTTATGTACGTGTTTAAAAGGACTGATGGGAAAGCCTCTGATTCCAGCGTTGTTTTTAATACAAGAGCTTCTGCGAGATGAATATATTCGACAGATGAAGCCTCTTTTTTTGAAAATTCCTGACTGAACGGTTTCCCAAGATGGGGAGTCATAATTGTCACTGGGTCCTCTTTAGATCGAATAGACCCTGCTTTTATAAAGTGATTGCGTTTTTCGATCTCAATAAAATAGGGACCATTATATCCATACCAGTAGTTTTGTGTTTCCCCGCCGAATTTCCCTCCGTACCCCGGAAAAGCCAGCCTCAATGGAGCTTTAAAAGTCAATGGTTCTCTATTTTCAAATTCTACACACACCTCAATATCCTCAGAGAGGAAGTCATTCTTCTTTAAGGTAACAGGAACAGGGATGGATAGGCGTTCCTTCTTCCCGACTTCTGCTTTCACCGCAGAATTCCCCCAGTCTAATACTTCTTGTTTAGGTAATTGGATTGTCCACCGTGATGATTCATCCAGGCTGCTCTCTAAATCCAGATAGACAGTACCCTGTTGATTTTTTCTCCAACTGTTATGAACCGTCCGAAGGTTTATTTTACCTGCATAGATTGGAAAGACGCCTGTTTTAAAAGGGATGGTATTACCGTCTATTGTAAAATCAGCCTCTACAACCGGGTGTGTTTTCCAAGGACTGGGCTCTCTAGCAGGCACGCTCACGTGAAGCGGCAGTTCTCCCTCCCATTCCTTCTCTACTTCTAATTCTTCCACAAAGTCATGTTTTATTAAGGAGGATGATGACCCGTGAACATTTATTCTTACCGGCGTTACGGTTTTATTCACGACCCGGTAACACACAGAATGTTCTTCGTTCTCAAGAAGTTTAAATTGCGGAAGACTCATCTCTATGAGAAGATTTTCTGTCTCAATCAGCCGGATGCCCCTCCCTGTCCGTTCGATTTGTATGCGGACAAATTCATCCCCCGCTGTCCACTTGTACTCATAGAACGTATGATCATTTTCTTTTACTCCATCAGGCTTAATCTCTACCGGACGCTGACTGGATTCATACCAATCATTCCTTTCAAAGAAAGGACGGAGCCATTCGATTTGAAGTACCAAGGGCATGAAGTTCATTAAGTGTGTTGTATCATCACGCTCTTCCCAAAAAAAACCACACTTCTTGTACAGCGGCACGGCTTTTGTATTCCCCGGCCATGTAAATAAGTCGAGACGCGGCCAACCGTATTCAACAGTTTTCTCTATAGCCTTTAATAAAAGCGCCCTGCCTATTTTCTTACCGTGATAATCCGGATGAACGTTCAAAAGAGGAATGTAAAGCGAGCCCGTATCTTCTCTATATTCAGATAGACCACAATAACCCACGACTCTGTCCTCTATCAGAGCAAGGAATAAGTGGAGGTTTGTAGACTTTCCTTCTTTCTCCTTTACCTCCTGCTCTGTCGTCACAACAGCGTCGCCACCCCACTCACTCCGGCTTTCATTCCACATATCCGCAATGCTCTTAGCGAGACCTTCATGATATTCTACGATTTTAACGCCCTTTAATGTCTGCATAGATTTATCCTCCATTACGTTTGTTTATCGGTTTTCTTCCACCACTTCAAGCTCGTGCATAGGTCTGATCTGATTCATCAGCGCCACCACCTTTTGCATGTTTTACTAAATTCGAAAAGTAAACTTTGAAATGCCTAAGTGGATAAATGGGAATCTGATGTCACCGCATGTCAATGGCAGCAACAGAAGAACCTCCCAGTTAATAAAAACAAATGAGAGAAAACAAGAAACATACCTAAAAGATCCATGTATTAAAAAAGACTTATCATTCACAGTGTATGAGATTCTCATCACCAAGTAAAGAATATTCAGAAATGTCATTGTGGAGGGGATTATGCTTCGCGCGCTTCTGAAGGCAGGGATAAATTACAGAAGAAAAAGGTTAAGAAAAGATATGCCCCAGCTCTATAAGCAGGGGAATGAATACAAAAACAACACCCTTGATTTAATCAAGGGTGTTGTTTCCTTTATGATATTTGCTCATCCTGGGCTGCCACCCGCTTGGATTCCCGCTTCCTTTTAGCAGCCATTGCATATTGAGAGGCAATGACCGCTAGAAGGGCAGCCTGAACAAGAACGGTTTCCCAAGTTGGGTAGAAACCTAGTAAATCAATCGTGGTCATACCCTTAATTTGATGAACCGGAATAATATCGGTAATCTGCAATGCATGTACACTGACGCCTGCAAATTTAAAAGCAATATAATAAATAAGAATACTAGCCGCTAAGAAAAATGGACGTACGGGAATTTTAACACTTAATCTGATGATAAGTACTCCCAGGACAACCAGGAAGATAAGCGCACTACCCATCCCGATCAGAAGCTGGGAAAGGCGTATGGATGGCGCTAATCCGAGGTAAAAGATGATGGTTTCTGCACCCTCACGGAAAACTGCTATAAAAGTAATCAAAGCCAGCATCCATTTGGCACCTTTGTTCATGGCTTTATCCAGCTGCTTATTGACAAATTGATTCCATGCCAGAATATTGGACTGCTTATGCAGCCAGGCCCCGACAGACAACATCATGATAACCGCAACAATCCCTGTTACACCTTCAATGATCTCGCGATTCGTTCCCGACTGTAAGCCGGCGAATACCATGGTCAAAAGAATTGCTAAGCCTGTGCTTAAAGAAAGACCGGCACCAAAACCACTCCACACCCAGACACGCTGGTGTTCATTACCAGTTCGTCTCAAATATGCAAGAAGAGTGGCAATGATAAGGATAGCTTCCATACCTTCACGAAGCAGAATAAAGAAAGCATCCCACGCTGAATAGCTGCTTTCACCTGAGAATGGTTCCAAGTCCTTTTTCATTTGATCAATCATCTGATTGGCTCCATCAGGATCCGGCTGGTCTGAGCTCAAGGCACTTAAGACGTTCGTCATAGTGACCTCTGTCTCGTTGTAGATTTTTTGTGATTTAGTCAGGACTTTCCCCTCTACAACCGGCCAGGATTGAATGAATTGTTCCATCTGATCAGCTGCTTTATCCAACTGATTCTGACTAATATTTTTTTGCGTTTTTTCGAGTAAACCAATTAAGCCGGCAATCGTCTCATCTTCCCCGCTTGATGATTCGCTCGTTACTTTTCCATCCAAATACTTCTGAATGGCCAGTTTAAGCTCCGCAATTGCATTTTCTGCCTCTTCCTTGTCCACTGGTTCTTTATTTAAGGATACCCGGACCATAGCCATCTTCGTTTCAATATTGCCGTACGCTTTAACGTTTGTCTCTCGTATCGGCTTCTCAAGGGAAGTCCATGAAGACACAAATTTCCGGTTCAGTTCCTGAGCCCTTTCTGTATCCCCGTTTTCAACTACAGACTGAAGCTGATCTAAATCTTTTGCAAGGTTCCGGAGCCCTTGACGATCAATTTGGGAAGCTTGTTCAGCAGATGAACTAACGTACTCATCTGTCACTCGAGCTAAGCTCACAATTCGTTCATATAATTGATCCTGATTAATAGAAGAAGATTGAAGCATCTTTTGGGAAGCCTCTAATTCTTCGGAAATTACAGCTTCGGTTTCATCCGAACTCGTTTTGTTTTCTCTTTCTTCCCATATCGTCTCATAAGTATCAAGAGACTGTTTCAGTGCTTCATAGTCCTCGCTTCTCACTTCGACCAGCGCATTGCCGACCGTAGGTAACAGGTTTTCCTTCCCCTCAGATGCTTGCACAGAAGTCATCGAAGTGGAGATCAACATCAGGAAAACAAATGCCCCCCATGCGAGTGCAGCTATTCGCTTCGCGTACATTTTTGTCATCCTTTCCTCTATTCCCCTTTTTCATTCCATTGCTTAGGAAACGCTATAGATATTTCTACGTGTACAGGGTTGCAGATTAAAAGAGGACATCTTATAGAATCATTTTCCTGTATTAAAGGAATGAAAGGACAGGGAACCCCTTCCTTTCGATCTCCTTAGGGTAAATGGGCAATATCGTCTTTCTACAACACGTTCGTGTATAAATAGTGTAAGATATGATTAAAAAATTGAATCCCCTACATATCCACCTTTGTTTGTTCCTCCAGGGCAGGCGAATACAGCTGATCCTATATGACGGATATATTCGTTCATACGGTCAGAACCTGCCATCCGCTTTTGTATCGGTACAAATTGTTTAAATGGGTCCTTTTGATAAGAAATGAATAACAAGCCTGCATCCAGTTGAGCACGGGTCGGGTCCATCTCGCTTGAGTAGGAATACGAACGTCTCAGGATTTTTTGTGAACCGTCCCCACGGGCAAGCTTAATATGTGAATCAGAAGGTACATATAAGTTCCCATTCTCATCTTTCTTTTCAAAATCAACTTCGTCAAATTCTTCTTTCTGACCTAAAGCAGCTCCGGATACTTTGTCGCGGCCGAAAGTCTTCGTCTGTTCACTAAGATGCGTACGGTCCCACACTTCCAACAGCATACGGATCCTGCGCATGACCATGTAACTGCCGTTCTTCATCCATGGAGCTTCCCTGCCGTTGGACCAAACAATATCATTGAATTCTTCTTTCGAACGTGGATTTACTGTTCCATCTTTAAATCCAAACAGATTCCTGGGCGTGGACTGTTTGACATTCGATCCGTTGGTCCGTTGGAACCCAGACTGCATCCACTTCAATGTAACGGCTCCGCGACCAATACGGATAAGGTTTCGAATGGCATGAAAAGCGACTTGCTTATCGTCTGCACACACCTGGACGCAAAGATCCCCTCCTGTCCACTGATCTTCAATCTGATCACCAGCAAATGAAGGAAGCGGCTTCAGACAATCCGGCTTTTTACCAGCCAGTCCAAAGCGGTCGGATCCTTCTTTCACAAAAAAAGTTGGACCAAATCCAAATGTAATGGTCAGGTTGGAAGCAGTTAACCCATCTGCTTCCCCTGTGTCTGCTGGTGGGACGTAAAGGTTATCCTCATAAGAATCAATCAGTTTAGCTTGAGACATTTTCTCTGAAGCGACCGTCCAGTCTTTAAATAATTGACGGACGTCCGCTAAGGAACTGGTTGTAAGGTCAAGAGAAATCAGATATGCATACGTCTGCGGTGGAGTCACGATTCCCGCCTGGTGTTTTCCATAGAATGGAACTTGATCATCTTTTAACGTTGGTTCCTCTTTGTCGCTCTTCGTATTCCCCAACGCCGTTATAGTTCCGAGACCGCTCGCTCCGATTAACAAGCCAAGACCCCCGGCCCCCGTTCGATATAACATTTCACGCCTGGATATTTTGCTGTTTGATTTATTCGACTGGTTGTGTTCGTTACTCATCATTTCCATCCTTTCATAAATGAACGGCACAAAACCACTAGACTTGTAATCTAGTGGTCATTTGGAGGGACTCAGGATTTTTCTAGTACCATCCCAATTTGGGAAAGTGGTTCAGCAAGAGCATCAATCGCCTTACTCAATTTCTGTGTATCTTCCTCCGTTAGATCGGTGTAGGAGACATATCCTTCCGCCTGCTTGTAATCTTCTAATGCAGTATAAACGCCTTCAAATCGTTCGTCCAGGGTCCCGGCAAGCTCGGGATTCTTTTCCTCCAGTACAGGATTTAAGAGCTCTACTATTTTCTTCGCTCCGTCAACGTTCGCAGCGAAGTCATAGAGGTCCGTATGGGAGTAGCGTTCTTCCTCCCCGGTAATCTTAGATGAAGATACTTCATTAAGAAGGTCAACAGAACCTGTCACAAGCGTTTGCGGAGCTACTTCTACAAGCTCCACTTTAGCGCGCAGGGCTTTTACATCATTCAGCAGCTGTCCTGCATATTCTTCTGCACCTTCTGTTTGATTCTCTTCCCATAGAATCTTTTCGATGCGGTGATAGCCCGTCCACTCTTCTTCCGGGACATCTCCTTCACGTGCATCAATCTTAGGATCCAGCTGGCCCATGGATTCTGCAATCGGTTCAATACGCTCAAATGGCATTCTTGCAACTGGGTAAAGTTCTTTCGCTTTCTCAAGCTCACCAGCTTTAACAGCTTCCACAAACTTTTCTGTCTTCTCAACAAATACATCCGTTTGCTCAAGTCCATATTGACGATATTGCGCAACCGCTTCCTCCAGCTTATTCTGGGCGTCTGTGTTCGTTTGTTCTGTCTGCTTAACGCTGTTTTCGTTCTGTTCTTTCCCCTCAGCTTCTTGATCTGAACTGCAGCCTGTAAATAGTAAAGTTGGTATGAGTAAAGATGTATAAATCAATTTAGATATTTTCATATGTATTAAATCCTCCGTGAGTGATAATGATTTTCAGTATCTACTAATATAGTATACTGATAACCATTCTCATGTAAAGGATTTGTTCAAGATTCTGTCATTTTAACCAGCCCCACCTTACACTCGACTAAAGTCCACGAAAACATTCGTTTGAACTCCATTCTTCATCTTTCTCTTTACTTGTCCAAACCTTAAATAAAAAAACAACACTAAACTTTAACAAAACCTAAAAATAAAAGCCCCTTTCATCTAGGAAAGAGGCTGATAACTTTACTCTACTTTTCTACTGTTTACTAAATCTGCCTGCACGATAAAACGCTTCGGAGCAGAGCCGATAAAGTCAAATGGATAGCAGGTGGTCAATGTGAGCGTTGGTTTTGATTTCGATACTATAACAGAAGTATCTTCTGAATCAGTCACCCAGATGTTGTTAATTTGATACTTGTATTCAGTAACCCCTTCTGTTACGTAAATAAAGTCACCTTCAACTAATGCGTCAAGGCCAACAAACGTCGTCTCCCTGTGACCGGCAAGAGCTGTATGTCCCCCTTCAGATGGAGAAGTGGTAAAAGGAGTATCATACATACCGACCCCTTTTTTCAGCGTAGCTTGATCTGCTCCATAAAACACAGGATAGCGTTTGCCCAATCGAGGAATCACCAACTCTCCTACATGTTCACCTGTTTGATAATCAGTGATTGTTTCTGCCGAAAGGTGGTTTACCTTTTTATTTTCTACTCCGGCAGCTTGATTTAAAGAAGAGGAAGAGAGGGATCTCTCTTCCTCTAATTCAGGGTCAAAGGAGGCCACCCTGCTTTCTGTCCACCATTGATATCCATTTAAGATGACAATCGAAAGTCCCATTATAATGAAGACAATGGATAGTTTCTTGACCATCGGAATTCTCCTTTAACACCCGTTATTATTGAATTATGCTTTCACGTTTTTTCTTCTGAAGAGTAACAAAGCCCCGGCACCAGCAATGATTGTTCCTACAAGCATTCCAGTAGGATAATTAGTATTCGTTTCTGCCAGAGGTGCTCCGCTTTCGTTATCAGAAGCGCCTAGGATTTTAAAGATGTTCTTCGCATTGTCCGTGTTATCGATATGACCAGCGAACATGTCAGAAGCAGGTCCATATGCATAAACAGGAACATCTACGCCTGTGTGACCACTTGTCGTCCAGCCTGTACCGGAACGTTCATTGAAAATAGATTCAATGGCATTATCTACCTCTGTCACTTTTTCATCTTCTTTAGCGTTTTCGAATGCCTCTTTGACAGACGCAAGCTCTTCTTCTGTTACATCGAATTCGATATTTTCGCTAAGTGTAGCCTCAATATCTTTCCCTTCTTCTACAATCTGTTTGGCCATGTAATCAGGGGTTTTCTTAGCCGCCTTGATGACATCAGGATCCCATTTGTAAGGGCCATTCGCTCCAACAGTCAAACCACCGGTAGAATGGTCTGCAGTTGTTACAACAAGGGTTTCTTCATCCTGTTTCGCAAATTCGATTACTTTCTGGAAAGCTTTCTCGAAATCTTCCATTTCACTCATAGCTGCGACAACGTCATTGTCGTGTCCAGACCAGTCAATCTGGCTTCCTTCAACCATAAGGAAGAAACCATCTTCATTTTCCTTAAGAGCGTCAAGCGCGGTTTCCGTCATCTGCTCAAGTGAAGGCTGCTCTTCCGGACGATCAATCGCCTTGTCCAATCCGACCGGAGCAAAAAGACCAAGGATTTGTTCATCTTTTGTCTTCGTTAGTTCTTTTGTTGTCGTGACATAATCATAACCGTCTTTCTTAAATTCTTTTGTAAGATCACGGTCATCTCTTTCGAAGTAATCCGTTCCTCCACCAAGAAGTACATCGACTTTGTGTTCGCCGTTAATCATATCATCGTAATAATCGTCCGCAATTGCATCGTAATTATGACGGGAAACATCATGTGTCCCGAATGCAGCTGGAGTGGCATGGTTAATTTGTGAAGTAGAAACCAGTCCCGTAGACATGCCTTTTTCTTTCGCTTCTTCTAACACAGTCTTCGTGTTTTTCTGTTCCATATCAACAGCAATAGCTCCGTTATACGTTTTAACTCCTGAACTCATCGACGTAGCGGTTGCTGCCGAATCCGGGATATTTTCTTTTTCGTCATCTTCTCCACCATCATGGAATGGGTCTGCGGAGTAAACCGACTGCATTCCTACAAGATAAGGGTCAAAGGCTGTATCTTCCATTTCAACTGTGCTTTGATCATCCTTAAAATACCGGTAGCCTGTTGTATATGCAGGCCCCATGCCGTCGCCAACCATGAAAATGACATTTTTCACATCTTCTGTTTTCTCAGATGCACTTACATAATCCGTGTTGGACGCTCCGACTGATGATCCAAAAAACAAACAAGACAACGCTGTAACGGACAGCACTTTTTTAGCTACACTGTTCTTCATATTTTTTTCCCTCCGAATGAATAAGATTATTAATATTACATACACAATCTTAGTGACCAAGTGTAAATAGCGGACTAATTTAACACTACGTTTATGTAAAAAAACATGAAGCTTTTGTAAATACATGTAGAATAAGAGGAGGTTTCTTACTTACTTTTCCCTATGCGTTTAAAAATACAAGAACCAGAAAAAATATCCAATCCATTTCTACTTACTTTCATATGAGCAGAATGGTTGGTCAAACTTTTATTTTTAGAATGAATGGTTTCATCTATAATGTAAGATATAAAAATAGAGGTGGTATTTGTGAAAGTGAATAACCTGGAAAGTGCGATGAAGAATGCAAAATACTCCCTTGAAGTGGAAGGCCTGAATGTCACACCAGAAATGAATCAACTGGTTAAGGACGTATTGGAAGGAAGAATAACTGAAGCAGAGTTTGAAAGACAAGCCCTGGCTATCGCAAAACAAGCTAAACGGTAAGATTAGATTTAACCTATCGTATGTCCTTTTCTACCTTTATGCTTAAGAAATCAAAAAAGGCGCGGTGTCTGAATAGACCCGCGTCTTCTAGCCCCTATTCTTCTGCCTCCACAGCATCTGCCTTCGTCTTATGCACTGTACCAAACGGATGCTCAGGCGGTGCATAAATGGAATAAAGCTTAAGTGGACGATCACCCGTGTTGGTCAAATTATGCCACTTACCTGCAGGAACCATGATGGCAGAATCTTCGTATGCTTCTTTTACAAAGTCTAATTGATTTTTCTTATCCCCCATTTGAACGATCCCCTGCCCCTGCTCAATTCGCAGGAACTGATCAACATCAGGGTGGACTTCGAGACCAATGTCATCTCCCACCCCGATACTCATCAGGGTTACTTGTAAGTGCTCACCAGTCCAGATCGCTGTTCGATACGTATCATTTTGAATCGTCGCTTTATCAATGTTCACGACATAAGGCTTCTTCCCGTAATCTTCCAAATGAATATCGCGATTGATTTGAGTCGACAACGCTTGGAAGCGATTGGCGTGTTCAACTTCAGTCTGGCACGCATTTGAAAAGACGTTGGAGATTGGCATTGACTGAGCGAGGTGGTACATTTTTTGGTCGTTCTCATAATTCTTCAATTCGCTCTCATAAGCTCTTTGGATACCTTCTTCATAAGTATCACACGTCATGGGTTCAATAGAGTAGGAAGGCGGGCTGCCCGTCATGGAGGTATACAGGCGGGAAAATTCCTGCAAATAGGCATTCTCTTCCTGCCACGTTCGAATAATTTCCTGTTGATGTTGTTCATTAGGTGCATGATTAACTAAACGGCTGTAAAGTTCGCTGGATTCAGCCTTTCCCTTAATGGCCGCAAGGATCTTTTCAGAAATTTGCTGGTGATTGTCCTGGCTGCTTCTTGTTATAGATGACCGGGTATTCGAGGAGGCATTACCTAAATAGGTATGAGGATTAAAATACAATGGACTCTTCCCCTTCTCAAAGTTATAAATTCATCCTATGCAGAAATAGGAATGAATGTACGTATCACATGTCCATAATTATCCAGCCAACATAAAGAAAGCCGGCCCTGAAAAGGCCGGCTTTCTTTATGTTGGTCTCCTTGAATTCATGTCCCGCAGAAAGTACGGTATGGTCTATCAGTAGGATCTGGAAGGTCGGTATACAAATCCTGTTCCTGTGTGTAGGCGTAAGGATCTTTCAGTACTTCCATTAACCGTTCCATCACACGAAAATCTTTGCGTTCAACAGCCGCTTCCAACGCTTCTTCAACAAGGTGATTCCTTGGAATGACGGATGGATTGGATCTTTTCATAAGAGAGAACGCCTCTGCTTCTGACTGAGGTTGTCTTTCCAACCTTTTCTTCCATTGTTTATGCCAGTTAACGAAAGTGGTTATCCCTGCCATTTCCAAACGCTCCGTTTGATCAAGAGTCAGCGCGCGGAACGTGTTAGTGTAATCCGTTCCATTCGTTTCCATAATCTCAAGCAAGTCTTCAATCAGCGCTTTATCCTGGTCTTCTTCAGTGATCATTCCGAGTTTCGCCCTCATTCCATTAAGCCAGGCTCGATTATAAATCTTTCCGTAATCAGAAAGAACCTCCTGAGCGATCTGGACCGCCTGTTCTTGATCGTGATGAATAAGTGGAAGCAGCGTTTCTGCAAGGCGGGCTAAGTTCCATTGCCCAATTGCGGGCTGGTTTTGATAGGCATAGCGCCCTTCATGGTCAATGGAACTGAAAACTGTTTTTGGGTCATACACATCCATGAACGCGCATGGTCCATAATCAATCGTCTGCCCGCTGATTGTCATATTGTCCGTATTCATTACTCCGTGAATAAAACCAACCAGCTGCCAATTGGCAATCAAGAAAGCTTGACGTTCAACCACTTTCCTATAAAAAGAAAGATATTTATTTTCATCCTCCAGTGCTTCTGGATAATGACGTTGAATCGCATAATCAGCTAATAGGCGAAGATCTTCCACCGTGCCCCATTGAACGGCATACTCGAAAGTTCCTACACGAAGATGACTTTCGCTCACACGTGTCAGCACAGCTCCAGGCTGATCTGTTTCACGCCGGACGTCCTCCCCCGTCGCTGCCACAGCAAGACTTCGGTTTGTCGGTATTCCAAGGCCATGCATCGCTTCACTAATCATATATTCACGAAGCATCGGTCCAAGCGTTGCCCTGCCGTCGCCTGCGCGGGAATAAGGGGTGGGACCAGACCCTTTCAATTGAATATCGAAACGTGTGCCTTTTGGAGTCACCTGCTCACCTAATAGAACAGCGCGGCCATCTCCCAGCATGGTGAAATTCCCGAATTGATGTCCCGCATAAGCCTGTGCGATCGGCAAAGATCCTTCCGGCCATTCATTACCTGCAAGCACTTTAATATCAGGTTCATTAGCAAGCCCTAAATTTTCAGCAAGTGATTTATTGAAGACAACCAGTTTTGGAGCCTCTACCTTTGTCGGCTCCATTCTTGTATAAAATAGATCCGGTAATTGAGTATAGCTCTGTTCTAATTTCCATCCAGGCTTATTTTCTTGTGTCATGGAATCTCCTTCTTTTGTTCTGTCTTTATCCTACATCCACAGTATCATAACCCCTCTGCGGATGTACTTATATTCGTTTTGATCGATTAAGATTCTCCTAATCATTGTCTCACTCACTACTCAGTTACAACGGTATTTCCAGTTAAGTAGATGTCTATCTATCCTGCAGCCAATCGAGAATGACCCGGACAATGATATCCTGCTGCTCCTTCACTGGTATATCCGCCTTATTGTCCCCTTTTTGTTCACCATAAATACCGAATTGTGCATGGTTACCGCCTTCTATTTTATAAAAAGTGGTCTTCTCACTTGATAAGAGTTCTTTCGTTTCGTTTATTTTCTCTTCCGTTGTTAAGCCGTCCTTTTCTGCATAGATCGATAAAACAGGGACATTTGTATCACTAAAATCACTGCCGCTGCTTGGATAGGAGGCAAGGAAGATTAAACCGTCGGTCGTATCAGAGTGTTGATGAACAAAGGAAGCTGCTGATACACCACCAAGGGAATGACCACCTATATACCATTCTTCAACTGAGGGATACCGAGCGATCATTTCTTCGGCTTTGTTTGTGCTCAGCATTGACAAATTGAGGGTTACTTCAGGTATTCCTGTCACATACCCCTGCTTAGAAAGCTGCTGTGCGATGTAGCTATATGCTTCCGGCTCTACTTTTGCTCCCGGGTATATGATAAGCCCTGCCTTATTCTTTTCTTCCGGTTCATAAAGAACCCATCCATCCTCTTTAACTGCATCACCAGCTAAGCGCTGCAGCATTTGAGAAGGTTCATAGGTTTGCTGTGCCCATATATAAAAAGCTGTACCACCAGCAACAATGAGTGCAGCCATACTTAACAGCACATATTTAAATACTTTTTTCATAAGTGCTCCCCTCTTCATCTGGTTTGATAAGACTGCAAAACTCTTATCTAAAAGAATCCGTTCCAAATATGTTCATAGATGCTTCCCTCTACCCCCTGAATCCTACTTGACTGATAACGAAGCAGATTAATAAGACACCGATCCCCAACATTCTAATCCCATACAGTTCTTTCTCAGATAAGGGGTTTCCTTTTATTTCGCGCCATCCAGGGTAGAAAAAACCAATGAGAGGAGCTAAGGTTAAACCGACAACCATGATGATTATTGCAAAAACCTCCACCACCCCGCCCCCTTATAAAATAAGATATACTCCTTCAGTCATGCATCGGAAGATTTCCGATTTAATTCTTCCAAGTGTTTTAATATCCGTTCGTTTTGTTCCACCTGGATACTTGAGTTTCTGCTCAAAATCCTGAGCCGCCTAAATATAAAAGCAATAACTAAAAGAGCAGCTGCAAATAGTGCCGTTCCCATAAATTTCTCCTCCTTCAAGATTCTTAATAATAGAATTCTAATCTTGTCAGCACGTAAGCGAATAGTCATGACAGCATTTCCGCTCCTCCTATTTATTCCATCCTACCACGAAACAGCTGAACGCGAAGAAGAAAGGAACTGGATGAAAGAGTATCGAACAAAGGAGGCTGATTATATGTATCACTCTAATGACCGGGTGTGAAGATCAGAAGAAGAATCTTCTTCCATCAGTCATTGATAAGACAAAATCTATAAGCTTTATAGATGTCCGCGGGTGGCTCCCATGGTCAGGGAGGGAATTTATGCTTACGTTTTACCTGAATCAAAACCTGATCACGCTTTCATGAAGAGAGCATTGTTATAAAAAAACAAGCTTCCCTGCATCTACAGAGAAGCTTGTTTTACTATTATCCATCCAACAAATGGCAGGAAGCCAATTGACTGGATTCCTTCCCTCTTTGCAGCTTTGGTACTTCATTCTTACAGCGATCCCATGCAAACGGACATCTTGTATGAAAAGGACATCCAGAAGGTGGATTAGATGGACTCGGCAGATCACCTTCCAATACAATCCGCTCTCGTTTGGCACGTGGATCCGGGACAGGTACTGCAGACAGTAAGGCCTTAGTGTAAGGATGCTGAGGGTTTTGAATCACATCATCCCTCTCTCCAATTTCCACGATATTTCCTAAGTACATCACAGCAATACGATCGGAAATAAAGTCGACCACACTCAGATCATGAGCAATAAATAAGTAGGTCAGGTCAAATTCATCCTGCAAATCCTTTAATAGATTCAGCACCTGTGATTGAATGGACACATCCAGCGCAGAAACTGGTTCGTCTGCAATAATCAGCTTTGGTTTAACCGCAAGAGCCCTTGCAATTCCAATTCGCTGACGCTGTCCGCCACTGAATTCATGCGGATACCGTTCTGCGGCTTTTTTTGGCAGACCAACGGTGTCCAGTAGTTCATACACTCGCTGATCAATCCCTTTACCTTCTTCCAAACGGTGAACGATCAAAGGCTCAGCGATAATATCCCGAACAGTCATACGCGGATTTAACGAAGCATAAGGATCCTGAAAGATCATTTGGAAATCTTTTCTGGCTTTTTTCAATTCCTGGCCGCTCACTGTATCCATCCGCCTGCCATCAAAGGTTACAGTCCCTTCTGTCGCTTCTAACATCTGCATAATCATTCGGCCTGTCGTTGATTTTCCGCATCCCGACTCCCCTACAAGGCCAAATGTTTCTCCTGCCTGAATATCAAAAGAAATTCCATCCACCGCTTTTACGATTTGTTTTGAGCGTTTACTGAACCCTTTTTGACTGACAAAATGCTTTTTCAAACCTTCCACTTGTAAAAGAGGTTTTTTCATAGCGATTCCCCCTTTTGTTCGTGCAGCCAGCATCGATTTTCTCCATCAAAGAGCGGAGGCTCTTCTTCCCAACAGTGCTTGTAGACAAACGGGCACCGATTGGCGAATTTACATCCTTTGGGACGGTCTTCCGCTGTAGGAACCTGTCCCTTAATGGAATCCAGACGCTCCGCACGGCTGCCAATCTTAGGGATTGAGCCGAGCAGCCCTTTTGTATAAGGGTGTTTTGGATTTTCAAAGATCTCATAAACGGTCCCCTGCTCCACAATCCGCCCGGCATACATAACGGCCACTCGATCGCACATTTCCGCAATGACTCCTAAATCATGGGTAATAAACAGAATAGCTGTATGATGTTCATCCCTCATGTTACGCATGACATCAAGAATCTGGGCCTGAATCGTTACGTCAAGAGCTGTTGTCGGTTCGTCGGCTATGAGAAGCTTCGGATCACAAGACATTGCCATCGCAATCATGACACGCTGCCGCATTCCACCAGACAGCTGATGCGGATACTCTTTCATAATTTCTTCCGCTCTTGGAATGCCTACTTGATCTAACATATAGACAGCATGTTTCTCAGCGCCCCTCTTGGAAATAGACTGGTGCTCACGGATAGCTTCGACTAACTGCTTCCCAATTTTTATTACGGGGTTCAAAGAAGTCATTGGCTCCTGAAAAATCATAGAAATGTCATTACCTCGCAGCTTCCTCTTTTCCCGATCGGTCATTTCCAGTAAGTTTTGATTCTCAAAAAGAATATCCCCGCCAGTCACTTTACCCGGCGTACCTTCCAAAAGCTGCATGACGGATAAGGACGTCACACTTTTACCACTCCCGGATTCTCCAACAAGACCAACGATTTCGCCGGGATAGAGGGAAAGATCAATCCCTTCAACAGCAGGTATCGTTTCACCGTCGACATGGAAGCTCGTATACATTTGATTTATTGACAATATAGGGTTGGACATAACCTTTCCCTCCTTATTCTCTAATTTTCGGATCGAGTGCATCACGTAACCCATCTCCCAATAAGTTAAAGGCCAGAACTGTCAGGAAAATAGCCAATCCCGGGAAAAACGTAACGTGGGGAGCATTATTTAAATAACTCCGCCCATTACTAAGCATCGCCCCCCATTCGGGTGTGGAAGGATCTGCACCGAGACCAAGAAAGCTTAGTCCAGCTGCGATCAGAATAGCCGAACCAATACGCATAGTAAAATAGACAATCAACGTCGAAACCGTTCCAGGAAAGATGTGTTTCCAAATCGTCCGCCAGTGTGATGAACCGATGGACTGCGTCGCTTCCACATATAAGGTGGATTTAATGGCGAGCGTGTTACTCCTTATAATCCGGGCAAATACAGGAACACTGAATATGGCTACTGCCATCACAACATTGACAAGACCCGGTCCTAAAATAGCGATGATGCCAATTGCAAGCAGCATTCCAGGAAAAGCGAGCAGAACATCCATCACGCGCATAATTGCACTATCTATCCATTTTCCAAAGTAGCCGCTAATCACTCCAAAAACAGTTCCGACAACCGCCCCTAAAAGAACAGAGGATAATCCCACAGCCAAAGAGATTCTTGCTCCGTGCAGAATACGACTGAAGATATCACGACCGAAGTCATCGGTTCCAGCCAGGTGCTGCCAGGACGGCCCGGATAACAACTGATTATAGTCCGGTTCATTGGGCTCATATGGGGCGATATAGGGACCGATGATGGCTACAATAAACAAGAGTAAGAGAAAAGCACCTGCTGCAAAAGAGACCTTCTGCTTTTTGAAAGAGCTCCAAAATTGCTGAAAAGGTGTCACTCTCTTCTGTTCCTCCATATGAACATTAGCTTCAGCCATCAGGACCCCTCCTCGTAACGTATTTTCGGATTCAAGAATCCATAGAGTAAATCAACCAGTAAGTTAATTAATAAGAACTCAAGAGAAAACAATAAAATCTCCGCCTGAATTACTGGATAATCACGCGCTGTGATCGAATTAATAAGCAGCCGCCCAAGTCCCGGCCAGCTGAATATTGTCTCCGTAATAATCGAGCCACTGAGAAGAAACCCAAATTGCAGCCCCGACATTGTTACAACTGGAATCATCGCGTTCCGTAACGCATGTCTGTTAATAACCTTAAACTCTGCTAATCCTTTGGCTCGTCCAGTACGAATATAGTCCTCTTTCAACACATCCATTAATGAGGAACGAGTAAATCGGGCAATAATAGCAGCTACACCTGCTCCAAGCGTTAAAGATGGAAGAATATACGATTCAATTCCACCAATACCTCCTGTCGGGAACCAGCCAAGCTGGACGGAGAACAATTGAATCAACATCAGTCCAAGCCAGAATGACGGAATAGATACCCCGGAGACGGCTAGGAACATCGTCAAATGATCCTGCCATTTATTTCGCTTAACAGCAGAAATCACACCGATCAGCAGTCCAAACAGTAACGCCCAGAACATACTGGCAAACGTTAAAGAAAGCGTCGGAACGAAACGCTCAGCGAGCATATCCATAACAGGACGCGCGCTTACGATGGACGTCCCCAAATCCCCTTGAAAGAGATTCGCCATATAATCCACATACTGTTGGTAAAGTGGCTCATCCAACCCATATTTTTCACGGATATTTTTAATTTCCTCGATGGTTGCATCGGTGCCGGCAATTAAGCGGGCAGGATCACCGGGAATTAAATGAACGAATAAAAAGGCAATGACGGATATGACAAACAATAACGGAATCATGCCTAAAATTCGTTTTATACTATACTTCAGCATGGTCTCCCTCCTTTTTCTTATTAATGAAAAGAAATAACAACGTCATGGAGATCCCCCTTAAAGAGAAGCTTTTCCATTATCTTCACCTTCGTCAAATACTTTTTAAGAGAACCTCTATAAAAAAATGATTTTCATAAAAGCATGAAAGAGGTTGAGCGCTGAACGCTCAACCTCTCCCTTTTATTCGGAAACAATTTCAGCTTGTTTTAGATCCATGACACCCGATGGAAGCATCGTTAATCCATCGACATATTCCTGCTCGGCATAAATCAGATCAGGTACAGCAAGGAATACCCATGGTGCATCATCCCAAATGATTTGTTGAGCTTCTGCATAGTATTCACCGCGTTTTTTATCATCAGCGGTAGATAATCCTTTTTGCAGAAGTTCATCAACCTTTTCATTCTCATAATAAGCCGTGTTGTAGGCTTCAGGCGGGAAGGATTTAGAACTGAATAGTGGACGAAGTCCCCAGTCAGCATCAGCAGTAGATGGAGACCAACCTCCGTTATAAAGCTCCAGTTCTGCATTATCAGGGTTATCTACACCCCAGATTTTATCCCCAAGTGTTCCACCTTCCATTGGCACAACGTTAAGCGTTATCCCAACCTGGCTTAGCTGCTGTTTATAGAATTGCATCATTTTTTGTTTCAAAGAGCTTGTACCGCCCCAGATTGTTGTTTCAAAGCCATCCGGATATCCGGCTTCTGTCAGCAGCTCCTTCGCTTTTTCAGGGTCATACTTGTAAATTTCCTGCTCGGCATAATGCTGGGTGTCCGGGGCAATTTCAGACTTAGTAACCGAAGCATATCCATCATAAATCACATTCACATAAGCTTCTTTATCAATGGCGTAATTTAGTGCTTTACGGACTTTTGGATCATTGAATGGTTCTTTCATTGTGTTCATAGAGAAGTATTTTACGACAAGAGAGGGTTTATTTACTACAGATACGCCCGCTTCATCTTTTAAAGTTTCAACCTGGTTTGGTGCTACCGGGAAAACAAAATCTGCTTCGCCTGTTTGAAGCATTGCTACACGCGATCCACTTTCCGGTACAGGTTTAAATTCAACACGGTCGACTTTTGGTACTCCTTCTTCTCGATAACCTTCATACTTTTCAACGGTTAAATGATCTCCGCTTTTCCATTCTGTAAATTGAAACGGTCCTGTCCCTACAGGGTTGCGGGCAATTTCATCACTGCTCTCAATCGCTTTAGGGCTAATCATAGCTGCAGCCGGGTGAGCAAAGTTGTTTGGCATCGCACCAAATGGCTCTTTTAATGTAACTTCCACTTCATACTCGCCGGTTACTTCGGTTTTTTCCACCAGTTCAAAAAGTGAGCTGCGTCGAAGCTGACTTTCAGGATCAGCGAGGCGGTCGATATTTGCCTTCACCGCCTCAGCATTAAAAGGCGTTCCATCATGGAAAGTAATACCTTCTTTTAATGTAAAAGTGAAAACGGTAGAATCTTCATTCGCTTCGTATTCTTCAGCAAGGACAGGAACAATGTTAAGGTCCTCATCAAAACCTAACAGCCCTTCATAGATGGCCGACTGGGCTGAGTAGGACTGGTTATCATTCGTATCGTGCGGGTCCATGCTTGTGAAGTTACTCTCTACAGCAATCGTCAAACCTTCTTCATTTGACGGAGCTTCTGCTTTTTTATTCTCTGCATCTGATTTTTCACTGCTTTCCTCATTATTACTGCAGCCGGCAGCAACTACAACGAAAGCTAGAGATAAAATCATAAATAAGCGTGATAATTTCAATGGATACTCTCCTTTTCCAGAAATGTTTTAATTGAACACGTACTACCTTTTTTATATAATGCGATAGTATGTAATTCTTATCAAATTACTTGGATTTTAATATAGATGTCGAAAGATGTCAAAGTATGGGTCCTGATTTCCACAATTTTTTAATTGATGAGGTAAAGTTCTTACTTATCTCTGTAAATAATAATTAGATTTTCAGGAAATGTTGTGCATTTTATATCCACTATAAATATCAATAACAAGGCTCTGTTAAACGTCGATGTCATTTTTATTTCTGGGATTGAGGCCAGGCCGCTTTTCGTGGGCTTATGGTGAGGATTCCTGCAGACTACCCGTTATTCGATTCAACACACTCAAATCATTCGTTTCACATTTAGGGGTTGCATAGATGTGTAACAGAGCCAAATACAAAGTTTTAAAGAGGGAGTTCAATCATCATGAAACCACTTATCGGAATATCTGGAAGCATAATTATTGACCAGGGGGGCCGTTTCCCTGGTTACGACCGTGCTTACGTCAACAATGACTATGTCCAATCTGTCCTTAGGGGAGGCGGCATTCCTTTCATTCTTCCTGTTTTAGAAGATGACGAGACTATAACGATGCAGGCGCAGGCAATGGATGGGCTTGTTCTCTCAGGGGGGCACGATGTCAATCCTCTTCTTTATGGCGAGGAACCACGATTGAAGCAGGGGACTCCTTTTCCTGAAAGAGACCATTCCGAGACAATTTTAGCTAAGGAAATGATTCGTCAGGGGAAACCTGTATTCGCCATCTGTCGCGGGATTCAATTATTGAACGTTGCTTACGGAGGCAGCCTGCACCAGGATCTTTCTTATATGGAGACAGAATCCTTGAAACATGATCAATACCATAACCCGAGCCAGGAAACGCATACCATTACAACTGAACCGAACAGTGTAATGAGAGAACAGTTTGGACAAACGACGCTCACCAATTCGTTCCATCATCAAATCATTAAAGAAGTTGCGCCTGGATTTAAAGCCACAGCCTATGCGAAAGACGGTGTTGTAGAGGCTATAGAGAAGATAGGTGAAGATGGGTTTGTTTTAGGCGTGCAATGGCATGCAGAAATGATGACAAAAAAACACGAAAGCATGCAGCGGTTGTTTGACCGCTTTGTTGAGGAAGCCAAAACCAGGAGAAAAAAATAACTATAAAAAGCCTGGTTCAGCTGAACCAGGCTCTTTAAGTCCCTTTCCTACTCCTACACTTCCCTAAGAGAATGATTTCCTTTTATGTAATTGTGAAAGGCGGACGACTCCCCGGCCTCTTCCTAATGTGAGATCCGCCTGTTTTTACATATAATTGAGGATCTTAATAATAGTCCTTTTCATAAGCCCTGCAAGCCTTTATCGAATGTAAACGCACTCGAAAAAAGTTGTGATTATGACTTCAGCAGCCGCTTGGATAATGGGAAGACACCAATACTCTGCAGTACTAATGAAATCAAAACCGATGCAAATGCCAGCGCAATAAAGGTCTCTCCACCTTCCGCTTCCGTCTTGAATGAAAGAATAAGAAAGATGGACATCGTCCCTTTAAGACCGGCCCAAGTTAGAAGGGCTGATTCTCTCCAGTTAATTCTCCTGCGCCAGGTTGTAAACAACTGCGTGGAACCTCCAATGATAAGGAAACGGACAAGAATAGACAGTCCGAAGACAATGAAAGCAAACCCCCACACCGGTGCAGCCAAATACCCAGCCGCTTCGATCCCGATCAGCAGGAACAAAAGTGACAACGCAGAAGTTTCAACTACGCCCCAAAAACCGTCTAAAGTTTCCTTGAAGTGCTCTTCTTTAAATGTGCGACCATACTCAAATGAAAGCATAAGTCCAGCAGATACGGTAGCTAATACACCGGATATATGGAAAGCTTCGGCCAAATTAAAAATACCATAGGCAAGAATAATACTGAGCATCACCTGGTATTCCTTGTTGTGCGTATAGTGCACGCCTTTACTAATGATCCAGCCGAAAAATACGCCGAGTCCTACCCCTCCCAGGGAAACCAATAGGAATTCCCCAAAGAAAGACAGGAGGGAAAAACTTTGGCTGTCTGTATACATGCCAATGAGAACTGTAAAAATAACAACACTTGTCCCATCATTTAAAAGTGATTCTCCTTCGACCACATCGGCAATTTTTTTATCGCTGGTGGAATTTTTTAAGATTGATACCACAGACACCGGATCCGTCGGGGTTAAAATGGCCGCAAGCAGCAAAGCACCGCTGAAAGTTAGGGATATAAATGGACCACTGATGACATATAGGACAGCCCCTAAAATACCGACCGTTAAAATAATGCCCACGGTTGAAAGAAAAATGATCAAGTTACTGTTTTTCTTGAAGTGCTCAGGTGGAAAACGATAGGCTGAAACAAACAGCAAAGGAGGAAGAAAGACGTAATAAATCAAATACTCCGTTACATGAACCGATGAAAAAAAAGGAACGAAAGACAACCCGATTCCAATGAAGACCAGAATCATCGGCACGGGAAGATTTGCCTGTTTTTTATCAATCGTAAAAATAAGATACCCGATCAATAACAAAAAAATGGTCTGATTGATAGACATGAAAATGGATCTCCTTTTTGCTTTTTCTACTTCCATTCTCTTTGCTGTATCCTTTTAAACCTATTCATTTCCAAACTCTAAGCAGAACCAAAAAGACCTGACTATCCCCAAATCAGGTCCCTTTCACTCCAGAGTCATTCTTTTTTCCTTTTTCATAAGTTGTCCACTGAGTTAATTATGTTCACGAGTGGACTCAGCCAGGAGATTCTTTACTTCATTGTAAGTTAAACCGGATTGCTTGTTCTGACGCTTAACGGCATCCACATTGGTTCCTGAGCTTGCAATATGATCGCCATCCTGCGTGCGGGCCAGGTTTTTATTCTTTTTCATTGGATCATCCACACCTCCTTGGTATATCTTTAGCTTTATCAATTGTTTCATTCTCAAAAAAATAGATAGAAAAAGCAAGTCTGCTTTTTCTATCTTAGCTGTTACCCTTCAAGCTTAGCTGATAAGTACCCGAGCAGCACTCCCAACACCGCTCCGCCCAGGACTTCAATCGGCTGATGGCCGAGCAGTTCTTTAAGTTCATTCTCACGCTCGACAAACTCAAAGCTCGGAAAATCACCAGAAATAGCAGCAAAATTGTCTTCGAGATCATTGACCAGCTGGGCGATTTCTCCTGTGTGCCGGCGGATGCCCTGCGCATCATACATAACGATTACACCAAATGTAACAGCTAAAGCCGTCTCAGTGTGGCGGGAGCCTTTATTTGCGGCTATATATGCAGCGAGTGCTGATACACCTGCGGAATGAGAGCTGGGCATTCCACCTGTCGTCGCAGCTTGTTTTATATCCCATTCGCCGTTGTTTCTACGATAAGTAAGAATCTTTAATCCTTGTGCAATACCGATAGCTGAAATGGCAGTAATAATTCCCCGGTTCATCTTTTCCATATCCATCCCCCTATTTTCGCTTCTCCTCTGTCCCTTCCCTTTCACAGAAAGTTTTATGCGGGGAAAGTTTCGTTCTTATAAAATCGTTAATGCTTTTCTGATTGAGGCGGCTCTTCCATCCACCCATACTTAATCATGATCTTAGCTCCTTCATGAGCATATTGGAAAATGTCTTTCATAAAGACTGAAAATTTCGCAGGGAGATCATTTCTTAAGCTGAACGCTGTTCCTAGAGAGTTTCCTCCTAAGGAAAAGCTGCAAAAGAGACTAACACAATAAAGCATCATCTTATCTGAGAACGGGGCTAGATGAGAAGCAGTTACATTCCCCCCGGCTGTGGATGGAGCCTGGAGGTCACTTTCCAACATAACTTCAGATAATTCCTTAATGATTGCCTTCGCAAGCTCTGCGCCCTCTTTAAAATACTTCGCGGCATCTTTCTCCGTTGCACATTGAGCAAAACCTAAAATCATGTGCATCCCCGTTATATTTGATTCAATTGCATGGTGCAGGTGAGCAATCTCAACTGTATTCAGTGCTCTCTTTTCTTTATTAGACTTGAACATGCTTAAATAATCTTTATGCTGTACATGTTCTATTGGTTTTTGAGTAGCGATATACGGTGACTTTGGCAGCAGACCTTTTGCCAGGAGATACTGGGTGCACTCGACATAATACTTCTGTGTAATGCTCGTAAGTTCACGAAACATCTGAGTAATGTCTTTCCGATAGCCCATCGTCAAGTTCAACGTATGCATGCCCATACTGATCTCTTTAATCAACCGCAGGAACATAATATCGAAGCCATTGTCGTAGAGCTTAGGCACTCCTGTTGCGACATCTTCTTCAGTAAAACCTACAGGAACATCTATTCCCTCATTTTTAAAGATTGTTTCAATGTCTGTAACGTATGGCTTGATATCGCGTTGTAAGTGAACCATGATTTTTTTGGCTTGTTGGTCTTCGGCTTTAGCTATAAAGTAATCCAACATTCTGATAACCATCGTCTTTTGTTGGTAGGTCATCCATAACGTCCCGATTTCAGACGATGAAATACGAGGCTTTGCTGGCATGAGAAATTCCTCCATTTTGGATCGCATCGTGTGTTTGCAAAATCCGTGCTTTTCCCATAGTCTTCACGATATCCAACATTTCATCCATAAAAAAAGAACAGAAACCTTATTTAGGTTCCTGCTCTATGTTTTTTGAGCGGCTGATTCCGTAACCGACTGTTCTTCGGTCTGGCGTCTGCGTTGATGCCAAAGGGTTATTTCCAGAGCAGCAATACAGATGAAAAGCCATATAAGTCCAAATAGGAAGCCTGCCACAATATCAGTGAAAAAGTGAACACCTAAGTATAGCCGACTAATCGTAATCAGCAGTGTCAAGACAACAACTATACTGTTAATAAACCATTTCCATCTTGATTTTAACCGGCTGACTGCAATTAGATAGATGACAAACCCATAAAATACAATGGCTCCTGAAGTGTGACCACTAGGGAAACTTGATGACGTACCATGGAAATCGCCCATGAACTCCGGTCGATCCCTGCTTGATAACATTTTAAGGGCTTTGGTCAATCCGCTGACCCCTCCCATCCCAAGGATGAAATAAACACCGACCCAACGGCTGAATGGAGAAAAGAAAAGTAGATAGCCGGCAAGTAGAAGAGATAGAATCACCATTACGATGACCGACCCTGCCTGCGTAATGCTTTTCATAAAGATCTCCACCCCGGAAAATGAGGTTTCTTTAACAAAGTTGAACGCAGCCTGATCTATAGCGAACTTTTCTTTTGCCAGGATACTTAATGTAATATCCATAAATATATAAAACGATAAACCTAAAGCGATCACTCCAACAAGTAAAAGAGTGACGGATGCTTTAGATAAGTCCGAAAGTTTCGTCCCGGAAAACAACATACTTTCCCACCTCTGCCTTTGATTTAGTTGTTTATGGATTCCCTGTCCCCTCATTACTGAAACTTTTCAGGCTAAGTATCCTTTATAACTTTTAATCCTTTGTTTCCATGAATTAGTCGGTTGTAAAGGAAAGAATTTGAGAACGCATTTATGTAAGAGTTTAAATTACCCTCCATCACAAATTAAATGGATTCCTTCACAAGGCAGGTTTTTTTCTCAATAAAAAGTGGAACAAAATGGATAAAACGCAAGGAAAGGTGGTTATCCACTTGAATAAAAACTTAAGTAAGAATTGGATTTTCTTCTTTGGAGCCTTAGGAGGCTTACTCTATGGATATGATACTGGGGTTATTTCAGGAGCTCTCTTATTTATAGGCAAAGATATCCCTTTATCGAATTTTCTAGAAGGACTCGTAGTCAGCTCCTTACTTGTAGGAGCGATTATAGGAGCAGGCTTGAGCGGGTATGTTTCGGATCGTTTTGGTCGAAGACGTGTTGTTTTTGCTATAGCACTTATTTATATAGCCGGATCGTTTGTGCTGGCTTTCGCACCGAACGTACCAATCCTTGTGACCGGTCGCATTATTCTAGGTCTTGGAGTGGGCGGATCGACAGCCATTGTACCCGTCTATTTATCAGAGATGGCGCCAACGGAATCCCGAGGCGCACTAGGTTCTCTTAACCAGTTAATGATTACCATAGGAATCGTTCTCGCTTACCTTATCAACTATGCGTTTGCTCCAATTGAAGGATGGCGCTGGATGCTGGGGCTTGCTGCTGTACCTGCGCTGGTATTAATGATAGGCGTTCTATTTATGCCGGAAAGCCCCAAGTGGCTTCTAAAGCAGAACCGTGAAAAAGAAGCCCGGAACATAATGGGCCTCACACGAAAGAAAGAGGATATTGATAAAGAAATTAAACAGATGAGAGAAATCGAAGCTGAAAAAGAGAGTACCTGGGATGTATTAACTTCGAAGTGGGTCCGTCCGATGCTGATTGTAGGGAGTGGAATTGCCATCTTTCAGCAGTTCATAGGAATTAATGCCGTCATTTATTACGCTCCGACCATTTTCACAAAAGCAGGCCTTGGCGACTCTGCATCTATTTTAGGAACCGTCGGCATTGGAATATTAAATGTCCTGATGACATTAGTAGCCATTGCAACCATAGACAAACTGGGCAGGAAGAAGCTGCTGCTTATTGGAAATGCTGGTATGGTGACCAGTCTCACAATTCTGGCAGTGATTTTATTTACAGCAGAATTGACGACGAGTATCGCCTGGCTGACCGTCATATTCTTAGGTTTGTTCATTATTTTCTTTTCAGCCACATGGGGACCGGTGGTGTGGGTAATGCTTCCGGAACTCTTCCCATTAAAAGCTAGAGGTGCAGCGACCGGATTTACAACATTACTATTATCTTTGTCCAACCTCATTGTCTCTTTGTTCTTCCCAGTACTGCTTGGAGCCATAGGTACAGCATGGGTGTTTGTGTTGTTTGCAGCCATCGGTGTTCTGGCTTTCTTATTTGTTATGAATTATGTACCAGAAACGAAAGGACGCAGTCTTGAAGATATTGAAAATGACCTGAGAAGCAGCATATCCTGAATCTACCCCCTCCTTCTAATCAAAAGAAGGAGGGATGTTATTTTCTTACTGATCTTTTTCATTCACTTCAATAGCTGCAGTATTATTGTTCATATACCCTGTACTCAAGTCCTTCTCCTTTTTACGTTCACCTTCGAGATATTTATTTATTTTAAGGTTCGCTTCTGTGCGTCCAAGCTTCTTTCCCTTTTCCTTCATGCTTTCCCTCCTACCTGTACTTGTTACTTCCCTAGTGTTTCCTGCTTTCACAAAAATGATCGTTCCATTTAATAAACGCTCTTTTTCACCTGTACCAAAAAAAACTCCACCTCATGGTTGAGGCAGAGAATATCATCACGGACACAGCCATTAATACGAATTGTAAATCTCATCACACTCGCCCTGAACTGGTTCGTAAAAGCAGTGAGCCTTATACCGGCCCACCAGCTGCTGGTCATACCAGGTGGGTGGACATTGACCCTCCGGCTTAAAGTACCACAAACTATACTTTGCAGGCCATGATCTGTGCCCTTTCACATTCCTTTTTGCCAGGCGCCTTTCACTCTCTCTTGATCTTTGATAAAACATCCCGTGTTGAAGTGCTTCATACGCTTTGGGTTGATAAATCACTTCAGGTAGTGTTCTTAACCCCTCAAAATCTGAACAATTCACCCTTGCTCTGTTCACCGTAACTGCCCCGACATGGAGCATCCCCTGCTTCCCTTCCCCGACCGCTTCAGCTCTGAGCAGACGCGCAAGAAGTTTAATGTCTTTGTATGGAGCTTTAATTACAGCCATAGGATCTCCCCTTTCCCCGCTCACTTTGTTATATATATTCAAAAAAGAACAATCAATGAAGGAGAGCCCATCCCAATTGGATGAAACAGAGAGGTTATTTTGACGTAGGTGTCCTCCAGGGGAATTCATATAAATAAAATAAAGCCTGACCCTAAAAAAGGTCAGGCTTTTAATTCAGTTTATGATTATCCGCCGGCAATCATCCGGGCCAGTTGACCACAGAGGAGAGCTGCGTATGTTCCAACTACATTACCAAGGATACCCATCAACAATCCGACAGGCGCAAGCGCCGGTTGGAAAACAGAGGCAACAATTGGAGCAGAGCTTGTTCCACCAATGTTTCCCTGAGAGCCGACAGCAACGAAGAAGAGCGGTGCTTTTAATAAGCGTGCGGCAAGGAATATACAAAGCACGTGAATAGCGAGCCACACCAGTCCCATAAGGATAAACTGAGGTGCTTGAACGATATCCATCAAGTTTGCTTGAGCTCCTATAGCTGTAAGGAACAAGTAAATCCCCATATATCCAACTTTACTTGCACCATAATATTCAAGGTTGCGGACTTTGGTAAAGGATAAGGCAATCCCGACAGCAGTGATAATTAAGAACGTCCACGTGGATGTATTCATAACATCAGATTTTGGAATGAACGAAAGATCAGCAAACAGACGGATTAAATAAGAACCAGCGAAGCCAATGGAAAGGATCCCAAAGAGCTGTGGAAGCTGAATTGGTTTCGCATTATTCTGCACATCTGTTGCAATATCTTCATTGACGCGCTTGATCGTAGAGTTATCCGCGCCATTCCACTTATTAAAGCGTTCCTGGAAATTTGCAAGGGAAATCATAACTCCCATCCAGCCGATTCCGACTAATGTATCCGTTAAGATAATTGGGCTTAAAATATCGTCAGGCGTGCTGAAAGCTTCAATCATCGCCCCCATATTCGCAGAGCCACCGATCCAGCTCCCGGCAAGTGCACCCACACCGCGCCATGCTTCATCAGGTAATACACCTTGGAATAAAGCAAAGGCAATAGGTCCACCAATTACTACTCCGACAGTACCTGCAAGGAAGACAAGTACAGCTTTTCCACCAAGTTTAAAGGTAGCTGGTACGTTCGTGCTGATCATTAACAGCAGTAAACCAGCGGGCAGCATATAGGTACTTAAGAAGCTGTATAAATCTGAACTTTGCGGGATGATTCCGAACGTTGTCGAAAGCATCGGTAAAAAATACATCCAAATTAACGGTGGTAGATAGCCGAAAAATTTCTTAAGCGGCTTATACTCCAACGTTGATAACATAAATACTGCCCCGACAAGGGCAATCAAGTAGGCAAAAATCGCCATTGGTTCTTGTATTAGAACTTGTGTGTCATTCATGTTGAATCTCCTTTTACTGCTGAATCATTCGAATTATCAAACAATTCACCATACATAAATTTTGCATTTTAGGATTATAGCACGGATGGAGGAGTATAGAAAAAAGATTGTTTTTTCATTTTTTTCTAAAAATAACCCTGTATTCAGTTGCTGCTAATGGCTTCATGCAATGAGAAGCATCCATGTCAGACGTGACTGCGGTTCACTCCCCCCTCTTCTCTTATATAACCTTCCTAATCCAACCGTTAATGACGTAATTTTCTTAATATTCTTGTAATAATTGACGAAACGAGATAAAATTATGTAAATATAAGGGATAATTAGTTTTAAATAGGAAAAAGCACTCCTATTTGAATAAAAACACTTGAAAAGTAGGGGGTATTTTGATGAAAAAGCACTCTTGGTTGATGATCGTCTTCCTCATCACCATCAGCATGATTCTCGGCGCCTGCGGTGAAAGCGGAAATGGAGGCGATTCAGCTGGCGGCGATGATGGTGGCGACAGCGGTGGAGAAGAAATGACAAACCTTACAATGGGGACAGGCAGTGTTGGTGGCGTGTATTATCCTCTAGGTGGAGAAATGGCTAACCTTCTTACAGATAACATCGACATGGAAGGATTTGATGTCAGCTCAGTTGAATCAGGGGCTTCTGTTGAAAACATAGCCAAAATTCAGTCCGGTGACTTCCAACTTGGCATTGCTCAGAACACAACCATGATTAATGCTGTTGAAGGAACAGGTGAATTCGAAGGCAAGGATGTAGGAAACGTAGGCGTCATTGGTTCCCTTTATCCGGAAGCTCTTCAGGTTGTCACTCTTGATTCTACAGGAATTGAATCTATTGAAGATTTGAAAGGCAAGAAAGTCGCTGTCGGCCCGCCAGGTGGAGCGACACGTGAAGCGGCTGAAATGGTTCTTTCTGCGTATGGAATTGAAGAAGGAGACTATGAAGCTTTTGAAGAAGGATTTGGAGATGCAAAAAGTAAGCTTCAGAACAAAACGATTGACGCTTCCTTTGCTGTTGTTGGCGTACCTTCCTCTACAACGGATGAGTTAGAAGCGGCAACGAAAGAAGTCAAGTTCCTGAACATCGAAGGTGAGGCACTTGATGAAGTCGTTGCAAACAGTCAGTATGAAGCTTATACGGTTGAACCTGGTACGTACGAATGGCAGGACGAGCCTGTAGAAACAATCACAGCAATGGCTTTGCTGCTGGGTTCTACTGAACAAGTGAGTGAAGATTTAGCTTATGAAATGACCAAGACCTTGTTTGAAAATGCTGGGGACATGTCCATAGCTCAAGCTAAGCTTATTACAAAAGATACAGCATTATCAGGTGCCGGCGAACTCCCTCTTCACCCAGGTGCAGAGAAGTATTTCGAAGAAGAAGGGCTCCTTGAATAAATAAACCATTCATCAAGAACCGGGCATAGCTTTGTCCGGTTCTTTCAAATGATACCATTTAGAAATGGAGGTAAGATCAGTGCCAACAAAGGAAAATCAAGAAGTCGACAAGCGGGAACTCATGAAAAAATACGACAAAGAAAGCAGCTTTCGTACGAACCTGGGCCCCTGGGGGTGGCTCACTCTCATCCTGGGAAGTGCACTCACCATCTTTCAGCTCTATACGGCTTACAGAGGGGCTTATGTGTCGTTAATTCAAGGAGCAGTTCACCTTGGTGCTGCTCTGTGTCTTGTCTATCTCCTCTATCCCATCAAGTCCTCTTTGACAGCTAAGCGTGGAATTCCTTGGTATGATGTTCTCTTAGCAGCCATTGCACTTTATACAAACTTTTATATCATTCAAAATTATGAACGTTTGATTAACGAGGCGATCATTTTTGGTTTTTCCTACATGGATCAGTATGTAGCGACAGCTGGGATCCTTCTGCTGTTAGAAGCAACCAGACGTGTCGTAGGCCTTCCGATTGTCATTATTGCCATGCTTGCCCTTTTATACGGATTGTTCGGCAACTACATTCCCGTTATCGGCCACGCCGGATATGACTGGCCGACGCTTGCGACTAAAATGTTTTTCAGCTCAAGCGCCATTTTTGGGATACCGATTCAAATATCGTCCACCTATATATTTTTATTTCTCTTTTTTGGTGTCATTTTAGTCAAAACGAATATCGGACAATTTTTCAACGATATCGCTCTCCGCCTGACCGGTCGGTATACCGGCGGTACAGCAAAAGCTGCCGTTGCTGCGAGTGGTCTGCAGGGAATGGTCAGCGGAAGTTCAGTTGCCAACACAGTCGGGTCCGGATCATTCACCATTCCGATGATGAAAAATGCAGGGTTTAAACCGCATTTTGCCGCTGCCTCAGAAGCTGCCGCTTCGACCGGCGGGCAGCTCATGCCGCCAATTATGGGTGCCGCTGCTTTTATTATGGCTTCCTATACAGGGACTCCCTATAATCAAATCATCGTCATCGCCATCATACCGGCGCTTCTATATTTTTCAGGGGTTTTTCTCGGCACTCACTTTGAAGCTAGAAAGCAGAATATCCGTGGATTGACGAAGGAAGAACTGCCTGACATAACAAACCTGATGAAACGGCTCGATCTTTTTCTGCCGCTTATCATTATCATCGGCTTCCTTCTAGCAGGCAGAACACCAACCTATGCAGCTCTATTTGCTATCGTTACAGCTTTTGTCATCAGTTTTCTCAGAAAAGATACGCGCATGTCCATTAAAGGAATCATCAAGCTTTTGGAAGAAGGAGCGCGGGTGGCTCTTCCAGTTATTGCAGCTTGTGCCACCGCCGGTATTATCGCTGGTACGGTTACGACCACCGGACTTGGACCGAAAATTGCCGGCGGGATTATTGATCTTGCCCAGGGACAATTTTTCCTCGTCATGTTCTTTACGATGATTGCCTGTATCATTCTGGGAATGGGTTTGCCGACAACGGCGAACTATGTTGTAACGGCTACGATGGCCGCGCCTGCCTTGCTCGCGTTTGATGTTCCGGTCATCGCTGTTCACATGTTCGTCTTCTATTTCGGCATTGTTGCCGATATCACTCCTCCTGTCTGTCTTGCCGCTTATGCAGGTGCAGGAATTGCAGGTGCAAATCCAATGAAAACAGGAGTGACGGCTGTGAAACTCGCCATCGCTGCCTTTATCATTCCGTATATTTTCGTATCGAACCCGATTCTTTTACTTCAGGGCGATGCGAATGCGGTCAATGTAACGATTAGTGTTGCCACTGCCCTCTTAGGAATGGCAAGTATCAGTGCAGCTATGATCGGTTATTACGTGACAAAGGTGAACTGGTTTGAGCGAGTGGGATTAATCGCAGCAGGTGTTCTACTCGTCTATCCGAACTTCATCATTTCATTAATTGGACTTGCCCTTTTTGCCGCGCTGACCATCTTTCAAATGGTACGTAACAAACAGGAAAGTAGAAGCGAAATGCGGGCAACCAACTAACGAAGAGGCCCCGGCTTTAGTCCGGGGCCTTTATCTATTTATAAGTGCACATTTTTTCTACATATAAAATAGATCCCCTAAGAATGAAAACCACCGTCATCCACCGTTTTTTCAAAGAAGATGCTTTCTGGAAAATCTGCAGACCGTGACAACCCTGCGGAAAAAGAGCAACCTGAGACCTCACAGCGGAAACGGAACGGTCTTTTGCTCCTGACGGCAGAAAAAAGCTTATGAAAAACACGGGTTTCTCTAAAAGCTGAGGACAGCCTTTATATAAAGGCTGTCCTCTTGCTAAACGAACAATTTATATCTGCGGTTTACTCAATAACCCGTTTTCCATACAAAACTCAAGCAGGAGTTCCTTATAGCCCGCTTCCTTAAACTGTATACCAATTTGTTCCCCGCCATACTCTTTGATGACTCCGGGACCAAATTTTTTATGAATAACGGCTTTACCAAGCTCGATTTCAACAGGCTTTAAGAGCGTCTCATCTGTTAAATCAACGTCTGGATGCTTTCGTCTTCTTTTTGTTGTTTGAGTCCCTTCAGGCTGGGTGATTCTTCTTACATTCATGACAAAGATGGATTCAGTAACGCGTTCATTTCCTTTATAGTTATACGTTAACAGCTCAAGGTCTGTCCTTGCTCGGGTCATGCCGACATAGAAAAGCCGGACCGCTTCTTCCATAGGTCCGTATTCTTTATTTCGGTAACGTTCCATATCATCTTTCGAAGGTACAACACCATTGATTAAATCAATCATATACACCTTGTCGTACTCAAGCCCTTTGGCACTGTGGAAAGTAGTGAGGGTGAGCGGACTTTTGTCTTTGTTGTATTTAGACGTTTGAACCAACTGTTCGAGTTCCTTCAGACGGTCGGCAAACCCTTTTAAGGTGCCAAGGCCATGAGCGATTTCTTCGAGCGTATCCAGAATGCTGAATAGATGCTCGGCATTAAATCCGAATTTCTCTATCATTTTATTAATCGCACGGTCGTAGCCAAGTTTATCACGAATGGTTCGGATCGCTTTATCAGGCTCCATTTCGTTGATCGCTTTAAACTGCTTCTTCGCCTGAGTAATATTCTTCTGCTGATAAGACGGAAGGTCACTTTCAAGCAGCGTATCAAATACAGATGTTTGGTTATTTTTCTTCTTCAAGTAGGCGATTTGCTGCTTTGAGATATAGGCATTGAACTTCGTATGAATCCGCTCTAGAATATCAATCCGCTTATCATTGTAGGAAAAGCGCATAAAGTTCAGCATGTCCTCTACAATCCAGTGCTTAAAAAACTTGGCGTCGATATCTTTCATATAAAACTTGATGCCGGCTTTATCGAGCTTGTCTGCAAGCGGTACAGCGGAGGAATTGTTGCGGTAGAGAACAGCGACCTCTTCGTCCGCTCCACTCTTTCTAATCTCTTCTGTCACATACTTCAACTGATCCTCATAATTTCGCATCGATTTAATCTCGACTGGTTTATGAGAAGAATTCTCTGTAAACATTTCTTTTGCATAACGGTTTTTGTTGCGTTTGATAAACTGATTTGATGCTTGAACAATTTCCTGTGAGGACCGGTAGTTCTGTGACATCGTCATAACCGTTGCATCAGGATAGTTTTTTTCAAACTGCAGAAGCTTCGTTACATCGGACCCACGCCACATAAAAATGGACTGATCATCATCGGCGACCACACATAAATTGTTATGCGGCTTCGCCAATAGTTCGACGATTTCATGCTGAACGACGGAGTTATCCTGACTTTCGTCGGTAAGGATATACTCAAACTGCTGTTGATACTTTGATAAGAGTGCCCCGTCTTCAAGCAGGATGCGGTGACAAAGAGTGAGCATATCATCAAAGTCGAGAAGTAATTTATCGTCACGTTTTTTCTTAAACCGTTCGTAGGTCTGATAAATATCTGAAGCGTTTTTGACATGACAGGTCACTTTGTCAAGTTCCCTGCCTTCAATCATCCGGTTCTTTACGAAGCTGATATAGGTCATCAGTTCGTCCATTTCATCATCTGAAATTTGTGTCCCGTTTGTATCTTCATAGATTTTTTTCAAAATAAATTTCTTGTGAAGAGGGATGTCAGGCCCATCGAAACCTTTCTTCAGCTCTTCGTCACTAATATTCCCCTCAATCAGCTGGAAGTCCTGCCCGTTTTTTCTCAGCGATTCACGCACCACTTTAAAGGCAAAACTATGAATGGTCGAAAAATGCACTTTTTCATCCGTTACCGCAGAAAAGAAACGGTCGAAGCGCTCAGACATGTCATGGGCAGAGGCTTTACTAAACGTAATCGCCATAATGCGATTTGCGCTCACTTTCTTTTCAAGCAGCAAGTAGCCGATTTTCATATTCAGTGTCGTTGTCTTTCCTGAGCCTGGTGAAGCGAGTAATAACAGCGGACCATCAGTATGAAGGACCGCTTGTTTTTGGACGTCGTTTAGACAGACCCCGGTGTGTTGTTCCATTCTTGTAAAGAAATCCATACGATCGTCCCTTTCTTTCTGGAGTTTGCAAAGAAAAAATAGATGGAAGAAGGCCGGATGCCCCTCTTCCATCTATTTTTTTCAAACGATTATCTTTGTATATTATACCTCCTATCGCCTATGGATTCTAGATAAAATTCACCTTTTTTCTTACATGAGAAATCAAACTCTGATTCATACTAAGGGAGGAAATGGAGGTGACACATCATGGCGAAGCGTAATAAGAAAAACGATGCAGAACAAAAGAACAAAAAGGGGTTTAACCCGCAGCAGGCAGATACTGAATTTTCTCAGGAATTCGGAAGTGCAGCTGCAAATGAAGCGCACAAAGAAGAAGCAAAACGCGCACGTAAATCAAAAAAAGCAAAACAAGATAACTAAGAATAAAGAGGATTCCTTCTATAGAAGGAATCCTCTTCTTTTCAGCTCACGCTTCCAAGATTGCTACGGGACGGGCCCATGCGCCGCTCGCGTTTTCAATTTTTACTGGAAATGTGCTCACCTTAAATCCATGACGCCTGGGGATTTGGTCCAAATTAGCCAGCTTTTCAATTTGGCAGTACTCTTTCTCCAGTCCTACCAGATGGGCATCCCAAATCCGATTACTGGCAGGATCTTTTTTGTAATTCTGCACCTGGACATCAAGCGGTATATCCCATCCCCACGCATCAATGCCCATAACTTTGATCCCCTGATTAATCAGCCATCGAGTGGCTTCTGCTGAAACACCAGCGTGACAAAAAGCATACTGAGGTTGATACAGCTGTTTATCCGCGTCCGTGCGGATAAGGACGATATCGTGCGGTTTTAATGTGTAACTCATCTCCTCCAGCTGCTCATTCAAATCATCTGAAGTAATTTCATACCCTTTTTCTTTCTCGCTAAAATCAAAAAGCACACCATCTCCATAAAACCAATCGATAGGCAGTTGATCAATGGTTCGTGCTTTTTCACCTTCCGAAACGTCTCCATAATGGTACGGGGCATCCACGTGTGTTCCTGCGTGGGTACTGGCTGACACATCCTCGGTCGCCCATGCTTTTCCCTGATACAAATCATCATGTGTAATACCGAGGTGCTGTACAGCTTGGTCTGCTCCTTCTTTGTGCGAATGATAGTGAATGGATGGCGGGGTCGGCTCTTTTACCTTCGGGCTTAACGGGACACTTAAATCAATCATTTTCATTTTCATGCCTCCCTAAGGTTTACTTTCTTTATGTATAACAGAAGATCTCTTTTTTTGAAATACTATCGATAAACAATTATGAATCAGTGTTAAAATAAAAGAATCCTGAACGAAGATCATTATAGGAGTGAGCGATTGATGGACAAAAAAGACATTGCCGGTATTCGCAAACAATTTAAAGTAGATAACGATTTATTAAAAATCACAGACATCTTTAATGTATACATCATGAAAGAGTCGACAGATATCTACCACCACCAGAGCCAGCCATTTGAAATGCTCGATCGCGATCAACAAGAGCTGTTTATGAACAATTTCAAGAAAGTGCTGACCGGGCAGCTGGACGAAAAATTATTTGAACTGAAGTTTCAGCGTGATGCTGAGAATTCAAGTCAGCTTCTGTTACATAGAGGGCTGCTCAGTCAAAACGTAGAGGATTGGAAACAGGAGATGCTCGCCATGACAGAGAAAATCATCGACGACCATCCATATGAAAAAGATATTGTCATTACGTTTATCCGGGCGGAGTATATGAAACCAACAAAACGGAGGAGTGAAGAATCAGAGGAAAGTGATCGTGATGCTGTTTACTCCAACCCTTTCATACTCTGCAGCATAAACAAAACGGAAGAGCCTAAGAAAGAAATCCAGTTTGATTATGTGGAGAAAGAATTTAAATATAAGATTGAAGTCGATCCCGTCATCGATTTGAAGAATCCTATGTCCGGATTCCTCTTCCCATCCATTACAGAAGGGGCATCTGATGTAAACCACGTTCTCTATGCAGCCGGGAAAGCAAATGAGCTGGACTACCGTTTCATTGAAGACGTATTAAATGGAGAAGAGATTATGACAGCGAAGGAAGACAAGGCGGTTTTCGAAGAAGTCATCAGGGATGTCGTCGGTGACCAGCTTAACCCCTCCACCCTCGCTAACGTCTACAGTGAGATAAACCGTGTCGTTGAAGAAAATGAGGAGGATGAACCTCCAAAGCTCGATTATAGAGAAGTTGAGCGTGTATTAAACCAAAGTGGTGAACAAGTGGACGGCGAAAAAGTAAAACATGCGTTCCAACAAATTACTGATAATGAAGGCTATGAGCTGAAAGCATCGAGTATTGTACCGAAATACAAATCGAAATCTATTAAAATTAATACAAAAGTCGCCAATATTTCAATTAGTCCCCAGGACCTTGAATTTGTGAGGCAGGTCAATTATAAAGGCAAACGCTGCATTATGATTGAAATAGAAGAAGATGCGGAGATTGAAGGATTCAAGATGCTTCCGGAAGCGTTCGGGGAATGAAACTTTAACAAGCCGCACAAAGGTCTCGACAATAGATCTTCTAGATAAAATGGACATAGAGAGATGTAAGCAGAACCAATTAAAGAGGAGCGTCCTTGTTATTACTAAAACAACAGGGACGTTCTTTTTTTGATTTCTTAACTTAAGTCAATGCAGCATCTCCCTTATGCAGGTACCATACAAATAAACGATGAAGGAGGTTCAACACCTATGAATGAATTAAGTGGTCTGCAGCGACAGTCGTCCCTAATTGCAGGAATATCCTTGCTCATCATGACGTTTGCGGCTTTTTTCTCCTATGGCTATGCTCATTCAACCCTTATTATTCCCGAAGACGCTTTGGAGACTTTAGAAAACATCCAGGTATTCAGCACATTGTTTCATTATGAAATTTTAAGCTGGGTTTTAATTATCTTGCTTGATATTATAGTGGCGTGGGCGTTTTATATATGCTTAAGACCAGTCCATGCGGAGTATTCATTATTAGCCGGCTGGGTTCGTCTCCTTTACACAGCCATTCTTGCTGCAGCCGTTTCCCAGCTGGTGACCGCATATATAATCGCTTTAGAAAACACAGGAGCTTCAATGGAAACCTCTGCTTCTCAAGTCATGACAAGGATCAACGCCTTTGAAACCATTTGGTCGATTGGACTGATTGTATTTGGTGTCCATCTCTTACTTGTCGGTTTGATCACTTTTAAATCAAGCTCTATTCCAAAAGTAATCAGCACGTTACTCATTATCGCAGGAGTCAGCTATATGCTTGTTCACGTTCTGAAAAGTTTTTTCCCGTTGATTCAGAACGTCACTTCTATCATTGAGATGACCTTAATGCTTCCTATGACAATTGGAGAATTAGGGTTTGGTTTATGGCTGTTGGTCAAAGGCATAAAAGCTCGTTGAATGAAGGTTTAAAGATTATCCCAGACGTTTTTTAATCCGGCTTAAGGACTCAGGAGTGATGCCTAAGTAGCTTGCGAGCTGATGCTGAGGCACCCGGCGAATCAGCTCAGGTTGTTTTATTTTCAAGGACTTATATCTCTCTTCTGGTGTCGAAGACATAAAACCAGCAAAATCATCCTGCACCTCTCCCATGTCCGCTTCAATCATTTGGCGGATCATTGGTTGGAGTGCAGCATGTTGCTTATAGTTCTCCTGTTCCAATGATAAGTCACCAACTACTAACATACAGTCCTCCAGGCATACCAAAGTGTAGGCTGAATACTGTGGATGAAGAGGTGAACTAAAAACCGTAACACTCTGTTCTTCTGTATAAAACTGAACAGTAGTTTCCTTCCCTTCCTCATTAATGGTGTACTTTCTAATGCACCCTTTGAGAATAAAATAACAGTGATCAGGAATCTGCCCTTGGTGTAACAAGATCGTTCCTTTTTTAAAAGAGATCACTGGGATATCCGATACGATGGCCTCCAGCTCCTGCTGACTGAGATCCGAAAATCTTTTCATATAATTAACAAGGATTTCTTTCATTCACACTCGCCTCCTACCTGAGTTTTCTTCACCAAACAATTGGAAGGCTTCATGCAGGTCAACGTCTATTCTTGTTTAATCCATAATTCACGAAAGATCGGCCAGCCGTATCCGCTGATGTGAATCCCTTGCAAATTCGATTGAAAGGTATTCTGATCGGAAGAGTGAACGGTGAAGATAATGGTTCCATCTTCTTTCAGTCTCTCTTCAATCGTATGAAAGACATCTAAGAATCCTTGATCGTCCGGCTGTTTCTTTAGAGCTTCAAACCCTTGATCCAGCTCCTTAACTTGAGAGGGATTGAGATATCTGCGGATCCCATATTCATTCCTCAGCAAAATAAGAAGCGCTAACTCAAGATTGTCCTCAAACCCTTCTCCTGTGTATAGAGCATCAAAGGACAACATGAAATCCTCACGGTAAATATCTGACAGTTCAATTGGATGGATCTCGACCACAATCCCAATTTTCCGCAGCTTCTGCTGCATCCACCTGGCATCTTCCATAAAGTCTTCAAAACGCAGGACAGCTAGATGAATGGTTTCCCCTCTATAGTTGGATGCATCGAGAAGCTGACCAGCTTTTTCTATGGAATGTTTTACTTCTTTGTAGCTGCTCATCTCAGGAATAAAACTTGTGGAAGGTGCCCACCGCGGTTCGCCCAATTCCTGAATCATTTCCTTAGAATCAACCATCTCACTCACCGCTTGTTTAAAGAACGGGTTCTGATGAATCCCCCGCTTGTTCATATTGAAGATGAGATAGTTGCTTCCTTTATCATAAATCGTAAAAGTAGATCCCTTCATATCATAGGCGCCGCTGTCATCATGAATAAAAAAGTAAAGCGGATTAAAATCACTCTCTGGTAACTTCCATATGTGAATATGATCAAGAAAAGGTCTCCCTTGAAAGTAGGAATCAAAGGCTTTTAAAACTATTTTTTCGTCCATGGCCTCTTCCAGCATAAACGGCCCCGTCCCAATTAAAAGATTGCTGCTAATGTCAGACCCATCCGGAATGATAGAGGTATAGACAGCGCTTAAAAAATGAGGAAACAAATGATTGCCTTCTTTTAAGTGAAACCTGATGCTGTGCTTATTCACAATGGAAATATCCTCTATACCCTCAACCAGCCATTTATTCGGGATATCCACTTTTTCATGAACCAATGATTCAAATGTCCACAGGACGTCTTTACTCGTCAGCAAGTTTCCATTATGAAATCGAATGCCTTTACGCAGGTAAAAAGTCCAGGTAGAAAAATCATCATTTGCTTCCCATCCTTGAGCCAGATGCGGGACCAATGTCTTCGATTCTGTATTAAAGTGGACCAGCGTATCAAAAACCTCATTTAAAATATGTGCCTCACTTGCGATTGTTACAAAGAAGGGATTCATATTGGAAAGGTTATGCTGTAAAGGGATATGCAGGGTGTCATTCGTTTCTTCTTCGTTCCCTGAATGCTGAATACCAAAAGCCTGTTGTATGGTAGAGACGAGTCCCTTTTTCAGCGTGGAAGAAAATTGATCATGGTCAGCAAATATCATCGCTTCCTTTACTTTTTCCTTTTGGATAAGATCATTTACGTGACGGAGGGCTGCATCATCGAGCGACAACAAGAAAGTTAATGTCGACTTTTTCCCTCTTCCCCGCTGGCTTTTCCAATCCACATATCCCTCCTGTATCCATCGATTTAACACATGATGAACATTCCTTGAAGAGCAGAAAAGGATCTCCGCTATTTCTTTTTTTGAAATGAGAATTTCCTTCACCTGTTGATATTCCGGCAGCCGTTTTAGATCGATATAGTACTCTAAGACACTCATTCGGATATTCTCCTTTAAAATATGAAAATCAAAAAAATCCATTACACTTTTTCTTTCCTATTTTCCAATTTACAATAAAATCCTAGGAAGGAGAAGGAAATCTATGACTTTAACAGAGTTTAAGCAATTCCATATCAATATCAAGCTCCGGATGACTGCCTCTTTTGTGACGGATGTAGCAGAAATGAGTATTTTTCCGTTTATGGCGATTTATTTTTCCAATCAGCTCGGCTTAGCCTTTGCCGGTGGGATTCTAACATTCACGACCCTTGTATCCATTGTGTTTAGTATGTATGGAGGGTTCTGGGCAGACCGTTATGGAAGGAAGAAAGTGATGGTCACCGGATATATGATTCAAACCGCTGCCTTTACCCTCATTGCGTTGGCGAACTCTCCGTGGTTTGAATCGGTATGGATCACATTTATTATGTTTTTCACTTTAAGTATTACCAGCCGTTGTATTGACCCTGCTTCAGAAGCACTTCTCATCGACGTAAGTTCCGAAGAAGAACAGCCCACGATGTATCGGTTTATCTATTGGTCTACGAACGTCGCATTCGCAATTGGAATTGTACTGGGCGGATTATTCTTTCTAACCCATACATTCGCATTATTTTTAGGCTTCTCGCTTTTATCAATCTTTACACTAGTACTTACAATGGGATGGATTCAAGATAACTATGAACCAAAGAAAATCGCAGGAGTTAAACAAGGGATCTTTTCCGGGTTTGTTTCTAACTACACGGATGTCTTGAAAGATGCGCGTTTTATGGTCCTCTGTGCTGCTACACTGCTTATTTTATCCTTAGAGTTTCACCTTTATGGATTTATTGCTGTCCGTCTAAATGAGGATATCCATACGTCTCTGTTTGGAATCCCGGTGGACGGAGCTAAAACGCTGAGTCTTCTGATCCTCCTCAACACGATCATTGTCATATTCGCTTCTCCGATTATCGGGAGAATTGCACAAAAATTTCATGCATCTGCCATATTATTCATTGGACTGTTGATGTATGTATGGGGATATAGTTTTTTAGCGTGGAACAACATGTTATTCATATTAATGGCTGCCATTACCATCGCAACCGTAGGAGAACTGCTCTTTCAGCCGATTCGTTCCACCTATGTTGCTAAGTTTGCTAAGAATGATGCCCGGGGCTCTTACAAAGCCGTCAGCGGATTAGCGATGGATGCCGGTCAGATCGTCGGCAGCTTAGGGCTGATGCTCAGCGCTTTACTATCTAATGGCATGATGGCCGGTTTCTTTTTACTCACTGGCGGCCTGGGAATACTAGGATTCTATTGGTCCATTCAAGATCATAGAGTAAGAGCGAAAGAAGGCGCAGCTTCGTAAAATTTGTTTACCTGCCTATTGAAAAAGAGATGAACCCTTTTCTTCATCTTTTTCGTATAATCAGGAAAAGGAGGAGATCACATGTTTAAAAAGATATTAGCCAGTGTTGGCGTTGGTGCCGCAAAGGTAGATACACAGTTAGAAAAAGACCAGTTCGTACCAGGAGAAGACGTTCATGGTAAAGTAGTTATTCAAGGAGGCGATGTAGAACAAACCATCGACTCCATCCATATATTCCTTATGACAGAAGCGATCCGCGAAGTGGACGATAAAAAGGTAAGAGAAAAAGTGGCCTTACAGAAATATCCCATTGCTAATAATCAAACGATCCAGGCAGGGGAAACAAAAGAAATCCCATTCTCCATTCAACTCCCTTATCATGCTCCGGCGTCTCTCGGAAGGCTTCCGATTTGGTTCGAAACAGGACTCGCAATTCCTATGGCTCTGGATCCCGAAGACCGCGATCCGATTAAAGTAGCCCCTCACCCTTATATTGAGAAAGTGCTGAATGCCTTAGAAAACAACCTCGACTTCAGGCTTCGAAAGGTTGAAATGGAGGTCTCTAAACGTTTTGGTTATGTTCAGGAGTTTGAATTTGCCCCAGGTGGATCATACCGTTCCTATTTAGACGAACTGGAAGCCATCTTCTTTTTGCAGGAAAACCATGTCGATGTCATGTTAGAAGTTGATCGACGTGCCCGTGGACTTGGGGGATTATTTGCTGAGGCTTTGGAAATGGACGAAAGCCGTGCGAAAGTAACTTTCTCAAGCCAGGAACTGAATGGTCCAGTAGATGCTGTTGCACGCAAGCTGCAGCATCTACTGGACCAGTATAAGAAATAAATAGAAAGAATCTGAACATACCAGACTTTAAAAAGCATGCCCGCAGCAAGGCATGCTTTTTTGATATAAATATCCCTCACCTGAATGAATGACTTTTTTCGTATTATCGAAGAAGATTTGAAACTTATGACCATCTTAAACGTATTTGTATAAAAGACAAATATATGGAGGGTATATATATGCAGCTCATCATAGCTATACTCATGATAGCAGCCCCGGCTATATTCCTCATTTATTGGGGAAGGTCAGGGTATGACTGGGGTACGATGGAAGAAGAGCGTAAAGGTCAAAAAGATGAAAATGAAAAGATTTAAATTTTCCAGGGAGATTGGTTCCTAATTAAATCATCTCTTTTTTCGTAACTCCCCCATTTTAGCTGCTCTTTATAGTGAAGATCTTCATAGAACGATACTGGGGTTTCATAAAAAAGGGGAAGTTCCCTGGCAAAGGAACTTCCCTTTTTCACTTATTTATTTGAACGTTTCAGAATGCTCTTGAAGTGAGAGAAAGTATCAAAGCTTGCCTTCCCGTGATACGCACCCATTCCACTGTCGCCGACACCGCCGAATGGAAGGTAGTGTGAAGTCATGTGGTTAATCGTATCATTAATGGCACCGCCACCAAATGAAATGTTATTCAGTACATCGTCCTGGACTTTTTCATCATCAGAGAAGAGATAGAGCGCTAATGGCTTCGGATGGTTCATAATCTCTTCAATCGCATCAAAAGTTTCATCATACGTCATAATTGGAAGAATTGGACCGAAAATCTCATCTTTCATCACAGCATCATCCCAAGAGATTTCATCAAGCACCGTCGGTTCGATGAATAACTGTGATCGATCTGATTTTCCTCCAGCAACAAGCTTCCCGTTATCTAAGAAATTCTGTAAACGATCAAAATGTCTCTCACTGACTACATGAGGGAAAGTACTTCCTGAAACTTCCCCGCCATATGTGTTTGTAATGACTTCTTTGATTTTCGTGATTAATTGATCTTTTACACTTCGATGTGCATATACATAGTCCGGTGCTACACACGTCTGTCCAGCGTTTGCAAACTTTCCGCGTGCCAGCCTCTTAGCCGTTTCATCTAAGTCCGCATCCTCATGTACGATGGCAGGGCTTTTTCCTCCTAACTCAAGAGTGGTTGGAGTTAAGTTTTTCGCTGCAGCTTCAGCTACAATCCTCCCCACTCCGGTACTGCCTGTGAAGAAAATATAATCGAACTTCTCTTTTAAGAGAGCTGTACTTGTCTCTACTTCCCCTTCTACGACACGCACGTATTCTTCTGGGAAGTTCTCATTAATCATCTCCGCTAAAAGATTGGAAGTGTTTGGTGTTAACTCAGACGGTTTCAAGACAGCCGTATTTCCAGCTGCAATTGCTCCTGCTAATGGATTTACCGCTAATTGAACCGGATAGTTCCAAGGGGCAATAACCAGAGCTGCACCATAAGGTTCAGGAACAATAAAGCTTTCCGCTTCTCCATGGGTCTCTGGTGTCTTTACTTCTACCGGAGTCGACCAAGACGTTAAGTTCTCGATCATATAGTTGATTTCTGATAGAACAAGACCGACCTCTGCACGTTTCGCCTCGATTTCTGGTTTGTTTAAATCTTTTTTTAAAGCGTCCAAAATGTCCTGTTCATGAGACATCATCAGCTCTTTCAATTTATTTAACGCATCCTTACGAAATTGAACATCTTTTGTTTGACCACTTCGGAAAAAGGACTTCTGTTTTGCTGTTAGTTCTTGATAGTTTTCCATCATTTATTCTCCTTTTACGATTCTTATTAGAAAGACTCTTTACCTATATGAGTAAATCATAGTTTGCTGGATTCACATTCCGCCCTCCCTTATACCCAACAACTCCCTGCAGCATAAAAGAATGGACGATGTATTTTAAGGTACTCTTCTATTCGATTATGGTCAATTGATTTGTTTCGACAATCGAAGTACCTTTTACATGTCACAAGTGTATTTTAAAATGACAAAATATACTATATTTTCTGTAAGTTTGTTAGAATAAGAATTGAGAGCTTTTAACCTCGATTCCCACTACTTCGAACATTTGTCCCTTTATTTCTATGATTACCACTGACACTTGATCACGCTTAGTTTTTTGAAAAGTAAGGCTTCTCGCTTTCCATTCAGAAGCTAATTTATTATAATTATAATCTAATAGAGATTATAATTATTCACCCCAAAACATAGAGGAGGATTTACACATGGACAAGAACGAAATGCACGACAGTCAGGCTGGTAAGTGCCCGGTATCTCACGATAAGACACAAGAAGAAAGCGCTATCACGACTGAAAAAGTAGGAACAACCAACAAAGATTGGTGGCCGAACCAGCTAAACCTGCACATTCTTCGTCAACATGATAAGAAAACAAATCCAATGGGGGAAGACTTCAACTATGAAGAGGAATTCCAAAAGCTGGACTATGATGCGTTGAAGCAGGATCTTCATAACCTGATGACAGAAAGTCAGGAATGGTGGCCGGCTGATTATGGGCACTACGGGCCGCTATTCATCCGTATGTCCTGGCACGCAGCCGGAACCTATCGGACGGGTGATGGACGCGGAGGCGGTGGAACAGGCAACCAGCGTTTTGCTCCATTGAACAGCTGGCCGGATAACGCAAACCTTGATAAAGCCCGCCGTCTATTGTGGCCGATCAAGCAAAAATACGGAAACAAGATTTCCTGGGCTGACTTACTTGTCCTGACAGGTAATGTCGCGCTGGAGTCTATGGGATTGAAGACATTCGGCTTTGGTGGTGGACGCGAAGATATCTATCATCCTGAAGAAGATATTTACTGGGGGAACGAAAAAGAATGGCTCGGTGACAACCGTTATTCTGGCGACCGCGAGCTTGAAAGTCCGCTGGCCGCCGTACAGATGGGATTGATCTATGTTAACCCTGAAGGACCAAACGGTAACCCAGACCCGCTTGCAAGTGCCCGCGACATTCGTGAAACTTTTGCCCGCATGGGAATGAACGATGAAGAAACCGTTGCTTTGGTTGCCGGGGGTCACACATTTGGTAAAGCCCACGGTGCAGGCGATGCAGAAGCTCATGTCGGTGCCGCTCCGGAAGCCGCGGACATTGAGGATCAAGGGTTAGGCTGGAAGAGCACGCACGGAAGCGGAAAAGGCAGGGATACCATCACAAGTGGTGTGGATGGAGCATGGACAGTCAACCCGACCGTATGGGATAACGGTTACTATGATCTATTATTCGGCTACGAATGGGAGCTTACGAAGAGCGCTGCAGGTGCTAATCAATGGGCACCGGTCAATCCTAAAGAAGAAGATCTGGCACCAGATGCAGAAGATCCATCTGTAAAAGTTCCGACGTTTATGACAACGGCCGATATGGCCCTGCGGGAAGACCCTGATTATGAGAAAATTTCCCGACGTTATCATAAAAACCCTGATGAGTTCGCTGATGCCTTTGCACGTGCCTGGTTCAAACTGCTTCACCGTGACATGGGACCTAAAGATAGGTATCTTGGACCGGAAGTACCCGATGAAGATCTGATCTGGCAGGATCCCATTCCGAAAGTCGACTATAACCTGAATGACTCTGAAATTGCTGACTTAAAAGCGAACATTCTTGATTCAGGATTATCCGTCAGCGAGCTTGTGAAAACTGCCTGGGCTTCTGCGAGCACATTCCGTGGCTCTGATAATCGTGGTGGTGCCAATGGCGCCCGCATCCGCTTAGAGCCGCAGAAGAACTGGGAGGTCAACGAACCGGAACAGCTTTCACACGTGCTCAATGTCTATGAAGACATTCAAAACGATCTGGATAAGAAAGTCAGCCTGGCTGATTTAATTGTCCTTGGAGGCAGCGCGGCTGTAGAGAAAGCAGCCAAAGACGCTGGTGTCGATATTACTGTTCCATTTGCGCTGGGACGCGGCGATGCAACGCAGGAGCAAACAGATATTGAAAGCTTTGATGTGTTGGAGCCGATGGCTGATGGATTCCGTAATTACGAGAAAAAGAAATATACGTTAAGTCCAGAAGAGCTGCTTGTGGACAAAGCACAGCTGCTTGGACTCTCTGCACCGGAAATGACTGTTTTGATCGGCGGTATGCGTGTACTTGGCGCAAACTACGCAGGCAAAGATCACGGTGTATTCACAAACCAGGTGGGAACACTTACAAACGACTTTTTCGTGAACCTGCTTGATATGGGCATTGAATGGAAGCCTTCTGACTACAACGAATACGAAGGCCGCGACCGCAGCACCGGTGAACTTGTACGTACCGCTACAAGAGTCGACCTCGTCTTTGGTTCAAACTCCGTCCTGCGTTCCCTTGCAGAGGTCTATGCACAACAAGACAATCAAGAAAAATTTGTGCGTGACTTTGTGAATGCATGGGTTAAAGTGATGAACGCCGACCGCTTTGACCTTAAGACAAACAAAGATTTGCAGATGTCCCATAACGGATAATTTTAAAACCCCTTATCTGAACTTCAGATAAGGGGTTTTCCAGTTAAAAAACGATGGCATCAATTATTTATTTTGTACGTAACTGCTCATAAATTCTAACGACTTCTCCAGTAAGATCAGAGCCTTCCTCCAACTTGCTTACTTCGTGCAGCACATATTCAGGTCCCTTCTCTTCTATCATCTGCTGCATTTTCATTGCTTCTTCATCTTCAGGATGATCAAACAACAAGGCGGAGGCAATAGCTTTGGCAAGGTTAGAATAACTAAGCCCAGCCTTTTCCGCCTCTACTGCAGGACGAATTAGTCGATCTTGCGGCCCTAATTTACGAAGTGGAGCCCGCCCTACTCGAGTGACAAGATCATTCAACTTCTTATTTTTAAAGCGATCAATATTTTTATGAATATAAGCGTTATGTTCTTCTTCATTGAGACCGTATTGATGGATAAGATAGGCGCCCGTTTCTTTCAGCGTTTCTAAAACCTGTTCCTGTATTTCCTGATCAGCAAGCGTCTCATCAATTGTCTCTTTCCCAGCTGAATACCCAAGATAAGCAATGACAGCATGGCCGGTATTTACCGTAAACAGTTTTCTCTCGATAAACGGCGCAAGGTTCTCAACAGTTGTCATTCCTTCAACTGAAGGTACTTCCTCTTTCGATTCCACCACCCATTCATAGTAGGGTTCCACCAATACGTCGAGGGAATTTTGGTCTTGAATTGGAACAATACGGTCAACAGCAGAATTAAGGAAGGATACACGTTCTGTTACCTGCTCCTGTTCTGATTCATTCAACTGTTCAAAAATATGACCTTTCAATATATCTGTCGCACCAATTTGATTTTCGCATGCGATGACATAGATTTTCTCACTGGTCGATTGAGCGCGTTTGACAAGTCCTCGTGCAATAAGCGGTGCTATTCTTGGTAAAATGTTTGGACCGATCGCTGTTGTTACAAACGCGGCATGTTGTATAGCTTCTATAACTTCATCTTCCTGCGTCCTATTATTTAGTCCAGCCACATTCTTAATAATTTCCGTCTCTGTTTCTTCTTTTGCTAAAATTACCTCATACGTCTTTTCCTCATTAAGTTTATCGATAATATTCTCTGCAATATCAACGAAAGTTACTTCATATCCGGATTTAGCAAACAATGCACCTATAAAACCTCTTCCGATATTTCCTGCTCCAAAATGGACAGTCTTATTCAAGTTAATCATTCCTTTATCAGTTTTTTTTGTAAATAGTCTAAGAATAATTCCTCTAATTTTTCTTGGATGATCACTTTATTTGAAGATGAAAAAATCATCATCGATTCCTGACTATCAATTAGTCCTGTACTTATAATGCTTAAAATCTCTTGTTGTCTACTGCTTAAATCCTCTGGAGCGATCATCAAGAGAAGGCTTTTCATCTTCACTTCTTCCCCATCCATCCCTTTTACGCTCGAAGGATTATCTAAGTGCGCTACTTGGAAGACCAACTGTTTCACACTTTCATCCCTGCAGTGGAAAAGTCCCATATTTGTGCCGGGAATTCCGAGTCCCCCCATACGTTCCCTTTCCTTCAAGTGATGAAAGACCTTATCGGCTTGAACCAGAAGCTTTTCTTCCTCTGCCTCTTGTACCATTTCACCAATGACATCCCAATGACTCATCACAGAACGCTTGCGGTACACACGAAAATTTTGAAGGATGGCTTCCATACTTGTGTGTACTTCTTTAATTTCCTTCAAAAGCACACGTACTTTCGTAGGCTTGGAAGAATTACTCCGCTCTTTTTCCAGCGGTCTCCACTGCTTCTTCGCTGTTAACTTTTCCAAGTTGTTCTGCAGGTAATTTTGGATAAATCCAATATCTTCTTCGTTCAATAATGGACTTGTCATAATATACTCCACACCTGAAAATGGAAGCCTGACCGTAGAGATAATTAAGTCATATTTATCTAAATCAGCCGTTTGAAAGTCATTAATCGATAAGATTTCTACTTTTTGTATCATAGGCAGTTCTTTCTGGATACGACTGGCAAGCATTTTGGATGCCCCAATCCCTGTTGGACATACGACAACGGCTTGAATATTCGAATTCTCTTCTTTTGCAAGGAGAGCAGATCCAAAGTGGAGGACGATAAAAGCAATTTCATCGTCTGGGAATGCGATGTCCTTGAAATAGGATTCCAAACTTTTTTTCACAGCCATGAATAGAACCGGGTACTTCTTTTGAATCTCTTCCTTCAATGGATTATATAAACCCATTTCCTGCTGTAAACGAAAGACTGAGGTCCCCATATGGGCAAGTAAACCTTGATACAAAGAAAAATCATTGGTTAAATCTACATGAAGATTTGATGATACATCTCGAATCACATCTCTGATTATGTGTCCCAACAAAATTTTGTCATAATACATCCCTGTATCATGTTGTACTTTTGAACCCTTAAGGACAATCGTCATATAGTCAATGTCCTGGTCAGTCATATCGACGCGGAGCCTTTGTTTCAACACCCCGGTAATGTTTCTCATTAACTCCCTTTCTACAAGGTAGCCTTTCTCTATCGGCGTATATTCTTCCAGTAAATGCCCGGTATCCGACCGCTGCATCGTTATACATAAATGGACAATCAACCCTAAATAATCAATATCGACTACCTTCATCCGCTCGTTCGAAAACTGCTCACTGACCACCTCATCTGCAGAGACTAAATAGTCAGGATGAAAGTAACCAAGTACAGACTCCTGATGGTGGTTTTCTTCCTTTAACAAGTATAGCTGCTCCATAATATCCTCATAGAAATACACGAGTAAAAAGCTTGCAAGTGCCTTCCTTTTATTCGATTCGCTGGCAGACACCTCCAACCCGACTCCCCTTTTCTTCGTCAAGGTTATGGAGAATTTACGAAGCCATTCTTCCAAATCCTCAAGGTGTGTATTCATCGTAGCTATACTCACACCTAATTGCTTTGCTAGTACCTGCTTTTTGAACGAAGGGCCCTCTTCAAATAGTAGGATCAATAATCGCAACTTTCTTTCCTCTGGGGTTTCGTCTGTCGTATTTACTGCTGCCAAGCCCTGAATCAATTTATAAATAGACTGATTCGTACCATCGATAAACAATCCTTCATCTGTAGTACGCTTCAGTTCCAGTTGGAATTCTTTCAATATATTCTCAATGGACTTAAGGTTTCTTTGTATCGTTCTTCCACTTACGTTCAGAGCTACTGAAAGAGAATAAACTGTATGCTTTCCAGATGTTCTTACAATCAATTCAATAATCGCTTTTTCTTTTGATGTAATAAACATGCAACCCACTCATTTCTTTTCAAAGCTTTCTATACTAAAGGTCGTAACCCTTTAAACGATGGGACGAAGCGCGATTGAACTTCTGCTTATCTCTCTAAAAATGGGAAGAGAAAGGCGGGGACCCGCCTTTCTCCAGAATTCGATCAATTGCTGTTAATGATGTCTTTCAACTCTTTGGCTGTGGTCGCTTGTACCATTTGATCGATATTCTCCTGTTCAGAGCAGATGACAGCAATCCCTGATAAAATTTCCAAGTGCGTTCCATCTTTCCCTGCAATCCCAAAGATCAACTTAGCTTTCTCTCCGTTAAAATCAACACCTTCAGGAACTTGAACAACCGTGAATCCTGATTTGATAACGGCTTTCTTCGCATCTTCCGTACCATGTGGAATCGCTACATTATTCCCCATATACGTGGAAGTGATCGCTTCCCGTTCCACCATCGCGTCTACATAGTCCTTCTTAACGTATCCGGCATTCACTAATGCCTCACCCGCAAATCGAATGGCATCTTCTTTCGTTTCGAAAGATTGATTTAAGAAGATGTTCTCTTCAAGTAAAAGGTCCTCCTCTTGAGAAGTGGTCTCTTCCTCAAGTGCAGCCCCGCTCTCAGAGTAGTCTACCAACTCTTCCTGCTCATGGGTGATTCCTTCTTTAAGGCTTGTAATCAGTCTCTCATATTCAGGACTGTCTAAAAAGTTATCTACCGAAATATGATAAGCATCTGGAAGCTTGTTCTTCGCCCGAGGAGTCAATTCCTCCTGGGTAATGACAATTTCCGCATCAGCTGGAAGATTACTGATAGAAGTATTCGTAACGGTAATGCCGAGATCTGCCTCTTTCATTTTCTTACGCAGGAGAGAAGCTCCCATCGCACTGGAACCCATACCTGCATCACATGCAAAGACTACTTTATTTACGCTTGCCGGTGCCGGCATGCTTCCATTATTCAACTGGCCGGAAACAGAGCTCTTCTTCCCTTTCATTTCTTCCATCTTTTTCGTTGCTTCGTCGATATCCTCTTCAGAAGCCTTGCTCGACTTAAGAATGACAGATGAAATTAAGAAGGAAACCGTTGTTGCTACTAAAACAGCTGCAATGTTAGCTACATACGTCATCCCTTGCGGTGGTGTAACAGCCAGGATTGCAAATATACTTCCAGGAGAAGCTGGAGAAACAAGGCCCCCACCTAAAAGGACGAGTGTAAAGATTCCACTCATTCCCCCAAAAATAACAGAAATGAAAAGCATCGGTTTCATAAGAACATACGGGAAGTAAATTTCATGAATCCCGCCTAAGAAGTGGATAATACCTGCTCCCGGTGCAGAGCGCTTCGCTGTTCCTTTGCCGAACAACATGAATGCAAGTAAAACACCAAGTCCAGGTCCAGGGTTTGCCTCAAGCAGGAACAGGATGGATTTACCTCCCTGCTGTACCTGCTCCAATCCAATTGGAGAGAGGACACCGTGGTTGATCGCGTTATTCAAGAACAATATTTTTGCAGGTTCGATTAAAATACTCGTTAACGGTAATAATCCCGCTCCAATAAGCCAATCTACCCCGGCAACTAACACTTCTGTAAATGCATCTACAGCCGGCCCTACACCTAAGTAAGCTAAGATTGCAAGAATTCCTCCGATAATACCTGCAGAGAAATTATTAATAAGCATTTCAAAACCTGCTCTGATTTTCCCTTCAATCAGCTGGTCAAATTTCTTAATGACATAGGCTCCCAGAGGGCCCATCACCATCGCACCTAAGAACATTGGTGTGTCAGGCGCTCCGACAATGACACCCATCGTAGCAATCGCACCGACCACACCTCCACGCTGATCGTGGATGAGCTTACCTCCTGTATATCCAATCAATAGTGGTAATAAGTAAAAAACCATAGGCTCAACTAAATTGGCAAGGCTTTCATTTGGAATAATACCAGTAGGAATAAATAGTGCTGTAATCAATCCCCATGCAATAAAAGCACCAATGTTGGGCAATACCATAGAACTGAGGAAGTTACCAAACTTCTGAATTCTCACTTTAATGTTTGATTCTGCCACTTTCCTCTTCCTTTCTTAAACATATTATTTATATGTTTAATGATAGGTGAGGAACTGTTCCATAACAAGAAAATAGAAAACTAACTTTGTCGTGTGGTTGGCGACAAAGTTAGTTTTTTTGTATCCGCTTACTATGGCAGACATTCGACACTTTATCTATACCGTTTTTTTTTATAACTATCCCATCCATCAAGCAGCCTTGATAGGTATCTTCTGTAAATTAATGACCGGGGCGGACAGGTTATTATTCTTTTATCTAGACTGGTTTCCAAAAGGTTTCAGGTTAGTCATGGTGAATATATAGAGAAAGGTTCGTTAATTTAAAAAGCTTTAAAGGAGATGACGGTATGTTGGAATCCATTGATCTATCCTTAAAAATAGACAAAAAACAATATAAAAAAGAGCTGAAACAGTCACAGTTGAAATTACTCCATTTACAACGATCCATCTATGATAACCAGTTAGGGGTTATTGTTGTTTTTGAAGGCTGGGATGCTTCAGGAAAAGGAGGCTCTATTAAACGATTAACCAACGGGCTCGATCCACGAGGATTTGAAGTGCATTCCATTGGCGCTCCTTCCACTAATGAGAAGAAACACCATTACCTTAAGCGCTTTTGGAAGGAGATTCCACCGTACGGAAAAATAGCTATATTTGACCGATCCTGGTATGGACGTGTCCTTGTAGAGAGAGTCGAGCAGTTCGCTTCTGTTTCAGAATGGAATAGAGCCTATAACGAAATCGTTCAATTTGAAAATTTTCTTGTACAGGATCGATATGTTGTGATTAAACTATGGCTCCATATTTCTAAAGAAGAACAGCTTAAACGATTCCAGGAAAGACAAGCAGACCCATTAAAGACATGGAAAATCACTGAAGAGGACTGGAGGAACCGATCCAAATGGGATCAGTATGAGGAAGCTGTAGAGGATATGCTTCAGTATACTTCTACTCCAGAAAATAAGTGGCACATTGTAGAAGGAGAAGATAAATATTATGCAAGGGTGAAAACCAATCGGATTATTATACAGGAGATTGAAAATAAATTACGGCAATTAGATCTTTCGTAATCACTTTATTAATGAGAAAACCATTTAACGTTCGGACCAGTCTTTCATTAATATCTGCTATCATGGGATGGTGAGGAAAATATTCTACTGCGGGAGTTAGACGAGATATAAAACCGTCCCTGCTTACAAGGAGGTATGCTGTGTGGATCGGAGCCATGAAGAAAAAGTTATTCGTAATTATCAAGAAGGCGAAAAAATGATGGTTTTACTTTTCGCCCAGTGGTGTATCAATCATGACCTGGATGCTGCAGCCATTTATAAAGAAGCCTATCCCTTTCAGGATAAAAATAAAGAACTGATCGATGCCTTGGAGCTGACCGTTCCGAAGCAGGAGTCAGACTACATTGATTCTGAAACGTTACTTGAAGTGCTGTCACTCTATGGAAATGACGACCTGGCTTTTGTTGTAGCTGAGTTAATAAGCCAGAGAAACTTAAAGTGATCCCTGGCTGCAAGGCTGATTGTGTCAGTGCCTGACCCCCTGCTTTACCACGATGGGAGTCAGGCACTATCATAGATCGATGTACTTTCGAGTTACAAGGTGGGTGCCCCCGCGTATAAAGGGAATTTCGCATGAATACTATGTTTCATGGAGGTGACATCTCATGGAACAAAACCATAACGAGAAAGTAGAGGCGGAATTCACCCCTCTTCCCAAGGATGCCACGAAGAAGACGGAGAAGATCAATCAATTAATTAAAAAGAACCTCCCCTGGGAAAGACTGAAGATTGAACAGGAATGGGCAACACGAAATGTCCTGAAAAGCGTCTCCCTCCCCGTTATCAAACCAGATGATTCGCTTCTTCCTGTCTGGGATTTAAAAAGCTATGATTTCCTTCTGAAAGACAAACTCCCACCAACCGTTAACCCAAAACTATGGTACCAGGGAAAACTGAATTTGAACGCCGGTCTTTTTCAAGTGACAGAAAATATTTATCAGGTTCGAGGCTATGACCTTGCAAATTTAAGCATTATTCGTGGAAAAACAGGATGGATTGTTATTGACTGTCTCACAAGCAGGGAAACAGCAGAAGCCGCTTTTGAATTAATCGACAGCTATTTTGGGAAGTTCCCGATTAGTGCCATCATCTTCTCCCATTCACACGTCGACCATTATGGTGGAGTGGACGGGGTTCTTAATAGTGGAACCACGGATGATGTGAAAATATATGCACCGAGCGGTTTTTTAAGTGCAGCTCTGGAAGAGAACGTGACTGCGGGCGTGGCCATGTCGAGGCGGGGCTTTTACATGTATGGTGAGGTACTGCCCCGCGGAGAAAAAGGTCAAATAGACAGCGGCATCGGAAAATATGTATCCACTGGTGTGGTGACTTTAGTCAATACTGCTGAAGAAATTTCAACTTCAAAGAATGAATCCTATGTCGAAAAGGTGATCGATGGGGTAAGAATACAGTTCCAACTCACCCCGGATACAGAAGCGCCGGCGGAAATGAATATGTTTATCCCTGAAGAAAAGAGCCTCTGTATTGCAGAAAACTGTACAGCATCACTTCATAACATCTATACATTACGCGGAGCTGAAGTGCGGGACCCAGTTGCCTGGGCGGAATACATCCAACAGGCCATCGAGCTTTTTGGCAACCAATTGACATCTGTATTTGAAGTGCATAATTGGCCGAGGCACGGAAGAGAATACTGCATTGATTATATGGAAAAGCAGCGGGACATGTACCAGTATATTAACGATCAGACACTAAGGTTAATTAATCAAGGCTACACGATAGATCAAGTAGGTAGACTGGTAACATTTCCTGAAAGCCTAAAAGAGGAGTGGTTTAACAGCTCTTTTTACGGAACGGTCAATCACAACTCTAAAGCAGTGTACCAAAAATATATGGGATGGTATAACGGAAACCCTGTTGATTTAAACAAACTGCTCCCGGAAGAGTCATCAAAAAAATATGTCGACTATATGGGTGGAGAGGAAGAAATTATTAAGAAAGCGAAAAAAAGCTTCAGAGAAGGCGAATACCAATGGGTAGCTGAAGTTACCAAGCACGTCATATTCGCAAACCCCTCCAATAAGAAAGCCAAATACTTATGTGCGGACGCTTTGGAGCAGCTTGCCTACATTGCCGAATCCGGACCATGGCGTAATGAATATTTGATGGGGGCTCAAGAACTTCGTTATGGAATTATTCCAATACAGAAGTCTACCATCACAACAGAGGTTCTGGATAGTATGACACTCGAACAACTAATGAATATGTTAAGTATCCGAATTAATGGATTGATCGCCGGTGAATATAATTTCAAGTTAAACTTCATCATTACCGATCGTAAAGAAAAAGCCTTAACAGAGGTCAAACGTGGAATCTTTCGTTATTTATCAGATGAACTAAAAGAAGATCAAGTAAAGGTCATTATGAATAAAGACACCTTATATGAGCTAGCCACCACCAACAACCGTCCTTCCCCTTCTTCGATCAAGGTCATAGGAAATATCCAAAAATGGCATCAATTCTTATGGTCTCTTGATCAAATTGACACAGACTTCCCAATTATGACTCCTTTGAGCAAGAAAAGAACCAATGATTTCTAGTAAAGAACGAAGTAACATTGTCCACCTGCGTTTTTTCTCCATCTTCGAGTCAGATAATTGGACTGTTATAATCGGTAAAGCAATTGTTATCTCTGCTGCGGGGGCACTACCAGCTTATGCCCCATAGCAAGTATGATGGGAAAATAGAAAAGAACGATGATAACCAAACAAGCACGTTAGATAAATTTGATCCTATTGTAGTCCAATTAATATATGTCCTTGGTCAAAGCAAACAAAGATAACGCCAAACAGTAAAAAAACCGATCAGGGATGCCCCTGATCGGTTTTTTAGTGCTATTTTGAATTAGTTATAAAAAAGTGCCTGCCCCTAGCACGTTAGAGTGTTAACATACCTGGGACGCAGCCCCGAAATTATTGTTGAACTTACGCGTCGCGGCGTTTTTTAATGCTGTAATTTGTCTGAGCAACAACGGTTTTTTCGAAATCTAAATTGCGCTCATGGAAATCATCCATAATGGTCATATCGCAAACAACGGAGTTTTGTAAATTAGCAGAAGTTACGACAGCTTCAAACTGCTGGCCGTCTTTTTGGAAAGTTATGATATCGCCAACAGTTGCTTTTTCATCTTCTTTTACTTTCTGTTCTTCTTCTGAGTTTTTCTTTTTAAATGCAGCATCCATTAAATTTTTGCTTATATTTTCTTCAGCCATGAGAAATTCCCCTTCCTAGTGAGTGAATGTAATGTGGTTTCGCTTACGTTTGTGTCAAGATTCTGGCCAAGGGTTTCCTTATCTATACCCTTAATCAAGTGCCCTCATTCTCCTTAGCGTATTACTCTGACACGATTCTTTTTTAGAAGCATGGGGACAACTCTTCCCACTTTAAGTACCCTGCACTTCAAAGAATATAACTTATTCTCCTTTGATGCCTTCAGTATCTTGGAGAGTTGTGTCCTGGCTCCCCTTGCAATGAACCAATCAGTTGTATCCAGGATGATTTTGATTTTTTTATGAGATAAAGGAGTAGCTTTCAAATTCAGATAAAAAAAGCAGGAGGATCCCCCCTGCTTTTTCTTCAATCATCCTTCCACTACTCTTACTACTTTATTTCACTAGTTCTTACAATTACCATCGAATATCATAAGTGAGGCTTACTTTTCTTTCTTCTCCAGCCATGTTACACACTCCACATGACTCGTCTGCGGGAACATATCAACAGGTTGAACTTCCTTCGTCTCATACCCGCCGTCTTCCAAAACTCGCAAATCACGCGCCAATGTTGATGGGTTACAAGATACATAAACGATACGCTCCGGTTCCATATCAAGCATCGCTTTCAGCAGTTCCTCATCACAGCCTTTACGAGGCGGATCGACCACGGTCACCTCAGGACGCAGTCCCTGGTTGCGCCACCATGGCATCAGCTTTTCTGCTTCCCCCACAAAGAAATCAGCATTGTCCATCTTATTCAGCCGCGCGTTTTTCTTCGCGTCCGTGACGGCCTCCGGTACGATTTCAACACCGTACACCTTTTTAGCTTTTTGTGCTAAGAATAAGGAGATTGTCCCGATTCCGCAGTAAGCATCGATGACGGTTTCTCCGCCGCGCAGGTCGGCATACTCGAGTGCCTTGTCATATAACTCTTTCGTCTGTGTTGGGTTGACTTGGTAGAACGATTTTGGGGAAATCATGAATTTGATATCGCCAATGGTATCGTAAATGTACTCATCACCCCATAGAATATTCGTTTCTTTTCCTAAGATGACATTCGTTTTTGCACTGTTCACGTTATGAACGATCGACTTCACGTTCGGGAAAGCGTCCCGGATTTCATCAATCATCTTGTCTTTATGAGGAAGTTTCTTCGTTTTTGTAACGATCACAATCATAATATCTTTTGTATTCTGTCCAGTTCGGACCATAATGTGACGCAGTACGCCACGGTGTGTATCCTCATCATAGGCGTCGATGCCATGTTTAGAAGCAATACGGCGGACAGTTTCTACCATACGGTCATTCACTTCATCTTGAATAAGACAGGTGTCCATATCAATAATATTATGGCTGCGTTTTTGATAAAAACCGGTCATCAGTTCGCCATCTTCTTTCTGTCCGACAGGAATCTGCACTTTGTTACGGTAGCGCCACGGATCTTCCATACCGATGGTCGGATGTACGGGCACATTCTCAAGATGGCCGATCTTTTTCATGTTATCTTTCACTTGCTTTTGTTTCATATTAAGCTGCATTTGGTAGCTCATGTGCTGTATCTGACATCCGCCACACTGATAGAAAACGTCACAAGGAGGTTCGACACGATCTTCGCTTGCCTCTATAACGTTCACGAGCTTCCCAAATCCAAAATTTTTCTTTACTTTAACGACTTTCACTTCTGCCTTTTCACCAGGAAGGCCATACGGTACGAAAAGTGGATAGCCATCGACTTTCCCTACCCCATTGCCCTCATGCGTCAAGTCTTCAAAACTGAGTTCAATCGTTTGGTTTTTCTGTACCGGCGGTTTAGGTTTCGCCATTCTTCATCCGTCCTTTGTCTATATACTCTATACGTAGTTTATCATATCCCTAAGTGCAAAGTCGCCCTGGTAGCTGCGACAAGCATAAGAATAATGGTGGAGAGAAGTGCTCTCCCTTTTCGAACTTGTTTGGCTTATGATATCAAGCAAGTTGCTTCCCTGTCCTCTTCACCTATACACGAGTGCTACGTTAATTCATTCGTTTCTACACAAAAGAAAGAACGCCACTGATAGTCAGCAGCGCTCTTCCTAATATTCTTCATCTTCTTCATTAAATATATCTTCTGGAACGAAAAAGTCTAAGTGTTTGTACAAATTGACAAATTCCCCGGGCAATAATCCGCCAAATTCCCCGTCAATATTCAGCTGCATCTTCTCGTCTGTCTTTACTTTCACACGGCTTGCTGTTGTGTGAATGAACTTTGGATGGTTGAGATGATTTCCCTGAATGGCGAGTGTGGCGAGTCGGACAAATTCTGCGATGTTCATTTTTTCGATGATCATCAAATCGAATAGGCCGTCATCCATCCGTGCAGATGGGGCCAGCTTTTCAAGCCCGCCGACAGAATTGGTGTTGCTGACGAGAAACAGCATAATTTCCCCTTCATACCACTTGCCATCATACTCCATCTCGACACGGGTCGGACGAATAGATGGGAGCATTTCTATGCCTTTTAAGTAATAAGCAAGCTGTCCAATCATCGTCTTCAGCTTACTTGGCACTTCATAAGATACCTCGGTGATTTTTCCGCCACCGGCGATATTCATAAAGTATTGATCATTGACGCGGCCAATGTCTAAAGGATGCGTGTACCCTTCGAGAATGATATCGACGGCTTTATGAATGTTTCTTGGTATGTGCAGGGCACGGGCAAAGTCGTTTGTCGTCCCAACTGGAATGACGCCGAGTTTTGGTTTGTGGTCCTGTTCGGCAAGACCGTTGATGACTTCATTAATGGTTCCGTCTCCTCCGGCTGCAACAACCACATCGAATTTGCGGTCGACGGCATACTGAGCAGCCTTAGCGGCATCACCAGCACAGGTTGTGGCATGGGCGGAGGTTTCGTATCCGGACTGTTCAAATCGCTGCAGAATGTCCGGAAGAACCTTGCGGATGACTTCTCTTCCAGAGGTCGGATTATATATTATTCGGGCACGTTTCATCGTATGACCCCCTTTATCCAAGCTTGTTCCATAGTACATCATATCTCTTTTTCCTGTTTTTGCAAACCACTGTATAGTATATGAAGACTTCCATTCTTCCATACGAAAGCACGCACTTCTCATCGGGTGCGTGCTTTCTGTATCCTATGGGGCTGTTAGCGTTTGTCCATTTCTGCCAAAATGATTTTGTTAACCATCGGCGGATTTGCCTGCCCTTTTGTTTGTTTCATAACTTGACCTACAAGGAAGCCGAGTGCTTTATCTTTTCCGTTCTTATAGTCCTCGATCGACTGTGGATTATTATCCATAATCCCGACGATGATTTCTGTAAGCTGACCTTCGTCGGAGATTTGAACAAGTCCTTTATCTTTAACGATCTGCTCAGGCTCACCACCGTTTTCGACAAGCTCAGTAAAGACTTTCTTGGCCATCTTGGAAGAGATGGTGCCATCTTCAATCAGCTTGATCATTTTCGCCAGCGCATCCGGCGTTAAAGCAAGCTCATGAAGGTCTTTATAATTCTTGTTCATATACGCAGAAACTTCACCCATCAGCCAGTTGGACGCCTGTTTAACGTCACCACCGGCGGCGATTGTTTCTTCGAAGAAGTCGGAGAGTTCTTTGTTGTTTGTAAGAACCATCGCATCGTACTCTGGAAGTTCAAGCTCTTCAATATAGCGTTTCTTACGCGCATCTGGAAGCTCAGGAATTTGAGCCTTGATACGCTCTTTCCACGCTTCATCGATGTGAAGAGGAACAAGGTCAGGCTCTGGGAAGTAACGGTAGTCGTCAGATCCTTCTTTGACACGCATTAGAATCGTTTCTTTTGTCTGCTCATCATAACGGCGTGTCTCTTGAAGAATTTCTCCGCCTGAAAGAAGTTCTTTCTGCTGACGGACCTCTTCAAATTCCAGTCCTTTTTGTACAAAGGAGAAAGAGTTCAAGTTCTTAAGCTCTGCTTTTGTCCCGAACTCTTCCTGACCGATTGGACGAAGGGAAATGTTCGCATCACAACGAAGGGATCCTTCTTCCATCTTACAGTCGGATACGCCTGTGTACTGAATGATATTCTTTAACGCTTCTAAGTACGCATACGCCTCTTTTGGTGAGCGGATGTCAGGCTCAGATACGATTTCAACAAGCGGTGTTCCCTGACGGTTAAAGTCAACTAAGGAATAACCGTCGTCACTGTGTGTCAGTTTACCTGCATCCTCTTCCATATGAAGACGAGTGATGCCGATCCGCTTTTTCTTACCATCGACTTCAATATCAATATAGCCGTTCTCACCGATCGGCTTATCAAATTGAGAGATTTGATAAGCTTTCGGATTGTCCGGGTAAAAGTAGTTTTTACGGTCAAATTTCGTATCCGTAGCAATGTCACAGTTTAGAGCCATCGCCGCTTTCATAGCGAAGTTAACAGCTTCTTCGTTTAAGACAGGAAGAACACCTGGGTACCCAAGGTCAATCGGATTGACGTTTGTGTTCGGATCGTCCCCAAACATGTTTGGGGAAGGACTGAAGATTTTCGAGTCCGTTTTAAGCTCTACGTGGACCTCTAGTCCGATAATCGTTTCAAAATTCATGAGCGCGCACCTCCAAGGGACGGGCGTTGTTTATGATAATCAGTTGCCTGTTCGAAGGCATGAGCAGCACGGTAAACCGTAGCTTCGTCAAAGTGCTTCCCGATAATCTGCAATCCGATTGGCAGTCCTTCAGCAGAGAACCCGCATGGGATAGAGATTCCCGGTACGCCTGCTAAGTTCACAGGGATTGTCAAAATATCGTTGGCATACATCGTCATTGGGTCATCAACTTTGTCTCCTACTTTAAAGGCAGGTGTCGGTGTTGTCGGTCCAACGATGACATCGTAGTCTTCAAATACTTTTTCAAAGTCATTTTTAATCAATGTACGTACCTGCTGTGCTTTTTTGTAGTAAGCATCATAGTAGCCGGAGCTTAGTGCGAAAGTTCCAAGCATAATACGGCGCTTCACTTCATCACCAAAGCCTTCTGCACGGGAACGCTTGAACATGTCGAGCATAGATTCTGCATCTTCCGCGCGGTTGCCATAACGGACGCCATCAAAGCGGGCCAGATTGGCAGACGCTTCTGAAGAAGAAAGTAGATAATAAGTAGAAAGTGCGTATTTAGAGTGTGGAAGAGACACTTCTTCCCACGTTGCGCCCATTTTTTCATATTCATTAAGAGCCGCTTGGACTGCCTCTTTCACTTCTGGTGCAACACCTTCAGCAAGGTACTCCTTCGGCACACCGATTTTCAGACCTTTAACATCCCCGGTTAGAGATTCTGTGTACTTAGGTACATCTACGTCCGCCGACGTTGAGTCCATCTTGTCGTGTCCGGCAATGGTTTCTAATAAGAACGCATTGTCTTCCACGTTACGTGTAATCGGTCCAATTTGGTCTAAAGAAGACGCAAACGCGATTAATCCAAAACGGGAAACGCGGCCATACGTTGGTTTCAGTCCAACAACACCACAATACGCGGCTGGTTGACGGATTGATCCACCTGTATCAGAACCAAGAGAGTAAGGAACTTCACCTGCGGCTACCGCTGCAGCTGAACCACCACTGGATCCACCTGGTACATAATCTGTATTCCACGGATTGCGCGCTGCTGCGTAACTTGAGTTTTCATTGGAAGAACCCATCGCGAATTCGTCCATATTTAATTTACCGATTGTGACGGATTTGGCATCATTCAACTTGTTGACAACCGTCGCATCATAAAGCGGGTCTTCGAAGTTTGAGAGGAATTGACTTCCTGCTGTTGTGCGCAGTCCTTTTGTCACAATATTGTCTTTGACACCGATCGGAAGACCGAACAATTCAGCATTGGCGCTGCCTCGTTCTTGATCAAGTTCAGCTGCTTTTGCTTTCGCTGCTTCTTTGTTCAACGTAATAAACGCCTGGACTTCTTCGTCCACTTCTTCAATACGTTTATAGGATTCTTCCACTAAATCTGTGACAGAGATTTCTTTGCTATGTAGCTTCTCTTGAAGCTCACGTAATGTATAGTCAAATAAAGACATCGTCGAACCTCCTTATTCCAATACGGATGGCACTTTAAACTGCCCGTCCTGTTTATCTGGTGCATTTTTAAGTGCATCATCCTGGGTGATCCACTTCTTCGGCTCGTCCTTACGCATCACGTTCTTAAGATCAAGGACGTGTGTTGTCGGCTCAACGCCTGTTGTATCTAGTTCATTCAACTGCTCGGCATAGGTGATAATATCATCCAGCTGTTTTGTGAATGTCGTTGCTTCTTCATCCGTGATGGCAAGACGCGCAAGGTTTGCGACATGCTTCACTTCTTCTTTACTGATTCTGGACATAATGCGACCTCCATTTCGATCTCACATAATATATGATCATACCAAATTTAAGAATCTAATTTCAACGTACGCTGCACATCTTTCTTATCTTAACATATCTGAAGGAGGTGTGTCTTTTTTCAAGAAAGACAGAAATCTTGATGTTCCATGGTGAATGAAACCTTGTTCCTTCTATATTGTAAAAAGCACGTCTATCGAAGACTTGGTTGCCCGGCCAATTAAAAAAGATCCCTGGTCCTAGGACCAGGGATCTTTATATCGAATTAATACTGTTTTTTAGCTTCTTCAAATGCATCGACAACAGCTTTTGGCGGTTTACCTGCCATACTAACTAAGATAGCTGCAAGAGCACTCAAGATGAAACCAGGTACGATTTCATAAAGGTCGAAGATTCCGCCGCTGAGGAAGTCACCCCAAAGGACAACAACCACCGCACCGACAACCAGACCTGTGATGGCACCGTTACGCGTAATGCCTTTCCAGAATAGAGACAAGATAATGATCGGACCAAACGCGGCACCGAAACCTGCCCAGGCGTATGATACAAGACCAAGAACGGTACTATCTGGGTTACCAGCAAGCAGGACAGCAATTAAAGCAATACCTGCAACGGCTACACGGCCGATCCATACCAATTCTTTCTCTGTAGCATTCGGACGGAACAATGCTTTATAGAAGTCCTCTGCAAGAGCAGAAGAAGATACAAGCAATTGAGAGTCAATCGTACTCATGATGGCAGATAGAATAGCTGCCAGCAGGATACCTGCAATCACCGGGTGGAACAGAATCTGAGAGAAGGTGATGAAAATCTTCTCTGAGTCAGCCAGCATTTGAATGCCGCCTTCTGTTACTACTTCAGCATTAAATGTGGTTAGGTCAGCAACGTCTGCCGTATTGATATAAGCAAGTCCGAATAGACCTGTGAAGATAGCACCATACAGACCAAGAACCATCCATCCGATCCCGATTAAACGAGCTTTCGGTACATCTTTAGGAGAGCGCAGTGCCATAAAACGCACAAGGATATGCGGCTGACCAAAGTAACCAAGACCCCATGCGAGAGATGAGATGATTGCAAGGGCTCCGACACCTTGAACCATGTTCAAGTGGGATGGATTGATTTGAGCTACAGCGTCTGTGGCTGCATTCCACCCGCCAAGTTCAGAAATCGCTACAATAGGTACAGAGATTAAAGCTAAGAACATCAGGATCCCTTGAACAAAGTCTGTCCAGCTTACTGCCAGGAATCCACCAAGGAATGTGTAAGAAATTGTTACAATAGCACCCAGCCACAGGGCTTGTGTGTAGCTTAATGCAAAGGAAGCTTCAAACAGCTTCGCACCGGCAACCATACCGGAAGATGTGTAAAAGGTAAAGAATAATAAGATTACAGCTGCAGATACCACACGTAAGATGTGTGATTTATCTTGGAAACGGTTCTCAAGATAGTCAGGAACCGTAATGGAATCGTTCGCAACTTCTGTAAATACTCGAAGACGGCGTGCGACAAACTGCCAGTTTAAATAAGCACCAATAGCAAGACCGACACCGATCCAGGCTTCAGACAAACCAGATGCGTAAATAGCACCAGGCAGACCCAGCAGCAGCCAGCCACTCATGTCGGAAGCACCGGCTGACAGCGCAGCAACTCCCGGACCTAAACGACGGCCGCCTAAAACGTAATCAGATAAATCAGATGTTAGACGATATGCGGCAAAGCCAATGCCCAGCATACCTATTAAGTAAACAATAAATGTTATTAACGTTGCAGTACTCATGTTTTGTTATTCGCTCCTCTCAGTAAAAAGTGTAATGATAGATAGGATAAGTAAAATTGGCATCGGGACAAATAACCAGAACCATGTTGCCCCTGCGATTGTTGCTGATGTTGCGGTAGCGAGTTCAAACACATTGTCACCTCCCTGGTTTGGTCTATACAATTCTATGCAATGGTACCGACGCATGGTTCTTAAGTCATATAGACTTAAAAAATCCAAATACAGGTACAACTATATCATATAACCTTTGAGCGAACATTGCAAAAATTGGTATAAATCAGCTAATTTGAATGAATATTCCTGTAACATGTATAATCATGCAAATAGATGACTTTCTTATGATATTCATTCACAAAATTTATTAAAAAAATTTAATTAGGTTATGCAAATGGTCCCAATGGAACTGTTTCTTACTTCCCTAGTATGCTCTTTTCTAAACCAAAAAACCCCCTTTCCACTTTTATGAGGAAGGGGGTTTTTCGTTTTTAAAAACTATAACATTTCAGATGTCGTTTTGCCTTGCATATGGTGGATGAGATAATCCGGCCCACCAGCCTTAGAATCTGTTCCGGACATATTGAATCCGCCAAAAGGATGGTACCCGACGATAGCAGCGGTACAGCCTCGGTTAAAATAAAGATTACCGACATGGAAATCTTCACGTGCTTTCTCAATATGTTCGCGGTTATTGGAAATAACAGCGCCAGTCAAACCGTATTCCGTATTGTTAGCTATTTCAATAGCTTCATCAAAGGACTTTGCCTTCGTAAAGCCAACAACTGGTCCAAAGATTTCTTCCTGCATGAGACGGGCATCGGGCTGTAAATCACCAAAAATAGTTGGTGCTACAAACCACCCTTTACTGTCATCGCCTTTTCCGCCTGTCAGCAGCTTCCCTTCGTCTTTACCAATTTCAATGTAACTCATGATCTTATCATAGGCCCCTTGATCAATGACCGGCCCCATATAGTTGCTGTTGTCTGTTGGATCGCCATAGTTGACTTGTTCTTTCGTCTTCTGAACTACACGATCGACCAGCTCATCATAAATCTCTTCATGTGCGACGACACGGGAGCAGGCCGAACATTTCTGCCCGGAAAAACCGAAGGCCGAATAAGTGATGGCATCAGCGGCTAATTCAAGGTCTGAGTCACTGTCAACCACAATCGTATCTTTTCCTCCCATTTCAATAATGGTTCGTTTCAGCCACTTCTGCCCATCATGAACTTTGGCTGCACGCTCAAACAAACGTGTACCCACTTCACGTGATCCTGTAAAGCTGATAAACCGTGTGCGTGGATGATCGACCAGATAGTCACCCACTTCTTTTCCGCTTCCTGGAATATAGTTAATGACGCCATTTGGAAGACCCGCTTCCTCAAGCACTTCCATCATCTTATAAGCGATAATCGGTGTTGCACTTGCCGGTTTTAATAGAACCGTATTACCGGAAACCATGGCGGCGACTGTCGTTCCGCACATGATTGCAAATAGGAAGTTCCATGGGGAAATGACGACCCCTACACCGAGAGGGATATAGTGGAAGCGGTTATTTTCTATAGGACGGGAATTAACTTCCACGCCTTTATCAATTTCTAACATCTGCCGCCCATAATACTCCAAAAAGTCAATCGCTTCCGCTGTATCCGCATCCGCTTCCTTCCATGGCTTCCCGCCCTCTTTTACAAGATGAGCTGTAAATTCATGTTTACGGCGCCTGACGATGGCAGCAGCTCTGAACAAAATGTCTGCACGGAACTGAGCTTTTGTCTTACGCCACCACTCAAACGTTTCGTCTGCGACCTGGTGCGCTTTTTCTGCAAGATCCTGATTGGCTTTTGACACACGACCGATGACCTCTTTTTTATTGGCTGGATTGACGACTTCGATTTTATCATCCGTCATTATCCGCTCCCCGCCAATGATAAGGGGATAATCTTTTCCAAGGTCCGCTTCGACCTGCTTAATTGCAGCTTCCAAAGCTTTTTGATTTTCTACTACAGTAAAATCAGTGAATGGTTCATGTTTGTAAGGGACCACCATAAAAAACGCCTCCTTGAAGGGAATGGGTTTGACGCTATGTAATTTTTTGAAAATTATCACAATAAGCGTTTCCAAAACTATTCTATCGTAACTAGGTGAACAGTTCAAACGATTACTACCCAAATATACGGAAAATAAGATATGACCAGAAAATAGCTTTTTTATAATCGCTCATTGTCAGATATGCTCGTATATTTTCTCCATTTGTCGAAAAATCATAAGTAAGTTTCTTCTATTATATAGGCCACAGATGTTGTATGTTCCCTCTTTTCATATACTAAAAAACCTGCTCCTACTTCAGAAACAGGTCTTTTAGTGCCCGGGTGGAGTTCATACGACTCCTCCTCTCTATTCAAATAAGTCAAACGTCAGTTGTTCGGCCTTCTCTGACTTCCTTTCTTTCTTCTTTTTTCTCCATCCGTGTTTATCCTGTTGTTTTGCAGCCCATTCCTTCGCTTCATCTGTTTCCTTCATCGACCAAAGAACATCATGTGCCCGTTTACTCGCTGTCGGCACATCAACCATAGGATTCGGATAGTCAAGATTATAGGACGTTGGCAGCTTCCAAGGTTCATGGATAAATGACAGGGGAATGCCTCTAAGTTCAGGAACGAACTTTCGTATAAATGTGCCATCCGGGTCGTGGTCAAGTCCCTGCTTTATTGGATTATAAACCCGAATGGTATTAAACCCGGTTGTCCCGGCCTGCATCTGGATCTGGCTGTAGTGAATCCCTGGTTCATAATCAAGAAAAAGGCCGGCCAGTGCATGGGCAGGCTTCCGCCAATCCAACGTCAGGGTATGACAGACAAACGACACAACCATCGCCCGTAAACGAAAGTTAATCCATCCGGTTTCATGGAGTGCGCGCATAGCGGCATCCACCATCGGTATTCCTGTTCGTCCCTGATACCATTGTTTAAAAGCCCTCTCATTCCAATCCGTTCGAATTTGATCAAAAGCTGGATTCATCGCTTTTTCTGTGAGCTCCGGATCATCTTCCAGACGTTGAATAAAGTAGCAGTGCCAATGCATCCGTGAGAGGAAGGCCTGTAATTGCCTGCGATCTATTACATCTTCACAAGCGGACAGTTTCTGTCTTGTTTTCTGGACAACGTAACGAATTGAAATATTCCCCCACGCAAGATAAGGAAATAATCGGCTTCCGGAAATCGAAGACGGATGAGGCTTTGATAAATGATCATTGTAGGTTCGGAAACGCTCCTTTAAGAAGCTGTTTAAAGTTCGATGGGCTTCCTTTTCGCCACCGGTTTGACCTGTCTCAAGCTTAGTTCCACCTACATAAAGCTCCTTCAATTTTTCCAATTGCGGCGTAAAGCAATCAGGAACTGTTCCTACACAAGGCAGCCTGTCTGTCACAGGTGTAATCTCTCTCGTCATGAATTCCTCCCAATAGCTGCTGAAGTCGTCTCTGGATTTCAGCCTGCGCACCACTCCGAAATGCTGTTGTTCATTAAAAATAAGGTTTCTCTTTTCCATCCAGCGATGAACCTTCACATCACGCGCATATGTATGAGGGGTACCATTCTCTTCATGAGCATGAAGGGTAAAAGCTCCAAAAGTATCGTAGATTGCATTCAACACTTCTTCCATCTCAGCAACAGCGATGTACAATTCTCCTTCTTTCTTTCTTATGTTTTCCTGCAGATCACGAAGACTCTCCTGGACAAACTGATAGTGTCGGGCCGATAATTCCTGCCCCTGCCAAATAGAAGGCTCGGCTACATAGATTGGAAGGATTGGATCACCTGCTTGGACTGCTTTATTTAATGGTTCATGATCATATAGACGAAGATCGCGTTTAAACCAGACCACATGTAACAAAGTCACCAGCTCCTGATTGTTTGTTCTTTTCCTTTTATCCCCTGATTTGAATAGTTTCACACACCAAAGCGCCTGTATCTTTTACTTTTTTGGTATGGCTAATCGGCAGGCCTGACTCTTCAGGTACGATACAGAAATATACAGGCAGGATGTAAAGCATCTTTCTGAGCAGGATCCGATGGGGGATCAGGAGACTCAGCACACACCTGCAGAGAAAGACCCTCCCCCCTTTGACCCTCTACAGTTAACCGTTCGTTTTACTTTTCTCTATATTATATTAAAAAGACCGCACAGCCTGATTTGCTGTGCGGTCTCTCAATCATTCATAAATATGGACAAATGGCTCGGTTTCACCAGCTTTACGAACAATCAGGCTCTCAGGTTCGTCCATGTTATGGATATTCACCTGCACGTCGTAATGTTCAGGGAACATCTCAACAACAAGGCTGTAGACGTATTGAGTGAAGCCAACCACTTCAGACTGTGATTGAAACTGGATTGGAATTTCTATTGATACTTGACGCAGATCATTGTTCACATAAAACCCATTCGCTATCATCCCTACAAAGTTAGGGAAATAATCGGAGACTTCATTCCTGAAATCAGAGAAAATCTGCGAGTCATCGAAGTGATCTTTCTTAGCTTCTGCTGACGGGAAAAGGATGTGCTTTTCTTTAATCGAATCCCAGCCGTCCACGGTCATGTCAGAGCCTTTCACATATGCCTTACTTAAAAATTTACCGGGTACTTTGGAGCTTGCTTCTTCTTCTTCGTAGAGCGCAAACACTACCGGGACGTTATTAAGCTCCTCCCGTTCCCGGATCCGCTTAAGAATTTCGCCTGCGTATTCTTTTCCTTTTTTCAACAACTCTGAAGTCGAATGGTCCTCTGAAAAACTCTTCCCATCGGGCGTCTTAAAATTGTAGACGGTACGTAGGGAAATTCCAATAGTGAGGCCTTTTAATTCCACCACATTTTCATCTTTTTTCACCAGATAGTCCTGTTCAACGATGTTGGATATATAGCGGGGTTTTTCACGGAAATCTTCTTCTGTTGCTTTATCCTCATCAAGTTCCGGATTCAACCCTGCTTCTTTTGTACTACTTTTTCTGGATAACCAATCTAAAAGAGTACCATCACTCAGATACTGTCCCGGCTGAAAAAAGTACTTTTCCGGGTTGTAGTATTCTTTAGAATGACGGCGGAGTCCACTTTCAAATTCATCGATATCCATCCGGTTTCCCATCTGATTCGTCGTTACGGCCCTGGCACTTGACACTTTCGGGCTGCTTTCGGTTAAAATCATCCGGTAATCTTCTTCTGACATGCTGTAGTTTGGTACTATAGCGGATTGGTTATTGTTTTCATCTTTCGTTTCTTGTATGACTTCTTCTCTGTTGTCAAAAACGGGCGTACACGCGCTTACAACGAACACAGAACTAAGTAACAGTGCGTGCCACTTCCTCATGTTTCCCACTCCCTAATTAAGAAAAACCCAGGCGCCTTTACTCTCCGATATGTTTTATCCTCAGAACGAGCCAAAAAAACAGAGAAAAGACGCATGAGCTAGATCATATTCCCTTAAACCATCCTGCAGTTACTCTGATAAAACGCTTCTAAACTTCTCTTCGTCCCAGATTTCAATTCCCAGGTCACTCGCCTTAGTATATTTTGAACCGGCATCTTCCCCGGCGATGAGAAGGTCGGTTTTTTTGCTCACACTTCCAGTGACATTCCCGCCAAGTTCCTGAACAATTTTCTTCGCTTCTGATCGGCTGAAGTGTTCCATTTTCCCTGTAAGGACGATGGTCTTGTCCATAAATGGTGAGTCAGCCGGCTGGTCGCTCTTCTTCGCACCTTTATATTCCATATTAAGCCCGAGCGATTTCAGCTCCTCAATTAAATCAATCACTTGTGATTTATTAAAGTAGCTGGCAATGGACTCGGCCATCTTACTGCCAATCTCAGGGATCGCTTCAAGCTCAGCTGCATCGGCTTGCAGGAGGTTGTCCATCTGTTCAAAATGCTGGGCAAGTGTGCCTGCCGCTTTTGAACCGACGTAGCGGACGCCAAGGCCGAACAAAAGACGCTCTAAGGACTTCTCTTTAGAAGCTTCGATGGCGTTCAATAAGTTCTCGACTGACTTTTCTCCCATCCGGTCAAGCTGCAGCAACTCGTCCCGGTCAAGCTTGTACAAATCAGCAATATTGTGAATTAAATTCTCCTGAAAAAGCTGGGCGATCACTTTTTCTCCGAGCCCTTCAATATCCATCGCATTTCGGGATACAAAGTGAATCAGACCTTCACGCAGTTGAGCGGGACAGTTAGGGTTGATACACCGAAGTGCGACTTCTTCATCTAAACGTACAAGGTTACTGCCACACTCTGGACATGTTTCGGGCATGCGGTACGGTTCCTCTTCTCCTGTACGCTGATCTTCAAGGACACGAACCACTTCCGGGATAATATCCCCCGCTTTTTTGATGACGACAGTATCACCGATTCGGATATCCTTTTCTTTAATAAGATCCTCATTATGAAGCGAAGCCCGCTGGACAGTTGTGCCCGCTACTTTAACAGGATCAAGAATTGCTGTTGGTGTAACGGCCCCCGTACGGCCGACGCTGAGCTCGATATCGTTCAATTTAGTCACGGCTTCTTCGGCAGGGAATTTATATGCCGTTGCCCAGCGCGGGCTTTTAGCTGTGAACCCGAGCGTCTCCTGCTGATCAAGAGAGTCAACTTTAATAACAATGCCATCAATTTCATAGTCTAAATCGGGGCGGTGCTCAACCCAGCTATTTACATAGTCGATGACCTCATCAATATTGTTACACTTTTTCCACTCCGGATTGGTTTTTAATCCGAGGGTTTTCATTTTCTCGAGTCGTTCGCTGTGAGCATCTGTCGGGTCGTTCTCCCAAACACCGATCCCATATAAGAAAATATCAAGATTCCGTTTCGCTGCGATTTTTGGATCTAATTGACGCAGTGATCCTGCAGCTGCATTACGCGGGTTTGCGAATGGTTCATCTCCATTCGCTTCTTTCGCTTCATTCAAGGCCACGAAAGATTTCTTTGGCATATACGCTTCTCCACGCACTTCCAGGGTAACGGGTTCTTTCAAACGAAGCGGAATGTTACGGATTGTCCGCAGGTTCTTGGTAATATCTTCACCTGTCGTCCCATCCCCACGTGTTGCGCCGCGGACGAAAAGGCCATTCTCATATTTCAAGGAAACGGCAAGTCCATCAATTTTCAACTCACACACATAACTTACGTCAGCATCCGTTCCATTTTTGACGCGGCGGTCAAAATCACGCAGCTCTTCTTCATTAAAAGCATTGCCGAGACTGAGCATCGGAATGTCATGCTGGACTTTGACAAAGGCATCTAAAGGAGCGCCTCCCACTCGCTGGGATGGCGAGTCCGGTGTTTGAAGATCAGGAAACTCTTCTTCCAGTTTGATCAGTTCCTGCATTTTTTTATCATACTCATAGTCCGACACACTTGGATTATCTTTCGTGTGGTATTCGTAGCTGTATTGCTCGAGCTCTTCTCTCAAAGCTTCTATTTTTTGTTGCGCTTCCGTTGGGTTCATTTCCATCCACTTCCTTACGCTTTCGTAATCGGAGCAAACCGGGCAAGCAGTCGCTTAATGCCGGTCGGTGCAGGGAAGGCGATATCCAGTTCCATCGCGTCCCCTTCACCCTGGACTTTAACGACCGTTCCTTCTCCCCACTTCTTATGCTGGGCTTTGTCTCCAGGCTGCCAGGTAATTTTCTCTCCACCTGTTGATTCTTTTTTCTTCGTTTTCTTTGCTGCACGCTTTTGCGGAGCTTCCTGGGGTTTTGCACCAAATGGAGTTGTTTCCCGCTTTTTATTGAAGAATGGCAGTTCTTCTTTTTCCTCTTTACCTTCAATCAATTCTCCTGGAATCTCATGAATGAATCGGCTGATCGGGTTCATATTTGTACGTCCGTAAAGAGTCCGCATTTTCGCATGGGAGATAAATAATTCTTTCTCCGCACGTGTAATCCCTACATAAGCAAGACGACGTTCTTCCTCCATCTCTTCTTCTTCCATCAGGGCACGGCTGTGAGGGAAGACGTTCTCTTCCATTCCAATGAGGAATACAACAGGAAACTCAAGACCCTTGGCTGAGTGAAGCGTCATGAGTGTGACTGTGTCATCACTGCTCGGATCTTCATTCATGGAATCAATATCCGCAATTAAAGCAAGGTCTGTTAAGAAAGCGACAAGCGTCTTGTCTTCTGCATTCTCTTCAAAGTTTTTGGTTACGGATTTGAATTCTTCAATGTTTTCCAGTCGGCTCTGTGCTTCAATGCTTTTTTCATTCTTCAACATTTCTTCATAGCCGGTTTTATCAATCACTTCCTGAACCATGTCTGTCGCTGATAGAAATTCCTGCTGATCACACCAATTTTGAATCATTTTACGAAAGCTCATAATTGCTTTTGCTGCTTTGGCACTCACACCAACAAAATCGACTTCAGCTGCTGCGTCGTATAAAGAAATGTCATGATCCGCTGCGTAGGCAAGCATTTTATCCATACTTGTTTTACCAACGCCACGCTTCGGTTCGTTGACGACACGTTGGAAACTCAAATCATCATTCGGGTTAGCGATCAGGCGGAGATACGCAAGCATATCCTTAATTTCTTTTCTGTCATAGAACTTTGTACCGCCAATCATCTGATAAGGAACGCCCGCTTTTACAAACGTTTCCTCAATCGTACGAGACTGAGCATTGGTACGGTAAAGAATCGCGACGTCCTGATAACGATACCGGCCCTGGCGGACAAGGTCTTCAATCTTATCCGTTACAAAAAGACCTTCCTCACGCTCCGTGCCTGCCTGGTGGTAATGAATTTTCTCTCCGCCTTTATTATCTGTCCAAAGGCGCTTTGGTTTACGACCGCTGTTCTTGTCAATTACATTGTTCGCCGCATCCAGAATCAATTCTGTGGAACGATAGTTCTGCTCAAGCAGAATCGTTCGCGCATTTGGATAGTCGCTTTCAAAATTGAGGATGTTCTGAATATCCGCCCCGCGCCAAGCATATATGGACTGGTCGGAATCACCGACTACACAAAGGTTTTGATAACGGCTCGCTAAATGTTTCACAAGCTGGTATTGTGCATGGTTGGTATCTTGATACTCATCTACGTGAATGTACTGAAAACGGCGCTGGTAGGATTCAAGAACTTCTGGAACCTCATCAAAAAGCCGTAGTGTCTGCATGATGAGATCATCGAAGTCAAGCGACTGATTTTTACGAAGCTTTTTCTGATAACCTTTATAGATTTCAGCAATCTGTTCTTCGTGCATATTTCCTGCCTGCTTGGCATAGTCCTCTGCTGTCATCAGTTCGTTTTTGCTATTGCTGATTGCACCGAGCATCGCACGCGGATCCCACTTTTTCGGGTCCAGATTGATTTCTTTAAGTACCTGCTTAATGACAGAAAGCTGGTCACTGGAGTCCAAAATGGAGAAATTCCGATCATAACCGATGCGGTCGATGTCCCGTCGTAATATCCGCACACACATGGAGTGGAACGTGGACATCCAGATTTTCTCACCGTCTTTTCCGACAAGTGATTCAACACGCTCTTTCATCTCGCGTGCCGCTTTATTTGTAAATGTAATGGCTAATATATTTCGTGGCGCTATATCTTTTTCACTAAGTAAGTAGGCAATACGGTGTGTCAATACGCGGGTCTTTCCACTGCCGGCACCTGCCATAATTAAAAGCGGTCCTTCTGTGTGGGTTACCGCGTTTCTTTGTTCTGTATTCAAACCTTGAATCAATGCGTTCAAAGCCTGGGTCATGAGGGTCCACCATCCTTCATCTTTGTTGATTTGACTGCTTCGACCGTTTGAAGAGCCGTTTCTAAATGATCATAAATCACATCACCGACGACGATGACATCCGCATAAGCAGCCATCTCCTGCGCCTGACTCTTTGAGCGGATGCCGCCCCCGTAGACGAGCGTTGTCTTATCTAATTGACTGGCGACGGATTGTACAAGAGCTGGATTCCCATACGTTCCGCTGTATTCCATATAGAAAACAGGCAGACGGAAAATATGTTCAGCCATTTGCGCATAGGCGACAACGTCTGTTTCACTTGGAAGCGTACACGTCGTTTTCTTAAACACTTTCGCTTCAGGGTTCAATACACAGTACCCTTCAGCAGCCATGTCCTCCCAATTGATGACGTCAGCATATTCCCTGATCGCCTGGTGTTGAACGTCGATCATCCATTTTTTCTCCCCGCTGTTTAAAACAAGCGGAATGAAATACGCATCGAAGCCAGGAGCGATGGCTTCAAGGTCTGAGACTTCAAGCACACACCTGACATCATAGCTTTCGATCCTTTCCTGCAAATCTGTGACATTTTCAAATGTTACACCATCTGTCCCTCCGACGATGATCGCATCCGTTCCTGACATACAGATCCGCCGGAGATCCTCATTCGTGATCGTCTTATTCGGATCAAGCTTAAACGCATGATCCCACTCGCTTATATTGTACATTTCCGTCCTCCAAAACAACAGTTATCCATTCACTCATTATAACAAAATTTACGCCCCGGGTTGAGAGTTGAACGCCGATAAAAAATTCTGTCTTTAGAAAAGCTCCTATAGGATGAGGGAGAGAGTCTATCTCTTAACGTACCCTCTTTCCGCGCAAATGTACGTGAATTTATCTTTAAAAGGAACGGTCACATCCTTGAAGCGGGGTATGGCAGTTATCTTAAGAACTTGAATGAGATAGGTCTACATCATCTGCAGGACCTTATAATACTCTAAAACCACCTGGAAACTTCAGCTTTAAAAAAGAGATCTTATGTAAAACCAGCTCAAAAGAGCAAATAAAAAAGCAGCCTTACTGGAGAAGGCTGCTTTTTAGGAAGGGTGTTCAGGGAGCAGTCGCGTTGATGTAAACGTCATGGTTACAAGACCGACACTCAGAATAGTAATGGCCGATAATAACAATGTTTCCACTGAAAATAAGACGCCGCTTGCACCGATGACTACAGCGTCAATCGCTAATATTACAAAACCTACATTAACCTTACACCAGTCGGCAATCATTTGAGCTAAAAGGTCCGTGCCTCCTGTACTCGTTTGGTGACGAAGCATAATTCCTATCCCGCCCCCAACCAGCGCCCCGCCTATAATAGAGCTGATTGCAGGATCAATGGGAAGATGGTAAGCACGCAGGCCTTGTAGGACATCAATTGAAAACGAAGAAACGAGAAGTCCGTGCAGGCTGTTGTAAAAGTAGGCACGGAAGTAGAACCAGGCGAGCGTGAAAATAGGGATACTAAAACAAATGATGGTCAGCCCTACCTTCATTCCCCACATATAATTAGCAATCATCCCGATACCGATAATACCTCCATCCAGTACGTGGTCGGGAATGAGAAAAAAATTGATTCCTAAAGAAAGGATGAAACTGCCGATCAGGATCATCACACCTTTTTTCACCATCTGCTTCATAGGCCAGTCTCCTTCCATAGTACTAACCTATGCTCGTCCTATCTGAAATAGAAGATACGTTATAGTGATTGGAGAGCAAAGAAGAAATGTTCGAGTTTCCATTAAAAAAGACTACCGGGATGGTAGTCTTTTTTTCTTACTCTGTATGTTTCGCCTGGACACGATCAAGCGCTTTGGTATAGGCGTCGTTTCCGTAGTTCAAGCAGCGTTTCACACGGGAAATCGTCGCTGTCGATGCGCCGGTTTCAGTTTCAATTTTATGATAAGTAAATCCTTCTCTCAGCATACGAGCCACTTCCAGTCGCTGAGCCAGGGATTGCACTTCATTCATTGTTGCCAAGTCGTCAAAAAACTCATAGCAGTCTTCAACATCCTGTAAAGATAGAATAGCTTCAAAAAGCTGATCAAGCGTTTTTCCACGCAGTTTATCGATTTGCATTAGGATTCCCTCCTTTAACTATGACCGTTCAACGGTCGTGTTCTCTGATATAATATTGACCCAGGTTTTCCCCGGGAGGAATGGGAGTGCTTTTCCATCTTCAAACGGCAGTAAGCGCCCACTTATATTTTTCCACTGGACTTCTTTCATCTGCCCTTTTTGTAAGAGATAACCTGTGCCGCCTGACTTTAGATTAATCTCACGCCGGCCGGCGCTATCCATTACACGATGGTCTGCTTTGATGATCCATAGGTTTTCTACAGCAATCTGTTCACCATCTGCACGATCCACTGTCGGCTCTCCATCACTGGAGCGCAGGAAACCTTCCTTCGGTTTATAAGAATAACGAACCTTGGTACGTGGCCCGTACGTAATGATGATATGGTTAACAGGTGTACCGTCAAGCTCCGCCTGGCTGTCAAATGGCAGCGCATTTACCGAATGAGTAAAAACGTATCCTTTTTGTTCAGCCATTCGTTCAATTCCCTGCGTCAACAAGTAGGAATTGTGTGGTGCCTGTCTGTCTGATGACCGCTGAAAAAGCCAGCCGTTATTGTCATAAAGCGCTCCATCCAAATAATTGATGCCGCTGGCTGCGACCTGATCATTAATTTTATTGGAAGCGCCGTGATATACATAGAGAGCGTTGAACCCTCTTGCAATTTCAAGAAAGTACGGGCGCGCACTTCTTACTGGTCCAATTGTATCAGGAATCTCACTGTGGAACAAAGCTAAGAAGCGTGTGATCTGCCCTTCTGCCAATACTTCATATACGATATCTGCCTGGCTCAGCCCAGTCTGTGGCCGTGCCTTGGTATGGTTATTGATCATGACAGAAAGGATGCGGTGATCTACTTGATCCGGCGCTTGTTCACCCGTCAATGGAAAAATCTTTTCATTCCCGTTTTGGTTTTCGGCCGCTGTATCTTTCTCTTTCCATTCTTTAAACCGTTGCACAATATCGTCTGTGCCATTACAAGCAGTGAGTAGCAAAATGAAAAGCAAACAAAAGAACGTAAGCTTTCTCATTACAGCACTTCCTCTTCTGTAGTCCCATCTTTATTTTAACGCATTATCGAAGGAAAGAGTACCTCTTTCTTTTTTACATCCATAATTCCAAGCGGTGTGATGCGGATATAAGGCAGATGCATGGAAGATAAGAAAAGCAGCGTATAAACGGGATCTGAAAATCCGAAACCATAATCGTTCAGAATCGCTTTCAATTGTGCCTCTTCTTCAATAAGCTCTTTCATCGGGAGATCTGACATGACTCCTCCCAGTGGCAGGGCCATTTCAAAAACAATATCCCCTTCATTCACCAGAACAATACCTCCGCCTATTTCTTTCATGCGTTTAAACGCCATCTGCATATCGTTTTTCGATTTTCCAGTTAAAATAATGTCACCGGTATTGCTATAGGAACTGACAAGTCCTCCGAGGGTTCGTGTGAACCCTTTCAACAGGGTATTCACTTTCCACTCCCCTTCCCGGTCAAGCAATACAAGAAATGATTCATCCGTCTCATCAGACAGCCGTTCAGTCGCCGCTTCTGTATCAATGGCATACGGCTTCATAATAACATCGTTAATCATTTTCAGACCCACCGGCATAGAGAACTGTAAGTCTCCTTCGGTAACTTCCCAATCCAATTCGAGTGGCTGAATCCCATTTTTCTCCCATTGAATAGTCGTTTCTTCTGCTATGACTTTAGAATCCTTCTTCACCCATTCCCCTTTGGCAATGACGGAGTGAGGGGTTGGATTTTTCGGATCTGATAAGAAATTCAAGTGGGCAACACGACCGGCATTTAAACTGCCGACCCTGTTTTCAATTCCAAAATGGCGGGCAGCCTGGTAGGTTGCCATCATATAAGCCTCTATTACAGGAACTCCTGCATCAAGAGCAATTTGAATACAGGAATTGATAAGTCCATCTCGATAAAAACCTGGAGTAGACCCGTCTGTCGTGTACATTAAGTGATCGTAATGCTCGTGCCCCTGCTCAACAAGCCCCTGCAGAATAACAGGCAGATCAGGACGAATGGAAGAATAGCGAAGACCAGTATGGTATCCAATTTCCAGACGTTTAATTACATCTTCTGCGCTCATCGACTCGTGTTCTGAATCCATGCCTAGGAGACGCATTTTAACCAAAGTATCTTCCGATGCCCCGGGAAGATGTGCTTCAAGAGGCTTGCGCGAGCGCTTTGTCTCCTGCATCCAGTGCAGAATCTGCTCATCTCCATGATGGAGCACATCGGGCCACGCGGTTAGTTCTCCCCCTTGAATAACAGCATCATGATTGATCCAGTCAGGAATTTGGTCATCAAACGCCTGTCTGTCCTCATCACGCAGGACGGACTGGGGGTCAAATCGCGCCCACCAGTACATCGAAGCAGGCAGATTCATGAAGTCCTCCAATAAAGAAAACGCTTTCTCTTTTTTTGTTAAAAAAAGCCACATCAAGTTGTCATTGATGAGTGTAGTCGTACCTGTTGCGCCTGCATACTCAGCTAAACTTTGGGGATTATATAATTGAAATGGATGGGCATGAGGCTCGATGTAGCCAGGGACAATATAACTGTCTTTCCCATCAATCATTTCTGTTCCTTCTGTATTGGAAGGAAGTGCTTCCCCTGTATAAATGATTCGATCATTGTATAGCCAGATATGGCCGGTCATCCATTTTTTTAAGTAAACATTTAAATAGGTCGTGTTCGTAATTACTTTCGTCGGCGCGTTCTTACCGTCAATGACCGCTGCATGTTCTCTCAGCTGACGGTTCCGCCAACGGAAACGTGTTTCATTCATGGAGTATCCCTCCCTGATTTCATTATGTTCTATCGTAACACAGCCTATTCCTATATGGTAAGGAGGAACCTGATGAAGCCGAACATTGGGATTATCAACAGCATGGTTCGCATTACGGCAGGATTAAGTATGCTTACTTTCCTAACCATACGAGGCGTCCGCAAAAAGGACGCTTCCTCTCACCCGATGCTGATTATGATGGCTGCACTGAAAGTTGCTGAAGGTATTGTACGGTTCTGCCCGGTCACTGCGATTTATGAAGAAATGGCGACAGAGACGGATGGAAAAGAAGAAAGCTGGCAGCAAGACATTCCGCACCACCAATAAAAGCGTACGCATCTAATAGATGCTCCGTCAGTGGAGGTGTTTGTCAGTGTTTTTTCCACTTCTTTTTGTATTCAGCCGATATATGAAGAAAAAGACCGAGAAACCCAAAAAAGCAGCCTCATAACTGCCCCAGGAACTCCCCATTTTCGGGAGTTCCTTCTTCCATTCATTCGAAAAGCGGAATCATGACGCACTTTTCTATTTTTGTGGAGAAGAAGAAAGGCGGACAGCGTTCAATCGGTGTGCATGCCGAATAAAACCCAGGGGATCCGCAATTTAATTTAAGGATTACTAGATTTTTCTGCCGTCATACTGGAAAGGATCAAAACATCACCCCTTCCATAATCTTTTAACGATCTATAAGACTCCAATAGGGATTTCGGGAAATCCTACACGTTAAGGGGCGTAGGAAAAGGTGCGACTTCCGCGGTAAAAGGGAGTAGACGAGATCCCACAGGGCGAACCCCGGGGAAGCTCGTCAGTTCCCCACAGGAAAGCGAATCCTTTTCTACTGCTCCTTACACTCAGCCTACACCTCGAAATCAACTGTTCCTGATAAGGAAGCTTAAATAAAATCACCATATATAAAGGGACTGTTTCATTTTTCCAGACAAAAAAAGAGCGGGGAAGACCCCGCTGAACGAAAGGATGGGTACTATGGATTTCATGGAAAACTTAACAGACATTGGATTTGTTGTCGTTACCATCATCGGCTCGGTTGCCGCACTATTCTTCGTCGGAGTGCGAAGCCGAAGAAAGAACCGATGAACGACCAATATCATGCCTGTAAAAAAAGTCATCGAAATTATCAAAGACCTGCACAGAATGATAGGTCTGACTCAATGCATCAGCTAAGGTCTTTCCTTTACTGCCAACAAGAAGGACGCGTCCGCCGTTGGATACATACCCTTTTTCATCAAGGGCTGTTCCTGCATGAACGACAAACACATCATCCTCGACCGAAATGGCAGGAAGAAGCCGCCCTTTTTCATAGGCTCCTGGATACCCTTTGGAGGCCACAACAACACCTGCGCACGACTCATTCGTCCATGACAGTTGAGGATCCCTGCCGTCCAGAATATCCAAAATCACCTGCACAAGGTCATTTTGTAACAGCGGAAGTACTACCTGCGTCTCAGGATCTCCAAAACGCGCATTGAATTCAATCACTTTGGGCCCCTCTGACGTTTCAATCAATCCAGCGTATAGAATTCCGGTAAACGACCGCCCCTCTTCCACCATAGCTGCCGCTACAGGAGTAACGATATCATGGAGTGCCGTCTGATACGATTTTTCGGTTAGTTGAGGGACAGGAGCAAAAGCCCCCATGCCACCGGTGTTTGGACCTTCATCACCATCGAATGCCCTCTTATGATCTTTTGCAGGAACCATCGGATACACTTCTTCTCCATTAACAAAAGCCATCAGCGAAAATTCTTCCCCTGCTAAAAATTCCTCAACGACAATCTCTCTGCTCGCATCCCCGAATTGCCCATTCTCAAGCATCTCTTCAGCTGCAGCAACGGCCTCCTCAACTGTTTCAGCGACTACCACGCCTTTTCCAGCTGCCAAGCCATCCGCTTTAATGACAATAGGGGCACCTTTCTCTTCAATGTAAGCCCTGGCATTCTTTATATCTTCAAAAGCTTGATAACCCGCGGTTGGAATGTGGTACTTTTCCATCAGCTGCTTAGCGAAATGCTTGCTTCCTTCAATCAAAGCAGCTGCCTGCGAAGGGCCGAACACTTTCAACCCAGCCTCGACAAAGCGGTCCACAACTCCATCAAGGAGAGGGTTTTCCGGTCCGACGATTGTCAATCCCACTTCATTCTGCTGAGCAAAAGCGATAAGCCGCTCATGATCGCCTTCGTCAATGACCACGCATTCCGCGATTTTCTCCATGCCTGCATTTCCAGGTGCTGCAAAAATCCGATCGGTCTGCTCACTTTCTGAAAGCTTCTGAACGAGACTGTGCTCACGCCCTCCACGTCCGATAACGAGTATATTCATCGCCCTGCCCCCTTCTCCATTAATGTTTGAAATGACGCATTTTTGTAAAGACCATCGCTATGCCGTGTTTATTGCAGGCATCAATAGAATCCTGATCTCGTTTAGATCCGCCAGGCTGGATGATTGCTTTTACACCAGCTTCAGCTGCTGCTTCGACTGTATCCGGCATTGGGAAAAAGGCATCTGAGGCCATAATACTTCCTTCCGCCTTTTCACCAGCCTGTTCGAAAGCGATTTTTGCTGCTCCTACACGGTTCATCTGCCCTGCGCCGACTCCAAGCGTACGATCACCTTTTGCAACAATGATGGCGTTTGACTTCACATGCTTAACTACTTTCCAGCCAAGCTTTAAGTCTTCCAATTCCTGTTCTGTTGGTTCACGTTCTGTCGCTACTTCAAGGTCCACGTCATCCAGGGATCCTTCGTCTGAATCCTGAACGAGCAATCCTCCATTTACAGTTGTAAGCTTGTGTGACGGTCGATCAGATTTCTTCATATCGACTTTCAGAAGACGGAGATTCTTCTTCGTTGTCAATAGATCAAGCGCTTCTTGACTAAAGGAAGGAGCAATAATGATTTCAAGAAAGATCTCCTTTAACTTTGCTGCAGTATCCGCATCTACTTCACGATTGAGCGCAACGATTCCACCGAAAATGGATATTGGATCTCCTTCATAAGCTTTCACATAAGCATCATATAAGTTATCTCCAACCCCGACACCGCACGGGTTCATATGTTTCACAGCTACTGCTGCCGGCTGGTTGAATTCCAACACCACTTCAAGCGCAGCGTTGGCATCCTGTATGTTATTATAGGAAAGTTCTTTTCCGTTCAGCTGCTCGGCCTCTGCAAGAGACGTTCCATCCACATTGGCTTTTTTATAGAAAGAAGCACTCTGATGTGGATTTTCACCATAACGCAGGGACTGAACTTTCTCATAGGTAACTGTATACGTTTCTGGGTACGCCTCTTCTGTCAGCTCAGCGAAGTAGCCGGCAATCATTGCATCATAGTTGGCTGTATGACGGAACACTTTTGCCGCAAGCTTACGGCGGGCTTCAAAGGAGAGCTCTCCTTCACGCAGACTCGATACCACCTCGCTATAGTCAGCAGGATCAACAACGACCGCGACATCTTCAAAACTTTTGGCAGCGGCACGAAGCATTGTTGGTCCGCCGATATCGATGTTTTCAATCGCATCTGCTTCCGTTACATCTTCTTTAGCAATTGTTTCTTTGAACGGGTACAAATTGACGGCGACAAGATCGATCGTTTCAATGTTCAATTCATCCAGCTGTTTCATATGATCTTCGTTGGACCGCTTGGCAAGCAGACCGCCGTGAACAGAAGGGTGGAGCGTTTTTACACGTCCGTCCATGATTTCAGGAAAATCGGTCACCTCGGAAATGGATAAAACGGGCACTCCCGCTTCTTCAATTGTCCTCTTGGTTCCGCCTGTAGAGACAAGTTCGTAATCTAGTTCATGCAGTTGTTTCGCAAATTCCGTGAGTCCTTGTTTGTTGGATACGCTGAGCAGTGCTCGTTTTTTCATTTCAATTCCTCCTTGATGAATAAAGACTGGATGACTTCTGGGTAAAGGCGGTGCTCAACGGCCTGAATTTTTTCTTTTAGATCTTCAGGGCCATCTGCAGCTTCAATTTTGACTGCTTCCTGATCAATGATTGGTCCTGTATCCATTCCATCATCGACAAAGTGGACCGTTACTCCTGTCACTTTTACTTTTGCATCTAGTGCCTGGCCGATCGCATCTTTACCGGGAAACGCGGGCAGTAGAGATGGATGAATATTAACAATCCGACCTTCATAAGGCTGTAAAAGCGTTGGTCCGATCAACCGCATATAGCCGGCTAGAATAATAAATTCTACCCCTCTTGTCCGGCAGTCTTCCAGGATGGCAGCTTCATAAGCCGCTTTATTTTCAAATATCTTCGGGGTATAAACAACCGTATCTATCTCATGAAGCTGCGCCTTTTCAATAACTCCTGCACCTACACGGTCACAGACGAGCAGAGCTACCCTGGCATCAAGCGTCCCCTCTTCAATGGCCTTTAGTATCGCATCAAAATTCGAACCCGTCCCGGAAGCAAAGACAGCGATGTTTATCATGACCACCGCACCCCTTCTCCGCCGATCACTCGGCCGATGACAACAGCATCCGGGCAGGAGGCGACTGCTTTGTCTACATCTTCCCGACGGATGGACGCGACCATCCCGATGCCCATATTAAAAACACCAAACATCTCTTCATCGGAAAGACCGCCTTTTTCCTGTAGAAAGCGAAATACAGCAGGGACCTGCCAACTGTCTGTTTCAATTAAAGCACCAAGTCCTTCTGGCAGCGAGCGTGGAATATTCTCATAAAACCCGCCTCCGGTAATGTGGGCGAGCCCTTTGACTTCTACCGATTCTTTAAGGGCCTGAATCGCTTTAACGTAGATGACGGTCGGTGTCAAAAGCACGTCGCCAAGCGGTCGATCTAAACCTGGATAGACCTTATTCAGATCAAGGTCTGCGATTAGCTTACGGACAAGCGAGAATCCATTTGAGTGCACACCCGATGACGGCAGACCAATAAGGACGTCCCCTTCTGTAATGGACTCTCCTGTAATAATCTGTTTTTTATCAGCCATTCCGACAACAAAGCCGGCAAGGTCATATTCTTCAGGGTCATACATGCCGGGCATTTCAGCTGTTTCTCCGCCGACCAGCGCTGCTCCAGACTGTTCACACCCGTCCGCGATGCCTTTGACAATCTGCTCAATACGTGCCGGTTCGTTCTTTCCGCAGGCGATATAATCTAAAAACAAAAGAGGATCCGCCCCCTGGGCAGCAATATCGTTGACGCACATGGCGACAACATCCACTCCTATCGTATCATGACGATCCATATCAAAAGCGAGTTTGAGCTTCGTTCCGACCCCGTCTGTCCCTGTAACGAGCACGGGCTGTTCATACGTCATACCGCTGATATCGAACAATCCTGCAAAAGAACCGAGGCCGCCGAGTACTTCTTTACGCATCGTACGGCTGACATGTTTCTTCATTCGTTCAACAGCTTCATAGCCGGCTTCAACATCTACGCCAGCTTGTTTATAGGATTGACTCATCATTGTTCCTCCCTACGCTTTTTCATATGGATGCATCGTACTCGGATAGATTTCTGTCGGGTAGTTTCCTGTGAAACAGGCCATACAACCGCCGTGTTTCAGTGATTCTTCTCCTTGGTAAATGCTTTGGTTTAACCCTTCTACCGATAAGAAAGAAAGACTGTCCGCACCGATCTGCTCTTCCATTTCGTCAAGCGAATGATTAGCCGCGATCAGCTCCCCGCTGTTTGAAGTATCGATCCCGTAGTAGCAGGGATTTTTAATTGGAGGAGATGCTATCCTCACATGCACTTCCTTAGCTCCCGCTTCTTTCAGCATTTTCACAATCCGGCGGCTGGTCGTTCCCCGGACTATGGAATCATCGACCATGACCACCCTTTTGCCTTCAACGATTCCGCGAACAGCCGATAATTTCATTTTAACCCCTTGTTCACGAAGCTCCTGGGAAGGTTGGATAAACGTACGGCCCACATAGCGGTTTTTAATTAACCCAAGCTCATAAGGAATCCCTGAAGCTTCCGCATACCCGATCGCTGCGGAGATACTGGAATCCGGCACCCCTGTGACAACGTCCGCTTCAATCGGTGCCTCTTCAGCAAGCGCCTTGCCCATCCGTTTACGGGAGGCATGAACATTCCTACCGTCGACGTTGCTGTCCGGTCTTGAAAAATACACATATTCCATCGAGCAGAGCGTCCGCTGAATCGGTGCGGAGAAACGCTTTGATTCGATTCCTTCATCCGAAATAACTAAAAGTTCACCGGGATCGATTTCACGATCATACGTGGCCCCGATGACGTCAAAAGCACAGGTTTCAGAGGATACGACCCACGAATCTCCAAGGCGGCCGACACTTAATGGGCGTAAACCACGCGGGTCATTGGCAACAAACATACGATCCTCTGTCATGACTAAGAAGGCATAGGCGCCTTTAATCATTGACAAAGCTTCCATAATCGCCTGGTCGAGCGGGAGGTGACGGGCACGCTTAATTAAATGCGCGACCACTTCCGTATCCGATGTCGTCTGTAAAATGCTCCCTTGAGCCTCCAGTTGATTTTTCAAAGCATGGGCATTAACCAGGTTGCCATTGTGCGCAAGTGCAAGCCCCCCTGTCTGCGAGCGGAACAGGAGCGGCTGAATATTCTCATAGCCGCCATCTCCTGCTGTTGCATAACGAACATGGCCGATCGAGGCATGACCTTCTAAATCGTCCAGGCGGTTCTCGGAAAATACTTCGTTGATCAGGCCGTGACCTTTAGCAAGCTTTAACTGTTCGCCGTCAGTTGTGACAATCCCGGCCCCTTCCTGCCCACGGTGCTGGAGGGCATGCAGTCCGTAATACGTCAACTGAGCAGAATCCGGGTGCCCCCAGACTCCAAAGATGCCACATTCTTCATTTAAGCCTTTGATTTCACCAAGCATGCAATGGCTCCTTTCCACGCTGTCTTCAGCTCTGAGGTTTGTGCTTCAAGGACTACTTCACCTTGACGTACGCGGTACACGCCATCATCCGTTACCGTTCCGATAGGGCGGGCATCTGTCACCGCCTCTTCAAACGCCGCTTTGTTCTCCGGCTTGATGGTTACTAAAAAGCGGGACTGAGTTTCTGAGAAGAGAACTGTTGTCACGTCACCTTCTACTGTTACATCACAGCCAAGCTCCTGATTGAACAATTTCTCTGCAAGGGCTACGCCAAGACCACCTTCTGCAAGATCATGGGCAGATTCTACGAGGCCTGAGCGGATCGCTGTCAGCAACTGCTGCTGACGGGCGGATTCTGTCTGCAAATCAAGCGCTGGCGCTTTTCCAAAATGTCTACCTTCCATCATCCCCTGTAATTCGCTGCCGCCAAATTCCGCTTTTGTCTCCCCAATCATATAGATAAGGTCGCCAGCTGTTTTTGCATGAGACTGAGTAATGTACTCTAAATCCTCGATTAATCCGACCATCCCAACGATAGGTGTTGGATATATCGCTTTTCCTCCGAATGATTCGTTGTAAAGGCTGACGTTTCCGCCAATGACAGGCGTGTTCAATTCCCGGCAAGCCTCACTCATGCCATCTACGCTTTTTTCCATCTGCCAGAAAATTTCCGGGTTTTCCGGAGAACCGAAGTTAAGACCATCCGTAATTCCAAGCGGACGGCCACCTGAACAGACAATGTTACGTGCTGCTTCAGCAACGGCAATCTGCCCGCCAATTTCTGGATCGACATAGATATAGCGTGAGTTACAGTCGGTTGTCATCGCAAGCGCCTTATTCGTTCCACGCACGCGGAGGACAGCCGCATCTGATCCCGGTGTTACGACCGTGTTTGTCTGTACCATCGAATCATATTGATCATAGACCCACTCTTTACTGGCAATGGTCGGCTGCTTCAATAGATCGATGAGCGTCTGCTTATGATCTTTCACCGTTGGAAGGTAGTCTTCCATACTCTGAAACTCCTGGTAATAGGCTGGTAGTTTAGAAGGTTGATGATAGACCGGCGCATCCTCCGCAAGAGAGTCAACAGGTACATCTGCCACAACTTCTCCTTTGTGTTCTAAGCGGAACCGCTTCGTGTCGGTCACTTCACCAACAGCCACCGCTTCTAAGTCATACTTACGGAAGACTTGAGCAATCTCTTCCTCACGCCCTCTTTCAACAACAAGAAGCATACGCTCCTGTGATTCCGACAGCATCATTTCATAAGCGCTCATATTTTGTTCCCGCTGTGGAATGAGATCAAGGTTCATCGTCATTCCTGTGCCCGCCTTACTTGCCATCTCACTGGCAGATGACGTAAGACCAGCAGCTCCCATATCCTGGATACCGACAAGAGCGTCATGGTGAATGACATCAAGGCAGGCTTCAATCAGAAGTTTTTCCATAAACGGATCGCCAACCTGTACCGAAGGACGCTTTCCTTCGGACTCTTCCGACAATTCTTCTGATGCAAATGTAGCACCATGTATGCCGTCGCGTCCTGTTTTGGCGCCGACATACATGACTGTGTTGCCGGTTCCGGCAGCAATGCCTTTCTGTATGTCCTTATGGCCGATCAGTCCGACACACATTGCGTTCACAAGCGGGTTACCGTTATAAGCATCATCAAACTGAACTTCCCCACCGACCGTCGGCACACCAACACAGTTTCCGTATCCTGCAATGCCACGGACGACTTCTTCAAACAGATATTTGACGCGCGGCTGTTGAAGCGATCCGAATCTTAATGAATTGAGCAGCGCAATGGGGCGCGCCCCCATAGAAAACACATCGCGCAGGATCCCGCCCACGCCGGTGGCAGCGCCTTGATAAGGCTCGACGGCTGACGGGTGGTTATGGCTTTCAATTTTGAAAACTACGGCCTGATCATCACCAATATCAATGATACCGGCACCTTCACCCGGTCCCTGCAGAACGTGTGCCCCTTCTGTCGGGAATTTTCTCAAGAGCGGCTTGGAATTTTTATAACTGCAATGCTCCGACCACATAACAGAAAATAATCCGATTTCTGTATAGTTGGGGCGTCGTCCTAAGATTGAACGGATCGATGTGTATTCCTCATCCTTCAATCCCATCTCAGCGTATAGACGTTGTTCTTCAATCATTTCCGGACTGATCTCAAGCGTTGATGGCATAATGTTCCCTCCAGTGTGTCAAAATCGATTGAAATAAACGTAACCCGTCATCATGACCTAGCAATGCCTCCACTGCACGTTCCGGGTGCGGCATCATGCCAAGAACGTTGCCTTTATCATTTGTGATACCGGCAATATCCCCTACAGACCCATTCGGATTGTTGTCATAGGTGAAGACGATCTGGTTGTTGTCACGAAGCTGCTGATATGTGGCTTCATCGCAATAATAATTTCCGTCTCCATGGGCAATTGGAATTCGGATTTTTTCTTTGCTCTCATAGTGGGTGGTGAAAAGAGTATCGGCATTTTCAACTGTCAGTGTTTCATAATGGCACATGAATTTTAAGTGTTCATTGGGAAGCATCGCGCCTGGGAGCAGTCCCATTTCAAGGAGAATCTGGAATCCGTTACAGACCCCCAGTACGGGCTTACCCGCTTCGGCTGCTTCTCGTATTTGCTTAATGACTGGAGAAGTCGAAGCCATTGCTCCTGAGCGCAGATAATCTCCATAGGAGAAGCCTCCCGGAAGAAGGACAGCGTCATAGTCTGCTAGATTTGCTTCCTGATACCAGACTAGATCTGCTTCTGCTCCTAAACTATCTTTGACAGCATGGTACATATCACGGTCACAGTTCGAACCCGGAAAAACAACAACGGCAAATTTCACGTTAACCTGCCTCCTCGATCGTATAGCTGTAATCTTCAATGACAGGATTGGCCAGCAGTTGATCACACATTCGATTGATCTGCTCGTCAAGATTCTCACTTTCTTCAAGGAGCACTTCCATATACTTTCCTACGCGTACGTCCTGAACATTGTTGTACTGTAAGGACTGCAGAGAGTTTTGAACTGCTTTGCCCTGAGGATCAAGGACACCTTCTTTTAACGTGATGTAGATTTTTACTTTGCGCATACATTCTCCTCCAGTCGTTGTAAAATCATTTCGTACGTATCAATCAAGCTGCCGATATCTTCACGAAAAACATCTTTGTCCATTTTCTTCCCTGTTTCAATATCCCAAAGGCGGCAAGTATCCGGGGATATTTCGTCGGATAAGACAATGGTTCCGTCAGGCAGACGGCCGAATTCGAGTTTAAAATCGATGAGCTCAAGACCTGCACTGCGGAATAGATTTTTTAAATGCTCATTGATGGCAAGGGCCTGTTGTTTAATAAAAGTGAGTTCCTGTTCTGTTATGTCTGTCAGATAATAAGCATGGATATCATTAATCAAGGGGTCATCCAATTCATCTTTTTTATAGAACAGCTCAATGATAGGCGGGATGAAGCTCGTTTTTTCTTGAATGCCCAGCCGGCGGGTAATGCTGCCAGCGGCTTTGTTTCGAACGACAACCTCAAGAGGGATGATGGTCGTTTGATTGACCAGCTGCTCCTTGTCGTTCAACGCTTCAATAAAGTGGGTCGTGATGTTTTGCTGATGTAAGTATTCAAAGACTTTCGAGGTGATCAGATTGTTGAGGCGCCCTTTGCCTGTAAACTCATCTTTTTTCTTACCATTAAAGGCCGTGGCATCGTCTTTATAGGCTAAAATCAGGCGGTCAGAGTTGTCGGTCGTATGATAAACCCGTTTCGCTTTTCCTTCATATAATAGTGAACCTTTCATACAAGAAACACCTCACTCAGGATGGGATTTTTAGATGGCCTGCGGCTTTTACTGCCACAGGCCATTCTTTTTTATACTCTATCGTTACGTTCAATTTTAAGCTGGAATCAATAGTCAGGATAGTCCGATACGATCGAAGATACGGTCGACCTGCTTCAGGTGATGCTTGTAATCAAAGCATGCATCGAGCTGCTCTTCAGAAAGGGTTGATGTGATTTGATCATCCGCTTCAATAAGGTCCCGGAATGGAACACCACGTTCCCAAGCTTCCATCGCTTTCGGTTGAACAAGATCGTAAGCTTCCTCACGAACCATCCCTTCATCAATTAGTGTCAGCAGCACACGTTGAGAGAAAATCAATCCGTATGTTTTTTCCATATTTTCCTGCATGCGCTCAGGAAATACCGTCAAGTTTTTCACAAGGCTGCCGAAACGGTTCAACATATAGTTCAAAGCAATTGTAGCGTCCGGTAGAATAATGCGTTCTGCTGATGAATGAGAAATATCGCGCTCATGCCACAGGGGCACATTTTCAAAAGCGGTCACCATTTCACCTCGCAGCACACGAGCCATTCCCGTCATGTTCTCTGAGCCGATCGGATTGCGTTTATGCGGCATGGCAGAAGAACCTTTTTGTCCTTTCGCGAAAAACTCCTCAACTTCACGTGTTTCCGTTTTTTGAAGTCCGCGTATTTCAACAGCAATCTTCTCAATGGACGTAGCGATTAATGCAAGCGTCGATACGTAATGAGCGTGGCGGTCACGCTGCAGAGTCTGAGTTGAGACAGGAGCAGCGGAAAGACCGAGTTTGTCACAAACGTATTCTTCCACAAATGGATCGATATTGGCATAGGTGCCTACCGCTCCTGACAGCTTGCCGACTTGAATGTGTTCAATCGCAAGATCTAAACGTTCCAGATTCCGCTTCATTTCTTCATAATACAATGCCAGTTTTAAGCCAAATGTTGTCGGTTCCGCGTGTACGCCATGGGTACGCCCCATCATGACCGTATGCTTATGTTCACGCGCTTTCTCTCCGAGGATACCAATGAAATTCACCAGGTCTTTCCGGATGATTTCATTCGCCTGCTTTAATTGATAAGAAAGGGCGGTGTCTACAACATCTGTGGACGTCAAACCATAGTGAACCCACTTCCGCTCTTCTCCGACGGTTTCCGATACCGCACGGGTAAAGGCCACCACATCATGACGTGTTTCTGCCTCAATTTGATGGATACGGTCAATGGAGAACGTCGCTTTTCCTCTCAACTGCTCTACATCTTCTTTCGGGATGACTCCAAGTTCGCTCCAAGCTTCACAAGCTAGAAGTTCAACCTCCAGCCATGCCTGATAACGGTTTTCTTCTGTCCAAATGGCGCCCATTTCAGGACGGGTATAACGTTCAATCATCGTCTTCCTCCTACCATAGATGAATCTGATTTTGCTGGATCCGTTCATCTATTTCTTCTAAATTATTTCCAATAAAGGTGAGGTGTCCCATTTTCCGATTGGTCCGGGATTCATGCTTGCCGTAATCGTGGATGTGACAGCCCTCATATTTTTCAATTCGATCAATCAGGATTCCTTTGTGTTTTCCTAGTACATTGACCATCACAGCTGCCCCAAAGGTATACACAGGAAGCAGCGGAAGGCCGCAAATCGCACGGATATGCTGTTCAAACTGTGAGACACTGCACGCTTCAATGGTGTAATGGCCGGAATTATGGGGACGGGGAGCCATTTCATTGATATAAATGTCTTCACCCCTGACAAACATCTCCACCGCGAACGTTCCGACGACACCGATCTTCTCCGCTAAAGCCTCTACGGCCTCTCTGGCTTTATGAACCACACCTCCCGGAACTTCTGCCGGCACACGTGTTTCATGAAGAATGTGGTTCTTATGGATATTTTCTGCTAATGGAAACGAAGTGATGCGTCCATCCTGGGATCGGGTAAACACTTGTGAGATCTCTTGATTAAAATAGATCCATTCTTCTACGATGTACGTCCCGCCCTCTTTCATAAACGAACGCACTTCATCCAGCTGATCTTCTCCTTCTATTTTCAACTGACCTTTTCCGTCATAGCCCCCGCTGATCGTTTTCATAACGACAGGAAACGGGATTTCCTCCAGGGCCTTTTCACATTGGTTGAAAGTGGTAACAATACGATAATCAGGAACAGAAAGACCTGCTTCCACTGCAATGGCTTTTTCTTTTTCTCGGTTTTGCGTAATTTCTAATGCGTAAGCTCCCTGCGGCAGTCTGCCAGCTTCTTCAAAAAGCCTCGCTACCTTAAGATCCACATTTTCAAATTCATAAGTAATGACATCGCTGATCTGACTGAGTCGCTCAGCTGCCTCGACATCGTCATAAGCAGCAATGATATGCTCATCCGCAACCGGTGCGCACGGGCAGGCTTCAACAGGATCCATAACCGCTATTTTGTATCCCATATGGCGGGCAGCGACAGCCATCATCCGACCGAGCTGACCCCCTCCAAGAATTCCTATGGTCTGACCGGGACGAATAACGTCAGGCTTCATGTAAATCTCTCCTCATCGTTTCGACCTTTTCTATCATTTGTAGACGGTAGTCTGCCAATTTCCCAGCAATGGTTGGATCGTAGGCTCCCATCATTTCAGCTGCAAGCAGCCCGGCATTTTTCGCTCCTGCACGGCCGATTGCCACCGTCGCAACAGGTACGCCCCCCGGCATCTGTACAATCGATAATAGAGAATCCAATCCTTGAAGAGCTTTCGATTCAACTGGAACACCAATGACCGGAAGCGTCGTTTTTGAAGCAACCATTCCTGGTAGATGGGCAGCACCGCCCGCTCCAGCAATGACAACTTTTAACCCTTTATCTCTTGCTGTTTCTGCATAGGAGAATAGGTCTTCGGGTGTCCGATGAGCGGAAATGATCTCTTTTTCATAGTCAATCCCAAGCTCATCCAGAACGCTGCACGCTTCTTTCATTGTTTCCCAGTCCGATAGACTTCCCATGATTACACCAACATCAGCCATGCGGATCCCCTCTTTCCTTATAAAATACCCCACAAAAAAAGCCTGCTTAACTCCCCCTCAATAATGAGAGGAGTCAAACAGGCATACGTGTGTCCGGTTTGAAAAACGCAGCTGACTTATACTCCCCTCATAGTCCGGGAATTTACGGTTCCCAGGTAGAGACGTACGGGCCATATCCCCGTCTTATATGAGGTCGTCTATGCAATTCTGCTTTCATCATATCAAGAAATTCACTTGAATGTCAACGCTATTAGCGAACATTAACGAAATAAACTTCAATAATCGTTCGGTTTTAATCCTTCACAGCATGAAAAACGATTGTTTTACCTACGGGTTCCATAACTTTCTCTCCATTACGGACTTCTTCACGGAAAACAGGTTCTTCCGCGCGCCGAATTGGCATATATCCCTCTTTCTTCATGCGGTCAAGACATTGATCAATCGTTTCTTTCTCACCGACTTCAAAGCGCTTCTTGTTTTTCTTGCTGTTCTTTTTGGGCATTGCGGATCTTTCCTCTCTTTACGGATTTCACCCAGAACCCCCCGTGAATCTGCTTCGGTTCATAAGCTACAATGAACGCTTTCGGGTCAATGTAGCGAATGGTTTCATATAAGGAGAGCTCATACTTTCGTGGTGTCAGGATCTGCATCGCCAGGCGGTCACCTTCCATGCCATACGCATACCAGCTCGTCACACCATACCCCTTTTCCCGAAGTCTGCGGGTAAATTCAATATCCGGGTTTGAAGATATCACATTAACTGTAATATACCCGAGAGCGAGCTTCTCTTCAATCTTCATCCCTACAATGACTCCGAGACCGTAACCGACCGCATAAGCGATCACATTCTCAATTTGATCCAATCGTTCCAAGACAATCCCAAGACCATAAATATACGTGACAATTTCAAACATACCGATAAAAGCAGCAATGTAGCGCTGTCCTTTTAACGTAAAAATCATCCGAAGCGTAAAAAATGAGACGTACGTAATGTTCACAGCTAAAATAATCGCAAGGATCAACAATGGGTTTTCGAGCATAATGGAAGCCTCCTCCGTTAGATATACATCACCGGGACATTCACCTAATCGATTCACTTGCATAAACTATAAACCATGAGAATGCACAGACACAACCTGTTTTTACCGCAAAAACAGACAAATTACGGAGGTGGATAAAATGAATCAGTTCAAGGATTGGAAAAACAACCTCGACCGGTTCTTCGGCCAGGACTTCTGGGGTGACTTTGAAGGGATGATGAAGCCTTCTATTCCAGCTGTCAATGTGTATCAATACGACAATGAACTTCTCTGCTTTGTTAATGTACCTGGTATGAACCATCCGAAGAATGTAGATGTACTCGTTAACCACTCGACCCTTACCCTGCGCGGAAAGATTGAAATCAACCACCGGGGCGGTCATCAAATTAAATCAGAAATTGCTGACGGCACCTTCGAACGCAGCATCGATCTTCCCTTCCCGGTCCGACACGATAAAGTAGAAGCCACCTATAAGCACGGACTTCTTATCATTCAACTGCACCGGTACATCTCTGACTCCACGCGTCAGCAGCCCATTACTATTCGTCACCTTGAGGATGAATAAAACCGGCCTCCCCTAAAGCGGGAGTGCCGGCTTTTTCTTTCACTAACACCAATGAAAGCCTTAAGCAAGGAATACGAAGTATAAAATAAAGATTGCAAACAGACCGTACATAATCGGATGAATCTCTTTCCTGCGTCCTTTCAGAAGCATTGTAATCGGGTAGAAGATAAACCCGATGGCAATACCTGTCGCTATGCTGTAGGTAAGCGGCATTGCAGCAATGGTGAAAAAGGCCGGCACTGCAATTTCGAACTGATCCCAATCAATATTTTTCAAAGTAGACGCCATCAGAACTCCAACAATAATTAAAGCAGGAGCGGTTACTTCCGCTGTTACAACCGCCAAAAGCGGAGAAAAGAAAAGGGCCAGAATGAAGAAACCGGCTGTTACAACAGATGCAAACCCTGTTCGTCCGCCAGCTCCAACACCCGCTGTTGACTCGATGTAGGAGGTGGTTGTTGACGTACCTACGACGGCTCCTACAACAGTTGCAGCCGAATCTGCGAAAAGCGCACGGTTCGCACGCGGCAGTTTGTTGTCTTTCATAAACCCTGCCTGTGTGGCCACCGCTACAAGCGTACCTGCTGTATCAAAGAAATCGACAAACAAAAACGTTAAGATAACGACGAGCATCTGCATGGTGAAGATGTCACCAAAATGAGTAATCGCTGCTCCAAATGTCGGCGCAACGCTCGGGGCAGTGCTTACGATCCCGTTTATTCCGGATGGAGGATCGATTAATCCTGCTATGATGCCGGCAATGGATGTCAGGACCATTCCATAGAATATACCGCCTTTAAGACCAAGAGCCATCAGAACAATACTGACAACAATACCGAAGATAGCAAGCAATGTCGGTCCAGCCGTTAAGTCACCAAGCTGAACAAGCGTGGCATCACTATTCTGGACAATCCCTGCATTTTGAAAGCCAATAAAAGCAATAAACAGTCCAATACCCGCTCCGACAGCCAGTTTTAAATTGGCAGGAATAGCATCGATTATCATCGTACGCAGGCCTGTAACAGTCAATACAATAAATATAAGTCCAGAAGCTAACACACCTGCTAGTGCTGTTTCCCATGGAATTCCAAAGCCAAGGACAACGGTGTACGCAAAAAATGCATTTAATCCCATACCAGGCGCCAAAGCGATCGGATATTTCGCAAGTAGTCCCATAATTAACGTTCCGATAGCTGCGGCAATGGCTGTAGCTGTAAATACAGCTCCTTTGTCAATACGAGTGACCCCTTCTGGAAGCTGTTCGATTCCATCAAGTGCAAGTGTAGATGGATTGACGAACAAAATGTATGCCATCGCTAAAAATGTCGTTAACCCCGCCATGAACTCCCGGCGGTAGGTCGTGCCGAACTTTTTAAATTGAAAATACTTACTCATTTCTTATTCCTCCCCATATCTAACCATTTATCCACGCCGCATCGTCTCAATTTCGATCTCCCATACGGAGAACCCAGCCGTTTTATTTATTTGTTGTACCAGGCGTTCTAAAAAAAAAGACACTCTTGGATGATCCAAGAGTGTCTACATTTATACGATAGGGAACGGTCGACAGGCCTCGGGAAAAATGCCTGCTTCCGAATCACCAACGTAGTCAGACCGATTTACGGTAGTCTGGTAGAAACTCATGGGCCATATCCCCAAAATTATACGACGGTGTTGCTTTATTGATTTGTCTTTATCTTACAAGAATCGACAAAAGGAGTCAACCCTAAACACGAACATTTTTTTATATAAAACTATCATTGTTCGATTATTCCCACTCGATGGTTGCAGGCGGCTTACTCGTTACATCATATACGACACGGTTAATGTGATCGACTTCATTAACGATTCTTGTGGAGATCTTCTCCAACACATCCCATGGAATACGAGCCCAGTCAGATGTCATACCATCAATGGAAGTAACCGCGCGAATACCAATCGTGTAATCATACGTACGCTCATCTCCCATTACCCCAACAGAACGGATATCCGGGAGTACTGTGAAGTATTGCCATATGTCACGATCTAAGCCGGCTTTTTTAATTTCATCACGCAAAACTGCATCGGATTCACGGACAATTTCTAATTTTTCTTCTGTTACTTCTCCAAGTACTCGAATTGCAAGACCAGGTCCAGGGAAGGGCTGACGCCAGACGATATGCTCAGGAACACCTAACTCAGTACCAAGAGCACGCACCTCATCCTTAAACAAGGTGTTTAGTGGTTCAATCAGTTGAAACTCCATGTCCTCCGGCAGGCCGCCGACATTGTGGTGGGACTTAATTGTCTGTGCAGTCTCCGTGCCACTTTCAATAATGTCTGTATACAACGTTCCTTGAGCCAGGTAGTCGATGTCTTTAAGTTTTTCCGCTTCATCATCAAATACATAGATAAACTCATTTCCAATGATTTTCCTCTTCTTCTCTGGATCAGACACACCTTCCAGTTTACTCATAAAGCGCTCTTTCGCATCGATTTTAAGGATATTCATATTGAATCCGTCTCCGAGGGTACGCATTACATCATCCGCTTCATTTTTACGGAGCAGTCCATGATCGACGAAAATACAAGTCAGCTGGTCACCAATGGCACGGTGGATTAAAGCAGCTACAACGGAGGAATCTACACCGCCGCTTAAGGCGCATAAGACTTTACGATCTCCTACTTGCTCGCGGATTTTTTCGACTTCCATTTCCACTACATGCTCCATCGTCCAATCATCTTCAGCTTCACATACGTCAAAAACAAAGCTGCGCAAAAGGTCATTGCCATATTCCGAATGGCGGACTTCCGGGTGGAACTGAACTCCGTACATCCGGGTATCATGATTACTAATTGCCGCAACCGGGCAGGAAGCACTCGTCGCATCAACCTGGAAACCTTCAGGTGCCTCAATGACTTTGTCACTATGGCTCATCCATACCGTCTGTTCACGAGGGGTCTTACGGAACAGGACCGGGTCTTTTGCTACGCTGATTTCTGCTTTCCCATATTCACGTTCTTTTGCACGTTCGACTTTCCCACCAAAATGATGGGTCATCAACTGCATGCCATAGCAAATTCCTAGAACAGGAATGCCAAGTTCGAATAGGTCTTCATCGCAGCGAAAACTGTCTTCACCGTAGACACTATTCGGTCCACCAGAAAGAATAATTCCGCTTGGATTAAGCTCCTTGATTTCTTCCAGGCTTATCCGATGCGAACGAAGTTCACTATACACGCCGAATTCACGAATTCTTCGTGTTATCAGCTGATTATATTGACTCCCGAAATCAAGAACGAGAATCATTCCTTGTACTTTTTCCATCATGCTCCACTCCCTGTTTGGATAGAATCGTGCGTACTTTTATCAAAAAAAAATGGATTTCTGCCTTACGTTTGCTAGATAAGCGACGAAGGCAGAAATCCATCCATGACTATACATGTCTTGTGATTCCCACCTTCATAGTCAGAGCTTTTACGGTGCTCCGGTAGAGACTCTCGAGCCATATTCTCGAGGATATACGAAGGAAGAATGTATCTGATAATTTTCATCCATTCTAACAACCGGACTGAAAGGAATCAAGACAATGTTTTTTTGATTAAATTTTCCCATAATTCAGTTACTTCAGGCCACTGAGACTGCTGTGATTCATTTCGGTAAATAACTCTCTCGTAGTTGTGCGTCAAACGGCGCATCTCTGTGGACTGGTAATGTTTATCCACCTTGATCGCATAGTCCCTTAAGGTTTGTTCCGGCTGCCGCTTAATCCCTCTATGGTCCAGCAGCTTTAAGAGAAAGTGATAAGCTTTTTCATAGGTTTTCTCATCTTTATTCTTTCGATACCTGTAAATGAGCAATGTAGACATCCACCGGAATCGGGTAAAATAAAGCCCCAGTGCGATTGCAGATAAAACAGCCAGAGTGATCCACACCCATGTCCAATTCACATTATTAGTGTCCCTGACATCTGTGCTTCCTGAAGTTTGTTCTTCTTCCTCCATTTGCTGCGGATTTCCCATATTATCCTCCGGCTGCTGGTTCTCTGTCCCAGTTGTTTCATCTTCATTTTCTGGTGTGTCAACGTCTGTATAGAAATCAGCATTATTGGTAAATCCCTGAGTCGGTTCAAAGGGTACCCATCCGATATCCGGAAAGTAAACCTCTACCCATGAGTGAGCATTTCCACTGGTTACTTCATACACATTTTGGACGTTATCACCGGAAAAAGTTTCTCTTGTATCCACTCGCTCCCCGCCTGTGAAACCCTTGACCCACCGGGCAGGTATCCCTTCTGATCGAAGCAGGACAACCATGGACGTAGAAAAGTTGTCACAATATCCGATCTGGGATTCAAACAAAAATTGATCCACATAGTCCTGATTCTCTCCAGGGACCGGGACTTCGGTTGTTGAGTATTCGAAGCCGTTGGCAGAAAAGTAGGACTCCACAGCCTTGGCCTTATCATATCGATTGTCTTCACCTTCCATAATTTCTCCGGCAAGGTTTTGGACCCTGCCCGGCAGCTGCTGTGGAAGCTGCAGGTATTTTTCTTGTATTTCCTGCGGATCGTCTGCTCCCGCCTCCCTCAACTGATTGTATTCAAAAGACGGAAATTCATAGGAGATGATGGAGGAACCCAGTCTGGCAGGATCACCATTTCCTGCACTCACCGTGTCCATTTCCCCTGTATTTTCATGGACAAGAAGGTCATAGTTTTGAGGGTATCCCTTAATCGAAGTGATGCCGTAAGGATAGACAAGTTTGCGGAACGAAGCATTTCGCTTCATCATTATCATCGCCGTCTGTTCCTCTACTTCGACTTCATCAGAAAAAGTCTCAAATGTAATATCTGCCGGGTTCATGTTTGTAACAGGTTCTTCAAGCGTATCCTCCCACCCTTTTCCGGTATACGTATCCTTCGATTCAATGCGCCAATAACGATCCCCGTCGGCCATTGCTTCAAATACTGGGGTGTCATCCTGTATAAACGAACCGCCCAGACGACTGTCATCCTCGCCGTAACCGACCTTCTGCACAGTCCTTCCACTTCCACCAGGTCCTGATCCCCCTGCTGCACTTTCTAGATAGGGCACTGGATCCGGCCACTGCGGTGAAAGCTTAGGAGAAGCATAGGCGGCTGCAGAAGAAAGCAGAATAATGGCCAACAGCGGGACTGCCCACACTTTAGCTTTATGAAACCCATCAATAGAAATGGATTCTTTCTCCATTTCTTTCGCAAAACTAGACAGCCCAAGTGCCATCATTCCCAGTATAAATGTCCGGACGATGGCCCACTTACCATCATATACCGTAAATGTATCTACGACGGTCACGAAGATCAATGTCAACAAAACAAAGAAAAACATCCGCCTCGCTACAACAAACCAGTAGTAAAGCAAATAGCTCATTAGCCATAGCAGGATAAGGAACAACAGGCTCCGGAACAGCGGAGTCATCTGCCACCATTCCTGGCTTTGAATCATTTGGATGTTAAACAGAATTTGTCCGTAAAGAACCGAGAACCAGTCTCCTGAGAAAATCCTTTCTCCAATATACAGACCGTCAATAATGAAAGCCAGACTAAGTCCCTTTAGCGGCACGGACAAATACCAGGGCACCTGCAGGAAAGAAACAAAAAAACAAAACGTAGCGTAAATGAAAAAGATTCGAACATCATCTGTATTGGATATGACCTCTAAAGGTCTCAGCCATTCACAGAATAGAAGAAACCCAATAATATACAACATCAAACGATAAAAAAGTGAATCGCGGTCCAGCATTATGTGCTCACCTCAAATTCTTGTTGAGTCATCTGCTCTTCCGACAGCACATTCACAATGACACCATGCGCCTTTAATTCTTTCACAGCTTGATGGTCCAAGAGTGTGACCTGGTTGTAGGGACGCACATAAAAAAAGACCACACGCTTGCTTTTTTTCGCTAATTTAATAAGAGACACTTGTATATCTTTATCCAATTGGTGACTGACAAGCATTACCATTAAACCACTTGGAATCAAGGATTTCTTACGTTCCAGCTGCTCAGCGAATGGTATCCGTCCAACAGGACGGACTTTGGCTAACTGCCCCTGCATTTGCTGCTGATGAGCATGGTCCTGACGGAAAGGGAAATATTGCTGTTCATCCCCAAGGATCATAAAAGCGAGGGGGGACGATTTCTTATGGAATTCATTCATGATAGAAGCCGTAAACTCTACAGCCCCTTCAAAACTTAGCGTGCTCACACCGGGATGATAGACCGCATTTAAAATCAACATCATATCAACGCTTTTTTCCTGTTCAAATTCTTTGGTCATCATTTCATTTTTCTTTGCTGTCGTTTTCCAATCCACCCAGGCAAAGCGGTCCCCGGGCATATACTCCCTGACTCCTGTAACGATGTTGGTATTCTTTTCATTCAATTTAAACGATGGACTTGCGCCCTGTTCAAAACTGTAGACGCGTTCTTTCATTTTTACAGGACGCAGATAAGGAAAGACCAGCAGTTTATTTTCTGTGTGGTAGACCTGTTCTTTTTTCACGAAACCGAAAAAGTCTCCGGTTTTCAACCGGATGGCTTTTAAGGTGTGCTCTCCACGCGGAACCTTCTCAAGCTGGTATTTGTAAGTGATGGTTTTGCTAAACCACGGAAAAACCACCCTCTTTACTTTTCTGGCTTCATGGAAATCGTCAGTCTTTGCCATATCCCTGTATTTTTCCAAGTGCTCATCAACCTTTTTTAACGAATCTGGAACATATTCTTCTATCACACTATAGTAGATCGGAAATGGGACCTTCCGTCTCATCGTCACTTCTACATCAACGGTCTCACCGCCCATAGCGACCCGCTTAGAAAGCCGGCGCTCTACTTTCCAATTGTGAGTCGGATAAATTAATACTCCCAGCATATAGAGAAGAAATGGGAGGAAGGCATAAAAGAGAAACCAACTGACAAATCCTCCTTGAAACATCGCATAAGAAAAAAGCACAGCAAAAAGGAGCGCTACAACGAAAAATTTAGCAATAAACGCAATCGTTTGTCTCATTCACTATTGTTCCTCTTTACAGGAATTGACGTAGATGAAAGCAGGTCTTCTATGATTGATTTTGCGTCCTTCCCTTCAAACCGCGCTTCCGACGTAAGAATCATGCGGTGGGATAAAACATAAGGAGCCATGTGCTGCACATCATCAGGAACGACGTAATCACGATCATGTATAAAAGCATAAGCCTTAGCCGCCTTCATAAGTGCCATAGAACCGCGGGGGCTGACCCCTAGATAAACCCCTTCATGTTCTCTCGTACTTGTAACCAAATCGATAATATATCGATTTACCGTTCGATCTACATATACGTTTGATACCTCTTGCTGCAGCTCCACGAGTTCTTCACGCGATAGAACCGCAGAGATTTCGTCAATCGGATGGCTGTTCGATGTTCTCGTTAACATCTCCATTTCTTGTTTAGCAGTAGGGTAGCCCATTTCCATTTTCAAAAGAAAACGGTCGAGCTGAGCCTCCGGAAGCGGGTACGTTCCTTCATATTCAATAGGGTTCTGGGTAGCCATAACAAAGAAAGGCTCACCAAGGGGGACGGTTTGTCCATCCACTGTGATACTGGTTTCTTCCATTCCTTCTAATAAAGCAGACTGGGTCTTCGGTGATGTCCGGTTTATTTCGTCTGCCAGTACAATGTTTCCAAGAATAGGACCTGGACGGAATTCAAACTCCATACTCTTCGGATTGTATATGGATACACCTGTTACATCAGATGGCAGTAGATCAGGAGTAAATTGAATTCGCTTAAAGTTACAGTCTAAAGATTTGGCGAGTGTCTTCACTAACATGGTTTTCCCGACACCCGGTACATCCTCAAGAAGCACGTGCCCTTTTGCCAGTAAAGCAACAACGCTTAATAAAGCTGCTTCTTCTTTGCCAACCATGACCTTTCTTATATTTTTAAGAACGTCCGATACTTTTGGTTGATATATGAATGTTTGTTGAGTCATTTGGTGTACCCCTTTCTTCCTGGTATGCTATTTTTCAGAATTATCACTCTCATTCCAACTATACTATAACCCGACTTTTTGAACAAAGGCGGAAACCCTTAAGGATATGTAAAAATCCCTGTCGAATCAGTTTTGAAGCATCTTAAGAAATTTCCCGGGAAATTTAGCGAATGATTAAGAAAAATGCGATATTTCCGCAAATTCCAGTTAACATTCCCCTGCCCGTATGTTATCTTTAATTTGAGCCATCTTAATTAGAGATAAAACCAAAGAGACGAAGGTTTGTATAGGTATAGGTGGCCGGGGCGCTCCAGCATTCATGCTGGAGCATTATTTATATTGTGCAAGGAAGCCGCGCAGGAAACATGAATGAGCAACCAACGCACAGCCACCTTCCTCTTCTTATATAAAACTACACAAAATAAAAAAGGCCGGGGTATACCGCCCCGGCTGCTCGTTATTCTTCTTCTTTTATAAAGGTTTTCGTACTTCTCACTGTATCAATAGGGCGAACATAATTCTCGATTTCTTTTCTTTTCGGTTCAAGTTTTGGTGGAAGAGAAAGTTTTTCTCCAAGGGTTTCATAAGGCTCATCTCCCATAAATCCCGGACCATCTGTAGCAAACTCAAATAGAATTTGAGGGGCGACTTTGGCATAGAGAGAACCGAAGTAGTGGCGGTCGACAAATCCGGAAGTGCGGAAACCGAACTTCGGCAGTCGCTCGATCCATTCCTCAAGAGCATCGCGATCTTCCACTCGGAATGCCGCATGGTGAACGGTTCCGAAACCTTGCCGGGCTGGTGGTAAAATCGTGTTATATTCAACAATAACAGCCGCCCCATTTCCACCTTCTCCGACTTCAAACCGCTTAAATGCTCCTTCCTCTCCAACCTGGTGGAACTGCATGACTTTCTCAAGCATTTCTTTGAAATAGCTATCGTTGTCCACCCTTACGTATATCGGTCCAAGTCCAGTAATGGCGTACCTCAAAGGGATCGGCCCATTCTGCCAAGGTACACCCGCTGCCACCCCGTCATCCTTTTCATCGGAAATCAATTCATACGCCTGGTCATCAAAATCGACAAAAGGAAGAACTTTTCTGCCAAAACGTTTTTCGATTCCTTTATGTTTTACATCCAGTCGATCAAAGCGTTTCATCCAATAATCCAACGCTTCATCACTGGGTACCCGGAAAGAAGTTTTCGCGATTTCATTCGTCCCATGTGACCCTTTAGGGATGCCGGGGAAATCAAAGAACGTCATGTCCGTGCCGGGGTTCCCTTCGTCGTCAGCAAAAAACAGGTGATACGTTTCAATGTCATCCTGATTCACGGTTTTCTTAACAAGACGCATACCAAGAACATAGGTGAAAAACTCATAATTTTTTTCCGCACTGCTTGTAATAGCCGTCACGTGGTGGATCCCTTTCAATTCGTTCATCTTGATCCCCTCCAATTTTATATACTCAACATTATAAATATCTCAGTTTCAAGATAAATATATGACATTTCCCTCTTTATGTCAACCAAACTCTCTACAGCGAGTGTTTTATTACTGGTATCTGCCCGGCTCTCTGTTAACTTCAAATAAGCTGCCGTATCTTGAATATCCAATCATATCTTCTGGAATGCTTTTCCTTTGCCAACGTGTACAGAAGCCAAAGATAAAAAAGCGCCGACTGCAAATGCAAATCGACGCTTTTCATTTAAATACAGGAGAGAAAGAAAATAAAACGTTTATTTCAGCTTCTCAAATACATTTTTCACTTTTGGTACAACCTCATGACTGCCCACTTCTGTATCCTCAATCATCATAGATACGAGCAGGTCTTCATTTTCCGTATCCCAAGCGATAAACCATCCATTCTCTTGCCCGTCTTCTTCACCAGCCTTTTTCAGTTCTGCTGTACCTGTTTTTCCTGCCAGATTCAAGCCTTCTATCACGGGTTTATAAGCTGTTCCTTCTGAATCATCCACCACAGCCTTCAGGCGCTCGGTAACCAGCGAAGCCGTTTCTTCACTGATGACATTCTCATGCCATGCCTGCCCCGTTGCCTCTTCTGCCAGCAAGGTTGGTTTTAATAATGTACCGCCAGTAACAAAAGGTGTATAGGTGACACCTAGATGCAGAGCGCTCACTTCCACCTGTCCCTGTCCGTAGCCAGTAGCCGCAAGCAGGGACTCACTGGTAATCGTATCTTCACTTGCTACTTGCGAACCCTCAATAAAATAAGTGAAAGGAATTTCTTCATTAAAACCAAATTGTCCGACCTGATCGAGAAATGATTCCGCACCAATCTCTACAATTTTACGGGCGAAGTAGATGTTATCGGAACGGACGAGCGCATCACGCAAGTCTACCTGGGTATCATTTGCAGCACTCTGAATCCTTGTCACATTGTACCCAGCCTCCGCTTCATACTTCTCACCGTTAATTTCCATTTCTTCACTTGGAGTAATCGCACCTGTTTCTAAGCCAACCGAAGCTGTAATGGGTTTAAACGTAGAACCAGGAGAGTACGTTCTTTTAATTTTGTTCAAAGGAATCGTTCCTTCATAAGTATTTAAGACCTTTTCATTTGGATCATAAGAAGGCATACTAACCAGCGCTTTCACCTCACCACTTGAAGGGTTAATGGCTGCAGCTGACCCCGATTCACCTTTCATTTCTTCAAATAGCGCCCGCTGAGCCTCCGAAGAAACGGTAAGCGTAAAATCTTTTCCATCTACCGCCGCTACTTCAGCCAAAACATTTTTCACTTCGCCCTCAGAATTCGCGACAGTGACTCTACCACCAGATGTCCCCTTTAATTGTTCTTCCCATTGAGCCTCTAAACCTGTAAAACCAATTTTACTAGTAGATGTATAGCCTTCACCTTCACGTTCTTTTAATTTATCAGCTGTAATGTCGTCATAAAATCCGGTCAAGTGAGCAGCTGCTTTCCCAAGAGGGTATACTCTGGCCTGGGTTTCTAAAAATGTCCGACCGTCAGGTAAATCATTAATGGCATCAATCGCTTCTTTATTATCGTTCGCAATAGAAACCAACGGGACAAAAGAATCCGGTTTTACCCAGGATTTCCCTAGTTGATCATCAATGTATTCCACAGAAATGTTTAAGATCTCTGCCAGCCCGTTTTTTAATTCCTTGACTTCTTTTTCAGAAATATCTTCCATCCGTTCTGGAACGAGTCCGACCTGTTTAACGATTCCGTTGACTGCCAGCCCTTCCCCATTCACATCAAAAATCTCACCACGTTCAGGAGCGATCGAAACAGCGTTCACCTCGTCTCCCACTTCCATTTCCGGGAAAATCATAGAAGGCGTCCACTGTAATGCCCAGCGATCCTCGTCTTCTCCTTCTTCATAAACAAGAACTGCTTCATGACCGAAATCGATTTTTCCACCGAGCGAATCCATCATGGCGGTATAATTAAAAGATGGAGTGGACTCTTTTTCATACTCCTGTTCTTCCTCCGGCAATTCATATGTAATGGATAAGTCTTTCATAGTTATTTCTTCATAGCTGTCCGTATACATTGCGATAAAGTCTTCCTTTGATACCTCTCCCTTAGCCTGTTCACTAAGGAGGCTGTACATATCCTCATAATTCCCGTTCTCCCAAGCGTCCATATAAGAAGTAAATGTGTCTTCTGGACGAGGCTGTTCAGAACAGGCTGCGAGCACAGCGAAAACAAAGATACACAGGAGCCCTTTCCAACGCTTCATAAACTCTCTCCTTTATAATAATCATTAGACAAAAAATTCACGCTATTTATTTATTATACCAAAAAACGACAGTACCAATAAAAAGACCGCCTTAAAAAAGGCGGCTTCTACATATATTTATTTTTAACCTGTATAGATACTGGATATGTAATAGATTCCGTACACCATACTAATAATTCCGGCTGCCTGTGCAAAGACTTTGTTCATACGAAATTTCTTTCTCGTCATGACGAACGGCAAACCAATCAAAGTTGTAAATAACAGCATCCCTACTATCGTTCCAACACCAAAAATAAGGATAAACAACGCTCCCTGACCAACATGGTCAACGGAGCTCATCGTCAGTAACACCAAAGCTGCACTCCCGGCGAGTCCATGGATGAACCCCATAAAAGCAGATGTCCAATGAGAACGGGGGTTTCCTTCTTTAGAACTGTCCTGCCTCCGGTCTATTTTTCTATACGAAAAAAAGGTCGATATCCCAAAGTAAATCAGCATACCACCGACAAGTGCTTCCAAAGATTCCGCCCAAACCGGAGGAATCTCTTCTTTCATTAAAATGACAACCATCCCCAGCAGGAACATCGTAAACGTATGCCCGATGCCCCAGAAAACACCTGTCATCGTTGAGTGCATAAGTCTCTTACTTCTTGATGCAATGGTCGATACGGCAATGACGTGATCCGGTTCTATGGCATGTTTAATTCCTAGAAGCAGACCAAGTCCTAATACAGACAGCAGACCGACGTCGCCCATAATCTTCCCCCTCTTGTTCTTAGTACTTTCTCCATGTAATTTTCTCTTTTTTCAGCAGTTCTTTCCTTGCAAAAGTATGGATGCGATCCATCACACTCTCCAAAGTCTGTGTTTTATTCCCAAGCAGCCGGACAACAATACCACCGCTTTCCATATTGGAAATCCCTAAACGAACGGATAAGTCAAAGGATGCCACCTCTTCATAAAGACGATCACCAAATGTCCGGGAAGCTTCCGGGTGAAAGATAACAAATGAGCCTACATGCGTATATCCTTCCAGTTGAAGCACACCTTCAAGATCCTCATCCGGCTCTAATAGAAGGTGATCAAAGAGAACCAGCTTTTCATCGCGTATCACTTTTAATTTATTTCGATACCATTGATATCGAAAGTTTTCACCTGCTTCTGACCATCCCGGCGTGACAATATCACTATAGAAAAAACAGGAGTCTCCTGCCATTTCAACCGTTGTCTCCTGTAAGAATTTTGCTCCTTCATACATGATTAAAGGGTCTAAACAATACTCTAGTATACTTGAGGGCGCTAAACGGATCGTAGTCTTCTGCTCCACCGGGTTCTCCAATGTCTTATACACTTTTGTCGAGGCCTGACTCGTCACAGACAATTCAGCTCCTTCCTCTAAATGAATGGAAGTAAAGTACGTATCGCCTTCGACATACCCTCCCCCGACATGAATCAAATAAATGGAAACCGAATCATCTTCCAGTTTTACAGGGCGTGTAAACTTAAACGCCCCTTCATAAAAGCCGTGTACCACTGTTCGTGAATCCCGCTTTGTTGCCTGGAGACTGAGAAACCCTGTATGACTCATGCCTGGATCCCATCAAGAAAGGCTTGAGATTTGATCCAGTCAATCACCTCAGTTAAACCGTCTTTCGTTTTTAAATTCGTAAATACAAATGGTTTGTTTCCGCGGGCAACGATCGTGTCTTCTCTCATCACATCTAAATCAGCACCGACGAAGGGAGCAAGATCTGTCTTATTGATAATGAAAAGGTCTGACTTAATCATCCCCTGTCCGCTCTTTCTCGGTATTTTCTCTCCTTGAGCGACATCAATAATATAGATAGAGAAATCTACGAGTTCCGGACTGAACGTTGCCGCAAGATTGTCGCCGCCACTTTCCACAAAGATCAAATCAAGGTCTGGGTGCTTTTCATTTAGTTCTTCGATTGCAGAAAAGTTCATAGAAGCGTCTTCCCGAATTGCTGTATGAGGACACCCACCGGTCTCCACCCCAATGACCCGTTCCTCTTCAAGCACTCCATTTTTCATTAGAAACTTAGCGTCTTCTTTTGTATAAATGTCGTTGGTAATAACAGCCATACTGAGTTCATCTTTCAGTTCGCGCGTCAACCGTTCAACAAGCATCGTTTTCCCTGCCCCGACAGGGCCTCCTACTCCAATACAGATGGGTTCCATTTTCCCCACTCCTTTATTTCAATATTCTCCTCGCACCTTCTCATCTCCAGCCAGTCCTGCCGTTTTCTCTTCTATCAAAATACTAATTGCACAATTAAGACATAAATAAGCGGACATACAGGCGCTCGTGATGCATTTGAGCAATCTCCAAGCCTGGACTACCAGCGCCTAGATCCTCAATACTAAGATTCATAATTGAGTGGACCGCTTCTTTTATCACTGGATGGACATCCACTAAAATTTTCTGTCCATCTGTCTGCCCAATCGGAATTCCCCTTACAGCATTCTGTACAAGAGAAGATAGATTCGTAAATAGGAAGGTCTCAAGCGCCGCTTCCTTTGATATCTTCAACGATTGATACACACAGGCAAATACAAGCGCAGCGTGACCGTAAGCTGTTTTCTCTTTAATCTGATTCAAGTAATCCCGAAGTTCTAAAGATTCATAGAGCTCCTGACACAACTTCGCCATTCTCGCTCCCACCCGGCGGTTCCCTTCTCGTGTTTCATGAGAGACACACGAAGCAAACAACAAGTGGTCGAGTTCCATAAGATAATCACGATCTCCTTGTTCCAGACAATCCATCGCCAGTTTGAACGCAAGCCCGTCATTATAGACGAGCTGTTTTTTCAGGAAGACAACCAGCGCCTGTTTGAAGCTGTCAGCATCCGTCACAACATCTTCCTGAATATACGTTTCAAACCCGAACGAATGAGCAAAAGCGCCCGAGGGAAACTGTGAATCGCTCAGTTGTAATAAAGGCATCAATTCATTAGTCATGACTATGCCCTATGTAACGGAAGGGCTCTTTAAGTTTTCTATTCTCCCGCTGATGTGGAATCGATAAACCTTCCAGCATTTCCTCAATCAGATAATCATATTGAACGAACATTTCTTCCCCATCAAACTGGGCCGGAATGTGACGGTTCCCAATCTGGTGGGCAATCTCCCCCATCTGTTGGATATTTCCAGGACGAATGACGAGCACATCATCCTTTTTAACGGAGACAACCATCATATTTTTTTCATCCATATATAAAATATCACCATCAGAGAGCTCCTCGTTTTTTCCTAATCTGACACCAATTTCATTCCCGTGGTCCGTCGTCAATCTCTGAATTCTCTTTACAAGCTGATCACTATCCATATAGATGTATTCCATATGAGGAGGACGATTTTCTAATGTTGCTACATTGCCTACAATTCTCTCAATAATCATTTAGTTTCACCTCAAAATAAGAAATAACGCTGAGCCATCGGGACCGTTTCAGCCGGTTCACAATGGACAGCCTCCCCATCCACTTTTACGACATACGTCTGCGGATCCACCTCAATCTTAGGGGTCTCTCCGTTATGGATCATCGATTGTTTTGTTAACGTGCGTACACCTGAAATAGGTTTCACCTGTTTTTCCAAACCAAGCTGTTTATGAACCCCTGAATCAAAGGCGGCCTGGGATAAGAATGTCATGGACGTACGCTTTTTCGCATGCCCGTGGGAACCAAACATTTCCCTGTAAAAAACAGGCTGTGGAGTAGGGATACTTGCATTCGGATCACCCATCAGGCTGTGAGCAATCATCCCGCCTTTGATGACAAGCTCCGGTTTCACCCCGAAAAAGGCAGGATTCCATAAAACTAAATCTGCGTACTTTCCTTCTTCCACCGATCCAACATAATCAGAAATTCCGTGTGTAATGGCAGGGTTAATCGTATATTTCGCCACGTACCGCTTCGCTCTGAAATTGTCTTTTTGTTCGTGATCATTTTCCAGAGGACCGCGTTGTTTTTTCATTTTATCTGCCGTCTGCCATGTGCGGAGAATTACTTCTCCGACCCGTCCCATAGCCTGGGAATCAGATGAAATCATACTGAATACTCCAAGATCATGGAGGATATCCTCAGCTGCAATGGTTTCCTTTCGTATACGCGAATCAGCAAAAGCAATATCCTCCGGAACACTTGGGTCTAAATGGTGACAAACCATAAGCATATCTAAATGCTCCTCCAGCGTATTGACTGTATAAGGGCGTGTCGGGTTTGTAGAAGAAGGAAGAATATTAGGATAGCTGGCGGCTTCAATAATATCAGGCGCATGGCCGCCTCCTGCACCTTCTGTATGGTAAGTATGAATAACACGATCGTTTATTGCCTCGAGAGTATGTTCAACAAATCCCCCTTCATTTAACGTGTCCGTGTGAATAGCAACCTGTACATCGTACTGGTCCGCTACCTTTAAACAAGTATCGATGGTAGAAGCCGTTGTTCCCCAGTCTTCATGCAGCTTCAAACCTACCGCTCCCGCTTCAATCTGCTCCTTGACAGCTTCTTCACTTGATGTGTTGCCTTTCCCTAAAAACCCTAGATTCATAGGATATTCCTCAGCAGCTTCGAGCATTTTTTGAATATTCCAGGGGCCGGGCGTACAGGTCGTAGCCTTTGTTCCTGTTGCAGGCCCCGTCCCTCCACCAAGCATCGTTGTTACACCAGATGAAAGGGCAGTTTCAATTTGCTGTGGAGAAACAAAATGAATATGCGCATCTATTCCTCCAGCTGTGACAATCATCCCTTCCGCTGCCACCACTTCCGTTGAAGCTCCAATCACAATATCAATATCGTCCATCAATAAAGGGTTACCAGCCTTACCAATCTTAGTGATCCAGCCATCTTTCACACCAATATCCGCTTTGTAGATACCAGAATGATCGAGAATTACAGCATTGGTAATGACTAAGTCAACAGAGATTTCCCTTCCCGCTAAAGGATGCTGCCCCATTCCGTCACGGATGACCTTTCCTCCACCAAACTTCACTTCATCACCATATGTGGTATAGTCCTTTTCAATCTCTATAAACAATTCCGTATCCGCCAGGCGTATGGCATCACCCGTGGTCGGTCCGAACATTTCAGCATACTGCCTCCGGGACATTTCAAAACTCATGGATCGACTCTCCCATTCACCTGATTATTCAAGCCGTAGATCTCCCTTTCTCCAGAGAAGACTACTAACTCAATTTCCTTCTCATCTCCCGGCTCAAAGCGCACCGCTGTGCCTGCCGGTATATTCAAATGTCTGCCCCGCGCCTCTTCCCGCTCAAAAATCAAGTATGGATTGACTTCATAAAAATGAAAATGGGAACCGATCTGCACGGGCCGGTCACCACGGTTCAATACGTTTACCTTCACGATTTCTTTGTCTTTGTTACAGACAACCACATCTTTTCTAAGCTTGTATTCACCAGGAATCATCTGTACGACCTCCTTTTAAGAGCACTTCTTTTACCTCACTTCACAAACATCCTAGCGGATGGGTTCGTGAATGGTTACGAGCTTGACTCCATCTGGGAATGTTGCCTCAACTTGAATGTCTGGAATCATCTCAGGAATCCCTTCCATAACATCACCCCGATCAAGGATGGCAGCTCCATACTGCATGAGTTCAGCTACTGACTTTCCATCCCTCGCTCCTTCAACCACTTCATATGTAATAATTGCTACAGCCTCCGGATAGTTCAGCTTCAACCCTCTCCCTTGGCGCCGCCGCGCTAAATCCGCGGCGGTGACAATCATTAATTTCTCCATTTCTCTTGATGTCAGCTTCACTTTCTTTCCCCCTTCACTCCATTTTATCCCTCGTTATTTTCACCTTTCACAAACTCCACAATAGGACGACTAGCAATAAATAAACCAGCGATAATGAGCCATCCAAACGATAAGTAAGTCCACCCTTTGAAGAACGATAGACTATAGTTGTAACCTGTCAGAAACATAACCCCTGGAAAAATGACGATAAATAAAACAGTGAGACCCAATGCCCACCTTGTACAAAGTTTGGCATCTTTATTCAGCTGATGCTCGTTTTCTTCCATAAGCTGCTTCCTCCTCCGTGTTTTGAACTTCTTCATCAAAGCTTCTAAATTTATCTTTCAGTGAATCAAAATCAAATTCCTGATTTGCTATCAGAGCATGACCTACAGATATAACACCACTCACAAGGAACACTGTAATATTTCCAAAGAACATCGGCTCTAACTCACCCAGCGATTGCACGCTGATTTGTCCGTAAAAAAGGTAAGCAGATGTAAGCCACACCGTGACTCCAAAAATCAACCCGGAAGATGCACCGAAGAAAGTCCCTGTGTTGGTTGCTTTCTTCCACATCAGACCGAGAGTGACTGGAATAACCGCTCCACTTACAAAGATCCCCATAGCCATGTAAACAAACCCTAAACTAATGCCAACCTTAAAGAGCAGAATGGAGAGAACTCCCATCATTAAACCAAAACCTAATGTAACCTTGCGGGACATATTTAATAATTTTTCACTAGAGGCCTCTGGATTGATAGAAGCTCGGTAGATATCCGTAACAATAATGTTCGTAATCGCCGTTAACTCAGCTGCACCAGTGGACATAACTGCCATGAACAACATCGCTAAAAACAGAATAGATCCTACCCCACCTAAAAGATACGCGGCCATCTCAGGGGCGACCGCATCAGGAGTGGCTACTTGAATACCCAGGCCGGCGGCACTTACACCTAAAAAGGTAGCTATAGCAAAAGGGATGGAAAACCAGGCGATCCCTCCATATATGTAGGCCCTCGATGCAGCACTATCCTTACTGGCAATCGCTCGCTGCCAATAAGCCTGATCAACAAAAACAGCGCCAAAATTCCCGATAATATTAATCATTCCAAAAAACAGCCCTGGTATGGAAGCCATAGTCAGCATCTGCGTGGATTCAGGCAGATTATTTAATCCTTCATAAATAGGATCAATACCAAACTTGAAGTAAATAGCTGTAGCAAAAATGGCAAGAATAGCGAAGATCATCACTGTATTGAAATAGTCAGCGACAAAAGAAGCTTTCAGTCCACCGATCATGGTGTAAATCGTGAAAGTAAGAGGAATAAGAAAGGCTGCTACATAGATATTCATGCCGGTGAGAGAATTCAAGGCAATGGCTCCCCCCAGAACAACCATGGAAGTAACAAGAATGTTTGTCATTAAAGCAAAAACAAGAATTAAGCGATGGTTTTTCTTATCAAACCGCTGGGCGATAAACTCTAAGAATGTGTGAGCGTTCGGTGCACGTTTTTTCAGGTGAATGGCAACGATCGCAAATAATAGAACCTGTATACATGCGCCTGCTGCATACCAATAAGGGCCACTAATTCCGTATTGATAACCAGTGGAAGAAGACATCATTAACGTAGCCGCCCAGGTCCAGGCTGCTATAATCGAGGCACTGGCAAGCCCCACTCCCACACTTCTTCCTGCCGTACTAAACTGCTCTGCCGTCATTTTCTGTTTTCTTCTTCGCTGCATGACATAAGTAACAAGAGTAAAGAACATCCCGAAAACAAGTAACAAAGAGTAACCAACGTAAGATGGCAGCATAGAAATCCTCCGTTTTTTTAGTATGGTGAATAATATAGCATAATTTGGAATATATTCAACATTACATGTAAGGAAACCTAACATTAATCATTATTGTGTAAGCGATACCAAAGTTGATGTGTCTGTATTTTCAGATAACTTAAAAATATTTATTTTTTTATTTAATTCTATTTGTAATTGAAGGAAAATACGGGGTCTATATAAATATTTAACAGCCGGGCTAATAGTCACAAAAACTACATTTAAAGTAAAAGTCATGTAAACTACCACTTCATTACCTTTTTACTAGAAACAAAACATGCTTACCACCAGATTTGAGAGGGGGCATGTTTTAATAGTAAGAACCTTTTCAAAGAGAAATAAAAATCCTCAAGCCTTTTTCAGACTTGAGGATTTTACTAACAATTAAATTCAATAACATTCCCATCCGGGTCACTAATATAAACTTGATGCCATTCCGTCTTATTATGAGGTTTATTCAACATTTCGACCTCATGCGTTTCCAAACGATCGATAAATGCATCCATGTCACTTACTCTTACTGCAAAATGACCATCGCGTGAATCAATTTTTGTTGTTCCACGCAGCGTTTGTCCATCTTCATACTGAATGAGATGGATCTGCGTCGCCCCGATCTGATACCACGCTCCAGGAAAACCAAAATCTGGACGCTGGTCACTTTCCTCAAAACCTAGGACTTCTCCATAAAACTTTTTGGACGTTTCAAGATCTGTCACGATTAAGGATACGTGATGAATTCCTTCGTACATGAACCTTCTCCCCCTTTTTATGTAACATGCAGTCCTCTCTAGTGTAAGTCAATCGGTTTTCTTAATCTACCTTCCTCCACACGGATCGGCTCTTAATCTATTCTTTTAAGGTAAAACCATGAAAATCAGCATCGTGCGAAATGAACGCAACCTGAAAGGTCCTACAGGTACTATGTATTCTTCATAAGAAGTATATTCATCCTTTTTTCAGACGCACAAAAAAGAGTGGTATGAGGTTTAACGAAACCACTCCACCACTCCGATCATGCTTAACAGTCCAAGTAAAAAAGAAAAGGTCGCCAACCGCTCGTACCCATGTCCATGTGTTTCAGGGATCAGCTCTTTATACACAATAAAAAGCATCGCTCCAGCAGCGAAAGCCAGTCCATAAGGAACTAAAAATAAAGCGACGTTCACGACATAAAAGCCCATTAAACTTGAAAACCATTCAATCATTCCCGTAAAAAAAGCCATCGCAATAGAGAGATCTTTCCGGACATTTTGATTAATTAAAAATAAAGCGACCAAAAACCCTTCCGGAGCATTCTGGATGCCCATTGAAAACGCAACAACCAGTCCTAAATTCTCCACTTCACTTGCTAAGCTTGCCCCCACTGATAATCCTTCTGGAATATTATGAAGGGTCATCGCAGCTACGAGCATAAGGGATTGCTGCGGCAGTACAATATCATTCCGTTCATGATTGATGTCAATATGAGGGATTACATACTCTAAGAGGTTTAAGAGAAGAGCACCGGCCAAAACCCCGAAACACAAGACATATAAGTTCGTCAGCTTCAAAGAAGCAGGAATGAGTCCATATGTAGAAGCAGCCACCATAATTCCTGCTGTGTAGGCAAGAATGCTGTCCATCCGCCGGTGTGAAACTTTACGAATAAAGACTACAGGGAGAGCACCCAAGCCTGTTGCCAAAGCAGATAACATCATCACCCAAGCATTCCATTCCATAACAAGCCACTCCCAAGCGGTATATTATCTTCTTAATATATGTTCAAACATAAGGAAAAAGACTTCCTTTTATTATTAAGAAATAGTTTATAAAGATTTATAGGATAATCGCCTCCCTTTTCGTAATCATTCTATATATATCTACAACACTCTCTTTAAACTACCATAATATTCCTTCTGTAGAGTAAAAGGCGAAATTACTGAAGGAGAGTGAAAAGATGAAAAAATCAGCTTCTATTTTTATGATGTCTTTAATTTTGTTTATCGCTTGGACAGGAGTACACACAACAGTATTCGCAGACGAAAAGGACTCTAAAGACAAAGTTCTTACTATTGCACACCGGGGAGCTTCCGGCTATGCTCCAGAGAACACAATGGCAGCCTTTGAGAGAGCTTTTACTATGAAAGCTGACATGTTTGAACTTGATGTTCAATTGAGTAAAGATGGCGAGCTGGTCGTCATTCATGACACCACTGTAGATCGAACAACAAACGGAACGGGACAAGTGAAGAACCTGACGTTGGAGGAATTACGTGAACTTGACGCAGGCAGTTTCTTTAGTAAAGAATTTGACGGTGAGAAGATTCCTACCCTGGGGGAAGTTTTGGATAAATACAGAGGAAAAATAGGGATATTAATAGAAATTAAATCCCCTTCCCTCTATCCTGGAATAGAACAGAAAGTGGCAGAAGCTCTTCAGGAACGTAATATGGATAAGCCAAATAATAACAAAATTATCGTCCAATCCTTTAATCATGAATCAGTTCAAACTTTTCACTCTATTCTCCCTCTAGTTCCAACTGGAGTATTAGTGGGGTATAGCTCAAATGGACTTTCTGATCAAATTCTTAGGGAGTTTTCTTCTTATGCTGATTATGTTAATCCTAGTAAAGCAATGATTGATGAAAATCTTGTCAATCGCATTCACGCATTTGGATTGGATACACATCCATGGACTGTGAGAGATAGACAATCTGCTCAAGCACTGCTAGATGCTGGAGTAGATGGAATTATAACGGATTATCCTGATTATATAGAGCAGAAATGACGAGCTAACGGACCCATACAGCCCTGGGTCCGTTTTTTCATCCCTTCAACCACTCAACTATTTCTCCCCTTTCATTTAAGAAAGCCTATAAGGAAGCAGCCTAAATTTGTAACAGTACCTGTTAAAATGTATTAAAACTAGAGAAACACCTATTTTCGCCTGCCGGGCTATTAATTATAAAATCTAGCGACACACGTCCACTCCATTCTATCTTTAGAGACATATAGTAGTACTGAGCCAAAAATAATATCTTAATAGAAAGATAATAAACTATTGGCAAAATCTACTAAGGAGGAAAAATTATGAGAAAAAATACGGGGTGCGGACAAGGACATAAAAAATGTCCACCAATGCCGGACAGCGACAGAGCAAAATCGAAAAGCGTGACAGCGGAGACAGCATCGTTCTTCCAGGGAACAGAAGAGATTACAAGAGTATTGGGTGATGTCTTCATCCAGTCACTAGTGGAAGCAGATATTGAACTGCCTTCTTACGCTCGTGCAATCAAAAACATTGAGAAAAATGTCTACTTGACTCAATGTAAAGCAATCCCTGTTGTCGGTTCAGACTATGTAAAACTATTTGTAGAAGGATATGTTCATAAAAACATTCAGTATGTTGAACATGACTATGGTTATGTGAAAGATTACAGCGTGAACATTCCATTCAAAGCTTATGACAAAGTTCAGGTTGGTGGAACATTCCCGACTTTCTACAGCGTCAAAGACAACATTCTTCAATACAGAGAACTTGCTAAAGATGGCATGGGAGCCGACCGCTGTGAGTTTGGTTCTTTAACATTTGAAATCAACAATGAGCCAATTAAGTGTAAACTTCTTGCTTCTGCGATCAACCAATTGGATATCGCTCACCACTTCGATAACTGGGGACGCTTTAACAAGATTACAGAGAAAATGGACTTGAACCTACTCATTAAGTTGACTCAAAAGCAGCAGACATTCGGTGTGGATAATGGCAATGGCGGAGATGAGCCTGAGTCGCAAGCTTCGAACAGTGCAGAAACGGCTTATGACCTATTCAAGAAAAACCTTGGTCTGTAACAAACAATAAAAAGAGGGCATCCTTCTGGATCCCCTCTTTTTTTATTTTTTATGAATGGAAACGTATTGATCTTGGAATAAATCGATTCCTATCCTTACATTTCCTTGAACGGCTATCGTTTCGCCTCCAACAACGTCATGATCCGTAATGAAGTGAATCTGCCTGACTTGATGTTCTACAGGGTTCGCATATTTATGCTCGCATTCATAGTGAATACTTCCTACCTCTTGTTGATGTACATCAAGCGCATACTCTCTTTGCGTGCTGCAAGGAACTTCTGGTTTTACATTCCAGCGTACGTGTACTACCTTCTCCCACTTTACGGGGACTTTTATCGATTGGACATCCCCATCACATACATAATGAATATCAACTGCCAGAACACCTTGAGTAAATACTGTGGAAGATGGAAGAAGACATGTCGATTCAAGCGAGCTCAATGACCATTTAATATCTATAACTTGAAAGGGACTGCTTATTGAATAGAGCGCCTCCATAACGTCCACATCAATAACGACACTGGAAAGTAATATAGGAGCTTTAATGATACAGGAGGGATGACCACTTGTTTCTTCCACATGACTACTTGATTCAGAGGAACTCTCATAATCATTAATTTCGAATTCAGAGCTGCTCGAGGATTCTACATCATAAGAGGAACTGCATTCCATTAAATCTTCCAATTCATCTTTTGAAGGAAAGAGACTTTCTTCACAATCTTCCTGGTCTTTTATAGTTAAAGAAGAAGATTCACTTCGCTCCGTTGAATAGGTTTCTTCCCAATCTTCATCCTTAAACAGAGAAGATGATTCCTCAAGCATCGCATAGACTTCCTCTACCATAGGCGGGGAGTCTTTATCCTGAATGGTTCTGCTCATATCACTTTGAGACTCATAATGTTCTTTAAAGCTGCTCGCAGACTCTCCAATGGAAGAGACGATGTCTTTTAAAATGGAGTATTCCTCTTTATCATAGGGGTGTTCCTCTTCCTTCCCATCACTCTCGTTCTCAAAAAAATCGAACGGACTTTCTCCCATAAATTCTTCTTCGCTTGAGGACTCCTCCAACATTGAAAGAATCTGGGGCAGGATGGGATTATCTATCTTTAAATGATCTCCTTTATATCTGCCAGATTCACCATCTTCTGATTCCATTGCTGATTCTTCAAGCATGGAAGAAAATTCTTTCCGGAAAGAAGCCATACGTTTTCTTTTTTCATCCATGTTATCAACCTTCTTCATCTTTGATTCTGGATGTTTCTTATTCCAATGCCCCCCGCCTGCTTCTATCTCATTTTCTATTCTATTTTCCCCCGCTATTTCCGGCGGTGGAGATATAACCGGCCTGCTTTGAGATTCCCCTTTGTTCAAGGAAGTAAAAATGGTATCTCCATGGTTATGATCTTGATCTTTCATGGATTGATTAGCATAGTCATTTTTAAGGAGATAGTCTTTTTCAAGATGTTGATTTTTAACAGGACGGGGCTTTTTTCGATTGTTCCAATGCGTTTGATTAAATTTGATTTCATCTCTATTCATGCCGCCATGAAAGGTGCCGATTCGCGCGCATCCTTCCTCCCTCCTTGCTATCTTTTTCCTCGATTATTTAATATTCACAAGAATCATTTGATGTGGAAGCTACACGAACTTGCTGCTCTTGAAGAACCTTAAGACCGATATCTACCACCATTTTTTCTTCCAGCTGTGTAAAGTAACCTTCGTTAAAAGAAGCAGACCCAGGCAGAGGTGCTCGATCTAAAGCCTCATCCCATTCGATGATTTTACTTGATACGAGTTCACAATAAGGCAGGGCATTATAGAATTGCCTGCTCTCCTGATGATATTGCGAAAGGTCACTGGAAAGCAGCTGATCTTTTTCTGGATACCCTGATGGAAGCGGTTTGGATACAGCAAAATCAAACTCTTCACGGCTGTTAATTTTCGGCATGACCGGCATCGACAAAAACTCTTCAATCTCTGTAACAAAATCAAAAGGGATATCCACGGTAAAGGAGTGCAGGTCAGAAGCTACGGTAAGATCTGTGCTCATTTCAATTTCATTACAAGGGCTTGCATATTGAATATTCTTACGTACAAATCCTTTGACAAATAATTTCTTGGCCGGAAGTAACAAGCGGCACTGCGTTAAAATGACACGTTTTTTAATGTCCTTAATTTCTAATACAGGTTCAGGTAAAGTGATGGTTTCACTAATATTCACTTGTAAATTAAGCTCAGCCAATACGACCGGAACCTTAGTTATGATTTTACCAATACTTACATGAGGCTTTGTTTCGCAGTGATGAACCTCCGAATCCCCTCTATAGTCACAACCCTTTAAGTTCTTGAATGCATCAGTCATTTGTCTGCCTCCTAAACGAAATATAACATCATCGTATGTGGGATAAATGACTATGTCTGGGCTCTTATTTCGAGACTGAGATAATTACCCCTTCACGTCTGAATAATTCGTCGGCTTGCTATGTATGGAAGGATGAACTTTAAAAAAACTTTGGAATAAAATAAAGCACGACCTCCCTTAAGGGGTCATGCTTTATGATTTACTGAGCGTCTACACGTACCTGCTGTTTTTGCAGAACTTTTACAGTAAACGTTACTTGCATTTTTTCAAGAATGTGCTCGAACGTTCCTTCATCTGTAGGTCCGTTTGACGTACGATCTGTCGCTTCGTCCCATTCCAGAATTTCACTAGCTACAAGTTCGCAGAAAGGAAGTTGGTTGTATGCTTGTGAGCTTTCTTGGTGGAATTGGGAAAGGTCGCTTGACAAGAATTTATCTTTTTCAGGGTATCCAGAACCTAGTTCCTGAGCTCTGAAGTAATCAAACTCTCTTCTAGTATTTGCAACAGGCAGCTGAGCAGGTGATAAAAGTGTCACAGAAGTTGTACATTCAAATGGTACATTTACTGTCAAAGACTTCAACTCAGAAGATACACACTTCCCACTACGGTGGCACGGTGTCGCATATTGAATGTTTTTACGCACATATCCTTTGATAAACAGCGGGTATGGCCCGTTTCCGAACTGCGTTCCGGCAGTTACGGCAGTAGGTGTCATAAGACGGCATTGAGTGATGACGACCCTTTTCTTAATGTCCTTGATTTCCAGCACTGGGTGTGGGAACGAGATATTGGCCACAAGGTTCGTTGTGACATTATAAGCTCCCAACTCAACTGGAATTCTCAAAATACGCTGTCCAGATGGTGTGATTGGAGTAGAAGCGCCAGAGTTCATACACTGCTCAATAGAAGCAGATTGGTTAAGGTTTACACAGTTACGTTGATGATTTTCATTACTCATCAATTTTTTCCTCCTTTTATATTAACCTCACTGTATTCTATGCAATGGAGTCTACTAAGCATAGTCAGATGAATCAGTATAAACGCGGAACTTTACTAGACTGTTCATAGGCACTGCATGGGTATCTATCTTTAATAGCAGGCAATATGGGTACTCGCACAGTTTTTCAAGCCCTGCATATGATTTATCGTCAGGAGGTTGAATATGAAAAGAGACCGTATTTTTTCTGTAGACATTGGAAACAGTTGGTACAAAATCCTTGCTTCAGACGATGGTGAGCTGGTGGATTATCAGATCCCTAACGCCATTGCTTTATTTGATGAAGAGTTTTATGAGAAGCCTTACGATGAAGAGGACATGGATTTTGAAGAAAATTTAATCGTTGAAATTAAGAGTCCCGCTGTCCTGGACAGACGCGAAATCTTTTATATCGGGAAATCAGCGATGAAGCAGCGTAATGTCAGCCTCACTTCTTTCAACAATCAGAAGATTGACGAGGACCGCACATATATTCTTCTATTTGCATCCGCTGCCTACCATGCCCTGCTGACCGAATCTTCAGAAGGGGACTTGAATTATACGATCGATCAATTAGCTGTCTCCCTTCCTACTACCCAATATAAAGAGAAGAAAGAATTATTTAAGGAGCGTTTAACAGGAGACCATACGGTTATTTTTCACAAGGTCCCTGGTGTCAAAGAGCCCAAGGAAGTGGCTGTCAAAATCCATATTAAAGAGGTCATTGTTGGCGCAGAGGGAGCTCTTGCTTATTTAGCTTTAACACGAGAGCCAGACTCTTTACTCATCTCAGATGAATCCCTTGTTAAAGATTCTGCAAAGGGAATTATTATCGGAGACTTAGGCGGGGATTCTGTCGATTTTGTCGGCATCAAAAACAACAAGCCCGTAGCATCCGTGGAGGGTGAACCATTCGGAATCAATCAGTTTCTTGATAACATCATACAGAAAGTCAGCAAAAATGAACTATACACCTTCAATTCAAGGTCAGAACTCGAAGAGAAATTAGCGGCCGGGCAGTCCGAATGGTATGTAGAACCTTTCGCAGGGGTGAAAAAGGACATCAGCAAATATATTACCCCGCAGCTCCGACTCATGGCTATCAAATATTTAGAGCACTTTGACCGTGTCAGAAGCAGCTCAAACGAGATTAAAGGAGCTGCCCGATATATTGCAGTGGGCGGGGCTGCACAAATTGCCGAGAAGCAAATCAAAGAAGCAGCCGTCAAATGGAGTGAAAGAGGCCGTCCTATTGAACTGATGTTTCCTGAGGAGATGTCTAAGTTAAATGTGCAGGGGCTTATGATCCTTGCGAAAATGCACCTGCTCAGCAAGAAACAAAAATCCAAGGATGAGTATGCGCTGACAAAAGGCTAGAGGGTGAATGAAATGTCAAAAACATACAGAGATTATTTCAATCAAACGGTGCTGACTATTCCTGATCGATTTATTGATGTGAAAACAGGGGAATCGCAGGTAGTTTCATCTAAAGTCCTGGAAGAAATCCAATACCATTCAGAGAATAATACCCTTCAACATTTCATCCTATCCGCACTGAATGATTACTTTCATAAATCCCCTGTCCGGAATAAAGAGAATAACGACCTTCTCAATGAACTGCTGGAAATTAAAAGAATGTTGAGTGCAGACATTCCAATGAAAATCTCACACTCTTCCAAAAGGCAAACCCAATCGAGCCATTCACATCGAGTGAGCATGAAAGAAATTGAAGATGTTTTAGAAGCATTTGGAGGATAATCCTATATGTAGAGAAGGTAAGCCTTGTGCCTACCTTCTTTTCTAATGAAGGACTTAATGGAGACGTACAGCAGGCAGACAGGTGATGCCACAGAAGCATGAGAGGTCAACCGTCATGCAGATTCCTGTACCGACCAAGTCATCCAGGTCTTTATCATCTACCTGGCTGCAGGCGTCGTTCTTGCTATATCCATGCTTACGCTTGCCGGCATCTTTTAAATCAGATTTAAAGAATAGCAATTCAAGAACGGCACAATCCTTCTCCAATTCTTTAATTTTAAAGACATGTGTGTGGATACATTTCAGCTTCTCTTTCTTTGGATGGCAGGAATACGTCGTCACACCTGTACCTTTAAATGGGTCACATCCGCAATACAGAAGGAATGGAATGGTGTTTTTACATACCTTTTTCTCCCCTAATAAATCATCAATCGACTGCTTACACGATGATTTACAGCATCCGTCCTCCGCCTTGTTCTGGGCATAAAGGATCGCTTCTAATACATCCTTCACACAATTTTTGTAGTGTTTTGCTTTTCTGTTCTTCTTACCGCCGCAGCATTTATCTTTACGATCACTACTCCAATCATAGTTAGAGCTCTCATAGTCATAATCGTAACCTTTTTCGTACATACTTTTTCACTCCTTATTGGTTCGCTCAAAGTATTATACGTTGAGAAGATTTATTTGTTTGATGTGTGCGCCTAAGCCTAAAGCGAAAAAGTATTGGATTTAAAGAATAACAGCGGCTGGTCATCTGTTTAATGAAAGAAAGAGTTGTTATACCTGCCTACGTATGAAAGAAATGATCACAAATGACTTCCGATAAAAAAATGAATCAGAAGTAACATCTTTATGGTCCCGTCCTCTTGAACATGTGTTCCTATACACACTTTTCCCTACCCTTTCGACAAAATCCATGAAATCTAAACACTTACTAATAGGAAGGATGTATACCTTATTCATAAATATCCGGCGCCCTATACAAATACATTTTTTTACATATTTTGATAGAATGCAAGTAGACTTTTATCCAAGGAGGAATGACAATTGCCTAAAAAAGCAGTAACTATGATGTTAGCCGCCGGATTAGTGCTCAGCTCTGCACCCACCGCCACTTTTGCCGATCCGCCAGCTCCTAATGAGATGGCTGATCACGCCTTTGACAACAAATTTATTAAAAAGATTAGTGCCGATCGACTGTTCAACCGAGTAGACTTGCTTTCTAAGAGCCCGCGCGAAGCAGGTACACAAGGAGAATATGACGCTGTTGATTACATTAAAGCTGAATTTGAGAGCTATGGATATGAAACAGAATTGCAGCCATTTACTTTTCAAGCCTGGGATGGAGGCAACCCCTCTATTACGATTAATAACATCGACTTCTCAGGTAACGTTCATACGTTTACTAGATCTGTTAATGCAACAGTGGAAGCCCCTCTCGAGTACGTCGGCTTGGCATCTTCAGAGGATGTAACAGACGCAGTTGATGGAAAGATTGCACTGATTGAGAGAGGCGAAATAAGCTTTTATGACAAGGTCCAAAATGTATTAGATAAGGGTGCAGTTGGTGTCATTATGTTCAATAGAGAAGGAGCAGAAGGCAATGATTTCGGTTATACATACAGTGGACAGGACATTCCGGCTGTAGCGATTGACCGTGAAGCAGGACTTTCCCTCGTCGATCAACTCCAATCCAAGGAAGTTATAGCAGAAGTATCTGTACAAGACGCTGGACCAATCGATAAAACTTCATATAATGTGATCGCAACGACGAAGCCTCACAAAAATAAAGATAATGGGCAGATCATTACCGTCGGCGCCCATCATGACTCAGTCGCTGACGGACCAGGTGCCAACGATGATGCTTCTGGTGTTTCAGGTGTGTTAGAGCTTGCAAAAATTATGGCTAAAACCCCTACAGATACGGAATTACGCTTCATGACATTTGGAGCAGAAGAAAAAGGGCTGGTCGGCTCTTATCATTATGCAAGTACGCTTACGGAGGACGAGGTCAGCCGAACTGTGGCCCACTTTCAAATGGATATGATCGGGAGCCGCGACTCAGGCGACCTCATTATGTTTACCCCTGATGGAGAAAAGAATTTGGTTACAGATCTAGGAGCGTCTGCCGGCGCCCGTGTAGCGGAAGTCGTTGAATACGGGCAGCTTGGCCGCAGTGATCATGTCCCATTCTTTGAGCGCGGCATTCCAGCAGCCTTATTCATTCATGCGCCACTTGAGCCATGGTACCATTCCCCACAAGATACGTTAGATAAAATTAGTAAAGAGAAATTAAAAGAAACGACAGAAATTGTCGGGGCCGCCGTCTATCAGCTGGCCCGACCGGAAACACCGGCACTGGAGAATTCCAGAGTAGCCCCGGGGCCGGTTCATTATGAGTTTGACGATCGTCCACTTTAAAATAAACAAATAGAGAAAAGAGCCACTCCACATAAGGACTGGCTCTTTTTCCAATGAACTCTTAATTTTTTTGCAGACCTTTCAGAATCAAAAGAAGAATGAGAACTCAATAGTCGTACACTTCCTGTTCTGGTACTTTTCCCTATGAAACTTCCTGTGGAAAAATAATAGCCCGTCATTTAGAAGTTTTATCTTGGTAAGGGGCTTCTATTGTCTTATACTGAATGTAATCGTGAACGAAAGGTATGTGAAAAAGATGTTATACATATGGAATATAGAAAAGATCATTACCCATACATTGCAGGAGCATAAGCTGGCGATTAATTTCCAGAGCAACAATGACCTGCCGGCGCCGATGAGTTATAACGTCTCTACCAACACCATCGCCTTTAACTATCTGCAAATTAACGGTTATATGAGTAAAGTGAAGATAAGAGAGTCCAAAGAGGATTTTGTTCGTATTATTCTTTATCATGAAATCGGCTATTATCTAACTTTCCAGAAACACAGGCATGACCTGCGTACGCTGATGTATGGAGAAGACGCTGAAATAGCTGAATTGAAGGAAATTATAGAGACGAATGCCTGGGAATATGGGAGAAAGTTGGTTCCAGAACACCTCTTACATGCCTATGATAGAGTTCGTGAAGAGAACCAACAGTTGATTAAAGGACTTTAATAGAATATCCTCCTTTAAAATTCCAGTTATTTTTCAAAATAGAAAGGAAATTCCTCCCTTATGTAGAATTATATAAGTATTGATGGAAATTGCCGTAACCCTCGTGATTAGGCAGATAAAAAAGGATGGTGGATGGTATGTTCAAGAATCGTATATTCAAGAATGTTCTATTCAAATGGATGCCTCATAAAGAGCAGAATGTTTGCGAAAGAAGACTCGTGAAGGTGATTAAGCGATTGAAAATTGAAGATTTTAATTTCAATTGGGATCGGAACAGCTGCTTTATTGAATTCTCGTATCAAGGGGAGTGTTACCGTCTGGAGCACTCTGTAAATAAAGCGAAGGAAAAAGGAATCATCTTAAGGAATGGACTGGACTGCTTGAATGAGCTCACTCAGTCTCTGGAAGACCTTTGTGTCATTATTGACCGTGGCATGTATTCCTTCGAAACATGGATTACAGGAATGAGAGATCCTTCTTCCGCTAAACAATCCTCTGAGTATGAAGAAGAGTTTCATATTCGCTATAAGTCATCCGGAAAACCAAATCCAGCTGAATTGCAAAGAGCTGAATTGCCAAGAAATGAAGAGTCTCATCCATTTCAAACCGATCCATACTTAAAAGATTATGAGGACGAATTCAACACGACGCGCAAGCCGCAGATGAAGTAACTTTGTACAGCATCAATCAAACACCTTTTTTAAAAAATGTAAGCCCTCCCAACTATGAGTCGGGAGGGCTTTTAACATTATCTTCTTATTTACCTGGATATCCAAGAATCGTTTTCACTTCCAAATACTCATCGATTCCGTAATCGCCCCACTCCCGGCCGATACCGGATTGCTTGTACCCGCCGAATGGAGCAGAAAAGTCTGCTTTTGTATCATTCACTTTAATGCGTCCGGCACGAATACCGGAAGCAGTTCTTCTAAGCGTCTCCGGATCTTTACCATAAACATATCCGGCAAGACCATAGACGACATCATTGGAAATCTCAATGGCTTCTTCAATCGTGTCATAGGTAAGCACGGACATAACCGGACCGAAGATTTCTTCCTGAGCAATGACCATATCATTTTTCACATCGGTGAAGATGGTCGGCTTAACGTAGTATCCTGTATCCAGGCCTTCCGGCTTACCTGTTCCACCTGCAATGAGGGTTGCGCCTTCATCCATTCCTTTTTCAATGTAGGACTGAACGGTGTCCCACTGTTTTTTCGAAACGAGCGGACCTACGTAATTGCCCTCACGCGGATCACCGACAGGGAATTCTGATAAGGCATCGACCATCGCTTTTTCAAATTCCTCTTTCATAGAAGAAGGAATGAGCGTCCGCGTAGCTGCTGAGCATACTTGACCAGAGTTTGTAGCAATATGATTGACTGCTGCTTTTGCCGCTTCTTCAACATTGGCATCATCCAGGATGACAAGTGGAGATTTACCTCCAAGTTCCAAGGCTACCCGTTTAATCGTTTCTGCTGCATTCTTCATAATCTTCTCACCGGTTGCACCAGAGCCTGTGAACGAAACAAAATCAATATCCGGGTGGGAACTGATGCCATCACCAATGACAGACCCAGAACCATTGACAAGATTAAAGGCACCTTTCGGGACACCCACCTTATCAAAAATCTCCGTTAAAATGATCGCAGCAAATGGCGTTAGTTCAGACGGTTTTAATACAACAGGACTCCCTGCTGCGAAGGCACTCGCAATCTTCGTAGACGTTTGGTTTGTCGGGAAATTCCAAGGAGTAATTAAACCACTGACACCAATTGTCTCTTTCACCCGGGTATGGCCGTCATGATGCTCCATAAATGAGAAGTCCTTCAGGGACTCCGCCGCCTGGGAAAAGTGGTTGTAGCCCATCATATAATGAACTTTTTCAGATATTTTCAGCGGTGATCCTAATTCATCTGTAATCGTCTCTATAATTTCGTCTTTACGATTTTCATATTCTTTCGCAATATCCTCGAGCATCTTAATCCGCTCTTCTTTTGAGGTTTGAGAAAAGGACGGAAAAGCATCGCGGGCAGCTTGAACGGCTTTATCCAAATCTTCTTTCGTTCCTAAGCTGATTTTTCCAATGACTTCTTCCGTGGCTGGATTGATCACTTCTTCTGTTTCAGAACCTGTGGATTCGACCCATTCGCCATTAATGTAATGTTTTAAATAATTTCTCACGTTACAAGTCTCCTTTATTCATAGTGAAAAAATGATGAACATGCAGAGAATGTATCCTTTTTCTCCCTTTTTAAAACCTCATTGAGCACTGTCGTCCTCCAAGGACTCCTTCAAACCGCCATCGTCCATGAACCGGACAGCTGAAATGTTCCCTTCATCGTTTAAGTTGATGACGCCTGTAACCATCTCACTTTCTGACGCGCCGTCTTTGCTGTATTGGACTTCCACTTCATAAGTGTAGGCATTCCCCTTTTCTGAATCCGTTTTTTCTATCGTCATATCTTTCGGCTGCAGTTGATAGCCATTTCCATAAGCAGTAGTTAACCAATTAATCGCATAATTAGAATTCACAAACTCCTCATAAAACCTTTCTGCTAAAATTGGCTGATAATTTTCTTTTAAAAAGGCATCTAGTTTTGACCGGTCTCTTGAGTACTCATCAAGGGCCTCGCTTAACGCGTCTCCCGGTCCTGTAAATTCGTTTTCTAAATAAGTTTCTATGGTTTCTATATCTGCCTCCTTATCTGAAAGTGTGGAAGTGGTTTCACTTTCCCCTGTGGGAGTTGTTTCATTTTCCTGTGAAGGTACCGGCGCTCCCTCTTCATCTGTAGAGTTTGAACAACCGGCCGCTAACAATGCCGTCAATAACACAGCCGTAATAAAAAAAGTTTTCCTCATCCATGGTCCCCCCTCTAATATCTTTGCTCTCTTCCTCCATACGAAACAGCCAGGAATTATGTTCCATACCCCGAACCGTGACTTTTTGCTCATTTCACCTTTTGAAGTTACACCCCATTAGCACCATTTGTTGTTCTTAAGAGTCTCTCTATGCGCAGAAAGTCCCGTTATCATAGCTCTCATTTCAGAAGCCAGTACCTGTCTTTTTAAGAAAATGTTCAGGCGTTCGTAGATCGTGGCGGCAAATATATTGCGGTTGATACAGGCGCCTCCACTTGTTAATACAATGCTTTGGGACGGAGAAGATATCACGGATATTACTCCTTCCATGTATGATAGGTAACGTCACTTTCATAATCAATCTATTTTCCATAAATTGTTTGTCACCACATGTTCCTTCCTTTATACTCCAACTATAAGCTGTAAGAACTAAAGGAGGACCATTCAATGAACCAAATGGAGACCCTTTATAAATCAAATTTTAAAACAGGGGCCTATGATTTTTATGAGCAGCAGCGCCTTCACAACCCCATTTTTCCGATGTCCGATACACGCCCCCCTCATTCCTGGCTGATTACGAAATATGATCACGTTAAAGAATTACTCAAATCTACCAGCTTCATAAAAGATCAAAGCAAGTTGTTCTCTTCTTCCAACGGAGAAACAGAAAACGTCAATCTCAATATCTTTGAAAATATGATGCTGGATGTTGATCCGCCCGATCATACCAGACTTCGTAAACTGGTGCAGCCTTACTTTAATCCGAAAACAATTAAACAATTAGAGCCGAGAATCAGCCAGATCGCTGACGATTTATTAATTCAGATGAAGGAGAAAAGCAGTCCTGTTGATTTAATCGATGATTTTGCATTTCCTCTTCCGATTATCGTTATCAGCGAGCTGCTCGGTGTCCCTTCTGAGGACCGGGATAAGTTCCGAAAATGGTCCCATACCATCGTTGCCGCTTCCGACAACATGACGGCTGATTTTACAGAGGACGTGCAGGCCTTCACCTCCTATTTAACCCAGCTTTTTGAACAAAAACGTGCATGTCCCGAAGAAGATTTAATCTCCCGTCTCCTCCAAAACGAAGAAGATGGAGAACAGCTGAACCGAGACGAATTGTATTCAATGGTCGTGCTTCTGATCATCGCCGGTCACGAAACGACTGTAAATCTTATCGGCAACACAATGTTCGCCCTATTTGAACATCCAAACCAGCTGAAAAAAGTAAAAGAGAACCCCGCATTAATTCCTGGAGCTGTTGAGGAAGGACTGCGTTACTACAGCCCTGTCGATTTTTCAACAGCCAGGTGGGCCGATGAGGACATGGACTTTCACGGAAAGACCATTCAACGAGGGGATTTTGTATTAGCTTCGATTAGTTCAGCCAACCGGGATGAAGAGAAATTCGACCATGCTGACCAGTTTGATGTATCCAGGAGAAGAAATGCTCATGTCGCTTTTGGTTATGGCATCCATTTCTGCCTCGGCGCACCGCTCGCCCGTTTAGAGGGAAGCATTGCGCTGGAAAAATTATTGAATTCATTTCCTGATATTCATATAGATCTTGATGCAGAACCACCTGAGTGGCGTCCAGTTTTTCTCCTGCGAGGGCTGAACAGTCTTCCTGTAGCGTTAAAAAAACCTGTGTAAGATTCGGAAGAAGGACAAAAAAAGAGAACTCCTGTTATGAAGGAGTTCTCCCTTTATAAATCAATGACTTACTCTCTTCTAAAGACATAGCTTAAACTTGCAATGAGCAGAATAGCTGCAAAAATATAGGCTGAATAAACAACCAGCGGTACGCCGGCATCCTGATTCTTCACAGCAATTCCGATAAACGCCCAGACAAATACGAGCGGGTACACCCAGTCGTCTTCCTTCTTCAAGAAATAGAGGGCTAATAATGTAGCGACAGCCAGCAGGACAAATGTCCAAACCGAGGCAGGAATACCGAATCCATCCCAGCCAATATAAGTTAGGTAGTAACTAATATTAGCGATGGTGGCAACACTGATCCAACCAAGATAAACAGAGAATGGAAGCAGATCAAAGAAAGAAGCACCAGCTTCCTTCGCTGTCACATACAACCGAATGAGGGTCAGCAGTAATAAAAGCATTACGATTACAGAAAGACCGAAAAACTCATAATGCCACATGAAGACCCAAAGGGCGTTCAAAATGGAGCTTAGTACAAACAAGCCGCTCGTCTCTTGATATAACGGCAAATCCCTACGACTGGCGGGGAATTGACGGATCACCCATATCCCCAGCAGTATGTAAATGAGTCCCCATATACTGAACACATATCCAGCCGGTGTAAACAAAACATCCAGCCTATTGGAAATTTCACCAGTTGTCTGCCCGTTTAAGGGGAGCGCATTCGCCAGCACGTTTACCGTTACAACGAGAATATAAGCGAGTAAGTTCAGAAGAAATCTGCCCATCTCTCCACTCCTTTTCTAAGATGACCTTGATACATATTATTCCTTAGCACCTGTGAATAAAACATCAGAATGAACATAGAGTTAGTTCAATCGATAAATATAAAAATTTGTGACCGCTGTATATGAACAGCAGTCACTAGTGAGGCATAGAGACCCTAATAATATCGATTTGCTGTCCCATCATCCTTTACATCTTGATTGCTTCTAATATAAAAATCTGTTTTCTGACTGTTCGGAGTAAGATTGAGTAGGGGCGTGGGATTTGAAACAACTTGTGGATCCCAGACAACTCCATTAAAGGCATTATATTCACCAGCGACCCGTACTGCACTCTGACTAGAAGGAGTGAGCTGAATCTGCAGGTTGGTAAAGTTATTTCCGCTGGCTTCGTTAGGAATAGTTTTTGAAGAGTTCATCCAAATTCCCCGCACACAATCATCGATTGTCATCCCATTAAAGGTGTTGGCATTTACCCAGCTGTACCCATTTGAAGGCTTGTTCACTCTAATTTCCAAAGCTGTGTGCAACCCAACCAATTTCACGTCATCAAATTGAAGGAAAGAAATTTCATGCCCTGGTCCACCTGCATACAGGTATATACCTTTCCCCTTATGACTATTTGACCAATTTACAATATTTATCTGTTTAAAAACGGATCTATTCCAAGAATTATAGTAGTGATACTTTCCATTGAATACAAGTACACTACTGTTAAAGCTGCTATCATCAATGGCAATGTACGCACCTGTAATACTTGCATTTCTTTCAACCTGTATAACATCTTTGTTTCCATAGATAACAAATCTCGCATCATAGGCAAAGATTAGATGCACCCCTTCCTCTAGAACAATAGTGGAAGTGATAACATAGTCTCCCTTCGGAACATACACCGTACTGGGGTTTTCCTTTAAAGATGCAAATTGGATGGCTTTCTGAACTTTTTCTGTATCCGTGCCTGGAAAATCTAAAACTGAAACATAAGGATCAGTGTCGAACACTATTCCATGACCTCCATTATTTCCAGCTACTATACAGCATCAACACATAATCTAGCATGCAAAGGCTGGAAACATTTTTTAAGACATTAATACGTCTCCCTTCACTATATGAAAGAGGATGCCGTATAGTATAAGCGAAAGACACGATTTGGCTGTTACCTTCTTAACTTAAGAGAGCAATACCAAACTTTTCAAAAGAACATGTGGCTGTGGTAGATTTCTTATTATCCTCAGGTCGGCACTATCTTTTGTTACGCTCCAATAATGAGAATCATAGAATTACCAATGAGAGGGATCTGTCCTGACACTCAAACCATATTTAATAGTATTTTAATGTATACTTAATATGTAAGGAATGGTTGTATAACCACCCTCGTTCCCTAGACATCTTTATGATTTAAATTATAAACTTCCATAAAGCGCTGAGCTGCTTCTTGTAAAAGCTGGGGACCTCGAGCAATCGCTTCATCCAATGTCATAGGACGATTAACGATAGGAAAAATGACAAGCATTCCCTCATCTTTTGCACCACTTAATTCACCTTCAATAACTCCTGCAAAAGCGATGCAAGGAACTCCATGTTTTTTTGCTAAACGAGCCACCCCTATCGGACCTTTACCATACAAAGTTTGAGAATCCACTCTTCCCTCGCCAGTAATAACTAGATTCGCTTCCTTAATCTGTTTCTCTAGATTTCCAAGACTTGCAATAAGGTCAAAACCACTTTCCACATAATAATCTTCTATTAAACTGAACAGAGAAAAACCAAATCCACCTGCGGCGCCACTTCCTCTATTGTCCATAACTTCCTTATTTGTGTAATTCTTCATAACATTAGCATAATTTTCCATACCTCTTTCAAATATCTTTAACTGAGAAGAAGTTACGCCTTTTTGGGGACCAAATACATGAACAGCTCCACGTTCTCCAAGAAGAGGGTTGGAAACATCCGAAGCAATTATCCACTCTACTCCATCACTTATTTGTCTAAAGGTTGTGGCATCTATATCAGCAACTTGAGATAGAGCCTTCCCGTTCATATTAAGCTCTTCTCCTATTGAGTTGTAAAACTTCACACCAAGAGCTTGGAAACAACCGGCCCCTGCGTCAACGGTAGCACTCCCACCCAATCCGAGGATGATACGCTCAGCCCCTCTATCTAATGCAAACTTTATTAGTTCACCTGTTCCAATTGTAGATGCCTTCAAAGGATTTAATTCATTACACATGAGCCTAGGGAGACCCGACGCTGCAGCTGTTTCAATAATCGCAGTCTTGCTGTCCGGCACCCATCCATAAGCAGATGATATTTTTCTTCCAAGGGGATCATTCACTTCTTCATAAATCTTATCCCCCCCCATAACTCTTACAATTGCATCCACCGTTCCTTCTCCACCATCAGCTATTGGCATAGAGTGAACACTAATTGAAGATTTATATTTATGGAGACCAACATTTATTGCTTCACAAACGTCTGCACTGGTCATAGATCCTTTAAATGAATCCGGAGCAATCACTACTCTCATTTAATCTCCTCCTTTAAGTAATAGGCCCTCACAAGCTTCTCCACTAAATCCCGAGCACTTCATAAGTTAAATTACATCTTATTTATTAGTGTAGCTAATGTACCTTCAACCCACAACAAAACACTACAACAGGTAAGAATCACGCTTTTATCATCGTATAATATGCTCAGGGTCTGTTTTTAATATGATACCTCTTCCTTTTAATCTATGTTAAAAAACTCTTCATTCAGGGAAGAGTATGGATGGAAGATTCATAAGACTTAAAAAGGAGTGGTAAACATGAATACTCGTCAATTTGATAAAATTAAGAACGGAAATGGTTTTATTGCTGCGCTTGACCAAAGCGGTGGAAGTACACCTAAAGCGCTGGCCGATTATGGTGTTCCGGAAGATGCTTACAGCAATGATGAAGAAATGTTCGACCGCGTCCATCAGATGCGTACGAGAATCATCACTTCTCCTGCTTTTGATTCTGATCGGATTCTAGGGACGATCCTATTTGAACAAACAATGGATCGTGAAGTGGAAGGCAAGTATACACCGGATTATCTGGCAGACAACGACATCGTTCCCTTCCTTAAAGTTGATAAAGGTCTGGCTGACAAGGAAGACGGCGTCCAGCTCATGAAACCAATTCATGATTTAGACGAAACGCTTCGAAGAGCGAATGACCGTCAAATTTTCGGGACTAAGATGCGCTCTGTCATCCATGAACCCAATACGAGCGGGATTGAGACGCTTGTCGAGCAGCAGTTCGACATTGGCAGACGCATCATTGCGTCCGATCTTGTACCTATTATCGAACCGGAAGTAAACATTCACTCAGAAGATAAGGTAGAGTGTGAACAAATTCTTCGTAATGAAATCATAAAACACCTGAATGAGTTACCTGAAGATGAAAACGTCATGCTGAAACTGACCATTCCAACAATAGCCGACACCTATAAAGAACTTATTGAACATCCTCGCGTTGTTCGGGTGGTTGCCCTTTCTGGCGGCTATTCCCGCGAGGAAGCCAACGAAAAGCTGAAATCAAATAAAGGACTGATCGCCAGCTTCTCACGCGCCTTGATTGGTGACCTGAATGCCAATCAATCGGATGAAGAGTTTAACGCGGCACTGAAGAATGCGGTAGAGTCGATTTATGATGCTTCGGTCAACAAAAAATAAATAAATGTAGAGGGCGTTCACATTACGTAAACGCCCTCTTTTTTGGTTTGATTAACGGTTATAAGTACCTTCTCTTCATTCATACTTCTTTAACCTTTCCTTCTAATTGGCTTTCTTTGAATGGTCATCCCCGTGAGTCGCAGCCCTCATATTCTATAGAGTTTGATTTTAAGTTAAATTATCAAAATTTTCTTTATAATGTAAAAAAATACCTTATAATAAGTTAAAATGGAGAAAAGTAATCATTTAGGGAGGTATTCTCATGGAACAAACCTTGATTCAAGCCGATGATACTTGGCTGCTGTGGGCTTTTCTAGCTGGCTGGGCAGCAGTCAGTATTTACTTGGAGCAGAAATACGAGTGGGCATCCAAAGTCACAGGTGCCATTATTGCGCTTGCCGGTGCTTTAATTCTTGCTAATTTAAAGATTATCCCAACTGACGCACCCGCTTATGATGCCGTATGGACTTACGTCATCCCTCTGGCTATTCCGCTGTTGTTGTTTCAGGCGAACTTAAAAAAAGTGCTGAATGAAAGTGGACGGATGTTGTTTATTTTCTTAATCAGCGCCGTAGGTACAGTCATTGGTGCGTATCTTGCTTTCTTTTTATTGAAGGACACGATCCCCGAGCTTGAAAAAATTGGGGCAATGGAAACAGGCTCATACATCGGTGGCGGGGTAAACTTTGCAGCCTTGTCAGGAAAACTGAACCCACCGGGAGAACTAGCTGCTTCTGCTATCGTTGCTGATAATTTACTGATGGCCCTCTACTTTTTCGTTCTTATACTTATGCCGACGCTATCCTTCTTCAGAAAGCAATTCCGCACCCCTTACATAGATGAGCGTGAACAGACGTCAAATCCTGCTGAAAATACAGCTGCTGATTACTGGAAAAGAAAAGATATTTCCCTAAAAGACCTTGCACTTGCCAGTGGAAGTGCGTTTGTCCTCGTCGGTTTATCATTTAAACTTGCGGAGTGGATGGATGGCTTGATCCCTTCTGGTGAACAAGCTTCTTTCTTCCTCAACTTCTTAAATGGATTACTCGGGGACGGATACTTGATGCTGACTACCATTACGGTATTCGCTGTCACAACCTTCAGCCGCTTCTTTGAAAAGATTCACGGAGCTCAGGAACTGGGCACCTACTTAATCTATATCTTTTTTGTTGTTATCGGTGTACCTGCTTCTATTCCATTACTCATTAACAATGCTCCCCTGCTTGTCGTTTTTGTTGGGATTATCGTTTTCTTTAATATGATTGTCACCTTTGGAATCGGACGTTTTTTCAAGTTCAGTCTTGAAGAAATGATCGTTGCCAGCAATGCAAACGTTGGTGGACCTACAACAGCGGCCGCTTTTGCCATCGCTAAAGGGTGGACGAAGCTGATTGTTCCGATTATGCTTGTTGGAACACTTGGATATATTATTGGCAATTATATCGGCAGTATGATGTATTACGTCTTCCTATCCATGTAAAAAAACCGGTCAAAAGCTGCTGGCTTTTGGCCGGTTTTCATTCGAAACGGGTGATTGGCAGGTTTCTCCCGCGTGATTACTAATGCAAGGAATGATCGACACGCCGCTTCTACCCTAATGAATAGAAAGGTTTTTTCTCTCATGCAGAACATTTTTGGACTTAATATTAATGACATCTGAAGAATACACCGTCACGCTCATTTGCCCCCCACTAACCCTTGTCCGAATTAATAAGGGCTGATTATACGGATTTTTAAATGTGAAATCAGGTCCATACCAACTAACCGTTGCATCACGGCCTGGTGGAACGTATGGGACCTGCCTGCTATGCGAGTACCGTTCTAAAACTTTCACTCCGGCTTTGTCGACAGAATTAAACAGTGTAGAAGAAACCTGACAAATTCCTCCGCCTATCCCTTCCTCCACTTCCCCCCTTACAATAACGGGTGCATTTTGGTAGCCCTTTTCTTTTGTTCTTTTCCCCACCACTTTGTTAAACGAAAAGACTTCACCAGGGAATACAACATGACTGTCAATGGCTTCGGATGCCAGACGAATGTTGTGCGACCGTTCTTTATTGTTTGAATTAAAATAAGTGACATAATGACCAATCTGTTGAGTTCGGATGTTCGCAAGCAGCTCACTATCCACCTTAGGATGAACAGGAAGTTTCGGAACCTCCAATTCTTCTGCACCGCTATCGTAAAAGTACCGATAAAACTGTTCCATGAACTCTTTACGATTCAACTTGTACCCTGCTTGACCAGGAATGATTTCATTCGATTGACCTATCTTCGCCTGAACCGGTTTCTCACTTATTTGCTGGTCCAGCTTTTGAAGAAGATTATTCGTTTTAGACGAATCAACAAAAGGACTGCCTATGTAGTCGACTTCAAATTCTTTTCTATTCACTTGAAGGATTTCTTTTTTACCATCCGTGACAGAAAAGTGATCCTGCTGCACAGTAGGCAGCGCAGTGAATAAGCACAAATATATAATGGCGATTTTCATGCACAACCCCTCCTGGTGGTAGTATAAGAAGAAAGTTATAAATCATGTGCTTCACCACCCTTTTTCATTACAAGTAATTTATCCATTTCCTTCCCCCTTTTCTTAGTCAGGATGGAGTCAAAACTAAAGGATAGAAGCAAGCTTCCAGGATGAGGGCGATAAGGAATAACTTACATAAAGAACTAATCTGGTTACCAAAAATGTAAAGAAGCCCCCCGGTAAAGGGAGGCTTCTTTATCCTTGCGCAGGATGTGTCTTCATTTTCAGTCAAACAGAACACTGACGGAATGCTCTGTTTGGACGCGTAACAGTGCATCCGCTAATAAAGGAGCTACAGAGAGGGACTTGATCTTCTCTATTTTCTTTTCTTCCGGCATGAAAATAGAGTTTGTTACGACTAGTTCTTTAATTGGTGATTCATCAATTTTGCTGACAGCAGGGTCTGATAACACCGCATGAGTCCCACACGCATAAATATCACGGATCCCGTTTGCCATAAGTGCTTCAGCCGCCTGGGTAACCGTACCGGCAGTATCAATCATATCGTCCACAATAATGGCATTCTTTCCTTCAATTTCCCCGACTACATTCATCACTTCAGCTGTATTAGGGGCCGGCCTGCGTTTATCAACAAACGCAATCGGTGCATCTAAGATATTCGCCATTCTCCGCGCTCGTCTCAAACCGCTGGTATCTGGAGCTACAACCACAAGATCCTTGATGTCCTTCTCTTTATAATACTGCGCGAGAATTGGGACCCCGAGCAGCTGATCGACAGGAGTATTAAAGAAACCTTGGATTTGCGGGGCATGGAGATCCAGCGTAATGACTCTGGAAATCCCGGCTTTCTCCAGCAGGTTGGCGATTAACTTCGCTGTGATTGGTTCACGCGGCCGGGCCTTTCGATCCTGACGGGCGTATCCAAAGTAAGGAATGACCACATTGATTGTCTTGGCTGAGGCTCTCTTTAACGCATCTACCATAATCAACAGCTCCATCAAGTGTTCATTAACGGGCTGGGAGGTTGATTGGATTAAGTAAATATCATCGCCGCGCACGCTTTCTTCAATGTTAATTTGAACTTCACCATCACTAAAACGAACAACTGAGCTCTCTCCAATAGGGACATCCAGAATATCGGAAATCTCCTCTGCCAGAGGTTCGTTGGAATTTAAGGTAAACAGCTTCATCTCAGATTTTGAACTCATATCGATCTCTCCTGTACTAAAAAATGATAAGGAACGTGCTCCATATTTGCTCGTCCTTTTTGCAACAGCCTATTAAATAGAAAAGCACAGCAGGCGCTTCTATTGGAATCTGTATTTTCTAGTTACCATTATAGCATGGAATCGTTTTCGAATTAATGTGTGAGGCTGAAGGATAAGAGTGGAGAAAACTTATGTCCGAGGAAGGGAGTGTTGATATGGTTAATAACAACGGACATTTCTATCGGTAAACGACAAACAAAAACCCCCTCAATTATTGTTTTTAAGGGGGTTTTGCTTTTCTTTTTCTTTTAATCCCTTGGTTTTAGAGAATTACTTTCCCGGTTTTTCTTTTTAGTGGACGTCAAAAGAAAAGACTGTATACTTCTCATAAGACTCGCCTGCTTTCAGCGAAATATCCGGAAACCCTGTGTGGTGAAGCGATGCAGGAGACGACTGAGTCTCTAAGCACATACCTTCGTGTTTCCGAGAAGGACCGCTGACCAATTTGTGTTCATCTGTAAGATTGTTTCCTGTATAGAACACGATCGCCGGTTGATTGGTAGAAAGCTTCATCACCCTGCCGCTTTCCTCATCATGAACCACAACACTTTCTTTCTTGTCATGATCGAAGAGGAACATATGGTCAATTCCGTAATTCGCCAATTGAACCTGCGGATGATTAGAGTTGAGTTTCTCTCTCAAAGAAACTTTTTCTCTTAAATCAAAAGGTGTTCCCTCTACCGATTCGATCTTTCCAGTCGGAATAAGATTGGAATCTAATTCTACAAACTGATGACTGTCAAATTGAACTTTATGATCCTGAATGGTGCGTTTAGCATTCCCGCTTAAATTAAAATAACTATGGTTCGTCAGCGTAAGAACCGTATCCTGATCACTCTTTGCCCGGTAATAAACCGCTAACTGATTTTCATTGTTCAACTCATACGTTACCTGAACAGAAAGGTTACCGGGGTATCCGCCTTCTAGATGAGGACTGTCATATGTAAGGACCACCCCTGCTTTATCTTCCTCTTCGTAAGGAGCGAAATCCCACAATTTGTTATGAAATCCTTCTTCTCCACCGTGCAGGGAATTCACACCTTCATTTGCGTGTAAATCGTACTCTTTTCCATTTAAAGAAAAAGATGCGCCGTCCACTCTTCCAGCAACTCTTCCGATGAGAGCCCCTAAATAGTTGGGATCTTGAATGTAATCGTTCTTATCTTCATAAGCCAGTACAACATTTTCCATACGGCCGTTTCGGTCGGGTACGTTTATTTCCGTAATATACCCGCCGTAATTTAAGACGCTGAACGACATCCCTTTATCATTGGTCAGCGTGACCTCTTTCCAATCCCCTGAATGTTTCTGTTCTGTTATTTTCATTAGGAGCCCCTCCTTAATCTTTACCTGTCTATTTCAATCCATTTCCTGTTAGACATATTTAATATTCAACCGGAGGCCTTGTTCGTGGTTCCCAAATTTCTCTCCGAAAATATTCATGCCGCCTTTATTTACTGCATCTTCTTTTGTCTCTAGTTTGAAAGCTATATAAGGAAGATCATTGAGTTGTAGTTCGTTGATTGTTACGTCGGATACTTTTTGGTTATCTATGAAACTACCTTCCTCATTAATTTTCCAATGCTTCAGCATTCCATATTGCGTTAAATTGGTCCGCCACCACTCAGGGGTGAGTTTCCCTCTTTTCCCGCCGAAATCTCCAGGAGATGTCCATGTTCCAATCTCTTTATGATTAACCAATGCCGTGATATCAGATGGCCAATCCAGTTTGTAGTTGGGAGCCTCTGAACACAGTTCCACGCTGAACATGATTTCTTTAACAGTATGCCCATGTGGAATACGATTTGGGAGCTTGTATTCCACATAGCCATCTCTGAAATAAAGAAGCTGAGCTTGTTTTCGCATGGGTTCATAAAAAGATCTCGGATCGTCTTGAACACCGATATACTCATACTCCCCGACAACTCCACAATGTGGCTGGACATAACAGTCAAGATAGTCTCCTATATTCATATCAACTGTAAGTTCATATTCGTCTGACTGCCCTTCATTTGTGAACAAGTCAATTACAATTCGATCATAATTTATGGCGCTTACTTTTTGAGTTCCCCTCCCAGGTACCAGCTCCGTTATGATTAAGTCAACTTCCTCTAACTTGTTGACGTGAGAAGCGGTCGTAGAAAAAGGGAGGTCAAGCTTTTCAGCTAATTCGTTCACATTATGCGGTTTTTCACTTAATAAATTCAATATTTTTATACGCGTCGCGTTTGATAACGCTTTATTGATAGGGAGCATGGTTTCAAAGTTTAATGGTAATTTCTTCACAAGAGATGCCTCCGTGTACAAATAGTCTTACTCAGTATAACAAAATTCCAATACTTAGAATAAATGCTCCCCCCTCATAAATATCGTCTTAAAACAGGTTACCTCTGGGCAGAAGCCTCTGGATTCTTTCTTCTCAGAGTTAGCTTTTGAACGATATCTTTGTATTCCGTTTCTGTATAGGAATAGAAATACATAATAATCAAGCGAATAAGGGAACCAAGTGCAGGCAGCAGAGCAATGACGAAGAACAGCATGTCCAATGTGAAATCACTTTGTGTCTGATTCGATTGATAATTAATAGCCGTCAGGATCAAACCGGTCGCACCGCCAGAAACGGCCACAGACAATTTCCCTGTAAACGTCTGGCCCGAGAAAACCACTGCTTCATTTCTTTTTCCTGTTTTCCACTCGGTATACTCAATTGTTTCTGCCAGCATACCAGAAATTAATGGTCCTGTACTTGTATAAAGGAGCATCGTAATTCCAATGAAAATAAGAGACAGAACTACGCTTGAATATCCGATAGAGAACCAGACAATTCGAACAAGAATATCTGCTGCTACAATGACCATAAGAATATGCTTTTTCTTAAACTGTTTGGTCAGCTTTGGAATAACGAAAAATCCGATACAGCTCGCAAAGCTGATAATTCCAAACATCGTCATGAGTGAAGCGCTTCCAAGGTTGTACGTGAAAAAGTAAATAATTAACGCTTGTGTGATATTCATAAAGACATTACAGAAGAACACAACAAGAATAGCAAACATCGGTTTATTCGCTCGAATGGCCCGGACGCCATCTGAGAATTTCACTTTAGATTTAGGAGGTTTCACACGCTCTTTCGTATTTTTGAAACCGTTTAACATAATTGGTAAAGCAAACACCATTAAAACGATTGTCGCTAAAAGATACCCCTGTCCAGTGTCTCCTCCTCCGAGAAGGTTTGTAAGAGGAATGAAAACCGTAGGCGACAAAGCGATTCCTGTAAATACGCCCATATTTGCAAACGTAATCAATTTTGTCCTCTGCTGTGTGTCTTGACTCATAACAGAAGATAAAGACCAAAACGGTACGTCAGAGGCGGTATAAACCATTCCCCATAGAATATACGTCCCACCAGCGTAAATAAGTTTCGCTGTCATACTTAAGCCATCCAACGGCAGGAAACATGCAATCGTAGAAAGAACGATAAAGAACGGCATGTATTTAAGATAGGGCCGGAACTTTCCGTGCTTGGATTTTAACGTATCCATTAGCGAAGCCATCAAAGGATCGTTGATGGCATCCCATGTTCTGGCAATGAGAAAAATGATACTCGCTGCCGCTGCTGAAATTCCCAAGATATCCGTGTAGAAAAATAAAATATACGTACCAATTAGTCCAAAGCTTATACATTGAGCAAACCCGTATCCAAAATAAGAAGCAATCTCCTTGGTACGAATATCTTCCTTAAGTTCTCCTGCATCTGGTGCCTGTTGCTGTTTAACTGGATCCACTTCATTCTCCCCCTTTAATATTATTCAAATACAAAGCCATCCGTCTTCGTCCCGGCAACAATATTGTAAATTCGTTTCGTATCAAATTTCTCTTCATGATCATGGTCTAAGAGACCATTCACTTCTTGTTCTACATCGGTAAGCTGTGTATAACAAAAGCCTTGAATAGAAGGCGATTTCATAATCGCTTTCATGAGCTGTTCAAACCGGTCCAATGCTTCTTCTTCTGTTTGTGGTCTTGTACCATAACCCCAATCGTTATCCGTTCCTTCAGAACTGTAGGCAATTCCCCCAAACTCACTCATCACAATCGGCTGTCCGCTATATTGGTAACCTCCTGCAAAGTTTTGCTTTCTACTTGTTTTCGAAGGACTTCCATTTACATATTCTTCTTTGGATTGATAACTTGAAGCCAAATCTTCTGCATTTGAATTGTAGTCGTGAATCGTGAGAATATCCGTCAATGTATGCTCCCACCCGTCATTTCCCACGACTAGCCGGGAAGGGTCCAACGCCTTCGTTTGATAATAGAGAGCGTTTACAAAGTTCTGTTGATCCCTACGATAATATATCTCATTGACTCCCCACGATTCATTCATAACCGTGTAGATGATCACAGAAGGATGATTGCGGTGTTTAATTACCATTTCTCTTGTTTCCCTCATCATGGATTCCATAGATCGATCCGTGAATCGAAAGAAACTCGGCATCTCGGCCCACATCACGAGTCCCAGCTGATCGCATAAATACATGTAACGTCGATCGCCAATGGTTTGGTGCCGCCTTACCCCGTTAAATCCCATTTCCTTCACTTTCGTTAAATCCGCTTTCATTTGGTCGTAATCAGCCGTCATCAAGGAACCTTTATAGTAGCCTTGATCAAGAATCAGCTTCTGATAAAATTCCTCGCGGTTGAGAAGAATTTTGTCTTCTTTCGTCTCAATGCTGCGCATACCGAAGTAGCTCTCTATTTGGTCTGCAACCTTTTCTTCTGTCTTTAATGTGAACGAGATGTCATACAGGTTCGGCTGGCTCGGGCTCCATTGAAAAACACGAAAGTCTGCTGCATCCGATTCCACATTTATCATCATTTCAAGATGCTGTTGATTAGGTTTCACCAAGGCAGCTGCTGTATTGATCCATTCCCCGTCAAAATAGACGTTCGCTTCAAAGTAGGCCGTCTGCTTATGCTCAGGCAGCTGGATTTCCATCTGAAGACTAGACTTCGAAATGTCCGGTGTCATTTTGACATCTTTTATATAAAGAGGGGATACTTCCTCCATCCACACCGGCTGCCAGATACCAGTCGTACGTGTATACCAGCATAAGAAGTTAGAAGATTTCCATGACTGCTTTCCAATCGGCTGCTCGACACTGTTTCGATCTTCTACTCGAATAGCAATCGTATTTGCACCCGTCTGAATAGCTGCTCCAATTGAAAAACTAAACGGTGTGTGACCACCCGCATGTTCGCCAACCAGCTGACCATTCACCCAGACTTTTGTTAAATAATCAACAGCTTCAAAGTGAAGAAGCAATTCCTTCTCTTCATTTTTCTCCCACTGAAATGACCGTTTATACCAGACAACGTCATGAACTTCTTGAGAATGAATACCGGACTTTTCACTTTGGTATACGTAGGGGACTTGAATCTGTTGAGAGAATTCCTGAGACATTGCCTGCCATCCAGCACTCTCTCCAACGTGATCGTCGTCAAAAGCAAATTCCCACTCTCCATTTAAGTCATACCATTCTCCTCTTTTCATTTGAGGTCTTGGATATTCCGTTCCTGTACTATCCTTTTTTTCTATGCGAGATAAAGAGCTCACGACCATATTCATCGCTCCTGTTCTGAATGTTTAGTAAGGGCTTTCACCGTTATGGACTATTATTACATATAAACTAGTTTCATTACAATAAAAATAATAATAAAAAATCAAAAAATTGCAATCCCTTTCACAGACCACCTTCAAATGGACGGGAGAACTCCTTCTATGATGGTTTATAAAGGACCTTGAAGCTCTGTTTAATTAAGCACAAAAAAACACCACGCCTGTCAGTAAGCGTGGTGGTATATAAAACTTAACTAAAAAAGCGTTTCACTTTCTCTACAGTTTGTTCGGGATCTGTAGATGTTTCATGAAAGGCAACGTGACCATCAGGACGAATAAGGAGTGTATGCCCTTTCTTCATACCAAGTTTATTTCCCAAATGTCTGTGTACGTCGTATATGATGGGAAGGTTATCATCATCTGTTTGAACCGTCCCGCCTTTAGCAACGAGAAAGATATTTAGGAGGTTCGGGTAAGTTTTGTTAATTTCTTTCGACAATGCATAAGCATAATTAATCACATCTTCCTCCTGAGCATCAATATAGACCAGACAGATGTGACCGTGCCTTCGAATTAATGGATACAGGCTTTCATCGTTTGTTCCATCAAAAAACAGAAGATGATCCGGTACCCGTTCTCCTGCCTGCACAGCATCTTTCGGAAGCGAGGAATTCTGAAGTTCCTTGTTGCGGGAAGTGTCTTCATATTCGTTATAAATATGAGATAAGTGGTTCGCAACCCTCTTTTGCACCCAGTTTTGGGTCAGCGCTGCTTTTCCTGTCCAGTTTCGTATTTTTCCTTGAGCCCCTTCTAAGTTTATGACCTTAAGCATCCTGGAGGTTTCCTTTAAGACATCCTTGCCAATGGGGGACCTTTCATCGTGATAACTGTCGAGAAAAGCGTCACTTGCATGTCCATTCAAAACGACATCCAGCTTCCATCCTATGTTCGCTGCATCTTGAAGTCCTAAATTCATCCCCTGCCCACCGATCGGATTATGAATGTGCGCAGCGTCGCCAATGAAGAAAACGGAATCTTTCCGGTAGGAGGGGACTTGACGATGGGCTGTACCAAAGTAAGAGAGCCATTTAGGGTTTTCGACTTGATAGGGTCTTTCCAAAATGGTGTTCAGACTTTCCTGCAAATCCTCCAGTGGCAGTTCATCCTTATGTGGCAGTCCCTGCTTGGCCCTATCTAGTCCTACGACACGATAACTGCCGTCTTTATAAGGAAAGAAGGCAACAGCTCCCCGGTCGTTCAGGTGCATATTAATATAAATTTCGTTTAATTCAGGAACATCAACATCACCTAAGAAAAACGTATATCCCTCATCCTCACCTTCAAATTCCACCTCCAGCGCTTGGCGGACCTTACTATGGGCGCCGTCACACGCCAGCAAATATTTGGAGAAATACGTTTTGGTTTCCCCGTTGTGCACTGCTTTAACATAAACCCCTTCCTCTGACTGGGTTACTTCGACAACATCATGTTCCCTGTTCACCTCTCCACCTAAGGAAGATAAGTGCTCTTCTAACAGCTCTTCTGTTTCACTTTGAGGAAGAATTAAGAGATAGGGATACCGGCTTTGGATATAATACAACTCGACAAGAGAAGGTTTTTCACCACCTAAATGAAGCTTGGATCCAGGCCCCGGGTACCCTTTTTCCATAAAGGGTTTGTTAATGCCTAAGAGTTCAAACATTTCAAGCGTCCTTGCTTGAATGCCGAGCGCTTTAGAGAGGTGGGATGGCTGGGCTCTCTTCTCTAAACAGATAAAATCCACCTCTCTTTTCTGCAACTCATTTGCTGCCATAAGCCCCGCCGGACCAGCCCCTATAATTAGTACATCTGTTTCAACAACCGAAGTCATACGTAAAGCTCCTTTCTCACCTGGTCAATCGTCCCTGGTACCGGAACATCAGCCCAGTTGAACCTCATATGATGTTTACCCTGTGCGATTTTGAAAAACGCTTCCCCTTACCTTCTTATACATCAACTTTTGTCCTATCATAGTACGATACCCTTATCTACACTCCCCAAGCACAAACAGGCATACTCTATGAAAAATGCCATATACTCTCATCTCACTGAAGCCATTCTTTGATTAAAATACGTCCTTTACGTTTGAAATAAAAAAGAACTCTATAAAAGAGTCCCCTACAAAGTTTATTTCGCGTTCTCATCTGGTTGATGGATGCCGAAGATGTTTCCTTCCGTATCTGTGTAATAGCCCTGCCAGGCCATCCCAGGAAGTGCATATTTCGGCATAGCCACTTTTCCTCCATTTTCAATGATTTTCGCTTCAATGGAATCGTAATCTTCCACCCCCATTGTACAGGCATAGCCAACCAAAGCCTGATTTAATTCAGGGGGAGCACTCTGCCGCTGCATTAAAGCTCCATTAATTCCAGGTTCTTTCTCATCACCGGTGACCGCTCCAAGATAAGGCATTCCGGCAAACTCACTCCAATCTTCAAACGTCCACCCAAACACATTTCCATAAAACTCCCTGGCCCGCTCCATATCATCGACATGAATTTCAAAATGAACAACTCTTCCCATAGCTTCCTCCTATTATTCATTTTTGTTAACTCCACTTACTTCACTTTGTATATATTCAAGCCGTTTGATTTTTCTCCTTCTTTTTTTACCTTCTTTCCTCCACTGCTCTCTATTCGTAAAAAAGCCTGCCAAAAGATAATCCTTTTGGCAGGCTTTTTTCTTTATTCTTTTTATTCGGATGAATCTTCTTCCTCAATCATTTTCGTATCCTCAAGGTATCGAAGCAGGTCTCCATATACAACAGAGTCCGATAAGGCAAGCTCTTCTTCTGCTTGCTGAAATCCAGATGCACAAGCGTCACCTTCTACTTTTTCACCACTTTCTCGATCGTAACAGCTTTCATTAACTCCTACATAGTCTTCATTGGCGAAGTTTCCATCGCGCGTAATCATCATTTCGCGACGATCTTTGCTAAATAAATCCTGTCCGAACTGTACCGGGTTTTCATCTTCAACACCAAGCAGGTTCATAAGGGTAGGACGTAAATCAATCTGTCCTCCTACCGTATCATGTTCCTGCGGTTCAATGCCTTCTCCGATCATGAGAAGTGGAACACGCTGGAGTTGAAACTGTTCAAATTCATTAATATCTTTATCCAGATACTCTCCCATGGCTTTCTGGTGATTTTCTGAAATTCCGAAGTGGTCACCATAAATCACAAGGATGGTATCGTCATACAGATCAGACTTTTTGAACTCCTCCACAAACTGTTTCAATGCTTCATCCTGATAACGTATGGTTTGGAAGTATCGGTTCAATGTTTCGCTGGAAGTATTTCCTTCTTCAATGAACTTTTTGTCTTCCGGAAGGGCAAACGGATGGTGATTGGTCAGCGTAATCATCTTATTATAGAACGGCTGCTCCATCTGTTCCATCTTCTCTAATGATTCACTAAAGAAGTATTCATCCAGATACCCCCATCCATAGGACTTCTCTTCGGTCACATTGAAATCTTTTTTCGAGTAATACTCATCATATCCGAGCGAATCATACATCACATTTCTGTTCCAGAATGTTTCATCATTCGCATGCATGGTGGAAGTGGTGTATCCTTCTTCTCCTAACACCTCAGGAGTCGCTTCGTATTCATTTCCTGAGTGTGTAAAGAAAGCCGCGCCACGATTTAGTCCAAACAACGAATTATCGAGTAGAAATTCAGAATCTGATGTCCGCCCTTGTTTAACCTGATGATAAAAGTTGCTGAAGTAGGCTCCTTCTTCTTTCAGGTCATTGAAGTAAGGGGTCAGTTCTTTCCCATGAACGGTGTTATCAACGACAAAAGTCTGCGTACTCTCAAGGGACAGGAGAATTACGTTTTTACCTTCCGCCAGCCCTGTCATGTCCTTGTTCGGTTCTGTATTATTTTCATTAATGTAGTTCAAAACAGGAACGAGCGCATTGCTGTCGGCGAACGTTTTCTTTGCTTCTGTCTGTCCCTGCAGAACGATATCATACGCATGGAAGTTGAGCACACCGATATATTTTACAAGCATGTTCCTGTCGAAGGCCCGTTGTAGCAACTCTGTACGCTCCGTCTGTGCCCAGCCAAGGTTCACTAAAAATAGAGGAACGGCAATCACAGCTAAAATCAATCCTTCTTTACGTTTGAGTAGAAAGCTTTGTAAGCGATCCGGTTTCAAATAAAACAGTAAAAATGCGGCAACGAATACATCTATAAAAAGAAAAAAGTCCGTTAGTGATAAAATTTTAGTAATGCTTCCACCTAACCCTGCCAGATTTGCCGCCTGCCCCAGCATAGGTATGGTCAGGAAGTCATGGTATTCCCTATAGAACAAGACGTTCACATATAGTAAGATCGATCCGACAATATACATGCCCAGCAGACCTCTTCGTCCAGCCAGCAGAATTCCCACTCCGAATAAGAGAAAAATACTACTTAATGGATTAAAAGCCAAAATAGCTGCTTCATTGGCATTTTCTATATCAAGTGTGAAGATACCACCTTGGATGATCGTCATCTTCACCCAAAAAATTGCTATAACAGCAGCATATATCATGAATTTTTTCTTAAACGCGGGGTCTTTCATTTTCATTTTAAACTTTGAAAACATAGCAAAACCTCCGTTATATATGTTTTATGATTTTAATTCATCTTTTTTCGAGCTCCCTGCGAATAAGGCAATGGAGTATATCAATGAAAATTATAGTAACATAGATCGCAGTTAAAATAACAAATATCACCTATCCGTTATATATTTTTAATGTTATGACAGACAAATGTCATAACATTTAGGTTTTTGTTAGAATTACACCTGAAAAATCATAAGAAAGAGTGCGTTTTAATATGATTTTATCGTACGTAGATGATATGTATTAAAAAAACGAAACATTTCTTAAATACTTCCCTTCCACATACGAAAGCCATGAACCATTGTTCTATCTATATCCTGCAACTTTAGACATAGAAATATGAATGACCGCTTAACAAAAAGGACAAAACCTTACACTTCCTATGCAGAAACATCATAATTATTCCCGTTTATATAACTTATAGTTATTTGAATATGAGTAAAATGTTGGATAAGCTAGTAGGTGTCAGGAGTCTTTCAGCCCATAAAATATAAGGAGGAGAAGTATGTTAGATCAATCCAAACTGGAATCTTACGCCAACCGTATGCGGGGCCATTTGGTACTTCCTGAAGATTCGAATTACGATGAAGTTCGTTCGATTTGGAATGGAGTCATTGATCGTAAACCTACTTTGATTGCTCAATGCAAAGGAACGGCGGATGTTATCAGTTCCGTGAATTTCGCACGTGAAGAAGGGTTGGAAGTCTCTGTAAGAGGAGGCGGACACGGGGTCGCCGGAAAATCAATCTGCAGTGGATTGGTAATTGATCTCTCCCATATGAATGCTGTAAGAGTGGACTCAGAATCCAAACGTGTCCGTGTGGAAGGCGGGGCAAAATTAGCTGACATGGACCATGAAACTCAAGCATTTGGATTAGCAACGACCTCAGGCATGGTTTCCGTTACAGGTGTCGCCGGATTGACCCTCGGCGGAGGAATTGGGTATCTTGGGCGCTCCTACGGATTAGGATGCGATAACTTGATGGGCGCAGATGTAGTCACAGCCGATGGCAAAGTAATACAAGCAAGTGAAACAGAGAACTCTGACTTATTATGGGCACTTCGTGGTGGTGGCGGAAACTTCGGCATTGTGACTTCCTTTGAATTTAAACTGCATGAGGTTGGTCCGGAAGTGATGACCGCGCAGTTGTTTTACCCAATTGAACAAGGAAAAGAAACCCTGCAGATGTACCGTAAAGTGATGGATGAGGCACCGGATCAACTCACCATCAATGCCATGATCATCAAAACCCCTCCCGCAGCACCTTTTCCTGAAAAGTATCACGGAAAACCAGCTTTAGCTTTAGTAGGCTGTTATACCGGTGGCATCGAAACCGGCAGGAGATTAATGGAGCCATTAGACAACTTTGGCCAACCGATGTTAAAAATGGTCCAACCAATGCCTTACAAGCTTTTACAATCAAGCTTCGATGCCGCAAACCCGGACGGCGGGCGCTATTACTGGAAATCCCAGTACTTAAAGTCAATACCAGATGACGCCCTTGATACATTATTAGACAACTCTGTTGAAGCCCCTGGTCCATTCACGGCCATTTTCTTAGAACCTATGGGCGGCGCCATCAACCGTATAGGAAAAACAGAAACCGCCTACCCTCATCGTGATGCCTCTTATAACTTAGGCATTTGTGCAGGATGGATGGAACAAGGGGATGACGAGACTTGCATTAGATGGACGAGGGAAATTCATAACAAAATGACCCCCTACTCCACAGGAGGCGTGTACTCCAATTATCTTTCCCATGATGAGGAAGAACGCATCAAGGCAGCCTTTGGAGAAAACTTTAATCGTCTGAAGGAAATTAAAAGCAAATACGATCCTCATAACTTTTTCAGTAAAAATATGAACATCAAGCCTGTGGGTACTACTTAATTGAAGATACGAAAAGACCATCTGCCTGAGAAGCAGATGGTCTTCTTTATATTCCACTTATTTTTATAGAGAATCGATGGCCTCTTTAATGGACTGTGTTCCTCCGACAACCTGGAACTCTTTTCCGATCGTGGATTCATTTTCTAGAGTGGACAAAATTACGCCTGCAACATCTTCCCGGGCAATTTCTCCTCTTTCCACTTTTTCAGAAGCCTCGACCTGACCGCTTCCTTCATCATTGGTAAGCATGCCCGGATGGATAATTGTATAGTTCAAGTTTGTCCTTCTCAACAAGTCATCCGCATAGTGCTTAGCCACTACATAAGGAGCAAATGATGAAGGAGCACCTTGAATTGCTTCCCGGGTCGTATCAAAAGAGCTGATCATGATATAACGATTGACACCTGACTGTTTCGCCGCCTCAATCGTCTTCACAGCACCATCTAAATCAATAAGGACCGTTTTGTCTGGTCCTGTATTGGGGCCGGAACCAGCCGTAAATACAACCGCATCCACGCCTTCATAGGCTTGCGATATCGTTTCAATATCATCTTCAAGATCAACCACTACAGTTTCTGCACCTAACTCGTTAAAGTAAGAAGCTTGTTCCTCTTTACGAATCATCGCTTTTGCTTCCATATGTTCACTGTCCTGTATCATCTTGACTAAATGTTTTCCAACTTGACCATTTGCACCTACCACAAGGACCTTCATATTCTCCACCCTTTCTATTATTGTTACTATCCTATATTTAACCAAAATCATCTCAACAGAAACTATTTAATGTGACAAATTTCTTTTGTATTAAAAAAACGCCTCATTGTGGAAGAGTCAAGCGGAAATTGATTCGTCAACGTAAAATTATTTTTATACTATATATTTGAAATAAAGATAGAGGGCGCACCATTTACAGCGAAACCTATTTGTTCTCCAAAAAGAACAAGCAGCTACAGGAATAGAGATAAAAAGAGCAAAAAAGAGTTAAAAGCAGGAAAGCGAAGCTTTTGTCATATTATAGGAAATTAATCACCTCTTTTGACATTTTACTTCTAATTAACTAGTAGTATAATACCATTATGTTCTTTATTTAGAATGTTATTACTCTAAAAAGAACAACAACGAGACTATTTGCGGGGGTTAATGGATGGAAGTATGATTTGGTCTTTTTATATAATTTGTTGTCAATCGGAATTTATAAAAAGCTATTGACCTCACCACTTTTCAAAGTCGCTTGTTGTATGAAGGTGGTAGAAACCATTTTCTACAGCATATCTCTTACTTTCATCTGGTTCTTTAAATGAAACCGTATATATCTGTAAATCATACTTTTCTTTTAAGTTTTGAAGAGTTTCTATCTGTTGTTGAGACCATGAATCAGATGTAATTTTAGTGTAATCAAAGTCTTCCCACATTACACCGTCTATATAAGGGGCCGTGTAATTCTCTAGGGTTTGAAACCCCCAGTTTTGTATCAACTTTTTATCTGGATACTTGGAATGAATATCTTTCACAAAATTAAACATAGCTAATTGCTGTTCCTCATAAATTCCAGGTGATCTCGAATGTTGGTCGTCTATATCACCTACTGTGTCTAAGAAAATACCATCGATTTGTTTAGAAATAATTTCGTTAGCAATTTCATTCAACAAGAGCTCTCGATAATGATTGGAGGTGAAATCAGCTAAATATGAATCCCATTGATCAAAGTATACTTTTTCATTATTTCTATAAAAGTAATCTGCAGGTTTAACTTTATTTACAATACTCTTATTCCAAGAATCTATCTCCATAGTATTTATATATCCATAGACTGTCGTCCCTTTTTCTTTAATCTCTCTTATTTGGTCTACCGTATAAAAGTGTGGTTCAAGAATAATGGCATCAAGCTTTTGCATTTTATTAATAAGTTCTTTGGTGGGGGTATTGTAGTAAATTTTGTAGTCAAAAGATTCGTTTTGATTTAACGGATTTTCATAGTACTTAATTGAGTAGAACCCTCCTAACAATACACTAAGGACTAACACGATCAAATAAATAACTTTAGATTTGACAGTACGCACCTCCATGAAAGCAGAAAAGATATAGAGCATATTTTCACTTTGTTAAAAAACAATTATCTAATGAAGGAGAGAGGTCATGAAGAAAAAGAATGATACAAAAAAAGTTTTTGAAGTGCTTCTTGTTTTCACTATATTCTTCCTAATAGATGCATTATCCAACTGGTTCCTATTCGATTTAAAACCAAGTCCAATCCTATTTGCCTTAATTCTGTTTTCTTTAATGTACGGAAGATCAATAGGGTTATTCACTTATGGACTCACACTCTTATATTTGATAGTTGTTTCACTATTGAGGGGAAAAGATATACTTTTACTTTTTTTTGATATCGATAAAGTAAAGTGGTTAGGCTTTTACCTCATAGTCACTTTAATTTGTACTTCCTTTTACCATATTTACCAGAGACGTTATGAACAAGTAACTTCCCAGAGAAAAGAGATTCAGATCAAATTACGCAAACAAAATCTCAAAATTCATGAACTAAAAACTTCTAATAAATCCTTGACTAATAAAGTATTGACTTACCATAATACACCAAAAACAATATACCATATGTTTACAGAAATCAATCAATCCGACACAGAAAAGGTATTAGCATCCCTGATAAAAGTTACTATTAATTACTTTAAATCAAGTGCTGCTGCCGTTTACAAAGTAGATACTTCCAGAGGATTGCTTCAACTGGATGGTGACATTGAGAATGTAGGACAGCACGAAGATGTACTTTACTACTCTGAAGCTCCCTCCTTTTATCAAAGGCTTATGAATGAACCTGTCGTTTTCAGAAATATCAACGATGAAGAGGAGGCTCCCTTACTTGCCGGTATCATACCTTTAGAAAATAATTGGAACTTCGTACTAGTGTTACAGCAGTTTGATCTCGAAAGAGTAAATGATTACGAACTCCAATTGCTTGAGCACTTGTTACATTGGGCATCTTACTGTATTGAAAAATATAATGGGATGGACCTCGACCAAACATTAAATGATTTCTTAAAAGAGGGGTGAGTGCTATGTACGTCTTTCTTACGGTCGTCTTCTTTATCCTACACACATTAATTGTCTTGATTTTGGTGAAAAAACGGCTAAAAAAACAAGATGACAAGTGGAATGGAGTCATCATTTGGTTAGGTTGGATATCTATCTTCCTTCCATTAATAGGTGAATTTGGTTACCTTACGTTCTGGTTCCTTTCCCATAATTCTATAAATCATTTCGATTCTAGTGGAGAGGATAGTACTTCTACCGATACTTTTCATCCACCTCCATCCATGAGGACAGCTGATATTCCAACAGAGTCAATAGAATTAATGTTAGAAAAAGACGACAATGTAGCCAAGCGGGAAATTATTATGGTCTTACTGGATCATAACATTCCAAACGTGAACCGATATCTTGAGAAGCTATTAGATGATGATGATCCAGAGATTGTTCATTACGCTGCTACTACAATCAACACATTGCACCGAAGATTTAGAGAAACCATTAATGCTCATACCAAAGACGAATGCCATGAGGATTTAAGCAATTACGAACAATCCATTGCGGCTTACGAGAATTACTTAAAGAGCGGTCTTTTAGAAAGCACCCTTAAATCTCACATACTTAAAGAGTACACCGATTACTTAGAAAAGACCCTTACTCAACAGCAGGAACAACCTCAATTGTTAAATAAACTTGGGTGGGCTTTACAGGAACTTAAGAAAAGAGAGGATGCACATGAAGTTTTTGTGAAATTAATTAAAAACTATCCAAATTATTATGGTGGCTACTGTGGGTTGATAAATCACTATTATATAAATGGAGATTGGGATAACCTTAAACAGCTTATCATGAAGGTAAATAAGTACGTCAAAAAGGAAAGTATTCCAAATTCCTATCGTCAAATCCTTATAAGGATAGGTGGTAATCTATAATGGTGAAAAAATCACTCTTTAAAGTTGGACTAGTATTTCTGTTAACCATTTTCATTTTAGGACTATTACAGTATGGTCGAATCGGGAACATTAACAACTTAATTCCTCCAGCGACCTCTTATAGTCAAGTATTTAATACAATGACAAGCGAAGGTGAACCGCAAGGTGAAAGACTGAATATCTACATTTTCAGAGATGAAAGTGACTTATCACAAAAAATATATAACAACATCACCCATTCTCTTCATTATGCAAAAGTAGATTACCAAACGATTTCTTCAGAAGAGATAAAGGATTTGCCCCCTTCTCCTTACAGTGTGCTTGTACTAACTGGTGAGAATTCAAAACAATGGCCTTTTGAAGAGGTTCAATGGTTTGTCGAGAATGGAGGAAGACTGTTTATCCCTAATCGATTCTTAAATGAAAAATGGGACGATTTAGTAGGAATTAAAAAAAATTATGGTTTTGAAAAGTCCAGCGTTTATGGAATGAATTTTGAGAAGGATATATTCCCGGGTTATACAAACACGGATGAAAAGGATTCGTTGTTTGAAAATAGTGTTCTTAATGTTGAATTAAATTCACAAACAGAAACTTACGTAACCGCTGAAAACCATCCTTTATTATGGACACACAATTTTAAGGAAGGAAAGGTGGTTTATTGGAATACAACCGCTATGGAAGTTAAGACCACAAGAGGTTTACTGCTTCATTCACTTTCTTTATCAACACCTGCTTTTGTCAGTGCTCAATTAGCAGCAAAAGTCATATTTATTGATGACTTCCCATCGCCAGTACCTTCTGGATCTTATCCCTCTATTACCAAAGAGTACAACTTAGATATTTCAGAATTTTACAAGGAAATTTGGTGGGAAGACATGAAGGAGTTTTCTAGAAGGTATGATTTAAATTATACCGGGGTGTTTATTGGAACGTATAGAGATGACAATAAATTGACCTCTAATCAGTTAGTTAAAAAATATCGTGAGGAAATGACCTATTATGGGAGAGAATTATTGGAGACTGGAGGTGAAATCGGGCTGCACGGATACAATCACCAATCTCTGGTTACAGAACAAGAACCTTCAAACCCATCGCTGGGCTACCATCCTTGGGCGGATCAAGAATCCATGGAAAATGCCATAGTAAAAGCAAAACAAATGTTTAAACACTACTTCCCTAATAAAAGTATAGCTACCTATGTTCCTCCATCAAATATATTAAATAAAACGGGCGAAAAAGCATTAACCAATCATTTAGGGAATTTAACAACCATTTCCTCCTTGTATTCAGGAAATGCCACCCATGGAGACTACGTTCAGGAATTTGGAATAGACGAAGAAGATCCAGACTTACATCATTTCCCTCGTGTTACCAGTGATTATTCTTTCGGGAATGTAAGGGAGTTTGAAATGAATGACACAATTGCAAACTTTGGAGTTGTCTCTCACTTTATCCATCCTGATGATGTTTTGGACCCAGACAGATCCGATAATAATGGATGGCCTGAAATGAAAGAGGGATTTTCTAATATGCTTGATAAAACAACTCAACATTATCCTTACCTGGAATCACTAACCGCTTCTCAAGCATCTAAAAAAATGGATATCTACATGAACTCTGCCTTTGACATCACTTATACAAGCAGTTCTATCAATATATCCGGGGAGAATATCCTAGATCCATCCATTTTACTGATACATCTAGAAGAAGGAAGAAAAATCAATGTTGGTTCATACCAATTTGGACGTATAGACAAACTGACAAACTCATCAACGGTTTATGTGCTCACTTTAACTGATCCTCAAGCAGAAATTACCATTGAAATGGAGGGTTAAAAAATGAGAATAGGCATTATAGCAGAAGGAAGTTATCCCTATATAAAAGGGGGAGTTTCTAGCTGGGTACAAATGTTGATGAAAAACATGCCTGATGTAGAATTTGAAATCATAGCAATATCCGCAGGGAAATCCAGCTCAGACACTTATAAATATGAACTTCCTGCTAACGTTAAAGGAATTACAAATATTCCATTAAACGGTCTTCAAAAACCTAAATTATATGAAAAGGTTAAGTTATCCGACAAAGAAAAAAGAGAGTTGTTTCATTGGAGTGAATTTAATGATCCATACAATAAAGCACTTCATCTATTTGCGGATCGAAGGAAAATCGGATCTGCTAAAACGTTTTTTAGAAGCTCTGCTTTTTGGAACTTTGTCGTTGACCATTATCAACAAGAAGATAATCAAGATTCATTTATTGATTACCTTATGATGTGGCAATCTATTTTAATGCCTGTCCTGACCTTGCTTCAAAACCAATTTCCGAATGTTGACTTAGTTCATTCAATTTCTACCGGGTACGCGGGACAAGTGGGAGCGTACATGAAAGAAACACAAAACATTCCTTTCATCATAACAGAACATGGCATGTACGCTCGTGAACGAGAGGAAGAAATTATACAAACCAAGGGAATACCGAGTCAATTTAAACAGAAATGGATTAATTTCTTCTATCATGTTTCTAATCAGGCTTACCAGCAGGCAGATGATATTATTACATTATTTCAAAGCAATAGCAACTTTCAAAAAAGGTCAGGGGCGCCAAAGGAAAGATTAAGGGTTATTCCAAATGGGATAGAACTTGAAAAATTCACAAACGCCCCAATGTTAAACAAGGTAAACGAAAAGTTTAAAATAGGTGCAATCGTTAGAGTTGTTCCTATCAAAGATATTAAGACTATGATCCACGCTGCTTACTATTTAAAGAAATATGGAGTTCCTTTTGAACTAACCATTATGGGTCCTGTAAGCGAGGATCCAAAGTATGCAAAGGAATGTGATGAGTTGATAAAATCGTTGAACCTTACGCAGGAAGTTCTTCTATCAGGAGAAGTAAATGTTCTTGAGTATCTACCTCGCTTTGATGTTTGTGTATTAAGTAGTATATCAGAAGGACAGCCTTTAGCTATATTAGAAGGGATGGCCGCCGGAATTCCCTGGGTGACTACCAACGTGGGTGCTTGTTCTGAATTAATTAAAGGAGGGATAGGTGATTCACTTGGGGACGCTGGTTTTGTTATCCCTCCAGTAAATCCAGAAGCCATGGCTCTTAAGTGCAAATGGCTATATGAACATCCTACAAAAAGAAAGGAAATGGGCTCAAATGGAAAGAAACGTGTGAAAGAATTTTATCAATTAACACAAGTCATCCAACACTATTCCACTTTGTACCAAGAAAGGAGTGCTATGTATGGCGGGGATAGGGTTTCACCTTAAGAAACTTTTAGAAGAGGATTACCTTTCGTCAAAAATTCAAGCGTACAGTTTTGCTTGTCTTGTTACATCAGGGCCATGGCTGATTGTCACAACTACAATTTTTTTGATTCATTGGCTGGCTGGGTACATGCAGTCATATACCCCTGGTCAAATAGAACTTTTCACCTTTGCTGTTTCCTATTGCTTTATTTTCTCGCAAATTAGTTTTGGTACCCACCAATTTGTTGTCACCAGGTATGTAGCTGATTTGATTTATAAAGAAGAGCGAGAGGATATTTTCCCTGCCTTCTTAGGTGTTAGTAAAACTATAACCATCATTAGCTTTATGATGTGGTTCGTGTTTTGCATCATTTCTCCCTTATCACTTCTATTTAAAGGGACTTTATTCATATTGTTTGGATCGATTAATCTAATCTGGGTGCTTTCCCTTTTCTTAACAGCTGCAAAGAACTATAAAATCATAAGTACTGCCTATCTGGCGGGTGGAGTTTCAGCCTTTGTCTTCAATTACATTTCAAGCACGCCTATTTTTGAGAACTTCTATAATCCTAACTCTTACGCTTTGATCTTACTGATCGGCTTTACCTTGGGAATGGTTATTACCCTTTTTATTCTTTTTCATACACTTATCCAAACGTTCCCAACAACATCCATTACCCATCAATTTAACTATCTCTCTTACTTTGGACACCACCCCTCTATGTTTATTGTTGGTTTATTTTACAATTTAGGAATTTGGATTTCCAGCTTTATTATCTGGTTCGGTGCAGGATCCAGGGTTATAGAACAATCTTTCCTCATTCATCCAGAGTATGATACAGCATTGTTTTGGAGCTTCCTGACCATCATCCCTGCCATCGTCCTATTTGTAGTATCGTTAGAAACAAAATTTTACAAACAATACCTTTCTTTTTATGACTATATAAATAAAGGAGGGACATTAACAGAAATCAATAATCAGAAAAAAAAGATGTTCCAAACATTGAGTAAGGACATAGAAAACTTGATTAAATCTCAAGCCATTTTCACTATTCTAATCCTCATTATGTCTGGATACTTATTTAACTTAATGGGCATCAATCAACGAATTTTATCTATCTTCAGGTTCACTACTCTAGGTGCTTTTTCTACCGTGATGTTCATGATTTTTTTATTGATGCTTCTTTATTTTGAAAATAGAAAAGGAGCTATGTACTGTACACTTTTTTTCTTCGCGGTTAACGGATCTACAACACTATTGTTGCTCCCATATAATTATAAGGCTTACGGGATCAGCTTTGCTATCGGGTCCGCCATTTCTTTCATATATACTGCCGTCACTTTAATACGCTATTTACAAAATATAGAATTCCATGCATTCCTAGGACAAGGAACCATGCCATTTAAAGAAAGGAAGAGATTGCAAAAAGCAATTAGATGGTTGAATAAAATTCAAATCTCAACAAAATAAATGGTAATCATTTATTTTAATTGATTTCACGAATTGGATAGGTAGGAGAAGAATCTTATTTATTCGGGGAGGATCTCTTTTATGAACATTCTAGTAACCGGAGGGGCAGGATATATAGGCTCTCATACATGCGTATCTTTGCTTGATAAAGGACATAAGGTAATAATTGCTGATAACTTTTACAATAGTAGAAAATCGACGGTAAAATTATTAAGACAAATCACTAGTAAAGAAATACCGCTTTATCAGGTTGATGTGACTAACCAATCAGCTGTAAACAAAATATTTAGCGAGCATCAAATAGATGGCGTTATTCATTTCGCTGGTTATAAAGCAGTTGGAGAATCATTAGAAGTCCCTTTAACTTACTATTGGAATAACATTATCAGCACACTTGTTCTTGCAAAAGCATCTAGAAAGTATGATGTAAATCGGTTTGTTTTCAGTTCATCGGCAACCGTTTATGGTGACAATGAAGTTCCTTTTGTAGAAACCATGAATCCTTTACCAACAACCAATCCTTACGGAGAAACTAAAGCTATGTGTGAGAGGATTCTTCTTGATTTTTCAAGAGCAAACCCCAAACTTTCCGTTGCTCTACTTAGATACTTTAATCCCGTTGGCGCTCATGAGAGTGGTTTAATTGGTGAAAAACCTGACGGTGTTCCCAATAACCTAATGCCATATATTACTCAAGTTGTTAAAGGAAAGCTTGAGAAATTAAAAATTTTCGGAAATGACTATCCAACTAAAGATGCTACAGGAGTAAGAGATTATATCCATGTCGTTGATCTAGCAGAAGGGCATGTTTCAGCAATCGACCACATCCAAAAAGGAGCTCATGTTTATAACTTAGGAACAGGCCGGGGAACCAGTGTACTGGAGCTAGTGAAAGCTTTTGAAAAAGCTAATGGAATCAAAGTTCCATATGAATTTGTTAGTCGTAGGCCTGGAGATATTGCAATCTGCTATGCTGATGCGTCAAAAGCCAAGAGAGAATTTGGCTGGACAGCCAAACGTGACGTCATTGATATGTGCCGCGATGCGTGGAATTTCGAGAACCAATCAAAAAGTTTAGTAGAATATAAATAATAGGATTACCCGTCAAGTTCATGAAGATGAATTGACGAGTTTACTTTTAGGTTCGCTATAGAATTCACCCCACAAACGACGGCCTAAGAAAAGAGATCGGTTGTATATTATTTTTAATAGAAACTCAATTCATCAGTTATACCAAACAGAACATCAAGTCATAAGTTAATGTGAAGACTTTTTATAAAAGACCACCTTCATAGGTGCAGTACTAAACCTATGAAGGTGGTTTTAATTATTCTTAAGTATTAGTTTTTTATGCCTAAGCCTTTCCTCCGCCTTCCAGACGAAGAACACGGCACTGCTCACGGAATCCCATTCGCTGATAAACCTTTTCTCCCTGATCAGACGATTGTAGAACTGCATATTGATAGCCCCGTTTTTTTGCATCCATAAGCGGATAAGCAGTAATAAGCCTGCCATAACCCTTTCTGCAGTGATCAGACCTGGTCCCAACATTATATATCCCGGCGACTCCGGCGCTGTAATAAACCACTGAAATACAAACAGGCTTTCCATACTCATATCCAATATAAGATACTAAGTCTTCATTAAAACCAGCATGGATTACTAACTCGTAAAAACTGTTACCAGCTATGTCAGGCAGTTGATAAATTTCCTGAAATAAATCTGCAAACAACCGCGCTTCCACTTTTGATTCCACTTCCTTAATCTTAAGATTATTCAAATCTTCCTGCTGAACTTGATCAAGTGGAATGGCCATAGCTGGATAATCAGAGGAATAACGAAAGCCCTCCCCCTTCAATATATCCTCCATATTGGATGGTGAGATGGATGGCCATACCTCCCAAAACAAGGCGCTCTTTTTACCTTGGTAAAATCGGCATCCCCGTTTAATCATTTGAGCCAGGTTGTCCTTCCTTTCCTCTGTTTTTATGATACGGTTTACAACACCTGCTGGTAACTCCGGACAATAAAGGCCTTCAACACCTTCCTCCTTGTAGTAATGAATGTCTTCACTGTGCTCACTTGTTAACTTGAAATAATCCATTAAATTCCTTTGATTGGCTCTGATCAGTTCATCATCCGTCGCGTTTTCCAGGATAACTGACATAAAGAACCTCCTATTTATTGGTTTCTCTGCATCAAAAAAAGTGCTTATGCTACAAATACCAGGTCTTTTTGTATATATCCTTCTTTTCTCAATAAGTCTATTTCCATAGGTTTCTATATATCCCTGGAAATCCATGTGTTCCAAATCCCCATTCCTGTCATGAACCAAAAAAAGCCTGACCCTCAACACTCAAAAAGAGCATTGGAAGTCAGGCATCGGCCTTACTATCCTCTATATTTAATTGTCAGTCCCTTTAAGAAATTTCTCGCATACTTATCTCCGCACTCTTTATAATTTTTGTGCCCTTCTTTTCTTAAGATCGCGCTTAATTCCCCTTTGGTTATTGTGACACCTGCTGCATCTAAAATATCAATGACATCTTCGTTCTTCAGCTTCAGTGCTATTTTAACCTTTTTTAACATGACGTTATTTACGCTTGAGTAATTCTTGATGGAACGGTCAGGTTTATCAGGCTGACCGGGTTTCGTTTCCTGCGGTCCCCGCTCGAAAGTAATCAAGCCATTCAAGAAAGACTCTAACATGCTGTTTGTGCATTTAATATGTTCCTCATCTTCGAAGTCTTCATCGTCATATTCATCATAACTGTCCTCTGATTTTGTCAGCACTTTTTGTACTTCTTCTTTAGTCAGATCAACGCCGCCCAGTTCAAAGATTTTGACCATATCTTGATCTTTAATATCAAGCGCATATCTTAATCGAATCAATATATCATTATTATCCATTTCTAATCCTCCAATGGTATTACCTGTTCACACAGCCAGAATGTAAAGAGCAGTCCGCGAGGTGTGAACATATCATTATAACAAAACACTCTACCCTTAATCATAACACGATTAGATACAGGTTATCCCTCACTCAACCGAAAAATTCCAAGTGAACCCTTTTATTTGGAATTAGTTAGATACCGATTTCATATAAGCTCCCTTATCCATAAATGACATTCTATGAAAAAACAGCACCAACGTTTAACAACGCCTGAAGCCAGGATTATGCCTCTTCCTTATCAGGTTTATAAGTTTTGGAGAGAAAGATTACCACAGTAAAAAAGCATCCGCCAAAGATAAAGCCGAATTTCATAAACCAGTTGGGGGCGATATAAAACGCCGAAAATAAAAAAGATCCCCAGATCATAACGAGCATCGATATTTTCGCTTTAAACGGGATGCCCCGACCTGCTTTATAATTTTGAATGTAGGTTCCAAACCATTTATTTGTCATCAGCCAGTTATACAAACGATCAGAACTTCGCACGTAACACGCAGCTGTTAACAGTAGAAAAGGTGTCGTCGGAATAAGAGGAAGTACAATTCCCAACACACCGAGACCTAAAGATACACTTCCAATTACGATTAACAGTATTCGCTTTACTTGTTCCATGAGTAAACTCCCTAACGCATAGTTTTTTCATTTATTCCCATATCCATTAAACACTCTACTACCATCGTAACTTTATCCGGCGGGATTTTTCCATCATTTTTAACCTGTAAATCTTTCCACGATGTTTCCAACAACAAAAAAGGATCAGCTTTTCATTCAGCTGATCCCTTTGTGCTTCTATATGAAAGGTACTTTGCTCTTAAATCGAAAGTCTGCCAGACAAGTCGTACAGGTTTTCATCAATTTGAGATTTTTGTGAGAAAAGCTCATTGAAAGGCTGACTGACTGGCTGTTGATTTTCAACCTTCACCAGTTTCCCTGACTCGTCATTCAACAGCAGCTCAACCGCGTAAGCACCTAAACGACTGGCAAGAATACGGTCTCTTGCTGTAGGAGCGCCGCCACGCTGTGTATGTCCCAACACGGTTAGGCGAGATTCAATCCCTGCTTCTTCTTTAAGTCTGACGTTGAGATCGTTCCCACTTACACTCCCTTCTGCTACCACAATCATGCTGTACCTCATAGCGCCCGAAGGTCCCTTTTTCATCTTATCGACGATGTCCTCAATATCTTCTTTCTTTTCTGGAATTAAAATATTTTCAGCGCCCCCTGCAAGACCAGAGGATAATGCCAGGTTTCCAGTATCTTTCCCCATAACTTCAATAATTGATGATTTTTCATGGGAGGATGCAGTATCGCGAATTCGATCGATGTAATCCATAACCGTATTTAAAGCCGTATCGAAACCGACCGCCTCATCCACGCCCGGGATATCATTATCAATGGTGGCAGGAATGCCGATACACGGCAAACCCTTCTCCGCAAGGGATGCTGTGACTCTTAAGGCCTCTTTCCCTCCAATGACAACAAGGGAATCGATTCCATGTTTCTGCAGATTTTCGATGGCTTTCTCCTGTCCAGCTTCGGTAACAATTTCTTCAGATGTGTAGGCTTGAAGAATCGTTCCTCCTTTTTGGAGAATAGAACCAACGGATGCGGCATCCATTTTCTCCATTGTTTCATTTAATAGGCCATGGAACCCGTACTTGATTCCAATCACTTCAATGCCCTCATAGATGCCAGACCGTACGACTGAGCGTATGGCTGCATTCATCCCCGGTGCATCTTTTCCACTCGTTAAAACACCAATTCTATGCATCATGATCACTCACTTTCTTCTACTGTTTGTATTCTATAGGCAGCCCTTGACTTCCTCAAGCAGGCAGACTCGTCCATTAGGCTGTTTTAACAAGGTTGACGCCCTATGAAATACTCACAGGACGTTCTTTACTCGATCAGCAAAAACATCTGCATGGATGTTTTTTTTGCCGCCCCCTTGGACAAAGTTCGGTTTGCCGCCCCCTTTTCCTTCAATAAGAGGAAGGACTTGTTTAGCCACTTCATTCATATTACGATCAATGTCTGATCCATGAGCGAGTACGAACTGCAGTTGATCTTTCTGTTCACTAATAAGAATGAGATAAGCATGAGGTGCTTCCTCCATAATGGATTTACCCAGCGATTGGAGCATTTTGATGGAACGGCCTTCATAAATGCGTTGAATGACACGATTATCCTGTGACTCAGAAACGATATCACGCGCCTCATACTGTAGGAGTTGTTCTTCAAGATCCGCCATTTTCTTATCTTTTTTCCTGCTGGAGCGGATCAGCTCGTTCACTTCCTCTACCAGCTCCCCTTCTGGCTTAGGAACGATCTGTTTCATTTCGGTTAGTATTCGATGCTTCTGTCCAAGCATATCCAACACCCGGTAACCGCAGGCGAACTCTAAGCGTACTTGCTTCTTGTTTTTTGTCCAACCCAGGAACTTAACAGCCATGACTTCACCTGTAGAGGAAGGATGCGTGCCTCCACATCCGTTGTAATCAACATTCGGAATGATCACAAGGCGTACCTCACCATTAACAGCCAGCGGTTTACGAAGCGGATACTCTGCCGCCTCTTCCACCGACATCCATTTTGTTTCGACAGGGTGATTCCTTCGAATAATCTGGTTCACCTGCTGTTCAACTTGCTGTAATAAGTCGTCATCGAGTGCTTCTGCATTTAAATCAATCGTTACCGTCTTTTTTCCTAAATGAAAGCTGGTAGTCGGAATATTGAACTGGTCGTCAAAAACAGCTGATATGATATGCTGGCCGCAGTGCTGCTGCATATGATCGATCCGACGATCTTGATTAATGCTTCCTTGTACATATTCTGTGTCGGAATCCAGCTTTTCTTCCGTATAATGACGTACTTCACCGTCTACTTCTTCGACATCAATCACTTCGATTTCATTCAATGTTCCTGTATCGTGTGGCTGCCCGCCACCCGTGGGATAAAACGCGGTTTCTTTAAGAATGACATAATAACCACGTTCATCTTGATCTACTCTCATTACTTGGGACTCAAACTCCATTTTATATGGATCTATGTAGTACAGCTTTCTCATGGTTATGAGTTTCCTCCTTTATTTTCCTAGAGCTATCGTAACATGTTTTGATTAAAGGAAGGATACTCCCTGTTTCTTCTATATAGAAAAGTAACCAAAGTGCCTGAGTCCCACCGGATGAATAGGTGTAGGTCAGGCACTTAACTTCTACAGAGTCTTCACCATTTGTTTTAAACCATTACATATTTTTACTTTGTTGAAGGAGTTTTGATTTCCCTGTACGTTCCCATTCTTCTACTGTTTCATATGCCTTTTCAGGAGTATATCCTTTCCCTACAAGCAATCCCATCAGGATAAATTCTTGGAGGATATGCGTCGCATTTATCCCTCTTTTCACATCTTCCAACCCTTCGTTAACCAGAAATTCCGTGTACTGCACCCATTCGTCTGGTGTCTTACCGAAAACAAGGTTGTTTCCATTTCCCTTCCCGCCGCCTTCCTCGGCAGTCACTGCATCGGCTTTGGTAACATGAACAGTTCCGAATGGATGATTGGGAGGAGCGTAGATCGAATACAGCTTAAGCGGTGTATTTCCTGTATTGGTTACATTATGCCATGTTCCAGCAGGTATCATGATGGCGTAATCATCATATACATCTCTTTCGAAATTTAAGTTATTTTTACTCTCTCCCATTTGAACAATTCCCTGCCCCTGTTCAATACGTAAAAACTGATCGACATCTGGATGTACTTCCAAACCAATATCTTCGCCAACATTAATACTCATTAAGGTAACTTGTAAGTTTGATCCTGTCCATAAAGCCGTCCGATACGTATCGTTCTGCTTCGTCGCTTGATTAATATCTATAACAAATGGATTGGATCCGTAATCCTTTACCATCATCCTGTAATAATCATTAAATCCATTTTGCTGATTCAGATTAGGCCAGTAACCAGCAGGATTTCTATAGCCGTACATCGGCATATTTACATAATAAGGATATTGAACATAGGGCCTGACGTACATTTTCTCAAATCCCTTCCTATTGTTTGAATTATCCTATGTATTGAAGGGAAAGAGTGTACTTGAGGAAAGTTCACCTGTGAGTGTCACCTTTGTGCAGGTAAGCTTCTTTTTAACCATTTTTAGAGAAGGGGGTGTGATGTAATAATATTAAAAATACCCGGACCCGTCGTGCTCATTTTATAACACGCCGGCCGGGGACTCATGTAAACCATACATTTTCACTTTAAGCTTTCTTTTTAAAATCGAACTTAATTTTATAATCTTCATCCAGTGTTAAAGCGGTACTGAACGTTTTCTTTCCTTTAAATCCTTTCAGCACCTTCGTCCGCTTCTTTTCACACAAAGTTTTAATCATATTCTGCGTTAACGTCTTCCCGGCCAGTCTTTTCGGAAATGTTACGCTGCACCCGTCTTTGTAGGCAGAACACGCATAAAACTTGTATCGATCAATAATTTCCCCCGCAGCACAAGCCGGACATTTAGCAATCGGTTCATTCCACTTCTTCTTCTCGCCGGTGCTTTTCACGTGGACTTGTTCAATCGAGCCCGGGGTTTCTTGAATCAGCTTTTCAATAAATTGACCGGTCTGCTTGAGAAACACCTGTTTAGAGCCTTCGCCATTTCCAATTTTCTTTAAATACGCTTCCCATTTCGCCGTAAGGGAGGGACTTGATAAGAGCGTACCTTCAATAGCTTCACAAAGCATAATGCCTTTATCGGTCACAGACACGTTGTTCTTTTTCACTTCAATATATTTCTGTGCTTTAATCGTTTCAATAATACTGGAACGGGTGGCCTCTGTCCCGAGGCCTTCGACCTCTTTCAAGATTTCCACGTCTTCTTCATCATCCATGAGCTTCCCGCATGTCTTCATCATATTAATCAGCTGCCCTTCCGTATATGGCTTTGGCGGCTGTGTCATGCTTTCTTTAATATGAAGCTTCGCTCCTACCTCTTCCCCTTTTTGAACATCGGGAAGTAAAGGTTCTTTCTCTCCACCAGCCTTAGACGGCTTCGGGAACAGCTCTTTCCAGCCTCTGCTCACCTCACGTTTTCCCGTTGATTTAAACGGTAAGTCCTGGACGTGTGTGAAAATCGTCGTCTCTTCATAAATGTAGTCCGTATGGAACATCGCCAGAGTTGTGGCCAGAACCTCACGATAAATATTTTGTTCATCCCGGCTTAAGCCACTCAGTTTCTTTTGACTGGGAACCGATTTTGTTGGAATGATGGCATAGTGTTCCTGAACTTTACGACTATCGACATAACGTTTATTAGGCTTCAATGATATTGGTGTGAACGAGACGTTCATCGCTTCCTGATAAGCATTCAAATTCTTCACTAAATAAGCAAATTCATTATCAGTAATAAAGTTACAGTCTGTTCGAGGGTAGGTGACGAGACGCTTCTCATAAAGTTTCTGCATCGTCTTCAGCACCTGCGATGGGGTATATTTCCATCGTCTGTTCGCAACACTTTGCAAGGTAGACAGCGAGTGCAGCTTTGGTGACTTTTGATACCTTGTCTTTTTGTCGACCTTCTGAACCACCCCTTTATGAGCTTCGTTTTCCTTCAGCCCATACTGGTCCATAAGCGTCTGCACTTTAGATTTGTCCTTTTCTTTTATCTTCGCTAATCCTTTATACGTGCCTTGTTCTGATTGAAACAGTCCCTCGATTTGATAGAAAGGTTCAGATACAAAGTTCTCAATTTCTTTATGCCTTTGATAAATCAAGTACACTGTCGGCGACTGTACGCGACCAATGGACAGGTGGCTTGAGAAACCTTTCTTCTGCAAAAGAAGTGTAAACAGACGACTGGCATTGATTCCTACCAGCCAGTCACTAATCTGCCGTGCTTTTGCTTCGTCAAATAAACGCAGGTCTTTTTCGTTATCTTGTAAATGCTTAAACCCTTTACGCACTTCATCTTTCTCAAGAGAATTAATCCATAACCGCCGGACCGGCTTTCCCTTTACGCCGGTTAAGCGCAAAATGCTGTAAAAGATATTCGAACCTTCCCGGTCGACATCGGCTGCATTCACGATCACATCCGCCTGCTGAAACAGCCGTTTCACCGCCTGAAACTGCTCCCACTTTCCTTTTGAAACTTTCTCAAGGAACCTTTCAGGAACAATCGGCAGTTGATCAAGCTTCCACCGCTTCCACTCCGGTTTATAGTCATGAGGTTCTTTTAATTCCACCAGGTGTCCGACTCCCCACGTAATGGTCGCACCATTTGGGAATGTGTCATCCGGTTTTAATAGTATGTGAGTTTTCGTTTTTTCCTGAATCGTAAAAGCCTCTGCATATGCTTTTGCCTGAGAGGGTTTTTCGGCTAAGATGACCACTTTCTTCATGGTCTCCCCACTCCCTTCATTGAATCCCAAGATTACTATGGGATGAAAAGGAAAGCAAGGGTTTTGGGAGGGAATTCATAGAGAGATATAAACACCTAAAGGAACGTAAGCCTGCTTCTAAAACCCCCAAATATAGATAAGTAAAACACCTCCATGTGGCGGAAGCGCGCCACATGGAGGTGCTGGAACCATGATATTTATCCAGACCATACAGCATAGTTAGTCTCTCAGCTTTAAATCAAGCACTTCGAAAGTTGATTCCACTCCATCCGTTTGAACCGTCCAGCTCGTTAATAGTTGGAAGTTTCCAAAATTGCCAACCTCCCAAGTAGACGGTTCCCCTTCGGTCTCCACGTCATAAGTGTATGTTTCTACTTCCACATCCCCGATCTTCTTCCGCCCTTCCCCCTTTTTCGTAACATCCACATTAGGAAACGATTGTTCTTCCATTAATATACTCGTAACGTCTCTACTCTCCATAAAGTTGAAAGGCATGAGAAGCATCATAACATATGATTGACCTGGTGCTTTCACTAGTTCGTTTTCCATTTTCTCACCATTTGAAATTAACTGTTCCGCTTCTCCATCTTGATTAATCCACAACTCAATATTTTCACCAGGCTCTCCGCTATCTTTCATATTCATTTTGACGTGGTCCGTTTGCTTTCCATTTATCTGCTCTTCCCCCATCCACTCCATAGTAATGATGGTTGTTTCGCCACTCACACCAAAGGAGTAAGAAAGAACGGAGAAATGATCGACCATATCAGAAAAACCCTGAATCACCTGTAACTGACTGACATCCCATTCCTCTTCCATCGTGCTCTTTTCTTCCCCAGGTTCTGCGCTTTCACTAACTTCAGACTCATTTTTTCCTTTAAGATTTTCTTCCTCAATCACTTGTTCAACGTCTGTTTCTTTTTCACTTTCTGTGCTGCCGGCATCCTGGCTGCTGCAGCCTGTCGAAATCCAGAGCAAAACCATCACGTATAAGAATAACTTCCTGCCTATTGAACCCTTCAAAGCATTTCCTCCCTTAGGTGGTTTCGTTGCCTTATGGGTACCCTTTCGTATCAATCGTATCAACTGTTCGAAAAGGAAAAAACTATACCCGGGTATAGTTTTTTCAAGTGGACAATTGGACTTCCTATCTTTTTGAAGACTATACCTAGGTATAATTTAAACAATCAGCAGGAGTCCGTATCATTAGGTTCAATAAAAATCATTCTTACAAGGAGTGTTCCTATGGATTCACAAGTAAAAGAAAAAGAAAAATCCGCGGACATCGAGCAGAATAAGGTGGTTGGAATCTTATCGTACATTATTTTCTTTCTCCCTCTTTTAATTGCAAAGGAATCTAAGTTTGCCATGTATCATGCAAATCAAGGGCTGCTTTTGCTTTTACTCGCCATAGCCATCAATGCCATCGGTACAATTGTCCCTATTCTTGGCTGGTTGATTGTTTTACCGGTAGGAAACCTGCTGTTATTAGCGCTTTTCATCATCGGATTGATCAACAGTTCAAAAGGCGAGATGAAACCTCTTCCGCTCATAGGAAAATACACCATTATAAAACTTCCTGAATCCAATTGATTTAAGAGGAAATCCCGGATATTCGCTTCATTAATTGTGTACGATTTCTCACATCAAATTTCTTTAAGATTTTGCTTACGTGCTTCTTAACTGTGACTTCGGTAATGTAGAGTTCTTTTGATATGGCTTTATTCGAGTACTCATCATGGATGTATTGGAGAATTTCTTGTTCACGCTTCGTCAGTCCATGCCGGGCGGCCACTCGACGAATATATCCATCTTGTGGTGAAAATTGTTTTAAGTATTCCGTTAACCGTGAGCCCCTTACATCGAGAAGGTACGTAGGAGAAGGACGATTCGCTCCAAAGTCATAATGAGTAGCTTCAGGGACCTCTTCAAATCCAAAGGCCAGGATCAATTTACGAAAAAAAGGGATAGGGGTGGAAGTAATGATCCGCCCTCCAGACAAAAGCAGAGGAAATAAGTTGTACAATAAAAAAGACCTTGTGTGGGAATCTTCAGCATCCAGGCAGTCCAGCATCCTTATAAAAAAACCAGAACAAGTATCTCTTGGAGCCCGGTACGTTTTCTCCTCTTTTTCAGTCAATTGACTGAAATAAGCTCTGGAAACGGGCTCTTTTTTTAAATGCTCCAACGTAAACGAGTGAATAGGGACAATGATTGAAATTCCGATGGTGTCTCCATCATGATTTTTCACTAGTTTACACACGTTATAACCAAGCTTTTCTACATAACCGGCGTCAATCAGTTCATTTTCTCTTTGATTGTGTTCTGCCGATACAAAATATTTGTACGTTTGGTCTGACTGGCGATGATAATAATGAGCAATGCTTTCTTCTGTCTGCTTCCTTCTTTTTTCAAAATACGCCTCCACTTCATGAAAATTGTGTGGCCCCACGTGTTCTATATATTTTTTTGTATCCAAATGACCTTGAAAAAACGAGGATTGAATTACATCTTCACCAATATGGTAAAAATATTCCGCAATATCTTTTGCTGTCGTCTGATTGGTATTGATTTTATGAAGGTAGTAAGAGGCGCATCTCTGTTTTAAAGACTGATAGTGGTCAGGAGTTCGTTGTTGTAAATTCACGAGGATGGCGGATCTGATAAGGTCATGCATGCCCCATCCATTCGTCGACTGATTCACAAATGAAAGAGAAGTAAGTTGTGTAAATAATGTTGTACTAATGTCCCGATTCAAGACATAAGCCAATGTTCCCTGGTTGAAATGACGTTGGATGGCTGCGGCTTCTACTAATTCTTGAAGCTGCGGATCCGTTACTTCCTTTAACCATTTAGTGGTAAGGTACGAGAGAATTTGATGTTTATCTTCTGGTAGATCCTCTTCCCCGTCTTGATTCCCTGTCATGGTAGAGAGATAAACAGTAAGTGGATGCCCCATTGTAAACTGCCAATATTCTTGAAGTGCTGATTCATTTCTAATTCCAGACTTATATAGGTACGAACGCGTTTGTTCGTAATTAAAGCCTTTAAGTAACTTTTGAGTCAACAGGGATCTCCACGCTGGAGAATCCATCCATCCTGAAGTAAGTGGGTAACGGCCTGCTAATAGGACTGAGGTGGAGTGAGGCAGATTTCTAAGAAAGAATTCTCGGAACCAACGCTCCAAAGGTCCCATTTTTTCAAACGTATCTATCGCCAGAACAAGATGATACTGCTGAGAGGCTTTTCCCAAGGCATGAATGCATTGATTGAGGCTTGTATTAGAAGCATCTCCAATTAGATCGATATCCAATTTTGAGTGCAGTACATAGAGAATCTGCTCAACAAAATGAGCCGGACTCCCCGCGAAATCTTCGCTATCGACCATTAAGTAAACAAAGCCATTCATGTCTTCTGTTACCCTCTGAAAAGCATGAAGCAAATAAGTTTTCCCTATTCCTCCTGTACCATAGAAATGTAATATCTTCTTATTTCCATAAAGAAAATCCCGAAAGAATTCTAATTCTTTTTGACGACCAACAAACTGATCATCTTCCAGGCTCATTAAAACAGAAGCCCACTTTTCCTGCTGGAACGCTCTCGTTGAATTAGATATCCCCATACTTCTCCTCCTTTATATGTCTAGACATAAAGGCCGGTACAATTAAATAATTGAGTAAATGGTATGAAGTGAATTTCTTTTGAAATAGGTAGATATAACGAGAATGCCTTATCTATTAAATTACCAGTATTTATGATATTAATCCAGAGCTTATTCTATTTCTTATACTTTTGTAAGGCATAACATATTAAAATATACGCAAAGGTCTCCTATAAACAAGAAGTCCTTAACGAAGAAGCCCACCTAATGTCGTATTGACTTATCCTTGAGCCTATAGAACAATATACACTTCACTAGTTATACTTGAAGATTGAGGCGGGGAAATGTGAAAAGAAACAAGAAAAGACATCAGAAGAATTCAACCCAGGGGTTTCGGCATGCTGTTTCCTATAATAGCTGGGTAAAAAAATTATTATTGTTGGGGCTTCTCCTGGCTTCCGCCGGGATTCTTATCATGAACGTATTGATTTGGAAAAGCGACGTCAGTCAATTAAGAACACCAGCTCCTAAACCAACGATTATCTATGGTCAAAATGGTGAAATGGCCTCCAAAATAGCTCAGTCATCGATCGAAGGAGTGAGTTTGGAGAAAATACCAGATCACACGATACAAGCTGTAATTTCTACAGAAGATCAGAATTTTTATAAGCATAACGGACTGAACTACTTCGGCATTGGCCGTGCTTTGTTTCAAAATATCGCAAGTGGTGAAGTAGTCGCCGGTGGCAGTACCATTACACAACAGCTGGCCAAAAATGTATTTTTAACACAGGATCGGACACTATCGCGGAAGTTTAGAGAAATGACAATTACTAAGAAAATCGAACGATCCTATTCAAAAGATGAAATTCTAGAGCGTTATTTAAATCACATTTATTACGGGGAAGGTGCCTGGGGGATCCAAAAAGCTTCAAAAACCTACTTTGGGAAAGATGTTAGTGAATTGACTTTAAATGAGTCCGCCCTATTAGCAGGGTTAATTAAAGCCCCTTCTGTCCTTTCCCCTGTTAAGAATATGGATCAATCAATTGAACGTAGAAACCTGGTCCTCTCTTTAATGGTAGAGGAAGGCTACATTACCGAGGATGAGTTCAAACATGCGAAAAATGAGCGGGTCGTACTTGATCGTACAGATTCGAAGGATACCTATAAAGGGAACTATCCTTATTATGTAGATCACGTCATTGATGAAGCTATTAACAAGTATGACTTAACTGAAAATGAAGTTTTATCTGGTGGTCTTAAAATTTATACGGAGTTAAACCCGACGATTCAACAATCCATGGAAGAAGTATTCAAAGACGACAGCATGTTCCCAGAAAGCCAGCCGGATCAGATGGTTCAAAGCGGCGGTGTTTTCATCAACCCTTCTACAGGTGGAGTTAATGCCCTTGTTGGCGGCAGAGGTGAGCATACCTATCGGGGATTCAATCGTGCCACACAATTAATACGTCAGCCAGGTTCTACTATGAAGCCTTTAGCCGTATATACTCCGGCTCTGGAACAAGGCTATGATATTTTCGATCCTTTAAAAGATCAACCGATCAATATTGATGGGTATCAACCTCAAAATTATGACCATCAATACCGCGGACAGACGACGATGTATGAAGCTCTTATTCACTCCTATAATGTCCCTGCCGTCTGGTTACTAAATCAAATGGGCGTTCAATATGGGATCGATGCTTTAGAACGCTTCGACATCCCCTTGGAAGAAGAAGATCATCACCCCGGCATAGCCCTTGGCGGAATGACAAAAGGGACTTCTCCACTCACTATGGCACAGGCTTACTCCACATTCCCAAACAATGGGCAGATGGTAGAAGCACATTCCATTGTTAAGATTGAAGACTCTAACGGAGAAATCTTAGGGGAGTGGAAAGACAATGCCACTCAAGTTATGGAGCCGGAAACCGCTCAGAAAATCACCTATATGTTAAAAGGTGTGGTTGAGGAAGGAACCGGGACAGGCGCACAAGTCAATGGGTTTGAAGTTGCAGGGAAAACCGGCACAACGGAAGTACCTCTTTCTACTGGAAATCGAGGAAAAGACCATTGGTTCGTTGGATATACCGCCGGACTCACAGGAGCTGTATGGCTTGGTTATGACCAAACAGATGAAGAGCATTACTTGTCCTCCTCCAGCAGTAAGACAGCGACGAAAGTATTTGCGGCGATCCTATCGAAGTCCACATCTCAACTAAAAAAAAAGACATTGGACTTACCATTGGCCGCTAAATTGGATAAGGATAAGGATAAGAAAGAAGAACGGAAAAAGGAAGAAGAAGAAAAAGCTGAAAAATCAAAGAAGAAAGAAAGAAAAAAGCAGAAAGAGGATAAAAAGAAGAAAGACAAGAAGAAAAAGCGAGATGAAAAGGACAAGAAAAAAGAAAAAGCTGAAGATAAGAAGCACAAGGATTGATAGGTGATGCTTCACCTCAATCCAGCATCTATCGTCAGCCTTTCACCTATTTATCTTAGTTACACCCCAATCTCCCAGTTATGGATGATCGGGGTGTTTTATTTTTTATGAATGTATTTACTATGAACAGGTTTGCCTTACTACCTTTTATTATTTCCTCTTAACGATACTGTTTTCTACGCACCCACATCGTCGCTGCCCACTTTTCCCCGGATATAACAGGGGAACCACCATGTAGTGTCCGTTCATTAACGACCGGGTCGGAATAAAAATACTCAAAATAGACAGCCATGCCTTGATGAGGGCAGATTGATAGGTTCATATGTGGAAAGTAGGTTTCCCCACCCTCTTCTACATCATTTAAATATAGGACAAGCGTGCTGATCCTGGGGTTATTGGCTGCTTTCACCTTGGATCGGAAATAATCGTAGTGGGCTTTATATTCCTGGCCTGGTTTATAATTTAGGATGTGAAGACCTTCTCCATGTTCTACAGGGACGTTCATCACTTGAGCGATTCTTCTTTCGACTCTGGTGGTAATGTCATCCTCCGGCAGGAAGGTACTGCTGCTTGTTCTTATATCGCTCACTTCGTGTTTCGACCCAATTTTTGATCGGTTCATCCGATCTTTAGAAAGTCGAATAAGCTCTTTACACTCTGCCTCACTAACTACGTTCCCCAATACAGCAATCTTTGGATCTTCCATTTTAGCGATCACCGATATTTCACGATCTTCCGTTATAATCTTGCTGCCTGTGTGATCAAAAATAGAAGCCTCTTTTACTTGCATGGTCACTTTTCATCAACCTTTTCTAATTTAATAAACCGCTTTCAAAACATCTGTATATCCTTATGAGAAAACAACAGGATTTATCTAATAGTTTATCACCTTCATCCTGTTTTTTCTTTATTTTTCATAAAAATTACAATATTGTTCACAATTGAGATCAGACCTCTTTATTGGGGAAGACCTCTGCAAACCCCTCTCAATTAGGAACATATAAATATCTCCCCTCTTAAACAGGAGAAGTAATCAATGACATGCAGGATTGCACCTATATCAATAACTCTTTCCAGCCCATGACCTCGTCTCTCCTTTTACATTTACCAGTTTTTGGACACACTAGTAGAAGCTAAAAAACGGAGGTGACAGCTCGTGGAAAACTTTTCAACTCTGCATTACTTGTACTCTCTTATCATGCTGGCTGGTGCTTTGTATTTCTATTATTTAAGCCGACGCCCAAAAGGGGTGCCGACCTATGAATACTTCCTCGCCATTACCATTCCATTATGGTCAGGTGCAGCCTATTTAGCGATCGCTTTCGGCCAGGGCGTGCTTAAACAATCTGAGCGCACTGTTTATTTTGCGAGGTATCTTGATTGGGTCGTAACCACTCCGCTTTTATTACTCGCTTTAGGCCTTACAGCTATGATTTATGTAGATAAAAAGAACAAAACATTGCTTGTAACTTTAGTATCTTTGGATGTTTTTATGATTCTGACTGGTTTAATCGCCGATTTTTCCACAGGCTTTATTAAATATATTTGGTACACTCTCGGGGTTATCGCACTCCTGTTGATTTTGTACATCGTTTGGTTCCCATTACGACGGATAGCAGATACCTTCGGCCATAAACTCTCTGTACATTATCGAAGGTGCGCCGCTTACCTCACATGCTTTTGGGTTCTTTATCCGACAGCATGGCTGCTCGGTCCTTCCGGGGTAGGACTTACCCAGGATATGGTCGATGTGGCAGCTTTTATTATTTTACCGATTTTTTCAAAAGTGGGATTCAGCATTTTGGATTTGCATGGGCTGCGCAGATTGTATAAGTAAGGTCATGGTGCCTGTCCTCAGCTCTAGTTAAGGGTTCATGCCCACCTGAATATAAAATCAACATCGCGTGTAAACAGATGCTATTTAAAAAAGGATGCTGCGCAGCATCCTTTTTTAAATCATGTACCCGGTCCTACGTTCCCGCAATGTTCAATCCTATGGCCGAGCTATAGAACAGCCATAGGATTGATAAGTAATAAAGTAAGCGTCCTGAAAGGTCCCATGCACGACTTGAGATAAATGATCTTCCTTATGGTAAGATGTGTAAGGTCAAGACATTGATCCAGGATTGGAGCATCAGCAATGGTACAACTGGCCAAAATAGGCTATACCTTATGTATTAGTTTATATGTCCTCATGCATTTTATTGTTTATTTCATAGGAGGAGAAGTGCTATCAGCTACGCTTTCTTTATTTGGGCTGGCTTCCTTTTTACTTGGATATTTCTTTCTGCCCTTAAAACAGGCAGGGGTATCACTCTTCCTTTTCATAATCGCCTTAATTGTCCACTTTTCAGCAGGCACTTCGCTCATCGAAGGCAGCGTATCTGGATTTACAGTGATGAGCGGACTGATTGCTCTTTTGCTTATTGTTCCGACAATCAGCTGGGTGTTAGAAGAAAAGCCATACATTAAATCAGTCATCAATTTCGCCCAAAAACTGCTCAATACAAGCCGCAAATTTTATTTTGGGATGATGGTAATTACGCAGATTATCTCCTACTTTTTACTATTTGGTTCGATCCCTATGGTTTACGGAATGATTAATGACTTCTTAAGCAATCAAAAAGGAGAAGCTTGGGAGAATTATAAAGGAACGGCCTTACTTCGTGCGTTTTCCTTAACGACGATGTGGGTTGTCAGCATTCCCAGTTTCATTTTTGCCGTCGACGCGCTTGGTGCATCGCTCGGCTTGTCCATCCTTCAGGGGTTTATCATCTCGTTAGCCGGGATTTTCTTATCTGTTCTCTTCTCGCACTTCCAGGAGCGGCATTACGGAATCGACCTTACAGAGGGCATCCAGGAGCAGCTCGCTAAAATTGCTGAAGAAAAGAAACAGGAGACAAAAGGAAATCGAGACGTAGTGGAATTCGCCTTTTTATTCGTTACGTTATTTGGTTCCATTTTTCTTATCAACGCCATCATAGATGTAAAACTATTGAATATAATCCCCATCGTAATTGTTGCCTGGGTGATTTTCTACTTCATCATTCGTAGAAGAAGCAGTGCCATTATAGAGAATGGCAGAACGTACGTAACCAAAAGCATCCCGGGTAAAGCCCAGCAGTTCTCCATTCTGCTGGCAGCCGGCTTTTTAATTAATGCTGTGAATCAGTCGGGATATGGAGAATACATTATCGACGGTCTTTTTTATGTAACCGATGCCGTACCATTTTTAAACTTTTTATGGGTCCTGCCTTTTGTCGTTATTATCTTAGGATTTATTGGACTTGGGCCACTCACAGTCATCGTTCTCGTTTCAGGTATATTACAAGGCGTGGAGCTGCCCTATCCACCAGAAATTGTTGTCCTCGGGATAACATCAGGAAGCGTTATTTCAATCATGCTGTCGCCGCTTATTTTACCTTCAATTATTTTAAGTTCAGTAAATAGGCTCAGCATTATTAAGAACGGCCTGCTGTTCAACTACAAATATGCCCTTGCCTTTTATGTAATGGTGCAGATTTACCTGCAGCTGTTTGTTTTGTTTTTCTTATAAAGAATATCCCTTTTTCAGATCACCTGCCCCGTGAGTGATTACATGCACTTAAGGGGCAGGTTTTATTTGTGGGTGGGCCGTTATGAACGGTTTAAACAGATCTCCTCTACTAAAAACCCCTATTCTATTAAACGAAATTTCTCTCGATTACCCTGCAAATAAAATCATTCCTGAAACATATAGTTAAGTAAGAAAACAAAGAATGTACCCTCTTCTAATAGACCCCACAGCAGCCGTCCATTTTCGAAGTAGCCGGAAGACCGTAATAGGAATCGATAATTATCAAAACACAGGCATTCACAAACAACCGTGCATTTTAAGGTAGGCAGGATGTTGATATTTTCCACTCAGTACCTTTCTAAAGGAGGCATAAATGGTGTTTAAACGTCCGCTAAGAAAAGAGAACCCCCCGGTAGTTTTTGTACCCGGATTATTCGGCTCTATGAGTGATGTCATTATTCCCGGAACAGGTGATTGGCATTTCGGGATTGCAGGCATTGTTTATCAGCCATTTATTGATCTGTTGGAAAGAGAACTCGGATTAATTAAAGGTGAGAACCTTTTCACTGCCTATTACGATTGGCGGAAGCCGATTGACCATTCTGCCAGGCACTATTTATATGAAACGATACAACAGGCAAAGAAAATCACGAAGCAGAAGAAGGTAAATATCATCTGTCACAGCATGGGTGGGCTGGTCAGCAGGGCTTATGTAGAAAGCTCCTACTATAAGAAGGATGTGAATGAAGTCATCATGATGTGTACGCCAAATGCAGGTTCCGCTCCTAATTTCAGCTATTGGACCGGGGGATCCCTCCCTATTCATACAGGCGAAAAGTTCAACTTGGTACGTCTTTACATGGAGGCTTATTTATGGATTCTTTCAAAACTATATCGCACAGATGACATCACAACCATTCATGAACATTTCAGCGGGCTTCATGATATCGTGCCTGGTAAAGCATATGGGGATTATTTGTTACACAAAAGCAGCATTATTAATAGTTATACGTTCCTTTCTTATGAATCAATGAATACAAAAAATCCTCTCATAGATGACCTGAATGAAAAACAAAACAAGCGATCCAAACGAAAGATCAACCTCACCTTAATTGCCGGAATTGGAAAAGAAACCATCAAGTATTTTGAGGTTATCCCCTCTCACTCCAAAAAAGCCTGGATTGATGGAAAGGTAATAAATGCGATAAAAACAGAGGCTGGAGACGGCAATGCAACCTTAGCAAGTGTGTTTGCTATAAACGGAGAGAAGCATGTGGTGAAAGGAAGCCATAATGAGGTTTTATTTAACAGCTTACCCATGATTGCTCAAAAACTGGGAATCGAATATAGGCAACCGAACAACACCTTTCAGCTTGACGAAGACTACTGTCTACTACTCATTCACGGCCGAGGCAGGGTTGAGCTCATTGATAAAGAGACAGGAGATCTAAAAAAAGGAACATTCTCTGATGTCTATTCCATCCGCGTAAACGATTTAACCTGCCTGTTTATCCCGCAGGAAAGACTGACACATGATAAAGTCACCTTTGTGACAATGGAAGACGAAATCATCAGCTATATTTGGATGAAAAACGAAGAAAGAACAGAAAACACGGTGAAAGTTAACGCAGAAACCCCTTTTGAATTAATATCCTATTATTAATGTTATTACCCATCTTCCCCTATCCAATAAGAAGAACAGACTAATAAGCCACCCCGGCTATAGAGGTGGTTCATTTTTTACAATTATCTTAATTGAATAAAGCTGTTTTGAATAGGATGATCCCGGGTAATAATCTTGGGATCTTACAAAAAATAGGAGGCAGATCATGAAAACGACTGGATCTTATATTGAAGTGGAACCGGGGATCGAATTATTTGTGCAGGATACAGGAAAGGGTGACCCTCTTGTATTTATTCCAGGCTTTACATTTACTACTGAAGTCTTCTCTGAACAGGTCCGCCATTTCTCAAAAACTCACCGCACCATTGTCATCGACCCTAGAAGTCATGGCCGATCCACCCTGACGGTTCATGGCAATGACTATGTGACCCATGGTACGGATCTACAACAAGTACTGAAAGCACTAAACGTTGAAAACCCAACGCTTGTCGGCTGGTCATTCGGATGCTTAACGGTATGGGAATTCGTCCGCCAATTCGGAACCGAAGATCTCAAGTCACTTATTTTAATTGATATGCCTCCAAAGTCTTTATCCGTGAAGCAGGATCAGGATTGGGTAGAAGGACCTCTCGATGACCTTGCTGCAGCCTATACGAACTATTTACGTCATCCGCAAGGCCAGCGGGATTTCATCTCCGCTTATGCAGCCGGAGTCATGGTCCAGCGGGAACTGAAGGAAGCAGAACTGACGTGGATTGTAGAGCAGTCCCTGAAGACACCTTACTATATAGCCGCAAATTTGTTTTCTTCCGGACTCTTTTCTGACTATCGTAACGAAGCAAACTTAAGCAGTGAATCTGTCCCAACTCTTTTTATTGTCGCTGAGCATTGGGCAGAAACCGCAGTTCCTTACCTGAACAAGCTGACCCCGGGTGCATCAGTAAAGTCTCTTGGAGGCCACCTCATGTTTTGGGAGCATAGTGAGAAGTTTAATAAAATAGTAGAAGAGTTTTTAAAAGAGAAACAATAACCCACCCACAAAAACGACCACCTCAATTGAGGTGGTCGTTTTTGTATAAGATAAGATTTTTTAATCAATTACTGTAATCCCTTGTCGCTCGTATAAACTTTTTATATCAGCATTTACCCGTTCTGTAATAAGATAGGTCAACTGATCTGTCGGACAGACAATGTGATTGGATATGGTATCTAACTTATCATCCGTTACCATAGCTAATATCTCGGTAGATATAGAAGTCATTTTTCGTTTCACTAAAGCTTCTGACAAGCTTGGAACACTGACTCCCAATTGAGGGTCAATCTTATAGGTCCCCATAATATACAAATCGGCTCTCATTTTATCCAACGCTTCAAATGTGTCGATTCCCAGGTTAACCATCGACTGCTTAAACAAAGTGCCCCCTATCATAATTACTTCCACATCTTCATGATTCGTAAGGGCCATAGCAATGGGGGGACTGTTTGTAATCACTGTGCATTTTAGAGACAAAGGCAGTTGATGAACCAATTGTAAGTTCGTCGTTCCCCCATCAATTAAAACGACCATACCGTCTTTAATAAGGTTTAATGCCTTTGTCGCCAGATTTGATTTATTCTCATTATCCATCCCCTGCCTCGTTGAAAAGTCTTCAACTGGAGGTCCTGCACGCAGCGCCCCGCTATGCACCCGTTTAATGATACCTTGATTATCCAGCTCTTTTAAGTCTCTTCTAATTGTATCTTCTGAAACAGACAGCCGCTTACTTAAGTCGCTTGCAATTACTTTGTGCTCTTCATTTAGTATGTCGACAATTCTCTGCTGGCGTTCTTGTTTAAGCATAAACACATTACTCCTCTTATGTTTTCTTAACATGTACCCCCATTATAATCAAAACTACACAAACACGCAAAGAAGCGCAAAAAATATAAAGAAAACGCTTTACACAATGATTAACATGCATTATTATGAAAAAAAAGGTAATAAAACAACACAAGGAGGCACAAACATGCAAGAAAGAATTACAATCGCCCCATCCATCATGTGTGCAGATCTCTGCAACTTGGAGAAAAGTGTAAAAGAAATTGAAAACGCTGGATTAGATACATTACACATAGATATTATCGACGGTTCTTTTAGTCCAAGCATGCCCTTAGGGATCTCAACGATTGAGCAATTAAGAAAAATAACAGATATGAATTTTGATGTTCATATCATGTCCAATGATAATGAGTTTTTCATACAAGAGATGCTGCGAATCGGTGTGGAACAAATCACGTTCCATTTAGAGACCAGTTCACACATTGACCGCTACATCAATTTAATTAAGAAACATGACACCAAAGTAGGTGTTGCGCTTAACCCGGCAACTCCATTATCTGTATTGGATTATGTGCTGCCGCAGTGCGATACCGTTCTGCTCATGTTAATCAACCCAGGTTTTGCAACAGATAAAGGTGAAAAACAAGTGTCTTATGCCACGAAAAAAGTAAATGACTTATCGAAGTTGATTAAATCTAAAGGATTGGATACGAGAATTGAAGTTGATGGGCGTGTCTCTTTAGATACTATAGAAGAATTGGTAAGTGCCGGTGCAGATATATTAGTCGCTGGTAGTACAAGTTTATTTAAATCAAACAATAGTCTGGCAGATAACAAAGAAATCATGGAAGAATCTATTCTTAAAGGATTGAATAAGGAGGCTGCATTCAATGGTTAATTACGATGAGGCTACAAAAAAAATTGCGCAGGAAATTACAGCTACTTTAACAAATATTGAAGGCAACGATGTTGAGGAACTAATTGAAGAAATAAACAAGGCAGAAAAAGTATTTTTTGTAGGGGTTGGCAGAGTTCTCTTATCTTTGCAGGCCATAGCGAAAAGATTAGCACATCTTGGCGTTGACACCTACGTAGTCGGCCAAATCACTGAACCAGCCATAACGGATAAGGACTTACTTATCGTAGGGTCAGGAAGCGGTGAAACGCAGTTCCCTTTAATCATTGCAAACAAAGCAAAACAATATAATGCGAAGGTTGCTCATATTGGCGCCAATCCGGACAGCTCAATGAGTCAATACTCGGATCTATTCATTAGAATACCGATCGGTTCAAAAGATCAGAATTCTGAAGACGTCCAGTCTGAACAGCCAATGAAGAGTCTATTCGAACAAAGTCTACTTTTGCTAGGTGACACGATTGCACTGATGATGGTTGAGAAAAAGGATATTGAAATCCAGTCTCTATGGCAGTATCATGCGAATCTAGAATAATGGGTCCTAAAAGTATTCATTAAAAGTGCGTAAAGGAGGTCTAAATATGAAAGCGCTGCATTTTGGTGCGGGTAATATCGGAAGAGGCTTAATCGGGAATTTACTCAACAAAACTGGATTTGACGTCTGCTTTGTGGATGCCGACCTTCAACTGGTCGAAAGCATAAACCAGCGCGGGGAATATAGATTCGAAATCTTAGATGAAAACCGCACATTAGAAACCATTTCTCCTGCGCGGGCTCTGCACAGCCGTTCACAAGAAGATGTGCTTAACGCCATTGTGGAGGCTGACGTCATCACAACATCTGTAGGTGTAAATAATTTATCAAAGATTGCTCCCGTTCTATCCGAAGGCCTGTTAAAGAGAATTCATCTGGATAAGCCTAAAATCGATATCATTGCAAACGAAAATTCAATCAATGCTTCATCCCAATTAAAAAGTGAGATAGAGAGTATTCTTACTAAATCTGAAATGGATTCCATCCGTTCATCTGCCGGCTTTCCGAATTCAGCTATTGATCGACTTTCACTGTCAGAGGATAGAAATGGAGAGCAGATCTCTCTTGTCGAACCCTATTATGAATGGATGATTAATCGATCAGAAATGAAGAATGAGGACCTGCCCCGTATACAAGACGCCACTTATGTGGAGGATTTAAAACCGTATATTGAACGGAAATTGTATATGGTGAATATGGGCCATGCGGCTACAGCTTACTTCGCATTTGTAGAGGGGTATCCAACCATTCAAAGAGCATTGAGAAATGCAGAAATGGAAGAGTTTTTAAGATCAACTCTTCATGAATCTGCCCGTTACTTCACTCATGCCTATAGTTTTGAGACTCAGGAAATGAGCGAGTTTATAGAAAAGACGATTGACCGCTTCAAAAATGAGCATATCAGTGATGATATCTTCCGTGTCGGCCGCGCGCCTATCCGAAAACTTGGCTCCGAGGAAAGGTTGATCAAACCAATCCGGACCCTTTTTGAATTAGGATTACCGATCGATAACCTAACAGCTGCCGCTGCTGCAGGCTTTTTATTTCACAACCCCGAAGATGAAGAAGCTGTCATGCTGCAAAATTATATTGAAGAACATGGGATCGAACAGGCGATTGAACATTTCACTCGAATCAAAGAGCCCGCAATTGTAACGAAGATAAATGATCATTATTTTACCTTTAAAATGGTAACTTCACAAAACTAGGAATGAAAGGCGATGATGATATGTTAGCCGAGCATTTAGAAGGAAATGTACGTTTTTTAGAATCTGTAAACACATGGGAGGATGCGATAAAGGAAGCGGCTTCCCCTTTGCTGTATAAAGGATCGATCACTCCTGAATATATTGATGCCATGATCAACAATGTACACACGAATGGTCCTTATATAGTCATTGTTCCAGGCATCGCCATGCCTCATGCAAAAAATGAAAACAACGTCGTAAAAACAGATGTTTCCTTGTTGAAATTGGAACAATCCGTCCAATTCCCTGAAGACAAAGAGGTCAATATTCTTTTTGTCCTGGCTGCTGAAGACAGCGATGGACATTTAGATTTAATTTCTGACTTGTCATCTGTACTTATTGAAGATGAAGTAAAGGAAAAACTTGAAAACTCAACGAGTGAACAGGAGATTTTAGATTTGCTTGAAACGGTAGAATAGATTTTTATTCTACCTCCCCTCTATTCTGTCTTACTTTTATATCTCTGAATAATCAGAAGGGATGGTTATATGGAAAATTCAGCTAGAGAAACAAATGTTGTAGAGATGAATCAGAACACTCCTTCGACACGGGCGAAAGTTCAGGCTTTTGGAGGCTTCCTAACCAACATGGTATTACCAAATATCGGAGCCTTTATCGCCTGGGGACTGTTGACAGCTTTATTTATTCCTACAGGCTGGATACCCAATGAAGAACTTGCCCAGATCGTCGAACCAGCTATTGTATATTTGCTTCCCCTGCTATTAGCGATTACAGGCGGACGCATGGTAGCCGGACAAAGAGGAGCCGTCATGGGTGCAATCGGGGCTATTGGATTAATCGTTGGTTCAGATATCCCGATGTTCTTAGGGGCAATGGTTATTGGTCCTCTGGGAGGCTGGGTGATAAAGAAATTTGACAACGCCATGGAAAATAGAATTCCTGCAGGGTTTGAAATGATCGTCAATAATTTCTCTCTCGGAATATTGGGATTCTTGTTAATGATCTTATCTTTCTATTTTATCGGTCCCGTTATCGAATCTGCCAATAACTTTGTAACAGCTTCAATCGAGGCGTTGGTGGCTACCGGGTTACTTCCTTTGCTGTCTCTCATCAACGAGCCTGCTAAGGTATTATTCTTAAACAATGTGATTGACCAGGGAATTTATTACCCTCTAGGTATGCAGGCGGCTGCTGAAACAGGAAAATCCATTTACTTTACAGTTGCTTCAAACCCTGGACCAGGTCTTGGACTATTGATGGCGTTTACTTTCTTCGGTGGAAAAACAGCTAGACGAACTGCACCAGGTGCATCAATCATCCACTTCTTCGGTGGAATTCATGAGCTGTATTTCCCTTACGTTTTAATGAAACCCCTTACAATTCTGGGGATGATTGCCGGTGGCATGTCCGGTATTGCTGTTTTCAGTCTGTTTGATGCAGGACTTGTCGCAGGTCCAAGTCCAGGATCTATTTTTGCCTATCTTGGCTTGACTCCTAAAGGAAGTTTTGTCGGCATCCTTGCCGGAGTTCTGGTTTCTGCTGTTGTAACATTCTTTGTTACAGCACTTATTCTGAAAATGGGTAAAAACTCAGAGGAAGATGAGGAGCTTTCTGAATCCATAGAGAAATCCAAATCTATGAAGCAGGAAGGTAAACAAATTTACACCAGCAGCAAGAAAGATAAAAGCATCGATAAAATTTCTTTTGCCTGTGATGCCGGTGCCGGAAGCAGTGCATTAGGCGCCACAACCTTTAGAAAGAAATTGAAAAAGAAAGGTATTGAAGGCATTGAAGTAAAACACTATAGAATCGAAGATGCCCCTCAGGATTCCGATGTCATTGTGGTGCATAAAGATCTATTAGAACGAGCAAAAATCGCTCATAACGATAAAGAAATTATCACCATAGAAAACTATATCAATGACCCTAACCTGGAACCACTGATGGAAAGGTTGGAATCTTCCAGGTCATAAAGGATATGAATGTAGGTGACAAGGAAGATTAATGAGCTGTTATTTAAAGAAGGTTTCTTTTTGGAACCTTCTTTTTTATGCTCGCTTTTCACATAGAGTAGAAGAAACCAAGTAAAAAGGAGAAGAGTATCTCTGATTTTAGTCTCCTGGATTAACGCTTACATGAAATCAGTATAAATTATTTAACAGAGACAGCTAAATGAGGATGTTTCAAATTTCTGTCCCAGTACATAAGATGTGATGTAAAAACTTTATGGGAGGATATTAAATGCCCACCATCAGTCTCTGCATGATTGTAAAAAATGAAGAGGAAGTATTAGCGGAGTGCCTCAAGAGTGTTAAAGAAATTTGTGATGAAATTATCATCGTGGACACAGGATCGACCGATAATACCAAAAAAATTGCCAGTAAGTTTACAGAAAAGATTCTCGACTTTGAATGGATTGATGACTTTTCAGCTGCTCGAAATTATTCATTCAGTCAAGCTACTATGGATTTTATCCTATGGTTGGACGCAGATGATATTTTACACCCTGATGAACAAAAAAAATTCAAGAATCTCAAGGTTTCCCTTGATGATTCGGTCGATGCCGTATCAATGAAATATATTGTTTCAAGGGATGAATATGGCAACACTTCCTTTCATTACAGAAGAAACCGGATCGTGAAAAGAAGCAATCATTTCAAATGGATAGGTGCCGTTCATGAATATCTTGAAGTAAGAGGAAATATTTTATCCTCAGATATATCTATCGAACATAAAAAAGATTCTAAAAAAACATCAACAAGTACTATTGGAAGAAACCTAAGGATTTATGAAAGCCGAATGATGAATGGAGAGGATTTTACTCCAAGAGATTTATTTTATTATGCTAATGAATTAAGGGACCATGGGCAGTATCATAAGGCAGTCAATTATTACAATGAATTTCTTTTAGGGAAGAAAGGGTGGGTGGAAGATAATATATCAGCCTGTATATATTCAGCTGATTGTCACGAAAAGCTTGGAGAAAAAGACAAAGAGATAGAAGCCCTCTTAAAAACCCTCCGTTATGATGCACCACGCCCTGAACCTTGCTGTCGGATTGGAGATCATTTTTTATCATATCGGTCATATCAAACCGCTGTTTTCTGGTATAATCTAGCATTCTCTATAAAAAAAGATACTGGAGGATTTCAGCATGAGGTTTTTTCTACTTGGTACCCTCACCTCCAGCTCTGCGTTTGTCATTGGGAGTTAGGAAATGTACAAAAATCAATTGAGCATAATAATATGGCCAAAAAATACCGTCCGAATGACCCTAAAGTTCTGTATAATGAGAAGTTTTTCAATGATTTTACGAAGAACAAATAAGAGGGATTAAGTGGAACAATCGAGATGGCAAAAAAATATAGCACTACTATAAAAACATACGTCCACCATAAAATAAATCTAAAAAGCCTCTCATAAGTGAAACTTTTGAGAGGCTTTTTAGATTTATTTTGATCCAGGCGAGAAGGCAAACTCTACTCCCTCACACACATGGAAGCTTCACGAGCGGATACATGTTGAAAAAGGTGTTCTAAGGCAAAAGTTATGAGGCGCTTTTACACTGTTCATACGTCCAGCACCAACTTAGCTACAGATTCGACATGATAGGTCTGCGGAAACATATCCACCGGCTGAATCCCATCAACTTTATATCCATTCTTCACCAGATACTTTAAGTCCCGCGCCTGTGTTTCAGGGTTACAGGACACGTACACGACCCGCTTCGGTTTTAGCTTCACGACACTTGATAAAAACGCTTCGTCGCTCCCACTTCTCGGCGGATCCATAATCACCACATCCGCTTTCTCTCCACGTGCCGCCATGTCCACCATGAATTCTCCAGCGTCACCCTGGTAGAACCGTGCATTCTTCACACCATTCCGCTTCGAATTGCGAATGGCATCACGCACCGCATCCTTATTTACCTCTACGCCAATGACTTTTCCTGCACTCTTGCTTGCAACGAGACCGATTGTACCAATCCCGCAGTAGGCATCAATCACGGTTTCGTTTCCTGTCAGCCCGGCCATTTCAATCGCTTTTCCATACAACTTCTCCGTCTGGACCGGATTAATCTGATAAAAGGACTTTGCAGAAATCTCAAATTCCAGACCGCACAACGTGTCTGTAATTGTTCCCTTGCCGAAAATCACCTGCTCCTGATCGCCGAGAACGACGCTTGTATCCCGTTTGTTCACATTTAACAGCATGGTCGTAATATCAGGGTGAGCTTTTCTTAAAGATTTCACAAAATTGTTTTTACCCTTAAATTCAGAGGAGGCTGCCACGAGCACTACCATGATTTCACCGCTGACTTTGCCGACCTTAATCAGTACGTGCCGCAAAAACCCCCGTCCGGTGTCTTCGTTATATGGCTGCATTTTCGAGTTCCTCATATAATCCTTGATGGACTCCACAATTTCGTCTGCTTTCGGGTCATGAATGAGACAACGATCCATCGGGATGATTTCATGTGTGTTTTGAGCGTACAATCCACCAATGACCTGACGCTTGTGATTCAGACCAAATGTCGTATGGCTCTTGTTCCGGTAATCATATGGATGATCCATAGTGAAAATTGGTTCCGGCTTTCCGAAGGGCTTCATCAGAGTATCAATCGCCTTTTGCTTGAAACCTGTCTGCGCCTCATTACTCATATGCTGGAGCTGACACCCTCCGCACTCGTAATAATACGGACACGGTGGATCCACCCGTTCCTCAGCAGAATGGATCACTTCTTTCAATTCTGCGTCCAAAAATCGTCCTTTTTGAATGACGCTCACTTTAGCCTTTTCACCAGGCAGAAGAAGAGGCACTTCCAGCTGTCTTCCCTTCCACTCGGCAACCCCTTTGCCTTCGTCGGTTAAGCCTGTGCATGTAACCTCGGCGGTTACAGCTTTCTGACCACGGGGCGGCTTGCCTTTTGGTGGTCTATGTTGAGGCGGCTGTTTTACAACTGACTTCTCAGAGCGGTTTGTGTTCTTTTTCGATTTTTTATATCCTTGTTTCTTTCGCTTACTCATAGGCACTTCCTGTCTTTACTTATTTGCCCCTCATTATAAACTACCGTAAGCCCAGGGTAAAACGGACGTAAGAAAAGAGCTTCCCACATAAGGGAGAAGCTCCTAAAATTAACTCTTTATCAGCTTTTGAATCAGTAGATATCCCCCCGCCGCCATAACGAAGATAATGAGCAGACCCGTAAACCCGTTGGTAAAACCCGTACGCTCAACCGCAAATCCGAATAACGGGAAGGTGATCATGATCAGAAAGCTTTCCATTAAACCTACCAGCGAAAAGAAAGTGGACCTGACGTTACTTTTCAGTCTGTTCTGCACAAATGAGCTGAAGATCGGCTCGAATAGACTCAACAGCTGGGCCAGGAAAAGGAAAGATAACAGGATCGCCCACTCAGTGGCAAAGATAAATAAAAGGAAAAATAAAACGAAAAGCCCTGAACCATAGTACAAGAGGTTAAAGAATTCAAACCGCTCCTCGACTTTATAGGCGATTTTCGCCATCACAACTCCCAGAAGACCTTCAACCGTAAAAACAGCTCCCACAACAACAGAAGAATATCCTAACTGAATAAAGTACTCCTGCCCATAAAAAACGATAATGACCATAACTGCGCCAGCTAAAGTAAAAAGTACAATAGGCTGATGAATGACCGGGTTCTTCCTCCAAACATTTAAACCTAATTTAAATTGGTGTACCCACTGGTTATACCATCGTCCGCCAATGTCTTCCGACTTTTCACGTTCCGGTTCCTTTAATAAAAACAGAGGAATCAGTGCGAGAACGTGTGTGAAGATCGTTGATCCGTACACCCATTCCCAGCTGATATCTGCCATAAAACCACCAAGGAATTTAGCCAGGCTTAACGACAACAGCGCAAGAGCCGTCATGCTTCCAATAACCTTCGTATAATCCTTCTCACGGTTTTCATTTTTCAATGTATCATAAGCAAACGCCTGCTCGGCGCCGGAATGCAAAGTGACCATCAGTCCCATAGATAAAAAGGCGAGTGTAAAAATCGAGAATGTGTCACTGATTAACATAAACCACCCATAAAGGAGACTAAATACATTTCCGAACAGCAGACTCGCTTTTCTCCCATACAAATCTGCAATCATCCCTGTAGGAACTTCAAATAGAACAATGGCCAGGTGGAGAAAGGCCTCCAATAAACCAATTTGACCAAGCGACATATCTCTGTCACCAAGGTAGATGACCCACAAAGCCCGGTCAAAAAACAACTGGGCAAAAAAGATATAGATATACAACATATAAATACTACGTTTTGATTTAATCACTAAACCTCGTCCTCTCTTATACATAAAAAACCACACGTGATCATTCCCGTGTGGCTGCTTTCGCTATTCTAAGGAAATCATACGTACATTCACATCTATGAAATTTCAGCTAAAAATGGACACACTTGTCCCATGGACCACTGAAATTCCAAAAATAGACATCAAAAAAAGGAGATGTTCGCTCTCGGTGTTGATGCCTAATGTGAACGTATGCATGACTTTCCCTCCTTTATGTACAAGATCTGCTTCCATTATATAACTCTACCAATCCTATAGACAAGGCTATTAAATACATTATTGGTGTAATAAAAAGAGACTACACCCTGCCAAGGATGTAGTCTCTTTCGTTTAGTGCCTTAACACTATACCTGAAGTAACAATTATATACGTGAGTTACAGGTCAGCGATTATTATTGAGCTCTTCTATAAGTCATGTTATTTCGTGACTGCTTTGGGTTTAGCTCCAGAAACCGTGCCTGCATCAGCCGGGTGAACACCGTGCTTGTAGTAATCCGCATCGATCGGATCCAGCGGTTTACGCCCAAGGATCAGATCCGCTGCTTTTTCTGCCAGCATTAATACAGGTGCATGAATGTTTCCGTTTGTTACATACGGCATTGCAGAAGCATCGACCACTCGTACATTGTCTAGTCCGTGAACCTTCATCGTGTGAGGATCTACGACTGACATTGGGTCTGATTCAGGTCCCATTTTCGCTGTGCAGGACGGGTGAAGGGCTGTCTCCGCATCTTCTCTTACCCAATCCAAAATCTCTTCTTCTGTTTGAACCGTAGGACCAGGTGAAATTTCCCCTGCATTGTAAGGTTTCATTGCAGGTTGAGACATGATTTCACGTGTGATTCGAATCGCTTCCACCCACTCACGTTTGTCTTGTTCTGTTGAAAGGTAGTTGTACACCATGCTCGGGTGCTCTTTCGGATCTTTAGACTTAATCTTCAAGGAACCGCGGGCATCGGAGTACATAGGTCCGATGTGGACTTGGAATCCGTGATCGGTCGGTGCTACTTGCCCATCGTAACGAACCGCTACCGGGAGGAAGTGGAACATCAAGTTTGGATAGTCGACATCTTCGTTGGAACGGACAAATCCGCCACCTTCAAAATGGTTTGTTGCTGCTGGACCTGTACGTCCAAACATCCACTGAAGGCCGATCCAAGGCATCCGCCACTTCTTAAGGTTCGGCTGTTCAGAAACCGGAACCGGGCACGCGTGTTGAACATAGACTTCAAGGTGATCTTGAAGATTTTCCCCTACACCTGGAAGGTCAACAACTGGATCAATGCCAAGGGAGCGAAGGTGCTTCGCATCGCCAACACCAGATAGTTGAAGCAGCTGTGGCGTATTGATGGCACCGCCTGAGAGAATAACTTCCCCTGCTTGTACTTGATGCATTTTTCCGTTTCGCTTATAGGTTAATCCTTTTGCTTTTGTGCCATCGAAGTCGATGCTTGTAACGAAGGCACGTGTTTTAATTGTTAGGTTTTCACGGTCCATAACCGGGTGCAGATAAGCACGGGAAGCGGACAGACGCTGCCCTTTGTATACATGCTTATCAAACGGACCAAAACCTTCCTGACGAAATCCGTTTACATCAGGGGTTCTGTTATAACCCGCTTGTACACCTGAATCAAAGAAGGCCTGGAACAAAGGATTTTTGGCAGGGCCGCGTTCCAATTTAATTGGACCATCATGACCGCGCAGTTCATCATCCGGTGATCCCAGCGCATTCTCAAGACGTTTGAAATACGGAAGGCAGTGCTTCCAGTCCCAGCTGTCCATTCCTTCGTCGGCTCCCCAGCGTTGATAATCTTTCGGGTTTCCGCGTTGATAGATCATACCGTTAATAGAGCTCGAACCCCCAAGAACTTTACCGCGGGCATGAGCGATCCGGCGGCCATTCATATAAGGCTCAGGATCTGATTCATACTGCCAGTCATAAAGGTCCTTACCTGAAGGGAACGGCAGCGCTGCCGGCATTTGAATGAGTAAATCCCATGAATAGTCACTACGTCCCGCCTCTAAAACCAGGACACTTTTTTTTCCATCTTCACTTAGACGGTTTCCGAGCACAGATCCTGCACTTCCGCCCCCAACGATTACATAATCATATGATTCAATCATAATCTGTTCCTCCTTCGATGTTGCCATTGGAAGAAAGGGATCCAAGCAATAGAAATAGTCTGCTCAAAATCTTTCTTCATTTATTGAAATGGTGTGATTGAGTTTTCTAAGTTGATTCCACAGCTCTCACTTTAGAGGGAGTTTAAACTTCCCTCTCTAACGACTCCATGATGGCTGCTTAAAACCAGTTGATTGTCTCTGGTTTAAGGTTTTGGAAGATATGTTTGGTTTCTGTATACTCTTCCATCCCTAAACGGCCAAGTTCGCGGCCAATACCAGACTGCTTAAATCCACCCCATGGTGCGTGTGGGAAATAAAGGTTGAATTCATTGATCCAAACCGTTCCCATGCGCATCTTCGCTGCACAGCGTTCCGCTTTTGCAATGTCATTTGTAAAAACGCCACCAGCAAGACCATAAATGGAGTCATTCGCAAGCTTTACGGCTTCTTTTTCAGTATTGAATTTCTCTACCGTAATTACAGGACCGAACCCTTCATCCTGGACAACACTCATATCTGTTGTGCAGTCTGTGAAGATCGTCGGCAGGAAGAAGAATCCGTTCTGCAGTTCAGGATCCTCCGGTCGTCTGCCACCAACAGCTAAGGCAGCCCCTTCTTTGATCCCTGCTTCTACATATTGTTCTACTTTCGCAAGATGTTCAGCTGAAATCAGTGGACCCATCTGTGTCTCTTCATTAAACCCGCTTCCAAGCTTGAATTTTTTCACTCGCTCTACCAGCGCTTGAACAAATTCATCGTGAATGCTTTCTTCCACGATTAGTCTTGTACCAGCTGAACAGATTTGTCCGGCGTGGAAGAATACTCCATTCAATGCTTGGTCTACAGCCAGGTCAAAATCAGCATCAGCAAAGATCACATTCGGATTCTTCCCGCCAAGCTCAAGAGCAAGCTTCTTCACGTTGGAGCTTGCTGACTGCATAATCTTCTTACCGGTCGCAATGCCGCCAGTGAAGGAAATAAGGTCTACATCTTCGTTCGTCGAAAGCTCTGCGCCAACCGTAGCACCTGCACCAAGAACAAGGTTAACGACACCAGCAGGAACTTCCGCTTCTTCCATCAGCTCAAATACTTTAATAGTCGTAAGCGGTGTGATTTCGCTCGGCTTCATAATTAACGTATTTCCAGTAACCAGTGCTGGAGCGAGTTTCCAGGACGCTTGAAGTAAAGGATAATTCCAAGGTGTAATCTGTCCGCAAACCCCAACCGGTTCGTGCACCACTTTACTGATAGAATTCGGCACTGGAGAATCAATCATCTCTCCGCCATCCTTATCTGCAAGTTCTGCGTAATAACGGAAAACACCAGCGATATCATCCATGTCTCCGCGGCTTTCTTCTAGCGTTTTACCAGTATCTAATGATTCTAAGTACGCGAGTTCTTCTTTATCTCTTTCTATCAATTCAGCTATTTTTCTTACAACAGCCCCACGCTCTGTAGCTGGAGTAGAAGCCCATTCTCCGTGATCAAAAGCTTCTCTTGCTGCAGCGATGGCTGCTTTTGTATCAGATTCATCACCTTCTGGAACTGTGGCGATGATTTCTTGATTATATGGATTAATAATCGTACGCGTGTTACCTGAGTTCGCGTCTACCCATTTGCCGTTCATGTATTGTTGTAGTTTAAGATTCATATCTATCAACTCCATTCGTGAAGTTAGTTAAGTTTATTAAAAATTTATTTAACGTTTTTAACATTAACATGTCCCCTTAAGACTGTCAAAATGAATTTGTCCAGATAAAAAGAATGGGATAGTACTGGAATGGTTAGGATTAGTAAAGGAATGAGCGGTTACTAGAGGGAAAAATAACTCTTCGGTATTTGACATTTTTTCTGAACACGTTAACATGATGTTTGTGAAGAAGATTTAGTAAATTTTTAACACGGTTTACTTTAATTGAAGGAGCGACCTTATGAGTGAATCTACAGAAAGATCCCGCGCTAAGATAGAAGAAGCCAAGAATAAAGTTATCGGCGCCATTGCAGAAACGATGGATTCATACGGGGTAACACCCGCTGCTGCGAATTTATATGCGACCATGTACTTTAAAGATCAGATGACGCTGGATGAAATGCGTTCGGAACTCGAAATGAGTAAGCCAAGTATGAGCACCAGCGTCCGCAGGCTGCAGGAAATAAAAATGGTGAAAAAGACATTTACACGCGGCTCCAGAAAACATACGTATGTAGCTGAGAAAGATTTCTTCCGTTCCTTTATGGCATTTTACTGCCAGATGTGGGAACGGGAAGTTAACATGAACCTGGAAGCCATTGAGGAAGCACAAGAAGATTTCATAGATGTGATCAAAGATTCCACCAGCACACCAGAAATCGTTGCGACAGCAAAAAAGTACTATGACCAGTTAGAAGAATCCAAGACATACTACCACTGGTTGAATGACTTAGTAGAAAGTATAAGAAATGGTGAGATATTTGAATTCTTACCGAAAGATGAACAAGATTAAAAAGAAGTGATCAGGTAGTCTGTAGCTGCTACAGACTACCTTACCTCCCCTCTTTCATTGTAAAGAGGGACTTCATTTTGCTTTTTCGTTAAAAAAATATTTAATACATTTAATATAAAGAATGTATTTAAAATAATATACATACTAACAAAGGGGAGTTTTTAACATGAACAAGTGGAAAAAAGACCTGGGTATCATTTTAGCGGTTCTCATGATTGCTGTCCTCACAGCATGTGGAAACACAAGCGGGGCATCAAGTAGTGACCAAGAAGGTACTGAGAAAGAAGAGTTAAAGATTGGTCAAATTAACTGGGCAGAAAACATTGCTGTCACTAATATGTGGAAAGTCATCCTCGAAGACAATGGTTATAATGTTAAGTTAAATAATTTGAACATGGGAAGTACGATGAAAGCTTTAGAAAGCAGCGACCTGGATGCCAGCTTAGAGATCTGGCTGCCCGTTCAAGATGCTGCTTATTTAGAGAAGTATCAAGATACCATTAATTTCTCTGATGCGACCTGGTATGACAATGCAAAAGTAGGACTTGTTGTTCCAACCTACCTGGAAGATATTAACAGCGTAGAAGATTTAAATGAAAACAAAGAACTGTTTAACAGTGAAATTGTTGGTTTTGACCCTGGTGCAGGTACGATGGAAGTAACAGAGCAGTTAATTGAGGACTATAATCTCGAATATGAACTACTTCCAAGCTCTGAATCTGCTATGCTGGCGGAAATCGGTAATGCAGTAGAAGAAGAAGAACCAATCGTAGCCCCGCTTTGGAGCCCGCACTGGATCTTCTCGAAATATGACTTAAAATTCTTGAAAGATCCGCAAAAAACATTTGGCGGGGTAGAAAAGATCCACCATGCGACCAGAGAAGGCTTTGGAGAAGATTACCCAGAAGTAAGCGAATGGTTTAAAAACTGGAAGATGACCGATCAACAAATCGGTAAGCTTATTGAGTATGTAGAAGGCTCTGAAGATCCTGCTGAAGGCGCTCAGAAGTGGGTGGATGAGAATCAAGATGTAATTGATGAGTGGGTAAAATAAAGACATATAAAAAAACAAAGAAGTTGGTCTCTCCTTTATGCGGGAGGCCGGCTTCTTTTGTTTATTAGAGATACCAAAATATACATAGACATCTCCCCTGCCATGCCTAAATGGTCATCGACAAGAAAAGGGGCATTTCAATTTATAGGAAGAAAAAAAGCAGAAAGGCGCCCGTAAGGTTGGCCAGTGCATGAGCGAGCCATGAAATATAAAGATTGTTCGTTCGAAAAAATAAGCAGCCAAAAAGGATACTGTCCAAAAATATCGTCGCTAAATCTACAGTTACAACAACAGAACTCCCTTCAGTCAAATGCATGACGGAGAAAAGGATGGAACTAAGAACAATCGCGTATGCCGGACGCATTTTCCAGTTCAATCGCGCTTGAATCAGACCACGAAAAACGATTTCCTCGCCAAGGGCAAAAAGCAGAATGGCCAAGGGCCAGGCACCGTTAAAGGCACTCAGTATATCCACTCTCTTTTCGATGTGTTCAAGCAGGGCAGGTGAGGAATAAGTGAAGATAAAGAAATAGGCAACAGGAAGCGCAAAGCTCACGAGAAGAAAGGTCGGCAGGACAGATAAAAGATCCTGGTACAATCGTTTTCTTTTGAAACCGATACTTTCTTTGGTCCTATGTCTCACCCGGCGTTCAACAAACACATAAATGATAGGCAGAATAGAGAGAAGACCCAGAGCGGATGGTACAAAAAGAACAGATAAAAGCATTAATCCTGCGATGACAACCATCTCATAAAACGCGCGATCCGTGCGATTCCTTTGATTCATGTCCCTACCCCCTTTATCAGAGAAAAACACCTACAATGTAATGACTGATGAAAATCGCCAGATAAATCAGCGTGATCCATGGTTGGTAACCGATATAGAACTCCCGATGTGTAAATCTGTATTTGTGCGGAATCAGCACCCAGAAGATATAATCCAGGATGATAGATATTGCGGTCCATTGAATGACGGTATGAAACATCAATTGTTTCAGATTATCCGTTTCGATTCCTCTAACGTACAGCCACAAAAAGATTGGAAAGACAATAACATTGTATAAAGCTTGATAAGGAAGTGTTTTTTGATAGGCGGGCGATTTCATAGGTGTGGTACCTGCCTCTTTCGCGTTAGGGACATGGAAGACCCTATGGAAAATGTACATGTGTCCGATAGCAATGAAAGTAACAACATGATAAGCAATAAGCAGCCAGATAAACGATAAAAATAAATGGTCAAACATGCCATTCACCTTCTTATTTTAGTGATGCTTACTTGTATTCATTTGATCCTTAACCACAAGAGGTGGGTTCCTTTGATTGCAATATTAGAAATTAAGATACTTATAAAATTATATAACAAAACCCCGAATATTTTCCTAATAAATACTTAGGAAGGTAATTAGAAAGTATTACATAGCGCAAAAAGATTCTGTAGTGTGGCGACTAGAGAGAACTGATAATTGTAAAAAAAGCACACTTGTATTAATATTTTCTTTTTTAACTCCAACGCACTCACAGTGATGTTCCATAAATTATCAGCTATAAAAAAATAATTCCAATCCATTCATCATAAAGTTAATTAAGAGACTCATGAGTTAGAGGAGAATAGGGATGATCAATTTTTATATTTTTACAGCTTTGTCATTACTAATCGTTGTAATACTCTCCCCCCTATTGACGGGAAGATTTCAGACCAATCTTCACCACAGCCAGCGGATGGCCATCTCGATGGTTTCTGGGACAAGTAGTGGCCTTGTAGCAGGATTATTGCTTGGTTCAATTTTTCAAGGGGATTTATTCTTTTCTACAATATTAGGAATATCATCAGGAGCTTTTATTGGAGGGATCTGCAACTGGAAGTTAGGTATAGTTTCCTTTATTGAGGGACTTTCAGCCGGTTTAATGGGTGGGATGATGGGGGCAATGCTGGGAGAGATGATCTCAATTCCCGAATCCATTATTCTAATTAAGATATTTATTACAATAGCTGTGTGTTCTTTGATTTTGTATCCAATGTTCGCAGCCACTTCTTGTACTGAGCAATCTATTCAATCAAAAAAATGGTTACTCAGACCATTTCTTGTTTTCTTGTTGGTGGTTGGTTTTTTATTAGGTGGAAGTTGGATTGTCGATAAGCCTATATATGACCAAGGCCCTCACAATCATCATTCATCATAAAGACGAGGCAAAGAATCTTCTTTGCCTCGCTTCATTAGTCTGCCTTTAACAGTTTCGCATTAATGGCAACAACAACTGTACTTAAACTCATTAAAACGGCTCCCACTGCAGGGCTGAGTACAATGCCAATTGGAGCTAAAACTCCTGCTGCTAAAGGGATTGCAAAAATGTTGTAACCTGCTGCCCACCAGAGGTTCTGCACCATCTTCTTATACGTATTTTTAGATAAGCTTACAATGGAAACAATGTCTTTGGGATTACTTTTTACAAGGACAATATCTGCCGTTTCAACGGCCACATCCGTCCCACTTCCAATGGCTATGCCTACATCTGCTGTCGCCAAGGCTGGCGCATCATTAATTCCATCTCCAGTCATTGCAACTTTTCTTCCTTTGGACTGAACTTCCTTCACTTTATCAGCTTTATAATCCGGTAAAACTTCAGCATAAACTTCGTCAATATCCAGCTGTTTGGCGACCCAGTTCGCCACTTTTTGGTTATCTCCCGTAAGCATGACGGAATGAATGTTGTTTGATTTTAGTTCTGCTATCGCTTCTTTTGCAGAGTCCCGTACCATATCTGCCAGCGCGGCCATACCAATGAATTGGTCATCCAGCAAAACAAAGACCACTGTTTTGCCTTCTTCCGATAATTCATTGAGGGAATCTGTATCATACGAATACCCTTCATCTTTCATGTAACCAGGACTCATGACTTTTACTTCTCTTCCGTCAACAGACCCTCTTAATCCTTTACCAGTTATGGATTCAAAATCCTCTACCTTCCCAAGGGATATCTCTTGTTCCCGGGCTTTTTCGAGTATCCCCCTAGCTAGAGGGTGTTCAGAGTTTTGCTCGACACTTGCTGCCCAATACAACACATCATTTTCCTCATATTCATTCGAAATGATATTCGTGACACCAAATTCACCTTTGGTTAACGTACCTGTCTTATCAAATATGACGGCGTCTATATTTCTTGCATTTTCGAATTGAGTTCGATTTCTTATTAAAAGCCCCTGCTTAGCTGACAACGAAGTAGAAACGGCCACTACCAGTGGTGCTGCAAGACCTAGAGCATGCGGGCAGGTTATTACCATAACGGTTACCATACGTTCTAAAGCTACATCAAAAGAATACCCTAAAGCTATCCAAATGATAAATGTCGCTATACCTGCCCCCAGCGCTAAATAAAAGAGCCACTTCGCTGCGCGATTGGCGAAGTCCTGAGCTCTGGATTTTGAGTTCTGAGCTTCTTGTACTAACTCAATGACTTGAGATAAATACGTATCATCCCCAGTTTTTTTCACTTGAATCGTAAGGCTGCCTTCTTTGTTTATTGATCCACCGATAACCTCATCTTCCGCTTCTTTTTCTACAGGTACAGATTCTCCAGTAAGCATTGATTCATCAATAGCAGACTTACCATCTGTAATTTCTCCATCTACCGGGATCTTCTCACCCGGTTTTACGAGAACAAGGTCCTCCGATTGAAGTTCACTTAATGGGACATCTTCTGTTTCCCCATTTTCTGTTAATCGATGAGCTTCATTGGGCATTAGTTTGACTAATTCCTGTAAAGCATTTGAAGCTCCCATAACAGACTTCATTTCAATCCAGTGGCCCAGCAACATAATATCGATTAATGTCGCAAGCTCCCAAAAGAAATTCCTGCCTGACCATCCAAAAACCACGAGAGAACTATATACATAAGCCACAACAATCGCCAGCCCTATCAGAGTCATCATGCCAGGATTCTTTTGTTTCAATTCATCTATTGCCCCTGTAATAAAAGGCCAGCCACCATAGAAAAACACAAAAGTTGCCAAGCCAAATAAAACATATTGGTCATAAGGAAAAGATATATCCAGACCAATAAAATCCTGAATCATTGGAGACAAAATCAATATAGGTAAGGTTACGATTAAAGATATATAAAACCTCTTCTTAAAATTCTCAACCATCGCCCCATGATCGTGCCCCTCATGACCATGATGGTCGTCACCTTCATGCCCATGGTGTTCATGGTCATGTTCCTTATTTCCATGTTCATCATGGCCTTCATTTTGTTTTTCATGATTATGGTGGTCATCTATCACTGTAAATCCTCCAATCTTTTTTATAAGTAAAATCTTTTTATATAATACCTTTACCTCGTAGGGGTATATATAAACACCAATTTCTCAAGAAAAAAAGACCAGCACAAGTGCTAGTCCTAGTTATTCCTCTATTCGTAAGTATCTTATGCAATGCTCTTACATGCATCCGCGCACTTGAAACATGCATCTGCACACTTTTGACAATGGTCATGATCATGTTTCTTGCATTCATTTCCACAAGCTTCACAAATTTGAGCACAAACACCAGCCAGTTCCGCTGCAAAAGGAGTTCCTCTAACTAAGGACTGTTCAAGATAAGCACAAATATCTGCACATTCTCTATCCAGACGAATGCATTGAGCCATCATTTTGATGTCTTCTTCTTGCAGACAGGCATCATAGCAGTGATTACAAGCCTCCATACACTCATGTAGAGATTGAATAGCAGACTGGTACTGTTCATGGGACATAACTAATCTCCTCCTTTTAAATTTAAATACATAGGTATGGTAACCCTATACCGGTATAATTAAACATAAATGGAAAAAATATTACATTTTCTCTTTATTAGGTTATCATCCATAGAGTACCTTGGTATGATTTGTCCAGGAATTGAAATGGCAGACCTTTTTTTATTACAATCAAAGATTCCCCTACGTAAAAATCTTCTATGGGAGAAATAAAGGATCCCATATCAACAGGCTGACTGTTGCTCAAACTTTTTTATTTAATTTTACCTTGGTCGATAATTTGCTCCCATGTTTCTCCAGAGTCTGAAGTTACATAGCTGCTTCCCTTTATTGTGAATAAGACAAGTTCATCACCCGCATCCGGGTTCTTGGAGAAATACAGGACAGCATCATCCTTTAACTCAGGGAGCTTTATCTCTTCTTTTGATTGATCCTTCCAATTATACACATTCAACGAGGGCTCTCCTGTATAAAGACCGTAATATAATCGATCCTTGGTGAAGTACAAACCGCTTCCTTGTCCCTGCTCAGAAATCATCGTGAAGGTTTCTCCTCCGTCTTCACTTAAGTAAATCCCTTTCGAACCTGCTGCTGCCAAGACATTCTCGTCATCCGGGTGCACAGCCACTTGATAAATTTTCCCCCCTAAGTTCTCTGCTGCAATTTCCTCCCAATCCTTGCCGTCATTGGTGGTTTTATAAAGGCCCTTTTCCATCTCAGAATTAGGGTGCTCGTTCAATACATAAACCGTATGATTCCTTGCTCCTACACCCATCACATGGAAATCACTTTCCCCTTCAAAAGCAAGAGCTGACAATCTTTCTTCTGTGATCTCTCCTTTTTGAAGTCCTATTGGATTAGGCAGATCGCTTTCACCGCCCGGATGACCGGATGTATAAAAGCCGTTATCTACTACATTAAAGCCCATATAGTCATTTTTGTGATAGGTAGATTCCAGCCACTCCCCATCCTGGTAAAGCTTGATCCCTGAATGCGCAGCATATGCAATCGTCTCTTCATCGATATATCCTATCCCATGAACATGCTCTAACGAACCATTGAATGACTCTGTAACTGCCTGTAATGATTCCTCTCCTGTATCCTTTGAGTTACTTTCCGTTCCTTCTGATTGACCACTGCACCCCGCCATAGTGGCAAGAGCAGCCATTGCTATTAACATGAATTTCACTTTCATACCCTACACTCCTTTAAGAATCTCATCGAATCCTCAAAAAATATTTGAGAAAGCAGGAAGCATTTTGTTATTTCTTAAACCTACATCTAAATATAAAAAAGCCTGAAGGTACAACCTTTGTCGCAGCTTCAGGCTTTTAGTTTTTTAATGCAATTTATGAAACGACATCATATCCCTGTTCTTCGATAGCTTCAGCCATTTCTTGTTCGCTGACTTTCTCATCTGCAGAAATATCGACATTCCCTGTCTCCAAGTTTACGTGAACCTCTTGTACTCCATCGATCTCCTTTAGAGCACCTTTAACCGCTTTTTCACAATGTCCGCACGTCATTCCTTCAACCTTAATCGATGTTTGCATATCGTTTCATCCTTTCTCGTTTCTTTATATTTTCACCCGTTTCAACCGAAGGGAATTGCTGACAACACTTACAGAACTAAATGCCATAGCTGCACCAGCCACCCATGGGGCTAACAATCCAATTGCAGCTACCGGGATTCCGGCAGTATTGTAGGCGAGTGCCCAAAACAAGTTTTGGCGGATATTCTTCATTGTCTTTCGACTTAGTTGGATGGCTTTGCTCAGATGTTCAAGATCTCCACCGATCAGCGTAATGTCTGCTGTTTCAATAGCAACATCCGTCCCAGTCCCAATGGCAATCCCAATGTCAGCCGTAGCTAGAGAAGGAGCATCATTGATTCCATCGCCGACCATCGCAACTTTCTGCCCCTGCTTTTGTAGTTCTTTTACTTTCTCTGCTTTTTCTTCTGGTAAGACTTCGGCAAAAACACCGTCAATCCCAACTTGTTCAGCAATCGCTTTAGCCGTACGCTCGTTATCTCCTGTAACCATAAATACTTGAATCCCTAATTTTTTCAGGTCGGAAACAGCCTGCTTAGAGGTAGCTTTAACGGTGTCAGCGACCGCAATATACCCCTTAATTTCCTGCTCGACAGCTATAAACATAACGGTTTTTCCCTCATGCTCCAACTTTGAAAACGCCTCTTCATACGTTTGATAAGAAAAACCTTCACGTTCCATCAATTTCCTAGTCCCCACAAAGACTTGTCTGCCTTCCACCTCTGCATAAATACCATAACCAGGTATAGCTTCAAAATGATCCGCTTCCTTAAGTGCGGCGTTCTGTTCTTTCCCGTAGGTGACTATAGCCTCGGCCAGGGGGTGTTCCGACGCTTTCTCTGCAGCAATTAGATCTGCCAGCCACTCTTCTTCATCGTCTGAAAAAGCAACAACATCTGTAACCTCAGGCTTTCCTTTCGTTACTGTCCCTGTCTTATCTAATAGCACAGTGGTAATACTCTGGGTTCCTTCTAAGTATTCTCCACCTTTAAAAAGAATCCCCTGTTCGGCACCTTTGCCGGTTCCGACCATGATGGATGTAGGAGTGGCAAGACCCAGTGCACATGGGCAGGCAATGACGAGTACAGCAATCGCAGCTTCAAGGGCTGCGGGCAGCTCCCCAGGATTGATAAAGGCATACCAAATGATAAACGTAAGAACAGCGATTCCCACGACAATTGGAACAAAAATCCCGGATATAATGTCTGCTGTTCTTTGAATAGGGGCTTTTGAGCCTTGAGCTTCCTCGACAATTTTGACGATGCCGGCAAGCGCCGTGTCTTTTCCTACCCGCTCAGCTTTCATTTGAACCGTACCGTTTTTATTGATAGTCGATCCAATGACAGCGTCGCCCTCATTTTTCTCCACCGGAATGGACTCCCCAGTAATCATAGACTCATCTACAGACGATGACCCTCGAACTAAACTTCCATCCACGGGTATCTTTTCTCCTGGCTTAACTACCAAAATGTCCCCGACTTCTACCTGATCGACCGGAATCTTTTGTTCTTCTCCCTCTTTGAGAATCGTTGCCTCTTTCGCTTGAAGGTTCAAAAGCTTTGTTAAGGCTGCTGTCGTCCGCCCTTTTGCAAGGGATTCAAATAGTTTCCCTACAAGAATCAAAGTAATGAGAACTGCACTTGTTTCGAAATAAAGCTCAGGCATTATCTGCGGATTGATCTGCCAGCGGACAGCCTCAACCAAACTATAAAAATAAGCAGCAGATGTCCCTAATGCAACGAGTACATCCATATTCGCACTTTTATTCCTTAAAGACCGGTACGCTCCTATATAGAACCTGGCACCAATATAAAACTGAACGGGAGTGGCAAGAAGAAATTGAAACCAAGGATTCATTAGAATATCAGGAACTGGTAATCCAATCTCCCATGGTAAATGAGCGATCATCGTATACAGCAATGGAAAGGAAAGAATAGCAGAGAACCATAATTGGCGCTTCTTCTTCTTGATTTCTTCTTCCTTATAATCTTTCTGCTCCTCGTGATCTTGTTTAATCACCGCATCATAGCCAAGTTTCTTCACTTTGGCGATGATATCATCCACGGATACCCGATTTGGCTCGTATTCAACAAAACCTGCCTCAGTAGCCAGGTTAATCGTGGCTTGATCAACACCATCCATTTTGTTCAATACCTTCTGAATACGCGCAGAACAAGCCGAGCACGTCATTCCATGAATGTCCAGCTCTACCTGTTCCTTCTGAACACCATAGCCCAGCTTTTCAATCTTTGCTGTAATATCAGAAGGTTGAATGCGCTCCTCATCGTAATGGATACTCGCTTTTTCCATCGTTAAATTCACATTCGCCTCAACGCCATCCATTTTGTTCAATACTTTCTCAATACGTGTTGAACAGGCAGAGCACGTCATCCCGGTAATTCCTATATTCATATCTTTTTGCTCACTCATAGAAACACCCCTCCTATTTGGAGAATTGCTGGACTACCTTCATTAATTCATCAATGGCTTTCTCGCCGTCACCATTTTTAATAGCATCCGCTACGCAGTGATGAGTGTGACGTTCAAGTAATGAATGACCTACTTTATTTAAAGCTTTATCTATTGCTGAAATTTGTATAAGGATATCGACACAATACCGATCATCTTCCACCATTTTCTGTATCCCTCTTACTTGGCCTTCTATTCTTTTCAACCGGTTCATAACCGCTTCTTTTTCCTGGACAGTTCTAGGTTTAACAGGCTTTTTATTACTCGTTTCAGGAAAGTATTCATCTGCCATACTTCCATTCCCCCTATTCATTTTCAATATACCCCTATATGGTATTGTGAGTCAACTTTTTCGGTTCAACGATTAGTCAGAAAAAATCTACGTTTATTCAAATACCATTACCGGGTATTGAGTCTGTACCGTAATAATTGGAGAGGTGATTTTTTATGTTAGTAGCTGTTTCATGGATTGCACTTGCGATTGGCCTTCTTTCTTCTCTTATCATCATAGTTGATATCATCAGGCACCCACAAATGATGAAGGTTATGAATGTTGTATGGCCAATCAACGGTTGGTTTTTCGGCCCCTTCGCTCTTTGGACATACTTTAAGTGGGGCCGGTTAAAGGCAAAGAACCTGGATACCGAAGATAACCGCGGTCGCCCGGCAAAAGTATTCGTTTCCACCAGCCACTGTTCCGCAGGCTGTACTCTTGGAGACGCCGTAGGGGTTCCTATTGTAGCTTTGACTGGATTAACGATTGCCGGTTCAACCTTATTTGCTCACTACACGGTTGAATTTATCTTAGCGTATATCTTTGGAATTATCTTTCAATTTTACGCGATTTACCCAATGGATAAAAGTAAGGGAGTAATGGGTTCTATTAAAGCAGCGGTTAAAGCAGATTCATTTTCTTTAATTGCCTTTGAAATTGGAATGTTTGGATGGATGGCTATCGTCCACTACGTATTGTTCACAGAACCACCCAAACCGAATGAAATTACGTATTGGTTCATGATGCAGATTGCCATGATCCTTGGTTTCCTTACAAGTTATCCAGCTAACTGGCTGCTTGTCCGCAAAGGAATCAAAGAAGAAATGTAAACCTGACTTTTCATTAAGTGGGGGCACTTTCATGGACAAGAATCAAACCGAAAGAATCAAACAACGTTATAATCGAATTTCCAGTGTGTTTGACCTTATGGATTACATGATACGTGATCAGTGGAGAAAGAATCTCATTCAAGAAGCATTTGGCCAAACACTGGAAGTTGGTGTTGGAACCGGGGCTAACCTGAAGTATTACAACTCTAATGTTAACGTAACCGGCATCGACTTCAGTCTTAAAATGCTCCAAAAAGCTAAGAAAAAAGCTGAGATACTTCCCAGTCACTATAAATTATTGGAAATGGACGCCCAAAATCTTGAATTTAACGATGATACATTTGATACAGTAGTATCCACTTGAGTTTTTTGCTCCGTCCCAGATCCTATTCAAGGTTTAAAACAAATCAAAAGGGTTACAAAACCTACCGGACAAATTATTATGCTTGAACATATGAGGAGTGATGTGGAAGGGATAGGGAAGATCATGGATTTTTTAAACCCTATTGGTCTGAAGATGATAGGAGCAAACATAAACAGGAAAACGATGGATAATATTGAAGCGGCTGGTTTAATCGTTATTCAACAAGAACGACTCATGTCTTCGATTATGAAAAGACTCACCCTCTTCCCCAACAAAAAATAAAGACGCTCCCTTTTTGGAGCGTCTTTATTTTTGCTTTAAGGCTGGTTATTATTCTTTCCACCTAACTCAAATGGGGAATAAACACCTTCATAATCAACGATAGTCACCATTCCACGATCAGCATGATTATTATCATGACAGTGGAACAGCCACTCCCCCTTGTTTTCAGCTTTAAAGTAAACCGTATATGTTTCACCAGGCTTCACATGAATCAAGTCTTTGACGATCGGCGCATCATAAGGTTCCCCATTTTTTGATTGCACTTGAAAACGATGGCCATGTAAATGCATCGGGTGGTTCAGCATACCAGAGTTACTGATCTCCACTTTAACGATGTCCCCTTCTTTCACAGGAATCATAGGGGTATCCAGGGAATACTTCTTCATTAATTTGAAAGACCATTCCTTCTCCCATATTCATTCCCATGCTCAAATCCATTTGGTAAGAAACATCGGTTTCCGGCACCTTATCGAATAATAATTGTTCACTTCCTTTAGATGTGCTGCTTCCTACGGAGGTTGCATTCGCTACATTCAAATCATTAATATCAGAATTGCTCTCTTTTTGTTTAGAAACAACTGGAATTTTCATTTGATTGGCATTTTGCAATTGAGGATCTTCTCCAATAACCTCTTGACCTTTCTTTTCCTTTGTAAAGGCCACATCAATACGTTCACCTGGAGCAATTTCTAATGTATTTATTGATTCTCCAACTTGTTTCACATCTTCCGCATCCGTAGCTAATATCTTCATTGAACCTTTTGGAAAAACTAATCGATGCTGTCGATAACCTGCATTAACAAAGCGCAAACGTGTGGTTTCTCCTACCTCCAACTCTAACGGCTGAATGGATGAGCCCGATTTACCATTCACCGTCAGTGTATCGTACATCTGTTTTGTGTCAGCTTCTCCGTCTCCTGACATTGAGCCCATCATCATGCCGCCCATATTTGCCAGGCTTTGCTTTTCTTGGTTCACGGCCCACTCATCCAGTATATACGTTTGATCTTTCTCAAATTTCTTTTCTTTTTCTTCAATTATGAATGGGCCATACAGCCCTTTATCTACTTGCTTTGAGCTATGTTGATGTGAATGATACCAATAGGTACCTGCGTCGTTAGCTATAAATTCATAAGTAAACGTATCGCCGGGCTGAACAGCATCTTGAGTTAAACCTGGAACACCATCCATTTGGTTAGGTAAAATCATTCCATGCCAGTGAATCGTCACAGGGACATCCAGTTCATTTTTTAATCGCACCTTCACATAATCCCCTTCAGTGACATGAATGGCCTCACCCGGAACCTTTCCATTATACGTCCACGCTTCTACTTCTTTACTTTCATTTATTTTCCATGTCATTTCTTTAGCCGTAAGATCAAATGTTTTAACAGGTCTGTCCCCAGCTTTTGGTTTCTCCAGATTCGTGATGCTTATTCCATCTTGTTGAACCCCGGCTGGTAAAGCTTGCTGAGTAGAGCTTGAAAATGGAGACTGGAAAAACATCCACACTCCAACACCTAATAAGGCAGCTATAAGGATTGATCCAATAATCTTTCTATTCATTCGTTTCACTCCTCCAGACTGTTCAATGTTCTATTTTCTTTTTTAATCGGTCATATTCTTCTTCGGAAATATCCCCATTTGCCAACCGGTGATTCAACCTTTCTATAGAATCCTGCTGTGATGACCTTTCGTTTTTATTTGGCTTCATCATCCATACGACTATTGAGATAATCGCCACCACAACAATTAAAATGACTAGTCCAAAACCGAAGAATCCGCCTCCCATACCGCTACCATTCATCATGCCATTCATCTTAAATCACCCTTTCATCTTTTATATACCCATACCACGGACCGTATGGAAACAAAACGTCGTTTAAGTTAATTATTCAAAGAAGAGCGGTACCTCTTCTCGGAGGTACCGCTCTTAAAATAAACTATGAAAATAATTATCTATGCATATACTTCAGTGATGTCATTATACCCCACTTGGTGTTCAATTTTTGTTTTGCTTACTAATCGTTAATTAAAGAGATTAATCTTCCATATGTGAATTGAACAATGAAAAAAAGCGTAACCCCCCTCCCCTGTAAATAAGATAAATTAAGTCCTAATGTTCAAGAGGAGAGATAGGTATGCTGAAGAAGTTTACGGACCCACTTCCCATCATGAAGACCATTCGCCCGACGAGTTATATTCAGAATGTACCATTCTATGAAGTTACGATGCAGGAAACCATTCAAAAGCTGCATCGAGACCTCCCTCCAACGAGAGTCTGGGGCTATAATGGGCAGTATCCTGGTCCGACTTTTCAAGTGCTGAGACACCAGCCGATCCATGTATTATGGAAAAATGAACTCCCTGACCGACATATCCTTCCCATTGATACAACCGTTCACGGTGCCGAGAAAAACAACCCGGAAGTACGGACCGTGGTACACCTCCATGGTGGGGTGACGCCAGATACAAGTGACGGCTATCCAGAGGCGTGGTTTACCCGTGATTTTCAAAAAACAGGACCTCATTTTACCAATAGACTGTACACTTACCCCAATCACCAGCCCTCGACCAACTTGTGGTATCACGACCATGCCATGGGCATCACGCGTCTTAATATTTACGCCGGACTTGCCGGCATGTACATCATCCATGACCAGGAAGAGGCTCGCTTGAACCTGCCAAACGGAGTCTTCGACATCCCGTTAATCGTCCAGGATCGGTCGTTTCATGTAGATGGCCGTCTTCTCTATCCATCTGAACCAGACAAACCGTTAACAGCTCCCCGCCCTTCCGTTGTACCAGAATTCTTCGGGGATACGATCTTGGTGAATGGAAAAGTTTGGCCGTACTTTAATGTAGAGCCAAGAAGATACCGGTTCCGCATCCTGAACGGATCGAACACCCGCTTCTACCGTTTTTCCCTTTCCAACGGAGCACCTTTCATCCAAGTCGGATCAGATCAAGGGTTGTTAGAAATCCCGATCCGCGTCCAATCTCTTATACTAGCACCAGCAGAAAGAGCAGATGTGATCGTCGATTTTTCTACTTGTTACGGTGAATCAATCGTCCTTCGTAACGAGTTCGAAACACAAGGAGAAAAACCGGATCCTGAGACAACGGGGACTGTCATGCAATTCCGTGTGGTCCAATCTCTTACCTGTCCTGACGATAGTTCCATACCAGCTCATCTGGCACCAGTCGCTAAACTTACACATTATCAGCAAACCCGGACTTTACGCCTCAACATGCGAAAAGATTCTTACGATCGCAGCATCCACTTGTTAGATGACCGGTTGTGGTCGGATCCCGTTTCTGAGACACCAAGGCTGGGTCAAACCGAAATATGGAATCTGATTAATGAGACACAAGCGACGCATCCGATCCATCTTCATCTAGTCCGCTTCCAAATTCTCGACCGTCAACCCTTCGACCGTGACCTTTTTGAAAAAGAAGGGCGGATCGTTCCTACAGGACCACGTGTCCCTCCAACGTTAAACGAAAGAGGATGGAAGGATACGGTCAGGGCTAACCCAGGAGAAATAACGCGGATCATCATTCCATTCGGACCCTACCCTGGATTGTTCGTGTGGCACTGCCACATTTTAGAGCATGAAGACTATGAGATGATGAGGCCTTATGTAGTGATTAGATAAATAGAGAAAGTGCCTATAGGAGTCAGGTCACGAACATATAGAAAGCAAAGGAAAAGATGACGAGCAAATGCTTGTCACCTCTTTACCGATGCGGGGTCAGGCACTTTCATAGAGCTTGGTGAATGGAAGAAGGAAGTAAAGAAACTAAAACGTTGGCCTCCTGCCTTTAGGGGAAGCCAACGTTTTCACTTTATGGACACTTTATAAACCTATCTATCAGACAGGATTCGACTTAACACAGACTTTGGACTCGAATGACCTTCTATTATATAATCCGGTAAGTACTCCATATCTGAAGGTATGGGATGCTTTCTCCTATTTACCCAAACCGAATTCCACCCAGCCCTTTTAGCACCTATCACATCATTTTGATACGAGTCTCCAATATAGTAGGAATTCCCGGGCTCAATCCCCATCTGTTCCTCGACAACCCGAAAAATATCAATGCTCGGCTTAGCGATACCTAGTTTTCCAGATATAAAAATATTGTTCTCGTCTATCCAATCTTTCACTTGCAATTGCTTAATTTTATTCGCTTGATGCTCCCCCGGCCCATTTGTGATGATGCCCAGCACTATTCCTTGAGCTTTGGCTTCGTTGAGTAGTTCTTCCATCTCGGGATCCAACTCTATTTCTCTTTGATTTTGTGCATAATAGGATTGAAACTCTACAGCTTCTTCTCGAGAAATTTCAACACCAAAGAAAGCAAAGGCTTTGCTGATTCGGTAAATATGCATCTCGTGTTTATCCATTTTGCCTTCGCTCACTAAATCGAAAACCTCTTCACTATAGTACCTGCTTTTAATAAACAATTGATCAACCGGCACATCCAAATGATTAAAGAGTTCTCGGTACGCTCGTTCAAAAGGTATTAATTGATCATATAGTGTATCATCTACATCCAATATTAAGTGTGTCAATGTTAACCTCCTTATCCGCTATAAAAACTAGAAGGTTTAAGGCAAATGCCTTAAACCTTCTAGTTTTTTAGAAAGATTTCTCCATACTTTATCATAGTTGATAACAGCTTTTATTAAAATATGAATCGGTGAAAAAATCTTAAGAACAACACCTTTCCATATCCAAATCCTGTTCACACTCTCAACTTCTTAAAACTCTTCCTCCAAGACAGGCAAGGCTAACATTTTCAACAAGCCGAAAATTCCTAACAATAAAAAGATTAAACTATAAGCGGAGTAATTCAAAATCCAACCAAATACCGCCGGGCCGAGAATCGCCCCGATGTTCAACACGATGATACAGATGCCGAACCCTTCGGCCGGGAATTTAGGGAAGACTTTCGCACTCCAAATCGGTAAATACGCTGCATACAGCATGAAAGAGATACCAAATGTCAATCCTGAGAAACATACAAGCAGCCACGCTTGAGAAAAGAACAAGACAGACATGCTCAAGGAATAAAGAACAATCGTGAAGGTAAAAGTCAATCTCATCCCCCACCTACTGATTAATTCTCCACCCAGCAACCCTGCCAGGCCTCCTATACCTGTTATTAAGAAGAAAATCGCATTCGAATTAGTGATTGAGAAATTAGTCTGCACAAAGTCCGCCGAATATGTCCAATATGTCGATTCGGTGAATCCGAATAGGAACGCCGCAACATAGAACGGCTTCTTATCATTCGTAAGTAAAGGCTTCAGGTCAGTAATCCTGAGTCGCGTCGTACTAGGAGCCTGTTTTTGAAAAGGTACCTCCTTATACGCCCACCAATAAATGAGGTACCCAACCACAGCTCCACCTCCCCAAATCAATCTCCAATTTCCATCAACGAACATGTAAATTAGGGAGATGAGGATTAATCCTATCGTAGATCCAGTACTGATGATTGCCAGCGACCTCTTCTGAATGCTTTCCGGCAGATTCTCGTGAACACTTTGAGAAAAAGAAGACCATGTCAGCCCAGGGCTTAATCCAGCAAGTAAACAAGCTGCGGCAAAGACAATCCAGCTACCAGTTAGAGATGCAATCAACAAACCCGTTGAAACGGTCATAATTCCTGTCAAAATGACATACCGTGGCCCGAACTTAACCACAAAGAGGACAACCGTCACCGCCCCTATCAAAAAGGTGACGAACGTAAGACTCGAGATCGTCCCTAACAAGGATGTAGAAAGACCGAATTCTTTTTTAAATTCACTGAACAAAAGGCCATAGCCGTACCGAAACCATCCGAAAATAATCGTTAAGGCCAGCAGACCGATAATTGCAATTGTTGGTATTTCCGTTCTTTTTTTCATAAAAACACCCCACCACCTCTTAGCTGATTCTCAGAAATTTTTCCCCTTTCTTTTTACAATTTAAACAAAAAATGGATAGAGAATTTTATTCCAACGTACAGCGTCTACCACATTTCCTTTTCTATTTATGAAAGTGCCTGACCCCCAGGTCGCTATAGTATTCCCGTAGTGAAGGTCAGAAACTTTTCACATAATAAATTGATAGGTTCCTATACCTTAATCAGACAACATAAATAGGTTGTGAAAGGCTCGTGTCAGTTTTTCTATATTTCTCTGACAAACCAACGATCCAGACAAGTTATGTACCGATAGTCAACTTTCCTGACCAAGAAGAGCTGAGAGTATACTATATATAAAACGCTGCACGTCAGGTCTGTTTCATACTCCTGAGCTTTTAAATAAAAAAAGATGGCGAGCAAATGCTCGCCATCTCCTTACTAGGAAGGGGGAATGATTACATCATGCCGCCCATTCACTCTGCTATTTAATAGGACAATAATAAGACCTACAAATCCTAATTATACTATGGTTTCCATCGCAAAGTTAATTTATAAAATACAATAACTTTAAATACTTTCTGAACTGTATCCAGTCATAATCCATGTGGATTATAAAGACAAACAAAAGCGCAAGTGAGAGTCACCCATTACCTCACTTGCGCTTTTGTCTGTTTCACCTTTTTTATAATCTGGTTAAGCACTTCCGAGAACACCAGCCCAAATGCAATGGCACCGGATATCATAAAAGCTTTCGCTGCAATAGAGATAGCGGCGCTGTAGTCATTTTGTACAAAGTTCCGCATCGCGTCATAAGCGAGACTTCCTGGTACGAGAGGAATAATCCCTGGTACGCTAAATATAATCATAGGCGTTTTGTATATCCTTGCCAGCGTCTGGCTGACCAGGGCAATAACAAAGGAGGCGGTGAGTGTAGCCGGGACACTGTCGACTTCTTTCCATACTAAGAATGCGTAAATCATCCAACCAACCATGCCGACGAGACCACATTTGACGAGCGTATTTCTTGGCGCCTGATAGATGATTCCAAAGGCAGCTGATGCAAAAAAGCTTGCTATGGCATATTCAATCCACATAGTCATTCCTCACGATCTCTAAAATAGTGCAAACATAACAGCAATACCTGCCCCAATTGCAAAAGCCGTTAAAAAAGCCTCCGCCCCCTTGGCGAGTCCTGAGATAAGATGACCTGCCATCAAATCTCTTACAGCGTTGGTGATGAGCAGACCAGGGACCAACGGCATGATTGAACCGACAACGATCTTATCAACTTCCTTCCCAATACCGAATGAAAAAAGGGAGAAGGCTGTAAAACCGATCAACAACGAAGCAACGAATTCAGCAACGAATTTAATTTCAAATAATCGAATAAAGTTAATCAATGCAATAAACCCCAGTCCTCCTGCTAAGCAGGCTGGCAGGAAATCGTACCAGCTCCCCTGAAACATGATAGTAAAGAAACCACTCGCTAACGTGGCAGAGATGATTTGCATGAGCATGGAATAGTCTGTAGGACTGGTTTCAATCTTTCTGAGCTCTTTATACGCTACGTGAGTAGACATTTCCCCACTTGCAATCTTTCTGGAGACATTATTCGCAAGGTTCACTTTCTCGAGATTTGTCTCTCGTGCCGAAACTCTTACTAATTTTGCATGGGCACCAGGGCTAATCGTAAACATAATCCCAGTAGGTGTTACATAACTTTGGGATTCATCCCGTCCGAAAGATTGGGCAATCCGCGTCATCGTATCTTCCACACGATAGGTTTCCGCTCCATTTTGTTGCATGATCTTCCCCATTAATAAACATAACTCAATCAAGTCCTCTGTACGCTCCACTCGGTCACCTCAATTCGTATTACAGTATGTTGAGTGTATCTATTCATGTACTAAAAGCTTAAAACCCTTTTTAAAATTTCCACAATCTCGAAACTTCTCCACTTTCTTTTGCACGACTGGCCGGATCTTAGCTCCATATTTGTTCTTAAAGGCTTCCCAATGTTGATGTTCATCAAAGAAAATTCATCGTAAAAATATTCGTCTCCATACAAGTACAATACCACATCATCAAGGGCTGTAGTATTGTCGAAAAGTTATACATTCTTTACTTCTAACAAAAACTAATAAAAGAACTATCAGGAAAAGAGGTGTGCATTAGTGCCTTTCCACACCTAGGTTTCTTGAATGTATAAACCATGTAAGCAACGGTGCTAAAATCCCTAATAACAACGGTTTCAAATTCCCCAATAATAACAGATAATCATTTCTATACTAGATAAAGATTTGGAGTGTAGAAGTGATGATCAAGATTGGGG
>NZ_JAIVKN010000003.1 GCF_020524025.1 Halobacillus litoralis | reverse complement strand
CCCTTTGCTTTAAGCAAATAAGATCCCTCAGAGACGATGAGGTTGATAGGTCTGAGGTGGAAGCGTGGTGACACGTGGAGCTGACAGATACTAATGGATCGATGACTTATCTATCTGATGTACAATCAGTCGTGAAATGATACCATTTTCATACAAGATGTTTCCTTATTCAGTTTTGAGGGTTCACCTCAAACTTTATATTGATGTGGTAATGAAGGCGAAGAGGTCACACCTGTTCCCATGCCGAACACAGCAGTTAAGCTCTTCAGCGCCGATGGTAGTCGGGTTTACCCCCGTGAGAGTAGGACGTTGCCACGTCAACCGAAACCCCTTTTGAATGTTAATTCAGAAGGGGTTTTTTGTATTCCTATTGGATAGTGTTCTGTTATAATGGCTTCTTCAAAAACAGGCACAATGAACCAGACAATAGAAACAGAAGAAATATAAAATACAGGGTTACGTCTTAAAGGAAGATCACTCATTTCACCTCAAATAAAATGTGGTAAAATGTAGGGGATACATAAAAGGCAGATACTTTAATTATTGGGATTAATAGAGTACCTGTTTAGTTTAAAGCGATCATGTTCAAGGGTTATTCAAGGACATCCTCATAGGGGAGGAAGTCTTTGGTGCTGTTCTTCCTTCCAACCTATATGTAATGCAATTGATTTGTTGAATTTTTTGTGCGAGAGAAATGATTTAACACAGGAAGTGTACGCTTGTGTTTGAAAGGGTGGTTATTTTGGTCCAAATTGAAAGAAAAAGAAACACATTCTGGAATTGGAAGTATGCCATGATGATCTTACTGATTCCGATAGGGTTTTATCTGGTTTCCTTAAAAAACGAAATTAGTTCTCTACAACATATTCTTTTCGTAATCATCGTTATTTGGCTTGCGATTGTAGGGGTGTTTGGAATTACTAATCGTTTTGAAAGACTGCAGACCTACGGATATCTATATCTGTCCAGTAGTCTAGTATTTGCGTTTTTAGGTCTTGTGTTTATTTGGTAGAAGTGGTTGTTTATTGGTAGATTCCTCGTTATACTATGTATGAGAATATATGTTCGGAGGGATCGTCATACAGCTGAAGAGATGGAGTTATTCAAGAAGGAAAATGGTCCGGGGGTATTTTGATAAGTTTCCGCATTCCACCATCTATTTTAGACGTATTCGTAGATTCTATATTGTCTACATGGTCGATTGGGATGAGAGAGATCCAATAGTCATGGCAAAGGATAGAGAAGAGATGCAGCAACTTCTAAATCGTGAATTAGGTCGTGAAAAAGAGTATGAACAGAGAAAGTCGAGGAAGGGATGACCTTTCTCGACTTTTTTAGTGAAGAGCTTATTCTGTTAAAGTGACCAGTCTCTTATCTGTTTTTTATGAGCATGACGTTTTTGAAGTTCAATATAGTTACCCCATGGACTCCCATGCTGCATGCATCCCGGCGACTCTGCCGGTAACCATAGCTGAAGTAATGTTATAACCACCGGTGTAACCGTGAATATCCAGGATTTCTCCACAAAAGTAAAGGCCATTCATTAATTTTGACTGCATAGTGTTGGGGACGATTTCTTTTATTGATACCCCTCCGCCTGTAACAAATGCTTTTTCAATAGGCTGTGAATCATAAATGTTTACTTGGAAATGCTTTAGCAGATGAGTGAAACTCCTTAGTTGTTGATTCGAGATATTTGCTGATTTCTCATCATTCTCAATTTCTGATTCGTCCAGCAGATAATCAAGATACCTTTCTGGGACAAGCCCTTTTACCACGTTTCGGAATGTTTTTTTAGCTTGATCTTTTGTTTCACTTTGCAATCTTTCTAATAGGGAATTTTCTTTCTCGTCAGGAAGAGCGTCAATTTCTATAGTTACGGAACGATGCCCTTTCCTTAGTTCTTTCACAGCATACTGGGAACACCTTAGTATGGCTGGGCCGGATAAACCGAAGTGAGTGAACAGCATATCCATGCGGTGAGTAACAATTTTCTTATCTTTTTGGTTTAGAACGGATACATTGACATTTCTGAGCGACAGTCCTTGTAACGTTTTATTTTTAATAAACGCGTCTTTTGAAAGAAGAGGAACTTCAGTTGGAAATAAATCAGTAATGGTATGGCCGGCTTTTTTAGCCCATGCATACCCGTCACCTGTAGAACCTGTATGAGGGACAGCTTTTCCTCCAACAGCCAGAATCAAAGATTTCGTCCTCACTTTTTCCTGCGATTTTAAGATTACTTCGTGTTCTTCTTCACCGTAATGTATAGCTTCAACAGGTGTTTGTCTACGTACCTCGATATTTAATTCATCCATGCGATTTAAAAGTGCCTGTACGACATCTTTAGCTTTATTACTCACTGGAAACATACGTCCGTGGTCTTCTTCTTTCAGAGCAACGCCAAGACCTTCAAAGAAATCGATAATGTCATAATTATTAAATACAGAAAAGGGGCTGTACAAAAATTTCCCATTTCCTGGAATGTGTTTGATGACCTCTTCTTCAGGAAGACGATTGGTCACATTGCATCTCCCGCCTCCTGAGATCGCCAGTTTTGTACCCAGCTTTTTACCTTTATCAATTAAGAGAGTTTTTACTCCTTGTTCAGCTGCGGCAATGGCAGCCATGAGTCCGGATGGACCTCCGCCGATGACGGTTACTTCATAAGTCATGATTGTCTTCCTTTCTAAACTCATTCGTTCCTTGTTGTTCCTTTATCTATGATAAAATAGATAAGGTCGATTCTACAATAAAATTGAAGGTGAAAAGAAAATTATGTCGAAAATTCTCAAAGGTACGATGTTATTAACAGCAGGAACATTCCTGTCAAAGTTCCTAGGAATGATTTATACGGTTCCTTTTGAAAACATGGTAGGTACAGAAGGGACAGACTTGTTTTCCATAGCTTATGTTCCTTACAGTATTCTTCTCAGTTTATCGAGTATGGGAGTACCCGTAGCTGTTTCCAAATTTGTTTCTAAGTACAACTCATTAGGAGATTATGAAACAGGACAAAAAATGCTGAAAGCTGGTTTAACCTTAATGTCCATCACAGGGGTTCTGGCCTTTTTCATTTTGTTTTTCTCTGCTGAGCAGGTAGCAGCCTGGACGATTGGGACAGAATCTGAACGTTTAGGGCAGGCTACAATGGTTATTCAAATGGTCAGTTTCGCTTTGCTTGTCATTCCTCCGATGAGTATAACAAGAGGTTTTTTCCAGGGCCATGAGTCGATGGCGCCTACCGCTGTATCACAAGTGGTAGAACAAATTGTAAGAATTGTATTTTTACTTGTATCTGTGTTTATTATTGTCCAAGTTCTGCAGGGTCCAATCCCTAGAGCTGTTGGCTTTGCGACTTTTGCTGCATTTATTGGCGGGATCGCTTCATGTATCGTCCTGTATGTGTATTGGATCAAGCGTAAACCATTCCTGGAGCGGCAAATACAGGCACAGAAGATGACTTATGGTTTGTCCAACAAAGACATGTTCAAAGAACTGTTCACCTATGCCGGACCGTTTATATTAGTGGGAATTGCCACACCGCTTTATCAGCTTGTCGATCAATTCACGCTGGAAAAAGCAATTAAAGCGAGCGGCATGGAATATAATAATGCTTTTTCAATTATTAACTTTCTGAGCCACAAGCTCATTATGATTCCAGTTACGTTGGGGCTTGGACTTTCCTTAGCTCTACTTCCCGCTATCACACAAGCCTTTACGAAAAATGAAATGAACCGGTTGAATCATCAAATCAACCAGGCACTGCAGATCGTTGCTCTATTGATTATACCAGCGGTTGTAGGTCTCTCTGTTGTTGCTCTTGAAGCTTATGCTACGTTTTATGGAGTAGAAGAGGTTGAATATCGTGGAGCTCTCCTTCGATGGTATGCACCTGTCGGGCTCTTTCTTGCATTATATACGGTTACTTCTTCTATTCTGCAGGGAATTAATAAACAGAATTTTGCTGTGATCAGTCTTGGAACGGGAATACTACTAAAAATCAGCCTGAATTGGTGGCTGATTCAGCTGTTTGGAGCAAAGGGTGCAATTTTTGCTACTGGCATTGGTGTCCTTGCGGCTGTATGTTTGAACTTCTGGCGTATCTTCACCTCTATAGAATTTTCGTTTAGTCAATTGTTCAAACGTACACTTCTTGTGTTCATTCTGACATCAATCATGGCTGTTGTCGTCCTCTTTGTGAAGTGGATACTGGGCTTTATTTTTGATCCATTGGAAAAAAGGCTGGACTCTCTTATTGTATTAACGTTTAGTATTGGTATAGGTGGAGTCGTGTACCTGTTGTTAACATATAAGACAACATTATTAGAACGTGTCTTAGGTGGACGCGTACGTGTACTTGATAAGTTTTTAAAGCGCAGGTAAGGAGGTAAAGGGAATTGAGAATTGATAAATTATTGGCGAATATGGGCTATGGTACTCGAAAAGAAGTGAAAGCTCTTCTTAAAGGAGGAAATGTACGTATTAATGGTCAACCTGAAAAGAGTGCCAAAGTTCATGTGGATACAGAAAAAGATCAGGTGACAGTGATGGGAGAAGAGGTTGAATATAGAGAATATATTTATCTTATGATGAACAAACCAGGAGATTTGATCTCAGCAACCGAAGATGCTCATGACACGACAGTTATTGATATCCTCCAACCAGAAGATCATGTATTTGATCCGTTTCCTGTAGGGCGCTTAGATAAGGATACGGAGGGGCTGTTGTTAATAACGAATGACGGTGTATTGAACCACCGTTTAACATCTCCTAAAAAAAATGTAGGAAAAACCTATTATGCTGAAATTGACGGCCGCGTGACGGAGGAGGATGTCAGTCAGTTTGCTGAAGGTGTAACGCTGGATGATGGATATAAAACTAAGCCCGGTCATCTTGTCGTATTATCTTCTGGTGAACAATCAGAAATTGAACTGACAATCACAGAAGGGAAGTTCCACCAGGTAAAGCGTATGTTTGAAGCCGTGGACAAAAAAGTAGTGTATTTGAAACGCATAAGAATAGGAGAACTAGACCTTGATGAAGAACTAGAACTTGGCGAATATCGTGAGCTGACAGATGAGGAACTTCAATACCTTATGAAAATTACAAAACTTGACTAACACATCTAATGTGAACTTTGATAGAAATACGATGCCTAAACTTGCTGTAAATGAACAAAAATAAAAAGACACCCGGAACTCTAATTCCGGGTGTCATCTATATAACATACTTCATTTATGATATTTTGACTTTCTTTTCAGTGATTGTCCACTCTCCACGATGTGGACTTGCAACCAGTCCATTGTATTCTAATATGCTTAGGTCCCTCTGCATAGTACGATCGGTGATACCAAACTCATCTGCTAACTCATTAGTCGATACTGTTCCCCGGTCTCTTATATAGAGATAGACAGCTTTAATGCGGTTGAGCATACGTGATGATGGATGATTCAAAAAACCACTCCTTAATCGTCTTTGTATGGAACTTGTGGTGCTTGTGAATCTCTGAAGTTGGTTTCATTCTACAATAAAGTAATAGTCAGTGCCACTTAAATAGATTAAATTTACAGATTATTCACCTAATTTACAGGTTATTAATGATTGGAGGTCTTTGATTGTTTCTTCTTAAAAAAATTCTTTTGAAAATGGTAAAGGTCAATAATCTCGTTTTGTTTTTAACTAGTGCTATTCTTATTGTGCTATCCACTATTTTAATCGTGCTCGTTGAAAATGATACATTTCCAACCTTATTTGATGGATTCTGGTGGGTGATGACGACAGTTACAACCGTAGGATATGGAGACTATTATCCGGTTACGACTGCCGGTCGTTCCATAGCTATTGTATTATATGTTCTGGGGATCGGACTTATTGGTGTTGTGATTGGAAAAATTATTGATGGACTGGCTCTTTTTAGAAAAAAGCGACTGGAGGGTGATATTGTGCACAAAGGTAAGAACCATTTTGTTATTATCGGATGGTCCCAAAAAGCAAAATTTGCGGTAAAGGAAATCGTCGATACAAGTGAGAATTGTGAAATTGTCATTATCGATCAATTAGAAGAGGCACCTGTGTTAACCGATACGATTCATTACATAAAGGGGGATGCTTCTGATATTGAAACCCTCCAGCAAGCAAATGTGGCCGAGGCAAGGGCTGTACTAATCTTTGCAGATGACCGATTGGACAATGATCAATCTATAGACGGCAAGTCATTATTGATAGCTTCTTCTATAGAGACAGCTGCTCCAGAGGTCCATACGATAGTAGAAGTGATGGAAGAAAAGCATATAAAGAATTTCAAACATGCTCAAATTGACGAATTCATTGTATCAAATGAGACTATATCTTCTTTAGCTGTGCGTTCAGCTTTCCGTAAAGGGGTCTCTGAAATTTATGGTCAATTATTGAAAAGATCGGTAGGGGAGGACCTTTTTTATATTCCTGTCCGGGCTAATTGGGAAACATATCGCGATGCTTTTCAGGACTTGTTAAATGAAGGGGCAACATTGATTGCCGATCGTAATGATTTGACGATTAACCGCAAATTAGAAAGACCAATTCCTAAGGAAGCAGAACTCTATGTTGTATGTGACAAAGCTACTTACGACCAATTGATAAAAAAAGGAGTATGATTATGGATTATAAAACTCTGAGTCAAACATACGAAGAAGAATACATACAGAAAACGATGGAATTATTAAAGATCCCAAGTGTTTATGAGGAAGATGAAGAAACTCCTTATGGAAAGCCAATTCTTGATGCATTAAATAAAATGTTGGAGATAGCCGGTAAAGATGGCTTTACAACTAAAAATGTTCATGGGCATGGAGGACACGTGGAATTTGGTGAAGGAGAAGAAATTATAGGAATCTTAGGCCATCTAGACGTCGTTCCAGCAGGTGAAGGCTGGACTACACCTCCTTTTGACCCGGTTGTGAAAAATGGAATTCTCTATGGACGGGGTTCTCAGGATGATAAAGGTCCAGTGATGGCTGCTTATATAGCTATGAAGCTTTTAAAAGACCAGGGTTTTCAACCTAAGAAGAAAATCAGGTTAATCTTAGGCACAGATGAGGAGAGAGACTGGGAAGGAATTGAACACTATTTTAAACATGAAGATATGCCGGAGGTAGGATTTACTCCAGATGCATCATTCCCTGTTATTCATGCTGAAAAAGGGCTTTTGGATGGTTATCTTACTTATGCAATATCTCCAAAATCATCTGATCTTTCTACTTATCTTCTAAGTTTTACAGGTGGTGACCGTTTAAATATGGTTCCTGATGAATCAACAGCTGTATTATTTTCAACCGCAGATATTCAACGTTCGTTCAATGATTATATAGAGAAACACCAGTTAAGTGGTTCTTTAACAAAAAATGACAACGAATATGTGCTGAGTATGAAAGGGAAAGCTGCGCATGCGAGTAAGCCCGAAGGAGGAAGAAATGCTGTTATAGACTTGCTGGGCTTTTTACAGACGATGCCACTCCCTGCCGACGATCAAAAAATCATAGACCATATATATGAATCGTTTCTTGTAACAGATGGCAGCGGCCTGGGGTTGAATATCATGGATGATGTTTCGGGTGCATTAACCAGCAATTTAGGGTCTTTAGTACGCTCTGAAGATATGTGGAAAGCAGGATTCAATTTAAGATATCCTGTTACAGCAGAATATAACGATGTTCTTCATCAGTTAAATGCTATTGCTGAAAGAAATGAAGGATCGTTGGCTGTCTATGACCATCTTCCTTCCATTCATTTAGAAAAAGATCATCCATTTGTGGAAACTTTATTGTCCGTTTATAACCAGACTACAGGGGAGAAAGCTTCGGCACAATCGATTGGAGGCGCAACGTACGCACGCTCTCTGGAAGCAGGTGTTGCTTTTGGTGCTATGTTTGCAGACAGCCCGGACACAGCGCACCAGGTAGACGAGCATGTCCGTTTGAAAGATATGATTAAAGCGATAGAAATATATGCAAAAAGCATTTATGAACTCTCTAAATAAAGAAAGAAGGACTTTGATAAATGCCGCAGTCTGCCACTGAAAAAACCTACCGTTTTATACAGATTTTTTATTTCTTTACTTTTTTTGCCTTCGGAGCCATTTTTCCTTTACTGTCTGTGTTTCTTGAAGAAGAAAAAGGGTTATCCCATACTCAGATTGGAATGGTCATTGCCGCTTTGCCACTTGTCACTATTTTTATGCAGCCAGTATGGGGCATGCTTAGTGATTACACTAGAAGGCCGAAGCGGCTTTTAATGTTGGCTTCGCTGACGGCTGGTTTGCTGGGTGCTTTCTATCCTCAACTTTCCATCTTCCCTGCTCTTTTTATAGGCATTATCTGCATAGCAATTTTTCAGTCTGGAATCGTTCCTTTGTCTGACAGTCTTTCTCTGAATTTTGTTCAACGAAATGGCAAAGAATATGGAAATATCCGCCTGTGGGGAGCTGTAGGTTTTGCTATCGCTGTATTTGTCTTGGGGGGTGTGACCGAATCAACCGGTTCCATGGATTGGATCTTTTACTTTTTTTCAATTGGCCTGGTTATTGCTTTAATTACTCTTTTTCAGTTTCCAAAAAGAGCCGAGGAGGTATCGCTTCCTTTTAAAAAAGGTTTACATACATTGATAAAGCAGAAATCATTCCTTTTGTTCCTAATCTCCAACTTCTTAATTTTCGGGCCGGTATTGGCAAACAATTATTATTTTGGGACTTTTATATTGACAGTAGGAGGGACCCTCTCAGGGGTAGGAGTGGCTTTTCTGTTGGCTGCTGGAAGTGAAGCTCCATTTATGAAGTTTGCCCAGCAGGTGATTAACCGCTTTGGAGTCTTGGCCGTTCTTATACTCAGTGCATCTGTATCCTGTCTGAGGTGGCTGCTCTATTATTTTGAGCCCTCAAGTGCAGTTGTGTATGGAAGCACTATTGCTCAAGGCGTATCAGTCGGCCTTTACATTCCTGCTGCTCTGCTTCTTGTAAGAGAATTAGCTCCTGATGATGTCAGGGCTACGGCTGTGGGATTATATTCTGCTGTAGGGAACGGATTGGGAAATGCCTGTTTTACTTTCCTTGGTGGAATAATGATAGATTTTTACAGTGTTACTTTCATGTATGGACTGTTTTCTTTAATGACGTTTATTGGAATGATCATTCTGCTGGTTATAAAGAAATGGACGAAGATAAATGGAAAGGAGCAATTCGATTGAGCAGTCACTATTTTATAGGAATTAAAACCGATCAGAAAATTGCAGATGCGCTGCAAGAATGGCAGGAAGTGTTGAGCGAATCAATGAGTTATAGGAATTGGACAAACCGAGAAGATTTCCATATAACCTTAAAGTTTTTAGGCGGGACTGCCGAAGAAATAATAGACGAATATATAGAAGAAATAAAAAGCCAATCATGGCCATCCCCTTTCAATGTAGGCATAGGACCTGCTGGTTCATTTGGGGAGCGGACATGCCCGCGGGTTTTTTTCGCTGAGGTTGAGAAAGCTTCGGAGTTGATGGAAATAAAGCGTAAAATAGAAAAAACAGGTCATTTACTCGGTATCGATGAAGAGTCCAGAAAGTATCATCCTCATGTGACGCTGGCTAAACAGCAGGCCGAAGGAAGGTCTCCTTTATCACAGGAACATATTCCTGTCATCTTTCAGTCAAACTATCAGATGAAGGTTCATGCTTTTTCTGTATTCAAAATTCATCCAGGTAAACAGCCTAAATATGAAAAAGTTGCAGATATCGACTTAAATAGAAAGGGATTCTAATGGCTCAGCTAATTAAACTGTACGACTATATTTCCAGATATGAAGTGAATATGTTTCAATATCCTGCACGATATATACGCTTAAAAAGTGAACAGTGGCAGGATAGACATGAACGATTTGAGAATAAAGGGCCGGCGGATAACAGGAACCCTGCGAAATCTGAAGACATACGGGAAGATAAATCTTTGACCTGGAAAAGGTTTTTACCTTTTAAAAAAAGTGGGGAAGAGAGCGGGAAGGCTGCTCCCCCGCTTCGTGAAGGTCATCCAAAAACTTTGAAGGAATTAAAACAGGAGTATTTAGATCAGCTATTTCCTTTTCAGTTAAAATGGGCAACTACAACCATTCAGAAAAAATCATTTTTAAATCCAGCTTATAAATCTGATCCTCTGCTTACTTATTATCTGCAACGCTTTCCAGATACATATCTGCTCATGTATCAGCCTGTTGCAAATATGAAAAAGACCCAGGTGGAAATGGATAACATTCTTATCAGTCCTCATGGATTGGATATCGTTACTTATATCAATGCAGAACCTGGAGAAATCGTTTACCCAGGTCCAGGCCATACATGGATGATAGAAAAAGATGGTCACCAGCGTAAGATATTAAACCCTTTAATTAGTCTTAAGAGAACAGAAACTTTTGTAAGAAGCGTGCTTGATAAATATACTATAAACTTTCCCTACCAAAAGGTAATCCTGGCTCCTGAACTCAACTTTGACAATACTCAGAAGCCTTATTCAACTATTTATGTGGGGAAAGAATTGTACAGTGGCTGGCTTTATGAAAAGAGAAAAGAACCTTCTCCTTTAAAGCACAATCAATTAAAAACAGCGGATGCCCTATTAAGGCACTGCTGGACCAGTGCAGTGAGAAGAGCCGAGTGGGATACTGAACAGCAGCTTAAGGAAGAATAAGCTCTTTTTCAGGCTCAGCTTGAGGTCTTCCTATATAGTATCCCTGTCCGTAATCGGCACCTAATTCTTGAAGCCAATCCCATTCTTCTTTCGTTTCAATTCCTTCAGCAAGTACATCAATTCCAAGCTGATCCGCGTGGTTCATAACCTTATATAAGAACTCCTGATTGCGAGCGTTTGTATGGCAGTCTTGTACATAAGAACGATCGATCTTAACATAATCCGGCTGGAGAAGGCTTAACATCTCAAGTGTACTGTAACCGGTTCCGACGTCATCGAGCGCAACTTTCATTCCAGATGACTTGTATGTATCCAAGATAGACTTGAGGTGCTGAACATCTGTAATTTTTTCTGTCTCTACAACTTCGAATACAAGATCAGAGGGGGAGATACCGAACTCTTCTACAATTTGAAATGTATGCTTGAGGCAGAATTCCGGTACGTATATGGTCGATGGTAGAAAATTAATAAAAATCTTCTGTCCCTGTACCAAATATTTAGATTTTGCTTTTACAGCAGCTCTTCTAGCTTTCTGGTCAAGCATGGATTGAAGTCCAGATCGTGAAGCATAAGCAAACAGTTGACCTGGATTCACTTTATATTCTTTTGTTCTAAGAAGTGCTTCATAACCATACACTTCATTTGATTTCATATTCATTATAGGCTGTAAATGAGCAACAAAATTACCTTCATGGATGATATCGGCAAGTTCGGGATGACAGATTCTTTCATATAAATGCTGAATGGAAATAGGAAAAGAGTGAGAACTTTCATGATTCAATAGATGCACCCAAAAAGAAGGGGGGGATTCTCTGAAGATGACTTCCAAAGCAGACTTCAGCTCGCTCAAACTATTATACTTGTATATTAAAGTATCCTGGTTTTCATGTACGAGTGAAAGTGAAGATCCCTCAAAGTAGTTATCTATATCTGAATGTTTAGCTACAATGGAACCCTCTTTTGGTATAAAAACCGAAGTTCCACAAAACTGACAATCTTTCGCCAATGTATACTCCTCCTTTTTTACTAATAGTATAATAGAATAGTGTATAAATGTGTAATGTTTTGATTCCGAATTAGGAGAAATGTCTTATGTACATAATCATTGTCAATCCTTCAGCGGGGAATGGAAGAGCGGAACGATTATTTCGCACGCTGCAAAATGATCCAGTTTATAAAAAAACGAAATGCCGTACATTTGTAACAAAAGAGGAAGGACATGCCGAAAATATTGTGCGCCAGGTTGCAAGCATCCACTCTGAAACGATTGTATCGATTATTGTTGTTGGAGGTGACGGAACTTTACATGAAGTCATGAATGGTTTGCAGGACCATAGAGAAATACCTGTGTCTATACTGCCTGCTGGAACTGGAAATGATTTTGCGCGGGGGGCAGATTTGAATCGGGAAGGGGTGCAGTTGTTTCACGAAATTATTCAAAGACCAAAACCCCTTAAGGTCCAACTTGGTACCTATATACTTCATCAAAGGTATAAGCTTGGAGCTAGAAATTTCATCAACAGTATAAGTTTTGGGATTGATGGTATCGTCGTTTCAAAGGCAAACAATAACAAATATCGTAGGTGGCTTAAGAAATTGCACTTGACTAAGCTCACCTACCCGCTTGCTCTCCTTCGTTCATGGAATAAAATAAAACCGATTCAATTCGAGTTGGAAATTGATGGGGAAACATCCCCTGTAAAAGAAGCGATGATGGTTATAGTAAGCAATCACCCTTATTATGGAGGGGGGATGAAAATTTCCCCCGGAGCGAAAATACAAAGGTCAATTTTTCAGGTGACAATTGTAAAACCTGTGTCAAAGAAGAAGTTGTTTCTGTTGTTTTTAAGTGTTTTTGCAGGCAGACATGTGTTATTTAAAGAGGTCAAACAGGTCAAAGCCAGCACTGTGTCCATCCGATCAGAAGAATTGCTTCCCTTTCAAGTTGATGGTCAGGATGGAACTTGTACAGAGTGTTTTGTAAAGAAAGCGTCACCAAAGTCAACATTCTATGTTGATCAATAGTTATCTCTTGAAAGTTGACAGATCAATGAGTTAATCTATTCTAAGGTGACTCATGAATCGGTAGAAAAAATTTTGGATTAATACTAAAGTACGATATACTTAATTAGCAAATAATGACGTGATTCGATCACAAGAGGATTTGAGGAATTGAAGGTGAATTGGTTGGAACATATACTTGGTAGTAATTGGACTATAACACCGGCAGGCGGTTCAACAGGTGAAGCGTATTATGCCCATACAGAAGGAAAGCGTTTGTTCTTAAAACGAAATTCTTCTCCTTTTTTAGCTGTATTATCGGCTGAAGGTATCGTACCTAAGCTTGTTTGGACCAAAAGGCTGGAGAATGGGGACGTTATTACCGCTCAGGAATGGTTGGAAGGACGTGAGCTTAAGCCTGAAGAAATGAAACACCCGCGTGTTGCCGCTCTCTTAAGTAAAATCCACCATTCCTCTGAGTTACTTGATATGCTGATGAGACTCGGGAAACATCCTCTGACACCTGATGAAGTGCTGAAAGACATTAAGGAAAATCAGAAGGTCCTTGACCAAGTGGACCCAAAAATAGAAATTCATCAAGCCATCAAGTACCTTGAACATCATGTCAGTCATGTCCAACATGATGTTCACGTAGTCTGTCATTGTGATACGAATCATAATAACTGGTTGTTGTCTTCTACAGATCATCTTTATCTGATTGATTGGGATAACGCAATGGTAGCAGATCCTGCCTTGGATTTGGGGATGTTGTTGTACAATTATATTCCTGAAGACTATTGGGAGACATGGCTTGAGGAATACGGTATTCAGCCGGACTCCCCTATGTATGAGCGCATGAAGTGGTATTCGCTATCTCAAGCTTTATCATTTATCCAATGGCATCAAATGAGAGGCGAGTACCACGAAGCATCAGTTCGGACAGAAAAATTGAAAAAAATCATGAAAAAACACCTTATTTTATAAAAATAAGCAGAAGAGAAGCAGCTATCCGGCTATGCTTCTCTTTTTTTGTCCAAGCCCATATGTTATATAGATAAAGTGAAGGTATTCCTGGCTGTCTCAAGCTAGCACCGATGACTTTTAACGGTTCCTGCACTTTCGAATGGACAGAAGCATATTGCGAAAGCACTCATATGTCAAAGCTTCGCTTATTTAAGGGTAAGTAACTAGTATTACCTTAAACGATAAGGAGGAGTTTTTTTGAGTAAAAATGCTTTAGTGACAGGTGGGAATAGAGGAATCGGATATGAAGCATGCCGGCAACTGGCGCAGCAGGGGTTTAAAGTATGGCTCGGGGCTAGGAATGAAGAGAAAGGGATAAAGGCAGCCAATCAGCTCCAGGAGGAAGGTTTGGATGTCCATTCTATTTTTCTGGATGTGGCACAGCCTGATAAAATAGGGCAGGTCAGAGATGAGATTCTTCAGGAAGATGGGAAAATAGATGTGTTAATTAATAATGCTGGTATTTTCCCAGATAAAAAGAGTTCAATTCTCGATGTGGACACGGTTACTTTTGAGGATATACAATTGGTGAATTATTTTGGCCCGTATTTTTTGATGACAACATTCATTCCAGTGATGCTGGAAAATAATTATGGTCGTGTCGTTAATATAGCGGCTGAAATCGGTGTCAGTCATGCCTTGGATGCACCGATGGCCGGAGCATATAAAGTATCCAAGTATAGTTTAAATGCTCTAACAAGACTTTTTGCTGGAACGACTCGTCGAAAAGACGTCAAAGTAAATTCAGTCAGCCCCGGATGGGTCAAAACTGACTTAGGCGGGGAAAAAGCCAAGCGTAAACCGGAAGAAGCTATGGAAGGAATACTCTGGTTAGCCCAATTAGAAGAGGACGGACCCAATGGGAAGTTCTTCCGGGACAAAGAGGAATTAGACTTTTGACAAAATGCTCTGTTAAAGTCTGTTGTTAATTCACTAATCTTTCCATTTAAACCTTTCCTAACATCGAAGAATAGAAATGAGGCATATTCATTCATATGGGCCGTTAGGTTTGCTGCACAGAGGGGGGACGGGGAAACGATCCGCCCGTTCCATTAGATGGAATCTCATTTAGCGAAGAAAAACCGCTGCTTAGGCAGCGGTTTTTGTAGTAATTGGTGTATATTTAAGTTTCTTTTCTTTCACTTCAGTACTCATCATCTCAGTTAATTTCTCAAAAGGATATACAAATAAAGCGTAACCTGCAAACAGTACAGAAAATACGGCTAGGACAGTCATTTCAAACATTTTAGTGAGTAGTTTCATACGGGTTCCCATCACTCCTGTTTATTTTAATAAGTCATGTTATTTATCGTAAACTAGTAAGCGCTTACAACCCAACCCTTATTACGACGCGTATTCTTCCTCAAATACCGGTGAACTTTGATAATGAGAGACTGTTCCTCCTATAGTCATTCTTAAGTCTTTATTTACAGTTTTATGGGAGATTACAGTGATTTTATAAAAGATTTTAATTTTTGCCTTCTTCATGGTACTATTTTATCGACAAGAAGGAGGAATTCCACACATGCGTTTAAGAAATAAGCCCTGGGCTGATGATTTCCTTAAAGAGCAGGATGACATCGTAGTCCAGCAGCCGTTTGAACACAAAGGTCAATGGGGAGAGTTGTTTGAAGAGCCGAAACAGCCCCTTCATTTAGAGATAGGGTCCGGGAAGGGCCAATTTATCGCTGGTATGGGCCGACAGCACCCTGAGATAAATTTTGTTGGACTTGAATTCGTAAAAAGTGTCATTGTTGGCGCTGTGAAAAAAGTTATAAAAGCTGATACGAAAAATGTTCGTATGGTCAATGAAAATGCAAAGGATCTTAGAGAATTGTTTGAAGACAAAGAAATTGATCACATCTATCTAAACTTTTCTGACCCATGGCCGAAGAACAAACACGAAAAGAGAAGGTTGACGTTTAAAACATTCCTGGAACAGTATGAAGCGGTTCTTAAACCAGGAGGACAAGTTACTTTAAAAACAGATAATAAAGGCCTTTTTGAGTATTCTTTAGTAAGTTTCTCTGAATATGGAATGATCTTGGAGGATGTTTCTGTCGATTTACATGCAGATCAGGACCCCTTAAATGTTCCGACCGAATATGAGGAGAAATTTTCAGCCAAAGGTCAGCCTATATACCGCTGCACGGCACGTTTTACAACCTGATACCGCTTACAATAGCTCTAGTTACTATGGTAAACTAGAGCTATCTTTATATGGAGGGAATGGTTTGGTGGAGAAGATGAAAATCGGAAGAGCATCCCTGACCTGGCTTGACGGGGGCGTCACACATATGGACGGCGGAGCGATGTTTGGTGTTGTTCCAAAGCCTCTATGGAGTAAAAAGTATCCTGTGAACGAACGGAATCAGATTGAGTTAAGAACAGATCCTATCTTATTGGAAGTAGATGGGAAGAAGGTGATCATTGACGCTGGTATAGGCAATGATAAGCTCAATGAGAAGCAAATGCGAAACTTTGGTGTACTAGAAGAATCAAAAATCGATGCATGTCTGGAAGAACTTAGTTTAAGCCGGGAGGATATCGATATGGTTCTCATGACGCACCTTCACTTTGATCATGCCTGCGGACTCTCAAGATGGGAAAATGGAAAGCTTACCTCCTCTTTTCCTAATGCAGTGATCTATACAAGTCAGACAGAATGGGATGAAATGAGAAATCCTAACATACGGTCTCAAAATACCTATTGGAAAGCTAACTGGGAGCCTGTAAGGGAGCAAATACATACCTTTGTAGATAGGCTTGAAATTCTTCCCGGCCTTCAAATGATTCATACAAGTGGACATAGCGATGGTCACTCAATTATCGTCTTTGAAGACAAGGAGGATCTATTTATTCATATGGCAGATTTGATGCCGACACATGCGCACCAAAATGTGCTATGGGCTCTTGCCTATGACGATTATCCGGTTACTTCTGTCCATGAAAAGGAGAAATGGATGAAGTATGGTTACCAGAAAAATGCCTGGTATGTTTTTTATCATGATGCCATTTATCGGGCTCTTCGTTTTGATAAGGACGGAAGTATTATCGACCGTGTGAAACAAAAAGAACATAGTTACACATAATAAAAATACCCTCGCAGGGCGAGGGTATTTAATTTGCTTATGCAGTTGTTTCCGCTACATCGACAATTGTTCCTGTTTCGGTATCAATGTAGAATTCGAATTGAGATGTTTCGCCGTCCTGGTTCTTAGATATGCCTCCACGGTAAACATCATAGTTAATCCCATTCTTGTTTAACTCTTCAGGCTTCATGTAGATCCACGAACCGCTGATCGGTCCTTGCTTTTTAAAAGCTTCTTTCGCGATTTTTAATGCTTTCTCAGGGGTAACTCCCTGACCGTTGCTCATCTGTTCTTTGACAACATAGCCAGCTAATGCTCCTACACCAGCAGCTATCGCGACTTTTTTCCAGTTCATCAACCAATCACCTCACAACTAGTTTCTATCTTCAGTATACTAAATATTCCCGGTAAAAGGAAATCAAAACGTAGGAACCTGGCTGATTTGTAGAAACGTTTTTAAAATTCCGTTAAAATAACAAAAGAAGTAAAAAAAGGAGATGTACATATGAACCAAGAGACACAGAATCTTTTTAAGGTATTAACCGAAATGCCGGGTGCACCAGGGAATGAACACCTGGTCCGTCAGTTTATGAAAAAGGAACTGGAGAAATATTCAGATGAACTTGTTCAGGATCGTCTTGGCGGCGTTTTTGGAGTGAGGAATGGTAAAGGACCTACGGTAATGGTTGCCGGCCATATGGATGAAGTCGGTTTTATGGTTACCCAAATTACAGCTAACGGTATGATCCGTTTTCAGACGCTCGGAGGCTGGTGGAATCAGGTCATGCTTGCTCAACGCGTACAAGTGATTACGGAGAATGGCCCGGTTGTTGGTGTGATTGGATCTATCCCTCCTCATAACCTTACTCCGGAGCAGAGGAAAAAACCAATGGAAGTTAAGAACATGCTTATTGATATCGGGGCAGATGATCAGGAAGATGCAAAGGCTATTGGCATTAAACCTGGACAGACAATTGTACCGATATGTCCGTTTACACCGATGGCTAATGAGAAAAAAGTGTTGGCGAAGGCCTGGGATAACCGTTATGGCTGCGGGCTTTCCATCGAGCTTCTAAAAGAGCTTCAAGGAGAGAAACTGCCGAACAAGCTGTACTCTGGAGCCACCGTACAGGAGGAAGTGGGTCTGCGTGGTGCACAAGTGGCAGCAAATATGATTGATCCTGATATCTTTTATGCACTTGATGCTTCCCCGGCTAATGATATGAGTGGCGATAAAAATGAGTTTGGACAGCTTGGTAAGGGAGCATTACTGCGCATTTTAGATCGGTCTATGGTGACCCATAGAGGGATGCGTGAATTTATTCTGGATACAGCAGAAACACATAACATCCCTTATCAATATTTTGTATCTCAGGGCGGAACGGATGCAGGAAGAGTTCATATGGCCAATGATGGGGTTCCATCTGCGGTTGTTGGTATATGCTCGCGCTATATCCATACTTCATCTTCTATGATTCACGTGGATGATTATGCAGCTGCAAAAGAGCTGATTGTTAAATTAGTGAAAACGACAGACCAGAATACAGTGGACCAAATCAGAAGAAATGTATAATTCATCCAAAGTCACGCAAGCTGATGTCAGCAGGCGTGACTTTGTGCTAAAATGATGAAATATAAAGGAATAGATTTGGGACAGTGTTAAGTTCGAAGTTTTTAATAACTATGATTGAAGAGATAAACGGAAAAAGCTCTAAGATGAATGCGAAGAAGAAAGGTGCCTGTTATGTTGAAAATTTATGTAGGATCACAAAACCCTACGAAAATTGACTCTGTAAAGCATGTGTTTCCTGAAATGGAAATCATCGGAATGGAAGTTGAATCTAAAGTGGCCGCACAGCCCTTTTCTGATGAAGAGACATTAGAAGGCGCTATCAACCGTGCGCGTGAATGTGCTTCTCAAAGCAAAGCTCATCTTGGAATTGGCTTGGAAGGAGGGGTCATGGAAATTGAAGATGACCTTTACCTTTGTAATTGGGGGGCCCTTGTAGATAATAAAGAAAATGTATATACAGCAAGCGGAGCCCGGATCCTCCTGCCAGAAGAGATTAAAGCTGATTTAGAAAAAGGGAAAGAGCTCGGAGACGTAATGGATGTGTATGCGGACAAGCATGATGTTCGGAAAAAGGAAGGAGCCATCGGAATTTTTACAAATGGGATGGTTCGTCGTGAAGAGATGTTTACACATGTAGTGAAGTTATTGAAGGGTCAATGGTTAAACGAGCAATAAATAAGGATGCCTCCTTTTTTGAGAGGCATCCTTTTATTTAGGATTCAAAAAGATAACTTAGAACCTCTACGGCCTGATCAATGGTCTCAACCGTTGCAGTAGCCTGGTTGGAGAGTTCTTTTAGGGGATGAATCAATGACTCTGGTCTAATTAATAGGAGCGGCTTTTGTTGTTGAATGGCAGCACCAGCATCCATAGCTGTATTCCACTGTTTATACGATTCACCAAAATAAGCAATCACAGCATCTGATTTATTTAATAATACCTGTGTGCGAAAGTTATTAATAGATGACGCTGCATCATCACGAGCTACTTGGTTCGGCTGCTCGCCTAATACCTTTTCTCCTATATCATCAGACAACGCATGGTTTTCCTGAGGACCAACAAAATGAATGATCAAGTCTCTATCTGAAGTTTGTTTTCTTAACTGAGTACGCCAGTCATCGTGAATTTGTCCCGCTAAGTATACCGTTAGTTCCATTTTTTATCCCTCCCAAAGTAACGTTCTCCTTAAGTATGAAAGAGTAAAAGACTGAAGTCCAGTCATGCTGCTTCTCCATATTGACTTTAAGAGATTTATGAAGATCGTTTTTTATCTTCTATGAAAAACTGGTTGTCCGCAGCTTCAAACTCCTGATCAAGAGGTGGAGATTCTGCGATAGGATCAGTTGAAACTTCTTCTTGATGGTGTTCTTTGTCCTCATTTTCTTCTGTGTGCTCCTGAAAGGAAAACTGACTGACTTCAACAGCCAGCTCCTGTGACAGTGTCTCAAGATCTGCTGCTGACTGGTTTACTTGTTCAATGGAGGACATTTGGTTGTCGCTCGATGCTGCAACCTCTTCAGCTGTTGCTACAGCTTCTTCAGAGATAACGCTGATGCTGTATAACCTTTCTTTTACTTCTTCATTAGCTTGGTCCACGCTAAAAACAGAATCTTTCACTTGAATGATTTGACCATTCACCGAATGAACATGGGAAGAAATTTCGTCAAAAGCTCTTTTTGTATTCATAACCGCTTCATCCTGCGAAGTTTGGAAGTGGTGAAACTTATCTGCTTCCGAAGACAGAGTCTCCATCTGCTTCATCATCTGCTTCATCATCTCATGGATATTCTGTGCTTCTTGTTTAGAACGCTCAGCTAGTTTTCTTACTTCATCTGCAACCACTGCAAAGCCTCTTCCGGCATCCCCCGCGCGTGCCGATTCAATAGCGGCATTTAATGCCAAGAGGTTTGTGCTATCTGCTATATCTTCAATGGTTGATACGACTCTATTTACTTCTCTTGATTGTGTGGAAGCATTGTTCACTTCATATGCCATACGAGAAGCCAGCTCTATGAAGCTGTTGGACGTTTCCTCCAGTTCACCTACTGTCTTTAGTCCAGTATCTCCCTCATGCTTAGCATGATTAAGCCTTAACTCAATGTCATCCGTTACTTGTTTGGTACGTTGAATGGCCTCCGTAACTTCTTGAATAAATTGATTGGTTTCATCAATTTTTTGTGCTTGATCCTGGGAACCCAAAGCAACTTGATTAATGGCATCATTAATTTCAACGCCCTGGATTGTCGTCTGATTTGAAATCTCTGACAGCTGCTCTGATGACGTATTAAGAACATCTGTTGCTTGTAATACCTTTTTCACCGATTGCTCCATCTTTTCTGCCATGTTATTAAATTGTCTCCCAACGTCAGCCATTTCATCTTTAGAATCTAGCTGAACCCTGTGAGAAAGGTTTCCTTCCCCTAAGATCGAGGCACTATCCTTAAGTCTGTTTATAGATTTTGAGATCGAACGAATAAGAAAAGTACCGGTCAATAGAATAACAAGTACAGTTATACCACCTAACAGGATAAGCAGTGTGGTAATAAATTGTTGTTGGTTCTTTTGTTCCTTGGAAAAGGTTCCGTTCAATTCCTTTGCTGCTGCTTTTACTAGATTTACCTGTTCTGATACCTTGTTTGAGATCTGCTCAAATGAGCTGCGGATGTTCATCGCCTGAGTATAGGTATTGTCCATAGTATTCATCGTCTGTTCATACTTGAGTAAAGTTTTATCCAGGTTGGAAATCTGATCATTGGTGAGGCTGGAGGACTCTAATATCTCCTGGAATGACTGCGTACTGCTTTCAAACTTAGAGAGGGTTTCCGTGTTAGGGTTTTGAGTGTAGGCTTGTTCTTGTATTTTTACATTGAGAAGTGCATTCTCTAAAGATGGTTGGGCGTTTTCCCCGATGACTTGATTCAAGTCATTATAAGCGGTCACTGTGGATTTGCGTAACCCTTGGTCATTAGTAAAACCAATTAGTTTGTACATATTCACTAAAGGTTTCAATTCTTCTATGTACTGCTCAGCGCTTGTATGGATAGCTCGGAACTGTTTTTTTATGTCTGGATAGACCTCATATTTCCCGGCGTATTCAGCGGATGTTTCCTGCACATTGGTAATTGTAGCTTCGATTGCAGAAGCTTGTTCTTTGCTTGGATTATTAAAAAATGCCTGCTGTTCAAGTTTAGCAGCGGTCATAAGGGACAGAATTTCCTCACTGTCCGTCATTGCCTGCTGAATGTGTTGATTCTTAGCGGAGATATTCTCCTGCTTTTGGAAGAAGTAACTGGAAAAACTGATGATAATGAGTAAACCGATCAGGGATGCAATTAAAATAAAACGTAAGCGTCCTCTTATTGATTTCATGAAGCTCCCCCTTTATTATTTCGCTTAATTCTCTTTATACTGATTCATTATAGAACTTTCAGACTAGTAAAACAATAGACCCACGTGATTAATAAGATGAAAGTCTTAGTTGTAACTCTGAGGCTGATGTATTTACACTTGTTTGGATTAGGTGTATAATTTCTTTTGTTTTAGGTGGGAGGATAGATAATGAAAAATTTTCTTAGGAAAAAAGGTGTCCAGGTTTCGTTGCAGACCTACTTCATTACAGCATTAAGTTATATGGCGCTTGGTCTGTTCTCGTCCTTAATCATCGGATTGATTATCAAAACGATTGGCGAGCAGACAAGCCTGGGATTCATTTCAGAATCATTTATTGAGATCGGTACATTTGCCATGGACACCAAAATTTGGGGGAGCGCGATAGGTGCTGCGATTGCTTATGGACTTAAGGCACCTCCGCTTGTTATTTTTGCAGCCTTATTCAGCGGGGCTTTTGGAGCTGAATTAGGTGGACCTGCCGGAAGTTATATTGCAGCTTTATTTGCTACTGAATTTGGGAAGCTGGTTAGTAAAGAAACAAAAATTGATATTATACTTACACCTTTTGCAACTATTATCGTTGGTTATATCTTCGGAATTCTAATCGGCGCGCCTATAGGCCGGCTGATGACAGGCATCGGAGAAATAATTAATTGGTCGACACAGCAGCAACCGTTAATTATGGGGATACTTGTCGCTGTTCTGATGGGGCTGGCTTTAACAGCACCTATCTCTAGTCTCGCTATTGCCCTGATGCTGTCCCTTGATGGAATCGCAGCTGGAGCAGCAACCATCGGTTGTGCTGCTCAGATGATTGGATTTGCAACCATTAGTTATAAAGATAATGGTTTTGGAGGGGCATTAGCACAGGGAATTGGAACGTCTATGCTTCAAATAGCAAACGTGGTGAAAAAGCCGATTATTCTTTTACCCCCGACACTTTCCGGTGCGATACTAGCCCCGCTTGGAACCATGTGGCTGGTATTACAGAACAATGCTGCTGGAGCGGGAATGGGGACAAGTGGGTTTGTAGGTCAGATTATGACCTTTGAAACCATGGGCTTTTCGCTGGAAATTCTAAGCGCAATTGTAGTGCTTCATTTCATTGGTCCTGCAGTTATCAGCTACATATGTGCCTCCTGGTTTAGAAAGAAGGGGTGGATTCAGCCCGGGGATATGACGATTGAATATGATTAATGCTAAAATGTCTTTGGAGGTGACCGATATGATTACTCTAGAATCAGATCAACAATTAAAGCAGCTTACTGAAGATGGTTCTGTCATCTTATTATTCTCAGCTGATTGGTGTCCCGATTGCCGGATTATAGAACCGTTTCTTCCGGAATTAGAAGAGAAATTCTCATCCTGGACATTCGTTTATGTCGATCGCGACCAGTTCATTCATATTTGTGCTGAAAATGACGTGTTTGGCATCCCTAGTTTCCTTGCTCTTAAAAATGGTGAAGAAGTAGGGCGGTTTGTAAGCAAAGACAGAAAAACACAGGAAGAAATCGAAGAGTTCTTAACAAATGTAAATGGATAACTCAAGCTGTGCGCTTCGCACAGCTTGTTTACTTTTTTTGAAAGAGATAAATGTGTATAATAGAGTACGATGTGGCTAGAAGAAACGAGGCACATAAATTGGATTTTTTCTTCCATTAATTAAGGAGGAAACAGGATGAAAATGACCAGTATTAAAATGAAAAAGAAACTTGAGAATCGTCTTGCGAATGATGAGTGGAAAACCACATTCAACAGAGATAAAGATACGTTTAGAATTGAATGGGCAGATTCTGGAAAAGGGATCACCATTACATTGCCAAATGTTATATCCAAATACGAGGCACGCGGGGAAGAAGCGCTGGATGAATTAGAGGACCATATCCATGAAGCCTTACGTGTCATGAATGAAACGCATCATTTAACGGGGAAAGAGCAAAATATATTTCCTGTTATTCGTGCTGCTTCCTTTCCGACAGATACAGAGCAGGGGAAAAAACTCATTTATACAGAGCATACGGCTGAAACACGTATATATTACGCGTTGGATTTAGGGAAATCTTATCAGTTGATTGATGAAGAAATGCTGAATAAAGAAGGTTGGAACCTGGAAAGAATTAAGGAGGTCGCTGGTTTTAACGTGCGCTCCCTTCCAACCGACCTAAAAAAAGATCAGGTATATGGAAATGATTTTTATTTTCATGCAGCCCGTGATGGCTATGATGCAAGCCGCATTTTAAATGAAGCTTTATTGGAAAAACTTAAGGCTGAATGTAAAGGGGAGCTTGCCATCAGCATTCCTCATCAGGATGTCGTTATTTTTGCAGACATACAAAATCCAGAAGGATATGATATATTAGCTCAGATGGCTATGAAATTCTTCGCTGAAGGAACGGTTCCTGTAACGTCCTTATCCTTCTTGTATGAAGATAAAGAACTGGAGCCAATTTTCATTCTGGCCCAAAAGAAACCGAAAAAGGATCGAAAGGAAGAGTAGAGCATGCATGTATTTTATAATCGCCAGGGTATTGGTGACGTTTTAATTATCCCTATTAAAGAGGGAGACCGTGATACATTAAAAAAAGAGTCCTACGGAGATGTAGTGAAGATTACCGACGGTGAGGATGGATCCCTGCTGGGATATAACATATTTAATGCCTCTAAGTACTTCAACCTTGAGAGTCGAGGGAAAATGCGCTTGACAGAAGAGATGCTGACACCTATTAAAGATCTTTTCACTAAAAACCAATTGAATGATGTATTAGATTTTGACTTATCACCAAAATTTGTTGTTGGATATGTAAAAGAGAAATCTCCTCATGAAAACGCTGATAAATTAAGTGTATGTCAGGTAGACATTGGAGATGAAACACTACAAATCGTATGTGGTGCACCGAATATTGACCAGGGGCAAAAAGTGGTCGTAGCTAAAGTTGGTGCTGTTATGCCGGGTGGAATGAAAATCAAAGATGCTAAATTGAGAGGCGTGCCATCAACCGGAATGATCTGCTCTGCCAAAGAGTTGGATCTGCCTGATGCACCTAAGGAAAAAGGCATTTTAGTTTTAGAAGATGACTATAAAGCAGGCGAACCATTTGAAATATAAAAAAAGCAAAGCAGCCAGGCTGCTTTGCTTTTTTTGATTCAAAAGTCATATTTAAAGCGATTGTAAACCAAACTCCTCTATAAACCTGTTAAAATAAAGGTAATTAAAAGCATGATCTTAATGGGAAAAGAGTGTGAAAGTAATGTGGAAAGACTTAAAAAATAAAATGAAACGCTTATTGGATCAGGAAGAAAAAGAAGGCAGCCAGGAAACAAAGGATAAAAAGCAGCTACATAAAGACGAAAGCTATGAAGTAAACGCCAAAACAAAAATGACGTATCGATATCCGAAGCAGGGAGAGTTTCGTTTCCCTGTTATTCCTGACCAGCCGAGCCAATCGAACCAAGAGACTGAGGAGCCGGAAAGTTATCAGCGTAGACGACCTTCACGTAGAAAGACATCACCTGTGGAAAGTAAGCCAGAAGAGAACAGGCCTGAAAGAAGGAAGTCTACAAGGGAAAAGGAGGAAGAGGTTCAAGAGCTTCCTGAGACATCTCCTGTTCCTTTCACCCCCACAGATGTTCCTTCTCCAATCTATGGTTACCAAGCTAGACAGCTTACAAAGGGATTGGAAAAATTGGAGTACACCGTTGAGGAACAGACACAACCAGGCTTTTATACCGATTCAAACGAAGAGAAAAAATGGCAGGATCTACGAAAGAAACTGCGACAGAAAGTCAGTACAGACTGGAATAGAAAATCTGGAAGTAACGATGCGGAAATTCCTAAAATCAATGAATTAGCTGACGAAGTAATTGCCGAACAGAAAGAAACAAAAGAAGAAGCAGCTGCCGTTGAACAGGAGACATTTAAGGCTGAGTCATCTATTGAGGATAATCCAAACGATGCACAAATCGAACCGGAAACATTAGAGTTGCCGGGCAATAAGCATGAAGCGTTCCATCGGGACGAGTCAATTAGGGATCAATCGATTGAAGGGGAAGAAGCGGTAGAATCCTCTATGGAAAATGACGAAACAGACCTGCTCATACCTTCCGATGATCAGCATAAGGTGATTACGGATTCCAATCAATCATACTACGGTACAGCAAAATCCGATGAGGAAACACTGGAAGAAGAATCTCCTGAGCTAAATGGTCAGAACAACCTGGATGAAATAGAAGAATTGGAGTCCCACAAAGTAGAACGAACAGAAATGGAAGAAATAGAAGAAAACTACTGGAGTGAAGACGAGGAAAATTCAAGTGAAAAACAGTCAAAAGAAGGTTCTGTTGAGCAATCATCAGAGTGGATGAATAGTGAGAATGAATCATTCGATTGGGAAGAGTCCAGTGGTGGTCAATCGTCCGAAGGGGAGGAAGCGGCAGAGTCCTCCATGGAAAAAGATGAACCAGAACTGCCCACTTCTTTCGATGATCAGGATATGAGGGTTACCCATTCCGATCAAGCATACTACGATGCAGCAAAATCCGGTAAGGAAACACTGGAAGAAGAAACCCTCGAGGTGGATGGTCAGAACAATCAGGATGAAACAGAAGAGATGGAGTCCCATCCAGTAGAACAGACAGAGGTAGAAGAAATAGAAGAAAACAAATGGAGTAACGACGAGGAAAATTCAATTGAAGCAACGGGTGAAAAAGAGTCCAAAGAAGATACTGTGAATCAATCAAAAGTCCCGGACAAGACTATAGAAGATGATCAGCAGGATTCTGTGTCTAAGAATGCATCAAGTACACTTTCAAAAAAAGAGGAGAAACGAAGTGTCCCTTTCAATGTACTCATGACACCTAGAGATAAGCGTTCCCGTGATCGTAAACCTAAAGAAGCTTTGCAGACAGAAGAGAAAAACACTAAACCAAAAACGGAAGACTTATCTAAGGAGGCCAAACCCAGCCACCAGTCTGAAAGACAATCAGAAAGTGAGCGGGAAGTTTACACCAGAACGGAATATCAAACTCCTCTGCACTTATTAGAAGATCCTGTCCGCCCATCCTCTGATGATGACAGCTGGATTACAGAGCAAATGGATGTATTAGAAACAACTCTCCGCCACTTCCATGTACGGGCAAAGGTCATTAATGCGATGAAGGGACCGACAGTGACAAGGTTTGAAGTGCAGCCGGAACCGGGAGTGAAGGTCAGTAAAATTACGAATCTAGCTGATGATATTAAATTGAGTATGGCAGCTAAAGATATTCGAATAGAAGCCCCTATTCCAGGCAAGCAGGCCGTAGGAATAGAGGTGCCAAACCAACAATCGATGATGGTAGGACTACAGGAAATTTTTGAATCGGAAGCTTTCCAGAGCGATTCTTCTCCATTGTCTGTAGGGCTGGGTCTTGATATCGGCGGTGATTCAATCGTAACAAACCTTAAAAAAATGCCTCACGGCTTAATTGCTGGAGCGACGGGTTCAGGTAAAAGTGTGTGTATTAATACAATATTGATCAGCCTGTTATATAAAGCTCATCATGATGATGTTAAATTCCTGCTGATTGATCCGAAAATGGTGGAACTAGCGCCTTATAATGATCTTCCTCACCTTGTATCTCCTGTTATAACGGATGTTAAGGCTGCGACTACTGCTCTGAAGTGGGCTGTAAAAGAGATGGAAGAGCGTTACGAAAAGTTTGTACAAGAAGGCGTACGTGATATGGAACGTTACAATGACAAAATGATAAAGCAGGGCCGTGTATCAGAGAAATTACCATACCTTGTCATAGTTATAGATGAATTGGCTGACTTAATGATGGTTTCTCCACAAGATGTAGAGGATGCCATCTGTCGAATTGCTCAAAAGGCCCGGGCTTGTGGTATTCATCTTCTTTTAGCCACCCAAAGGCCTTCAGTAGATGTTATTACAGGACTAATCAAAGCAAATATTCCTACAAGGATTGCTTTTAGTGTATCCTCACAAGTAGACTCTCGAACGATTATAGATTCTGGAGGAGCGGAGAAACTGTTAGGTAGAGGGGATATGCTTTTTGTAGAAAATGGTTCCGGACAGCCCGTGCGAATACAGGGTGCGTTTGTATCTGATGATGAAATTGAACGGGTGACCAATCACGTGAAAAAAATAGCTCCGCCACAGTATTTATTCCACCAGGAAGAATTGTTGAAGCAGATCTCAACAGAAGAAGAGACCGATGAGTTGTTTGATGAAGCCGTAGAGTTTGTTGTGGCACAGAATGGTGCCAGTGCATCCCTTATTCAGCGGCGTTTCAAAGTCGGTTATAACCGTGCTGCCCGTTTAATTGATCAGATGGAAGACTACGGGATAATATCTGAACAAAAAGGGAGTAAGCCTAGAGATATATTATTAACAAGACAGCAAATAGATGAAATGATGGGTCAGAACTAGCCGGATTGTTCGAAAGGCTTGTGCAAAGGTGCTCAATTTTATATGATTGTTAAAGAATGATTTTCGAGTTACAACGACCTATATGTTTAAGGAGTTAAGCCATGAAGGAAATAGCATTAAAGTTAAATGGTGAAATCAGCCGACTTACAAATAAAACGTTTAAATTCGATGAGCGTGTCGCAGAAGGATGGTTTTCTGCTGTGTATTTTCTAAAAACACGGGATATTGTGGAAAACCATCTTCCAGATAATGAAGTGACTATGCAGTTTTTTCAGAAGGATCATGCGGTTCTATGTGGAACCGATGAAGTGATTGCGCTTATTCACACCTTTGCTGATCACCCTGAAGAGTTAGAAATTCACTCATTAAAGGATGGAGACAAAATCAGTCCTTATGAAACCGTCTTGACCGTCAAGGGTCCCTATCAATATTTTGGGTTCTTAGAAGGCATTATTGATGGGATATTAGCCAGACGTACGTCTGTAGCTACGAATGTTTATAATGTAGTAAAAGCAGCCCGCTCATCGGGCAAGCAGAAGCCTATTATTTTTATGGGAGATAGGGATGACCATTTCACCCAACAATCCGGTGACGGGTACTCCGCATTTATCGGAGGGTCCACAGCACAGGCAACCCATGCAATGAACGAATGGTGGGGGAAAGAAGGAATGGGGACAATGCCCCATGCTTTAATTCAAATGTTTAAAGGGGATGTTGTGGCTGCAACAAAGGCGTATCACCAACAATTCCCCGATGATCAATTAATGGCATTAGTAGACTATAATAATGATGTCATTACAGATTCGCTGAAAGTTGCCCGCGAATTTGGTGATGAACTAAAGGGTGTTCGTCTTGATACATCACGAAACTTGGTAGATAAATACTTCCTGAGAAACCAGCACCTAATGGGTACATTTGATCCTAGAGGTGTAAACCCGGAGCTTATCTTTGCATTGAGACGCGCTTTGGATCAAGAAGGTTTCAGACATGTAAAGATTGTTGTAAGCGGAGGGTTTACTAAAGAGCGTATACGGGCATTTGAAGAGAAGAAAGTTCCTGTTGATATGTATGGAGTTGGTGGCAGTCTACTAAAGATTGGAATTGGATTCACAGGGGATAATGTTTTGATTGATGATGAACCTGAGGCTAAAGAAGGAAGAAGATATAAACATAACCCAAGACTTGAGTACGTGGAATACACAGAATTAGACAAGTGAACTTACGAGAAGGCATAAGCGCGGATGCGTTTGTGCCTTTCCATTAGTTTTTTATTACTTTTTCTTCAGCGATATCCATGATAAGATAAGGAAATGCAAACAGGTGATGATGATCTACTTATCTTTGAATCGCATATCAACATTTGTTACATATACTATACTTAAAGTGACCCACTTTATTTTGGAGGTTCTTGTTTATGACAACTTACCATTTTATTGGTATCAAAGGAACAGGAATGAGTTCGCTTGCCCAGATTCTTCATGACTCTGGTGAGAAAGTTCAAGGATCAGATGTAGAAAAGCGCTTTTTTACACAAGATGTATTAGAATCTAAAAATATAAAGATTATGCCTTTTTCGAAAGAAAATATTACAGAAGGACTAACGATTATTGCAGGGAATGCTTTCAGTGATGATCATGAGGAAATCCAGGAAGCCAAAGAGCTGGGACTGCCTTATTATCGTTATCATGACTTCTTAGGTGAATGGATCCAACAGTATACCAGCATTGCTGTTACAGGTGCTCATGGCAAGACCTCTACAACCGGTCTGCTTGCTCATGTGCTTTCGGAAAATCACCCAACCTCCTACCTAATAGGTGATGGAACGGGGAAAGGGCATGAGGACAGTCAATATTTTGCGTTTGAGGCATGTGAGTATCGCAGACACTTTTTATCTTACGAGCCGGACTATGCCATCATGACCAATATTGACTTTGATCATCCTGATTATTTCAAGAGTGTTGAAGATGTATTTGATGCATTTCAACAGATGGCAAAGCAGGTTAAAAAAGGAATCATTGCCTGCGGAGACGATGAGCATCTGCAGCATATTCAAGCCAATGTACCTGTCTTATATTACGGTTTAGCAGACACAAATGACTTTCAGGCACAAAACATTACAGAAGGTTCAGAAGGTACGACTTTCGATGTCTTTGTTCGTAATAATTATTACGATACATTCACCATCCCTCAGTATGGGAATCATACAGTTCTGAATGCTTTAAGTGTAATAGCCTTATGTCATTATGAACATATGCAGCCTGAGCAAATTAAAAAGCTGGCAACATTTAAAGGTGTAAAGCGTCGTTTTACGGAAAAGGTATGGGGAAATCAAGTGTTGGTTGATGACTACGCACACCATCCGATTGAAATTACAGCAACGATTGAGACGGCACGCAAGAAGTATTCTGACCGTCCTGTTGTTGCGATTTTTCAGCCGCATACGTTTACTCGAACGAAGACGTTTTTAAATGAATTTGCAGACAGTCTTAAAGAAGCGGATTATGTCTTCTTATGTGATATTTTCGGCTCTGCCCGTGAAAATGAAGGAAAATTAACGATTGATCACCTTCAAGAGTTAATTCCAGACTCACAGGTGCTTAACCTGGAAGAAACATCGCAGTTAGCAGACTACGACAATGGGGTTCTGTTATTTATGGGTGCCGGGGATATCCAGAAATTTCAGGAAGCCTATGAAAATCAAAAAAACTAAAAAAATGTGCGGCTTTTATGTAGAAGCCGCATGTTTTTTATTATGAAGCAAAGAAAAACCTCAAAATAAAGAGGATTTTTTGTTTACCATAGCGAATATGTCCATTTATAAGTAGCCCTCACGTTTAAAAATACCTTTTTAGGGTATAAACTAAACTGTGTTGGATTACATAAGAAGGAGTGTGCAGGGGGAATGATTATTATTCTTTACATTGCTGCATTGATCGCAGCAGTGGCATTTGCTGTTCTTGTTATCTTCTTAGCAAGAACGCTGACGGCTGTACGCCGTACAATGAACAACGTTGCTGACACACTTGAAGGTGTTGAAAAGCAAATGGAAGGAATCACCTTAGAGACAACCGAGCTCTTGAATAAGACTAATAAATTAGCAGAAGATGTAGGCGAAAAATCACAGAAGCTTAATACTTTAGTCGATGGAGTCAAGGGTATTGGAGACTCTGTTCAAGAGTTTAATCAATCCATCAGGTCCGTATCCAGAGGTCTTACACAATCAGCTAATGAAAATACGGACACGGCTGCCCAGGCCTTAAAATGGGGCAAAGTGGCCATTAATTTGTGGAAAAAGGCCAAGAAAGAAGATATTAAATCTTAAGGAGGAGTTATGATGGGTCAACAAAACAATGAACAAAACAATGGAAGAGATTTCGTACTAGGTTCCTTGATCGGTGGACTGGTCGGTGCAGCTGTTGCTTTGCTGTTTGCTCCTAAATCAGGCCGGGAACTTCGTGAGAATATCAATCATAATTCATCTGAATGGAAAGAGCGTGCTGGTGAATGGAAAGATGTAGCCTATGAAAAAGGCGGCGTCTGGAAAGATCGTGCAGTAGAGTCCTCTTCTCAATTTTCTAAGAGCTTTTCTGAGAAGTCTCAGGAATTAAGCGGAAAAGTAAAAGATAAAGTGAAAAATTTCCGTACAAGTGAAGAAGATGAAGCAGAAAAAGCTGCTCAGGAAGTTGCTGAAGCTATTGAGGAAGCAGCCCAGGAGCTTGAAAAGCAACAGGATTCAACGACATCATCTAATCTTTAATACGTATGTGATGGAGGCTGCACCGTCAGCCTCCATCATTTTTATTTAGGGAGGAATCAATATGAAACCACAAGTGATTGATCATAAGGATACATGGGAAGAAATCATGGAACGTAATGAAAGTTTTTTCTTGCTGAAGCATAGTTTAACTTGTCCAATAAGTGCAGCAGCCAATAATCAGTTCGAGCGTTTTGTCGATCAAACCGATGTCCCGTGTTATGTATTGTATGTTCAAAAATCCCGGGAGCTTTCGAATTATATTGCTGAAACTTACCAAGTCCGACACGAATCTCCGCAAGCTCTTTATTTTAAAAATGGCCAGGTTGTCTGGCATGACAGTCACAATGCAATCACTTCAGAACGTTTAAAAAAGACGAGTGAATAAATAAAGAGTAAAAGTTCAGAATTTTTTCTGTAGAATTTGATGAAATCCCCTAATAGGGGTGACAACATTCGAAATTTTAGCTATAATTGTCCCTAATTATTTAAAAGTAATTGCCATATTCAATTCTTAATACTTTGTAGGGGGACGAACAAATGAGTAATCAAAAGCTTGATCAGTTACGTAATCAATTAGATGGTGTAAATTTAGACCTTCTAAGTTTAATCAATAAACGCGGTGAACTGGTAAAGGAAATTGGCCAGATTAAAGAACAGCAAGGGATGAATCGGTTTGACCCAGTACGTGAAAGAGCTATGCTGGATCAGTTGTCCCAGCATAACAATGGCCCTTTTGAGGATTCAACGATTGTTCATTTGTTTAAAGAAATTTTCAAAGCCGCATTAGAACTGCAGGAAGATGATCATAGAAAAGCGCTTCTTGTATCAAGGAAGAAAAAGCCGGAAGATACAGTTGTTGAAATCAAGGGTGAGAGAGTAGGGGACGGAAACCCTTCATTCGTTATGGGACCATGTTCAGTGGAAAGTTATGAGCAGGTTTCAACAGTAGCAAAAGCCGTGAAGGATCAAGGGCTTAAATTGCTTCGTGGGGGAGCTTTCAAGCCAAGAACTTCTCCTTATGACTTCCAAGGGCTAGGTATTGAAGGGCTGAAAATGCTTAAGCAGGCAGCTGATGAGCAGGATTTAGCTGTTGTGAGTGAAATTGTGAACCCGGCAGACCTTGAGGAAGCATTGGATTACCTTGATGTTATTCAAATTGGAGCGCGTAACATGCAGAACTTCGAACTTCTTAAAGCCGCTGGTTCCGTCAACAAGCCTGTATTACTGAAAAGAGGAATGTCGGCTACGATCTCAGAGTTCATTAATGCAGCAGAGTACATTATCTCTCGAGGAAATGAGAATATCATTCTTTGCGAACGAGGTATCCGCACATATGAAAAAGCAACAAGAAATACATTAGACATATCTGCTGTTCCAATCCTGAAACAGGAAACTCACCTGCCTGTTATGGTAGATGTAACGCACTCTACAGGGAGACGTGATCTATTGCTTCCAGCAGCTAAGGCTGCATTAGCGATTGGAGCCGATGGTGTTATGGCAGAAGTTCACCCGGATCCTGCTGTAGCTTTAAGTGATTCAGCTCAACAGATGGATATTCCGACCTTCCAATCTTTCATGGAAGAGCTAAAAAAATAAATGTGGAAATAAGTTAGGCTGTCTTACAGCCTAACTTATTTTTTTGTCATAGATCTCTATATTAGGAAAACTATAAAAAAGAAGAGTATAGGTATCCTTTTGCAGCTATCTCTCGATCCGTTATAATGGTTAGGGTATAATATTTCATAGAATGAGGACGAATATTGCGCAGCCAAGCGATCTATCGTATGATTATTCTATTGAGTATATAGTACGATTGGATTCGATGAAGGAGGAAGCAAGATGAATGTAACAATATATGATGTAGCAAGAGAAGCTAATGTATCCATGGCTACCGTTTCCCGGGTAGTGAATGGAAACCCGAATGTTAAACCAGCAACAAGGAAGAAGGTACATGATGCTATTGAACGCCTGGGGTACCGTCCTAACGCAGTTGCCCGTGGTTTAGCGAGCAAGAAAACGACGACTGTAGGAGTTATTATTCCAGACATCTCCAGCATATTCTTTGCTGAGCTGGCCCGGGGAATTGAAGACATCGCTACAATGTACAATTACAATATTATCTTAAGTAACTCAGACCAGAATAAAGATAAGGAACTTCATTTAATTAATGCCATGCTTGGTAAACAGGTAGATGGCTTAATATTTATGGGTGGAAAAATCACTGAAGATCATATTCGTGAATTTAAGACATCCTCTGTACCTATAGCTTTGGCAGCTACAGTAGACGAATCGAAAGAAACGCCATCTGTTAATATTAATTACCAGGAAGCAGCCTATGAAGCAACACAATTGCTGCTAAATCATGATAATCAACGCGTAGCTTTCGTTGCTGGTCCAGAGGATACAGTGATTAACACTGAAAAATTAGAAGGCTATAAGCGTGCAATGAAAGAGCACGGACAAGAGAATCCGGACGAGCTGATTATTTCCGGAGACTATTCTTATGATTCAGGACATGAAGCTTTGGAACAGATTCTAGAAATGGAGCAGCAGCCAACAGCTGTCTTTGTGGCTTCAGATGAGATGGCTTTAGGTGTGATCCACGGTGCACAGGACCGAGGTATCCGCGTTCCTGAAGATTTGGAAGTCTTTGGCTTTGATAATACTCGTCTTGCCACGATGGTACGTCCGACCCTGTCTACGGTTGTTCAGCCTATGTATGATATCGGTGCTGTGGCTATGCGCCTGTTGACGAAATTTATGAACAAAGAAGAAGTGGATGAGCAGAATGTTATTTTACCTCACCGAATTATTGAAAGAAACTCAACTCAGCAGAAATAGTACCGATATATAAAGTAAAGGGTACTTGTTCGAACTGAGGAGAGTGTGGAATGACGAAAAAAGATTTATTGACTCCTATAGGAATCACCATTGGGTTTGCCATGGTTATGTTTGGCATTATGTCGAATGCTGGTTTTGGAGGAGTTGCATCCTTCATACAAATATCCTCGATCGTAATCGTGTTGGGCGGATTAGCAGCAGCCTTGCTTGTCAACTTCAATATGAGTGAAGTGAAATTGACTTTCCGCGTTACGAAGGAAGCGTTCAAAAAAACTGACATGAATTTGAGGGAATTGATTTCCCTCTTCGTCCGCCTGTCTGAGAGAGCACGAAGAGAAGGGCTCCTGGCTTTGGAAGCTGAACTTGAGGAGGTAGAAGACCCTTTTATTAAAAAAGGGATTCTGCTTGCCATAGACGGTATTGAACCCGAAGTTATCAACGATATTATGAAAGCGGAGCTTGCAGCCGTAGAAGAGCGTCATCAGAGGGGCAGAGCAATTATAGAGAAGGCGGGGGAATATGCTCCAGCGTGGGGGATGATCGGTACGTTGATCGGTCTCGTCCTCATGCTTTCAAGTTTATCTACGCCCGAAACCTTAGGACCTAAAATGGCTGTTGCCCTGCTGACGACCTTCTATGGTACGCTATTAGCCAATCTGGTCTTTATTCCCATGGCAAGTAAACTTGAGAATAAGACGGACCAGGAAATTTTCATGAAACAAATCATTATTGAAGGTGTTATTGGTGTGCAGTCGGGTCAAAATCCTAAGATCCTGGAAGAAAAACTGAGTGCTTTTCTATCTGAAGATGATAAGAAGCTTGCAGAGAGAGAAGAGCAGGAGGAACTTTTGGGAGAAACTGCCAATGAAGCGTAGAGTAAAGAAAAATAAGCAAAATGGAAATCCTAAATGGATGACTACATATGCCGATATGATCACTTTGATCCTGGTGTTTTTCATTTTATTATTTTCTATGTCCCAGATTAACCTTGATAAATTTGAAGCTATCGCTGAGAGCTTTCGTAACCGGATGGTCCTTGACTTTTATCCTTCTGCTGTGGAGAATAAACATCCCACAGAACAAACGAAAATGAAGGAAAACGGTGAAATGGGCAATGAATTTGAAATCCCTGACGAAAACTCATTGGAATTAGCTGAAGATGAAATCAATAAAGAGAAAGAAAAGGGCTTGGAAGAATTAAAAGAAGAAATTGATGAATACCTCGAGGAAAATGATCTTGGTGACATCATCTCTGCTACACAATCTGAACGAGGTGTAGTACTTATTCTTGAAGAGCAGCTGCTTTTTGAGACAAGTCAAGCGGAGATTTTAGACGGAGCAAAACCTTTTCTTTCAAAAGTAGGAACTTTACTTGAGAATATTCCAAACTTCGTTAAAGTTGAAGGCCATACCGACAACCGTCAGATATCGACCTTCCGCTATCCATCCAACTGGGAGCTGTCTGCTGCCAGGGCCGGCAGCGTGATCCGATATGTGATTGATCATACGCCATCGCTTGATCCTAAGCGCTTTACAGCTGTTGCTTATGGGGAAACAAGACCTGTAGTCCCAAATGATTCAGAAGAAAATTGGAGTAAGAATAGAAGAGTTGAAATCGTTATTTTAGATCCTGAATACGGAAATTCCACAAAGAAAGAGCCACTATAACGGATAGTGGCTCTTTCTTTTATTCAGGAAAATAGAAATTTTATTTAGAATTGACTTGTTGGGAGATATTTTTCTGACCTATATTTATTAGGAATTAAACTTCTTTTGATTGTGAATTAATTGTAAAGCTTTCTCCAACAGTTTATTATTCTTTTCTGTGATTTCTGCTTTTCTTGGAATCGGTTTATAAGCATCTGCAGGGTCATTCCAAGTGGAAGGCAGGGAGACAGGAGATTCTTCCTGCCACTTTTCCAACCATTTCTCAGGAAGGTTTCCTGTAAGTGGCTCACCTTCTGTCATGACACTCCAAATTTGCGCCCAGGCACGGGGAACGACCCGCCATATATCGTAGCCGCCACCCCCGAGGGCAATCCATTTTCCGTTACAATACTGATGTGCAAGTTCGTGAGCTACCTTTGGTATGTGTTCGTATATATTCATAGTAGAACACAAATGGGTCAGTGGGTCTAAAAAGTGAGCGTCTGCCCCGTTTTGAGTAACAATCACATCGGGTTTAAAATAGTCTGCAATCTCCCTGAAAGCGGATTCATAAATGTCTATAAACGATTCATCTTCGGTAAAAGCATCGATAGGCAGGTTAAAGGAGTAGCCATAACCTTCTTTTAACCCCCGTTCATTTACATTTCCCGTCCCTGGAAAAAGGTAACGGCCTGTTTCATGGATCGAGAAGGTGCAGACGTTCGGATCGTCGTAAAAAGCCCACTGCACCCCATCACCATGATGAGCATCTGTGTCTACATACAATACTTTATAGTTATACTTTTCTCGTATGTATTTAATTCCCACAGCCCCATCATTATAAATGCAGAACCCTGAAGCTTTACGCTCAAAGCCATGGTGAAGGCCGCCACCCAGGTTTAAAGCATGTTCCACCCTGCCTTCCAGCACAGCGTCAATAGCAGATAGAGTACTGCCGACAAGGAGCTGTGAGGCTTCGTGCATCCCCTTGAACATTGGAGTATCCTCTGTGCCTATGCCATATTCAAGTCCTTCTTCTTCGGACAGTAAGCCCTGGCCAGCTTTCTTTACAGCCTGAATGTAAGGCTTACTATGAGCGAGTGCTAATTCTTCTTCTGTGGCCAGTCTTGGGGTAATTTTATGTTTCTCTTCAAGGATCCCTGTGGCTTCGAGAAGCTCTTTAGCAAGTACAACCCTCATTTGGTTGAATGGATGATCATCTTTAAAGCGGTAAGTCGTAAAATCATTGGAATAAACAAATCCTGTATTGCAGCTCATGATGGAATCCCCGGCATCTTCGGCCATAAAACCTCGTACCCCTCGTTCTTCAAATCCTCTATCGTCGGGAGTGGATTCATTGTTTGGATACGTACCACAATGATCTTATACTTAGGATCCGGTTTGTAGGGATAAATAAGTACAGAGCTTATGTTTACCTTTCGTTTTCCAAAAACCTGGGTTACTTGAGGCAGTATGCCGGGTTTATTTACGACTTTCACTTCAATTTGAGAACTTTGGACATGTGTACCTGTCAATTGAATTAATGTGTAGAGCATATCTTTCTCAGTAATAATACCTACCAGTTTATCGTTTCTCGTAACGGGGACACAGGCAATTTCCTGTTCGTAAAAAATAGAAGCAACCTCTTCAACAAAATCAAGAGGATGGACAGTTGTTACTGGTGAAGTCATGATCGTACTTATAGGGTTTTGCAATTCATCAGGAACAGCATCTTTCTCAAAAATAGATGGACTGGCATCCCTTACGTCCCGATCTGATACGATGCCGATCACATGGCTTTGTTTATCTATGATAGGAATATGTCGAATGTGGTATTCGTGAAGTAGTTTTAATGCCGTTTCAATCGTATCTTCTGAAGAGAGGGTAATTACCTTTTCTTTCATCATTTCCTCGACTAACATAGAACTACCTCCTTGTCTGGCGATATTGATGTCTCGTCAAAAAGCGAAGCTTATCAAACATCTCAACGGAAGATTCAGGAACTCTGCTTCCGATCTTTACCATTAAGCAGTTGGCAGGATGAGAGATGATTTCGGGATCATCGGTAGGAGCTGGAGTTAATCCTCCCGCAGCCATCATTTTCTCCATGACTTTCCTATAGTCCCATATATTTAGACCGGTCCCTTTTAAATCCCAGTGCCAATAGTATTCTGTAGAAATAATAATGTAATTTTCCATATAGTCATCCATCATGGAAACTTGAAGCAGACGGGATCCAATACGATACCCTCTGAACTTATGACTTACTTCAATAGCTCCAAGCTCCAGAAGGTCTTCCATTTTACCTTCTGACCATCGCTCGAGAGGATCGGGATGGAGGAAGGTTACGTAACCGATGATCTCTTCGTGATTTCTGGCTACGATAATCCGACCTTCTTCGAAATCAGCGATGCTTTTTACTGCTTCGAATTGTTTTTCAGGAGGCCTGAAGGCGACAAGTCCTTCATTGAAGGAGTACTTGGAAAGTTCTTCCGACGATAATGGTCCCTCTATTATTATAGGGCCATGCTCCGAATCGAAGGCGTCGTAATGATAGGTTTTTTCATGATACATTCATTCACCACCTGTGAAAGTTTGTTAGATTAATAGACCAATTTCCTTCATTATACATTAAATTATTTATTTTTCATAAATAGTCAAAAAGAAAATCCGATCGGGTATTCCGATCGGATTTTCTAAAAGTAAGATGTTTATTCGACACTGTCTGCATTGTCGTCTGTACTGCTGTTATCTTCACTTGAATCGTTTGACCCGCTATCACCAGAGCTTTCGTCTGAGTCTTCGGAAGATCCGTCTCCATTAGAGTCGTCAGAGTCATTATTTCCTCCGTCATCATTGGAGGAGTCGGAACCATTGTTCTCATTCTCTTCATCAGAGTCACCTGAGTTATCCTCATCACCTGAGCCGCCTGAATCATTCTCACTACCGGAATTTCCGGAGGTCTCCTCAGCAGGAGCTCCTGGATTGCCGACAGTAATAGTCGATGACAGGCCGGATGACTGACCGAAGTAATCTACAGCACGTACTGCGTAAATTCCTTCATCTCCTGAGAAGGGTAAGGAAGTCTTACGGGTGCTCCCGACTAACGAGAAGGAACCTCCAGGTGTGGAAGCCTGGTAGACGCGATATCCCACAACATCCTTACTGGCTGAAGGGTTCCAGCTGATTGTTGAACTGTTTGCTGATACAGATTTAGGAACAGCCGGAGCCTGACCATCATTATCAATAGAGGAAGCGGTGGATCCTATTGATGAAGAGGATGGAAGGGTTACCTTATTCCATCTGGACGTATCAGGTATTAAGTGTCTTAATATTTCTTTACTTGTATAACCATTCTCCTTAAGGAATTCAGGACTTAACGTAACTCCGCCGCCGTCCTTAATGAATTCCCGGGGAGTGTTAGGACCAGCTTGAACGATTTTCCCTTTAACTGAAACAAAATCTCCACCTATTAAGCTGTCGTCAACTTTGGTAGGGGCATATTTAGCATAGTATAGATCCTGCTTAGCAAGTCCTAAAGATGAACATAAATCAGATGCTAACAAACCGGACGTTGCACAGTAGGATCTTGTTACCAGGCCGCCTGGACTTTCAAAACGTTTGTCGGGGATCATGAGCTCAGGTTGAACCTTGGAAACAGCATTGACTACATCAGACCATAACCTCTGTGTCCGTTTATAATAGTCATTTTGAGGAATTGCTCCTCCAACACTGTACCCCGTCCACATGCCGACTGTTACGTTAGGGTTTGTTGCCATAAACCAAGAGTCGACGCGATTATTTGACGTACCTGTCTTACCAGCCCAGTCAACACCACGGTTATTTAATAACCCTTTAACCATTGAAGCAGTACCGCCTGGCTTAAGGACGTCTCTCATCATATCGAGCGTCAGGTAGGCTGCCTGAGGACTGAAGACGTCGTTTTGTTTCGATTTATGCTCATATACGGTTTCTCCATCTCTGGTTTCAATCTTTTCAATCATAAAGGCATCGACATACTTACCCATATTTCCTAGTGTAGAGTATCCGTTGGCATTGGTTTCAACTGTATAACCATCTGTCCCAAGGGCGGAGGATTCATAGTTATGGCCGTAAGGGAACCCCATCTTCATTAGATAATTTTCTGCCGGTTTTTGGTCTTTAATTTTATAAAATTGTTTTGCAGCAGGAATATTATAGGACTTTAATAAAGCCTGCCTCATAGATACAAACCCGTGATACCCTTTCGGATAGTTGTTTACTGGTTTGCCATTTTCACGGTATTTGTAAGGCACATCAGCGTAGACAGAACCAGGCTGTCCAGCGCCTAAGTCAATACTTGGACCATAAACGAGTAGTGGCTTAATTGTACTTCCGACTAATCTTTGGGAGTTAGCGTGGTTCACCTGATTGTCTTCAAAATCGATGCCACCGATAAAACCAAGGATCCGACCCGTTGAATTTTCAAGTAAGACACTGCCAAGCTGCAGCTTGCGATACACCGTCTTATACTTTCCAGTTTCTTCGTCTACGACTCGGTTGTTATTCTCATCTTTCACATAATCAGTTCTTCCAGGCCAGGAGTCATTGTTGTAGGCTGCTCTGACTTTATCCATTGTTTCATAGATTTTTTTATCTAGTGTCGTATGGATTTGATACCCGCCGGTGGTCAGCTCGCGCTCTGCGAGTTCTTCATATTCTTTTCTGAGTTCTTCGTCCTCTGCTAAATCCTCAGCTGTATGACCGTTTTCTTTTATCAGGTATTTTTTGATTTTTTCTTTAGCTCTTGTTTGAATCTCCTGATTGATCGCAGGATATTTACTATTTGCCGTGGCTTTCGGCTCTGCAAGTGTCTCTTTACTCAGCTGAAAGTCCATAGCTGTATCATATTCTGCTTTTGTAATATATTCCGCCTCAAGCATTCGTTCAAGCACTTCATGCATTCGGTCTATACCGGGCTCCAGTTCTTCCTGGCTCTTCACTGTCCCGTCATTGTTAAAAGGTGTATAGCCGAACGGGGCCTGTGGCAGGCCGGCAATGAAGGCCGCCTGAGGAAGGCTCAGTTCATTTGCGCTTACACCGAAAATACCTTGGGCTGCTGTTTGTACGCCGGCGATATTTTGACCGTTTGAATTTCTGCCAAAAGGAACGATGTTGAGGTAGGCTTCGAGGATCTCATCTTTGTCAAAAAATCGTTCGACTCTTAGGGCGAGAAGCATTTCCTTCGCTTTTCGCTCGAAGGATACCTCATTAGTTAAGATCTGATTTTTGACGAGCTGCTGAGTTAGTGTACTGCCTCCTGTTTTAACAGATGAGTTTGTCACTTCCTGGACAACAGCCCTCATAATGGCTTTAGGGACAACACCCTTATGTTCTTTGAAGTATTCATCCTCTGTAGCCACTACAGCATTTTTTAAATAGCTGCTGACTTCTCCAAGCTTAACTTCTTCACGGTAAAGGTCGGAGCTGACATCACCAATTTCAGGTCCACCTGTAAAGAACATGGTAGAAGTTTCTGAATAATTGTAAATGTTCTCTTTCATTTCCTCTTTACTTCGGATAGGTTCATCTTTGACGAGGGATGCAAAGTATCCGGCACCCACTCCACCGGCAAAGAAAAGACCGATCACACCAATAATGATGAAAAATAAAAGCACGTTCCATACGACATCATATGTGATCCGGCTGTTCTTCTGGATGCTTCCTTTCTTCCACAAAGACCGGAAATCCAGTTTATTTCGACCGTTCTTTTGGTTATTAGACATGAATAATACCTCCTAAAAAATCCAACAATATTATAACATACCCATTTACAATAGGACATGATTACATCCCGCGGGCTTGTTGCTTTTTTTAGTGAGATGTGATAAATATTATACTAGTTGAATATGAGTGCGTTGAAGGATTGGAGTAGAGAACAAATCCCTGTTTCAGAGAGCTGACGGTAGGTGGAAGTCGGTGCATATTTGTTCTTGAATTACGACCTGGAGCAATCTTCTGGTAAGAATCAGAAGACGGTGGAATAAACCGTTATCGATAGAAGTGGCACAGATTTTGTGCAACAAGGGTGGTACCGCGAAAAGACCTCGTCCCTTTTTACAAGGGAGGGGGTCTTTTTGTTTTTTCAGAATATTCATCTTTAACGTACCTTCAGCCATAGCTCAACCTGAAAAATTTGTAGAGGAGTGGTCAAATGGATTTATTGAAAGATTTACATCAGCGCGGACTAATTAACCAAATGACGGATGAAGAAGGATTACAGAAACATTTGGAAAATGAACAGGTTACTTTATATTGTGGCTTTGATCCCACGGCGGACAGTCTTCATATAGGGCACCTTCTTCCAGTCCTGATGTTGAAAAGGTTCCAGAAGGCGGGGCATCGTCCCATTGCGTTAGTCGGTGGAGGCACAGGAATGATCGGTGATCCGAGTGGCCGCTCTACGGAACGTCAGCTCAACAGTGCGGAAGTTGTTAAAGGGTATAGTGAACGAATTAAGGATCAATTAGCTAAAATTCTCAATTTTGATGATGGTGAGAATGCAGCTGTTGCCCGCAATAATTATGAGTGGCTGTCGCAGATGACGATCATTGATTTCCTCAGAGATACAGGAAAGCATTTCGGCATTAACTATATGCTGGCTAAAGATTCTGTTGAATCCCGGATCGAACAGGGAATCAGCTTTACAGAATTTACGTACATGATCCTGCAGTCTCTCGATTTTCAAAAATTATACGAAAAGGAAAATTGTACACTTCAGATAGGCGGTAGTGATCAATGGGGGAACATAACGGCCGGTCTGGAACTGCTTCGCCGATCTGCAGCGGGAGAAGAAGAGGTCGAGGCCTATGGCTTAACCGTACCTCTAATTACTAAAGCGGATGGATCGAAATTTGGTAAAACCGCCGGGGGTGCTATTTGGCTGGACCCGGAGAAAACGTCCCCATATGAGTTTTACCAGTTCTGGATTAATGCAGATGACCGTGACGTCATTCGTTTTCTGAAATACTTTACGTTCTTAGATTTGGAAGAAATCACGGAACTTGAAAAAGAAGTAGAAGAACAGCCTGAGAAGCGTGTCGCTCAGCGTAGGCTGGCAGAGGAAATGACAAAGCTTGTGCATGATGAGGAAGCATTAAAACAAGCTGAGCGTATTTCTGAAGCTTTATTCAGTGGAGATATTAAAGCTCTTACAGGGGAAGAGATTGAACAAGGCTTTAAAGATGTCCCTGCTTATACATCTGAAGAAAAAGACCCTCAGCTCCTTGATTTGCTTGTGAAGGCTGGGATCTCGTCCTCCAAGCGTCAGGCAAGAGAGGATATTGGCAATGGCGCCGTTTACATTAATGGAGAACGAAACCAGGATTTGAAACACACGATCAGCGAAGAGGATCGTATTGAAGATCGTTTTACCATTATTCGACGCGGGAAAAAGAAATACTTTTTGATTAAATACTAACTAATAAAAGCGGGGCTCTCCAGGAGCTCCGCTTTCTTGTGTAGATAAGGAAGTGGAGTGCTTAGAAGTATATAATGGAGTCATGAAGAAGGAGCGGGATCAACCATTTTAAAAAAAGCAAAAAAAAACCGCCGGGAGGGCGGTTTTTTGAAAGCTATTAACGAGAGTAGAATTCAACGATAAGAGCTTCGTTAATTTCAGAAGGAAGTTCAGAACGCTCAGGGAAACGAGTGTACGTTCCTTCACGCTTGTCTTCGTCGAATGTAAGGTATTCTGGTACGAAGTTATTTACTTCGATTGCCTCTTCAACGACATTTAGCTTCTGAGATTTTTCGCGAAGGCTGATCACTTGATTAGGAGCTACGCGGTAAGATGGGATGTCTACGCGACCACCATCAACAGTAACGTGACCGTGAGTAACCAGCTGACGCGCTTGACTGCGTGTGCGAGCTAGACCTAAGCGGTACACTAGGTTATCCAGACGAGATTCAAGAAGAACCATGAAGTTCTCACCGTGGATTCCTTTCATATTTCCAGCCTCTTCGAACAAACGACGGAATTGACGTTCAGTCAAACCGTACATGAAACGAAGTTTCTGCTTCTCTTGAAGCTGAAGACCGAATTCAGAAAGTTTTTTACGTTGGTTTGGACCATGCTGTCCTGGAGCGTAAGGGCGCTTTTCTAGCTCCTTACCTGTTCCACTTAAAGAAATACCATAGCGACGGGATTTTTTCCATGTTGGACCTGTATATCGTGCCATTGGGATTTCCTCCTTTTTTATTTTATTTTGCATAAAATAAAAACAGTGTGTCCTCGTTCCATTGCTCATTATGTTTTCATGCACCATCGCCCCAGCAGCAGAGAGTTACACGATGCACCTCCTTATAGAGGAACAAAATGAAAACAACGGCGGCTCACATAGGCTGCCATTTATTTTACACAACGAATAGTATAAGTTTATTTCGTGTTTAAGTCAAGGGCTTAACTATACTTTCTATTAGATCAGGGCGACAAAAATATTGAAGTGATATTTAAAACCGATTGAGAACGATAATGTTACATATTTTGTCACTCTGAAGGGAAGGAAGTAATGGTACAATATACTCAAAATTACGTTTAGGAAGATAGGTGATTCGAATGAGTGTCCCATCGCTTTTTGAAAATAAACTTCAAAGCCGTTTATTTGAATTACTGTTAACGGAGTCAGCTTATACCTTTGAAGAATTTCTTGTCAAACTATCCAGTGAGATTAAAAGCATGATAAACGGAAACGCCTGCTCTATCTATTTTTTAGATGACTGGAAGGAAAACTTCATTTTATATAATGAGAAAGATGATAGGACGCTGACACTAAGAACACATCTTTCGTTTAATGAGGTTATGGATAAAGATAGACAGTATTTATTACCTGAGGATGACATAAAGGATCTTCTATTTATTGAAGGTGGTTTCAGGGATGTAAAGGTGGTACCGCTTAAACAAAAACAGCGGATCATGGGATTTTTGATAATGGAACCTGGACATGATCTTCAAATTGGAATTTCGGCTCTTCATGGGTTTGGGGAAGTGATTGCAAAAGGAATGATAAAAGCGAAATCCTTCTATCAAAACGTGGAAGAGAAGAGAAAATATGAGTTGCTCTACAATGTCACCTCACATTTTCATTCCTCTATAGATATGGAAGGGGTTCTTAGAGAAGTTATCGAAACGCTCAGAGAAGTTCACCCTGATTTCCAATACTATTTATTGTTATCCCAAGACTACAAAACGGTACATGATCTGCCTGTCCGCGAACTGATTTATGACACTGACACAGACTCTGATCCAAAGAAGCAAGCCTACTTAACTGGTGAAATACAGATGGATGATAACGTCGAAGGAGGTCGCCCGCTTCTTTATGCTCCTCTTAAAGGGAAGCAGGGGGTTTATGGGGTTCTGGAGGTCGTTCCGCCTCATTATTTATATTTTCCAAAGAAAGATATCGAATTTTTTATCCATATCGCTCATACCGCCGGCAATGCCCTTGAAAATGCGCAGCTTTACCAACAATCCAGAAAGTTAAACAGTGACCTTCAGTTGATTAACTCTACATCCCAGAAGCTTAATTCCAATACAAGATTAACGGAAAAGATTAGTTATATGGCTTATAAAATCGAACAATCCTTTGAAGCCGATGAGGTAGGTTTTATTACGTATGATGACAAAAACGGATACAAAGTACTTGAAGGAAGTTCGGACTATTTTACATCGCTGGATTCGGGACGCTTTATACATGCGATTGAAGAAGGTTTACTGAACCATAAAGGACCGCTTTTCGTCAGCGACCTAAAAACAAAGTCCTATGGTTATGACTTTCCTTTCCGTTCTTTAATGGCTGTTCCTATGAAGGATCATGAGCATATAAGTGGACTCTCTATTGTCTTACATCAAGATCCATATTATTTCAGCTTTGAATCTTTCAAGTTATTGCAATCTCTTGTGCAGCATTCCACACTTGCTTTTGCGAATTCAATGCTGAGAGAAGAGTTGGAAAAAGCGGTAGTTACGGATTATTTAACTAAGCTGCATTCCAGAATCTATCTGGATCAATGTGTGGCGAATCATGTGAAACAGGATGGGTGTGGTCATTTCATCCTCTTTGATATTGATAACTTCAAAAGTATAAATGATACGTATGGTCATCAAGTCGGGGACGAAGTGATCTGTCAGGTGGCTCATTTAATAAAGGATAGTGTAGGTCAGGCTGGCTTGGCTGCTCGTTGGGGCGGTGAGGAATTAGCATTATATTTACCTTCAACAGACAGAATCGAAGCTTTTGAATTAGTGAACTCTATCCGCCAGGAAATAGCAGCAAATACAGATCCGGCTGTAACAGTGTCCTGCGGTTTTGCTTCCTGGGAGGCCGATAGAAGCAGGCCCACCAGAAAACAGATTGTCCAGCAGGCAGACCGTGCTCTCTATCAGGCAAAGGAATCAGGAAGAAATTGTATAGTTACAGATCCTCCTGTCCAATTATCCTATTAAAGAAAAAAGGTTCACCTTGAAGGTGAACCTTTTTTCTTTTCTGATCAGCTCTCTATTGAGTTATAAGAATGGTTGGAGAGTTTTAACGAATTCTTCAATCTTAATCTGGTCAACTTCATCAAATCTTCCTTTAGAGGGGCTGTCAATGTCCAAGACTCCATAAATTTCACCATTTTTAAAGATAGGAATGACAAGTTCGGATTGACTTGCTGCGTCACAGGCAATATGTCCCGGAAACGCATGGACATCCTCAACACGCTGAGTTTTTCCTTCCTTGACAGCTGTACCGCAGACGCCTTTTCCGTAGGAGATCCTTACACATGCAGGTAACCCCTGGAAAGGCCCAAGAATTAACTGGTCGTTCTTCCACAAGTAAAACCCTACCCAGTTCACATCTTCTAAAAATTGATTTAAGAGGGAGGATGCGTTTGAGAGATTAGCAATGACGTCAGGCTCATCCTCGATAAGGGCTTTCAGTTGTTTATTTAACAGATCATAATTTTGTTCTTTGGTTCCTGTATAAGATGATGATTGGAACATAGATATACCTCCTAGTTAATTGGTATTCGACATGAATAGTGGATTCCTGTCGTTATTTGAAGGACGATTGTAAGCAGGAAATCCTACAATAATAGAGAATCTTTTTCCGAGGGGGAAAAATAATGAATCGACCAAATGGAACACGAATTAAAGTGTTAGATGTAGCCTGCCGACTTTTCTACAGCCAGGGTTTTAATGGAACATCTGTCAGAGATATCGCAAAAGCAGCCAATGTTAATGTCTCCTTGATCCATTATTACTTTAAAAGTAAACAAGGTCTTTTTGAATCGCTCGCCATCAGTTATTTTGAACCTTATCTTGAGATGCTGGAAAGCGAGCAGCCCTCTGAGGATGACCATCGTCTGCAATCGTTAGTGAAAAAGATTTTACATTATAAACAATCCCACTATCAACTATCTTGTCTTCTTAATCGAGAATTATCGTTAAATACGGTATTTGCCCGGGAGATGCTTGTCACATATTTAGCCAAGGAAAATCACCTGTTAACTCAAATCCTTTTCAACAAAAATTCCCATATTGAAGTAACTTTTAAGGAAAAACTCAGCCTTCTGCAGCTAAAGGGTCTGCTGAATGCACCGTTTCTTATGCCGCACGAATTTAAAGACCCGTTAATGACAGAAGCTTCAATTAATCATTTTGTGGAGGAGTATACTGCATTAATGAATGACCATAAATCCGTCCAAATGATTGCAGCTAACGTTTAAGGATCTTTTGGTCCACGGCATCTATCCCCTGCATCAGCGCGGATGATTGATGAGCATCTGATCCATAAATGAGTGGTATCCCCATGGAAGAGGCCTGCCTGGCTAAAGGTAAAGGTGGGTATGTCTCTTGGCAGTGGGGTTTTTTCATGCCTGCTCCATTGTAATCCAGTTCATAATTATACGCCTTCACTGTGTCCAGAAATTGAGAACCATACGAATGCCAATTGTAAGGAGAAGGATATAGGTGGCGAAACTTTCTTACAAGGGTCATGTGTCCGATTCTCTTCGGTTTATATAAACCTAAATCACTGACCACAGACATTTCAAGGGTGCGGTAGTAGGTTTGATAAAGCTGTTCGAGACCACCTAAATCCTGAAAAGCATCCTTATACATTTCAGGGCTGAAATCGATACAGTACCATCCTTTCTTTCCTTTAAGAAAGTGGACAGATAAAATGCTGTCGTCTAATAAGGGACCGAATCTGTTTAGTAACTGCTTTGTTTCTTCCTCATAACCTTGAATATAATCTACTTCCATTCCCTTCAGGATATGGATATCGTTTTTATACATCTCTTTTAATTGTTCAAGGTCTTCTAAATAGTGTTTTACTTGGTTATATGCCATGCCGCTGTCCTGGCTGGGTACAGGATCAATAAAGCTTTGGGGAAGCGGTGCATGTTCTGTAAACGTCATCGAATGATACCCTGCACGAATCGCTTCTTCAATATAGGTTTTAAGCGCATCAGATGAACCATGCGGGCAGTAGGGAGAATGGATGTGACCGTCTCTCATTTTACTTCTCTCCTTTTTTATTGAATTATTTGTCAATATCATAATAAATTTGAAATAGTTTAGCCAAAAGGATGATTTACATGGTATCATTATAAACAACTAATTCATATATCGGAACGTACTACATCCGTAGGACATGTCTATTGTAAGGAGGCTATTTATGAAGTACGTCATAGGGGCTATTTTACTACTCATAGCACTGTTCATCATTGGGCTGATTTGGCGGAAAAAAGTTTATGATGAAGTGGATCGCCTGGAAAGTTGGAAAATGGATATTATGAACCGGCGCGTAACCGAAGAATTATCCAAAGTAAAGAAATTAAACCTTTCAGGTGAGACTCAGGAGAAATTCGAAGCGTGGCGTGGGCGTTGGGATCGAATCCTTACAAAAGAACTGCCGGAGCTTGAAGAAGATCTTTTTGATGCAGAAGAGGCGGCCGATCGTTATCGTGCAAAAAGAGTTAAAACCGTTTTGGAAAGTACAGAGAAGAAGCTTGAGGGTATTGAAAGAGACATTAACCAGATGTTCCAGGAGCTGGAAAACCTTCTCGATTCTGAAAAGCAGAGCCGAATGGAGATAGAGTCTATCGAACCGGAATTAAAGGAGCTCACGAAGATTCTAATCCAAACCCGCCATCAATTTGGAAAGGCGGTTTATGTTTTTGAGAAAAGAGTAGAGATCCTTAAAGAAAAATTAGGAGAATACGAACGTCTCGCTGAACAGGGTGATTATATTGAAGCTAATACCTTAGTTCACGCTGTAAGAGAAGAAACATCACAACTGCAGGAGGATGTACGGCACTTCCCGGATCGTTACAGAAAGGTCAAGACAGAATTACCTGAACAGCTCAAAGAGCTCAAAAGTGGCGTAGAGGATATGAAGGCGGAAGGATATAGAATTTCTCATTTTGATTTTCTACCTGAAATACATAAATATGAGCGTACACTTGAAACGGTGTTTGAAAAGCTTGAACAGGGAGATCAGTCAGATATAGAACAAACGTTAAATGAAATAGAAACCCGCGTTCAAGAAATGTACCAGCTGCTTGAACGGGAAGCGATTGCTCATCATTATGTAGAAAAGCAGCTCTCCCCTCTAAAAACACAACTGAGCGAGCTTGAATATGTTTTGACAGATACAGAACGGGAATTAAATGAAATGCAAATTACCTACCAGCTGGAAGATGAAGATGTTGAATCCTATCGCGGCTTGAAAAACTGGTTCAGTCAATTAAAGAAACGGATGACCAGTATTGAATTTAAGCACGCAGATGAAGAGACAGCTTATACAGAACTGCGTGATGATCTGGAACAGCTGGAAAAGCAGTTAAACGAACTTCAAGAAAAACACAGCTACTTCCAGGAACGTGTGCAGAGTCTAAGGAAAGATGAGCGGGAAGCGAAACAAAAATTGAGAAAGATGGAAGGGTTGTTACTGGATACCCACCGTCGATTAAAAAGAAGCAATATTCCTGGGATTCCTACATCTGTCTATGAGGATATGAAGGCTGCCAGTGAAAAAATTGATGAAGTGTTTATGAATCTGGAAAAACAGCCATTGGATATGGTTGTTGTAAATGAAAAGCTGGAAGAAGCTGTGGAAATGACGGAACAATTAAGTGATGAAGCAGAAAAAGTCATGGAAAAAGCAAATCTTGCTGAACGTTTGATCCAATACGGAAACCGCTATCGGAGCAAGTATCCTATTCTTGCAGCAAAACTCCTGGAGGCGGAAGAGGCTTTTAGAAATTATCATTATGAAGAAGCTCTCACTCTCTCGGCGAAAGCTATAAAGGAAGTGGATCCTGAGGCTTTTTCTAAATTGGACGCAGAAGAAGAAATGCTTGTGTAAGGAGTGGAGCAATGAAGAAGCGTCTGCTGATCGGTTTAACGGCGGGAACGGTTCTTGTATGGTCTAGTGTACTTGTTCTTTGGTTAGACATACCTGGAATAAAACAAGATATGTCCAGGGAGCAGGTTACGGATCACAGTCCTTCCTTATCTGCTGTTAAAAGCTTGGATGACCAATCGACTTCTGGTTTCCTTAATAGGGAAGGGACCAGCAGACACATCCAATCTTCCAACAAATTAAAGACGCTTATGTACTCTAAACGCTGGATAGATGATGTGGAGGAAGATGGAAAGTTAAGCATCGATACACTCTTAGAAAGTATGAATTTGAGAGAATCCACAGCAAAATCAGATAACGGATAAAAGCATCTGCTACAGGCAGATGCTTTTTTATGGTTATATCAAGATGGAGGGTCATTGTATCTGGTGAAGTTTCGTATAATGTATATTTCCGTTATCCCTATTATGGAAAAGGCTCACCAGCTCTCCGCGGGAAAGGTAGTAGTTTCCAAATCCACCTTATACTCAACTAAAGCTGACGGAACGTTCTCTTAAACTCAAGTCTTCCTCAATGCTGCCCTTGTCTCGTACAATAATATATACTAACAACACTAAGCTTTAACAGAACCTATGAAAAAGAAAAGGAAACGATTAGGAGAGAGTAAAAGGATAATTTTTAGGAACTACGGTTATGAAAGTATTTAACATACAAGAGTGTTATGATAAAATAGTGGACTGCAATTTGAATTAAAGGAGTCAAGGCCTTATGATATATTTCGATAATAGTGCGACAACTCATCCGCATCAAGACGTGTTGTCCAGCTTCCAGAAGGTTGCTGATCAGTTTTACGCAAACCCTTCTTCCGTCCACAGCCTGGGAGGAGAAGCAGATCGTCTGCTTGACCGTTCCCGTAAGCAGGCAGCTCAACTGTTAAACGTTGAACCTCAGGAGGTCATTTTCACTTCTGGAGGGACAGAAGGAAACAATATGGCTGTCAAAGGCGTTGCTCTTCAGCATCAATCCAGAGGAAAGCATATCATTACCTCTGCTATCGAGCATCCTTCGGTTATGGAGGCTTTTCGTGCGTTAGAGTCATTAGGCTTTGAAGTCACTTATATAAATGTTGATCGGTATGGGAAGATTAACCCTGATGATATTCAGAAAGCACTACGAAATGACACGATTTTGGTCAGCGTCATGTCTGTAAATAATGAACTTGGAACAATACAGCCAATTAAAGAAATTGGAAATATTCTTCGCGCTTACCCTAAAATTTTCTTTCATGTGGATCATGTGCAGGGTCTTGGAAAAATTGATCTTTCGATTAAAGATTCTTATGTTGATCTTTGTACGATTTCAGGCCACAAGATCCATGGATTAAAAGGAACCGGTGCCTTAGTCGTCCAAAGACACGTCTCTCTATTTCCTCTATTGCATGGGGGAAGTCAGGAAGCCGAAGTAAGAGCAGGAACAGAAAATTTACCGGGAAATGTGGCCTTCGTTAAAGCCCTTCGTTTAGTGAGCGAAAATACAAAAGAAAAGGTGCAGGCCTTGTCTGGACTAAGGGAAACATTATGGCAGGAACTAAACAATCGTGACTATGCTATTATTAATTCTCCAGAAGAGGGTGCTCCGCATATCCTTAACTTTTCTATTCCGGGCTACAAACCTGAAGTGATTATTCATGCTTTAGGCCATGAGAATATATTCATCTCTACGAAATCTGCATGCTCTTCCAAACATCCTGATGTCAGTTCTGTTTTGAAGGCCTGCAATATAGATTATGAACGCACAACATCGGCTTTAAGAGTCAGTTTTTCTGTTCATAATACAGTAGAGGAAGTTCGAACGTTTTTAAAAATATTAGATAAGACAGTAGAAAATCTAAAGGCAACGATGGGGTGAATCAATCATGAACTTTGATCGGATAATGATTCGATACGGTGAAATGGCACTGAAAGGGAAAAATAAAAAGGTGTTTGAACAAAAGCTGCAAAGCAATATAGCTGGCAAACTAAATGATTACCCAGGTACGACAATACAAAAAACACAAGGACGCATGTATGTAACTTTAAATGGAGAAGATCCCCAAAAAGTTATGGAGGCCTGCCAAAATGTCTTTGGCATTCACAGTCTTAGTTTTGCCGTGAAAGTTGAACAGGATGAAGAAGAAATGAAAGCTGCTGTTCTGCTCGCTTTTCGTGATGCGGAAGGGGCGAAGACTTTTAAGATTTCTTCTAAGCGTACAGATAAGTCTTTTCCAATCGTATCTCAGGAAATCAACCCGTTATTAGGTGGGCATATTTTACGTAATACTGAAGATGTTAAGGTGGATGTCCACAATCCAGATGTGGAAATTAAAGTAGAGGTCCGCCATGAAGGTGTATATGTGACTGCGCAGGATTATCCTGGTGCAGGCGGTCTGCCTGTTGGTACCACAGGCAAAAGTTTATTGATGCTCTCAGGCGGCATCGACAGTCCTGTTTCTGGTTATTTAACTATGAAGCGCGGTGTGGAACTAGAAGCGATTCATTTTCATTCTCCTCCTTATACAAGTGATCGTGCAAAGCAGAAAGTGGTGGACCTTGCTCAGGAACTTGCCAAGTTTGGATCTAAAATAAAAATACATGTGATACCCTTCACTGAAATTCAGCAGAAAATTCATCGCGAAATGCCGGAAGGGTACAGCATGACAATTATGAGAAGAATGATGATGAGAATTAGTGAAAGAGTAGCGGCAAAACAAGAAGTATTGTCTATTACCACTGGGGAAAGTCTTGGACAGGTAGCCAGTCAAACGATGGAAAGTATGAGCACAATTAACGAAGTGACCAACTATCCGATCATCCGGCCTCTTGTTGCTATGGACAAACTTGAAATTATCGATATTTCAAGGAAGATAGGCACGTATGAGATTTCTATCCGTCCATTTGAGGATTGCTGTACGGTTTTTGTCCCCAAAGCTCCAAAAACCAAACCAACGCGTAGTAACGCGAATTATTATGAATCTAACAGCGACTTTACGAAAGATATAGAGAAGGCCATTGAAGATTCTTATATTATCGAGGTAGACGCGCATGAAAACCATCAACAAGATGATCCATTTGAGGATCTACTGTAAAAAAATACCCTGGTCACATTTGTGATCAGGGTATTTTTATAAGGGCTGCTGTTTCTCTTTTGCTCTTATTTATGATATAGGTAATAGTAAACGATGAGAGGGAGTGTTCGTGTGAAGCTCTGGTATGGAGGAAAAATATATACACTGAAAGAAGAAGGCGAATGGGTGGAGGCTGTTGTAACTTCTGATGGTGAGATCGTTGCTGTTGGCAATACGCACGACTTGTATTCGTTTTATAAAGAACAAATAACAGAGGAACATGATTTGAAAGGTTCAGTTATGTATCCAGGTCTCACAGACAGTCACCTTCATATTATTGGACATGGAGAGCGGCTGATGAGATTGGACCTTTCTTTCATGAAATCTGCAGAAGAGGTTAAACAAGCTTTGCAGCTGCACGCAGAACAGCTGCCTGCTGGAGAGTGGATCATTGGAGACGGGTGGAATGAAAATCAGTGGGCAGAAAAAAGGATTATACATAAAGACGAGCTTGATGAGATTTCCTCAGACCATCCAATGATGCTTACAAGAGTCTGCCGGCATGCTTTGCTTGCGAATACAAGAGCGATGGAGCTTGCGAAAGTCGATGACCAAACTCCTGACCCTCAAGGCGGAGTTATAGTAAAAGATCAGGCAGGAAAGGCTACCGGTTATTTTCATGACAAAGCGCAGGACCTCATTAAACGAGCGATGCCGGAAGTAACTCCTGAGTATTTAAAGAAAGCGACCGACCTGGCGATCAAAGATATGCATTCCTATGGTCTGGTGGGCGGTCATAGTGAAGATTTAAACTATTATGGTGGGTTTAAAAAGACTTATCAGGCCTTTTTAGATGTCATTGATGGCAAGAATATTAAATTTCGAGCTCATTTACTTGTTCATCACGGAGTTATCGAGCAAGTCGATGAGGAGGGGCTTGGATTTAAAAAAGGAAATGAATTTGTTGAACTAGGCGCTTTAAAGATTTTCTCTGATGGAGCCCTTGGCGGAAGAACAGCATGGCTTAAAGAGCCCTATGCAGACGATCCTGAGAACTACGGAGTAGCTATCCATTCCTCAGAAGAGCTGGACCAATTGGTGAAGGAAGCAAGGAAACGTCAGATGCCTGTTGCGGTTCATGCGATTGGAGATGGAGCTGTGGAAGCTGTAGCTGATGCAATAGCTGCCAACCCGCTTGATACAGGGGAGCGTGATCGTATCATACATGCTCAAATTCTAAGCCCGGAGCTTATTCAAAAACTAAGACGTCTTAATATCGTCCTGGATATTCAACCGACATTTGTAGCATCAGACTTCCCGTGGGTTATGGAAAGACTGGGTAATGTGCGGCTTAAAAATTCCTATTCATGGAAGACACTGCTCGATGCAGGAATTATGTGTGCCGGGGGATCAGATGCACCCATTGAGGAGATTAACCCACTTCTAGGTATACGTGCAGCTGTTGACCGCAGAGCCAGCTATGATCATGCGGTGTATCAGGCAGAAGAGAAATTAACGGTATACGAAGCCCTCTCCCTCTACACAAAGGGAAGCGCTCAAGCCATTCATAACGAGAACAGGCAGGGGATCATTCAAGAAGGCTACTTAGCAGATTTCACCGTCTTAGATCGTGATTTATTTGCTCTGAAATCCCATGAGCTTGCGGATGCAACAGTCACAATGACAGTTGTGGATGGAGACGTTGTCTATCAAAGATAAACAAAAAACCTTCCCTTAAAGGGAAGGTTTTTTAGTATGCCTTTTTATAGAAATGTTCGCTTTACCCGGTCCCAATAAGTATTGTTTTTCAGCTTAACAGTCTTAATTACTTTTTCACTTAAATTGACCGTGACATCCTGGATGTTTCGAATTGAAAAAGCTTCGTTATCCATGCCGATAATTGGATAGTCATTGCCGTCCTGACGTACTTTCAAGTGTAGAGAGCGCTCCCCGCTTAGAATAAAGGAAGAACCGAGAGTCCTATACCGGTTATTATTTAAAGAAGCTAGTTCACTGATTTGGAAACAAGGAAGTTTTGGATCAACTACAGATCCATTAATGGATTTATTGTAGGCTGTGCTGCCTGTGGGGGTAGCAATGATTAAACCATCTCCCCGGAATGTCTCGAAATGAAGCTCATCGATGTAAACATCAATGACAATGGACTTAATAAGGGTTGATCGCACACTGCACTCATTAAGGCAGGAAAAAGTCGATTCGTTATTGATTGTTGTATCAATGACAGGGAATTTTCGAACTTCGACCTCTGAATTTTTCATCGCTTCAATCATTTCATCATGATCATCGATATGAAAATCGCAGTATAGTCCTGCTTCATTTTCAACGCGGATCCCTACGTAAAGGCAGTCCTGGCGAAACCCTGTTTTTCTTACAGCTTGTAAGAAAGCACCATCTCCGCCTACAGCGATAATAATATTAGCTTCTTTAGAATCCTCAACAATATGAAAGTCATTATCCCTTGCCAGCTGGAAGAGGGAGTCTAATTTATCCGATAGTTCTTGTTTTTGATGGTAATAAAAGAATAAGTTTCTGCGTTGGTCGCTCATCTAGCATCCTCCTTCTATATGTAAAGCTTGTAGTTATCATAACATTTCGCGTATTGGAAGCGCACCCAATTTTCAAACAAATCGGGAAAGTTTAAGTTTGTTGAATTGCCGTGTAGTTTTCGATATGGTTGTCTTAGACAATAATGTTAAACAGAACGTGAACTTGGCGCATGTTGTTTTTTAGCAGATGCGTCAATTTCTTATGAATCCCTCATTAAGGAGAATGATTATGAAGCAAGAACATGTGGAGAAGCTTTTTCAATGGATTGATGATACGGCCACGGTGATATCAGAAGATATGAACATCACTTATTTAGAAGCCATTGCGGAAACGATGGATGTCCTATTTAATGGACAGCCGTTTGACGACATGAAGGAAAGCCTTCAAACGCATTTGACCAATGAGCTGTTAAAAGTAAATAAAGATGATTTCGAAAAAGAAGAAGTCCGTAAAGCTGTCCAATTGACTATTTTAAAAGGTATGAAAGGAGCTACCCAGCAGCAGCATCTGATTACCCCGGATTCTGTAGCTATGTTTATGGGGTATCTGGCTTCGAAATTGTTTGAGGATCAAGAAGATTTGAAATTATTTGATCCCGCGTCCGGGAGCGGGAATTTAATTACATCTGTGATGAATCAATTAGAAATGCCTGTACAAGCTTATGCCAGTGAGGTAGATCCAACTTTGATTCAACTGGCTGTTACGAACGCCAACCTTCAACAAAATAAAATTGAGTTCTTTCATCAGGATAGTCTAGCTCCATTTCTCATGGAGCCGGTGGATTTTGTATTAGCTGATCTCCCTGTGGGATACTATCCAGACGATGCACAGGCAGAAAGATATCAGTTGAAAGCAGAGGAAGGTTTATCCTACGCCCACCACTTGTTTATTGAACAAGGGTTGAACTATACAAAAGCAGGCGGCTACCTCATGTTTATCGTTCCAAACTTCCTGTTTGATAGTGATCAATCGAAAGCATTAAATGCCTTCTTGCGAGAACATGCGCACATTGTGGGGATGCTTCAGCTTTCGGACTCACTTTTTAAAGATGAAAAGCACGGGAAAAGTATATTGATTCTGCAGAAAAAAGGGGAAACTACAAAGGCGCCGAAGCAGGCACTTCTTGCTAAACTGCCTTCGTTTAAAAACCCGAATGGAATGGCAGATATCCTAGCCCAAATAAACCAGTGGTTTGATGAATATAAGATGGCGAAATTGTGAGAAAATATCGAATATAACAAGTAAACGTTATCATTGGTGATCTACCTTGAAATCCCTTGTAGCGGGTGATTAAATGGTAGTGGTAGAAAACTATGAACCTAAACTTAAGGGGATGAGCATCGTTGAGTAATAAAATTCTTGCTATAAACGCAGGTAGTTCATCACTGAAATTCCAATTGATTGAAATGCCTGAAGAAACAGTGATTACAAAAGGGTTGGTTGAACGTATCGGCCTGGATGACGCTGTATTTACAATTGAAGTGAATGATGAAAAAGATACAACAGTTACAGACATTCCTGATCACGGGGAAGCAGTCAAAATGCTGCTTCATAAATTAACCGCTAATGGAATTATCGATTCTCTTGATGAAATCAATGGCGTAGGTCACCGCGTTGTGCATGGCGGGGAGCGCTTCAGCGATTCCGTATTAGTCACTGATGAAGTTATCAAGGAAATTGAGGAAGTATCGGATCTTGCACCGCTGCATAACCCTGCCAATTTAACAGGGATCAATGCCTTCCGTGAAGTGCTGCCTAATGTACCTCACGTGGCTGTATTCGATACGGCATTCCACCAGTCCATGCCGGAGCAGTCTTATTTATACAGCCTGCCTTATGAGTATTACGAAGATTATGGAATCCGTAAGTACGGCTTCCATGGTACATCTCATAAGTACGTGTCCGAGCGTGCAGCAGAAATGTTAGGGCGTCCATTAGAAGAACTGCGCCTGCTTTCCTGTCACCTTGGGAATGGCGCAAGTATTGCTGCCATTGAAGGTGGAAAATCTATCGACACTTCCATGGGCTTTACGCCTCTAGCTGGTGTTACGATGGGGACGCGTTCTGGTAATATTGACCCTGCCTTGATTCCATTTATTATGGAGAAAACAGGCAAAACGGCCAATGAGGTAATGGACGTGTTGAATAAAGAAAGTGGCATGCTTGCTCTTTCCGGTTTTTCAAGTGATTTAAGAGATATTGAAAAACAGGCAAATGAAGGTGACGAACGTGCTGAACTGGCTTTAGAGGTGTTCTCTGCACGTATTCACAAATATATCGGATCTTACGCTGCACGTATGCATGGAATTGACGGAATCATCTTTACCGCTGGTGTAGGTGAAAACAGTGTTACGATGCGTGAACGTGTGTTGAAAGGTCTGGAATTTATGGGTGTATACTGGGACCCATCCCTTAACAAAGTACGCGGAAAAGAAGCCTTTGTTAATTACCCGCATTCCCCTGTGAAAGTCATGGTTATCCCGACAAATGAAGAAGTTATGATTGCCAGAGACACAGTTGAAAAAGGACTATAAAATAAGCAAGGCCCGCCTTACGAATAAAAGTGCGGGCCATTGCTTTTTTTTTATGGTTAAGGCTACAATATATGGTAAGAAGTGAAGTCGGGAGGGAGTACTTTGTCACACAAACGCATACGTACAGAACTGGAAACATGGCTTCAGCAATACCAACAGTACCAGCCTAATGATTTTGAAAATATTTATGATCACTGGATTCAACAAAGCTTTTTAAATATGGACCCAGGAGTAAAAAAAGCTTTTTTCTCAAAGCTGGATACCTGGTTTTTTCATACTCATGCTTTTCTTCAGGGAACTTCTTACCAATATGAAGCCAGAGAGAGAATATTGACCATTGGCCGGGTTTTCTCAAGTCAGATTGAGCGTATAGAGGATATGGAAAAGGAATTGTCGGTCGAGCAATTGACTTACATAGCTGAGCAGCAAATGGCGAGAGGCCGGCTATATTCTTTTGCTCAAGGAGGATTGACTGGAGCAGGCGGATGGCTGCTGCTGGGTGTAGATTATCCATTGATGATGGTGATGAATATCCGGGCGATTCAGCTTATCGGGCTTACATTTGGTCATGAAATGAACCACCCTTATGAAATGATGATTTCGCTAAAAGTATTCCATGCCGCTACTCTGCCTAAACGTTTGAAAGCAGATGCCTGGAATGACTTGATTCAGGAAGTAAAAGGAAAAGAACATAATTATATTTTTGCAGGCGATGATCAACTGACAGATGAAGGATGGTTGGAGCAGCCGATGAAGCAGTGTTTTAAATCTTTATTTATCATGATGTTTCGGAAGAAGCTCGTACAGGGCCTGCCTTTTATTAGTATTGCTATCGGTGCTTACTCCAACTATCACTTAACTAAGCAGGTGACAGAGTTTGCGATGAAGTTCTATCAATACCGTTATTTAATGAATCAGGAGGAGGGGATGTAGTGTCTGTAGAAAGACATAAAGCAGCAGGAGATCAAGCGGTTCGCTGCTTTGTTATGACAGTTAGTGATACAAGAACAAAGGATACAGACAAAAGTGGACGACTTATGATCGATAAATTATCGGAATCTGGCCATCAGATGGTCGCTTACCGTATCGTTCCGGATGAAGCAGAGGGTATTCTCGAGGCGTTGAAAGAAGGAATAGAGGATCCCGCTATTGATACAATCCTTTTAAATGGGGGCACAGGGATAGCTGAAAGAGATGTAACGATAGAAGCTGTGCAATCTATATTCGATAAAGAAATTCCTGGATTTGGGGAGATCTTTCGAATGTTAAGCTATTCTGAAGATATTGGCTCAGCAGCTATCCTATCCAGAGCGGCTGCCGGGGTCAGTGGGAAGACGGCTGTTTTTTCGACACCGGGGTCTACGGGTGCTGTAAAACTTGCTATGGACCGGTTGATCCTTCCGGAATTAATACACGTAGTCAATGAACTAAAAAAGTAAGGGGGCCTTTTGTAAAGGCTCCCTTACTTTTTATTTGAATCTTCTTGATCAGCCCGGACAACGAGTACATCGCAGGAGGCATATCTGGTGATGTGTTCAGAAACACTGCCAATGAAAAAACGTTCCATTGCATTCAGGCCGGTAGCCCCGCATATGATTAAATCGGCTTTGTGCTTTGGAGCCACATCTTTAGCAATTTTTACTTTTGGAGAACCGTATTCAATATCCACCACCACGTTTGAAATGCCTGCTTCTTTAGCTTTCTGCTGATAGTCATTTAACAGCTCTGTAGCATATTGTTCAGCACGTACAGCGAGTGAACGGTCGTAGGCCTCTACAGTAGCAAAAGCTCTCGTGTCTACGACGTGGGCGAGGATCAGCTTTGCATCATTCCTATTTGCGATATCAATTGCTTTATTAAAAGCAACCTCGGCGGTAACTGATCCGTCAACGGCAACGACAATATCCTTATACTCAAAAGTCATGCTTCATGCCTCCCTCCTATTGGTTATCTTTATTATATCACCTTCAAAAGTCTCATAGACCATGTTTCATGCATAAATATAAGAATTTTGTGAACATTAAAAGAGAGGTGATGATATGAAGAAGCCGACAAACCCGCTTGAAAAAGAAAATAAACTCCAGCAGCAGATGATGAGTGCCTTAAATGAGAGCTATCAATCAGGGCGTCAGCCAAAAGACAAAAGAAAATAAAACAAACCCCAACAGTTGACCTGTTGGGGCTTTATTATTGCCAGTTCCTGTTTTTCATAATAATGGATGGGTAGATGAAACTAATCAAAAGAAAGGTCAAAAATCCAGGGGACCATTGTTCTGGCAGGAGGAAGTAGAAAAGACTTCCGAGTAAAATTGTGTACATGGCATATTTATTTAATGAGCCTGAACTTGTGAGCAGCGATAAGTCCTTTTCGTTCAAGTGCTGCTTTTTAATAATGAGAAAATCGCTGGTAATAACGGCTGATATAGGAATGATTAAACCGCCGAGTAAGGAGATAAAGGACTCTGCTTCATGGACTAGTGAAGGGAAACCGCTGAGAACAACTCCAATGAACCCGAATAACACAGCGCTCTGCACACGTGAAAGCTTTGTGAATGTGTTAAGTAAACTGAATCCTCCTGTATACGCATTACTAACATTAATACTGATCATGGATATGACCGCCGTTATCGTAATAATGCTAATAATAATGGGGGAATCTGTTAGACTGGAGGAAGAGACGTAAGGATTGAGACTTCCATATAAAGCAGCTGACGCACAGCCGATAATCGCAGTAATTAAAAAACCAATGTTGTTTCCGACTAATAATCCCCAGAATCCGTGAGCGGGGGTTTTCGCATAGCGTGTCATATCGGCAGAAGCACTTACTCCAGATACATATTGAACAAAAGCCAGGCTGGCAAAGAAAAACATAGTGGGCAGCGATTCATTCCATGTGTTTGTTTGAAGCAAGATGGATGTATCACTTTCTGTGTTTGTAGTAAAGTAAACATAGAGAATTGTGATTTCGCCAAACAAAAGCAGAGGTAAAAAATAACTGGTGGCTTTCTTAACTGCATCAAAACCGATAATGGCTAAAAATACCATTAGGATTGAAAGAGGAATGGAGTACACCCAGAACGGAAGAATAATTCCGCTCGCTCGCTTAAAAAGCTCTTGAATGACGAGCGTACCGCCAATGGTCTGCACGCTAAACCAATAGAGAGAGGTAATGCTGCGGATGGGAGACGATAAAAACCTGGTTCCTCGAACGCCGAGCATGGTTCGAATCGCATATTGAGCAGGAATTCCAAGACGTGCTCCAGGCAGGGATAGATAAGAAACAAGCAGGAATCCTAGAAAAGCACCTATAGTCGTAGATATAACAGCGCTCCAAAAGGATAAACCTCCTTCAAGGACAGCTAATGCCGGAATGAGGAAGTTTCCAGCATTAGCGGCAATCGCAATTTGTATAAAGGCAAAACGGTACCAGGGTGTATTTTTTTGGTTATTCGGTACAGCTTCTAGACCGTAAGTTTCTAAAAGAGGCTTCCTGGTAATGGCTGCTTTCATATGTAACACGTCCTTTCATGACGAAACTATTGTACAGAAAGGATAGGGTTTAGTAAACAGAGCTTCAGGCTTTATTTACATAGAAGGAGGGAGATCTATGCGCCACGCTATTATTACAGCAGGTACAAAAGGCTTGGGGAGAAAAGTTACCGAACATATGCTGAATGAAGGCCATTCAGTTACAGTCACGTACTTAAATGACAGGCAGAAGGCATTGACTTTACTTGATGCGTTTCCAAATGAACATCACCGGATTCAATTAGTGAAGGCAGATGTTAAGATCCAGGAGGACCTGGAACTGCTCGTCAAAAAGGCGGTAGAGAAATATGGACGAGTGGATTTTTTAATTAATAACGCGGGTCCATATATTTTTGAAAGAAAGAAATTAATGGATTATTCAACGGACGAATGGAATGCGATGATTCGAGGGAATTTAGACGCTGTTTTTCATTTGATGAAACTTACTGTTCCATATATGAGAGAGCAAAAATTCGGACGGATTGTAAATTATGGATTTCAGGGGGCGCATTCAGCTTCAGGATGGATTTACCGCTCAGCTTTCGCGGCAGCTAAAGTAGGTCTTGTATCGTTAACCAAGACCATTGCTTATGAAGAGGCTGAACACGGAATTACATCCAATATGATTTGTCCCGGGAATATTGTTGGAGACTGGAAGGAGGCCTCTATTAACGAAAGCCGCGGAAATAAAGATGATCAAACTCCGATTGGGCGTCCTGGTACGGGAGAAGACATAGCAAGAACCATTAAATTTTTGTGTGGGGAAGACTCTGACATGATTACAGGAACCATTTATGAGGTTACAGGAGGTTTGGACGTGATTCACAGGCACAGGTAGATTCCTGATTGTTCTTGGCCGGCTTGCAAGAGAGTAGGAATCTATAGGAGAATAGATAAAGGTATTTTTACTTATTTCAATAAAAATGAAACCAAAGAGATGAAGTAACCGTACATACAGGTACACAGGGGCAAAAGTGAAGGAGAGGTGAGGATTTGGGGTTCTTTTCAAGATTGTTTTCTAAAAGTGAAAAGCAGACACCGGAAGTGAAAGAACGTACACCACTGAATATCCAGGTGGGCGACATAGTCACATACGACCTTGTTGATTATGAGGTTGTAGGTAAGATCACCTATCGGGATGGTTCTTATGAATGGTATTCTTATCAGCTCCTTGAAGGAAGCACAACCAAGTGGCTGGCAGCTGAAATGGATGATGAACTTGAATTAGGTGTTTATCAGACAGTGAAACTCCCTGTAAGCAGGCCTTTTCCTAAGACACTGGAATATGAGGGGCAGTCCTTCTTTAAGGATGAAGAAGGGGAAGCGCGTGTCAGCGGAGAAGGCAGGAGTACAAATATTAATGGACGTACCGTAAGTTATGCGGATTACGTTGCTGAGGATGAGGAAACTTATCTTAGTCTGGAATCATGGGGTACAGAAGTGGAAGTAAGTATCGGTCATGACATTGAAAATTACGAAATTAAAATTATTGCAGGTTCAAAATAATGAGGAGGCATAAAAATGTTTAAATTTTTTAAACGTGTTAAAACAGTCGTGGGTTCTGAATTAAATTCAATGTTGGATAAAGCGGAAGATCCAGTAAAGATGCTCGACCAATTTATGAGGGATATGGAGAACGATATTCGTGAAGCCGAAAGTGCGGTTGCTAAACAAATTGCAAATGAAAAAATGTTAAAGCGTAAATACGATGATGCACAAGCACTTGTCGATAAGCGGATGCAGCAGGCTGAAAAAGCGATTGAATCAGGAAATGAAGACCTGGCAAGGCGTGCATTGGAAGATAAGAAGAATCATCAGGATCAGGCTGATCAGTTGAAAGCCTCCTGGGAACGTGCGCAGGAAGATGCAGCTAATCTTCGCCAGAAACTGGATGAGATGAAAAAAGAATACCAGGAAATGAAGTTGAAAAAAGATTCCTTAAAAGCCCGCGCCGAATCAGCTAAAACACGCACGAAGATGAACAGAACGATGTCCAGCATTGGCGGAGACGAATCCCGTCAAGGGTTTGAACGTATGGAGGAGAAAGTTATGCAGCACGAGGCAGAGGCGGAAACGAGTGAAGATATGTCTTCACAAAGCCGTTCCTTAGACGATGAGTTTGAGGAACTGGATAAGAAAGACGATATCGATGACGAATTGGCAGCTTTGAAGAAGAAGATGAATAAAGAGTAAAGAATAGGAGATGTTCGTGCCTGACCCCTGGTTAGGCACGGCTATTTTATGCGGAAGGAGGATGCGGCTTGAAAGATTACTTAGGAATTATAGTGGTTGGGATTATTGCTTTGTTTTTAGTATTTAATGTATTCGGCAATGACGAACCGCGAGGCATGTCCGGGTCTTATACCGAAGATACATATGGTGAACTTCCATCTGAACCAGATCGCTCTGAGATATTAAAAACTATAGAAAATTCAGATGCACGTACAATAGAGCAGTTAATCCAAGAAAGCTTTCCGCTTCTCGATACAATCAGGTCTGATCAAGGCATCTCTCGTATCTATATGACTAGAGAATTAACGCTGCCTGAAGTTGCTGATTCTCTTTCAGAAGCTATAGCACCGGAAGAGATAAGTACCCGTCAGGAAGAGAAGCAGATACTTATTTACCCTGATGATTTTATTATCATTCAGGAAAGTCAGGAGGAACCTGGAGTGGTTACGATCGAGCTCGCTTCCGATGATTTTGTAAGGAATAATTACTCCCCGGGATTTTTTAATGGTTTCTTTACAGCTGTCCTTCTTAATCGGATGTTAGGTTCAAATGACTGGTATAATCGGAGAAGGTCGACTTGTCAGCAGACAGGCAGCTGTTACGGCGGCTATGGCATGTACGGAAACTATAACTCTGGAGGAACAGGTTCAATGAGGGGGTCCACCAATCGAGGTGGAGGTCCTGGGACAGGAAAATAAAGGAGGTATAAATATGGAACCATTTTTGGCTACTTTGGGTTATTTTGCGCTGGCGATTATCATTGTTGTTATCGGTCTGGTAATTTTTGAATGGTTAACAAGGCAGTATAAAGATTGGGATGAAGTAAAGCAGGGCAATCAGGCGGTGGCAATGTCGATTGCAGGCAAGATTATAGGAATCTGTATTGTTTTGTCCTTTGCCATTTACCACAGTTTTACCGTGTGGGATACATTGATCTGGGGAGCATACGGCGTTGTCCTGCAGATGATTGCATACTTACTATTCGAGTTGTTCACCCGCAAATTTTCAGTTGAAACAAAATTGAAGGAAAACAACACAGCCGTAGGAATTATAACGATGGGAGTCTCGATTGGATTAGCATTCGTAATCGGGGCATCTATTACGTAACCTTCCTCTCCGGAAAGCTGCTATGAAACTCAATCATAGTGGCTTTTTTAGAGGGAAAAATTTTACAAAGTGGAGTGAGTTTGATGGAAGCAAACATTCGAAAGAGTCATTTCATCTATTGGGCATCAGGAATTGTTTCCATTTGCGGTATTATTTTTGAAGTGTTGTTTGGAGCCCTTGGATCCTACATCTTAGGTGACGGGGTCAAGCAGTATACGCTTACCATAAGCCTGTTTTTAACCGGAATGGGAATTGGAGCAAGCATAAGTGAACGGGTGATGAAGCGTTTGATCATCACATTTATATGGATTGAGTACATGGTCGCTTTAATCGGAGGCTTCTCAAGTTTCGCAATGTTTGGAATGACTGCATTCGCTCCCTCTGGTACAGACGCTTTATTCCTATATCTAGTCACATTTACAATCGGTGCTCTTACTGGTTTAGAACTCCCCATACTCATAAGAAAAGCCAATGAGATTGGAGTGGAATTGAACAGAAGTACAGCGAGAGTATTGTTTTCTGATTATGCAGGAGGTCTCATTGGCGGCTTGTTGTTTGCCTTTTACCTAAGACCGCAGATGGGTATGGTCAAGAGTGCATTTTTCGTTGCCTGTATCAATTTGGGAGTAGCGGTAACCGTTCTTTATTTGTTTCGATTTGAAATACAGAAATTTTCCGCCCATTTAGCCGGGGCTGTAGTCATAGGGATTCTTCTAATAACCGGACTTTTTTTTGGAGAAGAGATGGCATTCACTTTTGAACAAAAGTTATATAAAGATCCAATCATACATATGGAAGAGAGTGCTTACCAAAGAATTGTGGTGACGAAGGAACAGGGAGATACGAGACTGTTCTTAAATGGCTCGCTTCAGTTCAGTTCTACAGATGAGTACCGGTATCATGAAACGCTCGTTCATCCCCCGATGGCCTCAGCTGAAAAAACGGAGCAGGTATTGGTCCTGGGGGGTGGAGACGGAATTGCAGTAAAAGAGCTATTAGAGTATGAAGAAATTAAACAGATCACGCTTGTGGACCTGGATCCTGCTGTTACAAAGCTTGCCATGAGTAACTATCACCTCCTTCAACTCAATAAGGGGTCTTTGAGCGATTCTCGTGTACAGGTGCTGAATAAAGATGCTTTTAGGTTTCTTGAAAATGCGGATCAGTTCTATGATGTGATTATTGTAGACCTGCCGGATCCTAATAACGAAAGTTTAAATAAACTGTATACAAAAGAGTTTTATTCCCTGCTGAGAAATCACTTAGAACCTGGTGGAGCGGCAATGATCCAGGCAACCAGTCCGGTATTTGCTACAGATGTGTATTGGACGATAGATGAAACAGTCGCATCAACAGGGCTGTATACAGAGAACTTTCATGTGGATATTCCAAGCTTCGGAAACTGGGGCTTTATTATGGCTGCTCGTCACCCGATTCAGGTAGAAGATTTGTCCATCACCCATCAGACAGAGTTCTTAACAGATCAGGTTCTTCAATCCATGACAGTGTTTGGAAAAGATGAAGACAGGGAAATCTTGAACAGTGATGGAGATATTATTTCGTTAAAGCCCAATACTTTAATTGACCCGCATTTGATTCAATTATATGAGAAGGCTTGGCGGAATTATTAAACAATCAATCTTACTTAGAGGAGTGGTTTGAATGAAAGTTTCTTATCATGGTCATGCAGTAGTCAAAGTAGAAGCCAATGGAAAGACTATCCTTTTTGATCCTTTCATCTCTGAAAACGGCAATACAGATTTAGATGCAGAAAACGTAAAGGCCGATGTCATATTACTTACTCATGGTCATAATGACCACGTTGGTGATACGGTGGAAATAGCAAAACGTAATGATGCACAAGTCGTAGCCCCTTTTGAATTAGCCACTTACCTAGGAAATAAAGGGGTGAATGCCCACCCTATGTATATTGGCGGCGGCCATGAATTTGATTTCGGTCACGTGAAATTCACACAGGCTTTCCATGGTTCCTCTTATACAGAAGAGGATGGAACAATCGTATATACGGGTATGCCAACAGGTATTTTACTCACTATTGATGGTAAAACCATTTACCACGCGGGAGATACAGGGTTATTTACAGACCTCAAGATGATTGGCGAACAAAATTCTATTGATTTAGCATTTTTACCGATCGGGGATAATTTTACAATGGGACCTGATGATGCTCTTATAGCCGCTGAATGGATTCAGGCGAAACAGGTTGTCCCAGTTCACTACAACACATTCGAATTAATTAATCAGGACGGACGTGCATTCGCTGAGAAAGTCCGACCAGGTAAAGGGAAAGCTCTAGAGCCCGGAGAAGTAATAGAGCTGTAAAACTACAATCAACGAAGCTGCTTGTCTATAAGGACAAGCAGCTTTTTTGAATGAAATGGAAGAAATTGCGGAAGGGCTGTATCAGTTGTATAATAACAATAAAGATATAAATGACTAGTACAGTTAGAAAGTTTGGTGGGCAAATGGCAACAAAACATGAACAGATCCTTGAACATATAGAATCTCTCTCTGTAGGAAGCAAAATTTCTGTCCGTCGTATAGCAAAGGCGCTGAATGTCAGCGAAGGAACGGCCTACCGTGCAATCAAAGAAGCAGAAAATCAAAATCTTGTCAGTACGATGGAACGTGTCGGAACGATAAGGATTGAAAAGAAGAAAAAAGAAAATATCGAGAAATTGACTTTTGCAGAAATTGTGAATGTTGTAGATGGACAAGTACTTGGCGGGCGTGAAGGCTTATATAAGACGTTGAGTAAATTTGTCATCGGGGCCATGAAATTAGAGGCCATGATGCGTTATACGGAAGCAGGCTCCTTACTTATTGTAGGTAACCGTACAAATGCTCATGAGCTTGCGGTTAAAGAAGGAGCTGCCGTATTAATCACAGGTGGATTTGATACCAGCGAAACGGTTAAAAAATTAGCGGATGAAAAGAAACTTCCTGTTATCTCTACCAGTTATGATACATTTACAGTCGCAACTATGATTAATCGAGCAATCTATGATCAACTCATTAAGAAGGAAATTGTCCTTGTGGATGATATTTATACTTCTTATGAGGATTCTAAATTCTTATCAACGTCAGATACGGTTGAGAGCTGGCATGAATTTAATACAGAGACAAAACACAGCCGCTATCCGGTCGTTGATCAGCAAAACCGGGTGGTTGGTATCGTAACATCGAAGGACGTCATTGGAAAAGACAAGACTTTGAGAATAGACAAAGTTATGACTCGGCATCCTATGACTGTTCACGCCAAGACTTCTCTCGCTAATGCTGCGCATGTCATGGTATGGGAAGGAATTGAACTGATGCCTGTTGTGGATCCTTCTCATAAACTGCAGGGGATTATATCCAGGCAGGATGTTCTTAAGGCGCTGCAGCATATTCAAAGGCAGCCGCAGGTTGGAGAAACGATTGATGACTTAGCAACCAACCGTATGGAAGTGATAGAAACAGAAGAAGAAAATCACCGTTGGTGTACGAAAGTAACACCTCAAATGACAAACCAGCTTGGTACGATGTCTTATGGGGTGTTCATTTCTCTTATTACGGAAGCTTCAAGCCGATTGCTTCGTAAATACAAAAAGGGAGACTTGGTGGTAGAGAATATTTCGGTCTATTTCATTAAACCAGTCCAGATTGAGAGTGATATTGAAATCACTCCTCAGATCTTAGAAGTAGGAAGAAAGTTTGCCAAGGTGGATATCGAAGTTCATCATGGGAAATCTATTGTCGGGAAAGCATTATTAATGGCACAGCTGATTGATCGTTAAAAAAGTCGCTGTAAATACCAGCGACTTTTCGTCAATCTTTTTATGTCTGTGTCCTTGTTTCATGCTTTCTATACTCTGCCTGGTAATGTCTGCTTGCTTTCCATCCTAATCTCACCTGGAAAATGCCAAGGACTAAAAACACGATGCCGATAAATAAAGAAAGCTGGGTCTGATAGAATACATATTGATTAATTGCGAAGAAAAACACGAAGCTGCCCAGAAATATTTTAGATTTGCTATTGAGGTATTCTTGAGTAAGCGGGTCGTCTGCCCTTACTACCATTACCTTATAATAGATGTACAGAACTAAGGAAACCAAAATTAAAATGGGGAATATAATCACGATAGATCGACTCCTGAATGTAATTTTTTCTCTTTTATTGTAGCTTGTTTCAAAGGAAAAGGCTACCTGTACAACGAATTCTGTGGTTTAGTGGCAAGAAATATGAGGAGGATTTTAATTATGAGTAAGCAATCCATCGTTGAAGCGATAAAGAATTATACGAAAATCATTATTCACCGGCACGTACGTCCTGACCCGGACGCTTATGGTTCACAGGTTGGTCTTGCGAGAATGATTCAAGCAAGTTTTCCTGGAAAACAAGTCTTTCTAACAGGAGAAGGGGAGGATTCATTAAACTTTTTAGCTACCATGGATGAAGTACCTGATGAAGCCTATAGAGGGGCCCTGGTCATTATTTGTGACACAGCCAATCAGGCAAGAATCGATGATCAGCGCTATAATAATGGTGATCTGTTGATTAAGATCGACCACCATCCCGAAGTGGATACTTATGGGGATATTCAATGGGTCGATACATCAGCCAGCTCCACGTCTGAAATGATTTACCAGCTTTATGAAGAGTTTTCTTCTGAAGGACTGGTAATAAAAGAAGATGCAGCCCGCCTCCTTTATGCTGGGATCGTTGGGGATACGGGCCGGTTTTTATTCCCGAGTACTACAGAGCGCACGCTTTCCTATGCAGCTCAATTAGTGAATTATAAATTTGACCGTTCTTCTTTGTTTAATGAAATGTATAAAACCCCTGTCCATGTTGCAAAATTGAAAGGGTATGTCCTGCAGAATTTCACAGTTCATGAAGCCGGCTATTCTACAGTGAAACTAGATAAAGAAACTTTAAAACAGTTTAATGTCACCCCTTCAGAAACAAGCCAGCTGGTCGGCCTTCTTGGTGATATTGAAGGTATTCTGACATGGGCCTTTTTTGTGGAAGAAGAAGAAACCATCCGCGTAAGGCTGCGCTCTAAAGGACCTGTCATCAATGGGGTAGCTGCCAATCATAATGGGGGTGGTCATCCAATGGCTTCCGGGGCTTCCGCTTCTTCCTGGAGTGAAACGGATCAAATTGCACAAGAGCTTAAAGAGGTATGTATCCAATATAAAGAAAACAAGGAGCAGGCATGAGGATGCCTGCTTTTCTCTTCCTCAGGGTACGTACTTAATTTCTAAATGAAGTGTCACTATTTCTGATACAATCAGTCGCGTAATCTTAAGCTCATAGGTGAAGTCGTCCACAACATAGTTCTTATTTTCAATGGTTGAAATGATTAAGTCCACTTGTTCAGCTATCGTCTGTAAGTCCTTGCCCGTTATAGAAGTTAATTGATTTTTGACCAGAGTGGTCAGCTGGTGTTGAGTAAGCAGATCAACCTCTAACTTTTTTGCATTCGTGTATGAGACTGCTATTTCTTTTACTTTTAATGAACTTTCGTTTGACCCTTGTTTCTGGTTATTAAGCAGACCCTCATATTTTGCTTCTAATTCATTTACCTTAGCTGTCATTTCAATATGTTCCTCTGTATACTTTTGTTGTAATTCTCCATGGATATAGATGAAAAAGGCATAGCCAAGAATTGTCCCCAATACAACTCCTGCAAAGAGTCTCCTCCATTCCTTATTTTTATGATAGGCAGGGAAATGCATTAAGTCACCTCATCCCCTAATAACCATTCAAATAAAAGAAGAGCGGTTTTCACTCCTCCCATTGCGGAAACGATAATGACAATTTGTTTAAATACATCAAAAGTTGACCCATCTAAAATCCCTTTTTCAAAATTACTAATTGCATCAAAGGTGCCGCCAATTGCTGCGACAATGGCCCAGATCCTCAGACTCTTTGCAATTCGAAACATGGAAGTTAAAGGAGCTTCCCCAGTCAGGAAGCTGCCGATACTTCCAATAATAGTTCCACCAACTATGACACCGAAAGCGATAAAGAAGCATTGAATCATGGATATGACTAAGCGATCTTCCATCTTGTCCCTCTTTTCGCTGACTAAAATAGTCTTCTACCATAACCATTATTCTTTTGGGTACGCTTTTATGCAGAAGGCTTTCATCCTGAGAGAAGACTAGCTATAATTTACACATGAAAGAAGGTGTACGAATATGACTTTCACTCACTTGCAAGTCCGAAGCGGCTACAGTCTTATGAACAGCACAATCAAAGTAAATCAATTGGTTGAGGGAGCTAAACATTCAGGGTTTGAATCCCTGGCATTAACGGATGAGGATACAATGAGCAGTGCAGTTTCGTTTTATCAAGCATGCATCTCCCATGGAATTCATCCAATTATAGGACTTAAAACAACAGTTGAGGATCGGTCTTTATCTTTTCCTGTACTTTTATACGCCAAAGACTCTCAAGGATATCAGAACTTATTAAAAATAAGTACGTGGAAGAAGACAAAGGTCGAGCCCTTGAACCTTGAGCAGTTAAAGGAGTTAAGCCATGGACTAATCGTTGTCCTGTTGACCTCAGAGTCTCCTTGGGCCGACCCAATCGCTCAGGGGATGTTTTCGAAAGTTGAAGGAGATTGGAAACGTTGGACAGATGTTTTTTCTAAGGAAGATTTTTATTTAAGTATACAAGACTTGGATCTGCATTCAGAACGGCAGTTACATAAACCATTGAAGGAATGGTCTGAGTCTGTAGGAGCTCATGTGGTAGCTGTTGGTGATGTACGGTATTTAAACAAAGAGGATGCACCTGCCTATCAATGCCTGAGAGCTATTGCAGAAGGGACGCGATACAGGGCAGAGGCTTCACAGTCCACCTATTATTTGAAAACAACAGTGGAAATGGAAGAGTTCTTTAATGATTGGTGGCCTGAAGTACTCACGGCTTCTGAGGGAATTGCACAACGGTGCCAAGTTGAATTGGAGTTAGATAACCAGCTGCTTCCCTCTTACCCAACCCCGGGTGGTGTGAAAGCGGGCACTTACCTCAGAGAATTATGCGAGAATTCTCTTGTTGAAAAATATAAAGACAATCTGGAGCACGCAAAAAAGAGGTTGGAACATGAGTTGAATGTTATTCAGTCCATGGAGTTCAGCGACTATTTTTTAATTGTATGGGACTTTATTGATTACGCCAGAGGGCGGGGGATTTATGCCGGTCCTGGTCGAGGATCAGCGGCAGGCTCGATTGTAGCCTATTTACTCAATATTACTCAGGTTGACCCTATTGAATACAACCTTTTATTTGAACGGTTTTTAAACCCGGAACGTGTCAGCATGCCTGATATTGATATTGATTTTCCTGATCAGCGAAGAGATGAAGTCATTGAATACGTGGCTGAGAAATACGGAAGAAAACATGTAGCTCAGATTTGTACGTTCGGTACCTTCGCGGCTAAAAGTGTTTTAAGAGAGCTGTTTAAAGTATTGGGGATTGATGATCGTGATGCTTCCTTTATCCTTCACCAAATTCCCAAAAACTCTTCTGCATCTCTCGTAGACCATGTGAAGCAGTCAGAGGAATTAAAGGATTATATTCGTAATTCGGAGTCTTTAAAGTTTCTCTTCAAAGTGGCAGCTAAGCTTGAAGGGCTTCCCAGACATGTTTCTACACATGCGGCTGGAGTCGTGTTAAGTGAGAAACCTCTGGTTCACTATACACCTCTCATGGATGGCCAGGGGGAAGTCTTTCTTACCCAGCTTGCCATGGGGGACTTAGAAAAAATCGGGCTTCTGAAAATTGATTTTTTAGGACTTAGAAACTTGACTTTTATGGAGAAGATGGAGAAAAGGATTAAACGGTATCGAAACTCAGAATTCTCTCTTCATTCGATACCTTTAAAAGATGAACAAACATTCGCTCTGCTTTCAGAAGGGCGGACGAATGGAGTGTTTCAGTTAGAATCCCAGGGAATGAAAAGTGTGTTAACCAGGTTGAAACCTTCTCATTTTGAGGATGTTGTAGCTGTGAATGCTCTATATCGTCCCGGTCCCATGGATTATATTAAAACTTATATTGATCGTAAACACGAACGTGCAGAGGTTTCCTACCCTCACCCAGATTTAAAACCTATATTACAACCCACTTTTGGTGTGCTTGTCTATCAAGAACAAATTATGCAGGTGGCCCAATTAGTTGCCGGTTACACATTAGGTGAAGCAGACCTGCTTCGTAGAGCGGTAAGTAAGAAACAATCTACTGCTTTAGAAAAAGAGAGGGAAAAGTTTCTTGATGGTTCTAAACGCAAGGGTTATAAGCCGGGGGTCTCCCAACAATTGTTTGATTGGATCGTAAAATTCTCGAATTATGGGTTTAATCGAAGCCATGCGGTTGCCTATAGTATGATTTCTTACCAGCTTGCGTATATGAAAGCCCATTATCCCTCATATTTCTTAGCTGAATTGATGAATGTCCATCTGGGTGACCGCGACAAGTTGACCATGTATATAAGAGAAGCTCGGGAAATGGATGTCATAGTAAAGTCTCCTTCTATTAACAATAGTCATATTTTTACTCGGGGAGACGGTGGTGGAATCCTTATGGGGCTGGTAATGATTAAAGGAGTCGGGTATCAGGCTGCTCAGGAAATCATTCGTGGAAGAGAAAACGGGCCTTTTCAAAACCTAAATGATTTTTGTCTTCGTGTTGGTGGAAAGGCTGTTTCGCGAAGTGTGATAGAATCCTTAATTATCGCAGGAGCCTTTGACCAGCTTCACCCTAATCGGGCAAGTGCATTAGCTAATATCGATCAAGCATTGGAACAAGGGGAGTTGTTTAAGGAATTTCAGGACCAGCCAGGCTTTTTTGGCAGTGAAGTGGTAATGGATATGATAGAAGTAGATCCGTTTCCCCCGCTGAAAAGATTGTCAATGGAAAAAGAAGTGCTGGGGACTTATATGTCGGAGCACCCTCTAGAACATCACCGTCTTGATCTCCGGAAAAAAGGGATCGTAGCTGTAAAGCAGGCTTATAGCATTCAGTTGAAGAAGAAAATAGAAGTAGCGGCTGTGATTGATAACATTCGTGAAATCCGAACCAAAAGAGGGGATGCGATGGCTTTTGTGTCAATAAGTGACGAAACCGGAGAGATTGAAGCAGTATTGTTCCCTGAGTCTTACCGTCAGGTAAGGACATGGATATCAGAGCAGATGCTCGTGTTAGCAGAAGGGAAAATTGATCAAAGAAATGATCGAAAGCAGTTAATTATGGATAGTGTCCGCCCTTTTGAGGTGGATGCTGAAGAAAGTGAAGCTGATCAGCGGCTCTTCATTAAAGTATCCGAACGAACGGAGTACGCTGCTATTGATCAGTTGAAAGAGGTGGCTGAATATTTCCCAGGGAATACCCCGGTATACATTTTTCGATCAGAAGACAGAAAAACCTACCGATTAGATGTTGACTATTCCATTGAACCAACAAGAGGATGTTTAAACCTGTTAAACCAATTCTTTGGCAGGGAAGCTGTTGCCTTAAGGGCTCAAAGAAAAAAGACGGAAAATTAAAACACTAAGTCCATGCTTTTGAAATTCTTTACACTCTATCTTCATCTGTTATAATTAAGGAGTTAATGGTGGTCTGACCACCTGGGTCGGTAAAATTAAATGTTCAAAGGAGCGTGTCGTCGTGTCTAATTTGCGAGATGAAGCACTTCATATCCACCGTGTTAATAAAGGGAAATTGGAAACCCACTCCAAGGTTCCTGTTCGAAATGCAAAAGATTTGAGCCTGGCTTATTCCCCTGGCGTAGCAGAGCCCTGTAAAGAAATATATGATCATAAAGAAACCGTATATGATTATACAATGAAGGGAAACATGGTAGCGGTTGTGAGTGATGGTTCCGCTGTACTCGGTCTAGGTAACATCGGACCTGAGGCTGCATTACCAGTTATGGAGGGAAAAGCAGCTTTATTTAAAAGTTTCGCAGGCGTGGATGCATTTCCAATCTGCTTGAACACAAGTGATGTCGATCAAATTGTTCAAACAGTGAAGCTGATGGAACCGACGTTTGGAGGCGTCAACTTAGAAGATATCGCTGCACCAAACTGCTTTATCATTGAGGACCGTTTGAAAAAAGAAACCAATATTCCTATCTTTCATGATGACCAGCATGGGACAGCCATTGTAACGGTAGCTGGTTTGATGAACGCTTTAAAGCTGACAGGCAAATCGTGGTCGGAAATTAAAGTAGTAGCAAATGGAGCCGGTGCTGCAGGAATTGCCATTATTAAATTACTTTATCATTTTGGTGTACGTGATATTATTATGTGTGATTCAAAAGGAGCAATCTTCGAAGGCCGTAATTACGGCATGAATGAAGTGAAGGACGAAGTTGCTAAAATCACAAACAAAGAACGGACTGAAGGAAAACTCGAGGAAGTCATGGAAGGCGCAGATGTCTTTATTGGGGTTTCTGTTGGAGGGCTGCTATCTAAAGACATGGTTTCCAGAATGAATGATGACTCCGTTATCTTCGCAATGGCAAACCCTGAGCCGGAAATTATGCCTGAGGATGCGAAAGAAGCCGGAGCTCGGGTGATTGGGACTGGACGTTCGGACTTTCCCAATCAGGTGAATAATGTGTTAGCATTCCCTGGGATTTTCAGAGGTGCTCTTGATGTGAGAGCCACCCGCATTAACGAAAAAATGAAAATTGCTGCAGCAGAAGCTATTGCTTCCTTAGTCAGTGAAGACGAACTTAGTGAAGACTATGTCATTCCTGCACCTTTCGATCCGCGTGTAGCTCCTGCGGTCGCCGCTAGTGTGGCGAAAGCAGCTATGGAGTCAGGAGTCGCCCGACATCACTTGGATCCTGAAGAGGTGGCTGAAAAAACAAGACAATTAACTTTAATAGATGAAGGATAAGGGATAAGGGAGAGGAGAGAAGTGGTTCACTTTTCCCTCTATACATAGGACCTATGGTTATTCAGGAGAGAGGTGTTTGTTTAACGTGACTCAAGAACAGCAGGGAAAGGTTTATGAGGGTGTACTCTATCAATTGAAGTCATATATTGAAGAAAACCAATTGAAGCCTGGTGACAAGCTGCCATCCGAGCGTGAGTTAAGCGAACAACTCCATGTAGGCCGTTCTTCGATTCGAGAAGCGTTCCGGGCTATGGAACTCCTGGGGCTTATTGAAACCAGACGCGGAGAAGGCACTTACATGCGAGCCTATCGTCCGTACCATATGGTCGAACTGCTGTCTAACTTTCTTTTAAATGAATCAAGAACAAAAAGCGAGTTGCTGACGGCTATGCATATGATTGAGAAAGAGGTATTAACCCTTGTGCAGGATAAGCTCTCTGATCATCATTTTCATCAATTGAATGAGATTCTGGAGGCATCTGAAGAAAAAAATCTTCATTGTGCAGTATTCGAGTACCTCTTCACTATTTGCGACCAACACCTGCTGCGTTCAATGTGGCAGTTCATTTCCGGTTTTACAAACACTGTTCATGATGTCCAACATCATAAAGAATGGTACAGGGAAATGTTCGAGGCATTAAAAAAAGGGAATACTATAGGTATCCTACAACTTTATCGCTGAGCAAACCTTGTCGAAAGGTTAACGACAGATTCAGTGATATTACGCAAAGACTTTTTTGTATATTGTAAGAAAGGAAGCTTTGTCCCAAAGGAGGAATCACCTTGCTTAGAGACTTTTTCAGCAAGAAGAAAAGGTACGCATCCATACCTAGTCAAGAAGCAAAACAGGATGTACCAGAAGGTTTGATGCAGAAATGTCCAAACTGCCAGAAAATCTTTTATAGAAAAGAACTAAATCGAAATATGAATGTCTGCCCTCATTGTGATCACCATCACCGATTGAGTGCATATGAGCGAATTCAACACTTATTTGATGAGGACTCCTTTACGGAGTGGGACAAACATATGATTTCCAATAACCCTCTTCATTTTCCTGATTATGAAGAAAAATTAGAAAAAGATCGGCTGAAATCTGATTTAAATGAAGCTGTTGTAACAGGAAAAGCCAAAATGAATGGAATGGAAACGGCTGTAGCCGTTATGGACTCCCGTTTCCGAATGGGAAGCATGGGGTCAGTGGTTGGAGAGAAAATTACCAACGCGATTGAGAATGCGAGAAAAGCACATATTCCATTTATTATATTCACAGCTTCTGGTGGAGCAAGAATGCAGGAAGGTGTCCTCAGCTTGATGCAGATGGGGAAAACTTCTGTTGCTCTGCAGCGTCTCCATGCAGATAAGGGGTTATTCATATCTGTAATGACACATCCCACGACTGGTGGTGTCTCCGCAAGTTTCGCTTCATTGGGGGATTATAATTTTGCTGAACCAGGGGCTTTAATTGGATTTGCCGGACGGAGAATTATAGAACAGACAATTCGTGAAAAACTTCCCGATGATTTTCAAACCGCAGAGTTTCTGTTGGAGCATGGTCAATTGGACCGGGTCGTTCATCGTCATGAAATGAAGAAAACTTTGTCTACAGTTCTCGATCTTCATTCTACTGGAGGTGACAGTCTGTGAAGCATGTATTAGAATTCGAGAAGCCGGTCATCGAATTAAGAGAAAAAATATCAGACTTAAGAACGTTAACAGAAAACAGTGAAATGGATCTTAGTGATGAAATCATTACACTGGAAAAACGACTGGAAAAATTAGAAACAGACGTCTATGACAGGATGGCACCTTGGGACCGGGTTCAAATGGCTCGACATCCAGAAAGACCGACAACCCTTGATTATATTCATCATTTGTTTACGGACTTTTTGGAACTTCACGGAGATCGGAACTTCGGTGATGACGCAGCTATCGTATCTGGGATTGCCAAATTTAACAATAAGCCCGTAACGGTCATTGGACATCAGCGCGGGAAGGATACAAAAGAAAACATCCGTAGAAACTTTGGAATGCCTCATCCTGAGGGTTACCGAAAAGCTTTACGACTAATGAAACAGGCAGAAAAATTCCAAAGACCGATCATTACGTTTATTGATACTAAAGGCGCGTATCCTGGAAAAGCAGCTGAAGAACGAGGGCAGAGTGAAGCTATTGCACGGAACTTAATGGAAATGGCCGGTCTTACAGTTCCTATTATCTGTATCGTTATCGGTGAAGGAGGAAGTGGAGGTGCCCTGGGTCTTGGAATCGGGGACCGCATCTTTATGCTTGAGAATTCCACTTATTCCGTTATTTCTCCTGAGGGTGCATCTTCTATATTATGGAAGGATGCCGGACTTGCTCAAGAAGCTGCAGAATCTATGAAGATCACTTCTTACGATTTGAAAAAGCTGAATGTAATTGATGGCGTTATCCCTGAAGTTCGCGGGGGGGCACATCGCGATATCCTAACCCAGGCGAAAGAAATCGAGAGCGTGATTACCGAATCTTTAAACGACTTGTCCACCTTGGATGAGGGCATTCTTTTAGAGAATCGTTTTAAAAAATATAAAAACATTGGCGATTACACGTATCTTGATTTATAATGATAGGGTTGAAAATTATAGGTCCGTAATAGAAAGGTCGCACATAAGGTGCGGCTTTTCGCATCTTAGCGGCTTGGTAACGCTAACATATATGAATTGAATGGTGAAGTTCCTGTTAATTGTATAGACTAAAGATTAGTCTATACTTCTAAAATGGACGGAGGTTTTAATTCATTATTGATTGGGGACAACATTAAAGAAAACTTTTTGAGGTGATGAGAATGAAGAAAATTGGAGTACTTACGAGTGGTGGGGACGCTCCTGGTATGAACGCAGCGATACGTTCAGTTGTTCGGAAAGCGATCTACCATGGACTAGAAGTCTACGGCATTAAGTATGGATATCAAGGGCTGATCGATGGAGATATTGAGAAGATGGAGCTTGGTTCTGTCGGAGATATCATCCAGCGCGGGGGTACAAAACTTTATTCAGCCAGATGTGAAGAGTTCAAGACAGAAGAAGGTCAGTTGAAGGGGATCGAGCAAATGAAAAAACATGGCATCGACGGCTTGATCGCCATCGGTGGCGATGGTACCTTTATGGGTGCAAAGAAAATCACTGAACATGGATACCCATGCATAGGTGTACCTGGTACCATTGATAATGATATCCCTGGAACTGATTTCACAATTGGGTTCGATACAGCTTTGAATACCATCATTGATGCTATTGATAAGATTCGTGATACAGCCACTTCTCATGAACGTACGTTTATCATTGAAGTTATGGGACGGGATGCTGGTGACCTGGCTCTTTGGGCAGGTCTTGCAGATGGGGCAGAAAGTATCATCATTCCTGAAGCCGAAGATGAGTTCGAAGATATTATTGACCGGCTGAAAAGAGGCCATGATCGCGGTAAAAAACACAGCATTATCATTGTTGCAGAGGGAGTTTGCAGCGGGGTGGATCTTGGAAAGAGAATTGACGAAGCGGCTGGTCTTGAATCCCGCGTTACGGTGCTTGGTCACACACAGCGGGGAGGTTCACCTAGTGCCTCAGACCGTGTGTTGGCGAGCCGTTTAGGTGCCTATGCAGTTGATTTATTGTTAGATGGTAAATCAGGACGTATGGTCGGAATACAGCAGAATAAGCTTGTGGACCATGATATTGTGGAAATCCTAAACTCCAAGCACACCATTGACTTTGATATGTATCGTCTTTCCAAAGAATTATCTATATAAATGTTAAGAGGCATTTGAGGAGGAAATAAATTATGTTTAGAAAAACCAAAATTGTATGTACGATTGGACCTGCGTCTGAGTCTGTAGAAAAGCTGACACAGCTGATTGAATCCGGTATGAACGTGGCACGTTTAAACTTCTCCCACGGAGATTTTGACGAGCATGGCGCACGAATTACCAGCATTCGTGAGGCTTCAAAATCAACAGGCAAAACGGTAGCTATTCTTCTAGATACGAAAGGGCCTGAAATCCGTACGGGTACACTAAAAGAAGGCGAAGTTTATCTGGAAAAAGGTTCTACAGCCTATGTATCCATGGAAGATATTGAAGGGGATGCAGAACGTTTTTCTGTCACATACCCTGGTTTGATCAATGATGTTCACCCTGGCTCAAAGATTCTTCTTGATGATGGTCTGGTTGAACTTCAAGTAGAGGAAATTGATAAAGAAAATAACGAAATTAAGACGACGGTACTGAACAATGGACCTCTTAAAAATAAAAAAGGTGTAAATGTTCCAAACGTAAGTGTGAATCTTCCTGGAATCACTGATAAGGATGCCAAAGATATTGAATTTGGAATTGAACAAGGCGTTGATTTCATTGCAGCTTCTTTCGTACGCCGTGCTTCTGATGTTCTTGAAATTAAAGAGCTTCTGGAAAAACACAAGGCTACTCATATTCAAATCATTCCTAAGATCGAAAACCAAGAAGGTGTCGATAATATCGACGAAATTCTTGAAGTTAGTGATGGCTTGATGGTTGCTCGTGGCGACCTTGGTGTTGAAATTCCGGCAGAAGATGTACCACTTGTTCAAAAGCAGTTGATCCGCAAGTGTAACGAAGCTGGGAAGCCTGTCATTACTGCAACACAAATGTTGGACTCTATGCAGCGCAACCCACGTCCAACACGCGCAGAAGCTTCTGACGTTGCTAATGCTATCTTCGATGGCACAGATGCAATTATGCTTTCTGGTGAAACAGCGGCTGGGGATTACCCTGTAGAAGCTGTTCAAACGATGCACAATATTGCCAGCAAGACAGAAACAGGACTTAATCATATTTCCCTGTTACAAGAGCGCTCGAAACATAGCGATATGACTATTACAGATGCAATTAGTCAATCTGTAACGCACACAGCAATTAACCTGCATGCATCTGCGATTGTTACACCAACAGAAAGTGGCCATACCGCTCGAATGATTTCTAAATACCGCCCGAAAGCACCAATTGTTGCGATTACTTCCGATGAAGAGGTTAACCGCAAATTGTCTCTTGTATGGGGTGTTTATGCAGTGATGGGGCCACGTGCCTATTCTACAGATGATATGCTTGATGTAGCAGTTGAACGCAGTCTTGCTTCAGGCCTTGCTACCCGCGGGGATCGTGTCATTATCACTGGTGGAGTTCCAGTTGGTGAAAGTGGCACAACCAACCTTATGAAGGTTCATGTTATTGGTGATGTTCTTGTGAAGGGACAGGGTGTAGGTCAGAAGAGTGCATATGGACGAGCAATTGTTGCAAAAAATGCACAGGACGCTATTGACCGCGTTGAAGACGGAGATATTATTGTTACACACGGCACGGATCGTGATATGATGCCAGCGATTGAAAAAGCTGCCGGCATTGTAACATTAGAAGGCGGCCTGACGTCTCATGCTGCTGTAGTCGGCCTTAGTCTTGGAATTCCTGTCATCGTAGGAGTTAATGATGCTCTTAACTTGATTGAAGATGGAGCAGATATTACAATTGATAGTTCCCGCGGCGACATTTATGAAGGACACGCAAGTGTACTTTAAAACACACAGAACAGAAAAGGCAGGAAGCAAAAGAAGCTTCGCTGCCTTTTCTTTTTATCTTGTTCCATGATAGAGGTATAATAAAAGAAATGGAAAGAAGGGAAGATGCTATGTTTCGATGGTTATTGCTTTTCATTCTAATCGTTCCTGCATTGGAGATCGGTCTCCTCATTTGGGCGGGTAATTGGTTCGGTCCCTGGTGGGTGATCTTATTGATTATATCTACCGGTGTGTTGGGAGCCTGGCTTGCGAAGCAGCAAGGATTGGAAACCATTAACAATGTCCAGCGGTCTGTGCAGCAAGGGCAGATGCCTCAGACTGCACTTTTAGATGGGGCTTGTATCCTTGTCGGTGGAGCCGTCTTATTGACGCCGGGGTTTATTACTGATGCTATAGGCTTTATCCTACTCCTTCCTGCTACAAGAGCGCCTGTGAAACGTTTACTTGAGCGGGGCATTCAAAAAGCTATGAAAAAAGGCACCGTTACCATTTATAAAAAATAGTAAACACTCCCCTGAGAGAGGGGAGTGTTAATTTCCTTTTATAAAAGCAGTGATTTCAGACAGTACCCCCGTTTTGTGCAATGTTTGAATAAACATTAAGACGAGGGGGCTTAATATAATCCCATAACCTCCAAATAATTGATATCCGACAAAAAGAGTTAGTAATAACAGAATGGGGGGGACACCAAAGTGATCTGCCAGTAATTTTGGTTCAAGAATCTGTCTTGTTATTATTACAATCATATACAAGATAGTCAGGCTTATCGTCATGTTAAACTCCCCGCTGAAAAATTGATAAATAATCCAGGGCAGAAAGATAGCGCCTGTACCTATGTAAGGGATGAAATCAACAATCGCTATGAGGAATGTTATGGTCAAAATGTAAGGAGCCTGTATGAAGTAAAGCCCGGCAGCGATAATTGCTGTGCTGATCATAACAAGGGTGCATTGCGCTTTAATAAGCCCTTTGAGAGTATGTTTTAGTTCAAAACGGATGGTTGTAAGCCTGTCTGAAAATCCTTTAGGGATCAGGCGGAATGTCCAGCTTATAATGAATGGCCAGTCTTTACATATGAAAAAAGTAGCAAGGAATATGATTAAAATATTGGTAATTGAGGTGGGTACAGCAGCTAAAAAGAAAGTTATTCCATCAAATAACAAGTTAAGAAACTCCATCCCAGAACGGGTGATTTTTTCTTTAAGCATCTCTGTATAAACTTCAATGGACTGCTCTTGATTTATGTTTAGTTTATAAGTGATCTTTTCAATAGCTGCAATTATGGGGTTTATTAAATGCATGGTTTGATTAATGAGGTGTGTTGATAATTGAGCAAACTGCCCTGGTATTCCTGCTGAAAGGAATTGAATTCCTTTGATAAGCTCAGCAACAAAAAGGGTCAGCATAGCAGCCGTTAAGGTTATAAAAAAGAGCAGGATAAGAAGTGTGGCAGCAAACCTGGGAATCTTTAACTGCTGATGTAATAATAAAATAAACGGCTGTAAAAATGCCGATAAAATAAAGGCGATAACAAAAGGATAAAGAATGGTCCACGACCAAAATACTGCATACCCGCCCCCAGCTATGAGCAAAAAAACCAAAGCCATCCGAAAGTATACATAACGGTTGTCCATAGCGAATGCTCCTCTGTAAACGTGATTCAACCAGCATTTTCCCCAATCCGCAAACCCTCTGCGCTTGAAGGATATTCGATAAAATTCAGCAAAATTAAACGTTTTCAATTCACATTCTCTTCAGAATACTTTATAATTGTGTGTGGGGTTGTTTTCCTAAAAGTATAACAAGCGAAAAGTAAAGCGTTTTCTTGTCATAAGACAAGGAAGATTGGAATTTTTTAAAAGGAGAGATTGTATGTCATCATCAACTAAAGGTCTTGAAGGAATTACAGCAACAGACTCATCGATTAGTTCTATTATTGACGACAAATTAACATATGTCGGTTACGACATCGATGATCTGGCAAATAACTCAAGCTTTGAAGAAGTTGTTTATCTTCTTTGGAATCAAAAATTACCTAACTTAAACGAATTGAATGAGTTTAAAACCGAACTTATTGCGAATATGGATATACCTAAGGAAATCGTTGATCATCTGAAATCTTATGATTTATCTACGGTTCATCCTATGGCAGCTTTGCGCACAGCGGTTTCTATGCTGGGACTGTATGATTCTGAGTCCGACGTTATGGAAGAAGAGGCGAACAAGCGGAAAGCTTTACGTTTACAGGCGAAGATTCCTACTGTCGTTACTGCTTTTGCTCGCATCCGTAAAGGAGAAGAGCCGGTCTCACCTAAGAAAGAATTAAGCTTTGCAGGAAACTTCCTATATATGCTGAATGGAAAAGACCCTGAAGATTTAGAAGTAGAAGCCTTTAATAAAGCGCTTGTTCTTCACGCTGACCATGAATTGAATGCTTCTACATTTACAGCGCGTGTATGTGTTGCTACTCTCTCTGATGTCTATTCAGGAGTGACTGCTGCCATTGGAGCTCTTAAAGGACCTCTTCACGGTGGTGCGAATGAGCGCGTAATGAAAATGCTTACGGAAATTGGCAGTGTTGATAATGCTATTCCTGCTATTGAGAAAAAACTTGAAAATAAAGAGAAAATAATGGGGATGGGTCACCGTGTTTATCGTTCAGGCGATCCACGAGCGAAACACCTTAAGGAAATGTCCCGTGAACTGACTGAACTAACTGGTCATTCTAAGTATTATGAAATGTCTATTAAAATAGAAGAGTATATTAAAGAGAATAAAGGTCTTCCTGCAAACGTTGATTTTTATTCCGCTTCTGTCTATCACAGTCTTGGAATCGATCACGATATTTTCACTCCAATTTTTGCAGTCAGCCGGGTGTCTGGCTGGTTAGCTCATATTCTTGAACAGTACTCCAATAATCGTTTGATCCGTCCACGTGCAGAGTACGTTGGTCCAAAAGGCCAGGCATACACACCGATCGAACAAAGATAAGGGAGCCCGGCATATCGGCACAGCTCCTTTTTATTCACCCTATTATAACGTATGATAGAATAGGGTGATCCATCCATTATTCATGAAAATATTAGGAGGGTTTATTTTGACACAAGCAGAAAAAATCACAGTAGAAAAAAACGGAACACTAAATGTACCAGAAAAACCAGTTATTCCTTTCATCGAGGGTGACGGAATCGGCCCTGACATCTGGGCAGCAGCAAGTCGTGTAATCGAGGCAGCGGTCGATAAAGCATACAATGGCCAAAAGTCCGTTGAATGGAAAGAGGTTCTGGCTGGACAAAAAGCTTACGATCAAACTGGGGAGTGGCTTCCTGAAGCAACTCTTGATACAATCCGCGATTATAAAATTGCTATTAAAGGACCTTTGACAACACCTATCGGCGGCGGTATCCGTTCTTTAAATGTAGCCCTGCGTCAGGAATTGGACTTGTTTACATGCCTGCGTCCGGTTCGTTATTTTGAAGGTGTACCATCTCCTGTCAAACGTCCTGAGGATACGGATATGGCCATCTTCCGTGAGAATACGGAAGACATTTACGCAGGAATTGAGTGGCAGAAAGGAACGCCGGAAGTGAAGAAAGTCATCGATTTCCTACAAAATGAAATGGGTGTACATAACATTCGATTCCCTGAAACTTCCGGTATCGGAATCAAGCCTGTATCCGAAGAGGGAACAAAGCGTCTTGTTCGTGCTGCAATCGATTATGCGCTGAATGAAGGTCGTAAAAACGTGACTCTTGTCCACAAAGGAAATATCATGAAATTTACAGAAGGTTCCTTTAAAGCATGGGGTTATGAAGTGGCTGAAGAGGAATATGCGGATAAAGTATTTACATGGGCAGAATATGACCGCATTGTTGAAAAAGAAGGGAAAGAAGCAGCAAACAAAGCACAGGATGCTGCAGAAGCAGATGGGAAAATCATCGTAAAAGATGCAATTGCTGATATCTTCCTGCAACAGATTTTGACGCGTCCTAAAGAGTTTGATGTTGTAGCGACTATGAACTTGAATGGAGACTATATTTCTGATGCTTTAGCAGCGCAGGTTGGCGGTATCGGGATTGCTCCTGGAGCTAACATTAATTTTGAAACGGGACATGCGATCTTTGAGGCAACTCATGGTACAGCGCCTAAATATGCAGGACAAGATAAAGTTAACCCTTCATCAGTTATTCTTTCAGGAGTTCTAATGCTTGAACATCTTGGTTGGAGAGAAGCTGCAGACCTGATCACGAAATCTATGGATAAGACGATTGGCAGCAAAGTTGTCACGTACGATTTCGCTCGAATGATGGAAGGCGCAACAGAAGTGAAATGTTCCGAGTTTGGAGACGAACTCATTAAGAACATGGACTAATCTATTAGAAAGAGGGGATCACTATGGCTATTCGCAGAAGCAAAATATCAGTAATTGGTGCTGGTTTTACAGGTGCAACAACAGCCTTAATGCTTGCACAAAAAGAGCTGGGTGACGTGGTTCTAGTCGACATTCCTGACATGGAAGATCCAACAAAAGGTAAAGCGTTGGATATGCTGGAAGCGAGTCCTGTCCAAGGGTTTGATGCTAAAATTACCGGAACATCTGATTATGCAGACACGAAGGACTCAGATCTTGTTATCATTACAGCAGGTATTGCCCGAAAGCCAGGCATGAGTCGTGACGATCTTGTAAACACAAATTCCAAAATCATGAAGAGTGTGACAAAAGAAATCGTTAAGAATTCTCCAGACTGTTTTATTGTGGTATTAACCAACCCTGTTGATGCAATGACTTACTCTGTTTTCAAGGAAGCAGGTCTTCCTAAGAACCGTGTTATCGGTCAGTCCGGTGTATTAGACACTGCTCGTTTCCGTACATTCGTAGCTGAAGAGCTGAATGTATCGATTAAAGATGTTACTGGTTTTGTTTTAGGTGGTCATGGAGACGATATGGTCCCGTTGACTCGATACTCCTTTGCTGGAGGTATTCCACTAGAAAAGCTGATTTCTAAAGAGCGTCTGGATGCTATAGTAGAACGTACTCGAAAAGGCGGCGGTGAGATTGTAGGCCTTCTGGGTAATGGAAGTGCCTATTATGCCCCTGCTGCTTCCTTAGTACAAATGGCAGAAGCGATTCTTAAAGACCAGCGCCGTATTCTCCCATCTATTGCTTATTTGGAAGGTGAATATGGATACGATGGTATCTACCTCGGTGTTCCAACGATTCTCGGAGGAAATGGAATCGAAGAAGTTATCGAACTTGAATTAACGGAGGAAGAAAAGCGGGAGCTTGATAAATCCGCTGATTCTGTTAAAAATGTGCTTCATGTATTAAAATAAAGAGGAAGGGATTCGGGGCATGCCCTCGAATCCTTTTTTTACCTTCTCAAGAAAACGCTCTCAAGAGGTGATGAATATGTTGGGTAAGAGAAGAAAGCTTGGTAAAAAAATTAATGAATTAAAGGTAGGGGAGAGTTTTACAACTTCTTCATCTATCGAAGACCGGGATCTATTGATGTATTTGGGACTGACGGATGACGCCAATCCTCTTTACATTCAACATGATTATGCATCTCAAACTCCATTTAAACGCCCCATCGTTCCATCAGTCATGGTCTTTGGTATGGTCTCTTCTATTATTTCTATGCACCTGCCAGGGCCGGGAAGCCATATTATTAAGCAGGACCTCTCATATCCAAGGCCTGTCTATCACTACGCGGAAGTGCGTCTGCATGTAGAGATTACCGCCATCGATAGAAAAGAGCATACCGTGGATGTCCAAATTCATGGTTACAATGAAGAGGGGGAAGAAGTGGTTTATGGTTCCTTGAAGGTTAACCCTCCTTATGAACCTCATTCAATGAATTCAACTTCCCTGGAGAATTTTTATTGAGTTTTCAGGCTGATGATCATCTATTTTAAAGGACCTGTTCTCAGGTCCTTTTCTTTCATTATGATGGATTGGGATCAGCGGTCCTACCCCGGGTATTAAGAATGAAACCTTATGTAAGGTGAATATTAAATTTAAGTAAAAATCATAAAGTTCCGTATTCAAAGTGTAAACTTCATTGTATGATGAAACTAACTTGCAGGCAGAGGTGATGGCATTGGAACAACAAAGGATATTAATTGTCGATGATGAAGAATCAATTGTAACTTTATTAAAATACAATATCGATCAGGCCGGCTTTGAAACTGAAGTGGCCTACTCTGGAACAGAGGCACTGGAAAAGGCGACAGAAACGACTTTTGACCTCATCGTATTAGATCTCATGCTTCCAGGGATGGATGGTATGGAAGTATGTAAGAAGTTGAGACAGATGCAGATCAACACTCCTATTCTTATGCTGACAGCCAAAGACGACGAGTTCGATAAAGTTCTCGGTTTAGAGTTGGGAGCTGATGATTACTTAACGAAGCCATTTAGTCCGAGAGAGGTAGTCGCAAGAATTAAAGCGATCTTAAGAAGGATGGTTCGTGAACCGGTAGAGGTTGAACAAAGGGTCATCCAAATTGCTGATCTTACGATATATCCTGAACAATATGAAGCATCCATAAAGGAAAACCCATTAACTTTTACTCCTAAGGAGTTTGAACTGCTTTTATACCTGGCTCAGAATATCGGACGCGTTTTATCAAGAGATCAGCTGCTGAGTGCCGTTTGGAATTATGATTTTGCTGGTGATACCCGGATTGTAGACGTTCATGTCAGTCACTTGAGAGAGAAAATAGAACCCGACACGAAAAAACCTGTCTATATTAAGACCATCCGTGGCCTTGGGTATAAAATGGAGGATCCAAAATAAATGTCTTCCAGGACAAGACCTCTCATGACATATACGATCCTTGTTGTCATCGTCATGTTAGGCTTAGGCATTATCCTGGCTCAGCTTACTAGAGGATATTTTATTAATATCTTCGAGGAGCGGATTGAGCTTGAGAGCCAGTATTTTGTAACTTACCTTGAAAAATTCACAGACGACAAGGATATCAGCGAAGATAATTTGTACAGCTTTAGTGAGCAATTAAATACAGGTATGATTTTTATTTCGGAGAGCGGAGATAAAATTGTTGATACGGTAGAAGCAGTACCTGTAATCAGTAATGAGGAAAAGCAGCTGGTCATTACGCAGGTTAAAGAGAATGATGCAGCCATTAATCAAGGGCAGCTTTTGGATGATATCTTTTATTATCCTGTTCAAAGCCAGGTGGACGGCAATGAGGGGACACTGATCTTACTATCGCCTGTCAAAAGCTTATCGAATATTACAAAAAACATATGGTTATTAATCGGGTGTACCCTTTTACTCGGATTAATTGTCATTTTCGTTCTGGGCTTTAATGTTTTCTCGAAATATGTACGCCCGATCCGCTCGGCAGCTACTGTAGCAACTGAGTTGGCAAAGGGGAACTATAAAGCAAGAACTTATGAAGGTCACTTTGGTGAAGCCGGCCAGCTCAGTCAATCCATTAATATCCTGGCCCGTAACCTTCAGGAAATGACAAGCTCAAAAGGTATGCAGGAGAACCAGCTGGAGGCCGTCATCAATAACATGGGCAATGGTCTAATCTTAATTGATGAAAAAGGTTATGTTCAGCTGTTAAATCGGGCTTTCATTGAGACGTTCGGTGGAGAGCAGAAAAATTATATTGGATATTTATACCATGATGCTATTCCTCACACAACCATTCATGAAACTGTGAAGAAGATTTATATGTTTGAAGAAACGATAAGTGAAACATTTGTCCTGCCGGTCAACATCAATCGTAAACACCTAGAAGTAACGGGCGCACCAATATTTAGTGAAGGGCGTAAGTGGAAAGGTGTTGTATTAGTTTTTCACGACATTACAGAACTCAAGCAGCTGGAACAGATGAGGAAAGACTTTGTTGCCAACGTCTCTCATGAATTGAAAACACCGATAACTTCCATTCGTGGTTTTTCAGAAACACTTCTTGATGGGGCCATGAAAGATGAAAAAATGCTGGATCAATTCCTTCAAATCATTCTTAAGGAAAGTGATCGACTGCAATCCCTTATTCAAGATCTGCTTGAACTTTCCAAGTTAGAACGTGACGATTTTCTATTAAATGTAGAAACCGTAGGGGTTCAACGAATACTAAAAGACTTACTGCCGATTGTGGAGCAGCACGCGGAACAAAAAGGTGTGAAACTAAAGACTTCACTTTCTGGAGATACATTTGTTCAAGGAGATTCAAGCAGACTGAAACAAGTATTTATGAATTTATTAACAAATGCGATCAGCTATACTGGAGATGATGGTGAAGTTACCTTGTCATTTAAAGAAGAAGCGGACACAGTCACGATTTCTGTATCTGATAATGGTGTAGGCATTCCAGAGGAGGAAGTGTCTCGTATCTTTGAGCGTTTCTACCGGGTGGACAAAGCTAGAAGCAGGAACTCTGGCGGCACTGGTTTAGGTTTAGCCATTGTGAAACATATAGTTGAAGCTCATCATGGAACCATTCATGTAGAAAGCGTTGTTGATGAGGGAACGACCTTCCATGTAATGCTTCCTAAGAAGTTTACGGAAAATTAATATTTCATTAAATGTGTGTTAACATTCGACCGTTAGAATGTCATTGAAACCCTTTCATCCAAGGTGTTTTCTATTTTAGGCAGAAGCATCCCTCGCTTCTGCTTTTTTTTATTTCAATTATTTTTCTTCCACATATATGGTCTGGTCCTCAAGCTCCTACTTTATCGGCAAGAGTCCTTGGGTGGAGTCTGTTTTTGCTAGCTGGTCCTTTGAAAGAGCAGATATATAATGAAGAATAGTAGAGACTTCCATAATTCTCTGAAACCTTTTTGTAATGAAACCGTAAATATAGTATTCATACATATAAAGGAGAATTCGAATGAGTCTTAAACAAATCTACAAATTGGCAGGGCTGATTGTCACAGGGATTCTACTCATTGTTGTGTTACTGACAACTTGGTATACAGTAGATGAATCTGAGCAGGCAGTCGTCCTGACCTTTGGTGAGGCAAAGGACGGCATTACAGAGCCCGGCCTCCATTTTAAAATGCCCTGGCCGATACAGGAAGTGGAAAAGATGTCCAAGGAAACTTTCAGTCTGGATTTCGGGTTCAATGATAAGAAAGGCGAAAATGCGGACAAGGTAACCATGATTACTGGAGATGACATGATTGTTCAGGCTGATTTAGTTGTTCAATGGAAGATTACAGAACCCGCTTCTTATCTATTTGCATCTGAAAATCCGAAACAAGTCCTGTTCAACGCCACTTCATCGTCGTTAAGAGGTGTCATAGGAAGCAGTGAAATAGATGAAGCCTTGACTTCAGGAAAAGCAGAAATAGAGAATGAAGTAAGAGAAGGACTCGTGAGTTTGATTGACAGTTATGAAATTGGAATTTCTATTATCGATGTCAGGCTCCAGGAGGTTGATCTGCCCAATAAAGAAGTTCGTGCAGCCTTTACGAAGGTTACTGATGCAAGAGAGCAAAAGCAAAGTAAAATGAACGAAGCGGAAAAATATGCCAATCAAATACGAGAGGAAGCTTTAGGTGAGAAAGATGCCATCCTTCAAAGGGCCAAGGGAGATAAAGTAGAACGTATTCAAGATGCAACAGGTGCGGTATCAAGATTCAATGCGTTACTTAATGAATACGAGGGGAATGAAGCCATTACCCGGGATCGCTTAGTGGTAGAAACTTTGGAAGAAGTTCTCCCTCAGGCAAACGTATACGTGATGAATGATGATGGAAATACAATGAAATACCTTCCACTCAATCAGGCAAATACCCAGAATATAACACCTCCTAAGGCAGATGATAAAGAGGAGAGTGAAGAATCATGAGCGACGAGACAATTAATTCTATAAACGAAAAGCAGCAAAAGGACTTTAAGAAGTTTATAAAAGCCGGGGTAACCTTTGTCGTGCTCATTGGAATTCTCTTAATTGGATTGAATTCAATTGTTATTGTGAAAGAAGGAGAATACAAAGTGGTGCGCCAATTCGGTGATGTAATCCGCATCCATGAAGAACCGGGTCTCAAGTTCAAAGTGCCTCTTATTCAGGAAGTCTCTACTTTATCCAAGAAGAAGATGGTGTATGATGTAGACGAAAAAGAAATTACTACGCTGGATAAAAAACGGATGATCATTGACAATTATGCGGTTTGGAGTATATCAGATCCTGAAGATATGATTGCCAATGCCCGGACAATGATGAGTGCGGAAGCAAGAATGGGAGAGTTTATATTCTCTATTGTCCGCGCAGAGCTTGGGAAAATGAACTTCGCTGAAATCATAAATGAAGAAGAAAGTTCAAGAGGCTTGCTTAATGAAGAAATTACAACAAGGGTAAATGAATATTTAAAGCGTGACAATTACGGGATCGTTGTAGATGATGTCCGAATTAAACGATCTGATCTGCCTGAAGCCAATGAAGAGGCTGTCTTTAATCAGATGATTACCGATCGTGAAAAAATTGCCCAGACTTATTTGTCTGAAGGAGAGGCTGAAAAAAGCAGGATAAGAGCCAACGTGGATAGAGAGGTACAAGAAATGCTTTCTACTGCCCGCGCCGATGCAGAAAAAGTACGGGCAGAAGGAGAACAAGAAGCAGCTCAGATCTACAATGAGGCTTTCTCTAAAGATCCAGAGTTCTATCAGCTCTACCGCACCTTGGAGTCATATAAAAAGACTATTGATGGGGAAACAACTATTATCCTCCCCAAAGATTCACCTTACGCAGAATTATTGCTGGGGTATTACGAATAATAAAAAACACGCCTTTTCCTTCTCTTCTATAATCATGGTAGAATGAAGAAAAAGGCGTTTTATATTGGTTAAACACTGTTGATGTGTATATCTCTTTGACCAACAGGATGGTTTATTGTTCTTTTGGCTGTAGAACAACAGAATCTCCTTATTATAGGGATTGTATAAAGAGGGTTCGACTAATAACCAAAAACCTATTCATTTTGAAAAAAATATAGACCATCTCCGTATGGGAATTCGGGAATAGAACGGGAGAAATGAGCTGTTACATAAGGTAGTTACCGCTCTATTTCATAGTGAGGAGTGATTAAATGGCTGAAAAAGTCGTTTTGATTGATGGAAACAGTATTGCCTACCGCGCATTTTTTGCTTTGCCGCTGTTAAATAATGATAAAGGTGTTTACACTAATGCGGTTTATGGATTTACAACCATGCTGCTTAAAATACTGGAAGAGGACAAACCGGATCACCTTTTGGTGGCTTTTGATGCGGGTAAGACAACTTTCCGACATGAGACCTACAAGGAGTATAAAGGAGGCAGGCAAAAAACGCCTTCCGAACTTTCAGAACAGTTCCCTGTGCTGAAAGAGCTTTTAGATGCCTTTGGTGTGAAATATTATCAGCTTAAAAACTTCGAGGCGGATGATATCATCGGTACATTAGCTACCCAGGCAGGAGGTAAGGGACTGGATGTAAAGGTCATTTCTGGTGATAAAGATCTTCTGCAATTGGTGGATAATCAAATTACAGTTAGTTTGACGAAAAAGGGCATCACAAACGTAGACACCTATACGCCTTCATTTTTGTTAGAAAAAATGGAAGTCCGTCCAGATCAAATCATCGATTTAAAAGCATTGATGGGGGATAGTTCTGACAACATTCCGGGTGTACCAGGGATTGGTGAAAAAACAGCAGTCAAGCTGTTAAAACAGTTTGATACCCTGCAGTCTGTGTATGACCGATTAGATGAGGTTAGTGGTAAGAAGCTAAAAGAAAAGCTTGAAACAAATAAAGAAGAAGCTTTTATGAGTCAACAACTCGTTACAATCGAGCGGGAAGCCCCGATTGAAATTAGTGTATCTGATATAGGATACGAGGGGTATGAAACCCAGAAAGTAAGTAAGTTCTTTAAAGAACTCGGTTTTCAATCGCTGCTCTCAAGAGTTCAGGAAGGTGGGGAAGATGCGGATGGTGAATCCCAGGGCCTCCCTGAAATTGAAATAGAAGTCGTACAAGACATAGAAACTCATCTATTCACAGGTAAAGAAGCCGTAGTTATAGAAATGTTGTATGACAACTACCATACAGCACCTGTTGAAGGAATTGCTATTGTTAACGAAGAGAAGAAATATGTCATATCAATGGATGACGCGAAGGAATCGCCAGCTTTCCGGGACTGGGCTGAGGATCAATCGAAGGAGAAGTGGGTTTTTGACGCAAAACAGACCTCTGTTGCCCTGTTACGCCATGGCATTGAAATTAAGGGCATCACTTTTGATTTGCTGTTAGCGTCTTATTTATTGAATCCTTCTGAGAACAACCACGATATACCTGCAATTGGTCATCGTATAGGAGAAACGGCTGTCCAGTATGATGAAGAGGTATACGGAAAAGGGGCGAAGATGAAACGTCCTGATGACGATGAGGTATTTCATGACCATATCGCAAGAAAAGGAACAATTCTATATAGAATTAAAGAACAAATGGAACAACAGCTTCAAGAAAATGAGCAGTATGATCTTTATAAGGATCTGGAAATGCCTCTGGCGGTCATTCTAGGTCGTATGGAACACCGTGGTGTGAAGGTGGATGTCGATCGACTTGAAAAAATGGGTGATGAGCTTGAAGAGCGTTTAAATAAAGTCGAACAGGAAATTTATGAACTGGCCGGCGAAGAGTTTAATCTAAACTCTCCTAAACAATTGGGTCCAATTCTGTTTGAGAAGCTTGAGCTTCCTGTTATTAAGAAAACGAAAACGGGTTATTCTACTTCTGCTGACGTGTTGGAACAACTAGAGGATAAACATGAAATTATTCCTAAGATTCTATTAAATCGTCAACTTAGAAAGCTTAAGTCTACGTATGTAGAGGGTCTTTTGAAAGTTGTTCATGAAGATACCGGGAAGATACACACACGTTTCAACCAGGCATTGACGCAGACAGGGCGTCTGAGTTCAACAGATCCGAACCTGCAGAATATCCCTATCCGCTTAGAGGAAGGGCGGAAAATAAGACAGGCTTTTGTACCTTCTCAAGAAGGCTGGGTCATGTTTGCCAGTGATTACTCTCAAATTGAACTCCGTGTCCTTGCTCATATTGCGCAGGATGAAAAGTTAATGCAGGCCTTTAGAGAAGACGAAGATATACACACCCAGACAGCCAGCGAAGTGTTTGGAGTGCCGAGTGAAGAGGTCACTGGAGAAATGAGAAGACAGGCCAAGGCCGTGAACTTTGGAATTGTTTATGGTATCAGTGATTATGGACTGTCTCAGAGTCTCGGTATTTCTAGAAAAGATGCACAGGCCTTCATTGATAAGTACTTTGAGAGTTACCCGGGCGTAAAAACGTACATGGATGAGACGGTTCGGGAAGCCAAGGAAACTGGATATGTAAAAACATTCATGAATCGCAGGCGCTACCTTCCGGATATCACGAGCCGGAACTTTAACAAGCGTGGGTTTGCTGAGCGCACAGCTATGAATACACCTATCCAAGGAAGTGCTGCTGACATCATCAAAAAAGCAATGATTGATTTAGAAGGAAAGCTTCAATCAGAAGGATTGGAAGCAAAAGTGCTGCTCCAAGTCCATGATGAACTTATCATTGAAGCTCCAAAAGAAGAAATTACTCAATTAGAAGAGATGGTAGCATCAGTTATGGAAAGCACCGTCAGCCTGGACGTCCCCCTTAAGGTGGACTCGTCTTATGGTGATACGTGGTACGATGCGAAGTAAGTAAGGAGAATGTAGGAATGCCTGAATTACCTGAAGTAGAGACCGTAAGAAAAACCTTGCATCAGTTAGCGCTTGGAAAAGAAATTAAGAGCGTTTCGATTTATTGGGAAAACATCATCAAACATCCCAGGGATCCAGAAGAATTTCAACACCTGCTTCAAGGACAGACCATAAGGGATATTAACCGTAAAGGGAAATTTTTGATTTTTCAATTGGACGATATTGCTCTTGTATCCCATCTAAGAATGGAAGGTAAGTTTGGGGTTTATGACTCACACGAAGAAAAGCCGGCACACACGCATGTGATCTTCCATTTCACAGATGGCACAGAGCTCCGTTACAACGATGTGCGGAAGTTTGGAACCATGCATGCGTTCCCTAAAGGAGAAGAGGCGGTCAATAAGCCCTTAATCCAGTTAGGACCGGACCCTTTTGATGAAGCTTTTACGTTAAACTATTTTCATCAGAAACTAAAAAAAACAAAGAGAAATATGAAAGCCGTTTTATTGGACCAATCTATTGTAGCTGGTCTTGGTAATATCTACGTAGATGAAGCTCTTTTCCGGGCGGGGGTTCACCCGGAGAGAATAGCGAATACATTAACTTTAGAAGAAGCCGAACGTATACGGAACGCAAGTATTCGTGTCATCCTGGAAGCGATTGAACAAGGTGGGACGACGATTCGTTCCTATTTAAACAGCCAGGGAGAGATTGGAATGTTCCAGCAGAAACTCCTTGTTTATGGGAAGCAGGATACAAACTGCGTGAATTGTGGTACACCCATAACTAAAATGAAGGTAAGTGGAAGAGGGACTCATATCTGCCCTCAATGCCAGCCTTTACACACTCATGGGTAAATCCCCATATACTATCCCACAGCTTAAGACGTAAAGGTGTGGGATAGATGGGGATTAGTATGTTTATGTTTCTGTTTGTGACAGCTGTAAGTATAGACAGCTTTGGCATTGGCTGTGTCCTGGGGCTGAAAAAGGTCCGTTTAGCTTTAAGCGGGGTAGTTTTGATTGCCTGCGTATCTGGAGTCATCTTCCTGATTTCCTCTTACTTCGGTCACATCCTCGCGCATGTTGTGTCTGTAGAAGAGGCGGAAAAAATAGGCGCGCTGGCTTTAATTGCCATCGGTGTTTATTTCCTGTGGCAGTTCTTCAAAAAGGAGCGGGGACAAGGGGAAGGGAAGGAACCATGGCTTAATCCTACTAAAGTGCTGAATGATCCTGTATCGGCTGATGTCGACCGTTCAGGGGGAATACGGGGGAAAGAAGTTTGGCTGTTAGGTACAGCTTTGTCCCTCGATACAATAGGGGCTGGTATAAGTGGTGCTCTTATAGGAATTCCCGCTTTATCTACGGCGGTCATGATCACTACAGCTACTTTTTTAATGCTTGGCACAGGAATTCTCAGCGGTTCAAAATTAAGTAATAAAGCAGAAAGTATTTCGATTCTGCCTGGTGTTTTACTTATTATCATCGGCTTAATAAAGCTCTCATAAAGGAAGTGTATGATGACCTTAGTAATCGGACTAACAGGAAGTATTGCAACTGGAAAGAGCACAATTGCACAGATGTTTAAGGATATGGAGATTCCGGTCATCGACGCTGATCAAATCTCAAAAGATGTTGTAGAACCAGGTAAACCGGCTTATCAAGACATTGTCGATGTTTTTGGTCAGGATATTCTTCAAGAAGATAAAAGTATTGACCGCAAAAAACTCGGGAAAATTATTTTTTCCGATGAGACAAAGCGAAACCAGTTAAATCAGATCGTCCATCCACGTGTAAGAGAAGGAATGGTACAGCAGCGGGAATCATACAAAAGTAAGCACGTTCCAGCTGTTGTTTTAGACATTCCGTTATTGTTTGAAAGCAGTCTGACTGATTATGTGGAAAAGACATTGGTGGTTTTTGTGGATGAACAAACCCAGCTTGAGCGGTTAATGGAACGTGATGATTCAAAGCGGGAAGATGCAGAAGAGAGGATCAATGCCCAGATTCCTATAAAAGAAAAGGCGCAGATGGCTGATGCGGTTATTAATAACAATGGAACAGTAGAAGAAAGTAAGAAGCAATTAAGAGACATACTTTATAGGTGGGGCATCGTATAATAACACGTCTGGAAAGACGTGTTATTTTTTTTGTGTAAAGTTATAGAACTTACTTTAAAAGCGTTTCCAATATGTTATACTATTTCTTGAAAACGTTTCAAAAGTATATCACATATATAGGGGGCTGGAACATGGGGAAAACAAAGATCGCCATTAATGGCTTAGGCAGAATTGGACGTATGGTATTCAGGCAGGCTATTTTAGATGAATCAATGGATTTGGTTGCTGTAAATGCGAGTTACCCTGCTGAGACCATCGCTCATATGTTGAAGTTTGATAGTGTTCACGGCCGATTTGATGGAGAAATCAATGTTGCTCCCGACGGCCTGATTGTAAACGGAAAAAAAGTGAAACTGTGTTCAACTAGGAATCCATCGGAACTCCCCTGGAATGAACTGGATATTGATATTGTCATAGAAGCAACTGGTAAATTCAAAACGAAAGAAGAGGCTGCCCTGCATATGGAAGCCGGGGCAAAAAAAGTGATTATTACGGCTCCTGGAAAAGAGGTAGACGCAACCATTGTGATGGGAGTTAATGAAGAGACTTATTCTCCGGGCAGTCATGATGTAATATCAAACGCATCCTGTACAACAAACTGTCTGGCTCCAGTAGTGAAAGTGCTGGAAGATGAATTTGGTGTAGAGAACGGTCTAATGACTACTGTCCATTCATTTACAAATGATCAGAAGAATTTAGATAATCCTCATAAGGATTTACGTAGAGCCCGCGGATGTACGCAGTCCATTATTCCAACGTCAACAGGGGCTGCTAAAGCACTTGGAGAGGTCATTCCAAGCTTAAAGGGCAAGTTGAATGGCATGGCCCTTCGTGTTCCGACGCCCAATGTTTCCTTAGTGGATTTAGTGGTCGATTTGAAGAAAGAAGTAACTGCAGAAGAAGTGAATCAAGCGTTTGCCATGATGGCTGACGGAGGAATGAAAGGTATTTTAGAATACAGTGATGAACCTTTGGTTTCTGTCGATTATACGACATCAGCTTCCTCTGCTATCATAGACGGTCTGTCTACCCAGGTCATTGATAACACAAAAGTGAAAGTATTGGCATGGTATGATAATGAGTGGGGGTACTCCTGCAGGGTCGTTGATCTTGCAAAATATGTAGGAAAACTGATGAAGCAGGAAAAGACTGCACGTGTGTCTTGAATTTCAGCCATTTAATTGTATCCATACTTATGCAGGGAAAATGACGCCATTTGGATATATAAAATAAATCTTGCAAAAAGGGGATAAACCATATATACTTTCTTTTGAACTTCTGAATTTCATATAATTTCATGTCTACTCAAAGGGTTAGGACCTCTCAGGACTAACTTTCCCCCGTGGTAGTACATGGCTGTTATTTCAGAGGGAAGGAAGTTAATGTACAAAGGGGGATCCTACTATGGATACAATGGGAAGACACGTAATTGCAGAATTATGGGATTGTAATGAAACGAAATTGAACGATATGACGTATATAGAACAAGTTTTTGTAGATGCAGCACTAAAAGCGGGGGCTGAAGTGAGAGAAGTTGCCTTCCATAAATTTGCTCCTCATGGGGTTAGTGGTGTGGTCATTATCTCTGAATCACATTTAACGATCCACAGTTTCCCAGAGCACGGGTATGCGAGTATTGATGTATACACATGTGGAGATCGTATTGATCCTAACGTTGCTGCGCTGTATATCGTAGATGCACTTGAAGCAGGCAGGAACGAAACGGTAGAAGTACCAAGAGGAATGGGACCTGTAGAAGTGAAAGAGGCCCGCGCTTTATAATTTTTATAAAAAAAGTCATGCAGATCTTCTGCATGACTTTTTTTAATCATAAGCATTTAAATTAAGGTATTCGTTCTTCGCAGCTTCTTCTTATAAATATAGGGGTGTTTTATACATTTAGAGAGTGAATCTGAAGAAAAAAAGGAGATTCACATTTCTGATATACCAAGTTTTCACTGCAGCCGCGCCTTCAATAGTTACCATTTCTTATTTTTTGAACTCGTGTTAAAATGTAGAGAGATTATGTCGAATAGACTGAAGGAGTTTGGTTAGTGAAAGCATTTATTTCCAGGTATCTCAGCAATCATTCAGAAACTAGTGAAAAGCATAAGGATTCTGCACTTGTCACACACTATTATAAAGCAAGACATGACGAAATTTTTCGAGCGGTGGAAGGCTTGTTTTCAGTCCCTTCTGAAGTAGTGGCAAGCTCTAAAGAGCGTGGGGAGCTGACGGTTAAATATAAAGGGAAAAGAAAGGCTTTTATAGTAGTGACGATCATCATGGTGCGTCCTTTTCAAACGGCCGTTGATTTTTCTGTCACGACAGACTCCGGGGGACCTGTCGATTTCGGGTACAGTCGAAATTTGATTGTTCAGCTTTATAAAAAGCTGGATCATCAGTTTCCTACTGTGGATCCGTCTTAGTACAATGTCGAAAAGAAGACGATGTGGAGTTGATGAAACTTGAAGTGTCCAAATTGCCACTATAAAAGTACGAAAGTTCTTGATTCCAGACCAATTGAAGAAGGTCAGTCAATTAGAAGGCGAAGAGAATGTGAGCAGTGTGACTTTAGATTTACTACGTTTGAACGGATAGAAGAAGTCCCGTTAATCGTGGTGAAGAAAGAGGGCACCAGGGAAGAATTTAGTCGGGAAAAGCTTATGCGGGGATTGATCAGAGCGTGTGAAAAGCGTCCGGTAGCTGTTGAGGCGTTAGAAGGCGTGACTTTAGATATTGAAAAAGAACTTAGAAATCGAGGCGTTTCAGAAGTTCAAAGTGAAGATATCGGTGAAATGGTCATGGAGCGCCTCTCCCAAATTGATGAAGTGGCATATGTTCGGTTCGCATCTGTTTACCGTCAATTTAAAGATATTAATGTTTTTATAGATGAATTGAAAGAATTAATTAAACATGAAAAGGATGAATGAGCCTGAACCGGCTCATTTTCTTTTTCAGGAATATTGAATTGTTTTATGTAAAAAGGAGGTGGAGACGATGAATCATTCGATTGGTAAACTCTTTCCTGTCGATGGGTTTCAAATCTTAAGGTGCGGGGAATTACCAAGAAGTTTTCATCGTTCGTTATCCCATCTGTATCAACCGATTGTAGGCCGGCTGGCAATTTCTTTGTATCATGTATTAGTCAGCGAATCGGATATGCTTGAAGAAAATCAAACACAAACCCACCATACCTTAATGTCTTATCTTTCTGCTCCTCTGGATAAAATATATGAAGCCAGAGGTAAGCTCGAAGCGATTGGATTGTTAAGGTCGTACCGATCTATAGATGAAAATCAGCAAGTGGTCTATTTGTATGCTTTATATCCGCCCTTTTCGCCGGAAGAATTTTTCCTTGATGATATGCTTTCTTTGCTATTAACCCATGAGCTTGGAACGGAAAAATATGAGCGGCTGAAGAAGCGTTTCTTAACTTCTGAGCGGTCTCTGGATGGCTTCACAGAGGTAACGGCCACTTTTGATGAAGTGTTTCACAGCAAAATGATTGAGTCTGTTCAAAAAGAGACGGAGACTCTTTCTCAGCAAAAAACTCAGCATGATTCCCGTGGTCCGCACACATTTACAGGACGGGTCGACTTTGAGTGGCTGCAGCACGCCTTAAAGAAACGGATGTATCCGACTGAACGCATACTGACAGGTAGAAATAGAAAGTTGATCAGCCAGCTGGCTGCTCTGTATGATCTCACGAATACTGAACTTGAAAAGGCGGTTACCTGGGCTATAGATGAAAATCATAATTTAGTGGAAGAAGAGCTGAAGGCAGCATGTCATGACTTCCTTAAAGAACAAAAATCATCTCCTGCATCTGGAGCGAGTATTGATCACCGGGAAAAAGTGAAATCAGATGCATCGACTTCTGCAGGCAGTAAGGAAGATCAGTTTATTAATATGTTGGAACAAATTTCCCCAAGAGAATTGTTAGAAGATGTTTCGCAGGGAAATCATGCTTCAGAACAGGATTTGAAGCTCATACGGGATGTGATGACGGAACAGGGGATGTCCCCGGGAGTTATGAATGTTCTCGTTCATTATGTTTTGCTGAAAACAGATATGAAACTTTCCAAGCCGTACCTGGAGAAAATTGCAAGTCATTGGGCGAGGAAGAACGTGACGACAGTACGTCAAGCGATGAATCTTGCCAAGGCCGAACATCAAAAGTACCAGCAATGGGGTAAGCAGAAATCACAAAAACGCGGGGGGCAGCGGGATGAAGTTATCCCGGTATGGTTTAATAAGCAGGAGACCCCTGCCCAAAAAGAAACAGCTTCCTCTGAGGTGGAAGTGAACACAGAAGATATAGCCGCACGTATAAAGAGGCTCACAAATAAAGGAAATTGAAAATAAGGGATGGTGAAAACCATGGAGCCTATCCAAAAATCTCTAAAAAAATGGATGAAGAATAACAAACAATTTCAACAGCGGATGAACCACATGAAGGAAGAAGTCATGCAGTCTTCAGAAGTTCAAAAGCTTATCAAGGAAAATGATGAGTTGAATGAAGAAGCTATTGAGAGACAATTGATTAAGCTGTATGAATATCGAACCCAGTCTAAAAATTGCGAGAAGTGCCCGACTAGAGAAGAGTGTATTAATATCCTCCCTGGATATGTACCACATTTGGAAGTAGACGGGGCTGATGTGAAGCTCGTTTATGACAAATGCCGCCGACAAAGAAAACATGAGCAACATGAAGAACAGAAGTCTCTAGTCAGGAGTCTGCATATGCCAAGAGAAATTTTGGAGGCATCTCTTGAGAGGATGGACCTTCAAGATCCTGAACGGGGAAGCGCTGTGGAGAAGACGGTTAACTATATTGAAAGCCTCGGGGATGAACTGCCGGGCAAAGGTCTTTATTTCCACGGTCCTTTTGGTGTTGGGAAAACGTATTTCCTGGGTGCGATTGCTAACGAATTGAGCAGTAAAAACATCCCCTCGATGGTCATTTATATGCCCGAGTTTGTTCGCGAAATGAAAGCTTCTATTAAAGATGATTCTCTGAATGATAAGGTGGATGCTTTTAAAGAAGTACCCGTACTGATGCTGGATGATATTGGAGCAGAATCTCAATCCGCATGGTTCCGCGATGAAGTGCTGGGAAGCATCCTTCATTATCGGATGATGGAACGTCTGCCGGTTTTCTTTACCTCAAACTATTCTTTGAGTGAATTAGAGAAAGTATTAATGACCAGTAATCGCGGGGATGTAGAACAGGTGAAAGCCAAAAGAATAACAGAGCGTATTCGACAATTAAGTGATGGTGTATTTGTGAACGGAAAAAACCGAAGAGGTTGAACCTTTTGAAAAAAGGATGTAGATGACATGATTTCCCTTCTTTTATCATAACTATAAGAAAGAAAAGACTGAGTTATGTTTGTGATTTAACTTACGCTTTTTTGAGCGCCTAACTTATCGTAGGCATTGAGTATAGAAATGGTATGAAAGTCGGGATGAGGGGGAATTCTGGTGTTATGCATGCAATTTTCTAAGCGTTCAGATGCGGAAATATTTTATAAGGCCATAGTTTCTGAGCAGGAACTATGGATACTTCAAGAATGTACAGATCACTTTCAAGTGAAACTGATGAATGCGTCCTGTAACGAAACAGCCTATGTGGAGTCGGTCCGAGCTTTTATACAATTAATTCGGAAGCGGAAGATGCTTGGTTGGATGGAAGGGATTCTTAAGTTTGGATACCACTTTGAAGATGCAGAGGAAATCCAGCGTATTCTTGAAATTGGACAAGAGTTTGAGGAGAAACCACCGAGAGGCATCCGCCTGCCGCCAATCTATCAGTACTTACGATCCTATATTCAAGATTATCTACTTATCAAGAATGTAGTGGTATTTGATGAGTTAAGCGCATTATGTCTCGAGAATGTTTATGATTTTCTCATTGAATACACGGGCAGAGTAATTGATGAATACAAACAGGAAGAGTCCTATCAAATGTTAGTGGATTCCTGGAGGCATAGAGTTCATTATAAAGATACGGGGGTTCAGCTGCTTCATTTAGTGGACGATAATGGTCTGTTCTATTTTCATTATGAAGGAAATCCAATTAGTGAATCAGAAATCAAGCTCTACATGAAGCAGTATCCTGATCCTTCTATAGCTGATCTCCCTCTTGAATGGCCTGTTACAACAGCATTGGTTCTTGCGCCGGATGAACTGATCATTTACTCAGATCAATCAGAGGATTCCGACCTTGATCTGTTGATGCGGATTTTTGAGGAAAAAGCTTCCTGGAGACCAAAACGGCAATTTCCATTTTAATCCCCCTTGATTTCCTTTTCGTAAATGGATATAATACGTACATATTAATACAACGGCTTTGAAAAGGACACGAACGGAAAGTGACGCAAGACCAGAGACGGGAGGCAGCGGCTGGAAACTCCCTATTGACGGCTTATCGTTTACCACCTTGGAGCTCTGTCTGTGAACCATTTATAGTAATAGGCAGCGTTTGATCCGCGTTAAGGAGAAAGAGCCGCTTTCAGATATTGATCTGTGCGGGAATTTGGGTGGAACCACGAGTGATAAGCGCTCGTCCCTTAGCTTTTAGCTGAGGGACGGGCGCTTTTTTATATATTTAGAAAAGGAGTGTATTATCATGGCGAATGCGATACAAATCAAATTTCCAGACGGTAACATAAAGGAGTTTGAACAGGGTACGACAGGCGAAGAGATCGCTCAGTCCATTTCACCGGGTTTGAAGAAGCAGGCCCTTGCCATTAAATTGGATGGAGAACCTTACGATTTAAGACGACCAATTGAGCAGGATGGAGAAATTGAAATACTGACTTATAAAAATCCTGAAGGTCTTGAAATTGTACGTCATTCATCCGCACACTTAATGGCTCAAGCCATTAAACGTCTGTATGGTGATGTGAAATTAGGTGTAGGTCCAGTAATTGAGAACGGATTTTATTATGACATTGATATGAAGGAATCCCTAACGCCTGAAGATCTTCCGAAAATAGAAAAAGAAATGCAGAAGATTGTTGATGAAAACTTGGAAATCGAGCGTATCGAACTTTCCCGCGAAGAAGCGATCGAAAAGTATAAAGAAGTAGGAGATCATCTGAAACTTGAGCTGATCGAAGCTATTCCGGAAGGTGAACAAGTAACGATCTACAAGCAGGGCGAATTCTTTGACCTTTGCCGCGGTGTCCATGTTCCTCAGACAAGTAAAATTAAAGTATTTAAACTGCTTAGCATATCCGGAGCCTACTGGCGCGGTGACAGTGACAATCAAATGCTGCAGCGTATTTATGGTACAGCCTTTGAGAAAAAAGTACATCTTGATGAATACTTAACGATGCTTGAAGAAGCCAAGGAACGTGACCATCGTAAATTAGGGAAAGAACTGGACATTTTTACCGTCAATCAAAAAGTTGGTCAAGGACTGCCGATGTGGCTGCCTAAAGGCGCCACAATTCGTCGTACAATTGAACGTTATATTGTAGATACGGAAGAGCGTCTAGGCTATGATCACGTGTATACGCCTGTCCTTGGAAGTGTAGATCTTTATAAGACGAGTGGTCACTGGGATCATTATCAAGATGATATGTTCCCGACAATGGAAATGGATAACGAAGATCTTGTTCTAAGACCAATGAACTGTCCCCACCATATGATGGTTTATAAGAACCAGCTTCACAGCTATCGTAACTTACCAGTTCGTATTGCTGAGCTTGGTACGATGCACCGCTATGAAATGTCCGGTGCCCTCGCAGGGTTGCAGCGTGTGCGTGCGATGACACTGAATGATGCCCACATTTTTGCACGGCCGGATCAATTAAAAGATGAATTCAAGCGTGTGGTTCGTCTTGTTCAGGAAGTCTATCGTGATTTCGGTATCAATGATTATTACTTCCGTTTGTCCTATAGAGACCCGGAGGACAAAGAAAAATACGTCGATAACGATGAAATGTGGAATAAAGCACAGGCAATGCTTAAAGAAACAATGGAAGATATGAAATTAGAATACGTGGAAGCAGAAGGGGAAGCTGCGTTTTACGGTCCGAAACTAGACGTTCAGGTTAAGACAGCGCTTGGTAAAGATGAAACGTTATCAACAGTCCAGCTTGACTTCCATCTTCCAGAACGTTTTGATCTAACGTATGTAGGAGAAGATGGAGGCGATCACCGTCCGGTTGTTATCCACCGTGGTGTGGTATCGACAATGGAACGTTTCGTTGCCTTCCTGATTGAAGAATACAAAGGCGTATTCCCTACATGGCTCGCACCTGTACAGGCGAAAATCATTCCGGTATCCGCAGATGTACACTTAGACCATGCCAAGAAGCTGGAAGATGAACTTCGCGAAGCAGGTGTACGTGTAGAAGTGGATGAGCGTAATGAGAAGATCGGTTATAAAATCCGTGAAGCCCAAATGCAAAAGATCCCATTCCAGCTCGTGGTGGGAGATCGTGAAATTGAAGAAAACGCAGTAAATGTTCGTCGTTACGGAGAGCAGAATTCAGAGACTAAGCCTCTACAAACATTTAAAGAAGAAATCCGCAACGAAATCGATCAGAAACTTCTAAGGAAATAAATAATGAAAACTGCAGACCTCCTGGGTCTGCAGTTTTTTTAAATGCAACATGGCATATCTTTTTTGTTTATTACATAAAAACTTCTTTATCCCAGATTTAATTTTTCTGACTCTGTTAGAGTCTGTGGTTGATTATATGAAAGATTAGGAGCTGCGGCATGTTCATTTTTTGGGGCGGTGGGATTGTTGAACTTATGAGGTCACTTCATTTGCTGGACCGAGGAGGCTCGGAAGCTCCCCACAGGAAAGCGGGTGGTTTCCGCACTACCATACAGTCAACTAAAGCTGACGGAAACATTCTCTCCAATTCAAATCTTCAACAATCCTGTCCTTTTCTTGAACGAACCTAATATAAAATAAAAACACTGATCTTTAACAGATCCAGGTTTTAAAAGAATTTCATTTTCTTGAAAGGTCGTCTCAGCTTGAATTATCCCTTGATTTTTCAAGCTGTTTCCCTTATATTAAGTAAAGTAGTCATGGCGACGATATCTGGTTGTTGACATGAATCATTAGGCATGCTATTATAATTTAGGTAACTGAATGAACGGATCTAGAGACAAGTAGGAGCACCCGCTTCTCACCTGATCGACGCATAAATGCAGTTGGCAGGTCACTATTCCTTTGATATTTTTAGGAGACGTGTGGGTGCAATATGTACCGACACTTTTTTTATTTGCATTAGGAAATCTTGTCGATGACAGATCTCATATAAGTTTTCTAAAATTTGTTGGAGGTGGCTCGATATTAGCAAGGATAACATGAACGTTAATGAAAAAATCCGTGCCCGTGAAGTTCGTCTGATCGACGTAAATGGTGAGCAGCTTGGAGTTAAATCACGTAATGAAGCATTAGATATTGCAGCAAATGCAAATCTTGATCTTGTTATGGTGGCGCCAAATGCGAAGCCTCCGGTTTGCCGAGTGATGGACTACGGAAAGTATCGTTTCGAGCAGCAGAAGAAAGAAAAAGAAGCTCGTAAGAAACAAACCGTCATCAAAGTCAAAGAAGTTCGTCTCAGCCCTGGGATTGAAGATCATGACTTTAATACAAAACTTCGTAATGCACGTAAGTTCTTGTCTAAAGGTGACAAAGTGAAAGCATCTGTCCGTTTCCGCGGTCGTGCGATCACTCACAAAGAACTTGGACAAAAAGTACTTGAGCGTATGGCAGAAGAGTGCAAAGACATTGCCCAAGTTGAGACCAAGCCTAAAATGGAAGGTCGTAGTATGTTCTTAATGCTTGCTCCTCTTAGCGAGAAGTAAGTAACCGTATCAAGTAAAAGGAGGAAATTCACATGCCAAAAATGAAAACCCATAAAGGTTCTCAAAAACGCTTCAAAAAGACTGGAACAGGTAAAGTGAAACGTTCTCACGCATTCACAAGCCACTTGTTCGCTAACAAATCTACAAAACAAAAGCGTAAATTGCGTAAAGAGGCACTAGTTTCTGCTGGAGACTACCGCCGCATCAAGCATATGCTTCCAAAAGACTAATATAGAACGACATAAATAGGAGGGATTACCATGCCACGAGTAAAAGGTGGAACAGTGACACGTAAACGTCGTAACCGTGTCCTTAAACTAGCAAAAGGTTATTATGGTTCAAAACACGCACTATTCAAAACAGCTAAACAACAAGTAATGAAATCAGGTCAGTATGCTTACCGTGACCGTCGTCAGAAAAAACGCGACTTCCGTAAGCTTTGGATCGCTCGTATTAACGCTGCAGCGCGTTTAAACGACATTTCTTACAGCCGTCTAATGCACGGTCTTAAACTTGCGGGTATCGAAGTAAACCGTAAGATGCTGGCTGATCTTGCTGTAAACGATGCACAAGGTTTCGCAAGCTTGGCAGAGCAAGCTAAATCTGCTCTTAAATAAATTATAACAATAAAAAGAGAGTCATTTCCGTTCGGTAGGAAATGACTCTCTTTTTTTAGGAGGATATGTATGGGGGCAGAGTTATTTGTACTTTTCTATTATTTATTGATGAATACCCTTCTATACGTCCAGATGGGAAGGGATAAAAAGAGAGCTGAAAGGGGATCGTGGCGGATTAAAGAAAAGAATTTATGGGTGTTGGCTTTCCTGGGTGGTGCTCTGGGAGGAACGCTTGGAATGAAGAATTACCGTCATAAAACGAAGCACACAGCTTTTAAAGCAGGTTTTCCTTTTCTGGCTTTTCTTCAGCTCGCGGGGCTTTTCATCTTAGTCACCAGGTTCTACCTATAACACCCCTGTCATAAAATGTAGACAGGGAGGGGATGAAGTGGGCGATACACCAACAGCAGTTTTTGCATGGTTAGAACAACAAGAAGCCTGGGCACCGCTCTTATTCATAGGTATTCACTTACTTAGACCTTTTTTATTTCTGCCCGTTATGCTTGTATGCATCACCGGGGGCGTCCTGTTTGGTCCAATTGCCGGCACTGCTTATTCGGTCATTGGTACAATGTTATCCAGTTTATTGTTTTACCGCACGATACGACTCGTTCCGTCAGGCTTGAAAAAATTAAAAACCATTAAAGAAAAGTGGCTCAAAAGGCAGTCCAATTTAACAGTTAGACAAGTGGCTGTATTACGCTTAGTGCCGTTTATACACTTTCATCTATTATCGTACTGCCTTTTAGAGATTAGTGCTGATTTTAAAGAGTATGCGAAGTCTTCTTTAATGGCCAATTTTCCACTTGCTATTATTTATACATCTGTCGGCCAATGGATTACCTTACTTTCGATTCCTATGATGCTTGCTTTTTCTGGTGGGCTCATTGCTTTATGCTACATGATTAGAAAGAAATACGAGGTTTTAGTGTGGCGTGAATTTTTTCAAACCAGCGCATAAGAAAAATCCTTTCTGCCGGGAGCAGAAAGGATTTTTTTAATCGTGCTTTCCTTTTAGGGGGTGGATGATCAGCCTGTTTACTGGATACTTCCATTCGATAGACGCATAGGGATAACGGATAAGGATCTCTTTTTCCATAAAGTAAATATCTTCCCGGTCCAGCCCTTGAAGCCTTTCGGGATTGTGGGCGCTGACGTTGATGGTCACTACTTCGAAAGCATCTTCGGTTGTCCCGAGATATTTTTCCCCTTCAAATACATGTCCTTTGTAAGTAATGAGGAAGTTTTCTTTGGTATTCTCTTTGTTATCATGGAAATAAAATTCCTGACGGTCTCTGGCTAACTCTAATTTCCTTTTAGGATTGACAATAAATTTATAGGCTGTGTAAATAATAAAAGCAATGGCGATTAATAATAGTAAACGGAATAAGTAAATAATCATTTGTATCGTCTCCCTATTTAAGGTTCATAAGCTACATACGATTGAACCTGTCCATTTGTTTCACAAAATGATACATTAGGATAGATTATTTTTGGGAGGGATCAGAGTTATGTTGTGGGAATCTTTATATACCATGCAGGGTCGCTTAGATGAATATATTGAAAACCAGCACAAGCTGTATAAAGGTGAAAAGGTACAAGAGAAGATACTGGCTCTTCTCGTAGAATTGGGAGAACTGGCGAATGAAACAAGGTGCTTTAAATTTTGGAGTACAAAGGGACCTAGTGACAAGGCTGTCATTCTCGAGGAGTTTGTAGATGGTGTTCATTTCCTGCTTTCAATAGGATTGGATTTAGATCTTCGTTTTGTTTCTCAAAGTCACAATAAGGGAGATTTTGAACAAACAGAAAGCTTTCTAAAAGTGTATGAGGCGGTAGAAAGATTCCGGTTGCAGCAAGATGCGCCTTCTTATAACCAGATGTTTTCTGCTTATCTAAATCTTGGATTATCACTTGGAATTACAGAGGATGAATTGAGACAAGCGTATGAAAATAAAAACAGGATTAATTTTGAGAGACAGGACCAGGGTTATTAATAACGCAAGGTTCGCAATTTTTGTGAAATCGTTTGAAAACGGTTATAATATCACTGGATAGTTAAAGGAGGAAATGATACATATGGCTAAAACAGATGAAACGTTAAAAATGTTGAAAGATCTGACTGACGCAAAAGGTGTCCCGGGTAATGAAAGGGAAGCACGTGAAGTTATGAAACAATACATCACTCCTTATGCAGATGAAGTATTTACAGATAATCTTGGAAGTTTAATCGCTAAAAAGATTGGTAATAAAAAGGGACCGAGCATCATGGTGGCAGGTCACCTGGATGAAGTCGGTTTTATGGTGACAAGAATCGATGACAACGGTTATATCTATTTCCAGACAGTTGGCGGATGGTGGAGCCAGGTTATGTTAGCGCAGCGTGTCACGATTATGACACGTAATGGAGACCTTACCGGGGTTATTGGTTCTAAGCCGCCACATATTCTCCCTCCAGAACAACGCAAAAAAGCCATCGATATTAAAGATATGTTTATAGATATCGGAGCTTCCAGCAGAGAAGAAGCGATGGAATTTGGCGTGAAGCCTGGTGATTCTGTTGTTCCATACTTTGAATTCACTCAAATGAAGAATGAGAAAATGCTTTTGGCAAAAGCATGGGATAACCGTATTGGCTGTGCCATCGCTATTGAAGTACTGAAGCAGTTGAAAGGTGAGAAGCATCCGAATATTGTTTACGGTGTAGGTACAGTTCAAGAAGAAGTTGGTCTGCGGGGAGCGCGTACATCTGCGAACTTAATTAATCCGGACATTGCCTTCGGAGTAGATGTTGGTATTGCAGGAGATACTCCTGGTGTGTCTGATAAAGATGCAGACAGCAAAATGGGAGACGGCCCTCAAATTATCCTTTACGATGCTTCTATGATTTCTCATAAGGGAGTGCGTGACTTTGTAACGGATACAGCAGATGAGCATGAGATTCCTTATCAGTTCTCTTCTCTTGCTGGCGGAGGAACGGATTCAGGGGCTATTCACCTGAGCCATGACGGCGTACCAGCTCTATCTATTACAATTGCAACGCGTTATATCCACTCTCATGCAGCTATGCTTCATAGAGATGATTTTGAGAATGCTGTCCGATTAATCGTTGAGGTTATTAAAGGACTGGATGCAGACAAAGTACAGGAAATTACATTCCAATAAGATGAAAAGCCAACCTGTCCGGGTTGGCTTTTTTAGCTTTATTCCTGCTTATTGGTTTTGTTTTAAGCTTTGCTCTAAAGTATCAAGAATCTCTTGTTTTTCTTGATCATCGGATTCTTTCCATAACATTTCAAAAAAGACACCTAAACCAGGAAGCATCTTTTCCTCGCCTTTTTGCAGGGCATCGTCAATCGTTGCTTCCAGCTGTTCAGCGTTATGGCCGCTAACATTGGAAAGGATTGCTGCTCTTAAGTTTAAATTCATCTGACTCAACCTCCTTTTTATCAACTTGCGAAAAATATTCACCATTAGTTTGACCAACCATGCCTTGCGTATGTATGATGAATGAGAAATAAACACGTAAATGAGGGACGAACTATGTTAACTTCCTTACAGAACGCGAAAGTAAAGGAATGGAAAAAGCTACATAAACGAAAATATAGAAACCAATCCGCGCAGTTTTTAGTGGAAGGTTTTCATATGGTTGAAGAAGTATTGAAAAGCAGTTGGGAAGTAAAGGAATTAATCATCCGTGAGGGGACAGAATTCCCACTTCCTGAAGGCATTCCTTATACTCTTGTCAGCCCGCAGGTTTTTACGGCGATTGCAGAAACAGAAACGCCGCAGGGAATTGCTGCTGTTGTAGGTAAAGAAAACAGGGGGTTTGAACCGAAGGCACTTACTCTCATGATCGATGCCGTTCAAGATCCAGGAAATGTAGGCACACTCATCCGAACAGCAGATGCTGCAGGGTTTGATCAGGTTATCCTGGGCACGGGTTCGGTTGATGCTTATAATGATAAGGTGCTGCGAGCTACCCAGGGATCTATATTTCATATCCCAATTTTTGCTGGTGATCTAGAGGAATACATTCAGCCGTTAAAAGAAGCAGGGACAGAAATCTGGGCTTCTACACTGGAAGATGCTCACCCCTTTCAACAACTGCAGCCAACCGGGAAATCGGCTATAATTGTTGGCAATGAAGGCCAGGGTATACAGCAGCACATCGTCCGTCAAGCAGATAAGCAGGTGTACATTCCCATTTACGGGCAGGCAGAATCCTTGAATGTGGCAATTGCAGGTGCTGTTTTAATGTATCATTTAAAAAGCTGAGGTTGCATCCAAAGGTTTCTTTGACTATAATGTATTCAGTTGAAGTAATTATATCTATAAAAAGCTGAGAAAGAGCATAGTAAATAAATGGGAATCGTTGCAGGGAAGAAGCACCTTAGACTGGAAGTGCCTCTAACGTTACATTTATTGAAGATTCACTCTGGAGCTGGCCATGCATTGGCCCGGATGCCAAATCCGTTATTGTATCGAAGTGGGCACATGAAGTGTGTCAACAAGGGTGGTACCGCGAAACGACCATACAAGTCTCGTCCCTTTTTTTAGGGAGGGGGCTTTTTTTATTTTCATATTGAAGGAGGAGTTATGGAATGAAGGAACGTTTAGAACAGTTAAAGCAGGAAGCTTTACAAAAAGTTGAACAAGCAGATTCTATCCAAAGCTTAAAAGATGTCAGAGTCGAATACTTAGGGAAAAAAGGACCAATCACAGAAGTCCTTCGAGGTATGGGGAAGCTCTCTAAAGAAGAACGCCCGGTCATCGGTCAGTTAGCCAATGATGTACGTGAGAACATTGCGGAAGCGATCGAAACGAAACAGACGGCTCTCGAAGATGCAGCCTTGGAAAAACAATTAGAAGAGGAAAGCATTGACGTCACTCTGCCTGCACGTCCGGTTCAAGTTGGAGGACCACACTTACTGACGAGCATTGTAGAAGAGATTGAAGATCTGTTTATTGGGATGGGATTTGAAATTAAGGAAGGCCCTGAGGTTGAAACAGACTACTATAACTTTGAAGCGTTAAATCTTCCTAAAGGTCACCCGGCGCGCGATATGCAGGATTCCTTTTATGTAACAGAAGAGCTGCTCATGCGTACGCATACGTCGCCGGTACAGGCGCGCACTATGGGAGCAAAGAATGGCAGTGAGCCAGTTAAAATGATCTGCCCTGGTAAGGTATACCGACGTGACACAGATGACGCGACACACTCTCATCAATTTACACAGATCGAAGGACTGCTTGTTGATAAACATGTTCGAATGAGTGATTTGAAAGGTGTATTGAACGCTTTTGCTAAGCAGATGTTTGGAGCGGAGCGTGAAATCCGCCTGCGTCCAAGCTTCTTCCCATTCACAGAACCGTCTGTAGAAATGGATATCTCATGTAAAGTCTGCGGCGGGGAAGGCTGCTCTGTCTGTAAAGGTACAGGCTGGATTGAAATTCTTGGGGGCGGAATGGTTCACCCGAACGTGTTGGAGATGGCTGGATATGACTCTAAAGAGTATTCAGGATTCGCTTTCGGTATGGGACCAGAACGAATTGCCATGTTGAAGTATGGGGTTGATGACATCCGTCACTTCTATACAAACGATATCCGATTCTTAGAACAATACCATAAGGCATAAGGGAGGAATGGAATCATGCTCGTATCATTAAATTGGTTGCAAGAATATATCGATGTCAGTAATTATTCACCGGATGAACTGGCAGAAATCATTACAAAAACCGGAATTGAAGTGGAGAGTGTTGAGCCGGTAGCAGAAGACATTAAAGGTGTTGTAGTCGGGTACGTAAAATCCTGTGAACAGCATCCAAATGCCGACAAACTCAATTTGTGTCAAGTGGATGTAGGAACAGAAACCCTGCAGATCGTTTGTGGCGCTCCAAACGTAGCCCAAGGACAAAAAGTAGCTGTAGCTACCCCGGGCGCTGTCCTTCCCGGCAATTTTAAAATTAAAAAAACGAAATTAAGAGGCGAAGAGTCCCACGGAATGATTTGTTCCCTTCAAGAGCTCGGTATTGATGAAAAAGACGTGCCTAAGGAGTTTGCAGACGGAATTTTTGTCTTCCCTGAGGATGTAGAGGTAGGAGCCAATGCGGTTTCTCTCCTTAACCTTGATGATTTAATCATTGAACTTGGTTTAACACCTAACCGTTCGGATGCAATGAGCATGGCGGGTGTGGCTTATGAAGTCGCAGCTGCTATTGATGGAACCTATACGCTTGCAAAAGAACAAGTGGAGTCAGCTGATGAGAAAGCGTCCGATTACATTTCAGTACAGGTGGAAGATTCCGAAGCAAACCCTTACTATGGAGCTTTTGTTATAAAAAATATTGAAGTGGGTCCTTCCCCGTTATGGATTCGTAATCGTCTGACAGCTGCGGGCGTGCGTCCGATTAATAATGTGGTGGATATTACAAACTATGTTTTAATGGAGTATGGCCAGCCGCTACATGCCTTTGACTATGATCGCTTCGGCTCGAGCACCATTGTGACCCGCCGGGCTGAAGAAGGAGAAACGATGGTGACTCTGGACGACCAGGAGCGTAAATTGAAGCCGGAGCATCTTGTGATTACTAATGGAAAAGAGCCTCATGCTATTGCTGGTGTGATGGGTGGAGCTGAATCCGAGGTGCAGGATGATACAACTACCATTATCCTGGAAGCTGCTTATTTCAGCCCTGCTGTTGTCCGCGAAGCCTCTAAAGACCATGGTTTGCGCAGCGAATCGAGTACCCGCTTTGAAAAAGGGGTCGATCCTAACCGTGTCGAGCGCGCTGGAAAACGAGCATGTGAACTCCTCCAGCAATATGCTAATGGTGTAGTGCTGGATGGTGTGGTTGCCCATGATGAGCTGGATCGTTCAGAAAAGCAAGTGACTGTTAAGACGAGTATCATTAATGATCGTCTGGGTACGGAGATTACAAATGACCAGATGGCTGATATTTTCCGTCGTCTTCAGTTCTCGTATGAGCAAAATGGTGAGGAGTTTGTAGTGTCTATCCCGACGCGCAGAGGGGATATTACAATTTTCGAAGATATGTTGGAAGAAGTGGCGCGTATTTACGGATACGATAACCTACCTTTCACGCTTCCTGAAGGAGCCTCCCAGGCTGGTGGTCTTACACTACCCCAGCAATTAAAGCGCAGAGTGAAAGCATACTTTGAAGGTGCAGGACTTCATGAAACGATTACTTATTCACTGACTCATAAAGATAAGACAGCGTTGCTTGTAAGTCCGGAAGTCCAAGAGCAGGCAGTAAGTCCAGTTGGTCTAGCTATGCCGATGAGTGAGGATCATGCTTATTTACGATTAAGTATGCTGCCTGAATTACTCGAATCTCTCTCCTACAATGTCGCTCGTAAACAGGAAGACTTAGCTTATTATGAAGTCGGAACAGTCTTCATCAGCGAAGAGCAGGAAGTGACAAAACAGCCGGAAGAGGTCTTACGTGCATCTGGTGCCATGACAGGAAAATGGACAAATCACCTGTGGCAGCAGGATAAGAAGGCTGTTGATTTCTTTGTCGTTAAGGGAGTAGTTGAAGGTCTTAGTGAGCAGCTTGGTTTGTCATTCTCTTATGAAAAAGCAAAACTGCCTTCTATGCACCCGGGCCGGACAGCTGTCATCCGCTCTGCTGGGAAAACAGTAGGATTTGTCGGGCAGGTTCATCCAAAAGTACAAAAGGAATTTGGTCTAAAAGAAACGTATGTATTCGATGTGAATCTGGAAGAGCTCTTCCGTCAGTATGAAAAAGAAGAAACATTCCAGGCTATTCCGCGTCATCCTTCTGTTTCACGCGACATCGCTCTTGTGGTTGATGAAAACGTGACAGCGGGTGCGATTGCATCAACGATTACAGAAGCAGGGGCTCCTCTCGTTAAAGATGTACAGGTGTTTGACGTGTATCAAGGGGAACACTTGGAAGAAGGCAAGAAATCTCTAGCTTTCCGTCTCCTATACATGGACCCGCTTCGTACGCTGAAAGATCAGGAAGTAGAGGAAGCGCACAACCAGATTCTTGCAGCTGTTAAAGAGCAGCATGAAGCAGAGCTGCGAGGGTAATAACTCTTATAAAGGTTTAAAACTCTGTTTATAATAAAAGGAACTTTCCCTCAGGGAAAGTTCCTTTTTTCTTTTTGTTCTGTTCAAACACAGGTTTATCTACTGCATTAGGTGAAATGGATCCATTCATATTCATCCTTCTTAAGTGTCTTTCTTGTGAAAAAACAACTTCAGCTTAAGCCCCGGCCTAAATAAAAAGCCCCTCGAGTATAAAAACTCAGGGGGCTTCAGTTATTTTACTAATTTTTTGGCTTTTTGAGTGTTAGCGAAGTGAACTTTCGCGAGCTCATCAAGTTTTGTTTCTCCATAGGCTTTAATAATAGCGGCGGCAGCCTGGTCTACTTTAGATGATGCCCCTTTAGGGATCGGGAGACCGGTATCAAACTCCAGTTGATTCATGGCTTTTACAAAAGCAGAACGGGCAATAATTGACCCCGTAGCGACTGCAATGGAATAGCTTTCTGCTTTAGTCATGAAATACACATTGTTCTGAAGCGTCTGGTTCTCACTTTTAAGATGTTTCTGATATACGTGCGGCTCAGAAAATTGGTCGATAAGAATCCCATCCGGCTTTTCTGGTTCGATTTTTTTAAGCAGGCTGTTGAGGGCCTGATGGTGTAGGATGGTCTTTATTTTTCCCTGACTCCAACCTTTTCTCTGCCATTGGTTGTATTTCTTATTTGGCAGACGGAGTAAGCTGTATGGAATCTTCATAGCCACAATATCTTTTGCAAGGTCGGTAATTTGAGCATCAGATAAGTTTTTGGAGTCCTTTACACCAATGGCTTTAAGCTGTGGAATCTGCTCTGCTTTCACATAAGCCGCTGCCACAGTGATCGGTCCGAAGTAATCCCCTGTACCCGCTTCATCAGAGCCGATATGAGAGCTCGTGAAAAGTTTCTCATCTGGATGAAAAGCATGTTGTGTACGCCCGCTTTTCTTTGTGCTTTTGGAAGTGGATGATGAGGCTGTCCCCCACTTGTCTGCTTCTACACCAGGGTTCTGTCCTTGAAAAAGCACTTTACCTGAACGGTAGGCTGTAATTGTACACGCATTTGTTTTTGCTGCAAAAAGGGCACTGGCTGGAGGGTTTGGTTTTTGTTGTCGTGCATAGTGTGCTTTCATTTCCTCTAAAGTAGAGGCTGGTAATTTCAATACAACTTGAGGCATAACGAATTCCTTTCTGCATTTGGAAAATGATAAGAACAGTATAGCAAAATGGATGTAAAAAGAGAACATTTACGAAAAACATCCATATTGGTTTCCTAATTGTCAACACTCATGTTAATATAAAGCTTAGGATTGAGAGAAACTAGGGGGTATGAATGTGTCGCAGTCAGACCAAGAAAAAAAGAGAATTACAGTGGAGATCAATAAACGGTCTTACACTATAGTTGGTCATGAAGAGCCTCATCATATCCGTATGGTATCGAGTCTGGTGGATCAGAAAATGCGTGAAATCCATGAAGCGAATCCTAGTCTGGATACGGCCATGCTGGCTGTTCTGACCGCTGTGAATACAATGAACGAGTATATAAAGCTGAAGGACGAGTGCACAGACCTGATGAACTATATAGAAAAGATAGAGAAAGAGGACGACAAGGATTATGATTGATTTATTGTTAGTGTTTTTACTATTTATAGGTGTGATGACAGGCTTGAAGAGAGGATTTATTCTTCAACTGTTTCATCTGATTGGCTTTGTTGTAGCTTTTGTAGTTGCAGTTCTTTATTACGATAATCTGGCCCCCAAACTGACTTTATGGGTTCCTTACCCTGAGCTGCCGGGAGAGTCCTCATGGGCAGTCTTTTTAGAAGACCTGCCATTAGAACAGGCTTTTTATAACGCGATTGCTTTTGCTATCATATTTTTTGGAGCAAAGATTATCCTACATATTATTGCGTCGATGTTAGACTTCGTTTCTGAGCTGCCGATTCTGAATTCATTAAATACGATATTAGGCGGAATTTTAGGCTTTGTTGAAAACTATGTCATTTTGTTCGTCGTGTTGTACATAGCGGCGCTGGTACCTGTGGCAGGGGTGCAGAGTGCGTTGGATGGATCGATTCTTGCCCAGCTGATCATCGAGCATACCCCGGTTTTTTCTGAACAGTTGAAAACACTGTGGATTGAACATGTAGCGGGCTGATCAAGGACGTTTTAGATGAGATGTGGAAAGAGCCGCTATGATTATGATCATGGCGGCTCTTTTTCATGAAGAGGAAAAGTCGCGCGTTAAAAAAGGAGTAGTGAGAATATGTCTGTAGATAAAAAGCAAGTGATCAAACTGCTTGAGAAAATCGCTGTATATCTTGAACTCAAAGGAGAAAACCCTTTTAAAATATCGGCTTACCGTAAGGCAGCCCAAGCCTTGGAACGAGATGACCGATCCTTAAGTGAAATGGAAGATTTCACAAAAATGAAGGGCATAGGAAAAGGCACCGCTGCTGTTATAGATGAGTACATTGCGAATGAAGAATCCGACACCTTAAAGCAGCTCCAGGCTGAAGTTCCAGAAGGACTAGTCCCCCTGCTTAATCTGCCGGGGCTTGGCGGTAAGAAATTGGCCAAGCTGTACCAAAAGCTTGAAGTAACCGATGCAGAGACGCTGAAGGAAGCTTTAGAAAGTGGCAGGGTAGAGGAGTTGGAGGGTTTTGGCAAAAAATCGGCAGAGAAAATGCTGAAGGCCTTAGAAGAAGCAGACACCCGTCCAGAACGTTTACCCATCGCTATGATGCTGCCGTTGGCAGAAAAAGTGGAGTCTTTTCTTGAGAATGCTCAAACGTTCACTCGTTTTTCACGAGCTGGAAGTTTAAGAAGGATGAGAGAGACGATTAAAGATCTTGATTTCATCATTGCTTCAGAATCACCTGCGGATACAAGGGATGAGCTTTTGGCGTATCCAGATATCAAAGATGTCGTTGCCTCAGGAGAGACGAAAGTATCAATCGTCGTTAATGAAGGGTATGATATTGGGATCGATTTTCGAATCGTAGCACCACATGAGTTTGCGACGACCCTGCATCACTTTACAGGCTCAAAAGACCATAATGTGGCTATGAGACAGTTAGCCAAAGAACAAAACGAAAAAATAAGTGAATATGGTATTGAAAATATAGAAACAGGTGAAGTGAAAACCTTCGAAGATGAGACATCATTTTTTAAACATTTCGACTTAAATTTTATTCCTCCTGAAGTGCGGGAAAATTACGGGGAAGTAGAAAAATTTAAAAAACCCATCCAACTTATTGAGCAGACCGATATTCGCGGCGATCTTCATATGCACTCAACTTGGAGTGATGGGGCTCAATCCATTAAAGAAATGGCAGAACGGGCAAAGTCGAAAGGGTATGACTATATAGCCATCACAGATCACTCCAAATACTTACGTGTGGCAAATGGACTGAATGAAGAACGCCTGCGGCTTCAAAAGGTCGAGATCGATAAATTGAATGCAGCGATGGAAGATTTCCATATCTTTGCAGGGATTGAAATGGACATCCTCCCAGACGGACGGTTGGATTTCGATGATGATTTCCTAAAAGAAATGGATTTCGTGATTGCTTCTATTCATTCCAGTTTTCAACAATCTGAGGAACAAATTATGGAACGATTAACCCATGCTCTTGAAAATCCCCATGTGGATATGATTGCTCACCCGACAGGGCGTTTGATCGGACGGAGAGAAGGATATGCGGTTAATCTTGAGCAATTGATTGAAGGCGCCGGGCGCACAGGAACTATTTTAGAACTGAATGCCAACCCGAATCGGTTGGATTTGAATTGGGAGTGGCTTATGAAAGCTCAGGATGAAGGCGTGAACATTGCGATTAATACCGATGCTCACAGCTATCCGATGCTTGATCATATGAGAATCGGGGTAGGATCTGCCCGTAAAGGCTGGCTGAGGAAAGAAACAGTCGTTAATACATGGTCAAAAGAACAGCTGATAGATAAATTGAAATCCTAGAGGAGCAATAAAGGAGACGGTCACACATGAATCAACGAATCCTCCATGTACTAGAATTTAAAAAAATTGTGGAACAATTAAATGAGCAGGCAGCATCTTCTTTAGGAAAAGAGAAAACAGCTGCATTAAAACCATCTTCAGATCTTGATGAAGTGCTTCAATGGCAGAAAGAAACTGACGAGGCTGGACAAGTACTGCGCCTAAAAGGCCATGTACCTCTCGGAGGAATTTTTAATATTAAACCGAGTTTAAAAAGAACAACGATCGGCGGCATGCTGAGTGCACTTGAATGTCTGGATATCGCCAGTACCATTTATGGCGGGAGACAACTAAAAAGATTCATTGAGGATATGGAAGAGCCTGAAATGCCTATCCTTAGAGAGATGGTTTCCAGCATTGTTCCCATGAAAGAGCTTGAGGACGAGATTAGAAACTGCATTGACGAACATGGCACCGTTATGGATGGTGCGTCTGAAAAACTACGTTCAATCCGATCTAAGATCCGTACCAATGAGAGTCGAGTCAGGGATAAGATGGATTCTTTCACCAAATCTAAATCGAATATGTTATCCGATGCGATTGTAACGATCAGAAATGAACGGTATGTTCTACCGGTTAAACAGGAGTATCGGGGTTCTATTGGAGGGATTGTCCATGATCAGTCCTCTTCTGGAGCCACACTGTTTATAGAACCACAGACCGTTGTCGATTTAAACAACCAGCTGCAGGAAGCACGCGTTCAGGAAAAGAACGAAATAGAAAAGATATTAAAGGAACTATCAGAGTCTATCGCTGAATATTATGACATCTTATATGAAAATGTGACGATCTTAGGTAATGTAGACTTTATGTTTGCAAGAGCCAAGCTTGGACAGTCCATGAAAGCATCCATGCCTGCGATGAATGATGAAGGGCGAATTAAAATGCAGCAGGCAAGGCATCCACTGATTTCTGATGACGAAGTCGTCCCGAACGATATTGAAATTGGTGAAGACTATACATCCATTGTTATTACAGGACCAAATACAGGAGGAAAAACGGTTACCTTAAAGCTTGTTGGTCTTTGTACGCTGATGGCGCAGTCCGGATTGCAGGTCCCTGCTATGGACGGATGTGAGCTGGCTGTGTTTGAAGAAGTGTACGCAGATATCGGAGACGAACAATCCATTGAACAAAGCTTATCTACTTTTTCTTCACACATGACAAATATAGTGGACATCCTAAACAAGGTCGATCATAAATCTCTTGTTCTTTTTGATGAACTTGGCGCGGGAACAGACCCTCAGGAAGGTGCTGCCCTTGCAATGTCTATATTAGATGAAGTGGTCAAAAGAGATGCAAGGGTGATAGCGACGACTCACTATCCTGAGTTGAAAGCTTATGGTTACAATCGACCAGGTGTAATCAATGCTTCTGTAGAATTTGATATTCAAACACTAAGGCCTACGTATCGTTTGCTTATTGGAGTCCCAGGCCGAAGCAATGCCTTTGAAATTTCCCGGCGTCTAGGTCTGGATGAAGGAGTCATCGAATCTGCTAAAAGTCACATTGGTGTAGATTCCCAGAGCGTAGAGAATATGATTGCTTCCTTGGAAGAGTCTAAACGCGGAGCTGAGCAGGATTATGAAGAGGCGGAACGCCTTCTTCAAGAAGCAGAAGATTTAAGAAATGAATTGCAACGCAAATGGGATCAATTCGAGGACCAGAAACAAAAGCTCTATGAAAAAGCAGAGCAAAAAGCAGAAAAAGCTATTCGTCAGGCGAGAGAAGAAGCAGAAGGAATTGTCGGTGAAATCCGCAGCATGAAATCACAGGCTCAAATGAAAGAGCATGAATGGATTGAGGCGCGCAAAATGTTTGATGAAGCCCAGCCGGAGCTTGCGAAAAAGAAAGCGAAAGCACCTGAACCTAAAAAGAAAGATACAACAGAGTTGAATGCTGGGGATGAAGTGAAGCTGTTAACTCTTAATCAACAAGGGACAATAGTGGAGCAGACAGGGAAGAATGAATATCAAGTTCAGGTAGGAGTTATGAAAGTAAAAGCGAAGCGGAAAGAACTGGAGTTTGTTAAAGCCAAAGAACCTTATAAAGAAAAACCAATGGCTACTGTTAAAGGGAAAAGTTTTCATGTTAAAGCAGAACTTGATCTGCGTGGGGAGCGTTATGAAGATGCATTGAACCGTTTGGAGAAATATATTGATGACGCCCTTCTAGCGGGTTATCCTCAAGTCTCCATTATTCACGGAAAAGGCACAGGGGCTCTTCGTACAGCTGTTCAAAATTATGCTAAAAACCATAGAAGTATTGCTTCTTATCGTGCTGGAGGCATGAATGAAGGCGGCAGTGGTGTCACTGTTTTAGAACTACGTTAAACCGGATCATAAAGGGAGCGGACAAGGATGAATGCTTTTTGGGAAAATCCATTAGTAGAAACAGCAGCCAGTTATAGCGTCGTTGTTCTATGCCTCGTTGTTTTCATGGCCATATTTGAAATCGTAACGTCTTATAACAATTGGGAAGAAATAAAAAAGGGCAATGTTGCTGTAGCTATGGCAACAGGAGGGAAATTGTTTGGGATAGCCAATATATTCCGCTTTTCCATTGAGCACAACGATTCTCTCGCTCAGACGATGGGCTGGGGGTTGTTCGGTTTCAGCCTATTATTATGTGGCTATTTTATTTTTGAGTTCTTGACTCCTTCCTTCAAGATCGATCAGGAGATCGCTGAAAATAATCAGGCCGTTGGATTTATTTCTTTAGTTATTTCCGTAGGTCTTTCCTATGTTATAGGTGCGAATATTATATAAGGAGAGAGTTTGTGGAAACCTTAGCGAAAATTTTAATGGTCGTAGCCGCTGTTTTTTTAATCGTCGGCATACTATTCTTTCTAATTTAATACCTTCTGAAAAAAGCAGCTTATTGCAATAAGCTGCTTTTTTATTTGGCTCTGTTATACCTGGATGTTGATTATGTAAGTGGATAATTATCGTGAATATCAGATATCTAGTGGGCTTGATTTCGAAATGTTTGATTGTGAGGGAGATCAAAAAGGGTTCCGCGGGCGTGTGCTGAGCCTCCTTAAACGGCACAGACGTCCTTCTGGGTCAAACGGGAGTCTCACAGTTTGGCCGACCCTAATTAACGATAGAGTGAAAATCCAGCAGGTGCATTTCCTCGCTAAAGCTTAAGCATCGGGGGGATTCAACAAACGTAACACATACAAATGAAAATGTTTATACTCTTCTCTACACATATAATCTTAAACCGAACCTTCTGTAGAAGATAAGTTTATTAAGGTGAAAGCTATGATTTTAACTTTTTATGATCGTGTGTTTTTTGTGCGGATCAAGGCGAATATTCTCAAAATTTAAAATTCTGTTTTAAATATCGGTCTTTAGTCGTTATAATAATAAAGAAGATACTCTAAGGGAGGCGTGTATGAATGACAACCTTTCAGCGTCCATGGCATAAGCTCTATCCACCAGAGGTCCCAGTGACGATTGAATACGAAAATCGTCCGCTCCATGATTATTTAAGAGCAAGTGCTGAAGCTTACGGTGAAAAGAAAGCGCTTTATTTTATGGGGAAGGAGCTCACCTACAAGGAAGTGTACGACCAGGCTCTACGTGTAGCCAACTATCTTCAGCAGCTCGGTTTGGAAAAAGGAGACCGGGTATCAATTATGCTTCCGAACTGTCCCCAATCAGTAATCGCTTATTATGGTGTCCTGATGGCAGGGGGAATAGTTGTTCAGACAAACCCGCTCTATATGGAAAGAGAGCTGGATTATCAATTAAATGATTCTGGAGCTAAAATCATCATCTGTCTCGATGTTCTTTATCCAAAGGCAGCAAACGTTAAGCCTGATACACCACTTGAACACATTATTGTAACTGGAATTAAAGATTATCTGCCTTTCCCTAAAAACAAAATCTATCCATTTATACAAAAGAGACAGTATCAGGTCCTTGTAAGACCGGAACAATCGACAGACACCCATCTATGGAGTCACCTTATGAAAAACAGCACCAGCTCGGTATCTCCTGTCGATATTGATCCTGTAGAGGACCTGGCTCTTCTGCAGTATACAGGGGGCACAACAGGGTTTCCAAAAGGAGTTATGCTTTCTCACTATAACTTAATTGTAAACACTCAGATGTCTAAGAAGTGGTTGTATAAATGTAAGGATGGAGAAGAAACAGTTCTTGCTGTCCTGCCTTTCTTCCATGTATATGGTATGACATCCGTGATGAATTTATCTGTTATGATGGGAAATAAGATGATTCTTATGCCGAAGTTTGAAGCAGAAGACGTTCTGAAAGTGATTGAAAAGCAGCGTCCGACTCTTTTTCCAGGAGCGCCTACCATTTATATTGCATTATTAAATCATCCGAACTTGAAAAAATATGATCTATCCTCCATTGAAGCCTGTATCAGCGGATCTGCTCCTTTACCTGTAGAGGTTCAAGAGAGATTTGAACAGGTCACAGGAGGAAAGCTGGTCGAAGGATATGGTCTGACAGAAACGTCACCGGTTACCCATTCCAATTTTGTATGGGGGAACAGGGTCAGTGGCAGTATCGGGGTTCCATGGCCGGATACAGATGCGAAAATCTATAAAATGGAAGCCGAAGAAGAAGCGGAAAATGGAGAGATTGGTGAGATTGTCGTCAAGGGCCCTCAAGTAATGAAAGGGTACTGGAACCGACCTGATGACACAGCTCAGGTGCTTAGTGAAGACGGATGGTTCCGTACCGGGGATATGGGCTATATGACTGATGAAGGCTATTTTTACATTGTAGATCGTAAAAAAGATATGATTATCGCCGGAGGATATAACATCTACCCTCGAGAAGTCGAGGAAGTGTTATATGAGCACTCTGAAGTGCAGGAGGCTGTTATTGTAGGTGTACCTGATCCGTATCGTGGAGAAACCGTCAAAGCCTTTATTGTGAAGAAACAGGGCAGTGATATTACAGAGGATGAGCTGAACGAATACTGCCGTAAAAATATGGCTGCTTATAAGGTTCCAAGGGTGTATGAATTCCGTAAAGAACTGCCAAAAACGGCTGTTGGGAAAATTTTGAGACGGACATTAATAGAAGAAGAGAAGTTGAAATTTGAGGAATCAGAAAGTATTCAGTAATTTTTTAAAAGAAAGTTGACAGAATATTTCCTTGTATGTAGAATAATAGATGAATGATGATTCATTCATTTTCAGTTTGTTACAGCAAGGAGATAGACAATGAAAAAAAATAAACCGAAATTTAAACAGATTATTGATGCAGCAGTTGAAGTCATTGCTGAAAATGGGTACCACTCTTCTCAAGTTTCTAAAATTGCTAAAAAAGCAGGAGTAGCAGATGGTACGATATATCTTTATTTTAAAAACAAAGAAGATATCCTCGTTTCTTTGTTCCAGGAGAAAATGGGGCAGTTCATAGAAAAGATCGAGCATGAAATAACCTCTGGGCAGACAGCTGAGGAAAAACTTTTAACATTGATTAAAACACATTTTGAACAGCTGACTGCCGATCATCACCTCGCAATTGTCACACAGTTGGAACTACGTCAGTCCAACAAAGAATTGCGTCAAAAAATCAACAATGTTCTAAAACGATATTTAAATGTCATCGATCAAATTGTTGAGGAAGGTGTTGAGGAGGAGCTTTTCCGGAGCGGCCTTGATCGCCGTCTTGTACGTCAAATGATTTTTGGGATGATGGATGAGACGGTGACCAATTGGGTGATGAAGGATCAGCGTTATAACATAGTAGACCAGGCGAAAGAAGTCCATAGCTTGATTACTTATGGGTTAGCCCGACAAGGTCATTGAGGGGAGAGGTTGTTTTGTCAACATTATCGGTAGTGGTCAAAGAACAGGTGGCTGAGATTACAATTCAAAGCCCACCTGCCAATGCATTATCCAGTACGATCTTAAACGACTTGTCAGATGAGTTAGACCGAATTGAGGGGGATGCTTCTATTAAAGCTATTCTCCTTAAAGGAGAAGGACGGTTCTTTTCTGCAGGGGCAGACATTAAAGAGTTTACTGTTCTGCAGGGGGCTGATGACTATAAACAGCTCGCATCTAAAGGGCAGGAGTTGTTTTCTAGAATTGAAAACTTCCACATTCCTGTCGTCGCCGCTATTCACGGGGCTGCCTTGGGAGGCGGCTTAGAATTGGCGATGGCCTGTCACATCCGATATGTAGCTGAGGATGCGAAGCTGGGACTGCCTGAGTTGAACCTTGGCATTATTCCTGGCTTCGCAGGTACCCAGCGTCTTCCAAGGTACGTTGGGGCAGCCAGGGCCTACGAGATGATTCTCTCGGGAGTACCAATTAAGGGAGAGGAAGCTTCACAAATAGGCCTGGCCAACAAGAGCTTTTCCAATGATGAACTTTTCCCGGCAGCTGAGAAACTGGCTGCGGCCATCGCTAATAAGAGTGGACCGACCATTCATCATATCATGAAGCTCATTCCCTACGCACATAGTACACAATTTGAGGCAGGGAACAAGGCAGAGGCTGAAGCATTTGGGGAAGTGTTTGGAAATGAAGATGCCAAAGAAGGAATACAGGCATTCATAGAAAAAAGAAATCCTGATTTCAAAAATTAATGTCCAGGAGGTTTTAGAAAATGAACATTTATGTATTACTGAAAAGAACATTCGACACTGAGGAAAAGATTACGGTTCAAAATGGTGCGATTGCAGATGATGGTGCAGAATATATCATTAATCCATACGATGAGTATGCGGTTGAAGAAGCGATTAACCTTCGTGATGAGCATGGCGGAGAGGTGACTGTTGTAACCATCGGTGAAGAAGATTCAGAGAAGCAGCTGCGTACGGCACTTGCTATGGGGGCTGATAAAGCGGTTCTCATTAATACAGAAGATGACCTTGAAGAAGGGGATCAGTTCACTACTGTTAAGATTTTAGAAGCGTTCTTTGAAGATAAAGAAGTAGATATCATTCTTGGTGGTAATGTTGCCATTGATGAAGCAAGCGGTCAGGTTGGTCCGCGTTTAGCTGAACGCATGGATATCTCATGTGTGACAACCATTACAAAGATTGAAATTGATGGAACAACAGCGAAAATTGAACGTGATGTTGAAGGGGATGTGGAGAAAGTAGAAACTTCTCTTCCACTACTTGTAACATGCCAGCAGGGACTGAATGAACCCCGCTATCCTTCTTTGCCGGGTATTATGAAAGCCAAGAAGAAGCCGCTTGAAGAACTGGAGATCGATGACCTTGATCTTGATGAGGACGATGTTGAACCGAAAACGAAAACGATAGAAATATATCTTCCACCAGAAAAAGAAGCAGGCAAAGTTCTTGAAGGGGAAGTAGATGATCAAGTGAAAGAGCTTGTTTCATTGTTAAAAACAGAAGCGAAGGTACTTTAATCGATAAAGGGAAAGGAGAATCGTTATGAGTAAAAAAGTGTTAGTGATTGGGGAAGCAAGAGAAGGGGAATTGCGAAATGTAACTTTTGAGGCCATTGCAGCAGCCGGCATTATCAGTGACGGTGGAGAAGTGGTCGGTGTATTATGCGGAGATGGAGATTTAAATGCAATGGCACAGGAAATGGTGTATCATGGGGCTGCTCGTGTCATTACTGTTTCGAACCCAGAATTGAAAACGTATACATCTGATGGCTATGGTCAGGCGGTTTCTCAAGTTATTGACGATGAGTCACCTGAAGGAATTGTTATGGGACACACAGCTATTGGGAAGGATTTGACTCCTAAACTTGCAAGTAAACTGGAATCCGGCTTAATTTCCGATGCAACAGAAGTGGTTGCAGAGGGCGGAGATATTGTCTTTACACGCCCGATTTATTCCGGAAAAGCTTTTGAGAAAAAGCAGATCACTGACGGCCTGGTATTTGCTACAATCCGTCCTAATAACATTCCTCCACTTGAGAGAGATGATTCCCTGGTTGGATCTGTATCTGAGAAAGAGGTGGAGATCTCTAATATCCGCACCATTATTAAAGATGTACTTCGTAAATCTTCTGATGGCGTAGATTTATCTGAGGCGAAAGTTATTGTAGCAGGCGGCCGCGGAGTGAAAAGTGAAGAAGGTTTCGAACCATTGGAAAAGCTGGCTGAAGTTCTTGGAGGAACCGTTGGGGCTTCAAGGGGAGCTTGTGATGCTGGTTACTGCGATTATTCCCTGCAGATTGGTCAGACCGGAAAAGTAGTTACTCCAGACCTGTATATTGCATGCGGGATCTCAGGCGCTATTCAGCACCTGGCGGGCATGTCGAACTCTAAAGTGATTGTAGCCATTAACAAAGACCCTGAAGCCAACATATTTAACGTGGCTGACTACGGCATTGTTGGAGACTTATTCGATGTTGTACCGAAACTGATTGATGAAATTAAACAAATAAAAGTGAATGCTTAACTAATGAGCCGAAGCCAAATATTTGGCTTCGGCTTTATTCCATGTTTAAATAAGGTATAAACAAATTGTTAGTCACTAAAAATAGATAGTGATATACTCTTAACAGACTATTAGGTCGAGGAGGAATTATATTATGGCAATTGTAAAAGCTACAGATCAAAATTTCACTGAAGAAACAGGCCAGGGTCTTGTCCTTGCTGACTTTTGGGCTCCATGGTGCGGACCATGTAAAATGATCGCTCCTGTATTGGAAGAATTAGATACAGAAATGAGCGATCAGGTGAAAATCGTTAAACTTGATGTTGACGAAAACCAGGAAACAGCTGGTAAGTTCGGCGTTATGAGTATTCCAACACTCCTTCTTTTCAAAGATGGTCAGGTCGTTGACCAAGTGATTGGTTTCCAACCGAAGGAAGCTCTAGCTGAATTAATTACGAAGCATTCCTAAGAGGAAAACTATTCCTTTTAAAGCCGCGCTGCATGCAGCGCGGCTTTTCATATGCATAACTTTTCTATCATGTGGTATTTTCTATATATACGTCTGCATGGAATGGAGTGAGCCATTTGAATTCAACGATTAAAGAGAAACTTGCCGTATTGCCTGATCAACCAGGCTGTTATTTGATGAAAGATAAAAACGGCACAATCATCTATGTAGGGAAGTCCAAAGTGTTGAAAAACCGAGTTCGCTCCTATTTTACCGGAGCTCATGACGGGAAAACACAGCGACTTGTTCGTGAAATTGTCAATTTCGAATACATTGTAACGACCTCTGAAATAGAAGCCCTAATATTAGAAATGAACCTCATAAAAAAATACGACCCTAAATATAATGTGCTGCTTAAAGATGATAAAACCTACCCTTATTTAAAAGTAACAGCTGAACGTCATCCGAGGCTGATAGTGACCAGAAATGTAAAGAAAGACAAGGGGAAATATTTTGGTCCGTATCCAAACGTCATTGCAGCAAGAGAAACGAAGAAATTGCTGGACCGGTTATATCCACTGCGTAAATGCAATACGATGCCGGATCGCGTTTGTCTTTATTACCACATGCACCAATGTCTTGGTCCGTGTGAATTTAAGGTGACGAAACAGACGAACGAAGAAATTGTCCAAAACATTACTTCGTTTCTGAATGGTGGTCATACAGAGATTAAAAAAGACCTGAAAAAAAGAATGCTTGAAGCTTCGGAAGAGCTGGACTTTGAACGTGCCAAAGAACTCCGGGATCAGATTGAACATATTGAATCGGTTATGGAACAGCAGAAAATGACTATGAATGATCAAGTTGATCGGGATATTTTTGGCTATTCCTATGATAAAGGATGGATGTGTGTCCAAGTCTTCTTCGTCCGTCAAGGGAAGTTAATCGAACGTGACGTTGCCTTATTCCCATTCTTTGATGATCCAGAAGAAACATTCATTAGTTATATAGGGCGTTTCTATTTACATCAAAATCATCCATATCCGAAGCAGGTCCTTGTTCCAATGGCCACGGATGTTGATGTGCTTGAAGGTGCGTTGGATACAAAAGTCCATATTCCAATGCGGGGCAGAAAGAAAGAGCTTGTGGAATTAGCTATGAAAAATGCGCAGATCTCATTAGAAGAGAAGTTTGCGCTGATTGAAAGAGATGAAGAAAGAACGATTAAAGCTGTCGAAGCTCTAGGGGAACACATGAATATAGAAACGCCCCATCGCATTGAAGCCTTTGATAACTCCAATATACAAGGGGCGGACCCTGTATCTGCCATGGTTGTCTTCACAGATGGAAAACCAGACAAAAAGGAATACCGGAAATATAAAGTCAGGGATGTTAAAGGACCTGATGATTATGAAACGATGAGAGAAGTAGTCAGGCGGAGGTATAAACGGGTATTAAAAGAAAATCTCCCGCTTCCTGATCTAATCGTTGTAGATGGAGGCAAAGGCCAGATGACAGCCGCCGTTGATGTTTTAGAGAATGAACTTGGCATTGATGTGCCGCTGTGCGGACTGGCTAAGGATGATAAGCATAAAACAAGCGAACTTTTATATGGAGACCCTCCAAGTCCGATTAACCTTGACCGCCAATCTCAGGAATTTTATCTCGTCCAGCGTATCCAGGACGAAGTTCACCGCTTCGCCATTTCATTCCACCGCCAGTTAAGAGGGAAAGGGGCTATTCAGTCAGAACTGGATAATATTCCGGGAGTAGGTCAGAAAAGGCGACGCCTCCTGCTGAGACATTTTCAGTCGGTAGCAGATATTAAAAATGCTGACATCGCAGATATTACAAAATTGGGTGTGCCTGAACCTGTAGCAAATACGATCCTTATTCACCTGAATAACGAAGAAGAACCAGCTGAAGAATGACAGCTGGTTCTTTTTTAACCTTTAAGAGCTTTAATTTCTACAAGGTTTTCTTTTTGATTTTTTTCTTCAAAACATTCGTATGTATGACCTGTGATCTGCTGAATAATCTCCGATAAGAAACCGCACTCCAATCGGAATTCAATGGTAAGTAATTTTTGGTGCAGGCGTTTTTCGATCATATGCCCCTTAAGGTGAAACAAGATTTCTTTTTTGTTTTCTTTTATTTTAACAAGTTCACCCCAGCCCATGTATTGGAAAAATTCATAGAGTTCGTCGAAAGATTCAATGCTCGACTGCCTGGCCATGTTTTTCCCCATGTAATAGAGAAGGTATGGGGCGTCCTTTCCGAGAAAATCGGGAAGGGTGTAATAACGCATAAGATCGAACCCTGCTCCTGTGCCCACAAGCGATGAAATGTTGCTCGTTGTTAACTTCGTAGATTCTTTCAAAACGCTCATTCCTTTCTCTCTTTATTATCACTCGAAATGTGACTGTGTGCAATAATATTTGTCTTATTTTATCGAAAGGAAATAAATGTGTATTTTTGAGCATTTTATAAACTAGCTTTCTTGACGCTTATACGGGATAGAAGTACAATAAACATGTCACAAATTGTACATTGGCCAGACGACTATAGGGAAAAGGGGCTTTTCCTATTATTTTTATTGCTTTATTAAAGCGCTTAACTGTCTGAATAATGTCCATTTTCAATCTGTTAATATCTCGAGGGGGGTAAATATGGCGGGAACAAGAGGATACGTTAATCGAAGACTGCATTCACTACTAGGGGTTATTCCCATTGGGATCTTTTTGATCCAGCACTTAACTGTGAACTATTTTGCAACACGTGGCCCGGAAGCATTTAACGCGGCGGCTCATTTTATGGAGAGTCTGCCATATCGTTATGTATTGGAGACTTTAGTCATCTTCTTGCCACTATTGTTCCATTCCATATATGGAGTGTACATTGCATTCACAGCTAAAAGTAACTTATCTAATTTTGGCTATTTTAGGAACTGGATGTTTATCTTCCAAAGAATCACAGGAATCATCACACTTATTTTCATTGCGTGGCATGTGTGGCAGACAAGGATTGCTGTAGGGTTCGGATGGGCAGATTTGAACTATCAGTTGATGGAGGACATCCTTACAGAACCTTTCTTTTTCTGGTTCTACATAATAGGGGTGATTTCAACTACTTTCCACTTCTCCAACGGCTTATGGTCGTTCTTCGTCAGCTGGGGGATTACAGTTTCACCTCGCTCACAGTTGATTATGACATATGCCAGCATCATTGTTTTCGTAGCGATCTCTTATGTGGGTGTTCGTACATTAATCCAGTTCGCATACGGAATATAATCTATTAAACTTGTTGTAACAAATAGAAAGACTTTTAGTATTCAAGGGAGTGAGCTTCAATCATGACAAATCGAAATATTGTTGTTGTTGGCGGCGGTTTAGCCGGCCTGATGGCAACAATTAAAGCAGCGGAACAAGGGGTTCACGTAGATTTGCTTTCTATTGTGCCCGTTAAACGTTCTCACTCTGTATGTGCCCAAGGTGGAATTAACGGGGCCGTTAATACAAAAGGTGAGGGGGACTCACCGTGGGAGCACTTTGATGACACCGTTTATGGCGGGGACTTTTTAGCGAACCAGCCTCCTGTTAAAGCAATGTGTGATGCAGCACCTGGAATTATTCATCTGCTGGATCGTATGGGAGTTATGTTTAACCGTACTCCAGAAGGTCTCCTTGATTTCCGTCGTTTTGGAGGTACCCAGCACCACCGTACAGCTTTCGCGGGGGCAACCACCGGTCAGCAGTTATTGTACGCACTTGACGAGCAGGTCCGCCGTCACGAAGTAAATGGTCTTGTTACCAAGTATGAAGGCTGGGAGTTTCTTTCAGCTATTGTAGATAATTCAGGAGTCGGACGCGGGGTCATTGGTCAGAACTTAAGTGACCAGGAAATAAGAGCTTTCCCTGCTGATGCCGTTATCATGGCTACCGGCGGTCCAGGAATTATCTTTGGTAAATCTACAAACTCAGTCATTAATACAGGTTCAGCCGCTGGTGCGCTTTATCAGCAGGGCGTAAGTTATGCGAATGGTGAATTTATTCAAATTCACCCAACTGCCATTCCTGGTGATGATAAGCTTCGTCTTATGAGTGAATCAGCCCGCGGGGAAGGCGGACGCGTTTGGACATATAAAGATGGCGAGCCTTGGTATTTCCTGGAGGAAAAGTATCCTGCCTATGGAAACCTCGTTCCGCGTGATATAGCAACACGTGAAATCTTTGATGTCTGTGTAAACCAGAAGCTTGGAATTAATGGTGAGAATATGGTTTATTTGGACCTTTCTCATAAAGATCCTAAGGAACTGGACGTTAAGCTTGGAGGAATCATTGAAATCTATGAGAAATTTGTAGGCGATGATCCTAAGAAAGTACCAATGAAGATCTTCCCGGCTGTCCACTATTCTATGGGCGGCATGTGGGTTGACTATGATCAAATGACGGACATCCCTGGAATTTTTGCAGCAGGCGAGTGCGATTATACACAACATGGTGGTAACCGCCTGGGTGCCAATTCCCTTTTATCTTCGATTTACGGGGGAATGGTTGCAGGACCGAATGCTGTTAAATACACAGAAGGTCTTGAAACAATTTCAGAGGAAATGACTTCTACTCTTTTTGAAGAGAAAGTGAAAGAAGAGCAGGAGAAATTTGAACAGATTATGGCTATGGATGGGGATGAGAATGCCTACCAGATCCATAAAGAGCTCGGCGAATGGATGACGGATAATGTCACCGTTGTAAGGGAAAATGAAAAGCTTAAGAAAACAGATGAGAAAATCCTGGAGTTGATGGACCGCTATCAACGCATCAATATTAATGATACATCCCGTTGGAGCAACCAGGGGGCCATGTTTACTCGTCAGCTCTGGAATATGCTTCAACTGGCGCGTGTCATCACACAAGGTGCTTATAACCGTAATGAAAGCAGAGGGGCGCATTATAAACCGGAATTTCCGGAACGTAATGATGAAGAATGGCTGAAAACAACGGTCGCTAGTTATGATAAAGAAAATAACAAACCGGTTTTCCGTTATGACGAAGTCGATACATCCTTAATTGAGCCTCGTAAACGTGACTACTCGAAGAGTAAATAAAGGAGGTAACGATCATGAGCGAAAATAAGACGATTACGTTTATTATCACCCGTCAGGACCACCCGGATGAACCATCTTATGATGAGAAGTTTGAGATTCCTTATCGTGAGAATATGAACGTCATTTCAGCTCTTATGGAAATCCGACGTAATCCTGTCAATGCTGACGGGGAACCGACAACACCAGTCTATTGGGATATGGGTTGTCTAGAGGAAGTATGTGGAGCTTGTTCAATGGTGATTAATGGGACACCACGCCAATCTTGTACAGCTCTTGTTGACCAGCTTGAACAGCCGATCCGTCTTGCACCAATGTCAACATTCCCGGTAAATCGGGATTTGGCAGTGGACCGCAGCCGCATGTTCGATTCACTTAAGAAAGTAAAAGCATGGGTTCCAATTGATGGTACGTACGATCTTGGTCCTGGACCGAAGATGCCGGAAAGCAAGCGTCAATGGGCATATGAACTTTCTAAATGTATGACATGTGGTGTTTGTCTGGAAGCTTGTCCAAACGTAAACAGCAAGTCTGACTTTATCGGGCCCGCTCCATTATCTCAGGTTCGTTTATTCAACTCCCACCCAACTGGAGCAATGAATAAGAGTGAACGCCTTCAGACCATTATGGATGAAGAAGGTCTTATGGGATGTGGAAACGCTCAAAACTGTGTACAGGCCTGTCCGAAAGGAATTCCTTTGACTACTTCAATTGCAGCTTTAAACCGAGACACGGCAATTGAATCTTTCAAGAGTTTCTTTGGCAGTGACCAGCGCGTATAATCTATAGGAAAAAAACCCCTGCACCTAATTAGGTGCAGGGGTTTTTTGTGAGTAATGAGTTACTGTGTTGATCACAGGCTTTAATGCCCCCCTCCTATAAAACCATTCTCTTGTCTTTCAGTCATGCAAAAGAAAATATAGGGATGAACGGTGGCTGTCTATACTCATTCCACTAATAGACTATCTGATATATATTCAGGGGTTGTAGGACTTGTGATGGATAGTATAATAGACTTGATTGAATAATGCTTAAGGGTGAGTGAAATGCGTCAATATAACTGGTGGCAATGGATCATTCTATCATTTTTTATGGTATCTGCCTGCTACTTAATTATCTTATCTGTAACACAGCCCTATCTGGGCATAGATGTACAAAAAAACCAACAAGGTGAGTGGATCATTACTGATATACAAAAAGACAGCTGGGGAGAGCGTCAGAATGTACCCATTGGATCTGAGGTTACGAGTGTTGAAGGGGAAAGCCCAGGGGAACACAGATCGGTTGCTATGTTCAATGAGCTGGAACTGGCGGATTCGTTTTCTGTTGAAAGGTTAGGAAGAGAAGTGACTTATGACAAGATCGGATACTCGACTCCATCCCATTGGATTCTTTATATTATTCTTCCTGTCCTATTTTTTATTGTTACTTTAGGGATTTCTTATCTCGTTCATAATCGTATCGAAAGAAGGTATTCGGCTAAGAAGTTAATTTTATTCTTTCTGGCTATTGCAACAGGATATTTAAGCAACAGCGGAGCCGTTCGGGCGGATGTATACAGTCTCTTTCTAAATACAACGCTTTTTTTAGTATCCCCTGTCATCCTGATTCATTTTCTATATAACTATTTTGATGAGTTGAATATCTATTGGTTCTCAAAAAAAGTCATCTATTACTTATACGCTTTTGTTTTTTGCGTATCTGGGTTTGAATTCTACTTTTTATTTACCTTTGAATATCCGGCTTTCTTTCAGCCGGTTCCACTAGTGTTATTACTCATTTTATATATTGTTTCATTCTTTATCATTTATAGAGGCTTATATGTTTACCGGGCAACATCTGTAGGTTCCATATTTAAATATATGGCGATAGGGATGACGGTCGCATTTTTCCCTTATATATGGCTGTATTTGATTCCGTCACTTACGTTCGGGGTCCAAATTATATCACTTGAAGTTGGAGCGGTGTTCTTAATAGCCCTTCCTGTAACATTTATGTATCTGATTACACGTGAGCAGTTGATTGATATTCACTTTGTGGTGAATCGTCTGCGTTATTATTTTATGCTTTCTTTCCTGCCGAGTCTTTTCCTTACATTTACGATCGGCTGGCTCATTCAAAGAAATCTATCTCCGATTATTTATATTCAAGTTTATCTGCTCATTCATACTTCCTTTATTCTCTTTTTATGGCTGAAGGAAGTGGTTGATTTTCGTATGCAGCGCTATTTGTTTTCTGCTCGTTACAGTTACCAGGAGAGTATGCACCGGATGGCTAAAGATATGAAAGATCAATCCAATGCGGTAGATTTAATGCGGGTCATGAGGGATGAAGTACGGAATGTCTTAAATGTCAGAGAAATCTATATTTATTCGAAGCACAATAAAAAGAACATGTACTGTGTGTATGATCAGATTCCTGAGGATATTATTGACCATTTCGATGAGCACCTCGCAGATCATAACTATGACATAGGTTCAATTATTGAAACGGAAAAGGGATTTGGAGTGATTGTCGGGTTCTCGCTTGAGAAATTGACCATGATGTGGTGTAAAGGGAAAAAGGATTTTACTACTTTGAACAGGGATGAAAAGACGTATTTACAAACCATTTCTCACAATGCCAACATTGCCATAGAAAATATGAACCTGATTGAGGATCTCGTCAAAGAGTTACGTACTCTCAGGAATGATCAAACACAGAAATATCCGACATGGCTGTCCCGCTTACTATTTACAATTGCTGAAAACCAACGGAAACAGCTGTCAATTGATTTACACGATACGGTGCTGCAGGAGCAATTGTATCTGTATCGTAAAATGGACGATTTAATTGGAAACAGACATGATTTAACTCAGAGTCTGCATGCAGAATTAGAAATGTACAAAGAGTCTCTGCTCGACAGCATTCACTTAATTCGAGAAACATGCAATGAACTCCGTCCTGCTTTCATAGAAGAACTTGGTCTTGTCCAGTCTCTAAAAAACTTAATTCATCAATACCAATTACGTTCGAACTTTACCGTGTACTTTTCTAATGAGCGGTTTGATGCGTATTTAGATCAGGAACGGATTCTCGCTATCTTCAGGGTTGTGCAGGAATTATTAACCAATGCGATGAAGCATTCAGAAGCGAAAATCGTAAAATTATCGCTTTCTAATGATGATAATCAAGTGATATTGCTGTATTCGGATAATGGGAAAGGAATGAATTCTTTCGTTAAGCGTGATCTCTTTTCTCATATAGGATTGTCAGGAATTGAGCAGCGTGTGAACGGATTGAATGGAAATATAGAAATTGAGACCGCTCCAGGTGAGGGGTTCAAAACCATTATCACCTTTCCCTACAAGGTAAATAAGGAGGTTCATGTAAGATGAATATATTAATTGTTGATGATCATCCCGCTGTAGGAGCAGGTACCAAATCAATGTTAGAGCAGGAAGAGGATATGAAGGTCGATGTCATTCATGAAAATGGGTGTGTGGAGAGTCTTCTGGAGAAGAAAGACTATGATATTCTACTGCTCGATTTGTATATGCCGGGCATAAATGGAATTGAACTTGCGAAGAGTGTAAGGAAGACACATCCAGATATTAAACTGCTTATCTACACTGGTTTTGATTTAAACACGCATTTTAATATGCTTGTAGAAGCAGATATCAACGGATTTGTCAGTAAGACAGCAACAAGCGAGCAGCTGGTTACAGCGATACGAAGTGCCTTAAGGGATGAAGTGGTGATCCCGTTACACCTGTTTAAGCAGCTAAGGCGTTCGGAAGCAAGCGTAAGTGAAACTTCGGAATCGGCCGCAGCAAAAGGTCTCTCCCTGAATGAAAAAGAGCAGTCGATCTTAAAGGAAGTAGCGTCCGGATTTACAAATAGAGAAATTGCCCAGACGCTTCATATGTCGCAGCGTAGTGTGGAATACACACTGACAGGGATTTTTAATAAACTAAACGTGCGGTCAAGAACCGAAGCGCTTTTTAAAGCCCAGGAATTCGGGCTTGTGTCTAAATCCTGAATGTATAGCACAAGGCAGCCCTTGAATTCATACGATACATGGACTAAATAATTCCCCTCGTGAAAGCTCAGGATCAACAAGGAGGGGTACGCTTGTGAAGGAGGACGGCTATCGGCCAACACAAATTCTAACCAAGCGGGAGCGAGAAGTCTTCGAGCTTCTAGTGCAAGATAAGACGACAAGGGAAATCGCAAAAGAGCTCTTTATTTCAGAGAAAACTGTGCGGAATCACATTTCAAATGCAATGCAGAAGCTGGGAGTGAAGGGACGCTCACAGGCAGTTGTCGAACTGCTGCGTATGGGTGAACTGGAATTATAATCTCCATAGATTAGCACAGTCATTGTTTTGGGATGGGGGAGTCCTTTCAGGTAGGGCCGCATCAATGTCTGGGCAATACCTGAAAGGGTTTTTTCTATAAATAAAGCATTAGCCTTGAATTTTTCACAGGGAACCATGAGAATGATAGGTACAAAGTATATTCGTTAGGAGTGCTGAAGGTGACTCATTCACAGGAAACGTCAATGATGGCAGATGTGGAGAAAGAACTACGTTACATAGCCGGAATCATTAAACAAAGAGGACGAGTAATCTTAAATCATTATCCAATTACAGCGCCGCAGTTTGTTGCTTTACAATGGCTGCTTGAGAAAGGTGACATGACTATTGGTGAACTTTCTAATTATATTCATTTAGCCTGCAGTACGACCACTGATTTAGTCGACCGCATGGAAAAGAATGAATTGGTAGAGCGTGTTCGAGATCCAAAAGACAGACGTGTTGTACGGATTCATGTTCTAAATAAAGGGAAGCAGATTATCCATGAAGTCATTGAGAAGCGGCAAAATTACTTGGAGGACGTTTTAAAAGACGTCCCCGTTGAAGATGTAGAAACATTAAACCGCTTATTGCAGGTTCTTCACCAAAAAATGAAAGAAACAGATCAAGAATCAGCCAACTAAGGTAGATAAAAGAGGGATGCAAAGTGAAACAGGCAATCGGAGTCATAGATTCTGGTGTGGGTGGACTCACCGTGGCAAGGGAATTGATGCGTCAATTACCTAAAGAAACATTTCTTTATTTAGGAGATACTAGAAGATGTCCTTATGGACCACGGTCAGAAGAAGAAGTACGTGCCTTTACATGGCAGATGGTCAACTATTTACTAGGTAAAAATATAAAGATGCTCGTTATTGCCTGCAATACTGCCACGGCTTATACGTTAGAGGAACTGCAGGAGGAACTGTCCATTCCGGTAATAGGAGTCATTGAACCAGGAGCAAGAGCCGCGATTAAAGTGAGTAAGAATAAGCGGGTTGGTGTGATTGGAACAGAAGGAACGATTGAGAGTAAAGCCTATCCTGATGCACTCATGTCTATCGACAGAACAATCAGGGTGAATGACCTGGCCTGTCCTCCACTTGTTCCAATGGTCGAGGAAGGAATTTTATCAGGACCGAAAGCACAGGGCATTGTTTCGCGTACGCTGAAACCTTTAAAGGACATGAATCATATTGACACATTGATTCTTGGATGCACGCATTATCCTCTCATAAAACACCTCGTGCAGCATGAGATGGGAGAACATATCCAGGTCATCAGCTCTGGAGAAGAGACGGCAAGAGAAGCAAGCTTAATTCTTGCTTATCAAAAAGCACTGGAGAAAGATGATGTGGACCCAGTTCATGAATTTTATACAACAGGGGATATGGAGAAATTCCGGCTGGTCGCGAATAGCTGGTTTGAAGAACCTGTCCAGGTGTTGAAATCTGTTGAACTCGAGAACGTTTCAAGCTCTGCCTATTAAGGCGGAGCTTTTTTTATCATCAACTTTGAATGGTTGTTCAAGATTTTTTTGCAAGGGTGCATTTTTTTCTAAGCAACTTAAACTTCCCCGCCTAAAACGATTGTTAAAATTGATTGCTGGGGGTGATTTAGAGAAGACGGTCGAGTAATTAACTTCAAAATAAATGAAACCCGATTCTTCCTAGAGCTGATTCGCTCCTCCACTTTTCCTTCAAAATGTCTGGTCTAATCCAATATGGGGCTCGTATACATGGTAGTACAATCTATCTCAGGAGGGAAAACTATGAAGAAGTATGGCTACAAACCCTTTATACTTGCGGTTTTATTAATGTTAAGTACAGGGTTGCTTACAGGCTGCCTTTTCGAAGGAGAGCAATCATTAGAGAAGATGGATACACCAGATGAGGTGGTTACGATGTCGCCAGAAGATAGTAGTGATGAAACAAGACCTCCAGCAAAAGGCGAAGGAGAAGGAGCTGAAAGTTCAGAAGACGAAGCGGCTTCAGCCACTGTCGCCCGTGAAATTTATTTGATGGATGCCAATGGGATGGTGGCACCGCAAACCCTGCAGCTTCCTGCTTCTAAAGAGGTCGCTACACAAGCCCTTGAATATATGGTGAAAGATGGCCCAGTCACAAACCTTTTACCGAATGGCTTTGAAGCCGTTCTTCCTGCTGGAACAGAGATCTTAGGACTAAATACAGAGGAAGATGGTACCCTGATTGTTGATGTATCGGAGGACTTCAAGAACTATGAAGCCAAAGATGAAGAGAAAATTCTTCAGGCCATGACATACACCTTAACTCAATTTGATAATGTGAAGCGGATCAAACTTTGGATTAACGGTCATGAACAAGAGGTCATGCCTGTTGACGGTACACCAGTTTCTCAAGGAGTTTCCCGTGCTGATGGAATCAACCACCTTGTGGGTGTTCAGACAGATGTTTTAAACAGCGAGGCAGTAACCGTATACTTCCCAGCTCAAAATGGTGAACAGGTGTATCAAGTACCTGTCACCACACGTGTAGAAAAAGGAAGCGATGAGTATGAATCAAGAGTGCAGGCTCTCCTTAATGGTCCGGAACTTGGTACTTCACTCATGAATCCTTTTCATGAAGGAGCCTTAATGGTGGGGTCAAGACTTGAAAATGGTGTCCTGTCCTTATCTTTTAACGAAAAAGTGCTCACAGGTACAGAAGAGCCTTCCTTGTCAGATGCAGCTCTTGCAAGTCTTGTGATGAGCATGACAGAACTTGATGGTGTGGAATCTGTAGAGGTCCAGGTGGAAGGAACCGAGCAGGTGTTTAGTGAATCAGGGGAACCGATTGCTGAACCTGTTTCAAGAAATGATATAAGCGGAGCAGAAGAAATGTAATCATAGCCCATAAAACGAGCGCTTCCAAAGTTCATCACTTTTGGGGCGCTCTTCCTATTCAGGTAAAACTACCAGAGGATATGTATTTTGTGTTAAGATGGGCAAGGATAAAGGTGTAGAAAAAGGAGGTCATCTTCGATGAGAACCGATCATCGTGAAGTAAATGAATTAAGAAATGTGACAATTGAAACAGATTACGTCAAGCATCCAGAAGGATCCGTACTAATCAGCTTTGGGGATACGAAAGTTATCTGCAATGCGAGTGTAGAGGACCGTGTACCTCCTTTTTTACGTGGACAAGGAAAAGGCTGGATTACAGCAGAATATGCTATGCTGCCAAGAGCAACCGAACAGCGCAATATCCGTGAATCATCCAAAGGAAAGGTTTCCGGACGTACAATGGAGATTCAACGTCTGATTGGGCGCTCTTTACGTGCTGTTGTAGACCTGGACAAAATCGGAGAACGTACAATCTGGGTGGATTGTGATGTCATTCAAGCCGATGGAGGAACCCGCACAGCTTCCATTACAGGAGCATTTGTAGCGGTTGTTATTGCTCTTGGGAAATTGGTCAAAAAGAAATCCATTAAAGCATTGCCAATAACAGATTTCCTTACGGCGATTTCTGTAGGTGTCCTGCCTGATGGAAAGGAAATCCTTGATTTGTGTTATGAAGAAGACAGCAAAGCCGAAGTAGACATGAATGTAATCATGACTGGTAATGGTGAGTTCGTAGAATTGCAGGGCACTGGGGAAGAAGCAACCTTCTCTATGCAGCAGCTTCAAACGATGCTTTCCCTGGCTGAAGAAGGCGTTACTGATCTGATCAAGATGCAGGAAGAAGCGATTGGTGAATGGGCAGACGTTATTAAAGGAAAAGCAGGAGCGGCAAAATCGTAATGAAAGAGCTTTTAGTCGCTACGAAAAATCAAGGAAAAGTAAAAGAATTCCGTGAAATGTTCTCCAGTTATGGTATTTCAGTAAAATCACTGCTCGACTTCGACAGCTCGATCGATATCGAAGAAACAGGGGAAACCTTTGAGGAGAATGCGGCAATTAAAGCAGAAGCGATGATGAAAGAACTGAGCCTGCCTGTTGTTGCTGATGACTCAGGGTTGGAAGTCGATGCACTTAACGGACAACCGGGTGTTTACTCCGCTCGATATGCAGGAATAGAGAAAGATGACGAAAAGAATATGCAGAAGCTTCTAAAAGAACTAGAGGGCACAGATGGTCCAGAAAGAACTGCCAGGTTCGTCTGTGCGGTAGCCGTTGCCAGGCCAGGTAAGGAAACGTTTATTGAACGTGGAACCTGCGAAGGGAAAATTGCAGAGGCACCAAAAGGCACTCAAGGCTTTGGCTATGATCCTTTATTTATACCAGAAGGATCAACCCGCACCATGGCTGAACATACTTCTGAAGAGAAGAACACCATCAGCCATCGTCATCATGCCATTAAGAAGATAGAACAATGGCTGAAAACTCAATCCTGAAGGCGGTGAGTATATGCCAAAAGTATTAATCCTAAGTGACACACATGGACTAACAGACGAAGTTTTGGAAATTAAAGAAAGACACCTGGACGTAGATGCCAGAATTCATTGTGGGGATTCTGAACTTGCCTACGGTTCCAAAGAATTAGAAGGGTTTCACTATGCAAAGGGGAACTGTGATTTTGAATCTGAAATGGAAAATGAACAAGTGGTTCGAGTAGGAGAGCTTACGATTCTCGCCACTCATGGACATTTATTTCAAGTGAAATCCACTTTGATGCCTCTTTCTTATAAAGCAGAAGAAGTAGGTGCTCAAGTAGCCTGTTTCGGTCATTCCCACATTGCAGGTGCAGAAAAAGTGAAGGATACTCTGTTCATCAACCCCGGCAGTGCAAGGCTGCCAAGAGACCGCGAGGAACCGACGTATGCGATTCTCGAATGGGAAACTCTTGACGAAGTCCACCTTCAGTTTTATCATGTGAATGGCGAACCAATGGACGATCTACAACTGACAACAGCATTAACAGCAAAGAAATAAATTCTTTGCTGTTACCCTGTTGACAAAATACGAGATCCCTAATATAATAATTTTTGTCGGCAACGAAAGACAGCAAAAAAACAGCAAATTAAATTTATAAATGCGGGTGTAGTTTAGTGGTAAAACCTCAGCCACGAGCTGAGCTTCAACCGAATCATCTGCGAGTTGCCCCGACGGATTCACTTCCTGAATCTTCTGGAAGAGGAAGGGGCATGAATGGAAATCTAAAAAACGAAGCTAATGAATTTATTCATATGCGGGTGTAGTTTAGTGGTAAAACCTCAGCCTTCCAAGCTGATGATGAGGGTTCGATTCCCTTCACCCGCTCCATACATATTTAAAACTTAATGAAATGTCCCAGTAGCTCAGCAGGATAGAGCATGAACGAATATGCTTCGAAGCGATGCTACAACGTACCGATTTACGTTCTTTAAAATCGGGACGACAGCTAATGAAAGTATGGTATCTTAATAAAAAATTTTATCATGTCCCAGTAGCTCAGCAGGATAGAGCAACAGCCTTCTAAGCTGTGGGTCGGGAGTTCGAATCTCTCCTGGGACGCTAACTAAAAAAACGCTGAAACCTTTGTTATCTGAAGGTTTCAGCGTTTTTTTAATAGAGTAATATAGGGAATGAAGAATAAAAAAATAGATGAACCCTCAGAGAAAGAATGATAATAAAGGTGATAAAAAGTAATATATAGAAGGAAAATAATCCCTTATGTCGAATTGTTGAATAAACCTCAACAAACTACCTCAATAAAGTTTTCAATTATTCTCACACTTCAATCATAGCAAATCATTCATAAGAATACGTAGTACTTAAGGCTCGTAATAATATTATGAATAAAAGATACTGACCGGTTAGTATGTAGAGAGGTGAATGTTATTTCTCATACGTCTTATTCGGTTTCTCTTTTTAGAAATTTTCAAAGGAGGGGGCGTAAGGTTGTTACCGTTTCATCGCAAAAAGCGAGAAGCGTATGTTGGAATTAGGCAAAAGGAAGCTGCACTGCTCTTTAAGGATGTGCTGCAAATAGTAGGTATGTTATTTGAGAAATAGGTTATTCCAGTTATTACTTCAAGTTTCAGGTGATCAGCTTACTAGATTTTTAGGAGTTGTCGGCAGCCGAAGCACTTTGAGGGAGTCACGTTTTAACTATTTGGTACAAGGACTCTAAGCACTTAAAATTTGCTTACTCCACTCAACTTAAGTGGAGTAGAGTATTTAATTGAATTGCAGAAAGAAGGGATTTTGATGCAAGAGGAAGTCACAATGAATCAGCTGCTGGAAGACCTGGAGAAAAGAAGGGAACGAGCGAAGTTGATGGGAGGGCAGGAAAAAATTGACCGCCACCATCAATCCGGTTTTTATACGGCAAGAGAGCGAATTGAGAAGTTACTGGATCAAGATAGTTTTCTGGAAATCGGCGGTCTGAGTCACTCGGAGTTTCCAGGAGCTGAACATAAAAGCGCCGGTGACGGAATAATCTGTGGACTTGGGAAAATAGATGGACGTCCTGTTGTCGTTGAGGCAATTGATAAAACGGTATTTGCCGGTACGGAAGGATCCGTTCATATTAAAAAATCAGAAGCGCTGCATGACTATGCGCTAAAGCGCGGGCTGCCTATTTTTAACCTTGGTGAAGGCGGCGGACTTCGGATGCCGGATGGAATGGGGGCAGATGGCATCAGTGATAAGTTATTTCCGCAGAACCTCCTGACAATTGGTCGTAAGGTGCCGATGATTTCGAGCATATTAGGAGATAGTTATGGGGGACCAACCTGGCTTGCTGTATCCTCAGATTTTGTCACTCAAGTAAAGGGAAGCTGTATGGCGGTAGCGGGTCCAAGAATGCTTGAGATGGCAACAGGCGAGAAAATTACACCAGAGGAGCTGGGTGGATGGAAGGTTCATGCCGAGACTACAGGGCAGACCGACCATGTATCCGACACGGAAGAAGATGCGATTGAGGCTATGAAGACATTTTTTCGCTATATGCCACTTAATGCCGATCAGGAACCACCGAAGAAGGAGACAGAGGATGACCCGAACCGTCGATTAGATGAAGCGATTGACTTTGTTCCTGCAAGAAGGACGAGAGCGTATGACATGAAGAAGCTGATCAGGATGATCGTAGACGAAGGAAACTTTTTTGAGTTGAAGCCATTATATGGACGGTCCTTAATTACGGCTCTTGCTCATCTGAATGGTCGAGTGGTCGGGATAATTGCCAACCAGCCGATGATGTTCGCCGGCTCAAGTGGTCCTGAAGAATGTGATAAGGCCACAGATTTTATCTGCTTATGTGATTCCTTTCATATCCCGCTCGTTTTCCTGCATGATATCCCCGGCTTTCGAGTAAGCAGTGCAGCTGAGAAAAAGAAGGTGCCAAGTAAAATCATGCAGTGGAATCAAGCGTTGGCTAGAACAACAGTACCAAAGCTTTCGGTGGTGATACGCAAAAGCATTGGTGCAGCGTACGGAAATATGTGCGGTCCAACAATGGGGGCAGATTCTGTTGTGGCTTGGCCGAGTGCTGAAATTAACTTCACTGGACCGGAAGTAGGAGTGAATGTAGTCTACGGCCGTAAATTAATGGAAGCAGATGAACCTAAACAAGCGCGTGAGGAATTATTGAAGACATGGGGCTTTGACAGCTCTCCATACAAAGCAGCCGGGAAATTCATGATCGATGATGTCATTGACCCGCGTGATACAAGAAAGTACTTATGTCAGATGCTTGAGTATGCCTGTGTCAATAAAGGTTCAAAAAGTAAACGATTATTAGCTGATTGGCCGACAAGCTTTTAATAACCAAGGAGGGTGCGAGTAATGGAGAAAGTCTGGATGCAGAATTGGCCGGAGAATGTGCCGAAAGAATTAACGTACCGATTAGGAAAACAGCCGCTTCATCTTTATTTAGAAAATCATGCAAAAAATAGACCTGAACAGATTGCCTACATCTACTATGGTCGGGAGATTACGTGGCAGGAGCTAAATGATTCTAGTAATCAATTTGCCAATTTCCTAATTGAACAGGGAGTAGAGCGTGGCGATCGCATTGGACTGTTCATGCAAAATTGTCCGCAGTATATCATTGCGCATTATGGAGCTCAGAAAGCAGGCGCGATCGTCTGTCCGCTAAATCCAATGTACAAAGAAACCGAGCTTGAATATTTAATCAATGAGGCCGATATGAAGATCCTTGTCAGTGCTGATGAATTGTATGACAGAGTGGAAGCGATACGAGTGCATACACCGACTCTTGAAGTTGTTGTGCTGACGAATTATGGGGATTATCTGCCAAGTGAAAGGCCTTATGCATTTCCGGAAGATTGTCTGTTTGATAAGCAGGTGTTTCATGATACTTATGACTTACAGGATATTTTAAAGGAGTATCCAGTAACTGCTTTAAATCTTTCGTTTGACGTGAGTGAAGATGTGTCTTTGCTCGTGTTCACCTCTGGAACAACCGGGCGGCCCAAAGGAGCTATGCTCACTTTTGAGAACGCTTTATTTAAAACGGCGGCGGCCGTCGAGGCGAATGGTGCAGGAACTGATGATGTCTGGCTTGACGTGATGCCTTTATGTCATATTGCCGGAATGGTGATGGGTGTGAATATCCCCGTCTATTCAGGCACACCCTGTGTGCTGCTGACAAAATTTCATCCAGAGACTGTGTTAAAAGCAATCGAAAAATATCAGGTCAGTTTATGGTATAGTGTCGCCCCTATGAATGCTGCTCTTTTACAGTATCCAGGCTTTAAAAATAGACAGCTGGGTTCACTGAGACGGAATTTAGCTACAAGCTTCGGTATTCCTGTGACCGAAGAGCTTGCCCGGCAATGGAAGGAGGCAACCGGTGGATGTGAGATGTATGAAGCTTCATATGGACTCAGTGAGACTCATACATGCGATACATTTATGCCGGCTGACAACGTGAAGTTTGGGAGCTGTGGCATACCGGTATTTAACACTGACATCCGCATCCTGCATATCGAAACGGGTGAAGAGCAGCCCGTTGGCGAGACTGGTGAGATCGTAATTAAAAGCCCGGGAGTGTTCAAAGGATACTGGAATCGTCCGGATGCAACAAGAGAGACATTACGAGATGGCTGGGTTCATACAGGTGATATTGGCTATTTTAGTGAAGATGGCTACTTATTCTTTAGTGGTAGAGTTAAAGAAATGATTAAAAGTTCGGGGTACAGTGTGTTTCCTGAAGATGTGGAAGTAATGTTGATGGAACATCCTGCAATTGCCCAGGTCGCTGTAGTCGGCGTACCAGATGAAGTGCGTGGAGAGAGTGTCAAAGCCTTTGTTGTTCCAGAAGTATCTAAAGCAGGTGAAGTTAGAGAAGAAGCAATTATTAAATGGTCAAAAGAGAAAATGGCCGCTTATAAATACCCTCGTTTTGTTGAATTTCGAAGTCAGCTACCTGCTACCAGCTCAGGAAAAGTATTAAGACGTTTACTAAAGGAGGGTAGTGACGCTTAATGGGGAGCTGGTACCCTTTATCGGAAAGTAAAGGGACCTTCCCATCCTTTATTTTTCAGAATAATTGATAGGGTAAATGGAAATCGTAGAGTCACCAATTATTATTAGTTTATTAATAAGAATGAAAGTGCATGACCCCCGGAGCGATAATGCTATAGCGGATGGGGGGCATGCACTGATATTATTATATCCTCTGTGCTGTATTCACCAGTCTAGCAGCGCTCTATTGAGTGACCAGACAGACTAGGGAGAGTTTAATAATAACTGGTCCTTTTTTTTGGTATATTACATAAGCTTTTTATAAATGATCATTTAAAATTCTTTATGCCGCTTGATGAATTCGTTTAGACAAAAAGACCGGCATCCCAAGCCGGTCTTTAGTGATCCAGTTAAATTTCCTTCATATGGAGGGTCGTTTCACTCGGTTTTGTCTCCGCCAAAACCTTTCCGTTACGGATGGAATAGCAGACAGCAGACTGCTTCCTGAGTGCCTCGTATTCATTTTCAGCATCCAGGATGAGGAGGTTTGCGGGGCGTCCCTCCTCAATTCCGTAGCCTTCTTTCAAGTTCAGAATGCGGGCACTGTTTTCGGTGATAAAATCCATGCCCTGTTTAATTTGATCGTATCCCATCATGTGAGACAGATGAAGTCCCATGTGCAGCACCTGGAGCATATTTCCGGTTCCTAGTGGATACCACGGATCGAAGATATCATCATGACCGAATCCCAGGTTGATACCGGCTTCATTTAGTTCCTTCACACGCGTTAATCCTCTACGCTTTGGATAGCTGTCAAACCGGCCTTGAAGGTGAATGTTGACGAGCGGGTTTGCAATAATGTGAATGCCTGACATCTTTAAGAGGCGGAACAGCTTGGAGGTATAGGCATCATTGTAGGATCCCATAGCGGTTGTGTGACTTGCCGTCACCTTGCCGCCCATTCCTCTTTCTAACGCTTCAGTAGCGACCACTTCGACAAAACGCGATTGTTCATCATCAATTTCATCACAGTGTACATCAACGAACTTGTCATATTTCTCAGCGAGATCAAAAGCAATCCTCAAAGATTCCACCCCGTACTCGCGTGTGAATTCAAAGTGAGGAATGGCACCAACACCGTCGGCTCCAAGTTTTAAGGCCTCTTCCAGCAGCTCCTTTCCGTTCGGGTAGGAGAGGATACCTTCCTGGGGAAAGGCTACGAGCTGAAGATAGACTTCCTGGTGCATTTCCTCTCTAACCTCTATGAGAGCTTTCAAAGCCGTTAGTTCGGGATCCGTAACGTCGACATGGGTGCGGACATGCTGAATGCCATTTGCTATCTGCATGGCGAGTGCCTGTCTGGCTCTTTCTTTAACGTCATCATGGGTGAGCTTATCTTTTCTTTCCGCCCAGCGCTGAATACCTTCGAACAGAGTTCCGCTCTTATTCCATTCTGGGTCCCCTGCCGTCAGAGTAGTATCCAGATGAATGTGCGGCTCTACGAAAGGTGGGATGACTAAGGATCCCTGTGCATCGATTATAGTTGAATCGTCCTGATTTATCTGATTTTGAGAGATTTCCTGGATGATTCCATGATCCATTCGGATAGACCATAAACCTTCCTTTCCCCGTAGTTTCGCTTGTTTGATAATCATGCCATTTCTCCTTCTTTTAACTTATTGTCAACGAATTGTTCAGTCAACTTAAAGGTGATGGTATAGACGAGAATAGATGTAATTAAGGCATTCACGGGAGCGATCCCCGGGCTCCATTGGGCTGCCGCCACACCTGCCGCCCAGGCGGTGATGCCTGCCCAATTCACTTGTTGGAACGGTTGTTCTCCGTAAGCAGCGGATTGATTCCGTCTATATAGATAGTAATCGATTAAAATAATCGCCCCAATCGGTGGAAGAGCGGAGCCGAGAATCGTCAGCCAGCCGACGAAATTGTTATACAGCCACATCGCTGTCAGTGTTCCGAGGATACCATTGAATAGGACTACTTTGTTTTTACTGATTTTCGTTATGCTTGAAAATCCGAGCCCTGATGCATAGAGCGCATTATCGTTCGTTGTCCAGATGTTTAGTCCGAGTACCAAAATCGCTGGGATAATCAGGCCTTGTGTGAACATCACTTCTGAAATGTCGGATTTTCCAGTTGCCATTGCACCAATGGCTCCGAAAATAAACATAAGCGAGTTTCCGATGAAGAAGGCAGTCACGGTACTGACGACGGCCGATTTTTTGGTCTTGGAAAAACGGGTGAAATCCGGTGTTAATGTACCGGCGCTGATAAAGGATCCGATACAGATTGTAAGCGCAGCTGCAAGTCCGATCTGCTCGGATGGAGTGTGCTGCAGAAGCTGATCCAATCCACCCATACTTTCGGTAGCCTTAAAAACAGAAAAGCTTCCTAAGATTGTAATCATCGGCACAGCAATGAAGCTGAGCAGCATTAACGCCTTCATCCCAAAAAATGCGGTAGCGGTCATCAATAAGCCTGCGCCTGCGATCAGCCAGGTCATATCCAAACCTGTCACTTTATGGACTGGTAGTGCGAACATAACCACACCGACGCCGAACCATCCCACTTGTGTTCCGCCAAGCATGAAAGAAGCCAGATAAGATCCTTTTTCCCCGAAAGCATAGCGGCTGAGTAAATGTGTGGAAAGGCCGGTTTTAGAAGAAACGTAAGCAAGAGCGCCGGTGTAAGCTCCTAAAATTAAATTACCGACGAATACCACTGCAATAAATTGAACAAATGTTAATCCAGAACCAAGCGTACCCCCTGACCACATGCTTGCAGAGAAGAAAGTCAACCCCATCATTACCATCAGCATCTTCCAAAATCCTTGTCGTTCTGACTGAGGCACAGCAGTTAATGCGAAGTCACCTTGTGTTGTTTTCATAATTCATTCCTCCAGTATCTGTATTAGACACTGGTACCGGGGAGTGGAAAAACGTGGACAAAAAAAGGCTTCCTGCCGTTTTGTCCGACAAGAAGCCACGATACTCCTCAAGAAAGGTATGACACCTATAAAAAAGTGCATACGTTTCCCGCAGGTATTTTTCTACGCGTTGTCCTTGTCAGCCTCTCGGGACTGAATTAAAGGTACCAGTATATTGTTGATATTATTGCAAAGTTTAGTAAGGATTGTCAAATGCTTTTTCTATTAAAATTATGGTTGAAAGGATTATTCCTAAGAGAGCGTAGTTTTATTCTAACAGTCAAATGTATACGTGCATGTTTACAAAGATCCCAGAGGAGAAGCTCACATATAAAAAGGTTTTTCCATTGTTTAATCATTGAAAGCTCTTTAGCTTAATACTTAATATGTGAATTCGGAGATTCTCAGCTTGTTATGAATGAACATAAGGATCGATTGGAAAGAACTTAACTGGTGGAACGGCGGGGGCAGGGTGGATGATGGTAAAGTAATAGATTTACCTGGTAATCATGCGGGGGAGAGGCAGGTGTAGAAAAGCATTTCAACCTTCTCTATGCCCAAAATTTGAAGAAGTAAGATGGCGCTTGGAAGCGATGGGGTTTGGTTCCTATTTAATAGTGTGGTTACAATGAACGGCATCACACGTATCCGAACAAGTGACGCTTTATATTTTAAATTCATTATTTTCAAGAATAACAACGTTCTCACCATAAGGATCCTGCGCGACTTTTTTTGTGTTCCTTACCAATTCACCGATAAGAGGATGACATTTGTGAGCCCCTCTTATTAACAGAGGGACTCCGAGCGCGTCTATTCCCAGCCCGCGCGATAGGCCTCCGCCAATCGACATAACGAACGGGACCGTTGGAGAAGTATTGGAGAATATGACTCTTTCATGGATCTCAAATAGTTGAAACAGCACCAGGCACAGCTCTTTTAGGGAAGGGACAACATATTTGGAGTTTTTCCTACCTATGGTATATACATAATCTCCACGATTATCCTGTCCGTGAAAGATTAATTTGCCAGCATCATTTTTTGTAAGGTCATTAAAATATGGAATTTCCAGCACCTCTTCATTGCTGAGCTGCTGCCCATATTTGATATAACCTAAGTGGTAGGCGGCAGCTATGGAGGTTGTATGAGTCCCTGCATAGTCGTTATAAATATAAATCATAAATACTCCTCATTTCACTCATAATAAATATACATCTTATACTCTTAAAGGATGTCCAAAGAGGAGGAATTATATTGGAAGAATTCCCAATTATTCATACGAACATCTGGGATGCAGTCATAGCTGTCCCTATCATCATACTTCTTACTGAATTCATTAAATTGATCTTTCATCTTCCTAAAGGCTGGGTGCCAAGTCTTGCTGGATTTCTAGGGTTGGTGATTTCTGTATTTATTGCTCACAGGAATAATCTGGCTGCAGGTATTTTTATGGGACTTTTTTATGGGAATGCTGCTGTTGGCGTTTATGCTTCACTAAAAACATCGTATCAAGTATATAAAAACAGAAGAAAGAGAAGATAACATCAAGTCTCTGGGACATGCGTAATAATTTTCACACGTTTTTCATACTGTTTTAAAAAGCTGAACTCCTTTCATTCAGAAAGGGTTCAGCTTTTTTATATAATCAAAATTAAATAAAGGTAAACGAGCAAATAACTTGATTTTTAGAGTTTTTTGTACAATTCTTCCTACGATCGTACAACATTTTTCGATATACTAGAGTTAAAGTGAGGGATAAACATGCGGCGAAGGTCTTTATTTAATAATCTTATCTTACTCCTATTCATGGTAATTTTCTTAGCAGCCTGTGAAGACGTAAAGAAAAATGAAACCGGTTTCTCGGGAGCGGAACAAGCTGAGGATCAAGTGGTCGACCCTGGTAAGCCTGACTGGCAGGTTGATACAAGTCCTATCACATTAGATTGGTATGTAAACTTCTCCTGGTTTACTACACAGTGGGGGGACAATGTCGTTTCTGATTATATTACCGAGAAAACAGGGGTGAAGATTAATTTCATCTCTCCAAAGGGCAATGAAAATGAAAAAATAAATACTATGATTGCTTCAGGTTCTCTCCCCGATTTTATTACAATCGGCTGGTGGGAAGATGGGTTGGAAAAAATGGTCGAAAGGGACCTTGTTCTTCCTTTAGATGAGCTTGCCGATGAATACGATCCATACTTTTTTAAAGTGGCCGATGATTCGAAGTTAGAATGGTACAAGCAGGAAGACGGTCATGTATATGGATATCCCAATGCTTCATCTTCGCCGAAAGATTTTGACAGGTATAAAGATGTGAAGCCATCGAATCAAACGTTCTTAGTGCGGAAGGACATCTATGAAGCTTTAGGAAGCCCGGATATGAGAACCCCTGAAGGGTTTTTGAGCGCCTTGGAGAAAGCGAAAGAACAATTTCCAGAGGTGAATGGAGAACCTCTTATTCCTTTGGGACTCCATGAATTCAATACTGATGGCAATGATTCATTAGAAGAGCACCTTCAAAATTTCTTAGCTGTCCCTATGGAGGATGATGGAGAAATTTATGACAGGAAAACGGACCCGGAGTATATCAAATGGTTAAAGACATTCAGACAGGCAAATGAGGCGGGGTTGTTATCCAAAGATATCTTTATAGATAAGCGTGCCCAAATGGAAGAAAAAATTGCGGAGGGCAGATATTTTGCCATGCTTTATCAACGGAGTGATATGGAAGCGCAGCAGAAAGAGCTTTATGCAAAGGATCCAAATTCCGTTTATATAGCGGTTGATGGCCCCGCTGATTCTAACCTTGCTCCCCCTACACTCCCTGCGGATGGGATTTCGGGATGGACGGTAACGCTTATTTCAAAAGATGTGAAGGACCCTGAACGAGCCATTCGTTTCTTAAGCTATCTCATTAGCGATGAAGGGCAGAAGGATGTTTTCTTTGGCAAAAAAGGTGTCACTTGGGATACCATCAACGGGAAAAAACAGTTTGTTCCTGAAGTGCTCGATCAGCTGCAGTCGGACCGTGGGGCATTCAACCAAAAATACGGGGCTTCTTATACGTACTGGATGCTGATGGACACGAATAAATACTTGGAATGGGCACCGACTCCTATTGCTCCACTCAAACAAACGATGGATTGGACGAAGGGAAAAACGGTCAACTTTAGTGAATTTGAAGGCATAGACCCTGTTGGAACATCGGAAGCGGGAATTGCTGCAAGAAAGATTGACGAGGAGTGGGGAAGGATACTCCCTCTGTTACTATTGACTGAATCCGAAGAGGAATTTGATCAAATGTTCCACTCCTTTTTAGAGAAACGTGAGGAACTTGGTTTTTCCATAGTGAAACAGCATAGACAAGAGGTTTATAAAGAGAATCAGCTGAAGCTGAACAAATAGCGTTAGGTAATTCATCCATTTACTGTAAGCAGGGGGGAGAAGGCATGGGTGCTAAATGGAAAAAGACCTTAAGAAAGTCAGGTGGATGGATTAGTCAGCTGTCTCTCCAAAAAAAGTTGGTGTTTCTATATGTTGTCATTATCTTAGCACCTGTTCTTATATTCACTTGGAATATTTCTAAAAATAGATTTGAAACGTCTATTCATGATGCCAGGAGAGAAAGTGAATATATACTGGAACTAGAGAAAGTGAATATTGAAGAGAACAAGGAAAAGATCCGTCGGACAGCTCAAATTGTGGTGGCCAATCAATCGTTAACTGAATTTATCAGCCAGAAAGAAGAGCATGATGTGAAAGAGCTTCTCAATTTTAAGAGAAGTACGCTTTCTGATGTTTTACAGTTGAAATACAATAACCCTGCCATTGAAAATATACACGTTTATGCGGCTAATCACAAAGTGAAAGAAATGTGGCCGATCATTTATGATGAGCGGAGGATCGAGAACTCTGATTGGTTTCAGGACATTTTGGAATCTGGCGGCACAGAGATATGGAGAATGAAACAACAAAATGTTGCCCCGAGTGATGGGGATGCGGCTGCTCAAGATCCGCAGGAGATATCGCTATATCGAGAATTGGAATACCCAAAAGATGAGCACCTGGGCACTATTGAAATTACCATGCTTCTCGAAAACTTCTTTCCAAAGGTCTTTAACGATGTTGAAAACAGTAACTCGCAAACCTTTGTCCTGGATGAGAAGAGCTCCATCCATTTCGAACAAACCCATTCCCTATTAAAGGATATCGGAATGAGTCCGCAGGAACTGAAGGAGAAGTTTTATCAAAAAAATTCAGGTGAGATGAATCAAACGATGATGTTCTCAAATGGAGAGGTCCCGTTTATGATCGTATCATCCTATGTAGAGGATCTGGGCATTGACCTGTTACATGTGGTTTCATTAGAAGAAATATTTCAGGAAAGAGACCAGCTGCGGGCGTTTATTATCCTGGGAACGATTACTTTAATTGTTCTTCTCTCCTTCATCACCCATGGATTAGTATCGTTAATTCTAAAAAAACTCCATTTATTAATTGAATCTATGAAAAAAGTGGAGAAAGGTGATTTTACAGTTGATGTAGATATACAGGGGAACGATGAGATTGGCAGGTTATCCAGTCATTATCGCAATATGTTAGGTAAAATTAATACGTTGATTGCAGAATCGGTCAATAAGGAAGCGGCTACTAAAGAAGCAGAGCTGCATGCTTTAAAGATGCAGATTGACTCACACTTCCTTTATAACACATTAGAGAATATAAAAATGATGGCTGAAATTGATGGGAAATATGATATATCTGACGCTTTAACATCACTGGGAGAGATGATGCGTTACAATCTAAAATGGAAAAAAGACTTTGTCTCCTTAAAGGAAGAGGTCGGCCATATACGAAATTATATTGACCTTATGAATATACGTCTGGATCACCGTTTAGATTTACAGATAGACATTCCGCCTCATTTGGAGGATCAGGATGTTTTGAAGATGTCTTTCCAGCCCATTGTAGAGAATTCAGTAAAGCATGGACTGCAGCCAATCTTACATGAGAAAAAAGGAATCATATCAGTCCAGGCTTATACAGAAGGAAACGATATAAAAGTAATCATATCAGACAATGGGACCGGCATGGATCCTTTAATCCTTCAAAAGTTAAGGGAATCTTTACAGGAAGGAACAGATATGACGGAGACATCAAATCGGATGAGGACAGGGAGTGGCATCGGTCTTTACAACGTACATGAACGTGTCCAGTTGTATTATGGAAAAGAATATGGGTTGACTATAAATAGTGAAGAAGGATATTACACAGAGGTTGTAGTCACCATACCTTGCCTGGTTCTCGAAGGAGGGGGAGACTTATCAGCATGATGAAGATTATTGTTGTAGATGATGAACGAATGATCCGCTTAGGAATAAAAGCCATGATTGAAAGAGAGTTTACAGATACGGATATTATGCTTGCCTCAGATGGGATAGAAGCTTTGGAAATATGTCGAAAAAACCCTGTTGACCTCGTCATCACGGATATAAAAATGCCTCGTATGGACGGGATACAACTCATTGAAAACCTGCAGGGCATCCAAGTAATCCCTTTTGTTATTATCCTGAGCGGTTATGATGATTTTTCGTATGCCAAGCAGGCCATTCAATTTCAAGTGATGGATTACCTGCTTAAACCTGTGGATCGTAATGAACTGTATGCATTAATTAATAAAGCTGAAGATAAGCTCAATGCTAGAGTAACTGTACAGAAAAATGAGGATGAGTACTTAATCAACCAATTGAATTATATGTTACTCAATCCGAAAATGAATGAAGAAAAAGTGGAAGAAGCGGTTCAGAAGTTTCAGCTTCATCAGTATTCCGCCGGCTTCTATGCTGGAATATTCCAATTCAAGAGTAAACAAAATACTATAATGAAGGACGATTTCTTTCAACACATCATGAAGCAGATTCAGCAGTACGACGCTGTATCCTTATGTTTCGTGGACAGTTATGAAAACCTTGTTGTATTTACCGAACGTCCAGAAGGATTGTATGGTATTTTTGAAGAAAACCAATTAGATCCAGCCAGCCATTTCTGTGTTGGCATCAGCGATAAGCATGTTTCGATGGGAAAGTTGGTCGAAGCCTATGAGCAGGCAAATGAAGCTTTAGTTTATGAGTTTATCTTTCCTCATCAAAAAATCCTCACGTATGAACAAGTAAAAGCTAAAAAACAAGATGAGACCATGATTGACGAACAATTGATCCAGAAGATTTATAATATGTTAGGCACAAACCGGCAAAATGAAATCCGTTCATCCTTGTTACATCTCTTCAACATAGAGGAGATCAAAGAATATAAAATCTCCTGCTTGGAAGGTCTGAATGGTGCGATTAATCGAATTCTGTTTGATCAGGCCTTTAACCAAATAGGTATGGAGTCTATCGAAGTTTTTAAACTTTATGACAAGGTTGGAGATATGTCCAATTTTGAGAGCGTGCATGACTATTTTTATGCGGTTGAAAAATTAACGATGCGGCTCCACGAATATTTGAAAGAGATGAAAAGCGTGTATGCTGGAGAGAATATTATGGATAAAGCAATCGAGTTCATCCATGAAAATGCTCATAAGGATTTGAATATGGCCGTCGTTTCAAACCATATATCTTTGAACTACTCTTATTTCAGTCATGCATTCAAAGATTATACGGGGAAGAATTTTGTTGATTATTTGAAAGAGGTTCGGATTGCAAAGGCTAAAAAGTTATTATCTCAGTCAAACCATAAAATCTTAGAGGTAAGTGAACAGTCAGGTTTTAGTAATTCTAAACAATTTTCCAGAGTTTTTCGAGATCTCGAGGGAGTTTCCCCGAAGGAATATCGAGAAAAAAGATATGCAGAAAGAAAATTTTCTTGAGCAGCTTGTGTTCGTACACAAGCTCTTTTTTTATGCTCATTTTAAAGATGTAGATCCTACTGCGCTCAAAAAGAAGCTTTTAAATAAATCCTTAATTAAGTTCTATACCCCTATTTCTACGAATTTCTCATTAACCTAAAAATCTGTCACCTTATGTAAAATTCAGTTCATTATAATAATAGATTAAGTCGATTACAATAAGTTTGTAAGCGGTTAATCAAACGCATAAGGAGGGTGAGGGAAGGGTAAGGCAGTTTTCTGAAGAGAAGTAAGATCTGAAAGCCATCTTTTTTTTAATACAATTGTAAGGGTTTTCATTTTGTTTTCCTCTCTTACGAATCGTGTTTTATAAACACAAGAGGTGTTCAAAAATGGTAACGATTTACCACATTGCAAAGGCAACAGGGTTTTCACCTGCAACGGTTTCCAAAGTGTTAAACAACTATGAAGATGTCAATTTAAAGACCAAGAAAAAAATCCTGGAAGCTGTAGAGGAACTGGGGTATTTACCAAACTCTCATGCCAGGTCTTTAATCACAAAGAAGTCATGGATTATTGGTGTCGTATTTATTGAATCTTTGGGGATTGGGATGAAGCACCCATTCTTCAACGCCGTGATTGAGAGTTTCAGGCAGCATGTAGAAGTCCAGGGGTACGATCTGCTCTTTGCCTCAAGGAGCATCAGCAACAAGCAGAAGAGTTATCTGGATTACTTTAAATATCGTGGTGTGGATGGTGTGGTGATTGTCAGTTCCACCTATGAAGATGAACAGGTGCAGGAGTTGATGAACAGCCGTCTGCCTTCTGTCGTCATTGATCTGAAGAGTGATAAATCTTGTGTGGTCTACTCAGACAACGTTCACGGTAGTTTTGAAGCGGTTCAATATTTACACTCGTTGGGACATCGGAAGATTGCTCACATAGCGGGACACTCAACAACGTTTGCCGGTAAGCAGAGGTTAAAGGGATACGTAGAGGTTATGAAGAAACTTGGTTTATCCGTGCCGGAGGATTACATTGTGGATGGAGAATTCTTTTCAAGAGATAGTGGATATGAAGCCATGAAGAAACTGTTAGCACTTAGAAACCCGCCTTCAGCTATATATGCAGCAGGAGATAACCTTGCTATTGGAGCTATGGAAGCCATTCGAGAGGCTGGGTTTGGAGTACCGGACGATTATTCGGTGATCGGATTTGATGATATCGAACTATCCGAGATGTTTCATCCATCCTTAACAACCCTCCGCCAGCAAACCGAATTGATTGGCGAAAAGTCAGGAGAGCTGCTGCTCAATCAAATTAACACAAGGCAGAAAAGTGTCGAGAGTGTCGTTGTTCCAGTGGAATTGATGATTAGGAGTTCGTGTAGAAGTATTTAATTTTTTATCCAAAATTGAAACCGGTTTCGCTGAAGTCCACTGTTCCTAAATTCGAAACCGATTCAGGTACTATAAGAAACACCGTCTTTATACATTACTTTTATATTAATTAGGAGGTAAGATACATGAAAAGAATATTAGGTATGGTCCTTACCCTGGTTTTACTTGCTGGAGTAATCGCAGGATGTTCAAATTCTGCTTCTTCCAACAGCGGTAAAGACTCAGGTGATGTATTGAAAGTCTGGTCCTTTACAGATGAATTGCAGGAGCCAATTAAAACGTTTGAAGAAAAAAATGGGGTGAAAGTGGAATTAACGATCATTCCAATTGCTGATTACCCTACAAAGCTTAAGCCTGTTCTGGAAAGCGGCGTTGGTGCACCGGATGTATTCACTGGTGAAATTGCTTTCTTAAAGCAGTGGATCGAACGTGATTATTGGGAAAACTTATCGGCTGATCCATATAATGCAGATGAATGGAGCGAAGATTACGTTCCTTACGTATACGATTTAGGTAAAGATTCAGAAGGAAATGTTAAAGCGTTGTCGTGGCAGACGACACCAGGCGGTATTTTCTATCGTCGTAGTATCGCTAAGGAAGTACTAGGTACAGATGATCCAACAGAAGTTGGAGGCATGATGTCTTCATGGGACAAGATGTTTGAAGTGGGAGAAAAGTTAAAAGCAGAAGGATATCGCTTATTCCCGGATGAAGGTTCAATCCGCTGGTTCGCTAAAAGTGAAGACCCGCAGCCATGGGTGAATGAAAATGATGAACTAATCATGACGGAAGCTAAGTTGAATTATTTTGATCAAGCGAAGAAACTCCGCGAAAAAGATTACACAGCCTTTGCACCAGAATGGTCTCCGTCCTGGCTTGCTTCTATGAATGGACCGATTGCCTATAACGGTGGATGGGATGAAGTAGATGAAAATGCTTCAGGAGAAAAAACGGAAGTATTCTCTTATGCTCTGCCAACATGGGGATTACACAGTGTTCTTAAGCTGAACGCAGAAGATACAGCTGGAGACTGGGCAGTCACAACTGGTCCAGCACCTTATTTCTGGGGTGGAACTTGGTTAGGTGTTTACAGTGGTTCTGAGAAGAAAGACCTGGCTTGGGATTTTGTGAAAATGATGACACATGACGATGAATTCTTAACGGACTGGGCGAAAGATACAGGGGACGTTTTGTCTTACCTTCCTGTTACCAACAAGATCAAAGACGACTTCAGTGAGGAATTCCTTGGCGGACAGAACAACTATGAATTTTTCTTAGAAGAAGCGAAGAAAATTGAACCAGGCATTGTGACAGAGTATGATCAGCAGATTGATACGCTGCTTGGTTCAAAAGTTACGGAATACGTAGACGGTAAGCTGACGAAGGAAGAAGCGATTCAGGAATTTTACAAAGCCGTTAAAAATGCGTATCCGAATATAAAAACACCCGAATAAAAAATAGAAAGAAAGGATAGGAATCTCGGATTTCTATCCCCTCTTTCTTTCATACTTCAAGTAGATAACGAAAAGGTTGATAGAAAGAGAGAAGGGAGCCTGCCATCTCCTGGACAGGGGATGGACTTGTCTTCTTTCAAGCATAAAGAAAGAAGGTGTACATGGTGAAGAAGTTAGATCATAAAGGCTATTATTTTATCGCTCCATTCTTTGTAATTTTCCTTGTGTTCAATATTTACCCTGTTCTTTTAACTTTTTACTATACGTTTACGCATTACGAAGGGTATGGTGCGCCAGAGTTTATCGGTTTGGCCAACTATGCACGTATCCTTACAGACACTTATTTTCTGGAAGCTTTTGTGAACACGTGGAAAATATGGGGGCTGAACTTTGCTCTTCAATTAGGAATTGCACTGTTTTTAGCTGCTTTATTCTCAGATCTTCGTTTTCGTATTAAAGGCCTTGGTTTCTTTCGGGCGGTCTTTTACCTGCCGAACTTAATTACGATAAGTTCCGTTGCAATTTTATTTAACATTATGCTTGACTGGCATTACGGTTCAATTAACCAATTTTTACTGAAGATCGGTTTAATTGGTGAGCCGATCAACTGGCTGAACCAGCCCTTTACTGCTCAAGTATCTGTTTCCCTGATCTTAACTTGGATGTGGTTTGGTTACACCTTCATCGTCTTAATGGCAGGGGTATCCGGTATTTCAAAAGAGTATTACGAAGCAGCTTTAATTGATGGTGCAAACCGTATGCAGACGTTCATGTATATCACACTTCCATTGCTGAAGCCGATTATGCTGTATGTCATGATTACTTCTCTTATCGGTGGACTGCAATTGTTCGACCTGCCGATGCTCTTGACGGATGGACTTGGAAATCCTGATGGCGCCCTAAATACAATGGTTTTGTATCTTTATAATCAAGCGTTCCGATACAACAACTACGGCTATGCAGCAACGATTGCTTATATGCTGTTCTTAATTACGGTAGTCTTCTCTGCGATCACATTTAAATCAATGTACCGTGAAGCTAATGGGGAAAAAGCTGCGGCTAAAGCTAAAAAACGTAAAAGCAAAGTTGCGAAGAAGAGAGGGAATGTGAATGTTCAAGAAAAAGTTGCTAAACAAAACACTTATATATAGTCTCTTAACTTTATTAGCGATTATCAGCTTTGTTCCATTTTACATGATGATTATTAATGCCACACGAGAGACGAAAGACATCATTATGGGGTTTTCCTTTCTTCCGGGAAGCGAGCTGGTGGAAAACTATAAGAATATGATGAGTTACGTCAATATCTGGGCCGGTTTTAAAAATAGTCTCTTCGTCTCTATTACGGTTACCATATTAAGCGGCTATTTTTCCGCATTAACAGCGTTTGGTTTTGCGGTATATAACTTCAAAGGGAAAAATAAACTCTTTATTTTCATGCTTTTGATGATGATGGTTCCAGGACAGCTGGGGCTTATCGGCTTCTATGAGTTGAATAAGACACTTGGGTTTTTAGATACCTTTATCCCGTTGATCGTGCCGGCGATAGCCAGTCCATTTGTGGTGTTTTTCTTAAGACAATACCTTGCATCCACCCTCCACTCTTCCTTACTGGAAGCAGCTCGTATGGATGGAGCAGGTGAGCTTAAAATCTTTCATACCATCGCTCTTCCAATCATGATGCCGGCGGTTGCAACGATGTCAATCTTTACTTTTATCGGTTCATGGAACAACTATATTCTACCTTTGGTCGTCATTTTCTCTCCGGAGAAGTATACGTTACCAGTCTTAATGGGCTTCTTGAAAGGATCCCCAGTAGCACAGAATCTAGGGTCATTGTATCTGGGAATCGCTATTTCTGTTGTACCGATTATGATTGCGTTCCTATTCTTCTCTAAATACATTATTACCAGTATTTCCGCAGGATCTGTGAAAGGGTAAGGTCATTTTGTAAGATTTACCCTTCCAGCCGGAACGGGGGATTCGAATTTAACCGCACTCATAGTAGTGACGCTGTGCGCTGGACTTATTTATGAAAACTAAAATAAGTAAACGCAATTTCGAAACCGGTTTCGGCATGGTTCGTATGAAAAGTAGGGAGAGGGAGAAGAATCTTCTCCTTTTTTCCTATGTAAAGATGGAATTTGAGTTAGATTGATACTTTTAGAAAGAGGTGCTGATGCATGGTGAATTATACATTTAATAATGACAAGTATTTTGTAATTGAAGATTTTGATCAGGCTAAGACCTTTTCAAGCTTCCTGCCCGGGCTGGCTGGTTTGTACGGGGTACCTATGTGGGCCTTTTATGTAAATAGAGGGCAGGGAATGGTGAGTTTTGGAGTCCAGGATAAAAATAACGCGATAACGGAATTTTATCCAGCGAATCAGGCATATGAACGTGTATCAACAAATGGTTTTCGTACATTCATTAAAATTCAGCGTAACGGAGATGCATTTGTATTTGAGCCTTTTAGTGATGGTTCAAAGAAAAAAGCAAAACGAACGATGTTCATCAAGGAAAATGAACTTATTGTGAAGGAACGTAATGATGAACACGGTATTCAGACGACTGTGACTTACTTCACACTGCCACATGAAAATTATGCCTCTCTGATGCGTAAAGTTGAGGTCGAGAATATTTCTGAAGAGGACTTAAGTATCGAGATCGTGGATGGCCTGCCTGCGATACTGCCTTTCGGAATCGAAGATGCAGCCTATAAAGCAGTTGGAAACACCTTGAAAAGCTGGATGGATGTGTTCAATTTACATAATGACCTTCCGTATTATCGTGTTCGATCGTCAACGGGGGATACAGCTGAAGTAGAAGAGGTAACCAAAGGGCATTTTTATGCCAGCTTCACTGAGGACGGTTTTTTATTAAAGCCGATTGTAGATGCTTCCATTCTTTTTGGTGAGAATACATCTCTGCGCTTTCCGGATCGATTTGAATCTTATTCTGTTTCTGAACTATTACAGAAGGAGCAGATAACTGCCAATAAAGTACCGTGTGGTTTCTCAGCTTACACAGTACACCTTCCTCCTCATCAATCATCTGTTTTACGAACGATGGTCGGGCACGTCAATGATCTTGAAATCATTCAAGAAAAGCGGGGAAATTTGGTTTCTGCTGCCTATTTTGATGAAAAGTACAAAGAAGCTCAACAGCTGGTAGAAGATCTGACAAGCGATATTCAGACAAGAACCGGCAGCAGCCTGTTTGATGGCTATACGAAGCAGAGTTACTTAGATAATGTGCTGCGAGGTGGATATCCAGTTCTATTAGAGAATGAGAAAGACCCATTTCTTTATTATGTCTATTCGCGGAAGCATGGCGACCTGGAAAGAGATTATAATTTCTTCTCAGTGGCACCGGAATTCTTCTCTCAAGGGAACGGGAACTTTAGGGATGTCAATCAAAACCGACGAAATGACATCTTCTTTAAGCCGGAAGTAGGTGATTACAATATCAAACTGTTTATGAGTTTGATCCAGGCAGACGGCTATAACCCGTTAGTCGTTAAAGGATCGTACTTTGAGCTGATCGAAAAAGAAAACCTATCATGGCTGGAAGGCTTGTTTACCAGTGTGGAAGACTTCAAATATATGAGGAACCAGTTGGAATCAACCTTTACTCCGGGGGCTGTTTTACAGTCGATCGTTGACCGGAAGATTCGTTTAACCGTTTCAAAAGAAGAATTCTTACGTGCGGTACTTTCTCATAGTGACCAGGGGATTGATGCAGAGTTCGGAGAAGGGTACTGGGTTGACCACTGGACCTATAATCTGGATTTAATTAAAAACTTCCTGAAAGTATTCCCTGACCAAAAACAAACTTTATTATTTAAGGATCGTTCATATCGTTACTTTTACAGTCCCGTTCTAATTAACCCTCGTTCAGAAAAATACGTCTTGTCCTATGAGAAGGTGAGGCAGTATGGAGCCATTACAGAATTGCAGGGGTCCAAGAATGATAACTGGCTGAAGACAAAGGAAGGCCGTTTGTATGAGAGTACGCTCTTTTCGAAATTATTTTCATTAGCTCTTCTTAAATTCGCAACTTTAGATCCTTATGGTATGGGGATTGAAATGGAAGCGAATAAGCCGGGATGGAATGATTCAATGAATGGGCTTCCGGGTATTTTTGGCTCAGGAATGAGTGAAACATTAGAAATGAAACGGCTGCTCCAATTTATGATGGAGTGTGAAATAGAAGACGAAACGGTCCTGCCCATTGAAGTCACTACATTAGTACAGGAAGTAAAAGAAGCCTTACATCAGAACCTTACATCCTTTGAATATTGGGATGCAGTTTCCACAGCAAGAGAGTCTTACCGAACTGCCATTAAGGACGGGTTGGATGGAAGAGAAGAATTCCTGACACCTGCTGAGCTTAAAGGGTTGCTTCAGCTCTTTATGGATAAAGTAGATGCTGGAATTGAAAAGGCGAAAGAGTTAGGGGAAGGTTTAGTTCCGACCTATTTCTATTACGAAGCTTCTCAATATGAAATAAAGCGGGATGAGGAAGGTCAAGTAGTCCAGAATGAAAAAGGCTGTCCTCTTGTGAATGTTCAATCCTTTGATGTCCACGTGCTTCCTCACTTCCTGGAAGGGCCGGCAAGGGCATTAAAAGGAATGGGTTTTAAAGAAGCGAAAGAACTTCATCAGTCTGTTCGAAAATCCGACCTTTATGATAAAAAACTGCACATGTATAAAACATCCACTTCGTTAGATGAAATGAGTTATGAAGTGGGAAGGGCGAGAGCATTTACGCCAGGCTGGCTGGAACGTGAATCTGTGTTCATGCATATGGAATTTAAGTATGTATTAAGCCTGTTGAATGCTGGCTTATATGAAGACTTTTTTGAAGATTTAAAGACCACACTTCCACCATTTATGGATCCTTCAACTTATGGAAGAAGTACATTAGAGAATTCTTCCTTTATCGCAAGTAGTGTCAATCCTGATGAGAGTTTGCATGGAAGAGGGTTTGTAGCGCGTTTAAGCGGCACAACGGCTGAGTTTTTATCGATGTGGCAGGTGATAATGACTGGAAAAGAAATGTTTGGAGTAGAAGATGGTGAATTAACCTTAAAGCTTCAGCCTCTTCTTCCGGAATGGCTGTTTGATGAACAAAATCAAGTGACCTTTACCTTCCTAGGGGAGATTGAAGTAACGTATTATAATCAAAACCAGAAACCTACCTTTGGGGACAAAGGAGCATCCGTTGTTCGATATATCCTTCATGATGAATCAGAATCCACAGCCATTGACGGTCAGAAGATCCAGGGGGAATGGGCTGAAAAAGTTCGCGACCGAGCGTTTAAGAAAATTGACGTTATTTTGAATTAAACTCATCCTCCCTGACTATCTGGATATCAAAAGAGGGCCGGGGAGGGTTTTAATGAAGAACGAAGAAAACATGGCACTACTAAGGAAATATATTGAAGGAGGTCTAAGACCGTGAAACTGATTCAAACAATCAAAGATACAAATGATCGTCTTGCTGAAAAAGAAGAGTTATCCTTTACCGAAGAAGGATCAGAAGGAGCGCCAACGTTAACCATTCTCCCTGAGGAACGCTATCAGACCATTATGGGATTCGGTGGTGCTTTTACTGAGGCGGCTGCCTATACATTGTCTCAAATCTCAGAAGAACAGCGTATGGAGGTGATCGAGAGCTATTATCATCCATCGAAGGGATTAGGGTACTCCCTTGGAAGAACGCATATACATAGCTGTGACTTTTCCCTTGGTAATTACACGTATGTGGAAGATGATGATCATGAACTGCGTACGTTCTCCATTGAACGGGAACATACATATGTCATCCCTATGATTAAAGATGCCAGGAAAGTAAGAGGAGAAGACTTAACTCTTTTATCTTCACCATGGAGTCCTCCTGCATGGATGAAAACAAATAGAGAGATGAATCATGGAGGGCAGCTTTTACCAGAATATAGAGAGGCATGGGCCCTATATTATGCGAAGTACATCCAAGCCATGGAAGAGTCTGGAATTCCGATTTGGGGAGTAACAGTTCAAAATGAACCAGACGCCACCCAGGTCTGGGATTCCTGCCGCTATTCAGCTGAAGAGGAACGCGACTTTGTCCGCGATTACTTAGGGCCCACGCTTGAAAAAGAGGGATTCGGAGATAAAAAAATTGTGATTTGGGATCATAACCGCGATATTGCTTATGAAAGAGCGAGAACGGTTCTTTCTGACCCTGAAGCGGCTAAATATGTATGGGGGACAGGGTTACACTGGTATGTTAGTGAAGAGTTTGAAAATCTAACAAAAATCCATAACGATTTTCCGGACAAACACCTGATTTTCACAGAAGGTTGTATCGAAGGCGGCGTTCAGCTGGGGGCATGGAGCACAGGAGAACGTTATGGGCGAAATATTATGGGTGATTTAAATAATTGGCTGGAGGGATGGATCGACTGGAACCTTGTATTGAATGAAAAAGGAGGTCCGAACCATGTTGGGAATTATTGTGACGCTCCGGTTATTGTAGATACTCATAAGAATGAGCTGCATTATAACAGCTCCTATTACTATATTGGTCACTTTAGTAAGTACATTAAGCCAAACGCCGTTAGAATTAAACATCAATTGGACCATCCTTCCCTTCAAGGGGTCGTTTTTCAAAATGAGGATGACTCCATTGTACTTGTAGTTATGAATGAAACGGATAAAGCGGAAGAGGTAAGTATAGCGTTGAATGATAAATATTGTCCGGTAACGTTTGAGGCGCATTCGATTTATACGCTGGTTATTTAAAAACTCCAGGATCTGTTACTGCTTAATTTATTTTAGGTTTGTAGAAGAAAAGAGGAAGATTAAATAAGACTCCATTTTGAGATGTTTGAGATTCCAGGGCTGCGGGGAACATCTCGCTTTCCGGCCCCACATGACGTGGTGGCGTTCGGTGTTGGCACACGTCGTGCCGGACTTGATCAAACTTCATTCATTCTTTATGGCTCATCGAACTAAATGCTCTGGGGAAAAAAACCATGCGTTTCGAAGTCATCGAAACGCATGGTTTTTAATGGATTTCTTTCTTTTTGAATCGGCCGCCTCTTACTTCAGCAATATCCCCGATAGCAAGAAAAGCATCCTTATCATGCTCCTGTACAAGTGCTTTAAGTTTTGCTTCTTCAAGACGGTTAATGACACAATAAATCACTTTCTTTTCATCATTAGAAAAAGCTCCTTCTCCTTTTAGAAAGGTCACTCCTCTTCCTAACCGCTGCATGATGGCTTCACTGATACTCAGGTAGTTATCACTGATGATATGAACGGCTTTGGATTCATCCAGTCCCTTGATTGTAATATCAATCATTTTGTAGGCAACAAAATAAGCAAGCAGGGAATACATAGCCCGGTCCCAGCCGAACACAAATCCTGCACTCCCTAAAATAAATAGGTTGATGAACATGATGATTTCACCAACAGAAAAAGGGATTTTACTGCTGATGAGAATGGCAGAGATTTCTGTGCCATCTAAACATCCACCATATCGGATAACTAAGCCGACGCCGATGCCTAAAATGAAGCCTCCAAACAGGGTAGCCAAAAGAATATCTTCAGTAAAAGGAGGGACAGGATGCAGAATTGTTGTGGATATGGATAAGATAATAATTCCATAAGCTGTGGACCAGGCAAACGTTTTTCCAATCAGGTTGTAGCCTAAGAAAAAGAAAGGAATATTAAGGAGGAAAATAAACAGACCTAACTTCCAGCCCGTTAAATGAGACATAATAATTGATATACCGACAATTCCTCCATCAATAACCTGGTTTGGAACGAGGAAAATCTCTAAACCAACAGCCATGATGATCGCGCCGATGGTGATTGCAAGTCCCCTTTTTACAAATTCCTTGAGTGAGATTTTGTGATGTTCTACCTTTTCATTACTAATGACAGGATCCCTCCAATAAAAAGATGGTTTTTCTTTCTTTGTCGCCTTTATTAAATGGAAGTGTTCAATAGTTCCCTGATTCCTCAATGAAGCTGAACATTTGGCGCCTATACTTTTTTCGAAGATGAGAACTCCTCTGCACAATGCTCGGTGTGTTATGAAAAAATTATGTATCGTTCTCATGTTATTACGTTGTCTAAAGAACATATCGGTTTTAATTGTTCCCTTGTAGGTGAAAGTGTCTGGTTATAGGCCGGAAAAAAGTAGATGGATGTTTATGTTTAAGTAAGACGGAAAGGATAGACAACTTCCAAGATCCATGTGAGGCTCTATGCTGCTTGATATTGTACATGAGTAAGAGTTTTTTATGAAATAGTAGAATGTGGTGACTTACAGGAAGCGTTTTCTGATTTCCGGGGAAGGCAGCGAGCAAACATCATTTTTCTTTCCAAACCATTTGTAGCGGTTTGAGGAGAAAAAATTATATAGCTGGTTTCTAATTGTTTTTGGTACAAAAACAAAGATGTAAAAAAGTTTCCACCCCCCGCTTAAGTTACAGCAGATACGTAGAGCGGCAGTGGATTGATCATAAAACTTATCCCCTTCTATTAAAATAAGGCTGTCTAATTCCTGAGGAACGTTATACTTGTAAAGTAAATCCTTCCCGAGGTCGCTTTGCTTCGAACTGAATTTAAACAAGCCTTTAGGATCTCTTTTTATAATGAACTGCACGCTTTTGTCACAGAAGTTACATTCTCCATCAAATAAAACAATTCGTTCCAATGAATACACCTCCTTATCCTTATGATACCACTTCCAAAGCCGATTATCTAAGTGTTTTGTCTGCCATTTACAGTCATATTTGGGTTTGTATTATTATGAGGAAATTGAGTCATACAAGCGGAGCCATTCATAACCTATCTACTAAGGGAGTGGTTCTTTTGATGGCATTTGCTTATATATTAATTGGAATGTTTTTTTGCTTTTTTAAAAAAGAACCGGTATATAAAAATAAGGAAGATCAAACGGTCTATATGTTCTATTTACTGGGCTGGATTATCCTTTGGCCGGTTTTCCTTGTAATAAGGCTTATACGTGGAATATAAATGCAGGAAGCGTATATTTTCACTCTCATATCTTTATCTAATCAAACACACAATAGAAATGGCTTTTAAGCCGACTGATTTGAGGAGTGATCAGGATGGAGAAAAGAAATGTACAGTGGCTTCCCGTTGTTGCTTCAATCGGCATTGGTGCTGCCACCTACAGTATGATGACTGGTCAGGCAGGGCAGCTTCAAAATGTGATACCGAGTTTAGCTAAAATGTCGGGAAAACAGGCGGGCAATGCAGCCTCTAATCAATAACTATAAAAGGCATGCCGATCCGGCATGCCTTTTTCATACGTCCATTTATAAAGTATGTGTTAATTTCTCTGATGGTAGTTGAATGGATCGTTTATCGATTTCTTGAGTGACTAAGTAAACGAACTCATCGTCAAGTTTTAATTTAACTGACTCTAAGTAGGTTTCAAGCAATGTTTGGTCGTCAAGCAGTGACAAAACGATACAACTCCTTACCCGAATATTTCGTAAATTTTTTATTCATATTTACTAATTTTAGCAAAATACCTGGTTTAATCATGAGTCAAAAGTCCTGTTTAGGGATAATAATTTACATGTTTAGATAATGAAGAAATCTAAAAGTTTAAAGGGATGTTACTTTCTGTTTCTTTATGTCAGTTAAGGTAGGTTTCACAGGGATAAAGGATAGAGAAATGTTCTCTGATAGTCGTTTTTCTTTGTGTTTCGTATGAATATACTTTAGTATATCCTAATAAGCTTAGGAACCAAGGTTTGAAATTAAAGGTTTAGGGCAAGAATGAAGGAAGCATCAACTCTAGGGAAGGGTGTCTTATGGAAAATAAAAACGGGAATTTAGTAATGTTCCCAAAATGGAAAATCACACTTGAGCGAGTGGGAATGGAAGCATTGAAGGAGAAGCGGTATGAAGATGCCGCAGAAGCTTTGAAACCGCTCGTGGATTATGGCGTAGCAAATTCCGATGTCACGACCGGTTTATTAATGAGCTGGATTGAGCTTGGTTACTTTGATGAAGCTGAAGAGTTGTGTCAAAAGCAGATGAGGGAAGAGTTTGATCAATATTACCATTATTTACATATCTATATAACCATTTTGTTTCAAAGCAACCGTTACCGTGAGATCGTTGATTTATTAGATGAGGTTTTTGAAACAGAAGATATTCCACATCAGACGAGAACACAGCTTTGGCAGATGTATGAAGTAAGCCGGAAATTACTAGAGGATTCTTTGAAGGAAAAAGGAAAAGAATATCTCCTTGAATTCAAAGACGCATTACAATCTGATGATATACATAAGCAATGGCATACCATAGAGAAATTAACAAAGCAGGCACCGGACAGCTTTGTTGAAGAATTCCTTCCGTTCCTTAAGAGTGCTTCTGTTCATCCATTGGTTAAATCTTCAATAATTGAATGGTTTCGCGACGGAGGAATCAATAGTGAAGTAGTTCTCACTAAATTCGGCAGGGAAGTGAAGGTCGTTCCAGCTGAGCTTACCCAGCTGCATTCAGATTACATTATCAAACAGATACAGATGAGGCTCGGTCAAATTGAACAAAACAACCCTACGATGTATGCCATGATTGACCGCTTATTGTATCACTATTGTTATTTCAGGTATCCATTGTTTCCGAATGAAGAAGAAGTGCCTCTTCTTGTAGAAGCACTGAAACAGCTCGGTCATGAATATCTGCAAATTCCTTATTCCCCTGATGAAAGTCTCCAGGGGGTGGAGAAATATAAGGATGAGGTCGAATTATGTGAACAACATTATATGTTTATTGTAGGCGGATAAAAAACATCATTTGTCTGGAATGGTCACGCCTTGAAAGCATGAGGGATTATGTTATAATGTAATGGTTGCAAATGAGATTCGTATGTAGAAAGAGTCATAGAATCAATTAACTATCGTCTACGGACGAAAATGTGAATAGATGTTGGAGGGAATTTTTTATGTCAGCAAAATGGGAAAAGCAAGAAGGCAATGTTGGTACTTTAACTGTAGAAGTACCTGCAGGTGAGTTCGACAAAGCACTTGATTCTGCCTTTAAAAAAGTAGTTAAAGAGGTACAGGTACCTGGATTCCGTAAAGGGAAAGTACCACGTAAATTGTTCGAACAGAAATTCGGTGTAGAATCTCTTTATCAAGATGCACTAGATATCATTCTTCCTCAAGCTTATACAGAAGCTGTCGAAGAAACAGGAATCGAGCCGGTTGATCGTCCAGATGTAGACGTAAAACAAATCGAAAAAGGCCAGGACCTTGTATTCACAGCTGAAGTTACTGTGAAGCCTGAAGTTAAACTAGGCGAGTACAAAGGCCTTGTTGTTGAAGAACAAAGCACAGAAGTAACAGAAGAAGACGTTCAAAACGAACTGACTCAAATGCAGGAGCGCCAAGCGGAGCTTGTTGTTAAAGAAGAAGCAGCCGTAGAAAATGGTGATACTGTTGTTATGGACTTTGAAGGCTTTGTTGACGGTGAAGCATTTGAAGGTGGACAGGCAGACAACTACTCTCTAGAAGTTGGTTCCGGATCATTCATCCCAGGCTTTGAAGAGCAGCTGGTTGGTAAAAAAGCAGGAGAAGAAACAGAAGTAGAAGTTACTTTCCCTGAAGAATACCACGCTGAGGACTTAGCTGGTAAAGCCGCTACTTTCAAAGTTAAACTTCACGAAGTAAAAGGAAAAGAACTTCCTGAACTTGATGATGAGTTCGCAAAAGATGTCGACGAAGACGTTGAGTCTCTTGAAGAGCTGAAGAACAAAACTCGTGAGCGTCTAGAAGAGCAGAAGAAGACAGATGCTGAAAACAGCAAACGTGACTCTCTTGTAACGCAGGCTTCTGAAAATGCAGAAGTTGAAATTCCTGACGCCATGGTTGATACAGAACTTGACCGTATGGTACAGGAATTCGAACAGCGCCTTCAAATGCAGGGCATGACGAAAGACATGTACTTCCAGTTTACAGGCCAGGATGAAGATGCTCTTCGTGAACAAATGAAAGAAGATGCAGCGAAGCGTGTGAAAACAAACTTAACGCTTGAAGCTATTTCTGAAGCTGAAAATGTTGAAGTTACTGATGAAGACGTAAATGCAGAGCTTGAGAACATGGCTGGCATGTACCAGACAGATGTGGCTCAGCTGACACAAATGCTTGGCGGCAACACGGACATGATCAAAGAAGATCTTAAAGTTCGTAAAGCCATTGATGTTCTAGTTGCAAATAGTAAATCTGAATAATAAACTAAGAAGACAAGGTACTGAATGTGCCTTGTCTTCTCATATATTTCTCTCTGAATAGAGTATAGGGAAGTAGGTTTATGGAGAAGATGATTGATACTTCTCTTAGTTTTTACATACACTAGTAAGGGCGCTTGAGGTTTGACTTATTTGTTCCATATCTACATAATGAGGGTGGTGCAAGAAGTGTCTGGCACACCTCTAAAAGGTATTACTTTTTTGTTTGAGGTTAATTTGGTATGATGGGCAAAAGAAGCGGAAACGTTCGCGTCATATCATGAAACTTCAGTCGCAACGATTGCGTCATTTTATTAAGGGGTGAAACGTATGTTTAAATTTAACGATGAAAAAGGACAATTGAAATGTTCTTTCTGCGGTAAAAGTCAGGAACAAGTCCGTAAACTCGTCGCAGGACCTGGCGTATATATATGTGACGAATGTATTGAACTCTGTACGGAAATTGTGGAAGAGGAACTTGGTAATGAAGAGGAAGTAGAATTTAAAGAGGTTCCAAAGCCTCAAGAAATTCGTGAGATTCTCAATGATTACGTTATTGGTCAGGATCAGGCGAAGAAGAACCTCTCTGTTGCCGTTTATAACCACTACAAGCGTATTAACGCAGGTGTGAAAAACGATGAAGTAGAGCTGGCTAAAAGTAACATTCTTATGCTCGGACCTACAGGTAGCGGTAAAACGCTTTTAGCTCAAACATTAGCTAGGATTTTGAATGTGCCATTTGCTATCGCTGATGCGACTTCTCTTACAGAAGCTGGTTATGTAGGGGAGGATGTGGAGAACATCCTGCTCAAACTGATTCAGGCTGCTGATTATGATGTTGAGAAAGCGGAAAAAGGCATTATATATATTGATGAAATCGATAAAGTCGCACGTAAATCCGAAAACCCTTCCATCACAAGAGATGTTTCTGGTGAAGGTGTACAACAGGCTTTGCTTAAGATTCTAGAAGGTACTCAGGCAAGCGTTCCGCCACAAGGCGGCCGTAAGCATCCTCATCAAGAATTCATCCAGATTGATACAACAAACGTGTTGTTCATTGTGGGTGGTGCCTTTGACGGAATTGACCAGATCATAAAACGCCGTCTAGGTAGAAAAGTCATTGGCTTCGGTTCTGAACAAGCCGCTGATGAAGCAGAGAAAAAAGAACTGCTTACAAAAGTCCTTCCAGAGGATTTACTAAGCTATGGTTTAATTCCTGAATTTATCGGTCGTCTGCCGGTTATCGGAAGCCTTGAGCAGCTTGATGAAGAAGCCTTGGTAGAAATTCTTACAAAACCTAAGAATGCACTTGTGAAACAATATCAGAAACTATTCCAAATTGACCATGTTGAGTTGGAAATGGAAGAAGAGGCGCTTCGTGAAATTGCACGCCTTGCTATTGAACGTAAGACAGGTGCCCGTGGTCTCCGTTCCATTATTGAAGGAATTATGCTCGATGTCATGTATGAGCTTCCTTCTCGTGATGATATTGAGAAGTGTATCATTACAAAAGAAACGGTCACAGCCAAGAACGGTCGTCCGAAACTTGTCTTAACTGATGGAACCGTTGAAGATGAGAACAAAGAATCTCCTAAAGAGAGTGCGTAAATCCTTCAGGAATATTCTTTTGAAGCCGTGCTACGATTAAGAGTAGCGCGGCTTCTCTTTTATTCAAGGGAAGAAGTTGGAGACATAGCTTCATGAGTGGGTGCATAGCAGCTGTGCTAAGATGAAGATCTTTGTTTTCCTTGTGTCCTGAAGCTATTAAAAAACGAAAGGGTTTCGTTACTGTCATTGTTTTACAGGTGATTCCATCCTTTTGCTATCTCATAATCAAGGAAAAAGTACTTCAGGTCAGATCCATTACTTAAAGAAGGTTTGATACATAAACAGAGCTTTGACTAAACAAAACTCTACAGCGCCACTAGAAATGATACATTACATACCCTGCATTTTACATAAGCATGAAAGGTCATTTTCTGCTCATAATAGGGGTAACATAGAGAGAGTTACCCTTGGCGCACAAGTGTTAAGGGAATTCGGTGTTGGTATCGCCTGATGCCATTTCGTTTACTTTCAAAGAACAATTATATATGATTAGAATACGTATCTGCATTAATCGGAGGTGCAAGAAATGACAGACAAACAACGTAATAATATGCCTCTTCTCCCTCTTAGAGGATTACTAGTATATCCATCTATGGTCCTGCATTTAGATGTAGGGCGTGAGAAGTCCGTTCAGGCTCTCGAGCAATCCATGATGGATGATAATGAAATTTTTCTCGTTTCACAAAAAGAAGTCAATATTGATGAACCTACCAATGGTGACTTATATGATGTAGGGACAGTAGCCCGTGTGAAACAGATGGTTAAGCTTCCTAATGGAACGAATCGTGTGTTGGTTGAGGGCCTTCACCGCGCAAGTATTCAGGAAGTAACAGAAGGTGAAGAGTACTATCATGCAAACATCCAAATTATAGATGATGAACATGAGGATAAGAACGAGGAAGAAGCGCTGATGCGCACATTATTAAATCAATTCGAGAAATTTGTGAAGGTCTCTAAGAAGGTCAGCCAGGAAACGTATAATACGGTAGCTGACATCGATGATCCTAGTCACCTTGCTGACATGGTATCCTCTCATCTACCTATCAAATTAAAGGATAAACAACAGGTGTTGGAGACGGAAAACGTTAAACAGAGACTGCAGCAGTTGATTGATATGATAGGCAATGAGCGTGAAGTATTACAGATTGAACAAAAGATCGGACGTCGAGTGAAGAAATCGATGGAAAAGACCCAAAAAGAGTACTACCTGCGCGAACAAATGAAAGCCATTCAAAATGAATTAGGGGACAAGGACGGCAAGTCCGGAGAAGTTGCCCAGCTTAAAGAAAAGATTGAAAAGGCCCAGATGCCGGAGCGCGTAGAAGAAGTGGCTTATAAAGAATTGGGCCGTTATGAAAAAGTTCCACAAAGTTCCGCGGAAAGCTCTGTGATCCGTAACTATATTGAATGGCTGGTATCACTGCCTTGGTCAGAAGAGACAGAAGATAACCTGGACGTCAATCGTGCGGAGAAAATTCTTGATGAAGACCACTACGGTTTAGAGAAAGTCAAAGAGCGTGTTCTTGAGTATTTAGCCGTACAAAGACTTACCCAGACCATCAAAGGTCCAATCCTATGCTTAGCCGGCCCTCCAGGTGTTGGTAAAACATCGCTTGCTAAGTCTATCGCACGTTCCATTAATCGGAATTTCGTGCGGGTTTCTCTTGGTGGTATACGGGATGAAGCCGAAATACGTGGGCACCGTCGCACATACATAGGTGCGATGCCGGGGCGGATTATGCAGGGAATGAAGCGGGCAGAGACAATCAATCCTGTGTTTCTATTGGATGAAATTGATAAAATGGCCAGTGATTTCAGAGGAGACCCTTCATCGGCGATGCTGGAAGTGCTGGATCCTGAACAAAACGGCACATTTAGTGATCATTTCATTGAAGAAAGCTATGACTTATCTAAAGTCATGTTTGTAGCTACAGCCAATAATATATCCAATATTCCTGGTCCGCTGCGTGATCGTATGGAGATAATTACTATTGCAGGTTACACAGAAGTAGAGAAAGTGCACATTGCAAAAGAACACCTTCTCCCTAAACAAATTAAGGAAAATGGCTTAACGAAAAGTCAACTGCAGCTTCGTGATGAAGCTTTACTTAAATTAATTCGCAGATACACACGAGAGGCCGGGGTCCGCGGGCTCGAGCGTGAGTTGGCAAGTCTTTGCCGAAAAGCAGCAAAAATCATTGTATCCGGGGATAAACAGCGGGTGGTTGTTACGGAGAAACAGCTGGAAGATTTACTTGGACGACCAAAATTCCGTTACGGCCGGGCAGAGCTTGAAGATCAAATCGGGGCTGCTACAGGGCTGGCGTACACAACCGCAGGCGGTGATACTTTATCAATTGAAGTCTCCATTTATCCAGGAAAAGGAAACTTGACTCTAACTGGTAAATTAGGAGATGTGATGAAGGAATCGGCTCAAGCTGCCTTCAGCTATATTCGCTCCAGAGCAAAAGAGTTGAATATTGACCCTGAATTTGTGGAGAAGAATGATATTCATATTCACGTTCCGGAAGGCGCGACACCTAAAGATGGACCTTCAGCAGGTATAACAATGGCTACGGCTCTTGTTTCAGCTTTGACAGGCCGTCCCGTTCGTAAAGAAGTGGGCATGACGGGGGAAATTACCCTGAGAGGGCGTGTCCTGCCAATTGGCGGGCTGAAAGAAAAGTCCCTTAGTGCTCACAGAGCCGGTCTTACGAAAATTATTATTCCAGACCAGAATGAAAAGGATTTGGAAGATATTCCTGACAGCATCAAAGAAGGACTTACCTTTGTGCCGGTCAAGCATTTAGATGAAGTATTAGAACAAGCGTTAGTGGAGGATATAAATGAAGGTTAATTCTGCAGATATCGTCATCAGTGCGGCGAGCAAAAAGCAATATCCGAAAGAACCGATCCCGGAAATAGCACTGGCTGGAAGATCGAATGTTGGAAAATCATCGTTTATCAATAAGATGATTCAAAGGAAAAACTTAGCTAGAACGTCTTCAAAACCAGGGAAAACTCAGACTTTGAATTTTTATATTATTAATGAGCAGTTTCATTTTGTTGATGTTCCGGGCTATGGCTATGCGAAAGTTTCTAAGAAAGAAAGAGCAAAATGGGGAGCCATGATGGAAGAGTATTTTGCGGAAAGAGAACAACTGAAGGCAACAGCTCTCATCATTGATATCCGCCATAAACCCACGGAAGATGACCAGTTGATGTATGACTATTTAAAGCACTTTGAATTACCCGTCATGGTCATTGCCACCAAATTGGACAAAATAAAAAAAGGGCAGCGTCATAAGCAGATCAAAATCGTACGTGAGACCTTGGAAATGGAAGAGGAAGATGCCCTTATTCCTTTTTCTTCTGAGACAGGTGAAGGGAAAGATGTCGCATGGCGGACGATGCTTTCTCATTTGAATTTATAAAAAAGACCACTTCTCCTTTAAGGGAAGTGGTCTTTTTATATTTATTCACTATCATGTATGAATATTTTTATTATTTATGAGTAATTCCGTGCATTTCTAAGCATATGTAGGCTTTTGTAGAACAAGCTCTAAATACAGCTGTTTTTCGCTTTATTTAGTATTCTTTTAATTTTGGGAAAAATTAGATAAATCTATATAATTTAAAGTGTCTTTATTATTACAGAAAGATGACAAATAGGTAGAGGGGAAGTGTCGGTGGTTATGAAAAAATTATTACTTATGATAGCACTGGGTATTCTGATGACCTTCGTTGCTGCTTGTGGAAGTAGTGAAGAAGGAGAAGGAGGGTCAGAATCCTCAGGAGATACCGGTGAAAGTGAAAATGAGAATGCTTCCGAGAGCAGGGATTATGAATTGGTAGAAGAAGGCAAGTTCACCTTTGCTGCTTCAGGTGAATTTAGCCCTTTCAGTATGACCGATGCCAGTGGGGAAATGGAAGGTTTTGATATCGATGTGGCCAATGCAATTGCAGAAGAGCTTGGACTTGAACCGAACCCACAGAAACAAAAGTTTGCAAGTATTGTAGAAGGTGTGAAGACAGGTCGATTTGATGCAGCTGTTGCCAGCCATACAATTACCGAAGATCGACAGAAAGAAGTGAATTTTTCCACCCCTTATTACTATTCCGGTGCTCAAATCTTTACACGTCCGGATAGTGATGTTGAAAGTTTAGAAGATTTAGAAGGCAAGGAAATTGCTCTTTCTAAAGGGTCAACCTACAGCACTTATGCAGAAGAAGTGACCGATAATATCAAAACATATGATAGTGACGTCGTTGCTCTGCAGTCATTAGCTAAAGGCCGCCATGACGCCGTCATTACAGATTTTCTAACTGGTAAAGAAGCTTCAGGAAAAGGTCTGGAAATTGAAGCGAAAGAAATGATTGAACGCAGCGAGCAGGCAGTTGCTGTTGCAAAAGAGAATGAACCTTTATTAGAAGAGATTAATGCAGCTCTAGAGACACTTCGGGAGAATGGAACACTAACTGAGATCAGTAAAGAATACTTTGGAGAAGACATCACGACAGTTCCAGAGTAATCGAAAAGATTCAGAATGAACGAAGTTAAAAAGAGTGCGCAGAAGCGTGCTCTTTTTTGACATTACAGAGGAGTTGAGGGCATTGTATTTAAATTTTATAAATTTTTGGGAGGCCTTGATTAACAGCCGCGGTATTTTCTTTGAAGCCGCCCAATTGACGCTTGCACTAACGGCTGTTTCCATACTGATTGCGATTGTAATTGGACTTATGTTTGCGTTTATGAAAATATCACAGATAAAACCCCTGGAATGGATAGCTAACATTTATATCTATGTGGTCAGGGGTACGCCTTTAATTGTACAGATCTTTGTTTTCTATTACGGTCTTACAGAAATTTGGATGATCAGTGGATTTTGGTCCGTCGCCTTAGGACTTGCTTTCCATAATGGCGCATATATCGCCGAGATCTTCCGTGGTTCTATTCAGTCTATAGGTAAAGGCCAGACGGAGGCCGGTCGTTCTCTTGGTATGAGCACAACCCTTACGATGAGACGTATCATCCTGCCTCAAGCCTTTAGACGCGCATTGCCTCCATTAGGAAATCAGTTTATTATTGGGTTGAAAGATTCATCCTTAGCTGCTTTTATCGGCGTATCGGAAATATTTGCTGTAGCCACTACCCAAGGAGCCAATACGTTTGACTATATGACATGGCTGCTTGTCAGTGCTGTATGGTATTTAATTCTAGTCTTCCTGCTGACACTTGTCGTTGGTGCAATAGAGAAGAAGATGGCTGCGAGCGACTAATTGAGGAGGGAAAACATTGTCTGAATATATGATACAGGTAAATAAATTAAATAAATACTTTGGTGATTTACACGTCCTAAAAGATGTTGATTTTCAAGTGAAAGAAAGTGAAGTGGTCGTCCTTATTGGTGCCAGTGGTTCAGGGAAAAGTACCATGCTTCGCTGTTTAAACTATTTAGAAATGAAAAATAGTGGAGAGCTTTATTTGAAAGGGAAGGAAATTAACCCGAAAAAAGATAATTTGAACGAAGTCCGCCAGCAAGTTGGCATGGTTTTTCAGCATTTCAATCTGTTTCCTCACAAGACTGTTCTGGGGAACGTTATCGAAGCGCCAACCCAGGTGAAAGGAATTCCAAAAGCACAAGCGAAAAAAGAAGGGCAGGAACTTCTTGAAAAAGTCGGTCTTGGAGACAAAGCAGGAGATTACCCTTCAAGACTTTCCGGAGGACAGAAACAGCGTGTGGCTATTGCAAGGGCTTTGGCTATGAAACCTGAAATTATGTTATTTGATGAGCCAACGTCTGCTTTAGACCCTGAGTTAGTCGGGGAAGTGCTCCAAACCATGAAAGATCTCGCCAAAGAGGGAATGACGATGGTTGTTGTTACCCATGAGATGGGTTTTGCGCGAGAAGTGGCAGATCGTGTGGTTTATATGCATGACGGAAAAATTGTAGAAACAGGTGCACCCAAAGATATCTTTGAAAATCCAAAAGAAGAACGCACACAGGCCTTCTTAAGTTCCATCTTATAAATGAAGGCATAGAACATAAACAAGGCGGCCGTGAGGCCGCCTTGTTTATGTTTTTTTCTTCAATAAATAAACTCCAAAAATAATTAAAACAAACGGCCAGAAGTTTTCAATCAATAAAAAGAGCTTTTGTATCCATGAAAACCATCCTGGATTGGTCGGGGCCCAAAGGGAGAAAGCTCCAATTCCAACTAGAATTAAACCTGGCAGCAGCCCTTTTCTTAACTTCTGATATTGAAGAAGAAATGCTCCTCCAATGATTAAAAGATAGACGCCCCAATGATCAATCCAGAAGGAAAGCTGTTGGACGCCGAGGAAATGAACACCTAACCCAAAGATTAAGCCTCCAGTAAATAGGTTGGAATAATCCTTAAGCATATAGCTATGTATAAGAAAAGATAATCCTATGATAACTAAAAGAGAAGGCCATGAGTAGAATGGGGAGAGCTCGGGTATATTGAGATGACGAAGTAAAAAGTATACGCCCAGTCCGATCAGCATAAAGCCGACTAAAGAATGATTTTTATTCAAATAACTCACATCCTGACGCGGTAAAATAAAAAGCCGGTTCCTTGCGATTGTCTTCTTGATTTGATATATTACAGTCGGATTAACATTTAAAGACTTTCTAAAACATTTGTGATTTTTTGATATGATCTAATCTTATCCTATCATACCAGTTTCAAAATCTGTTCATATTTGGAACCAAAAATATTGAGATTTTTGTGCTATAATAATGGATATGTGATAAGTTTTGAACGTTTAATGGGGGTAGATGAAATGCACATTTTAGCTGTCGGTCTTAATTATAAAACAGCCCCTGTGGAAATTAGAGAGAGGCTCACATTTCATGAAGAGCAGCTGGATGAAGCTATGCAGCAGCTCAACGCTCAAAAAAGCGTACTGGAGAATGTGATTATTTCTACATGCAATCGTACGGAAATATACGCTGTGGTGGATCAACTCCACACGGGTCGTTACTATATTAAGCAGTTCATGGCGGATTGGTTTCAGGTGGATAAGGAAGATTTTTCTCCTTTTCTTTCTATTTATGAGACTGATGGAGCTATGGAGCACCTTCTTAAGGTAACTTCTGGTTTGGATTCTATGGTTCTTGGTGAGACACAGATTTTGGGACAAATGAAGCAGGCATTTACACGCGCCCAGGAAGCTGGAACAACCGGAACGATTTTCAATCAACTTTTCAGACAGGCCGTAACGATGGCTAAACAAGCTCACAAGGACACAGAAATCGGTGAAAACGCTGTATCCGTCAGTTACGCAGCTGTAGAACTTGCCCGTAAAATCTTTGGAGACCTTGTCCACAAGCATATCGTTATTCTTGGAGCGGGGAAAATGGGTGAATTAGCAGCCAAAAACCTCCATGGGTCGGGAGTTCGGAAAGTTTCTGTGGTGAATCGTACTTTATCCAAAGCAGAATCCGTAGCTGCCCAGTTTAATGGCTATGCAAAAACGATGGACGAACTAGGGGAAGTGCTGGCCGACGCGGATATCGTCATCAGTTCAACAGGCGCTACAGATTACGTAGTGACAAAAGAACAAATGGAACCAATTCATAAAAAGAGAAAAGGCAAGCCTTTGTTCTTTGTAGATATTGCAGTCCCACGGGATCTTGACCCGCAAATGGATACACTTGAGAGTGTCTTTTTGTATGACATTGATGATTTACAAGGGATTGTAGATGCTAACTTAGCTTTGCGTAAACAGGCAGCAGAAGAAATTGAGATTATGATTGAAGCTGAAATCGTCCAGTTTAAACAATGGCTTCAAACTATTGGTGTAGTACCGGTCATCTCGGCTCTTCGTTCAAAGGCACTGAATATTCAAGCAGAAACGATGAAAAGCATTGAACGGAAAATGCCTGAACTCAGCGAGCGTGAGCGAAAAGTGTTAAATAAGCATACGAAAAGTATCATTAACCAAATGCTGAAAGACCCGATTTCTCAAGCGAAAGAATTAGCTGCTCAGCCTGATTCTGAAGATACTCTTCGTTTGTTCACTCAGATCTTCGGGATTGAAGAACAGGTGGAAAAAGAGGTCGAACTTCAAGAAAAAAAGAACAACACTAAGGTGAAAAACAATACAGAGGCAAGTGATTCGGTTTCAATCATCAGCCCTATGATGCAATCATAAGGTGGGAAATCCAATGCTTGAACTTAAATGGGTGTATGAACTCATCCTTTTCCTCTACGGATTGAGTCTAATTGGGTATTTCATCGACTTTGTGCAAAATAACCGGAAGGCAAATGTGATTGCCTTCTGGTTACTTAGTATGGTTTGGGTTTTGCAAAGTTTCTTCCTGCTTTCCCAGCTTTTCATAAAAGAGAACTTTCCAATTATGACCGTGTATGACGGACTTTACTTTTATGCATGGATTCTTGTGACCTTTTCCTTGATCATTAACCGACTATTTAAAGTGGATTTTCTGGTGTTCTTCACGAATGTGGTTGGTTTTCTAATCATGATTATTCATATATCCACAAGGGCACAAAATGTTCTGGAGAATCGGGGGATTGCCCTCGTCAATGAACTTCTTGTCATCCATATCAGCCTGGCAATTGTTTCATATGGTTTTTTTACCCTCTCCTTTATTTTTTCTATCATGTACTTACTCCAGTATCGTCTGTTAAAGAAAAAGAAATGGAACGCCAAATTGTTCCGGCTGGGTGACTTGACAAAGCTCGATCACTTTTCTTATATCGCCGTTATTCTTGGGATTCCACTGCTGCTTATAGCCATTATTCTTGGAGTAGTATGGGGGTATGTTTCAACAGATATCTTCTATTGGTATGACTTCAAGACGCTTGGTTCCTTTCTGGTTTTAGTTGTCTATGTCGTTTATTTATTTTTACGCATCGTCAAGGGTTACCAGGGCCGTACGATTTCATTATTCAATGCAGCAGCTTTTCTATTTTTATTGATTAACTTCTTTTTATTTGGATCACTATCTAACTTTCACTTTTAGTAAGAGGAGGAACACACTATGAGAAAAATCGTCATCGGCTCGCGAAAAAGTAAATTGGCTATTACTCAAACAGAATGGGTCATTGAACAATTGAAACAGATTGACCCTTCTTATGAGTTTGAAATTAAACGTATTACAACCAAAGGGGATCAAATCCTTGATGTCACTTTATCTAAAGTGGGCGGAAAAGGTCTCTTCATCAAAGAAATTGAACAGGCGATGTATGACGGGGAAATTGATATGGCTGTCCATAGTATGAAAGATATGCCTGCTGTCGTGGCAGAAGGTCTAACAGTCGCATCTGTTCCTATTCGCGAAGACCATAGAGATGCTTTTGTATCGAATGGTCATGTGGCCCTAAAGGATCTTCCAGAAGGAGCCGTTGTCGGGACAAGCAGTCTGCGTCGAGGATCTCAGATTAAAGCTGTCCGTCCTGACCTTGAAATTCAGTGGATCCGTGGAAACATCGATACCCGCCTCCGGAAATTGAAAGAGGAAAACTATGATGCCATTGTCCTGGCTGCTGCAGGATTAAAACGCATGGGGTGGGATGACGACGTTGTAACGGAATATTTAGAGCCTGATGTATGTGTTCCAGCTGTTGGACAAGGTGCTCTAGCTATTCAGTGCCGGGAAAATGACTCAGAGCTTCGTCAATTCCTTCTCGAATTGAATCATGAATATACAGAAACGACTGTAGCGGCAGAACGTAAATTCCTTCATGACTTAAATGGCGGGTGCCAGGTCCCTATTGGAGGGTACGCCTACCGCAAAGGAGAGGAAATTGTCTTAACTGCCTTAGTTGGAACTCCTGATGGGAAGACGATTCTTCATGAGACTGTATCAGGGAAAGATCCTATTGAGGTTGGTAAGGAAGCAGCTGACCGCTTGAAAGAGCAAGGGGCACAAGAGATTGTTGATCGTGCTAAAGAGGAGTATGATCAATAATGCAGCCGTTGCAAGGGAAGAAAGTTCTCGTAACGCGAGGAAAATCCCAGGCAAGGCGTTTCACAGAAATGATTGAAGGAAAAGGAGGAGTTGTACGTCATACTCCTCTTCTTACTTTCCAATTAAATGATTCGGAGTCTCACGAAAAGACTCTTCATGAACTTCACGACTACTCTTGGATTTTTTTAACAAGCTCCAATGCCGTGAAGTTTTTTTTCGAACTGTTAAAAAAATACAAAGTGATCTTTCCCAAACAAATGAACATCGCTATTATTGGTTCAAAAACAAAACGGGCGTTACAGGACCACGGATATGAAGCTGATTTTCTGCCGACTCTTTACCGCGCAGATAAAATGGGGAGTGAGTTTTTCCAACAGTATCCTGATCCGGGAAACATTCTTTACATAAGAGGGAATCGATCGCGGGATGTTCTCCCAACTTATTTCAAGGACAAGGGCGTATTTTTTCAATCTCTCACCGTGTATGATACTCTACTAGTGAAAGACGATCAAAAAAAGATAAGAAAATGGATTTCAGACAACGATCTGGACGCGCTTACGTTTACGAGTCCGTCCACGATTCAAGCTTTCTTATCAATTGTTAAAGGGACGGACCAAAAAGGATTGGACCTTCCGTGTTTTTGTATTGGACCTACAACAGCTGAAAAGGCCCGGAGCCACGGTTTTAAAAATGTCATGGTTCCTTTGCAGTATACAATTCAACATATGTTTGAAGAGATGGTTTGCTATTTTTCTAATGAAGGGAAACGATAATTATGAAAGACTTACAATTTAAACGGCATCGTCGTCTGCGTCGGACAGAATCCATGCGGGCACTTGTCAGAGAGACTCATTTACGTACAGAAGACTTGATTTTCCCTATTTTTGTAGTCGAAGGAGAAGGGATAAAAAATCCTGTTTCTTCGATGCCTGGAGTTCATCAAGTTTCTCTGGATTATCTGACAGAGGAAATGCAGGAGCTTGTTAACCTAGATATTCGCTCTGTTATTGTTTTTGGAGTTCCTAACGAGAAAGACGAAGTAGGCAGCCAGGCGTATCATGAGCATGGTATCGTACAGCGTGCGATTCGCCAAATTAAGGAAGAGGTACCTTCTTTGACCGTTATAGCGGATACCTGCCTCTGCCAATACACCGATCACGGGCACTGTGGTGTTGTGCGTGATGGGGACATCGCTAATGATGAATCTCTTACTTATATTACAAAAACAGCTGTTACTCAAGCCGAAGCCGGTGCAGACATTATTGCTCCCTCAAATATGATGGACGGTTTTGTTGCAGCTATCAGACAAGGCCTTGATGAGGCAGGTTTTAGTCATATTCCGGTCATGTCGTATGCTGTGAAGTATGCGTCTTCCTTTTACGGTCCTTTCCGTGATGCGGCCCACAGTTCACCACAGTTTGGTGACAGACGTGCTTATCAGATGGATCCTTCCAACCGCCTGGAAGCGATAAGGGAAGCGGAATCAGACGTCCAGGAAGGTGCAGACTTTCTAATCGTGAAACCTGCCTTGGCTTATTTGGATATTATGCGGGAGGTTAAGGATCGCTTTAACCTTCCTTTAGTCGCTTATAATGTCAGTGGGGAGTATTCGATGATTAAAGCTGCAGCACAAAATGGCTGGGTCAATGAGCAGGAGATTGTTCTTGAGAAGCTGACAGCGATGAAGCGTGCGGGCGCCGATTTAATTATTACTTATTTCGCTAAAGATGCAGCCAAGTGGTTAAACCAATAAACTTGAAGTGAAGGAAGGGTGCAGGTTATGAAGAATTTTGATCGTTCAAAAGCGGCTTATAAGGAAGCGGTAGAATTAATGCCCGGAGGAGTGAACTCTCCTGTACGTGCTTTTAAGTCTGTTCAAATGGATCCCATTTTTATGGAGAAAGGGAAAGGCTCCAAACTTTACGACGTTGATGGAAATGAGTACATCGACTATGTACTAAGTTTTGGTCCTCTCATTCTTGGACACGCGGACGAAAAAGTAGTTGAATCTTTAAAGAAAGTAACCGAGCATGGGACAAGTTTCGGAGCACCGACAGAAATTGAGAATCAGCTTGCAGACCTTGTGAGAGAACGTGTACCGTCTGTGGAAATGCTGCGCATGGTGAACTCCGGCACAGAAGCAACTATGAGTGCTTTACGTGTCGCTCGAGGTTATACAGGTCGGGATAAAATCCTTAAATTTGAGGGGAACTACCATGGTCATGGAGATTCCTTGCTAATTAAGGCTGGTTCCGGTGTGGCTACCCTTGGTCTGCCAGATTCTCCGGGAGTACCAGAATCTATTGCTCAAAATACGATTACTGTCCCCTACAATGATATAGAAAGCGTCCGTTATGTTTTTGAACAATACGGGGATGATTTAGCTGCTGTCATTATTGAACCTGTATCAGGGAATATGGGCGTGGTCCCTCCTAATGACGGTTTTCTGCAGGAATTACGCCAGCTGACAGAAACGAATGGAACCGTGTTGATTTTTGATGAAGTTATGACAGGGTTCCGCGTCGGATACCATAGTGCTCAAGGGCATTTCGGGGTAACTCCTGATATGACATGCCTTGGTAAAGTCATTGGCGGAGGTCTGCCTGTAGGAGCATACGGAGGAAAGCGGGAAATAATGGAACGTATTGCGCCGGTCGGTGATATCTACCAGGCAGGAACGTTGTCTGGTAATCCTTTAGCTATGACAGCGGGATATCAGACCATTTCTTCCATGACTGAAGAAGCTTATGCCTCAATAAATAAGAAAGTCGACCGTCTCATTGAGGGATATCAATCTGCAGCAAAGAAATATGATATTCCCCTGACTGTGAACCGTGCCGGATCTATGGTTGGTTTCTTCTTCACGAATGAACCTGTGACGAACTTTGAAACAGCTAATCACTCTGATCTCGATCTGTTCACGAAATACTTCCAGGGTATGATTCAAGAGGGCATTTATCTTCCTCCTTCCCAGTTTGAAGGTTTGTTCCTTTCTGTGAAACATACAGATGAAGACATTGAGAACACAATCCGTGCTGCGGAAAAAGTTTTCTCTACAATTAAATAAACATTAAAACGCATGAGGCATGTCCTCATGCGTTTTTTGTTTTCTTTGAGACGAGACTCCATGTATATAACTATAACTCTCGCATAAGGTGTTAATAGTGAATCGTGTTGATTACCTTAGGGAGGGACTAAATATTGCAAAATAAACAAAATGTCTTTTCATTTTACTTAGATGAATCTATATGGTTCAAGGAAGGACAGGGCGTACGTGAACTGATCGGCATATCTTTGGAACCTGAAATTTCGATTGAAGAGCTTGGAGATGAAGTTCGATTAAAAGGGACGGTGGATTTAGCTGGAGAATACATCCCAATCGGTTCAGAGCCTTTCGCAGATGAAAGTCCATCGTCTTCATCCGTTCGTGTAATGGAACGTGTAGAGCCATCAGAAGGCGGCGTCCACCTGTTTTCACATGCTTTCCCTGTTGAAATCACCGTTCCGTTGGAAAGAGTTTCAAATTTAGAGGATGTACTAATAGATATTGAGACGTTTGACTATGAACTTCCTGCTGCCCGCCAGCTACGTCTTCATGCTCAAGTGACTATTAATGGTGTGGAAGAAAAAGAAACCAAGGCGGCTAACTCTAATGAGTTCGATGAGTCAGCAACAGTAGGTCCTGTGAGCATGAAGGAGCAAACAGAAGAGGCACATCCTGTTCTACCAGAGAGAGAAGTGCCGATTTTTAGAATTAATAACAATCAGGAACAAAAGGATGAGACAGAAAAAGAAGAAGATGGTGGCCGCTGGTTTTATAAAAAGTCACAGAGTTTTCCTGAGTTTTTCGGCCATGTGCCAGAAAATGTTCAGCAGGAGAGCCCTTCTGAATCAGAATCTTCTTCTGAAAGTACAGCGGACTGGGGGGAAGTGAGTGTAGAAGAGTCATCCGAATCCAGTGCAGAGTCAAAAGAGAGTGTGGAGGCTCCTGGTGGCATGGATGGCATTAAACAGATATTTAAACATCTATTTCCAAATAGAGAAGACACGTATACTCAAATGAAAATGTATATTGCCCAGGAAGAAGAAACGCTGTCATCCATCGCTGAAAAGTATGATGTATCCTTGAAACAGCTTGAGCGAGTGAACGATTACGAAGATGATGTTTCACCTGGACAGATTGTTTACATCCCGAATTAAATCCATTTATATTTAAAAGCAAGCCATACGCCAAGGACTAAACCTAAGAGGAAAATGTCAAAAGTGGTTGGGAAGATAATGGTTCTTAAAGCCTGGAAAATGACAATAGGTAATAGGGACTTTTCAATGACATAAAGCCAGGTTCTGCACCAAGGAGGCAGACGATAACGATAGAAACGGCTCATTTCAGCACCTCTTTCTTATAAAGTCAATCAAGCTCCCGGCCATCATTGCCTGGGGCTTTAACTTATTTTTTTTAAGATAGTTGACTAAATGCTTCGTTTCTATATACAATATGTTATATAGTCTTTATACGTGAAATGCTTAGATAGGGAAGAGTACATGAACAATTCCTTCAGAGAGGAAAACAAATGCTGAGAGTTTTCCAGGAACCCTGTTGATGGAAGGTCGCCCTTGATGCAGCTTCTTTGAACGATGGAGTAGGAGGAGCCGGTTAGAAGCCGTTATTTTTATTGAGTGTACAGGAGATGATCCTGTAAATTAAGGTGGTACCACGGAAATCAATCCCTTTCGTCCTTTATTGGATGAAGGGATTTTTTTATTTGACTCTGTCTAAAATGCTGTTAATAAAAAGGAACTTGTTAAACTTTTAGAAACAATCTTGCTCATCTCAGAGGTAGTGGAAGACATACCCTATTCCTTAGATTAGCATCGTGTAAATGGTTTTCCTGAAATTAATGGCAGGTCAAAACAGGGATTACTTATTAAAGAGAATAGAAGGAGGAAGGTCGAAATGAATCACCAAGATCTTTCGATGCCCACAAAATATGATCCATCTGCTGTAGAGAAGGATCGCTATCAATACTGGGTGGACGGTAAATTTTTCGAAGCTACAGGAGATAAAAATAAAAAGCCTTACACCATTGTTATCCCGCCCCCGAACGTAACGGGTAAACTGCACTTAGGGCATGCCTGGGATACAACATTGCAGGATATACTTACACGTGTGAAGCGTATGCAGGGTTATGATGTCCTGTGGCTTCCGGGTATGGACCACGCAGGAATTGCAACCCAGGCAAAAGTGGATGCGAAACTCCGTGAAGAAGGAATTTCACGTCACGATTTAGGACGGGAGAAATTCCTGGATAAGTCATGGGAATGGAAACGTGAATATGCGAAATTCATCCGTGCCCAATGGGAAAAACTCGGCCTTGGACTGGATTATTCCCGTGAGCGTTTCACATTGGATGATGGGCTTTCCGATGCTGTGAAAGAAGTATTTGTTACTTTATATGAAAAAGGGCTGATTTATCGCGGGGAGTACATTATTAACTGGGACCCTGCTACTCAGACGGCTCTATCTGACATCGAAGTAGAATATAAGGATGTCCAAGGAGCTTTTTATCACATGCGTTATCCTTTGAAGGATGAGGAAGGAACGATTGAAATAGCTACCACTCGTCCAGAGACAATGCTTGGTGATACAGCGATTGCTGTTCATCCTGAAGATGACCGTTATAAGCATTTAATTGGTAAAAAAGCCATTCTGCCGATTGTTGGACGTGAAATTGAAATAGTTGCTGATGACTATGTCGATATGGAATTTGGTTCAGGTGCAGTGAAGATTACACCAGCCCATGACCCGAATGACTTTGAAATTGGCAATCGTCATAGCCTGAAGCGTATTCTGGTTATGAATGAAGATGGAACAATGAATGACAACGCCGGCAAATATAAAGGAATGGACCGTTTTGAATGCCGTAAGCAGATCGTCAAAGATCTCCAGGAAGAGGGCGTTCTGTTTGAAATTGAGGACCATATGCATTCGGTTGGTCACTCCGAACGTAGCGGTGCAGTCGTTGAACCTTACCTATCCACTCAGTGGTTTGTCGATATGCAGCCACTGGCTCAGTCTTCTATTGATCTGCAGAAAGGTGAGGATCAAGTACAATTCGTTCCGGATCGGTTTGAGAAACCGTATTTACACTGGATGGAGAATACACGGGACTGGTGTATTTCCAGACAATTATGGTGGGGGCACCGTATACCTGCCTGGTATCATAAAGAAACTGGAGAACTGTACGTTGGGAAAGAAGAGCCGAAAGACCCTGAAAACTGGAAACAGGATGAAGATGTACTCGATACATGGTTCTCTTCTGCTTTATGGCCTTTTTCCACAATGGGATGGCCGGATGAAAAGAGCGAAGATTATCAACGCTACTTCCCGACAAATGTCCTTGTTACCGGGTATGACATTATTGGCTTCTGGGTAAGCCGTATGATCTTCCAGTCCCTTGAGTTTACTAATGAGCGTCCGTTTAAAGATGTTCTTATTCATGGGCTTGTCCGCGATGCTGAAGGGCGTAAGATGAGTAAGTCGCTGGGGAACGGTGTCGATCCAATGGATGTCATCGAAAAGTACGGCGCCGATTCGCTTCGTTACTTCCTGTCTACAGGCTCCTCTCCAGGACAGGATTTACGTTTCCATTGGGAAAAAGTCGAGTCGACATGGAACTTTGCGAATAAGATCTGGAATGCTTCCCGATTCGCTTTAATGAATATGGGCGGCCTTGAGTACAGTGAAATTGATTTATCCGGTGAAAAGTCCGTAGCTGACCAGTGGATACTAACTCGTTTAAATCAAACGATCGAGCAGGTGACCACCAATATAGATAAGTATGAGTTTGGTGAAGCGGGCCGTCACTTGTACAACTTTATCTGGGATGATTTCTGTGACTGGTATATTGAAATGGCAAAACTGCCATTATACGGAGAAGATGAGAAGCGCATTCATACGACTCGATCCATCCTTGCCTACACACTGGATCAGACGATGCGCATGCTGCACCCGTTCATGCCATTCATTACAGAAGAAATCTGGCAGCACCTCCCTCATGAAGGAGAGTCTATTACACTAGCCTCCTGGCCACAGGTTCGTGAGGACTTCCATAATGAAGAAGCCGTTCAGGAAATGGATCGTCTCGTATCCATCATCCGCTCTGTAAGGAACATCCGTGCTGAAGTGGATACACCAATGTCCAAAGAAATTCAGCTGATGATCCAGGCGAAGGATGAAGAGGTCGTTCAAGAACTGGAGAAGAACCGTGATTATTTAGAGAAGTTCTGTAATCCAAGTGAACTGACGATTGCCACAGACCTTCAAGCCCCTGAAAAAGCGATGTCAGCTGTTATTACAGGAGCTGAACTGTATCTTCCGTTAGCTGGTTTGATTAACATCGAAGATGAGATCAAACGCCTGGAGAATGAATGGAAGAAGTGGGATCAGGAAGTGACTCGTGTTCAGAAGAAATTGGCAAACGAAAAGTTTGTCAGCAAAGCCCCTGAGCATGTTGTTGAGGAAGAACGTAAAAAAGAAACAGATTACCTTGATAAGCGTGCAAAAGTTGAAGCGCGGATTAAAGAACTAAAAGCATAAAAGAGCGGGGAGGGTATTCTTATGAGTACTCTCCTCTTTTTGAAGAGAGGGAAGGCAAAATGGATTACAGAGAGGCGCTCAAATGGATTCATTCCAGAGAGAAATTTAAAGTAAAACCTGGATTAAAGCGGATGGAATGGTTAATGGAGCGGTTGGATCATCCAGAAAAAAGGATTCAAGCCGTACATATTGCCGGGACAAATGGGAAAGGATCAACGGTTTCATTCTTGAGATATATTCTAAATGAACAAGGGTATGCTGTCGGAACTTTCACATCCCCATATATCGAAAGGTTCAATGAAAGAATTAGTGTGAATGGGATACCAATTACAGATGAATTGCTGGCAGAGCTTGTTGAAAAAATTAAGCCTTTAGCGGAAGAACTTCGACTGACCCCTCTTGGCGAGCCGACAGAATTTGAGATTATCACGGCTATGGCAATGGTCCACTTCTCACAAATAAACCTGGACTATGTTCTTGTTGAGACTGGACTTGGGGGAACCTACGATTCAACCAATATTGTTAAACCGCTTCTTTCTGTTATTACAAATATCGGTCATGACCATATGAACATTCTTGGCTCAACCATTGAGGAAATTGCTGGTGAAAAAGCAGGGATTATAAAGCCCGGCATTCCTGTTGTTACAGGGGTGAAGCAGGAAACAGCCAGGAAAGTGATTCAACAAAAAGCATATGAAACTGGATCGACGGTGCATGTCTTGGGTGATGACTTTCATGTCGACCACTTGGAGAGCACTGCAGAAGGGGAATGGTTTACGTTTTCTAATGGTTCCTTCACATCTGATGACCTTTGGTTAAGTACGATGAAAGGTCCTCATCAAGTAGAAAATGCAGGAGTAGCCGTCCAGGCTGCGGAAGCTTTAAGGTCTATCGGGGTAAAGGTGGAAAGGTCTTTATATAAAGATGGAATTAAGAAGACGAAATGGCCCGCACGTTTTGAAATGGTCCGCACCTCTCCTTTAACTATCATAGATGGTGCTCATAATGAAGAGGGCACCGCGGCTTTAGTTGAAACAATGAAATGTCACTACCAGGGAAGAAAAGTTATTTTAGTGTACGCAGCGTTGGAAGATAAACCGGTAAAGAAAATGATGAATGCCTTAAATGAAGTGGTCGATCATGCCTTCACGACAACCTTCGATTTTCCGAGAGCTCTATCTGCTCAAGATTTAGCACGTCTTTCCTCCATTGATGAAACAACAGCGGTTTCAAATTATAAAGATGCTTTAAAGTGTGCAGCTGAAGCAGCGGGTGAAAACGGAATTTTATTAATAACAGGTTCCCTTTATTTTATCTCTAAGGTTAGGGAGACTTTAGAAGAATAAAGAAATTATGCCGGATTTAAATGTTCAGAATATTCTTGTGGTACAATGGTCTGTAAATGAAACAGGTTTCAAGGTTGGGGTGATCGAATGTCAAAAGAAAAGAAAGTTGTCATATGGCTATTGTGGGCCTTTGTTTGGCCGATTAGTATGTATGGCTTATACATTTGGCTGGATCCTGTATTTGCAGGGAACAGTGTGGAAATCATCGCATTTATTATCCTGGCCTCTATTGTAGCCTTATTTCCTTTGCAGATTGGTGATAACCCTGTCTTCTTTACACACGGGGTTGCCTTCGCGGTTTTCCTGTACTATGGACTCTTCTTCGAAATTGTTATTTCCCAAGTAGCTATTCTTGCATTAGTAGCTAAGGTTAGACTTGGGAGAGGCAGTTTGTACAGGGTGCCGATTAATCTGCTTATGTTTTTATTTATTTCTGTAATCTCTGCGCTGGTTTATTACGCTCTGGGCGGAGCACATGGGGAAGCCGCTACCGATCATTTGACAGATGTAGTGCCAATTACTTGTTATGCCTTGTCACAAATTATACTCAATCAATTTTCTATCCCATTTATTTCAAAAGTGATATATAGGAAGAAGCAACGCTGGATTGACCGGGGTTTCATTTGGGATTTATTAACAGCCGCCCTTGTTCTGCCAATTGGGTTTGTTTTATACATGGTATTTTCTGAATATGGGATCAGCGGTATCTTTTCTGTTGGTATTCCTTTTGTATTTATATCAGGCATGATGATGTTGTATCACAATAGCAACCAGGTAAATGCCTATCTAAAGGAAACCAGCCAGATCGGGCATGAACTAACAGGAGAACTTGGTGTAAAGGATGTTTTAGATATTTTTGTCCAGCGGATTAAGGATATCCTGCCTGTTGATTATATTTATATCTTTGATGTCAGTTCAGATGATCACATGGAATTGATACGGTTTTTTGATCGTTCTGGAAAGATTGATTTCCCTTCCATTCATCTTGGGAAAAAGGAAAGCGTCAGTGGAAACACATGGGAAGAGGAGAAAAGTGTTTACTTTAAGAAGAGATCGGAGTGGTCCCACTTAGAGAACGCCTACACACCTCTTGATGCGGAAAGTGTGCTGTCCATTCCAATTGAAAGGAAAAATGAAATCGTAGGGATCATTACGATCTACTCGAATAAACGGCGGGCTTACTTTCAATTTCAATTTATGATTCTGACCATCCTTGGAAACTATTTAGGCGTTGCTATTGAAAATGCCCGGCATTATGAAAGAACGAAAGCAGAAAGTGAGCGCTGCGCATTAACGGGACTTTACAATTACCGATACTTTGAGCATTATCTCAGGGACCTATTTGACAAAGTGGAACTGGAGCAGCAAACAGGGTCTATTTCTCTCGTATTGTTAGATATTGATCATTTCAAGAGCGTCAATGATACGTATGGTCATGAGAGCGGCAATGAGGTGCTTGCTTCTTTAGCAAAGCGTCTTCAGGACGCGATTGGGAAAAAAGGAACCCTGGCAAGGTATGGAGGGGAGGAATTTGTCCTCCTTCTTCCTGGTTATGACGAAGAGATGGCTTCTCATATGGCTCATCATATTCGCCAGTGCATAATAGGAGAGCCCTTTTTATCATATGAACACATCCTTAACCAACAAGGACCGGCTTATATAAGTGTCACGGCAAGTATCGGCGTTGCGACTTACCCTGATCATTGCGAAGAAGCCTTTGATTTAATCCGCCAGGCTGATCGGGCTATGTATGTAGGAGCGAAACAAAAAGGCCGTGATCGTGTCGCTGGTTATAGAGAACTGATGAAAACTGTTTAACCCTGAAGGGTGAACAGTTTTTTGTTCATTATTTGACAAGTTATGACAGGACAAAGGTTGAAATCTGCGATATACTTTTCTTAACAGGGGCTTATGGGGGGATGGATATGCGGCATTTTAACAACGAGAAAGGTTTCTCATTAATAGAAGTTGTCGCAGCCATGGCCTTACTATTCATAGTGTTTATTGTATCTACGCAGATGGTTATGAACACAATGACACAGTCAGAGACGATCAATCAGGATTTTACGGCAATGGAAATTGCTGATGGCATTATGAGTGTCTACAAAGCTGAGCCATCAGGGGATTTGGAAAAGCAAATAAACAGTGATGTTATTGTGGATGTTCCGGACTTATTACAAATAGATGATCCAAAAAGTGTGGCTGCCTACCAGGCAAGGGTAAAAGTGACAAATCCTGATGATCTCACATTGAAAAGTCAGTTATTGAAGATTACTGTAACGGTTGAAACTTCCACTCAGACATCCAGGTTAGAAGGATATGTGGAATTATGAATATACATAGTGAAAGAGGTTTTACCCTTGTAGAAGTTTTGGCTGTGGTGAGCTTATCTATGATCGTGTTAATGGCTGCTTATCAGGCCTTTTATTTTGTATCGGGTGCCGTAGAATCCTCGGCTTTAAAAACCGAGTTGAGAAAAGAAGCGAACATTATTGTATTAAGTTTAGAGGAGCACCTGATTAATGTAGATGCCATAGACATCCCTGAGGATAGTGATCCTTTCAACGCGTTTATTGGAACAACAAGGCGCTTAAACAAGATGGAAGAGGAAACGTTAACCTATCTGGAAGATACGGTTGAGGTTCAGTTAAGCAACGGCCGTCTGTTTGTAGAAGGAGTGCAAATAAACAGTCCCGATATGAACTTATCCAATACAACATTCGAACATAACAATGGAAATCTGACCGTGAATTTAAAAATAAAAAAAAGAAGTAAAGATGAAATATATACAATGAAAAAAATCTTCCGACTGGGACTGAATGATCGATGAAACACTTCTTTTATAAGAATCAAGAAGGATATGTGCTGCTGACGGTTTTACTTATGTTCACGATATTCAGTATCTTAGGTTTGAGTTTAATGAGCTACACGATCGGCTCCCAAAAATTTTCTGAAGTGAATACAAGTTTAATTGAGACCCAGGCGGATGCTGAGATGAAGGTCCAGGAAGCACATGCCTATATTAAACAAGGTGTGGGAGAAATTAATCAATATCTTAGCAGCGGCCACTTAAATACAGCGTCACTGGATAGCAGCATTGACACGGTCATTCAAGATGCACAAACACAATTTGATGAAGATGTTCTGATTAAGGATGAAGTGCTGAAAGATGGGGCGGAAGGTGTTTATTTACAAAGAGTAGACGTCAAGGTGAGCCTGGATGATTCCGATAAAACTCTGATCCGCACCCTGACTATTTCAAGTGTCTCGGATGTGTTTCAATACAGTGTTGTAACACCCGGTGATCTGAATATAAATGGTGCTCCTTATATAAAAGGGGATGTATATGTTGGAGAGAACCTGCACCTTCGTAATCAAGCGAGCTTAGTCGATGAAGAGCGAATTGATACTTCTTACCCTGCTATTCCCGGCGGCCTGTCTGTGGGAGAAGGATATTATGTCTCTGAGGATTTTGATGAGAAGAAGGTGCTGGAAAACGATCTCGAGCGGTATTTTTCTGTCCTGCCAAGAATGATTGATCCAGATCCCGGCCTGTCTTCCATTCCCGTTACCGAAATGATACAGGAAAAGAAAAATCATCCGATGGGAGAAATAGGGGCAGAGGGGGTTCCTGGAAACGTGGACCGTATAGAAGGATACAAGGTCATCAAAAAAGGTTACAAAAGAAAAGGGAAATCAAATAAGGCCCCTGATTATTTTGAAGGAGACACTTACATACGAGGTGATTTAGACCTTGAAGGTTCTCAATTGAGTGTTGGTGGGAATTTGATTGTAGATGGAGATTTAACCGTATCATCTTCAGATGACGAGCAGGGGATTTTGGATGTTAATGGGTCCATCTATGTACGTGGAAATGCTGATCTTTCAGGGCATATCACCATATCCGAAAGTGGATTTATGTATATAAGCGGTATAAAAAAGAACGGCAATTGCCAAGGAAACAATGAGAGTAATAACAAGTGCGGGGTTATGATCTCAGATCTAACTTTTAACGGCCGGATGTATATAAACCATAAAGTGGATATTCGTAAAGATTTAAATATGACGGGTACGATTTATACAAAACTTGGAGGAACAGTAGAGGACCTTTCAAGTGAAAGTGGAGGATCTATGGTTATCGTAAGTGATGGGGATCTGGAAATTTCCAGTAACAATTTATATAACAACGAATCTAAAGAGATTCACGCCTATTTTTATACGAATAGCAGCCTGGACATACGCGGTGTGGGTTCTCATCTACGGATCATAGGTGGGGTTTACGGAGGGAACATAACCTTCAATGCTGTAAAAGGGAGAGTGAGTGATGAGGGATTTCCAAATGCCATTCGTTATGGCAACAAGAAAGATGTTCTCTTTATAGAAAATCATCAAGATGACCTCCGCCCGGAGCTCTCCAGACTCTCCGTTATTTATGATGGAACACTTATCCTAAACCCTCCGGCGGGCCTGCCGGCACTTAATCAATTGAATGTAAGGGAATTAGATACTCACTACTATAGAGAATAATGGAAGGGGAGAGCTGGATTGACGAATTTAATAGTATGGTTACTTACCATTCTTCTTTCTTTTGCTGCCATCTACTTTCTGCCTCTTCGTATCAACCGTAAGGAAAAATTAACCTTGTGGGTCATCGGTTCATTTGTCAGTTCATCAGCTATTTTAATTACACTAGTCTACACATTTTGGATAGGAGTACTGACTTCGCTGATATTAGGTATCGTCTGTTCTGTTTTAATATATCATCGAATGCCTTCAATAGGTGGAGATTCACAAGAAGCCTATGCTTCTATCGGTGATGAGAAGCAGGAGGTTTTCTCGAATGCTGAAGACCATACAGAAGAGGAGTCTTTATTTGACCAAGGAAAAGCCCGTCCGGTATTAGATGAAACGGAAGGCTGGGAAGACACCACGGGGGTGGTTGAGAGCCCGGTGCGAGAAAACGATGAGTCTATTCAAGCAGGAAATAAAGATGACGAGTGGCTGGAAGAATCCCTCCTGGCAGAAGAAGCCGTAGAACAAAGGTCCGTGGAGCAGTCTGCTGATGAGTGGATTGATGAAGCGCTTATTCCTGATGCAGAGTTTTCTAATCGGAGGTTTCATAGAAATACCTCTGAGGAAGATGATGATCTGCCCTATGTCGACGAACTATCAGAAGTAGATCTCATGAGTGAAAGAAGCAGGCAGCTCAAACTCCGGGATGAATCTCTTTTTGATTTGAGAGAAGAAGCAGAAGAGGAAAAAATAGATGATTTTACAACTTTCGACGACATTATTTCCGGGGAAATAGACTTAGAAAACACAGACGTGGTTCGTACTTATCCAACAAAGGAAGTATTGGAAGAGGAAAATTCCCCTTTAAAAGAAGAAATCCAGCCGGTTCTTTGGGAGGGAAATGGAAAGATTACATAATTATAAAAAAGCGCAGTGAAGATTAGATGGACCTGGATGGCTGTTATAATTCCTAATCCAGTCTTTGTTAAACTGTTGGATTGCCAGCAAATGGCCTCGGTGCTTTTTGGTCAGAATCAGTGATTACGCTATTAACCGAGGAGGTGAATAGAGATGAGTCAACGTTTCAATATTAGGTTTGCATCATTAGTTGTCATTGTATCTGTATCGATGTTCTTATTTTCAACAGGCGGTATGGCAGCTCTTCCTTATATCCTTCCAGGTAAACAAACTTTCCCTGATAATACTGTCGTAGCTTCTGTTAATATTTCAGGCGCAGATAAGGATGATGCCGTACGTATACTCACAAAGAGGATTGGAAAGTGGAAAGATACGGCTTATATCAGATTTGAAGTAGATGGGAAACAAATGATTCTGGACCCTCAAGCGTTTCAGTTTAATGTCGTATCGTCTGTCGATCGAACGATGGACAAAGAGGCCGGGGGATTAGTAGTCACGGTAGATGATTCGCTTATAACTAAATTAAACTCCATGATGAATGATGCGTGGGCAGCAGAGTTTGACAGTGGACAATTTGTTCGTAAATTAAAAGAAGATATAGCTTCCCTGCCAAATGAAGCTCTTGAATATAAAGCGTATAACTTTTTGAAAACGGACGCTTCTCATCTGTATGAGACAATTGCCCAATATTCGCTACACATACCAGGGGAAGTCAGCCTTTCCAGGTCTGTAGAGATATTCGATGGAATGCTGTTGGAAGACGGGGAAGTCTTTTCTTTTAACAGCCAATTAAAAGCTGATGGTGTGTATAGCGAGCGTTCTTTAGACGTAATGGCTACAGCGATTTATGCTGCTGGTTTGAATGCTGGACTAATTGTCCAGGAGCGGCATATTAGTCACCGGCCTCCCTCCTATATTGAGTTAGGTTTAGAAGCAAATGTAGACCCTATCAATCAGATGGATCTAATGCTTTTTAATTCATCTTCCATGACATATCAACTAAACGTGAAAGAGGAAAATGGGAACCTTATTGTTCAGTGGAAAGGCTTCCCAGCCTCACCGGACTATTCCCTTAAAATCAGTTCCCCCGAGACGATTGAACCAAAGACTGTCATCCACTATTCCTCCCTTGTAAAACGCGGATCCTCTCGTTTACTGCAGCAGGGACAACCAGGAAAGATGGTCAGCGTATATCGGACAAATCTAGTAGAACCAGACATGAATGGTGAGTTAATCTCTGAAGATTACTATCCTCCCGTTCCGAGAATTGAAGAGCATGCAGATGTCTCAGGTATCCAAAATGGTGCCGTTGTGAATGAGGATTCGGGAGTTGGTCGAGATAGTGATCAGGAAGATCATAAACTTGATGTTGAAAAAGAAGATACGACGAGGGATAACGACTCAAACTCCAGTGACCAATCTGGTGCGGACATAGAAGAGGAATCGGGGACCAACGACGGTGTTTGGGAGAATGTGCCCACCGATCAGAAGAAATAATGAAAGAGGTGCCGGGTTGTGGTTAGAAGGAAACGGTTAGGCGACCTGCTGAAGGAAGCGGGTATTATAGAAGAGAAAGATATCCAAGAAGCTTTGAAAGTGAAAAAAGAAAATCAAAAACTTGGAGATGTCCTCGTCGGGAAAGGGTTCGTTACGGAAAAGCAGCTAATTGAAGTCTTGGAGTTCCAGTTAGGTATTCCTCATGTGTCCTTGTTCCACTTCCCGATTGATCCTGGTGTCATTACCATTGTGAGTAAAGAGTTTGCGCTAAGAAATCTCCTTGTCCCTATTCAGAGGCAGGGGGAGGAATTAACGGTCGCTATGGCAGACCCTATGGATTATTATTCTATTGACGATTTGAAGATTTCTACAGGCTTTAAAATATCTCCTGTAATAGCAACAAAAAACGAAATTCTGCAGGCCGTAAGCCGCCACTACAATTTAAATGATAAAGCTATCGATGATGACAAGGATTCAGAGGAAGCACCTGCGATCAAACTGGTTAATCAACTTCTACAGGCTGGTGTGCAGTTGAAGTCAAGTGACATCCATATAGACCCACAGGAATCAAAAGTCTTAATTCGATATCGAATTGATGGAGTGCTGAGGACGGAGCGGACATTACCAAAGTCCTATCAAAACAGTTTAATTGCACGGGTGAAGATTATGGCAGATCTAAACATCACGGAAACGAGACTTCCCCAGGATGGAAGAATTAAAACACACATTGATCGTGCCCCTGTAGACTTAAGGATTTCTATATTACCAACCGTATATGGAGAGAAAATTGTGATCCGGATTCTTGATTTGTCAAACGCGTTGAGCACTATTGAGGATCTTGGGTTCAACAGAATCAATGCTCAGAAGTATAAAACACTTATCGAACAGCCTTCGGGGTTAATTTTAATTACCGGACCCACGGGATCAGGTAAATCCTCTACCTTGTATGCTTCCTTGAATCGCTTAAATACCGATGATGTCAATATCATCACTGTCGAAGATCCTGTCGAATATCAGATCGAAGGACTGAACCAAGTGCAGGTGAACACTCAGGTGGGATTGACTTTTTCTAAGGGGCTGCGGTCAATTCTCAGGCAGGACCCAAATATTGTGATGGTTGGAGAAATTCGAGATTCAGAAACAGCAGAAATTGCAATTAGGGCATCTCTTACAGGACATCTTGTTCTGAGTACCTTACATACGAATAGTGCGATCGCTACGATTCCCCGCTTGTTTGATATGGATGTTGAGCCTTATCTCGTTGTTTCTTCCTTATCTGGAGTAGTCGCACAGCGCCTGGTAAGAAAAATCTGCCGAGACTGCCGGGAGTCCCGTTCCCTCACTCCTATGGAAAAGAAACACTTTGAAAAACGAGGCATAGGGGCAGAAACTATTTATAAAGGTACGGGCTGTAACAGTTGTCAAAATACAGGCTACCGCGGCCGGATGGCTATTCAGGAAGTATTAGTGGTGGATGATGAAATAAGGGAAATGATGATGAATCATGGAAGTATGGACCAAGTGCGACGTTATGCACTAAAACAAGGCATGCTCTTTCTTGTCGATGATGGATTATTAAAAGTGAAGCAAGGTTTAACGACACTTGAAGAAGTGCTGCGTGTCACCAAAGTTGATTAGCAGAGGTGGTAAAAGATGAAAGAGACATTTAACAAACTTCTAACCATTGCCAATGAATATGAATCTTCCGATATTCATTTGACTGTAGGTGTTCCACCGATCTTTCGTATCCATGGAAACTTAAAGAAATATGGGAAACAGAAGCTAAAGCCGGAAGATACGGAAGGCATGACCAAGGCCATTCTTTCCAACGACCTATATGAACAGCTTCAACAGACCAGAGAAGTTGATGTATCCTATGGGATAGCGGGAGTATCACGCTTTCGTATCAATATCTATTACCAAAGAAACTGTTTGTCCATGGCTGTTCGAATTGTCCCGAGAGAGATCCCGACGATTGAAGAGTTACATATGCCGCAGGTGTTGAAAAATATAAGCACCTATGCCCAGGGACTTGTTCTTGTAACCGGTCCAACAGGTTCTGGTAAATCTACTACTCTCGCTTCTATGGTGGATCATATCAATCAGACCAGCCGGAAGCATATCATTACATTAGAAGACCCTATCGAATACACCCATAATCATAAAAGCAGCATTGTCGACCAACGGGAAGTCGGGTTTGATACGAGGAATTTTGCCAACGGTCTGCGGGCCTGTTTACGACAGGACCCTGATGTCATCCTGGTAGGGGAATTAAGAGATTACGAAACCATTTCGACAGCATTAACCGCAGCGGAGACCGGCCATTTAGTGCTTGGAACCTTACATACAACCAACGCCCCGGATACGATTGACCGGATAATTGATGTTTTCCCTCCTAATCAACAAGGACAAGTGAGGGTACAGCTGGCTAATGTACTTCAAGCCATTATATCTCAGCGTTTATTCCAGCGAACGGACCAGAAAGGGCGGCGGGCAGCTGTTGAAATCCTATTGAATACCTCTGCAGTTAAAAATCTGATCAGGAACGAAAAAATTCACCAGATAACAAATGTTATGCAGACGTCCAGAGCTCTCCATATGCGAACCTTGGAAATGTCCATTAACGAATTATTGAAAGAACAAGTGATTGATGAACGTGATGCTGCGCCTTACTTGAAAGAAGGGGGCGCATAGTCCATGCCTTATTATACGTACCAAGGAAGAAATCCTTTAGGGAAGATGCAGAAGGGACGGATGAGGGCTGGTTCTAGAAAAGAAGCGGTTACGTTGTTAAAGGAAAAAGGAATGATCATTTCAGAAATCAAGGAACTAGACAATATTTTGTTCAAAGACATTCAGATTGGACAACCGGTCAAACCAAAAGATTTTGTCATCTTTCTGAGACAGTTCTCTACGCTCATTAAGGCTGGAATCTCTTTGTTGGAATCGACGAGAATCCTTGCGCAGCAATCCAGCAGTCGCGCTCTTAGTGAATCTCTATCTGACATTAGTGAGCAGCTGGAAAGCGGGCATGCGTTTTCTGAGGCCGCCGCTTCTCATCCAAAGGTTTTTTCTAATCTTTTCATCAATATGATACGTGCCGGAGAAGTTGGAGGAAATTTAGAAGAAATTTTAGAGCGGATGGCTGTTTACCATGAGAAGCAGTACGATACCAGACAGAAGATTATCTCCGCCCTGACCTATCCTCTTGTGGTAGGTGTAATTGCTCTGGGAATTGTACTCTTTCTCCTGACATTTGTAGTGCCGAGATTTGCAACCATGTTTAACACCCTGGGCGGTGAGCTCCCTCTAATTACTCAGCTTACACTGGAAATGAGTCATTTCTTCCAGCAGTATTGGTACCTGGCCGTCCTTAGTCCGGTATGTATCGTTTTATTGTTCAAGGGTCTTCTTAGGCGTTATTCGAAATTAAACTACTGGATGGACCACCTGAAGTTGAAGCTGCCGATCTTTGGTCCTCTGCTTCAAAAAGCTGCCCTTGTACGGATGATGAGTACTTTAAGCTCTTTAATGAACAGTTCTATTCCAATTTTACATTCTCTACAAGTGACCCAGAGAGTAGTAGAAAATAAAGTGATTGAACAGGCGATAGAGAACAGCTATAAGTCTCTTGAAAAAGGAAACCGCCTATCGGACCCTCTGCAGCAATCTCCCATCTTTCCTCCTCTGGTTACCCAGATGATGGCCGTAGGGGAAGATACCGGATCGTTAGATTACATGCTCTTGAAAGTGGCAGAGTTCTATGAATCCGAACTGGAGTATACAACGGACCGCATGAAAACATTGATCGAACCGCTGATGATTGTGATGCTTGCCCTTGTTGTTGGTGGTATTGTGGCGGCAATTGCTATTCCGATGTTTTCGGTTTTTGATGCGATTAATTAGAATGTGCAAACGAAGGACAAATAACTAGTTTACGAGTTTTTTATCCTTTATAATGAACATAGGGATAATGGCTGATGAAAAAAGTATTACATATTCATCTGTCCATAATAAAAATTGAAGGGGAGAGAACATGAAGAAGTTAAGAGAATTGTTGAAGAATGAGAAAGGTTTCACGTTAGTTGAGCTTTTGGCTGTTATTGTTATTTTGGGGATTATTGCTGCAATTGCAGTGCCTGCGATTGGTGGAATTATTGGAGATACAAAAGAGGATGCTCATAATGCCAATGCTCTATCTTTACTTGAATCAGCGCGCTTAGCTTATGCAAGTGGTGAGGATGTTGCCACTATTACAGGTAGTGATGGTAGTGGATATACCGCAGAAAAACTTGTTAATAAAGGATACTTAGATGTGGCCCCCCAGAATCCTGAAACTAACTCAGATTATTCTTCTGCTTATGTGGTCGTAGTTGATTCAGTGGATAAAGTTGAGTATAAGGTTACTTTAGGAAGTGATATTTCTAACAAAACAAAAGCCGATTTAAGTGGTTCTAATACTGATACAGATGACACAAGTTCAGGCTCTCAAGAGAGCGGAGAAATTGTGCAAAACTAAAAGTTATGCTTTTTTGTATTAAAGGTTAAACCTAAAAAGGGATTCCACAAAACCGGAGTCCCTTATATTAAGTTGAAGGAGATAACCATGAACACCATACTTTCTTTATACATATTCATCACCGGAACCATCCTCGGATCATTCTATAATGTTGTCGGCCTGCGCCTTCCGCAAAACATCTCTTTCACCAATTCACGCTCCGCTTGTCCTCAATGTTCCACAACTCTTCAGGCACGCGACCTTATTCCACTCTTTTCCTACCTCTTATCAAAGGGGAAATGCAGGCATTGCCAGGGGAAGATTCCTGTCGCTTATCCCCTTGTTGAACTGATTACGGGGGGATTGTTTTTATATGCCTACCTTACCTTTGGATGGTCAGCGGATTTATTAGGAGCCCTCCTGTTATTGTCGCTCGCTGTAATCGTAACTGTAAGTGACTTGAAATATATGGTCATCCCTGATCGTCTGCTTCTTTTTTTTGGTGCTGCATTTTTGGGTTTTCGGTATATAAAGCCTTTAGACCCTTGGTACTCGTCTGTTTTAGGCGCAGTGGCTGGGTTTGTACTCATTTTTTTAATTATTCTCATCAGTCGTGGAGGTATGGGGGCTGGAGACATGAAGCTGTTGGGAGTTCTGGGAATACTTTTAGGATTTAAAATGACCATGCTCACTTTTTTTCTTGCCACACTCATAGGGACGTGTGTGAGTCTTATTCTCTTATCCACCGGCATTATTGGCAGAAAAGACCCTTTTCCTTTTGGGCCCTCAATTATGGCGGGGGCGGTAATTAGTTATTTTTATGGGCAAGATCTGCTTTCTTTTTATATGGACCATTTTTTTATTTAGGAGGGAAATAAGCTGTTGAATCTCTTGAAACCAAACGGACGTGTCAATTTTGTTATTAAGAATCATTGTATCCGCTATACATATTCAACATCACCGGATAAAAAGCAATTGGATGATTCAGGAGAAATCCACCTGCCTTCTCATGTAATGGAAGATGGAAAAGTAAAAGATTTACCTGAGTTTACAGCAACGATCGAGAATTTCGTTGAAAATAAAGGCTGGAAGAAAAAGGCTTTATATTTTACGGTTCCCGATCACTCTGTTGTCATTCGTCCTTTTGATGTTCCGTCTTCCTTGAAAGAAGACGAAATGAAGGGTTACCTTTACATGCAGCTTGGAGAAACGCTTCATTTACCTTTTGAAAATCCTTCCTTTGACTACATAATTATAAATAGTGGAGAAGAAATCATGAAACTTCTCCTTTTTGCCTATCCTGAGGAACAAATCCGTACGTTTGAACGCGTATTTAAACAGGCTAAGTTAAAGCCTAAGGCAGCAGATATCAGCGCTTTGTCCATTTTTCGTTTGTATGAACAGATGGAGGAATGGTCAGCTCAAGACCACCTATTAGTCATCGACTGGAATATGGACGGGTGTGTGTTAACCGTCTTTCATCAGGATAGACCAGCTTTTATCAATCATACGAGAAGCCCGTTACCTATGAATCTTTGGAAGCGGGAGCGGGGCGCGTATGTATGGCAGGGGCAGGAAGGTGCTCCTTTAGATTTCACCTATGATCAAATAAATGAAATTGAAAGAATTATGGATTTTTATCGATTTTCTGTTATGAATGGAAAAGCCGGTGTCTCCAAAGTATTGATAACAGGAGACTGGCCGGAAAAGGAAAGAGTCATGCAGTGGGTGAAGGAAAAGTCCATCCCTGCTGTAACTTTGGATCATTCTGCCATTCTAATAGAAAACAATGACCAGCGCTTTGATTCATATATAGATGCCGTTGGACTTTCCATGAAGCCATAAGGATCTACAGGAGGGAAGTAAATGGGAATAGAAATCAATTTATTAGAAGAAAAAGAAAAAAGAAATGTTCTTCCTCCTCTAATTCTCACTTTATTTGTCGTTCTTTTCTTAATTACTTTCGCTTTCTTTACGATTCAGAAGTCAAAGCTTGCTGGTGAAGCGAAAGCCCTTGAGAATCAAGTGGAAAAAGTGAAGACGCAGCAGGAGCGCTATAATCTGTCCGCTGGTAGTGATCGAACAAGCCGCGATCAGCTGAAAATGTCCCTGGATCAGTTGAAGGGAACCATCGTCCCGGTGGTGCCTGTTATCAGGGATTTCGTTTCTCTTTTACCAGCGCGCGGTTTTTTTGAATCCTTTGTTTTGTCAGGCAGGGATGAAGTTACCATTCTTGTGAGGTTTGATACTATGCAGGAAGCGGCTGAGTATACACGGGCATTACAGCAGCAGCCTTTTATAGAACAAGTAAACCTGGAAGCTGTTGAAGCGGAAGTTATAGATGAAACCGAGGATCTTTATGATTATCAGCCTCGTTATCTAGCCAGCTATTATCTTAAGCTGGACGATTCAGTTCTTTTAACGGAAGGGGGAGAGCAGCATTGAAATTAGAGTGGAATCAGTGGAGTCTAATAAGCCTCATTCTTGGAAGTGTGCTTTTTCTCCTTTTTGTGATTTTCGGCAATCAGTTCATGCTTGCCCCCCAAAAGAAATCCTTAGAAGAAAAAGCGGCGGTTATTGAGCAGGAAGAAAGGATTCTGGAAGCTATTGAAGAGAAAAATGAAGAAAGAGGAAGGGACCGTATCCTGTCGTCTCGAGTTATACAGCAGCAGCTTCCTGTAGTTCCTCTAATCGACCAATTGCTTCTCGGGCTGGATCGTGCTGAACATACTTCTACAAGCCTCATTAACCGTGTAGACATATCAGAGTCAGAATCTATGGTTTCTTATTCAGAAAAAGCAGCTGATGTGGGAGAGAAAGAGCAGTTAGAGTCTGATTCTGAAGCAGGCAGTCCCGATAAATTAATTGAAGGTTTGAAGACTATGCAGCTTGCAGTGGAAGTTACTTCAAAAAATTATGAAGAAATGATGAAGTTTATCGAGTCGGTCCAGTCTTTAATGCGTGTGACACAAATCGAGTCTATGCAGTTCGAAGATCCAGATAGTGAACAGGAACTACATTATTCCTTTATTTTACATACCTATTATCAACCCCGGTTGTCTGAATTAGCGAATGAAGCACCTCAATATAACTATGGCGAATCATCTGTGAAGATCAATCCTTTCACAATAAAAGAGGGGGAAAAGCGTACAGCTGATGATTTAAACGGGGGAAAAGAAGAGACTAGTGAAGCGGCAGAAGAAGGATTGGATCCTGAAATGGAGGAGTCTGTAAAAATCGAAGACTTCGAATGATCTGAATTTGTCGAAGGTGGGCTGACAAATTTCAGCGATGTTTTTAAATCTCCTGTGGTAGGGTTGGGACAAACCTTGCAGGAGTGATCAATCTATGGATTCCAAAAAAAAGATATCAATTTCATTTCGGAATGAACAAGAACCTAAGCGGGAAGTGGTTCGAACACAAAGCGAACAGGCAGCTGTGGTGGAAGAAGATAAAGAAGAACGGCCTGTAACTCCTGTTTATCAGCTTCCGTTTAAGAAAGCAAAGCGTATTTCAGGCTTCAAACCCCTGCTTACGACAGCGGTGACCGCCCTTATTATAAGTCTCGGGTTAGGTTTTGTTCTTTTAAGAATGTTTGTGTCATTAACAGAGCAGACCTCCTCTGCCAATGACACCCTGCCCGTGATTCAAACTCAACAGGCGGCTGATTCTTCAGATGAACAAACGGCTGAAGCTCCATTAGCCAGCGGACCTAATCAGGTATTTGATACCTATATCGTGCAGGCGGGGGCTTTTTCAACGGAGGGAAAAGCGAAAGAGTGGCAGAGTCGCTTGACTGCCCAGTCCATTCCTTCTGTTGTTTGGAATCGTGATGGTCAATATTTTCTTTTTGTCGGCAGCTCCTCTTCTAAACAGGAAGCAGAGTATATCGCTGAACAAATGAAAGCTCAAAGTATTGAAACGTATGTCAAACCCTGGGTAGTGAATGTGGACAAACAAGTGCCGGTAGTCCTGCAGGAGAACTTGAAAGGTGATTCTCTCGGATCAGTGACTGAGGCGGATCGAGAAAAGATTGTCGCAGAAATAGGGAAAGATAACGAACTCGGACAAGCGCTGGCTACGTGGGAGTCCCAGGATGATACCAATATTAACTGGCTGAAAGTGACAAAAGCGCTTGAATAAGCAAAAGCATCATCTGAGACAGTATGAAAAAAGGGGTTCTTTATGAGGGACTCCTTTTTTTTATTGTAAAATTAATTGAAAGATGGAAGTTTAATCAATGCTGCTTTTTGACGAAATTTAGTACTATAAAAAACAACCCCATGTTAGAAAGGATTTGGATAGGATGACTTCATTGATTTTAGGTTCTCAATCTCCAAGGAGAAAAGAGCTCATGGAAATGGCAGGGTACCGTTTTTCGGTTAGACCTGCAGATGTAGATGAGACATTAGAGCAAGGTGTGTCTCCGATGGAAGCGGTCGTTTATCTCGCGGAAATTAAAAGTAAAGCGATTCCGTTATCGAAGGGGGATGTTTTGATTACCTCCGATACAGTCGTTTCTCTAGACGGTGAAATTCTGGGGAAGCCTGTGGATGAGAAGGAAGCAAAAAATTCATTGAAAGGTCTTAGCGGACGTGCTCATGAAGTGTACACCGGCGTATGCATTCGTTCATCAGAGGAGATACGTACGTTTTTCACTTGTACACGTGTCTTTTTTTACCCTTTGGAGGAAGAAGAAATAGCGGACTATATCTCTACAGGTGAACCGTGGGATAAAGCAGGGGGATACGGAATCCAGGGCAGAGGAGCTTTGTTTGTAGAAAAAGTGGAAGGAGACTATTATAGTGTCGTTGGTCTGCCTATTGCAAGGCTGGTCCGGGAATTAAGGGAGATGAATGTTTTTCCTGGATGATTTTCCTAACATGGGGAATCGTGAGGGAAGGATGCGAGAGCTTGAATCCAACAAGTATAATGATTAAAGATGTCCCTAAGGAGGATAGGCCTAGAGAACGCCTGGTTGAATTAGGAGCTTCCCACTTATCCAATCAGGAGCTTCTGGCTATTTTACTTGGGAGTGGAACAAAACAAGAATCAGTTATGGAGTTGTCCAACCGCCTGCTTATTCATTTCGAAGGTATTTTACTCTTAAAAGATGCAACGATTGAAGAGTTAACGGCAATAAAAGGGATTGGCAGAGCAAAGGCCGTCCAGGTTATGTCTGCGATCGAGATAGGAAAGCGGATGCAGAAGATGAAACCGGCAGAGCGGTATATGATCCGCAGTCCAGAAGATGGTGCTGACTTTATAATGGAAGAAATGCGTGACTTAAAACAGGAACATTTTATCTGCTTGTTTTTAAATACAAAGAATCAGGTCCTGCATCGACAGACTATTTTTATTGGAAGCTTAAACGCCTCCATTGTTCACCCGAGAGAAGTCTTCAAAGAAGCGGTTAAACGATCAGCTGCTTCAATTATCTGTGCCCACAATCACCCCTCAGGAGACCCCACGCCCTCACAGGAAGATATCCAGGTCACCAGACGTCTGAAAGAGTGCGGGAAAATGATAGGTATTGAATTGCTGGATCATATTGTCATTGGTGACCGGAAATTTATTAGTCTGAAAGAAAAAGGGTATGTGTAACACTATCTATTTTTGTTGATTTTTCGTATAATTGAATAGATGGAAAAGAAAGGCGCCATTTATAGGAGATTCTTATAAATTGGCGCTTCTTCTAATAATGACAATTATGGGGATGCCTCACCCCCGCCTGAAGAACGCGGGCTCTTAGAAAGGAAGATATTATTGGGGATTTTTGGATTCTCTCAAGATTTAGGAATTGATTTAGGTACGGCAAATACCTTAGTTTTTTTGAAGAATAAAGGAGTTATTGTAAGGGAGCCTTCTGTTGTAGCTAAAAATTCACAAACAGGTGAAATTGAAGCCGTTGGAAATGATGCACGCAACATGATTGGACGAACCCCCGGCTACATAAATGTGATCCGCCCTATGAAGGACGGTGTAATTGCCGATTACGATACAACAGCTCAAATGATGAAGTATTATATAAAGAAAGCATTGAAGAATCGTTCTTCTTTTGCGAGTAAACCGAATGTTATGGTCTGTGTACCGTCTGGAATCACGATGGTTGAAGAACGTGCTGTTATTGACGCCACAAAGCAGGCTGGAGCCAAGGAAGCTTATCCCATTGCGGAACCTTTTGCAGCAGCTATCGGGGCAGGTCTTCCTGTATGGGAGCCGACTGGAAGTATGGTTGTAGATGTCGGCGGAGGAACAACGGAAGTTGCGATCATTTCCCTCGGTGGAATCGTAACCAGTCAGTCCATCCGCATTGCCGGAGACGAAATGGATGACAGTATTATTCAACATATTCGTAAGAAATATAACCTTATGATCGGTGAACGAACTGCTGAAGAAGTGAAAATGGAGCTTGGCGGAGCAGGAGAAGTAAACGAAATCGACGAAATGGATATTAGAGGTCGTGATCTGCTCAGCGGGCTTCCGAAAACAATTACAATACAAAACGATGAAATTGTAAGTGCCATGAAAGATACCATTGACTCTATTGTGGAAACCGTCAAAAATACATTAGAGAAAACCCCTCCGGAACTGGCCGCAGATATTATGGAACGGGGTATTGTGTTAACCGGAGGCGGAGCCTTGCTTAAAAATATCGATACAGTCATCAGTGAAGAAACCAACATGCCCGTATTTATTGCCGACGAACCGCTGGATTGTGTAGCTATCGGCACTGGAAAATCCTTAGAGTATATCCATCACTTCCGATCCCAGCCTAATGTGGCTCATCGAGCTAAAATGGAGTAGAAGCGTAAATTATGCCTTCTTTATTTCGACGAAAAAGACTGATGGTTGTGTTAGTAGGGTTTATCGTGCTTGTTGCACTAATTGGCTTTTCGATCCGGGACCGGGATTCGTTAAGTACTCCAGAGAAATTTTTACAGGATTCAATCGGTTGGATGCAGACGGTCTTCCATAAACCGGTCAGTCTTGTGGATAATACGATAGAAAATATTAAGGACATGTTTGAGGTTTATGAACAAAATCAGGTCTTGAAGGCGCGCTTGTCAGAGTACAAGGGAGTTATTCAAGATAATCAGCGGTTAGAAAGTGAAATAGAAGAGCTGCAGAACACGCTGGGTAAAACGGAAGGACTCAGTGATTATTCTCCTATTCAGGCAACAGTCATCGCCAGAAGTTCAGACCGATGGTTTGAGCAGATGACCATTAATAAAGGAGAAGAGCACGGCGTTGAAAAAGACATGGCTGTGATGACGAGTGACGGTCTTGTCGGTAAGATTAAATCAGCCGGTGCTTTTCATTCTACTGTGCAGCTCCTCAGCGGTTTCGACCGTTCCAACAAAATTTCCTCCTGGGTTATCCGGGAAGATAAGGATGAAGCTTTTGGTCTGATTGAAGGTTACGATGACGAGACAGGCCGGCTCCTTCTAGAAGGAATTAAACTGGATGAAGAGCTCAAGTCTGGTGACACGGTTATATCTTCTGGATTAGGCGGCGTTTTTCCCAGTAATCTAAGAATTGGTACAGTGGAAGAAGTCGTAAATGATCAGTATGGTTTGACTAAGACAGCTTATGTAGAGCCTTTTGCAGACTTTTTTGATATTAATCACGTCATGGTTGTAGATCGAACGGCGGAAACCGTTGATACACAGACGGAGGCGGAGGGCGATGAAACATGAGTCGATACATCATTGCTCTTATTTGTCTGTTTTTACTCGTAATGCAGGGTATGGCTATGAGCATGCTGCCTGCGAAGCTGGTTTACTCTGATTTGTTAATGACCCCTCACTGGATTTTTATCTTTTTATTAATCATTGCTATCTTTTATGACAAAGACGATACGTATCATGCCGTTTGGTATGGACTTGTTTTCGGATTATTAATTGATGTGGTTTATACAGGGGTTCTTGGCGTATATATGGTGACTTATACACTCGTGATCTATCTTGTTCATGGATTAAACAAGTGGGTACACGCAAACTTCATCGCCGCATCGCTGCTTGCAATTATCGGGGTGCTTCTGACGGACACCATATTGTATGTCATCTATTCTTTTGTTCAGATTACTTCCATGACATGGGGGGACTATCTGTTGTTACGATTACTGCCTACACTGGCAGCAAATATGATTTTTTTCATCCTCCTATATCCTTTAGTGAAAGAGCGCGTCTACTTTTGGTCGGAGGAAGTCAAAAATGCCTAAAGGTTGTTAATGTCTAAAGTCTGAGGTGAAAGCCTATGGTTGGAAATGGTCAGAGGATTATGATAAAAGGTACAAGAGATGGCTTGACGCTGCAGTTGGACGATCAGTGTTCTTTTGAAACTCTTCTCAGGGAATTACGTGAAAAGCTGTCCATGAGCGGGATTACGGAAGAACAGCCTATGATTCGAGTCAACATTCAGCTTGGAAAGCGGTACTTGGATGAAGATAAGAAAGAAGAACTTTCTGCTGTTGTAAGAGAAAAACAGAAACTTGTAGTCGATAGTATCGAATCAGAGGTTCTGACAAAGCAGGAAGCTCTTAATTGGAAGGAAAATACTGAGATTACACCAGTTGCAAGAACGATCCGCTCCGGCCAATTGGTCGAAGTTAAAGGTGATTTGCTGCTTATCGGAGATGTGAATCCAGGCGGGCAGGTAAAAGCAACAGGTAATGTTTTCATTATGGGTAGCCTGAGAGGGATTGCTCATGCCGGTTTTGAGGGAGATCAGAGTGCGGTGATTGCTGCTTCTTATATGCAGCCGAGCCAATTAAGAATTGCTGATCAATTAAGCCGATCCCCGGACTATGATTCTGAAGGTGTGTATATGGAATGCGGATTTATAGATGATCAGCTTGAAAAGATCCGCATCGATCGATTACAGGAAGTAGTAAAGAAAAGACCGGATCTTGTGAGTTTTGAAAGGAGAATGATCAATGGGTGAAGCGATTGTAATTACCTCCGGAAAGGGAGGGGTTGGAAAGACGACAACTACTGCCAATCTGGGGACCGCTTTGGCCTTACAGGACAAAAAGGTTTGTCTTGTTGACACGGATATCGGTCTTAGGAATTTAGATGTAGTTATGGGACTTGAAAACCGGATTATTTATGACATTGTAGACGTGGTAAATGAGCGGTGTAAAACAAAGCAGGCGTTAATTACGGACAAACGATTTGAGTGTCTCCATTTACTGCCTGCAGCCCAGACGTCAGACAAGTCAGAAGTGACACCTGAAGGCGTTAAAGCAATTGTTGATGAATTAAAGCAGGACTATGACTATATTGTTATTGACTGTCCAGCCGGTATTGAACAAGGGTACAAAAATGCGGTAGCGGGAGCCGATAAGGCCATTGTCGTGACAACACCTGAAAAAGCCAGTGTGCGTGATGCTGACCGGATCATCGGCCTGCTTGAACAAGAAGACATGGAGTCCCCGAAGTTGGTCATCAATCGTATCAGAAACCATATGATGAAAAATGGTGATATGCTCGATGTTGATGAAATTGTTAATGTGCTGTCGATAGATCTGCTGGGAATCGTCATTGATGATGATGCCGTTATAAAAGCATCCAACAGCGGAGAACCTGTGGTTATGAAGCCGAACTCTAAAGCCTCTCTTGCTTATCGCAATATTGCCAGGAGAATTTTAGGGGAGACCGTTCCGCTTTTGAACCTTGAAGAAGACAAAGGGGTGCTGGCGAAAGTTAAACGCTTTTTTGGAATGCGGACATAATAATTGTGAAAGAACCTGTCTAATTATAGGCAGGTTCTTTTTTATGCAGAGTGTTGTGTTCCTGCAATCAGCATAAAAGAAACCCTGTTTGGTTCTCATGGGACACAGGTTGTGCTTTTAAGAAAACGATTGATTAGGAAAAAAATAATAAATCAGCTCCTTGTCCCATAGAATGATAGAAGAAGATGGGAAGAGAGAGGGGATCAGCGGTGAAGAAAAACATAGGGGACATTCGTAAAAATATAGCAGACAGAAAGAAGAAGAAAATGGTGGGGAGAAGTTCCAATCCTACGCCAAGATTTATGCCTCCCCAGGATGAAGAAATGCATGGATATCCTCCTGTAGTCACGGGCTATGGGAAAAAAGAAATGGAACGTCAAGTGTCTACGCGGACAAGCTGGTTGGGCTGGCAGGTATTCTTTGCTGCTTTGTTATTTGCCGTCGTGGCTTTAGGCCAAAATACAGAAACGGCTCTCTTTAAAAAACCAGGTGAATGGGCCGTTAGTCAGATGGGAGAAGATTTTCCATTTGCGAAGGCAACAGCGTGGTATAGTGAGCGGTTCGGTGACCCTTTACAAGTCATCCAGCCGGAAACAGAACAGAATGAGGAGCCGCTTGCTATGCCTGTGAATGGTACAGTGACTACTCCTTTCCAAAATGATGGGAAGGGAATTATCCTTACAACAGAGAGTGATTCTCAAGTGAAAGCTGTAAGGGAAGGAACCGTGATTTTTGCAGGCAATGACCCGGATACCGGGAAAACAGTCGTCCTTCAGCATGAGGATGGTACGGAAACGACCTACGGAATGTTATCAAGTATTGATGTTTACCTATACGAAAATGTTCAAACACAGGCGGGCCTGGGTTCGGTTAAGGCAGAAGAGGGGCAGTCGGCTGAATTTTTCTTCGCAATTGAAAAAGACGATACCTACTTAGACCCTGTACAGGTCATAAAAGTGAATGAAGGTTCTTAAATTTAAAGACCATATTCATATTCACCCTCTTTTCTTTTTACTTGCTTTATCCGCTTTTTTTACAGGTGCCATTTATGAATTTATTGTTTTGTTCGCCATTGTATTTATTCATGAGCTGGGTCATTTTCTTGCTGCTAAATTTCACGGGTGGAGAATTGAACGAATGGAAATCTGGCTGTTTGGAGGGGCTGTTGTTAGTGAGGAACATAATACCCGCCCCTTCATTGAACAGGTAAAGGTCATACTTGCGGGCCCTTTGCAGCATATCTGGATTTTCTTTCTTCTGCTTACTCTACAGGCAGAATTGGGAGAGCATCCGCTTCTGACAACAGCTTTTTTCTATAACCAGCTTATTTTATTTTTTAACCTACTTCCAATTTGGCCCTTGGACGGAGGGAAGTTAATTTTCTATTTGACTAATCAGTGGCTGCCGTTTCGGAGAAGTTTATTACTGACGTTATTCCTGTCTTTTACTCTGATGGCCGGAGCTGGAATCTGGTTATTTATAGAAGGACGCTGGACGTTAGCCGCCATTTTGTTAACGGCGTTTTTACTGATTGAAAATGTATTGGAATGGAAACGTCGTTCCTATACGCAAATGAGGTATCTACTTTACTGCGCATATCAAAACCGTTTCCAGCTTAAAACGAAGTATGTAAAAGTGGATCCTGAGACGTGCGTGAAAGATCTATTGAAAAATATCCGGGCCAATCGCCATCATATGTATGTATTGAAACAATCCCCTCATTTTTATATAGTAGATGAACAAGAATGTCTTCACGCTTTTTTTGAGAAAAAGCAGGCGCATATGAAAATAAAAGACATTCCAAAAATCGCTTTATAAAGAGGGGTCAGATGAGAAAGCTGGTAATACATACAAAAACATCAGAAAAGACGGGTCTGGTTTTGGAGCAAGGAAATATTCAGGAATATGTGATCGACAGACCCGGAGTGAAGACGCTCACGGGTTCTATTTTTTGGGCGAAAGTTGTGCGGATTGATAAGGGTCTGCAGGCTGCTTTTGTAGATATTGGTGGAAATCAGCATGCTTTTTTAAGGAAAGAAACCATTCCTTGGTGTAAAGATACGATAGAGTCAGCAGTTAAAATAGGAGAGATGATTTACGTACAGATTATAAAAGAGCCTGTCGGTCATAAAGGGGCTCAAGTAACAGCAGATATAACTCTTCCAGGCCTTTATTGTGTATATCAGCCATTTGGAGGTGAAGTATCTGTATCAAGAAAACTGGGCAGTGAAGCAAGAGAGAACGTACAAGTATTTATGAAGACACTTCTTCATGAACAGGAAGGTGCAATCGTTCGTACAGCTGCAGAAGAAGCGGGGGATTCCCAATTAAAAGAAGAATTAATCCTTCTTCAAGAAACATGGGAGATGATTCAAAGAGAAAGAAAGAAAAAACCTGCCATCGTTTGGAGTGAACCTCTTCTGCCTGATCAATTCATTCGAAAGTTTCCAGTGTCCACCATAGAGGATATCGTTATTGATGATGCACAGGTGGCGAGAGATGTTAAGCGGCGCTTTCCTTCTCTGTCCGGTTGTATTCAGTGGGATAAAGAGGTCTCTAAGCACTTGCCGGTTTCTGTTTCCTCGCTGCAGGAACAATTAGCAAGTCCAAAAGTAGAGCTCGAAAATGGAGTGGAGCTTGTCATTGAACAGACGGAAGCGATGACGGTCATTGATGTCAACAGTCATCGTTTTCAGGGCGGCCAGTTTTCACAGTCCCAGGCGTTTAAGGTAAATCAGTCAGCGGCTGTGGAAATACAAAGGCAGATCCGACTTAGGAATCTTTCTGGAATTATCATTATTGATTTCATTAATATTAAGGATCCAGAAAAAGAAAAACAGCTGGTATCTGATTGGCGGCGTCTGCTGAGGAAAGACCCTGTTCAAACGACCGTTCTTGGTATGACACGTTTAGGTTTTTTGGAAATGACACGCAAAAGGGAAGGGGTAAGCCCGCTTTATAACCTTACTCAAAAACAACCGCCCGTATGGTCAGTGGAGACGAGTGTGTTCCGTTTAGAGAGAGAATTAATGGAACGTTCCCACGGTATCCATTCGGAAGCAGTGTTGGTGGCTGTTCACCCAGCCGTTGCTGATTTAAAAAAACAATTGCTTTCCTCTCCGATTTCTAGTAAAATTCCACAGGAGCTGTTTGTTAGGAAGGATCCTGATGTTCTGGACTATCAAATAGAGCTTGAAGGGTCTTTAGACATGATCCGGGAAGCTGTTCAGCGCCGCGGATATCATGTTGACAACTTGTTTTGATCTGTGGTAACATTGTTTTGTTATTCTAGTAGCACTCCGTTGCTACAACCGCGCAGAACAGGTTTTTAAACCGATTTCCGGTACCTGAATGGCGAGTCTGAGTATATTGAGGAGGTGCAGATATGTACGCAATTATTGAAACTGGTGGTAAACAGGTGAAAGTAGAAAAAGGCCAGGAAATCTACGTAGAGAAAATGGACGTAGAAGCTGGTGAGACTGTCACTCTTGACAAAGTTCTTTTCGTAGGTGGAGACAACACGAAAGTGGGAGCTCCTTACGTTGATGGTGCTTCTGTTACGGCTAAAGTTGAAAAACAAGGCCTTCAGAAGAAATTGACTGTCTTCAAATACAAGCCTAAAAAGAACTACAAGCGCAAACAAGGTCACCGTCAGCCGTACACGAAACTTGTCGTTGAAGAAATCAACGCGTAAGGTTCGTCTCGGATGATACGAGTATCGATGTTTCGCTCACATGGAGAGATTACAGGTTTTGAAATATCCGGACATGCAGAGAGTGGACCTTACGGACATGATCTTGTATGTGCAGCTGTTTCAGCTGTATCGTTCGGTGCCGTCAATTCTATTGTAGCCCTTTGTGAATTCGAACCTCATGTCGAGCAGGGTGGTGAAGGTGGATACCTTAAAGTCATCTTGCCTAAGGATCTTAAGGATTCAGTAATGACAAAAGCTCAAACGCTTTTGGAAGGCATGCAGGTGTCATTAAAAACAATTGAGCAAGAATACGATCAATATATTAAAATATCCCAACGATAAGGAGGTGAAGACTCATGCTACGTCTTGATTTGCAGTTTTTCGCCCAGAAGAAGGGTGTAGGTAGTACAAAGAACGGCCGTGACTCTGAGTCCAAGCGTCTTGGAGCTAAACGTGCAGACGGACAACAAGCATCTGCTGGTTCAATTCTTTACCGTCAACGCGGTACAAAAGTTTACCCTGGTGCGAACGTTGGCCGTGGTGGAGATGACACATTGTTTGCGAAAGTTGACGGTGTTGTTAAATTCGAGCGTTACGGACGTAACCGTAAAAAAGTCAGCGTTTATCCTGTAGCACAGGAAGCGTAAACGAATATCTTCGTTTAGATGAAAGCCGCGCTTATGCAGAAGCAAAGCGCGGCTTTTCTATATTCATTGCCTTAAGATTCAAGGAAGAGTTTTTGGTTTTCCTTGAATCTTTGCTATACTTTTTATTATTATGGGTGAACGAGGGGGCTGAAATGATGGAAGAAAAAGAAATCATTGCGCTGCTCAGACATAAGCGTCATGACTGGATGAATCAAATTCAACTGCTCCAAGGTTACGCTTCGCTTGGGAAACAGGACCGGCTGCTTCAACAAATGGAAGAAGTAAAAGAAGAGGCCGAAGAAGAACGGAAGTTGTTGAATAGTGACGCTGATCATTTTTCACTTTGGCTGATAACCTTCAATTGGATACATAAGACTTATCGACTGAAGTACTTCCTAACCCAACAAATTGATTTATCCCGTCATGACCAACAGTTGATTGCTTATGCAACACGCATGCTTGAAATTATGGATGACCACATAGAAAAAGACGAACTCTACGAATGTAAACTCACCATTTATGTGGGAGCACAGGAAACGGTAGGCCTGAGCTGGGAGTGGGAAGGCCCTTTCCATACCTCTGAGGCACTGATAGAGAAGCTGAATAATGAAGGATTTATTGCAACAATATTTGAAAGAAAAGAACTTTCCGTCGAAATGACGATGGAATGAAGAGGTGAATAGACATGTTTGTCGATCAGGTGAAAGTATTTGTAAAAGGCGGCGACGGCGGGAATGGTCTTGTAGCATACCGTCGTGAAAAATATGTACCGATGGGCGGCCCGGCAGGCGGCGACGGTGGTAATGGCGGCGACGTCATTTTTGAAGTGGATGAGGGATTAAACACGCTTATGGACTTCCGGTATCAGCACCATTTTAAAGGGGCAAGAGGTCAAAATGGAATGAACCAGAAACAGCATGGAAAGAATTCAGAGCCTCTTGTTGTCAGTGTACCACCGGGAACAACGGTGAAAGAAGCAGAAACTGATAAAGTTATCGCTGACTTGACTGAACATAAGCAGCGCGCGGTCATAGCTAAGGGCGGACGCGGAGGAAGAGGGAACGCTCGATTTGCCAACGCTCGTAATCCTGCGCCGGAAATTGCTGAGAACGGCGAACCAGGTGAAGAGTTGGATGTAGTTGTTGAACTCAAGCTTTTAGCGGACGTGGGACTGGTCGGATTCCCAAGTGTAGGAAAATCCACTTTCTTATCTGTAGTCACTTCTGCAAAACCTAAGATTGCTGATTACCACTTCACTACACTTTCTCCAAATTTAGGTGTAGTAGAAAGTCAGGATCATCGGAGTTTTGTCATGGCTGACTTACCTGGATTGATAGAAGGGGCGCACGAAGGGATAGGTCTTGGTCATCAGTTCCTGCGTCACGTTGAGCGGACGCGTCTGCTTCTTCACGTCATTGATATGTCAGGCATGGAGGGGCGTGATCCTTATGAAGACTACGTTACGATTAATAATGAACTCTCTTCATACGATCAACGCCTTGAAAACCGCCCGCAGATCGTAGTGGCTAATAAGATGGATATGCCGGAATCGCAGCAGCACCTTGAACAGTTCAAAGAAAAGCTTGGGGATAAGGATATAGAGATTTATCCGATTTCCACGGTGACAAGAGATGGTCTGGATGAGCTGCTTTATGCCGTCGCTGACCGTTTAGATGAAATTCCGAAACAGGAAGAACAAGTGGAAGAAGTTGACGAGCGTGTTGTTTACAAGTTTGAGAAAGAGGAAGCGCCATTTAAGATTACTCGTTCCGATGACGGAGCCTATGTATTATATGGCGAGAAAATTGAGTCTCTGTTTAAAAGAACCGACTTCTCTCGTGATCAGTCCGTTAACCGTTTCGCCCGTCAGATGCGCACCATGGGTGTTGACGAAGCGCTTAGAAAGCGTGGAGCTAAAGATGGGGATACAGTAAGACTGCTTGATTATGAATTTGAGTTTGTCGATTAACGAAGGGAGGTCTCTTTATGGCGGATTATAATGAGAAGTTTTATTTAGTCCGTAGTGATATCCTTCCAGAAGCAATGATGAAAACGATAGAAGCAAAGGAATTACTCGAGCGGGGCAAGGTGGAATCGATCTTTGAAGCCGTTCAACAGGTAGGACTGTCCCGGAGCGCTTTTTATAAATACAGAGACGCGGTCTTTCCTTTTCAGGCAATGGTTAAGGAGCAGATGATTACATTGTTTTTTCACCTGGAAGACAGAAGTGGTACATTGTCTAATTTATTGATGACAGTGGCAGAATCCGGCTGCAATGTCTTGACGATTCACCAGACCATTCCGCTTCAGGGAAAAGCAAATGTAACTCTTTCTTTAAATACCTCTGGGATGAAGGGGAGTATAGAGAGATTATTACAACGTCTACACAAATTAGATTTTATTGATCGTGTAGAAATTCTAAGTTCGGGAGCTTAATTGGAGGGGAAATGATGTCGGAACAACGGATTGGATACCTGGGGCCAAGGGGCACGTTTACAAAAATGGCAGTAGATGCTTTATTTGACGGGGGAACTTTTGTAAGTTATGACAGTATCCCTGCTTGTTTGGATGCTGTAGAAGAAGGTGTGATCAGTACGGCTGTCGTACCACTTGAAAATGCGATTGAAGGTTCAGTTCATTTAACGATTGATTACCTGGCCCATCAAGTAAAACAATCCATCATAGCTGAACTTACGGTGCCAATTAAACAGCACCTGCTTGTTCATCCTGATGGTAAGGGGCAGGAAATCAAAAAAGTTTATTCTCATAGTCACGCCATAGCCCAATGTCATCAATACCTGCATAAGTATTATCCGGATGCTGAGATAGAGTATACAGCATCAACTGGAAAAGCAGCAGAGCTGGTTGCAGCAGAAGGACCGGGTGTAGCTGCAATTGGAAACCACCTGGCAGCTGAGGAGAATGGACTGCATATTATGGATACAAACATTCATGATTATGATAACAATCACACTCGCTTTGCAGTGGTTCAACGAACACCTCAAACGCTGAAAGTGAAAGACCATCCTATAAGTAAGCATAAGACGACCGTTATGGTTACGCTCCCGAAGGATTATGTCGGAGCCCTGCACCAAGTTCTTGCTGCCTTTGCCTGGCGCAAAATGAACTTATCTAAAATCGAATCCAGACCGATGAAAACCGGTCTTGGCAACTACTTTTTCCTGATAGACGTAGATCAACCTTATGATCAGGTGCTGTTTCCAGGTGTACAGGCGGAGCTTGAAGCGCTTGGATGTCAGTTGAAGGTGATGGGGACATACCCTAGTTACCAAATTGACATTCCGACTCCTGTTCAGAAACCATAATATCTCAACCCCCTGACCCCTTATGAATAATGGGTTTCAGGGGGTTGTTTATATTTTATCAAAAATTATTGTAGGCTTTTTCATCAATCTTTTGGCTTGTGTTGCATAGAGTGTTATGAAGCTATTATTGTCTTATTGTTTCTTAGAATCACAGGAAGGGAGTTGCAGATGTGAGAATTCACATTGTACAAAAGGGAGATACACTCTGGAACATTGCTAAGAAATATGGGGTCGACTTTGAACAGTTAAAATCTGTGAATACCCAGCTTTCCAATCCTGATATGATTATGCCGGGTATGAAGATCAAAGTCCCTCAGGGAACAAAACAGGTCAAAAAAGAGGCACCTAAACAACAAGCGCCCGCGCCAGCACCGGCACCTAAGAAAGAGATGCCGAAACCGATTCCCAAAATAAAAGAAGATGAGAAAAAGCCTGTAACCAAAGGTGTTATGGAAAAACCGATGCAGCCAATGCAGCCTATAAATATGAACATGCCGATTTCAATGCCGAGTATTGATCAGCAGATGCAGAATTATTATACGACCTTTCACCTGCCCCAAATGCCTGTGCCGCAGCAGGAAGAGTCACCAGAATCACAGGAATCACCGGCAGAAGAAGTGAAAGGCGAGCAGTACCAACCCATGCAGCAGCCTTACTGTCCTCCTATGCAGCCTCAGCTCGTCCATACTGATTTCTATTGCTGTCCGCCTCATCCAGTTATGATGCCGATGAACATGCCGATGCAATATCCGATGCAGCAGCCCATGCAACAGCCCATGCAGCAGCCAATGATGTGGGGGGATGATGACGATTCAGGTGATGAGATGGTCCAAGGCGTTCAAGCCGGGGGAGATTGTGGATGTGGAAGCAATCAGCAAAAACCTCAGCCTTATGGACCAATGATGGGTTATGGAGGACCTCACGGCTATCACCATCCATGGCAGCAAATGCCGTACGGAGGTATGCAGCAGCCAATGGGATGGGGGCAGCAGCCTAACAACCCGCAGATGGGATGGGGGCAGCAGCCCGGCTGGGGTCAATCGTATCCTCAAATGGGACCGTGGAATCCACAGCAGATGGGACCCCAGGGGTATCAACAGCCTTGGAGGGACGATGACTTAGATGAAAGCTGAACACAGGAAGGGCGATTCATATTCGGATCGCCTTTTTCATTGGCTGAAGAGTGAAGAAGGTCTGCCTATAGAATATGAACGCACGATTAAGCCGAAAGTGTACCGTGTGATCTATCAAGGTGAACCGTTCATTTTAAAAGGATACCGAAGGGTTCATATCATTCAACAGCAAATTGAATTTTTTGAGCACTGGAACTATGCAGAAAAAGTTGCTGCAAGGCCCGTACCTTTTTACCAAGGGAAATATACCGTTGGAAAGCTTGGGTGTGATTGGGTTCTTTTTGAAAGAATAGAGGGCAGGCATGCGGATTTCGATAGTCACCGGGATCGGAAGAGTGCGGTCCGCATTCTTCATCACTTCCATCGTACGACAAAGGGGATTGCTGTTTTGTCTATACCTAAAGACCCTCTCTACGTAAAATGGGAGCGACGGCTGGCGCAGTTTGAAGATACCAAAGATGTTTTTACTGATTTTGGCAGGCGTGCATTGTTTCAGGAACTTACGATTTGTATGAACAAACAGTTGGAGCAGTTTAAAGGTTATCCATGGGGAGAAATTGAAGAGAAAGCATGGGAGAATCACGAATGGCTGCATGGAGATGTGGCTCACCACAACTTTATGGTTGGAACAGATAAGCAAATGAAGTTGATTGATTTTGATTTGCTTCATACGGGCCCGCGTGTATATGACCACATTCAGCTCGCTCAACGATTTCTTCCTTATGTGGAGTTACAAAGATCAACGCTGATTCAGTATTTTCCACATGTGGAAGACCGGGAAATCTGGTGGAAGGGTGTGCTTGTCCCGGCGGATCTCCTGAGAGAATGGTTATATGGATACAGGCAGTGTATGAGGGAAGAAGCTAGTATAGCCCGTCATATGCGGAAGCTAGAAAAAGCTTGGGAAAACCGGAAGAAATTTGTCCGATACGCTGAACATATGCTATGATTAGATATCATATGTGTGAAAGGATGAACGATCCGGTGGAACAAAAAGTAGAAGAAATAGTATCATGGCTTCAGCAGAAAGTAGAAGAAGCCAATGTAGAAGGACTGCTGGTCGGTGTCAGTGGTGGAATTGATTCGGCAGTAGTAGCCAACCTAATTAAAAAAGCCTTTCCGGAAAACTCTTTGGGTGTAATTATGCCTTGTAAAAGCCAATCCGAAGATCAAGAGCATGCTGAAAGTGTTGTAGAAGCCTGCCAGCTGCCTGTAATGACCGTGGATTTATCTGAGACGCATAATGTCATGTTTTCGACCATTAAAAAGCAGTTGGAAGAAGCCGATGCATTGAATGAAGATCAAGTGCAGTTAGCGGATGCCAACTTAAGAGCCCGTCTTAGAATGAGCACATTATATACCATAGCCACAAACCATAAATACCTCGTTGTCGGTACAGATAATGCCGCAGAGTGGTACACAGGTTACTTTACCAAATTTGGTGATGGCGGCGTTGATCTTGTACCAATATCCAACCTGACTAAAGGCGAGGTCAAAGAGATGGCCGAATACCTTGGAGTGCCTGATCAAATTATCCATAAGCAGCCAAGTGCAGGCCTTTGGGAAGGTCAAACGGACGAAAATGAAATGGGCACAAGCTATGCTATGATTGATCGTCATCTTAAGGGAGAAGAGATTCCTGAAGAGGACCGAAAGATTATTGAAGCGTTACACAAACGCTCGGCTCATAAGCGTGAAATGCCTCCGGCACCCCCTCAATAACACTGGCGAATATTAACAGACTAAAACATTCTTCTTGAACCCATAGTAAGGGTAAAAGGAGAATGTTTTTATGTGGAAATCTATTGCAACCATTGCCTGCCTCAGCCTGTTGTTGATTGGCTGCGGGACAGATGAAACCGAGAAGGCCGCTGAACCTGATGAACGTGGGGATGTTTATGAACCAATAAGTTATGGGAATGAAGGCGGCATCGAGAGGCGCGGTCAAATTCCTACGGGGAAAGACAGTTACTTTAAACGAACAGCTGAGAAAGAGTTTAGAGATGCTAAATACAATGCAACCAACCGTTCTCACGATAATGATTTTAATAATGAAGATGCTATGGCTGTTGTTGAGAAGGTCCACGAACTAAAAGAAGTAACAATGGCTCAGGCCTATTCTACAGATGATTATATGTATGTAGCTGTTATGATCAACCCTTATGACCGCAGAGACCAAAACATCCCTAAAAAGATTGAGGATAAAGTGAAGGAGATCACTGATAAAAAGGTTACCATTTATACCAATAACAACAATTGGGATCATATGAAAGATATGAATGCACGTCTGAAATCTTCAAAAGCTCCAGATAAGGTGAAAGAACGGATACGTCATTTCTTTAATCAGGAGTAAAAGCATCAGCTTTCAAGTCTGACGGGGATTATGGTATATTATTTAGAGAAAAAGATTTGTCTGGGAGAGGAGAATGTCCAATGGCTGGCCATTCAAAATGGAGTAATATTAAGCATCGTAAAGGTGCTCAAGATGCTAAACGGGGAAAACTCTTTATGAAACTTGCCCGTGAAATCTTCATGGCAGCTAAACAAGGCGGGGGCGACTTAGAGATGAATCCTGCGCTTCGTTTAGCAGTAGATAAAGCAAGATCCAATAACATGCCAAAAGATAATATCGATCGAGCGATTAAGAAAGCGACCGGAGATCTTGATGGCGTAAACTATGAAGAATATACCTACGAAGGATACGGTCCGGGCGGTGTAGCCGTTATGGTGAAAGTACTGACAGATAATAAGAACCGTACCGCTGCAGATGTTCGTCATGCGTTTAATAAAAATGAAGGCAACCTTGGCGAAAATGGTTGTGTTTCCTTTATGTTTAACCGATTAGGGTACTTGGTCATTGACCGCTCCACTACGGATGCAGATGAAGAAGATGTCATGCTTGAGGCTATTGAAGCTGGAGCAGAAGAAATGGAGACATCAGAGGATCGTTTTGAAATCTATACAGAACCTGAGACGTTCTCGGATGTGAAAGATTCTCTTAAGTCCAATGGCTATGAAATTACAACCAGTGAAATTACTATGATTCCTGAGACGTACACAGAACTCGGGGAAGAGGGCGTTGAAAAAATGCTCAAACTCATTGATATGCTGGAAGATAACGACGACGTACAAGAAGTCTATCACAACCTGGACGCTGATGAGTCTGTACTTGAAAAGTTATCGTAATTCCCTTTTTCTATGATAATAACTTCTGTTTCTGGACACACTAGAAACAGAAGTTATTTTAGTTAAGGGGGATTCTGTGATGAGACGAAGGATTTGGGTGCTTGGCGTCATTCTCGGTATTGCTTTAATGTATTGGCCATACTCTATTTACACGTCCACGAATCCAGTTCAGGAAAATGCTTCTCAACGTGAGATACAAGCGAAAGAAACCAGTAATTCTAAAGCATTAGAGACGCTCGTGAAGCCTGAACCTTTAAAACTTACAGTGATCTTGAAAGAGCATTATATAGATGGAGTAACTGAGACAACAAAAAAAGAAGAAACGATTTGGTCTATGATGGATTTCTGGTCTTCGTATGAAGGTTGGATGATCGAAGAACAAAATCTGGACCGCATTGTATTCCAAAGACAAGTAGAAGATATATCACCTCTAACCAAGCAGCAAGGGTATTTTGGATTGACAGAAGATGGGGAACTGGCTGTTTTTCAAGGTATCCCAAACGAGGGAAAGGTAATCGAATCGTTTAAACCAATTCCTATCAAGCCGTTGGAGTCTAAAAGGATAAATGAGCTTGAGAATGGAATTAAAATTAGAGATTATCGTCACTTTGAGCAAGTCGTTCATCAATACTCGGATGAAACGGAAGTGTGAATATAAAACAGCCACAATTTCTCCTGTGGCTGTTTTATTCCTGTTTATAAAGAGGTTGACGGCTGTGTGTCCATAGGCGAACGTGTGCTTGTATGTTACAATGGAAGGGTTAAGATTAAAGGGTAGAGAGGGTTTCGAATCATGATCAGTTATGTAAAAGGTCAAGTAACAACACTAGATGAAGGATCGATTATCATAGAAACGAATGGCATTGGTTATGAAATACTGTGCGCAAATCCATTCCATTTTCAAGAACACATAAACAATGAAGTGAAAGTACATACATACCATTACATCCGGGAAGATATTCAGTCTTTATATGGATTTAAAAAGAAGGAAGATAAACAGCTATTTGCCCAGTTATTAAATGTTTCAGGCATTGGTCCAAAAGGTGCACTTGCTATTTTAGGAACAGTCAGTGTACCCGAATTTGTTTCAGCCATTGAACAGGAAGATGATAAGTATTTGACTAAGTTTCCTGGAGTTGGGAAAAAAACGGCTCGACAGATGATTCTGGACTTGAAAGGTAAGCTCATTGTCTGGCTGCCGGATGAAGAAAATGAAAACACGATTTTCTATCAGGAAGGTTTGAGTTCAAAAGAAAAACGAGAACGTCTGGACGATGCTATTGAAGCATTAAAAGCACTAGGATATACCGAAAAAGAAGTAAAACGGGTTCGTGCTGAATTAGAGAAAACGAAACAAGGCAGCGTGGATGACTACGTACGTCAAGGTCTCCAAATGCTCATGAAGTCTTAAGAGAAGAGGAGGAATACTTGTGGAGGATCGTATGATTTCAGGAGAACAACAGGAGGTCGATCAGGATATTGAACTCAGCCTGAGACCCGAGAGGCTGAGTCAATATATTGGTCAGGATCAAGTGAAAAATAACCTTCGTATTTTTATAGAAGCAGCAAAAATGAGGAACGAACCACTGGATCATGCGTTACTTTACGGACCACCAGGCCTTGGTAAAACCACTTTAGCTTCTATCATTGCTAATGAAATGGGGGTCCAGTTCCGCACGACGGCAGGCCCGGCCATTGAGCGGGCAGGAGATTTAGCCGCTATTCTATCTTCTTTGGAACCGGGGGATGTTCTTTTCATCGACGAAATTCACCGCCTTCCAAGGTCTGTGGAAGAAGTGCTCTACCCTGCTATGGAGGATTTTTGTTTAGATATCGTCGTTGGTACAGGTCCGAGCGCCCGGTCTGTACGATTGGATCTGCCTCCTTTTACGCTTGTGGGAGCGACAACTCGAGCTGGGTTGCTTTCTGCACCGCTCCGGGACCGTTTTGGTGTCCACAGTCGGTTGGAGTATTATGATACGAAGGCGCTCTGTTCAATCGTTGAAAGAACTGCAGAAATTTTTTCTGTCGACATTGATTATGAAGCTGCGGTGGAGGTGGCGCGCAGGTCCAGGGGAACACCAAGGATTGCCAATCGTTTATTAAAAAGGGTGCGTGACATCGCCCAGGTAAAAGGGGAGGATGTCATTTCGAAAGAAACAACTCAGGAGGCTCTTCAAATGCTTCAGGTTGATGCGGAAGGACTTGACTTTATTGACCATAAACTTTTGAAAGGGATTATGGACAGTTTTCAAGGAGGGCCGGTCGGGTTGGATACGATTGCTGCAACGATCGGTGAGGAATCACAAACCATTGAGGATGTCTATGAGCCTTTCTTATTACAAATTGGTTATATTCAGCGGACACCTCGTGGAAGGGTCGTTACACCGAAAGCGTATGCTCATTTTAACAGGGAGGTGCCTGGCTCTTGACGGGGTTTGGCAAAATCTTTATTGTAATAGGGATTGTGTTTATTGTAATAGGACTTTTATGGAGCATATTTGGGAAATTACCTGGTGATATCAGCTTTAAAAAGGGCAATGTGACTTTCTTTTTCCCAATAATGACTTCTATCATAGCAAGTATTGTCCTGTCTGTGATCTTTTACTTGATTCGGAAGTTTTAGTAGAACAGTTGATCAATGAAAAAGTGAAGTTTACAAAATTGTTGTTTACGCCTGCTGTCAGGCAGGTTCAATTATTGATAATTACAGGAAGAATAGGGGATTCATATGGATATTAAGCAGTATGATTTTGAGCTGCCGGAAGAATTGATTGCACAAGTGCCGTTGGAAGATCGTTCTTCTTCTCGTCTTATGGTATGCGATCGTAAGGCAGAAACAATAGAACATCGACGTTTTTCTCAAATTACCGATTACTTAGAAAGTGGAGATTGTCTCGTCTTGAATGACACACGGGTTCTGCCGGCCCGCTTATACGGGTCTAAAGAAGAGACCGGCGGGAAAGTGGAAGTCCTGCTGCTTCATCAGACAGAAGAAGATGAATGGGAAGTTCTTGTTAAACCCGCAAAGAAAATAAAGCTTGGAACCAATATTGTCTTCGGTGACGGTCAACTCGTCGCGGAATGCACAGAAGTCCAGGAACATGGAGGAAGGAAAGTGAAATTCCGTTACGAAGGAATTTTTCTTGAAGTATTGGAGTCCTTAGGAGAAATGCCTCTTCCACCTTATATTAAGGAGCAGCTGCCTGATCGGGAAAGGTATCAAACCGTTTATGCAAAAGAAGAAGGTTCAGCTGCTGCCCCTACCGCAGGACTACATTTTACAAAGTCTCTTTTGGAGGAGCTGCAGGAAAAGGGTGTAGAAATTGCTTACCTGACTCTTCATGTTGGACTGGGCACATTCCGTCCGGTAAGTGTGGATGATATTGAGAACCATGATATGCATGCAGAGTTCTACCGATTGAACGCGGAAACGGCAGGACGATTGAATGCTGTCCGTGAGCGTGGTGGACGGATTATTTCTGTGGGAACAACTTCTACACGGACGCTTGAGACCATTATCCGTGATCATGGCACATTTAAAGAAGCCAGCGGCTGGACAGACATTTTCATATATCCACCTCAAACGCTGAAAGCCATTGACGGGTTAATTACGAACTTTCACTTACCAAAATCGACACTGATAATGCTGGTCAGTGCTTTTGCTGGTCGTGATTTTATCATGCAGGCCTATCATCAGGCTGTAGAAGAAAGGTATCGCTTTTTCAGTTTTGGGGATGCGATGTTCATTAAATGATCGGAATGATCAACAGTAAGAAAGGGAAGAAATCATGGCAATCACATACGAATTAATAAAAACATGTAAACAGACGGGTGCACGCTTAGGAAAAGTGCATACACCTCACGGCTCATTCGAGACTCCTATGTTTATGCCTGTAGGCACATTAGCGACAGTAAAAACAATGAGCCCTGAAGAACTAGAACGAATGGGCGCTCAGATTATTCTCTCTAATACCTACCACCTATGGTTACGCCCAGGAGAAGATATTATTGAAGAAGCTGGTGGTCTTCATAAGTTCATGAACTGGAACGGATCCATCCTTACAGACTCCGGTGGTTTTCAAGTTTTCAGTTTGAGTGATTTGAGACAAATTGAAGAAGAAGGCGTTCACTTCCGTAACCATATCAGCGGAGAAAAGCTTTTCCTATCACCGGAAAAAGCAATGCGCATCCAAAACTCTCTCGGCCCGGATATTATGATGGCTTTTGATGAATGCCCACCTTATCCTGCCGAACATAAATATATGAAGGACTCGGTTGAGAGAACAAGCCGATGGGCTGAACGTTGTCTTGAAGCTCACCAGCGTCCCCATGATCAAGGACTGTTCGGAATTATCCAGGGGGGAGAATACGAAGATCTTCGTCGTCAAAGCGCCAGAGATTTAACCTCTATGGATTTCCCGGGGTACGCTATTGGCGGTTTATCCGTTGGGGAACCAAAGGACGTCATGAATCGTGTTCTTGATTTCACTACACCACTTCTGCCATCTGAAAAACCGCGTTACCTGATGGGAGTAGGATCACCGGACTCTCTCATTGATGGAAGTATTCGCGGCGTTGATATGTTTGACTGTGTCTTACCAACAAGGATTGCAAGGAACGGTACACTTATGACATCTGAGGGAAGACTCGTCGTTCGTAATGCGAAGTTTGCCCGCGATTTCCGTCCGATTGATGAGAATTGCGATTGTCACACCTGCCGCAATTACAGCCGTGCTTATATCCGTCACCTTGTGAAATCAAATGAAACGTTCGGTTTTAGATTAACGACTTATCATAATCTTTATTTTCTGTTAAACTTAATGAGGCAAGTGCGTGAAGCCATTAGAGAAGATCGACTCGGTGATTTTAGAGAAGAATTCTTTGAGCAGTATGGTTTCAATAAACCGAACGCAAAGAACTTTTAGAAAGGGGGAAAATAAATGGATACATTAGTAGGGTTACTGCCAATTATTCTAATGTTTGTCATTTTCTATTTCCTATTGATCCGACCACAGCAAAAGAAACAGAAGCAGGTACAACAAATGCAGTCGGACTTGCAAAAAGGAGATAGAATAATAACTATTGGAGGTATGCATGGTACAATTCATGCTATTGATGAAGGTTCACTTGTGATCTCTGTACAAGATGGGACACAAATGAAATTCGATCGTTCCTCTATTCGTGAGAAGATTAATGACTAATAATGAACCAATCCCGCTACTTCTTAGTAGCGGGATTTTACGTATAGACAGGTTTAACGCTTGGCGGTCTTCCTGGGCAGGTTTACTCCAATCATGCCTCCTAACCAGGCAGCAAGAATAAGTCCTCCAAAATAGCTGAGCTGAGGCAGACTAACCATGGAATTCTCAAAAATCATTTGGAATAAAGCCATGGCACTTACAAAAATTAAACCGGTCATTCCTCCTGCCAGCCATCCTTTTTGCTCTCCTTTATAAGCAGCGAGTGCCCCGCCGAATGCGAGAATACTAATACCGAAAATTAAGGCCATCTGATTAAGTGTCTCATATTCAATTCCTGTAAACTTAAGCAGCATTGCTAAAACCCCGGCAAAAACAATCATTAGAATGAAAATAGAGCCAACCCCGTAACCGAGTACCCCTTGTAACAACTTCTTCATCTCAACCCTCCTCGAGAATTAGCTTGTCAATTACACTATATGCACGAATTCTATAAAGATAGAAGCAGATATTTTCCCTTAGTAATGAATAAGTATTAATAAAGTCCGTATAAAAGGGGAAGATCTATGTCAACTGTACTTGCGTTACTCATATTTGTGGCTAGTTACGTACTGATCATGACTGAGAAATTGAATAGAGCACTGGTGGCCATTGCAGGTGGCGTTCTTCTATTAATGACGAAAGTATATGAGTGGGAACAAGCTTTTGGGTTTATTGACTGGGAGACGGTAGCTCTTTTATTTTCAATGATGGTTCTTGTATCCATCACTAAAAAAACGGGAATCTTTACATTTGCGGCTATACGTCTGGCACAAATGGTACAAGGCAGGCCCGTACCGCTACTTGTCGTAACGGCTCTATTTACAGCTGTAGGCTCAGCCTTCTTAGATAATGTCACAACAGTCCTTCTTTTTGTACCTGTTCTTTTGTCGCTTGTTGAGAGGTTAAACCTGCCAGCTTTTCCTTATTTAATTACGACGATTTTCAGCTCGAACATCGGAGGTACTGCTACGTTAATTGGAGATCCGCCAAATATCATGATTGGACAGGCGGTTGATCATTTCAGCTTCGTTTCTTTTTTATACCATCTGGGCCCGGTGGTCGCGATAATTTTTATTGTTGTTTTGGGAGCAATTCTGCTTCTTTTTAGAAAAAAGTTAACCTACGATCATGAGTTAGCGAGGAACCTTATGGAAATGGATGCAAAGGAGCATCTGAAAGTAACGCGACTTCTTTTTCAGTCCATTTCTGTCATGATTCTTACGATCGTGGGCTTTATGATGCACCCATTTATCCATATGGATATTACAACGATTGCTGTAAGTGGAGCCCTTCTGCTGCTTTTTCTCTCTGAAAAGGAACTTGAAGTTGAGCATGTTTTTCAAGAGGTGGAATGGGTGACACTGTTCTTCTTTATGGGACTGTTTATGCTGGTTGGAGGACTTGAGACGGTGGGAGTCATAGATGAATTGGCAAGAGGGATGGTGTGGATTTCCGGAGGAGATCTCCCTGTAACTTCAATGGTGATGCTTTGGAGTGCTGGAATATTATCTGGAGTTGTCGATAACATTCCGTTTGTAGCAGCCATGATTCCTGTTGTCCATGAATTAAAAGGGTATGGAATGATGAATGTTGACCCTGTCTGGTGGGCACTGGCTTTAGGTGCCTGCCTGGGTGGAAATGGAACACTAGTTGGCGCGTCAGCCAACGTAGTAGTTGCTGGTCTTGCAGCCAGTCATCAAAAGCCGATTCCTTTTCTAAAGTTTTCTTTGTACGGTATTCCGGTATTAATCCTGTCATTGATCATTTCATCCATCTATATATGGTTCCGTTATCTGCTTCCTTTTCTTTAATAATTCATAAAAAATAGGTGATGTTAACAAGTAGGATGTTCTAAGAAAGGTCGTGGCTGAGCGTGGCTGTATTTACTGTCATCATTCGAACCCTTGTTACTTACATCATCATTCTACTTGTCTTTCGTTTTATGGGGAAAAGGGAGATCGGTGAGCTGAGCGTAATGGATTTAGTTGTATTCATCATGCTTGCTGAAATTGCAGTCTTTCTCATTGAGGAACCCAATGAAGCTATCTGGAAAGCAATCGTTCCAATGGCTGTCCTGCTTGCTATCCAGATTGGGAGTGCGTGGATATCCCTGAGGAGTCAAAAATTCCGAAGGTGGTTTGATGGAAAGCCTTCTGTCATTATAAAACATGGAAAAGTCGACGAATATGAAATGAAAAAACAGCGGTACAATTTCAATGACCTGCTGCTCCAATTACGCGAACATGGCGTTCATGAGGTTCAGGATGTGGCTTATGCTATATTAGAACCTTCGGGAAAGCTTTCCGTCTTTGAGAAGAAAGAGGATGGAAGTTCGGATTATGCGGTTGTTTTAATAGCTGATGGGGAGGTTCAATACAGTGGATTAAAGATTGTACGCAAAAACAGACAGTGGCTTGTAAACGAAATTAGAAAACAAGGGTGCACGTCAATTGAGGAGATTTCCTTATGTACCATGAACGAAGATGGAGATGTTGAGATTGATATCAAAAACGAATACAAATAAAAAATAACCGCTTCAGCGGTTATTTTTTATGAAACAAGCGGTGCCAGGGAATCAATTTCCACTCTTCCTTACTCACTAATTTCAAACTGAAAAGTAAGACGACATACACAAATGAAAGGCCGATTCCCATAGTAACTAATTGAGAAAGGGGCTTGCTTTCCATCAGCCAGTTTGTTTTCCATATCCACCCAGTAAAGCCCGTAAGGCCGATAACGGTTATGAATTTAGTGAACAGCTGAAGCGGAAAAGTCATAACTTTATATTTCATCAGCACACCGAGGTGAAGCAAAGTGACAACCACAACACCAACTACGATAGCGATGGCAACACCGTGGATTCCAAACTCAGGCCGGGAGCTTAAGCCTACAAGAACGATGAATTTAACAATCGAACCAATCAGTGTATTCCACATGGCTGGTTTCGCAAGATCCAAAGCTTGTAACGTAGCCTGCAGAGGCGTTTGGATGTAATGGAGCAAAAAGAACGGCGCCATAAATTGGAGCATAAAGGAAGCATGACTTGTCCCATATACCGTCGTAAGAATCACCACAGGAAAAATCATAAAGACAATGGTGATTAAACCGCCGGATGCTATTGAAAGTCTGATGGACTGCATAATACGATATCGTATTGTTTCATTCTGACCTTTTGCTGCAGCCTCACTTATGGAAGGAACGAGGGCAATGGATAGCGCATGAGTAAGAAATGTCGGTAAAAAAAGGAGGGGCAGCACATATCCTGTTAATTCGCCATACTGCTTTGTGGATTCAACGGCTGCTACTCCAGCGATAGCCAGACTTTGAGCGACAAGAATAGGTTCAAAGAAGTACGTCAGAGATCCAATAAAGCGGCTGCCGGTTGTGGGAAGTGCAATCGTCATTAACTCATTTAATGTTTTTCTGCCTTCCCCTAAATGTTTTTTCCATGATTTTCTCAAATGAAAGCTTTTGTGAATGTTAAATTGCCGAAGCATATAGAGTAGAGAGATGAATTCACCCAGTACAGCTGAAGCCATAGCACCTGCGGCGGCGTACTGAACTCCATAAGGGTAGAGCATCTTCGTGAATACAATAACGGCGCCGATACGGACGACTTGTTCAATAACTTGAGAGAGGGCCTGAGGCTTCATATTTTGTCTGCCTTGAAAATAACCCCTAATGACAGAAGCGGCTGCAATAATTGGAATAACAGGTGTAACAGCAAGTAAAGGGTAGAGGGCTCGTGAGTCTGTTAGAAAATAGTTGGCAATAATCGGAGCGAGAAGAAAAATGCCAATTGTAAATATGATGCTTAATGTACCCGTAATAGCTAAAGAAACAATAAGGATACGCTTGATTTTCCCTTCATTTCCTGTAGCTTCTGCTTCGGATACCCGTTTAGAAATAGCTACCGGAAGGCCAAACTGTGTAATGGTGATTGCGAGTATTAACGTTGGTAGAGCCATCATGTAGAGGCCTACGCCTTCAGGACCCATGACACGTGCAACGACAATTCTGTTAACAAATCCCAGCAGACGAGTAATTAAACCTGCAGCAACCAAAATCAGGGCACCATGCAAGAAAGTTTGTTTAGACATCCATTGATCCGCCTTCTCAAAGAAATAAAATTCAGATACAATGAAGTATATGCTTAAGGATGGACAAGGCATGACAACCGATTGTCGGAATTGATGAGAGTGAGGAGCTGCGATATGGAAGCATCGAAAAATGTCAGTCAATGGAAAGATGAAATCACTTTTGTGCTGCAAAGTAAGGTAGAGGAGTTCCACTTGCTGGGGTATGACAGGGCAACCAAGGAGGAAGTATGGGATTGTCTTGTAACAAAGGTTTGGAAAGGCGAGCCTGAATTGAGGCTGCATCAAGTCGTGCAGGATGTTTTTCATCTGTCCAGTCACACATATACAAGTTATCTTACAACTGAAGCTTATCAAAACGATGATCTGCTTGCTTCAATTGAAGCGCTCAATGGTTCATCTGAATACTAGATGAAAATGAAGTGTGATTAATAGATGGCCTTATGATAATGTTGCGAAAAGTAAAAAAAGTAGTAGAATAGGTACGGGGTAACTCAATAACTCCCTGCGCTTTACATAACAGGCGGTTCAACTATCGTGTGTTGATACATAAAGGAGGAGCAAAACGGTATGGTGAAACGAGGGCGGATCGTCGCCTTTTTTATCGTGGTTCTGCTGCTGGCAGCTACGATTGGGACGACAATAACAGGCATAACCAAAGATATTAAGTTAGGACTGGATTTACAGGGTGGCTTCGAGATCCTTTATGATGTTGAACCACTTAATGAAGAGCAAGAAGTGAATCAGCAAGTCCTGGAAGCAACAGCTGAATCCTTGAGTCAGCGTGTAAATACTCTGGGAATCAGTGAAACGAATATTTCAATAGAAGACAATGGTAGAATTCGTGTTCAACTAGCTGGTGTGGAAGATCAGCAGACAGCAAGAGACCTGCTTTCCACGACGGCAGAGTTGACGTTCCGGTCCACAGAAGGGAAGTTATTCCTGGATGGATCAGACTTGGTCGAAGGGAGTGCACAGCAGTCCTTCGACGCCAATACCAATGAACCGGTCGTTACTTTGAAAGTAAAGGATGCATCAAAATTTTATGATGTATCTGAAGAGGTTTACAATACTCCAGATGATCCAAGTACTCCTTATCCGGATGACTTATTGGTCATTTGGCTTGACTATGATGAAGACACATCCTTTGCCGAGCAGTTTGGACAGGCAGATCCGGAATATATCTCTGCCCCTTCATTCCGTAAAAACGGCCCGATTCGTAGTAACTCCATACAAATCAACGGGGACTTTACTGTAGAATCAGCTCAGCAACTTGCAGATATATTAAATGCAGGATCCTTACCAGTAAATCTGGAGGAAACGTATTCCACCTCGGTTGGTGCTCAATTCGGGGAGCAGGCAATGAATAAAACAATCCTTGCTGGATTTATTGGCATTGCAGCCATCTTCCTGTTTATGATTGGTTACTATCGATTCCCTGGAATTATCGCAACTCTTACGTTATCGGTATATATTTATTTAATCCTGGTTATATTCGAACTAATGAACGGAGTGTTGACACTCCCAGGTATTGCAGCCTTGATTCTGGGTGTTGGTATGGCTGTGGATGCCAATATCATCACATATGAACGCATAAAAGAAGAATTAAAAACAGGCAAGTCCTTAATGGCTGCTTATAAAGCAGGAAATAAGCGGTCTCTATCAACCATTATGGATGCCAATATTACGACGTTAATTGCGGCGACGGTCCTGTTCATTTTCGGTACTAGTTCTGTAAAAGGTTTTGCAACGATGTTGATTGTCAGTATTTTGGTCAGTTTCGTTACAGCCGTTTATGGTACACGCTTATTTATGAGTTTATGGGTGAAAAGTCGGGCACTTAATAAACGCCCGAAATGGTTTGGTGTGAAGCCTGAAGATATTCAGGATATCTCAGATGGTGAAGAAGTAAAAGCAAGGTTTATGAAGCGTAAGTTCGACTTTGTAGGAAAACGGAAGTTGTTCTTTACCATATCCATTGCTCTGGTGGTTGCGGGAGTTATCGCACTCTCTATTTTCCGTTTGAATTTAGGGATCGACTTTTCAAATGGTTCGAGGGTATCCATCTTATCTGACGGGAATATCAACGTCACGGAAGTAGAAGAAACATTAGACCAGGAGTTCAATGTATCCCCTGAACAGGTGATTATTTCCGGAGATAATAATGAAATTGCTGTCGCCCGCTTTGATTCAGAACTCAGCAAAGACAAAATTGGTGAGATTCAAAGCTATTATGAAGAAAAATATGGCAACACTCCAAATGTCAGCACGGTTTCACCAATTGTTGCCAAAGAGCTTGCAAAGAATGCAGCGCTTGCTGTTCTATATGCATCTATAGGAATAATCATTTATGTGACGATTCGTTTTGAGATATTCTTTGCTATAACAGCGATTATCGCACTGCTGCATGATGCATTCTTCATCATTGCCTTCTTCAGTATTACAAGGCTCGAATTTGACATTACCATCATTGCAGCTATTCTGACGATTGTCGGTTATTCCGTCAACGATACGATTGTTACCTTTGACAGAATCCGTGAAAATCTGAAGATGAAGAAAAAAGTCAAATCGTTTAAAGAACTTGCAACGATTGTTAATGATAGTTTAATGCAGACGCTGGCCCGAAGCTTTAATACGGTACTTACCGTCATTTTTGCTGCCGTTATGCTTTTAGTCTTCGGTGCATCGTCCATCACTAACTTCTCCTTTGCACTCGTTATCGGTTTGCTGGCAGGTACCTATTCATCCTTGTTTATTGCTTCCCAGCTGTGGTTAGTCTGGCGCGGACGTAATATCAAGAACAACCCGATTAATTATGTGAAAAAGAAAAAAACAGACGGCCCTCAGGTATAACATTCTATTGTACGGAGGACCCACATATCTTCTAAAAAACGGTCTTACTTAAGGTAGGGCCGTTTTTTTGATTATTGCTGGTTTAATAAGGGTATATTTACAACAATGAATAATAGAAAGGGGAGTTGGCAATGAAAGGGCAGACGTATCTCATCTCAGCCTTTATCTTTGCTTTATTAATCGCTGTTTTTGCTGTTATAAATGTGGACCCTGTTCAAGTCAATTATTTATTCGGCAGCGGAGAAGCACCGCTGATTCTGGTCATTCTTGTGTCTGTTCTGCTTGGAGGATTAGCCACTGCTTCTGTAGGGGCTGTCCGTTATTTTAAGTTAAAGCGTGAAAACAGATCGTTGAAAGAAAAGAACGCTGCTTCCTCTGAAACAGCAGCGCCTGATAATCGTAGTGATCAATCATTGGAACAGGAAGAAACAGAGGAACAAGAAAATTCTACTTCCAGAGTCACATAATTGCGTTTGCTCCCCCTGGTCCGCTCTTGTATAATAAATGGGTCAGGGGTGAACTTATGATACAAAGTAAGATGAAATGGAAATTTACATATAAAGAACCTTCTTCGTCTGCAGGTGGCCTGGCTGGATTAACGCCACTTACAAAGCAGCTGTTGGAAAAAAGGGGGATTTTCGAGGCAGATGCGGCTGAACGCTTTCTTAATCCGTCCATGGATCAACTGCATGATCCCTTTTTGATGGATGGGATGGAGCAAGCCATTGCGCGTATAAAGGATGCCGTTGAAAAAGGAGAACCGATCCTCGTTTTTGGTGACTATGATGCTGATGGCGTTAGTTCAACGACGCTTATGATAGAAGCTTTAAGAGAAGCAGGAGCGGATTGTGACTTTTATATTCCCAACCGTTTTACTGAAGGGTATGGTCCAAACAAAGAAGCTTTTCAATTTGCCAGTGACTCTGGATATGCTGTCATTATTACGGTTGATACTGGAATTGCGGCGATTGAAGAAGCATCCTTTGCTAAAGAACTTGGTCTGGATTTAATTATTACCGATCACCATGAAGTGCAGGAAGTGCTCCCGGATGCGCACACGATCATTCACCCTAAGACTTCTGCTGATTATCCTTTTCAGGAGTTAGCTGGAGTTGGGGTGGCGTTTAAATTTGCCCAGGCTCTTCTTGGCAGGTTCCCTAAAGAATTTCTTGACCTTGCGGTAATTGGGACCATTGCCGATCTTGTTCCGCTCGTTGGTGAAAACAGGGTGCTTGCATCCTTTGGTCTGAAGGCTATTTCCCGTTCAACCCGGCCGGGTATACAGGCGTTAAGGCAGGTGTGTAACATTGAAGGGGATATGAATGAAGAGACAATTGGATTCACCATAGGGCCACGTATTAATGCGGTGGGCCGCCTTCAAGATGCAACTCCTGGCGTAGATTTGTTATTATCCAGGGATTTAGAAGAATCTCAGGAAATTGCAGGCTTTATTAACCAATTAAATCAGGAGCGACAAAAAATAGTTGCTTCGATTGCTAAAGAAGCAGAGGAAATGGTTCAGGCCAAAGACGGCTCTACAGAAGAAGTCATTGTAGTGGCAAAGGAAGGCTGGAATCCCGGAGTATTGGGCATTGTTGCTTCCAAACTCGTAAGACAATTTGACAGACCTGCCATTGTATTAGCTATCGATTCTGAGAAAGGTGAAGCAAAAGGTTCAGCTAGAAGTATAGATGCCTTTGATCTATTTTCCAACTGTATGGAAGTCCGCCACCGCTTTATTCATTTTGGCGGGCACGCTCAAGCGGCTGGAATGACTCTTTCTGTTGGGGAAATTGATGCCCTTAGGGACGACTTAATTCGTTTAGCTAAGGAGAAACTAACCGATGATGATTATCAACAGGTTCTGGATGTAGAAACGACGGTCAATCTGGAAGATATCTCCTTACAGCAAATCGATGAAGTAGACCGGCTCCGTCCGTTCGGAATGGGCAACCCTAAACCATTGTTTCATCTGAAGCAAACCCCTAAAGAAGTTCGGCTGATCGGCAGTAAGAAAAACCATTTAAAATTCCAATTCCAAGACCAGCAGACTAAAGTAGACGGCATTGCCTTTGGGATGGGAGACCTCTATTCGCAGTTGTCTCCGCACTCTCCACTGGAAATGGTAGGAGAGCTTGGGGTCAATGAATGGAATGGAAGGAAAAACCTTCAGGTAATGATTAAAGATATCCGCGTCAAAGAGTGGCAGCTTTTTGATCATCGTGGGTCCAGGCATATTGAAAAAAATATTGTCATACCACATGGCGAAAGATATGCAGCGGTTACTTTTCAGGGGAAAACGGAAGCGCCTTGTGAAGTTCCTGTCTTTCAACCGGAGGATCTTTCAAATAAAGATTCTTTTGATGGTTTACTGCTCATTGATCTACCAGAGCAGATGTCTGATCTGACAAATCTGCTAAATACGATTGAGATCAGTAAACTATATGCCTGCTACCACCTTGAAGAAAGTACATTCTTAAAAACCTGGCCTTCAAGGGACCACTTTAAATGGTTTTATGGTATGCTATGGAAGCGTGGAAGTTTCAACATGGACAAAGAAGCTGATCTTTTAGCTAAACGAAAAGGCTGGGACCGTTCCATGGTGGAATTTATTTCTGAGGTGTTTTTTGAGCTTGGTTTTGTTAAAATGAAAGACGGGATTTTAACGGTTGAATCCGAACCTTCTCAAAAAGATTTGAGAGAATCTTCGCTTTACCGAAAAAGAGAAGAGCAGCTTCAATTGGAACAAACACTCTATTATTCCACATATAAAGAATTGAAAGAATGGTTTGACCGATATTTGAACCAACGTTCTAAGCAAGTCAAGGAGGAAGTAGTTAATGGATTATAAAGAGCATATTGCGATCGTACAGGATTGGCCGAAAGAAGGAGTACAGTTCAAGGATATTACTCCACTTATGGATAACGGTCCTGCATTTAAATCAGCAGTAGATGAAATTGTAGAATATGCAAAAGATAAAGAAATCGACATTATCGTAGGCCCGGAAGCGCGTGGGTTTATCGTGGGATGTCCTGTTTCTTACGCATTGGAAATCGGGTTTGCACCTGTACGTAAAGAGGGTAAACTACCACGTGAAACGATTAAAGTGGATTATGGTCTGGAGTATGGGAAAGACGTACTGACCATTCATAAAGATGCAATTAAACCGGGACAGCGTGTCCTGATTGTGGATGATTTACTTGCTACCGGTGGAACAATTGAGGCGACCATCGATCTAGTTGAACAGCTTGGTGGAGAGGTAGCTGGGTGTGCGTTCTTAATAGAACTGACTTATTTAGATGGCCGTAGTAAATTAAAAGACCACGACGTATTAACCTTAATGCAATACTAATAAGAAAGAGTGCCCTTCGTGAGGGGCGCTCTTTGTTTTACAGGTAAGAAGAAGGTCTATCTCTTTACAAAGAGGCCGCTTTTTTGATAATGATAGCAAATAAGTTTTGGAAAGTTTTAAAGAAACTAGGGTGATTCAATGGCGAAAGATACAGTTCTAACTGCTGAAGAAGTCATAGAACAAGCAGGTCAGTATTTAAATGAGTCAGATTTGGCTTTTATTCGTCGTGCTTATGAATTTGCTGAACAAGCACACAGCAACCAGTTCCGGAAATCAGGAGAGCCTTATATCATCCATCCTATTCAAGTGGCTGGTATTCTTGTCAATTTGGAGATGGATCCTGAAACGGTTGCTGGAGGATTTCTTCATGATGTCGTGGAGGATACGGATATTACGCTTGAGCAAATTGAAGATGCATTCAATGAAGAAGTTTCTATGCTCGTTGACGGTGTAACCAAACTAGGTAAGATTAAGTATAAATCCAAAGAGGCACAACAAGCAGAAAATCACAGGAAAATGTTCGTAGCTATGGCTAAAGATATGCGGGTTATTTTAATTAAACTTGCCGATCGTCTTCATAATATGCGGACATTAAAGCATCTTCCTGCAGAGAAACAGCGCCGCATTTCTAATGAAACACTGGAAATATTTGCACCGCTTGCTCACCGGCTGGGAATTTCAACGATTAAATGGGAACTTGAAGATACAGCTTTACGTTACCTGAATCCTCAGCAATATTACAGAATTGTTCATTTGATGAAACAGAAAAGAAATGAACGGGAACACTATATTGAAGAAGTAATTGATGAAATTCGTGACCAGTTAAGTGAAGTGAATATCGAAGCAGATTTAAATGGCAGGCCGAAGCACTTATACAGCATTTATCGTAAAATGGTCCTGCAGAACAAACAGTTCAATGAAATCTATGACTTGTTAGCCGTTAGAATTACAGTAAACAGTATTAAAGATTGTTACGCTGTGCTCGGAATCATACACACGTGTTGGAAACCGATGCCCGGCCGTTTTAAAGATTATATTGCTATGCCTAAACCGAACCTATATCAATCGCTGCATACCACTGTGATTGGACCTAAAGGAGATCCACTGGAGGTCCAGATTCGAACACATGAAATGCATGAAATAGCAGAATATGGAATTGCCGCACACTGGGCATATAAAGAAGGTAAACAGACACCTGCTGAGCAGTCGTTTGAAGAAAAACTTACATGGTTCCGTGAAATATTAGAGTGGCAGAGTGAAACGCACGATGCTGAAGAATTTATGGAATCACTGAAAGTCGATTTGTTTTCTGATATGGTCTATGTCTTTACGCCTAAAGGAGATGTCATCGAGCTTCCATCCGGTTCTGTTCCAGTGGATTTTGCTTATCGCATTCATACAGAAGTCGGTAACCAAACGATCGGAGCAAAAGTGAATGGGAAGATGGAACCGCTCGATTATGAACTGAAGACAGGCGATATCGTAGATATTATGACATCGAAGCATGCCTATGGTCCCTCTAAAGATTGGATCAAACTGGCTCAGACTTCACAGGCGAAAAATAAAATTAAGCAATTCTTTAAAAAGCAGCAGAAAGACGAAAACGTTTCTAAAGGTAAAGAACTCGTAGAACGCGAAATCCGTAACTTTGGTATTCAACCCAAAGATGTATATACAACAGACAACCTAAATCGTGTTTCTGAAAAGTTCAACTTTACCAATGAAGAAGATATGTTTGCTGCTGTAGGATATCAAGGCATTACAGCTGCTCAGATTGCTACAAGGTTGACTGAAAGAATTAGGAAACAGAAACAAAAAGAACAGGATCTGCAGCAGACTTTAGCTGATGTTAGTACTACTGAAATTAAAACACCTCCGAAAAACGGAAAGAAAGACTCGGGTGTTCGCGTTGAAGGGGTTGACAACCTTCTCGTTCGTTTATCGAAATGCTGTAACCCTGTTCCAGGTGATGACATTGTAGGATATATCACAAAGGGACGTGGTGTCTCAGTTCACCGTACGGATTGTCCGAATGTCCAGACAGAAGAAGCACAGACACGTCTGCTCCCTGTGAAATGGGAGACATCCGTGACGGATTCGAAACAATACCATGTAGATCTTGAAATATGGGGCTATGACAGAAGAGGCTTATTAAATGAAGTACTGCAGGCCGTTAATGAAACAAAAACTAATATAACGGCTGTATCAGGAAAATCGGATCGGAATAAAATGGCTACCATTCATATTACCATCCTGATCCAAAATACAAACCATTTAAGAAAGATTGTAGAGCGGATCAAGCAGATTCAAGAAGTTTATACGGTTCGTCGTGTCATGCAATAGTAAAAGGGGATTTTATAATGAAAGCAGTCGTCCAGCGTGCGGTTGATGCTTCTGTTGTTGTTTCAGAGGAAACAGTAGGAAGTATTGATCGCGGACTCGTCATCCTGTTAGGTGTTACTCATGAAGATACAGAAGAAGATGCCCGCTATTTAGCTAAAAAAATACCTTATCTAAGGATATTTGAAGATGAGGAAGGGAAGATGAATCATTCGCTCATTGATATAGGAGGACGCATGTTATCTATCTCTCAGTTTACGCTTTATGGGGACTGCCGAAAAGGACGTCGTCCTAATTTTATGCAGGCCGCTAAGCCGGGTGCTGCGGAAGATCTTTATGATAAATTTAACGATATGGTCTCTCATGAAGGCGTGGAAGTAGAGACAGGGCAGTTTGGTGCAATGATGAATGTCCAATTGACAAACGAAGGTCCTGTTACCCTAATCCTTGATAGTAAAGATCGATAAAGAAAAGCTGATGCCCTGGTTTTATATCCGGGCATCAGCTTTTTATTTAAAAAAATTAATGTCAGCTCGTCTTGATCTGGCATGAAAAGGTCATTTAGCGAAATGATCCATCATACCTGGCAGAACTTATTTAAAATAATGGATAAGGCCTTGAGTAATCCCTTCACTTACTTGATTTTGATAAGTTGATCCTTTAACTGTCTGCTCTTCTCTTGCATCAGAGAGGAAGCCCAGTTCCAGCAGGATGGCTGGTTTGGTGTTCTCTCTAATCACATGGAAATTACCTTTTTTAATCCCTCTGTCCCTTAAACCTGTAGAAGCGATTAGAGAAGATTGCAAAGATAAAGCCAAATTCTGGTCTTTAGCATGATAATAATAGCTGTTAATTCCCGTTGCGCTTATGCTTAGAGGAGCGCTGTTATAATGGAGGCTGATAAAAGCATCCGCATTCGAACTATTGGAGTAATAAGAACGCACAGACAGGGAAACGTATGTATTTTCCGTCCTGGTCATTAATACTTCAGCTCCCGCGCGTTCCAACCGCTCTTTAACCAGGAAGGCTGTATCGAGTGTTAACAAACTTTCATAGCTCCCACTTCTCCCGAGGGCTCCGGAATCATAACCTCCGTGGCCTGGGTCAATCATTATTGTCCGACCTTGTAAACTATTGGAATCCTTGTTTTTTTGTTGATTGGATTTAGTATGTTCTTCTACAATCCAACCGGCTACGTAGGCTTCCTTCGTGTTGTACTTAATTTTATACCAATTACCTTCTTTATCAATTACATCGAATTGGTCTCCTTTACTGCCTTTACCGACAATCTTGTTATTCGTTGATGGACCGCTTCTTAGGTTTGTATTGTTATAACTTAAAGATACATAGGTTGCTGTGGATTGGTCGGGAGCAGGTTTTCTTTGATCGACTTTTTCTACAAGCCAGCCAGCTACCCAGCCGGTTTTACCATTGCCCCATTTAATCTGGTACCAGCGGTCTTTTTCGTCTATGTATTCATAAACCTGCCCTTTGCGTACCTGTGTCAGGATCTTTCCTTTTGTGGAATTTTGGCTTCGAACATTTAAGGTGGATGTGTTAACTCTAATTTCTCCTCTTACTTCAGAGGGAGTTCCCTGATGATTTTCATCGGTTTGTTCCTCTGAAGAATCACCATCATTACTTTCTGCTAAGTAATCACCATGAACCCATCCTTTAATGTCCCCGTGTTTAATCAGCAGCCACTTTCCATTTTTTTCTTGAGATTCTACTCTGGCATTTTTCATTAAGTATCCTTTTACAGAGCCGCTTAATCCTGGGGCAGAACGGATACGTAAGTAATCATACTTAGAATAATAAGAAGAGCTGGACGTCGTTTCCTTCTTATTTACCTTGGTCAGCCATTCAGCGACCCAGCCGGTCTTTCCATTCCAATTGATTTTAATCCAATCTCCCTGTTTCTTACTTATGGTATAAGTCTCACCTTTGTGGACCTGGCCAATACGGCTGTGATTGGTGCCTGGCCCACTTCTAACATTTAAATCCTCTACCTGTATGATCACTTCATCCGCATACACTGGCTTGCTTTCCAAGTCCGTAATGACAAAAGTGATCATAAATAAAAACATAAAAAAAAGTCCTTTTTTCAAGCACTCTCCACCTCCATAATCAGTCTTCTATTCATTATTCGACAAAAGATATGGGTGTCCTGCAAGTTGAAAATTTTAATTTGTGATTTATTTCTCAATCTGAACTTGACATACACTCAGCTGAGAATATATGATAGTAATCAATTCTAAAATGAATCGCATAAAACCATTGAGGAAAAAAGTAATCAGTTTCCATACGACCAGAGAAGGAATGCCGCAGGCTGGAAGCATTCTATCGTTATGCACTGATGAAAGACGTTTCTTAGGTTCTGTACCGAAATTAAAGTAGGTAGAGACGTACGCAGGCGTTAACTGTTTTGAGTGGGAGTGTGAACTCCAATCAGGGTGGCAACGCGGGTGTAGATCCCGTCCCTTTTCTGTAACAGGAAAAGGGACGGGATTTTTTTGTGGGAAATAATGGTTTGAGTGGATAGGAGGAATTTTGATGAATATTAATGCTCCAAGAGGTACACAGGACATCCTTCCTGGTGTTTCTGAAAAGTGGCAGTACGTAGAACAACAATTAGCGGACTTATGTCGACGTTATCATTATAAAGAAATACGCACACCTATTTTTGAACATACAGAGCTCTTCCAGCGCGGGGTTGGAGACAGCACAGATATTGTGCAAAAAGAGATGTACACGTTTGAGGACCGTGGCGGACGAAGCATAACCTTAAGACCAGAAGGAACGGCATCTGTTGTTCGGGCTTTCGTTCAGAATAAAGTATATGGCTTACCGAATCAGCCGACGAAATATTTTTATACAGGGCCGATGTTCCGGTATGAGCGGCCACAGCAGGGGAGGATGCGCCAGTTTGTGCAGTTTGGCATTGAAGCCCTTGGAAGTGACGACCCAGCCATTGATGCAGAAGTACTTTCTTTAGCTTTAAATTCTTATAAAGAACTGGGACTGAAGTCCTTGAAGCTTGTGCTGAACAGTCTTGGAGATCAAGAAAGCCGTGAAGCGCATAGAGATGCTCTTATTCGTCACTTTGATCCTCACCGTGAAGAATTATGTGCGGACTGCCAGGTAAGACTGGATCAGAATCCTCTGCGTGTTCTTGATTGTAAGAAGGATCGCGGGCACCCGGCTATGGAAAACGCACCATCTATTCTTGAGTATCTAAATGATTATTCAAGGGATTACTTTGAAAAGGTTAAACAATATTTAGATGTTATGGACATTGAGTATGTTGTTGATCCCAATTTAGTAAGAGGACTTGATTACTATACACATACTGCTTTTGAAATTATGAGTGAAGCTGAAGGGTTCGGGGCTATAACAACGCTGAGCGGAGGAGGCCGATATACAGGCCTTGTAAAAGAGGTAGGCGGACCTGAAACGTCCGGAATCGGTTTTGCCATGAGTATTGAACGTTTGTTAATGGCCCTTGAAGCTGAAGGTGTTGAGCTGCCAATAGATGAAGGGCTGGAGTGTTTTGTAGTTGCATTGGGTGAAGATGCAGATAAAGCAGCTGTGAAGCTGACAAATCAGTTAAGAGCTGCAGGCGTGCAGGTGGACAAAGATTACCTTGGCAAGAAGATGAAAGGCCAGTTTAAGTCGGCGGACCGTCTCAATAGTAAGTATGTGCTCGTCTTAGGAGAACAAGAGTTAGAAAATGGTGTGATTAACGTTAAAGATATGGCAACAGGGGAACAAAAAGAGATTTCTTTGGAAACGATTATTGATTATATGAAAGAACAAGTGTCTGGAGGCGAATAAGATGGAACGAATAAAATGTGGATCCTTACGTAAGGAACATTTAGAGCAGGAAGTTACACTAAAAGGATGGGTGCAAAAACGACGTGATCTCGGAGGATTGATTTTCATCGATTTAAGAGACCGCTCTGGTTTGGTTCAGGTTGTATTCAATCCTGAAACTTCAGGATCAGCTCTAGAAACAGCGGAGAATGTGCGTAGTGAATATGTGTTGGAGGTCAAAGGGCATGTGGTAGCCCGTGATCCTCAAACTGTCAATCCGAATTTAGGTACAGGGGAAGTAGAAGTAGCTGCTCATGACTTGAAAATCCTAAATAAAGCAAAGACCCCACCCTTTATGATTGAAGAGCAATCTGAAGTTTCAGAGGATCTTCGTTTGAAATATCGTTATATAGATTTAAGGCGTAAAGAAATGCAGGAGACTTTCAAAATGCGTCATCAGACGACTCAAGCCATCCGCAATTTCCTAAACGAGGAAGAGTTTCTTGATATGGAAACACCGATGCTTACAAAGAGTACACCAGAAGGAGCGCGGGATTATTTAGTTCCAAGCCGTGTGCATGAAGGCGAATTTTATGCACTTCCTCAATCACCTCAGCTCTTCAAACAGCTGCTGATGATGTCAGGGTTCGAGAAGTATTATCAAATTGCCCGCTGTTTCCGTGATGAAGACCTGCGTGCGGACCGTCAGCCGGAATTCACTCAAGTAGATGTTGAAACTTCTTTCATGTCAAAAGATGAAATTATGGCAATGACTGAGAGAATGATGAAGCGGGTAATGAAAGAAGTAAAAGGGATGGAGATTGATACACCTTTCCCACGCATGTCTTATAAGGAAGCAATGGAAAGATTCGGTTCTGACAAACCGGATACTCGATTCGGTCTTGAACTTGTGAACATCTCAGATGAGGTTAAGGACTCAGGGTTTAAAGTATTCAGCGGTGCCGTTTCTTCAGGCGGCCAGGTAAGTGCCATCAACGTCGAAGGAAAAGCAGACGCTTTTTCCCGTAAAGACATTGATAAAATGACCGAAGACGTTAAGATTTATGGAGCCAAAGGTCTTGCGTGGTTAAAGGTGAAAGAAGGCGAATTGAACGGTCCGATTGCTAAATTCTTCTCTGAAGAGGAAGCGGTCCAGCTTAAGGAAAAGCTCTCAGCTAAAGAAGGAGACTTGCTGCTCTTCGTTGCTGACCAAACATCCGTTGTTCAAGACAGCTTAGGTTCTCTTCGACAGAAGTTAGCGCGCCAATTGAACCTGATTGATGAATCCAAGTACAACTTCCTTTGGGTGACGGACTGGCCTCTATTTGAATATGATGAAGAAGAAGGGCGCTACTATGCAGCTCACCATCCATTTACCATGCCTGCTGGCGGGAATATGGAAGAACTTAAGAATAATCCAAAAGATGTGCAGGCTGAAGCTTATGACATCGTGTTAAATGGATATGAGCTTGGTGGAGGTTCCTTGCGTATCTTTGAAAAAGAGATGCAGAACGAAATGTTTGAAGTGCTGGGATTCAGCCAGGAAGAAGCAGAAGAACAGTTTGGTTTCTTACTCGAAGCTTTGGAATATGGAACGCCGCCACATGGGGGAATCGCGTTTGGTTTAGACCGTTTGGTTATGCTTTTAGCCGGGCGCACAAACTTACGTGATACGATTTTATTTCCTAAGACAGCATCAGCCGCAGACCCAATGACTGACGCCCCTGGTTCTGTCAGTGAGGCCCAGTTGGATGAACTTCACCTACAGTTAAAGTTATCTGAGAAACCTAATTCAGATCAGTAAATATTGATCTTTCTTCTTGATAACATTGTGCTGATATGCTAAGATGAATTTACAAATTAAAGAGACCAATCCTGATGTGTACGTTGTTCGAATGTACGTTTTGACCGAACATTTTTGAAACGGGAGCCTGGTGTTTTCATACGGAATGCATGCCTCTTAACCATCACTGATGGGAGGACGCAAGAAGTGTGAAACAGGGCACCCACCTGCCTGGAGCGGGTTCAAAACTCATGATACGACGGCACAATTGGGATTGGTTTTTTATACTTACATAGTTAAACAAAAAGAGGAGCCTCGAGTGAGGCTCCTCTTTTTGTTATTCTACTGAAAATTTAACGGGCAACATTTTCCAGGTTTCCGTTCTTTTCCATCCGGAACTGAGGTTTGTAGGAATCCTGATCTTCAAACATCACCATTTTTCTTGCGCGGTCCATAATTTGAATTAAAGCTTGATAATCTTCCGTCATCGAAATTAATTGACGGCTCAGCTGCTGGTTTTCTTCCATTAGATTCTGGTTTTGTTCTTCCAATTCTGTCACACGGTACTGCAAAGATCCTTGTGAAGCAGTTTCCTGCTGAAGGCTGCTCAAGAATTGGATTACATCAGACAGTTGTAACTCTGTTTCTTCTTTGGAAGATGGTGAAGAGTGAACATCAACGGCGACCGGTTCAGGAAGCAGGAAGTCCTCCTCTGTTTCTTCTTTATATAAGACAGGTGAGCTTGTTGAGGTAAAGGTTTGTGTCTGTTTTGCTTCTTTTCTCTTTTTCTCTTTTCTCTGTTTCTTAGCTAGTTCAACCGCCTGTTCATATTTTTGTCGAACTTCCGCATTCCAACGGAATCCGCATGCAGCCGATGTACGGTTCAGAAGATCGCCCACTTCATCGAAGGCTTTCAACTGTGTACTTCCATCCCTGATATGGCGCAGAACCGTTTCTGCTAATAAAAGATCATCTTCATGAGACCATGCATCCTGTCGTACTTTAGGCATATTCACCACTCCTAATTTTTATCCATAAGATAATAGTTTGTCAGATTTAGTAGTAGTGTAGCCAACAAAGGATGGAAATATACTCAAGTAGATTTTTGTTTTTTTATTTTGCTATAAACTTGTTCAAGAGCCTGTTCAAACTTGCCGGTTCTTTTTGGTTCATAATAATTTCGGGTTTGGAGCGTGTCAGGCAGGTACTGCTGGTCCACCCAGCCGCTTTCGTAGTTGTGAGGATACTTATAACCAATGCCCCGTCCCAACGATTCGGCTCCCTTATAATGAGCATCCTTTAAGTGCGCGGGGACTTCACCACTCTTCCCATTTCGAATATCAGAAAGGGCTGCATCAAGAGCTTTATAGGCACTATTAGACTTAGGGGAAAGAGCAAGTTCAGCAACCGTAACGGCAAGAGGGATACGAGCTTCAGGGAAGCCGATTCTTTCCGCAGCTTCAACAGCAGCCAGAGCTCTTGGTCCAGCTTGTGGATTTGCCAGCCCAATATCTTCATAGGCAATCACTACTAATCTTCTAGCAATGCTGTCAAGATCCCCAGCTTCAATCAGTCTTCCTAAATAATGAAGAGAAGCGTTGACGTCACTCCCTCTAATGGATTTTTGAAATGCAGAAAGAACGTCATAATGAGCATCGCCACCTTTATCATGGGAAAAACTCTTCTTCTGCATACACTCCTCAGCCACTTCTAATGTGATGTGGATGACTCCCTCACTGTTTTCAGGAGTTGAAAAAGCGGCTAATTCCAATCCGTTCAGCGCTGCTCTTAAGTCTCCATTTGCTGATTGAGCAAAATGCTCAAGAGCATCATCCTCGATTTGAATATTTAAATGACCAAGACCTTTGTTTTCATCTTGAATGGCGCGGTGAATGGCTTCTTTTATATCATCAGATGAAAGCCGGTGCAGCTCGAATAGATGGCAGCGGCTGCGAATAGCCGGGTTAATGGAATGGTAAGGGTTGCTTGTTGTACATCCGATCAGCGTCAACCGATTACTTTCTAAGTGGGGGAGGAGGAAGTCCTGTTTGGCTTTGTCCAAGCGGTGAACTTCATCTAAAATCAGGACCAGCTGTCCGTGCATTTTTGCTTCTTCAACAGCAATTTCCATATCTTTTTTCTTATCTGTTACAGCATTTAATGTCTTATGTGGAATTTGAAGACTTTTAGCTAATGCCGTGGCCATGGAAGTTTTTCCTGTTCCAGGAGGGCCGAATAGAATCATCGAGGCTAAGCGGTTCGCTTTAATCATACGATGGATGGTCTTACCTTCAGCGACAAGGTGAGATTGACCAATGATTTCTTCAATATTAGATGGACGCATACGAAATGCGAGAGGTTGCTGGCTCATAAATTCATTCTCCTTATACAGGTTATAAATGTAAGCGTAGAATGATTTTTATGAAAATGCAAGAGACTTGCCATTCATGCTATAATAGCGTTTGGTATAATAAAGAGAGGAGGATGGCGATGCATTCCAATCAAAAGAAAAAGCAGGAGAATCTTCTCCGCTGGGGCTTTTTCTGTATCGGTTTAGTCATCCTTGGACTTGGAATAGCGATGACCATGCAGGTGAAGGATTTTGGAATTGGTCCATGGGACGTCTTTCACTACGGGTTATTTCTGCAGTTAGGGCTGACGGTAGGTACCTGGTCCATTATTGCAGGTTTTGTAATTGTTTTTTTCAGTTCCGTTGTACAGAAGAGATGGCCTCAAATTGGAACAATTTTAAATATGGTCTTTATCGGTGTGTTCATTGACTTCTTTAATTGGCTTTTACCAGCACCGCAGACATTATTCATGCAGCTGCTTATATTTATATCCGGTACGTTTGTTATTGCTCTTGGTATTGGCATTTATGTAGCTCCTGAAATCGGAGCAGGTCCGAGAGACAGCTTAATGCTCTTAATAACCAAATCGACCGGCTGGAAAGTATCAACAGTAAGAAATGGGATAGAGATTACCGTGGCTGTTCTTGGGTTCGCTCTTGGAGGACCTGTCGGCGTTGGGACAGTATTTATCGCGTTATTTTTAGGAACATTTGTGGGACATACTCTTCCCTATGCTAAAGAATGGTTACAGTTTTTAATAATGAAGGGTGAAATGTATGAAGATATCTACGAAAGGCCGTTACGGACTAACCATAATGATTGAGTTGGCAAGAAAATTCGGGGATGGCCCTATTTCTTTGAAACAGATTGCACGGGATAATGATCTTTCCGAGCACTATCTTGAGCAGCTGATTGCACCGTTAAGAAATGCCAGCCTTGTGAAAAGTGTCCGCGGAGCCTATGGTGGTTATATGTTAACTAAAGCGCCTCATGAGATTACAGCAGGCGACGTAATCCGGGTTTTAGAAGGCCCTATTACACCTGTTGAAGGAATTGAGAATGAGGAACCAGCCAAACAGGCTTTGTGGAAGCGGGTGCGCGATGCTGTAAAGGATGTATTGGATACTACGACCTTGGAAGACTTGAAGGATCATGTGGATGATCAAACCCAGGATGCTTATATGTTTTATATATAATGTTGGAGGGATATAGATGAAATCAATTTATATGGACCACGCTGCTACGACACCTGTCCACCCGGATGTCGTTGATGCTATGGTGCCCGTCTACAAAGAGACCTTCGGTAATCCTTCCAGTGTTCATCAATTTGGCCGGAAAGCAAGAAGGTACCTTGATCAGGCACGTCGGAAAGTCGCCGAAAGCCTGAAGGCCAATGAAAAGGAAATTGTATTTACCAGCGGTGGGACCGAAGCGGATAACCTTGCGGTTATTGGTACAGCACGGGCAAATGCCGGGAAGGGTAAGCATATTATTACCACCTCTATAGAACATCATGCTACATTACATGCAGTCGAATATTTAGAATCCCAGGGGTTTGAGGTGACTTATCTTCCTGTTAATGAGGAAGGTCTGGTTGCAATTGAGGATGTGAAAGCCGCCCTGCGTGAAGATACCATTCTAGTTTCTATAATGATGGTAAATAATGAAACGGGATCCATTCAGCCAATTTCTCAAGTTGGAGAATTACTGCGTGATCATCAGGCTTATTTTCATTCAGATATTGTTCAGGCCTATGGTCTGATGAGTCTGGATGTGACAACCCTGCCTGTAGATCTTTTGGCGGTTTCCGGACATAAAATCAATGGGCCTAAAGGAATCGGCTTTTTGTATATCCGGGAAGGTGTACAAATAGAGTCCCTTCAATATGGAGGCGAACAAGAAAGAAAGCGCCGGGCTGGAACAGAGAATACACCGGCAGTAAAAGGCCTGCAGACAGCTGTTGAAATTATGGAAGCTGAACGTATGACGTATAAAGAAAAATATCTTCATTATAAGCAGCTGTTTATAAGAACCTTAGAAGAAAAGGAAGTAACTTTCGAAGTAAACGGTTCGGAAGAATTCACAGTGGAGTCGATTGTAAACATTAGTTTTCCGGATATGAATGTGGAAACATTGTTAACCAATTTCGATTTATCCGGGATTGCTGCATCAAGTGGAAGTGCCTGCACAGCTGGTTCCATTGAACCTTCCCACGTGTTGACAGCTATGTTTGGTCCTGGTCATCCTAAGACTACGAATTCAATCCGTTTCAGTTTTGGTTTAGCGAATAATGAAGAAGATATAATAGAAGCAGCAACTCGGGTCAGTCAGATCATCAAGCGTTTGACTTGATAAAGGAAGGTGAAAAAAATGAAAGATCCAAAAGACACACGTGTAGTCGTTGGAATGAGCGGGGGAGTCGATTCTTCTGTTGCTGCTCTTATGCTTAAAGAGCAGGGCTATGATGTAGTCGGTATCTTTATGAAAAACTGGGATGACACAGATGAAAATGGTGTCTGTACAGCAACAGAGGATTACGAAGATGTCATTCGTGTCTGTAATCAACTGGATATCCCCTATTATGCAGTTAATTTTGAAAAACAGTATTGGGATAAGGTATTCACATACTTCCTTGATGAATATAAAAAAGGAAGAACGCCAAATCCTGATGTCATGTGTAACAAAGAGATCAAGTTTAAAGCATTCATGGATCATGCCATGTCTCTTGGTGCAGATTATCTAGCTACCGGTCACTATGCACAGGTACGGGAAAATGATGGCGTCTATGAAATGCTTCGTGGAGTTGACCATAATAAAGACCAGACGTATTTTCTTAACCAATTGTCTCAAGATGTTCTTGCTAAGGTTATGTTCCCCCTTGGTCATCTTGAGAAGAAAGAAGTACGTGCTATCGCCGAAAAGCATGATCTTGCGACAGCGAAGAAAAAGGATTCTACAGGAATCTGTTTTATCGGGGAGCGTAACTTTAAAGAGTTCTTGAGTGAATATCTTCCAGCTCAGCCCGGAAATATGGAGACTTTGGACGGAGAAGTCAAAGGCAGGCATGATGGACTAATGTATTATACACTTGGTCAGCGTCAGGGTCTTGGTATTGGTGGAGCAGGCGATCCATGGTTCGTCGTAGGGAAGAATGTAGAAGACAATGTACTTTATGTCGGCCAGGGTTTTCATCATGATGCTCTATATTCTGATGGTTTAATTGCATCAGAAGCGAACTGGACGAAAGCTGAAACTCCAACTGAACCTTTTGAGTGCACGGCTAAATTCCGTTATCGCCAGGAAGACAGTGGAGTCACTGTTTATCCATTGGAAAACGGACGCTGGAAAGTGATGTTTCATGAACCGGAACGTGCCATTACCCCCGGGCAGGCCGTTGTATTTTATAACGGAGAGGTATGCTTGGGCGGAGCGACAATTGATGTCGTTTTAAAAGAGGATGCAGCCGTCAATTACGTCGGGTGATGTTCAAAAAAAGTCATGGCCATTCCTGATGGCGTGACTTTTTTTATGGTTTTCACCTGATCTTTTTATTGAGACGCTCTGTTGTAGCTTAGTGCTGTTATTTTAGGTTTGTACAGGAAAAGGGAAGGGTTATTGAAGACCTGGGCTGGGTTCGAGAGAGTGTTTTCCGAAGGTAGATTGGCTGACTATCATTATATTAAATCAGAAAGGGGATTGAATATGGATAAATTAAAAAAAGGAATTGAAGAAATGCAGAATTACAATTATGAGGAGGCGGCGAAGCTCTTTACCGAAGCGATTGATGAAAACCCGAAAGAACCTGTAGGGTATATTAACTTCGGTAACTTACTTACACACATGAACGATTATGAAAGAGCGATCCGCTTTTTTAACCGTGCCATCGAACTTGATGATACAGCGGCAACGGCCTATTATGGTTTAGGGAATGTCTATTATGAGCAGGAAAAGTACACAAAAGCTCAAGAGACATTTATTCTTGCTATACAAAACGGCTTGGATGAAGCGGATGTTCACTTTATGTTAGGGATGACTTTCATCCATCAGGAATACGTGAAACTCGCCCTTCCTTATCTTCTAAGAGCAGCAGAACTAGCTCCAAACGATGTGGATATCCAGTTTCAATATGGTTTGTGCCTCGCTCAAAATGGTGAGATTGATCAAGCTGAACAGGTGATGAACCATGTGCTACAATTAGAAGAACAACACAGCGATGCGTACTACAACTTAGGTGTGGTGGCACTACATCAGGAGAATGCAAAGAAGGCGTTGGAACAGTTTAGAAAAGCATTGGCATGCAATCCTGATCATATGCTGGCTGCCCACGCGAAAGCACAAGTTGAACAAGCTTTAAATGAGTAGAATGAAGGAGAACGGTGGACATGACTCAACAATCGCTCTTTAATGAAACAACCGAGCAGCGACCTTATGTCAAAGGAGAACTTAGTCGGACGATCTTTCACAACGAGTCCGAGCATTTTTCAATTGCCTCAATTAATGTTAAAGAGACAAATGAACAATTTAATGAGAAAACTCTTGTAATTAAGGGGCATTTTTCCCCGTTGGAAGAAGGGGAAACCTATATCTTTTATGGGGAGTTTAAAGAGCATAAAAAGTTTGGACTGCAGTATGAAGTAGAGATGTACAACCGGGTTCTGCCTGAGACGAAAGACGGTTTAATTCTCTATTTGTCCAGTGATCTCTTTCATGGCATCGGAAAAAAGACAGCGGAAAGAATTGTGGATGTCCTCGGTGAACAGACGATCTCCCGGATATTAGAAAATCGCGATGTACTGGATGATGTTCCCAGGCTCCCTAAAGAAAAAGCAGATCAACTATATGAGTCATTAAAAGAGCACCAGGGTTTTGAGCATGTCATGATCCACCTCTCCCAATATGGCTTTGGTTTAAAAATTGCTCAGAAAATCTATGAAGCGTTTAAAGACCAAACCATGGCGATCATTGAAGAAGATCCTTATCAACTGGTATTTCATGTGGATGGCTTTGGCTTTCACCGGGCAGACGAAATGGCAAGAATGCAGAACTTACCTCATGACCACCCTACAAGAATTCGCGCCGCCTGTTTATATATCATGCAAAAAAGCATGAGTGCAGGACATGTTTACCTGCCGACAGAAGAATGCCTCCTTCAAGTGGAGCAGTTATTAAATCAAGGGACTGACCCTGCCATTAATTTTGAGCAGCTTTCCCAGCAGATCATTCATCTAGGGGAAGAGAAATTTGTTTACATTGAGGAAGACAGAGTGTACCTTCCCTCTTTGTATTTTGCAGAAAACGGATTTTGTAACCATGTCGACCGACTTCAGGAGGAAGAGGTGGAAGTGACACACACACAGGCGGATTTAATGAAGGTGATTGGTGATTTAGAGGAAGAAGAGTCCATGAGCTATGGAGAAGATCAATTCAATGCGATTGAAAAGGCGTTAAACTCTAAACTGATGATTTTAACAGGAGGACCTGGAACAGGAAAAACAACGGTTATTAAAGGAATTATTCATACATATGCTCATCTGAATGAAGAGTCTGTAGATCCAGAGGAGTACGATGGGGAAAAACCTTTCCCGTTTATATTGGCGGCTCCTACAGGAAGAGCAGCCAAGCGGATGACAGAATCGACAGGTCTTCCAGCGAGTACGATACACCGTCTCCTTGGATGGGACGGGCATGATTCCTTTGAGCGGAATCAAAACAATCCGCTTGAAGGGAAATTGTTAATCGTTGATGAGTTTTCTATGGTGGATATTTGGCTGGCTAATCAGTTGTTTCGCGCGATTCCCACGGATATGCAGGTCCTTCTTGTGGGAGACGAAGATCAGCTCCCATCTGTAGGACCCGGGCAGGTATTAGCAGATATGCTGGCATCAGAACAGCTTCCATCAACTAAATTAGTAGAAGTTTACCGTCAAAAAGAAGGATCGAAAATCATTCAGCTCGCTCATGAAATAAAAAACGACGCATGTACGGTAAAATCTTTAGGGAAAGACCATGATTTTAATTTCCTGCCAGCTAGAGAGCACCAACTTGCTGATCTTGTGACGAATATCGTTAAAAAAGCATTAGATAAAGGTATCGACCCTAAAGACCTTCAAGTACTCGCTCCGATGTACCGGACGGATGTGGGGATTCATAAATTGAATCAGACAATACAGGAGTCGGTCAATCCAAAGCACAAACAGAAGAGAGATCTACAATACTATGATGTCACATATAGAAAAGGTGACAAAGTCATTCAACTGGTGAATCAGCCGGAAGATGGGGTTTATAACGGCGATATTGGACAGATTGTTGCGATCTTTCGTGCAGAGGAAAATGTGGATGGGGTAGAGCAGGTTGTCATTGATTTCGATGGGAAAGAAGTGGTTTATCCCAAAAAAGAACTGAATAATATTATGCATGCCTACTGTACATCCATTCACAAATCGCAAGGAAGCGAATTTTCAATTGTTATTTTACCTGTAGTGAGGAGCTACCGGCGGATGTTGAGGAAAAACCTTCTTTATACAGCGATTACAAGGTCCAAACAATCCTTAATTATTTGTGGGGATAAAGAAGCTTTTCTTGATGGAGTTGGAATGACAGATACCAATACACGTTATACAAGATTGAAAGAAAAGCTGCAGGAAGAATCAACACCGGAAGTGCAGGAGGAAGAAGAGGAAGAACAGCTTTCACCATATGACTTTATGTAGGGGGGAGGAAGATGACTCATACTCTGGGGATGTCAGGCAGTACAATTTTGTCCAATCCTTCTCAATTTGAAGAATTGTTTGAGAGTGGACTTCCTCATATTGAGATTGGAGAATTTACAGATAGGGAAGCTTTTCAGACGTTTATGAAAATGAGAGACATGCATAACGCAAGTTTTGGTATCCATGCTCCCCTGATCAGGGGTAACAGTAAGTATGATTTGATTGAGGAGGTTTCCATGCCTCCTGAGAAAGCAAGGGTTTTATTTGAAGAGGAAGTAGCAGAGGCAGCTCAGTATGGTGCCTCGTATGTGCTTGTTCATTTTCCATACTTTCATGGAAAAGCCAGGGAGACCAATAGAATGATTGAGGAAGGTCTTCAATTTTTACATAGACTGAAGAAAACCTATGAAATACCCATTGTGTGTGAACCCAAACTGGGTAAAAACCAATCTCCTCTTGGTATTCAATATTTATATGACTTTCCACCTTCCTTGTGGGAGTCCTATGGGGTAGATCTATGTATTGATATCGGAGACTACATAATGGCAGCAGGAGACCAGTGGAGAACGTTTGTTGAACCATTGCTTCCAATGACGAAAGTGGTGCACATGCACAATGTTCAATACAGACATGATGGATATATATGGGTGCCGATCCATCCCTCTCGTGAGCTATGGGACAGCGCCTATGACATGAGACCTTTCCTGGAACTCCTGGCCTCTGGAAGAGATAAATATTTTCTCTTTGAACATACCCCCCATTCGTCACCGAGTAACGAACAAGTACGAGAGGGAATAAAGTGGGTGAACGAAATCGTCCGCTAACGTATGAATCTATTTCTCTTGGACATACTGATTGGTAAAAAAGGAGTATGTCCTTATGAGATGTCCAAATTGTAAGAATAAAAATCTTGGAAAAATAGGAAATGAACAGTACTATTGCTGGAATTGCTGCTTGGAGCTGGCAGTGGAAGATGGAAAGATTAATATTAATCAAATTGAAGAAGACGGAAGTCTCAGTTCTTTAAACGATATTTTCTACCAGCAGGGGTCCTAGGCTTTCATGAATGACCGTTCTTCCAAATGGCTGCGGAGATTTACCATCTTCTTCATCACCTTGTTATCTCTCTTACTGCTTGCCTGGCTTTTTCCATATTATGATCATGTTTTGGTTATGATCGGAAAAGTTTTGCTGCCTTTTCTCCTTGCGCTGGTTCTTTCTTTATTGCTGCATCCTCTCGTTCGAATGTTAGAGAAAGCAGGTTTTACCAGGACCATCGCCATTTTAATAATTTTCATCATATTTTTTTCATTGCTTACCCTGGGTCTCTATAAAGGCATTCCCCGTCTGCTTGATCAGTTAAAGTTGATGAATGAGCACCTGCCTATCTTGGTTGAGTCTTATCAAGGCTGGACAAAGCAGCTCTACGCCCAGACAGAAAGGCTGCCTGATGGACTTCATCAGAAACTGGATGATGGTTTTTCAGATTTCGAAGACTGGATCAGCAGTAAAGTTATGGTTGTGTTTACTGGGTTGAGCGGTCTATTTAATTTTTTGTTATTTATTGCTGTCATTCCTGTGATGACTTTTTACTTCCTCAAAGATTACAAGGGAATAGGGGAGTCCGCCCTGCGCTTAATGCCTGTGTCATGGCATCATGAAGCCAAGCGTCTGGCGAAAGAATTAAATCACTCCCTGGGAGGTTATATCCGAGGACAGTTACTGATAAGTTTCTTTGTAGGCGTTATTGCCACGATTTCTTTCTGGGTTATTGACCTTCCTTATCCACTAGTACTAGGGTTAATCGCTGGGTTGACGAACATCATCCCTTACTTTGGACCCCTGCTGGGAGCGGGGCCTGCTGTAGTTATTGCATTGACGGTTTCTATTAACACGCTAATTTTCACACTAGTTGTAATCATCATTATCCAGGTAATTGAGGGGAACTTATTATCTCCATTTATTATGGGAAAAAGCATTCACATCCACCCTTTGTTTATTATTTTCGCTCTGCTCCTAGGGGGAGAACTCGCCGGCATTCCAGGTTTGATTTTGGCTGTTCCAGTTCTTACATGTATCAAAGTAATTGTAGAAGAAATTCGTACAGGAAGACTGAACATTGACAGATGATGGTCAGTTCACTATAATTACGCTTAGCATAGACTATTTGAACGAAGAAAACGATGAAGGAAACGAGTAAACAACCCCCCATACTCAGAGAGGTACGTTCCTGGCTGTAAAACGTACTGTATGGAGTTGTTGAACGCTGCTCCTGAGTGCGGTTAACACCCGCCGTTGTTATGCCACGTTACAGGCATCCAAGCTGATAGGTCATCGAACCTATAATCAGGGTGGTACCGCGGAATCAAACTCCCGTCCCTGCCGATAAAAGGCAGGAACGGGAGTTTTTTATTTCTGTTTGTCCTTCGTTCCCACGGTCTCAACTTTTATCGAATATAAGGAGGATTCTAAAATGAAAAATTTGACTTCTGCAGATGTGCGTCAAATGTTTCTCGATTTTTTTAAGGAAAAAGGACATAGTGTTGAACCGAGCGCGTCACTTGTGCCTCATGAAGATCCCACTTTGTTATGGATCAACAGTGGTGTAGCCACTCTTAAGAAATACTTTGATGGTCGTGTAACACCTGAAAACCCGAGAATTGTGAACGCTCAAAAATCAATTCGAACCAATGATATTGAAAATGTCGGCTTTACTGCCCGTCACCATACATTTTTTGAAATGCTGGGGAATTTCTCCATTGGTGATTATTTTAAAGAAGAAGCGATGGAGTGGGCGTGGGAATTTCTTACAAGTAAAGACTGGGTTGGTTTTGATCCTGCAAGACTTTCGGTAACGGTGCACCCCGAAGACGATGAGGCTTTTCAAATATGGAAAGATAAGATCGGACTCGATGAAGAGAGAATCATACGTATCGAAGAAAACTTCTGGGATATTGGAGAAGGCCCTAGTGGACCAAATACAGAGATCTTCTATGATCGAGGCGAAAAGTACGGGAATGATCCAAATGATCCGGAATTGTATCCAGGCGGTGAAAATGAGAGATATTTAGAAATATGGAACTTAGTTTTCTCTCAGTTTAACCACAACCCTGATGATACGTATACTCCCCTTCCAAAGAAAAACATTGATACGGGTATGGGGCTTGAAAGAATCGTATGTGTTATTCAGGAAACAGAAACAAACTTCGAAACTGACTTGTTTAAGCCAATCATTGAAGCAACGGAAAAGATGGCCGGGCAAAAGTATGGCGAAAGTGTAGAAGGCGACTCTTCTTTCAAGGTCATAGCTGACCATATGAGAACCGTAACATTTGCTGTTAGTGATGGAGCCCTTCCTTCCAATGAAGGCCGTGGTTATGTATTGAGACGACTGCTCCGCCGCGCCATTCGTTTTGCTAAACAAATCGGCATCAACAAACCTTTCATGTATAAACTTGTTCCGGAAGTTTCCAGCATCATGGTTGATTTTTATCCGGAAGTGAAGAAGAAAGAGTCCTTTATTCAAAATGTGATTCAGACGGAAGAAGAACGTTTCCACGAAACGCTTAATGATGGGCTTCAAATTCTTTCTTCCATTATTAAGCAGGAAACAGAAAAGGGCAGCAACGTCTTCCCTGGGACAGAGGTGTTCCGACTTTATGATACCTATGGTTTTCCGAAAGAGCTCACAGAGGAATACGTAGGGGAAGCTGGTTTTACGATTGATGAAGAAGGTTTCCAGCATGAAATGGAGAAACAGCGGGAGCGCGCAAGAAATGCTCGTCAAAAAACGGATTCCATGCAGGTGCAGGACGGTGTCCTGGGGGATGTTCATGTAGAAAGTTCCTTTGTTGGTTATGACCGTCTACAGGTAGAGACCACTATTGTCGAGATGATTAAAGGGAAGGATTTCACTCATGCTGCAGAGGAAGGCGAAACGGTCTATCTTTTCTTGGAAGAAACACCTTTCTATGCAGAGAGCGGAGGACAAGTCGCTGACAAAGGAGAAATCACTACCGGTACAGCTGCCTTGGAGGTAACGAATGTCCAGAAATCTCCAAATGGACAGCATATGCATGAAGCCGTTGTTGTGAAGGGAAGGATTGAAAAAGGGGCCGATGTAACAGCAGCCGTCGATCAGCGCGGTCGTTCCTTTATCGTTAAGAACCACACGGCAACTCACCTGCTTCATCAGGCATTAAAAGATGTTCTTGGTGAACATGTAAATCAAGCAGGTTCTCTGGTAGCACCTGACCGCCTGCGCTTTGACTTCTCCCACTTCGGTTCAGTAACGAATGAAGAAATGGAACGGATTGAATCTATCGTGAATGAAAGAGTTTGGCAGTCCCTTCCAGTAGCCGTTGAATACAGTTCTATTGAGGAAGCGAAAGAAAAAGGTGCGATGGCTCTGTTCGGTGAAAAATATGGAGATACTGTCAGAGTCGTTCAAGTTGGAGATTACAGCTTAGAGTTATGTGGAGGCTGTCACGTTTTAAATACAGCTGAGATTGGGTTATTCAAGATTGTTTCGGAATCTGGAATTGGAGCTGGAACGAGAAGAATTGAGGCTGTAACTGCAAAAGATGCCTACCTTTACATGAATGGCAAAGAAACGACGCTTAAACAAGCAGCAGAATTGTTAAAAACCAACGCTGACCAAGTACCAGAGCGTATTGAAGTTCTTCATAAAGAAATGAAAGATCTTCAAAAAGAAAATGACTCCTTGAGTGCGAAGCTGTCGAATATGGAAGCATCCACCATTCTGGATGAAGTCGAAGAAATCAACGGAGTGAAGGTGCTGGCTAAACAAGTGGATGTGAAAGATATGAATGCACTTCGTACAATGGTCGATGATTTAAAACAAAAACTGAGCTCAGGAATTATCCTGTTAGCTGCTCCAAATGGTGATAAAGTCCAGTTAATTGCAGGAGTATCTAAAGACTTAGTAGAAGAAGGATACCATGCAGGGAAATTAATTAAGGAAGCAGCGACTCGATGCGGCGGCGGCGGCGGCGGTCGACCGGATATGGCGCAGGCCGGAGGTAAGGATGCATCCAAGATTCCTGAGGCCCTCCAGTACGCAAAAGAATATGCAAGCCAAAACTCCTAGTTTTTCCTTAGCTTAAATTAGGTATATAATGGAGTAAATACAATTGAAGTGCGAGGTGAATGTAATGAGTTCTATGGATAAAACGATGAGGTTCAACTTCTCAGAGGAACCATTTGATCAAGATGTCCAATCCGTACTGTTAAATGTGTATGGAGCATTACAAGAAAAAGGGTACAATCCGATCAATCAAATTGTCGGCTATCTGCTTTCAGGTGACCCTGCCTATATACCTCGTCATCAGGATGCCAGAAACTTGATCCGCAAAATTGAGCGAGACGAATTAATCGAAGAGCTGGTTAAATTTTACATCAAAGAGAATAAAGAGGGCGTTGAATGAAAAAAATAGGACTGGATGTCGGTGAGAAAACCATAGGCATCGCTATATCTGATGCTTTTGGCTGGACCGCTCAGGGATTGACGACCCTGAGATGGGACGAACGTGATTACGAAACGGCTAAAGAACCGCTTCGTAAAGTGATTGATGATCATGATGTGACAGAAGCGATTGTAGGCTTCCCTAAGAATATGAATGGTACGGTAGGTCCGAGGGGAGAAGCCAGTCAAAGTTTTGCCTCATGGCTGGAAGAGGAATTTCATCTAAAAACACACTTATGGGATGAACGTCTAACGACCATGGCGGCTGAACGTGTACTGCTTGATGCAGATGTCAGTCGTAAAAAAAGAAAGAAAGTCATTGATAAAATGGCTGCAGTCATGATTCTGCAAGGGTATTTAGATTCGAAACAATAAGGAGGATGTCTGATATGGCATTAGAAAAAGAAGAACGTATTATTATCCCTGATGAAAATGGGGAAGAACATTTATTTGAGGTACTGTTTACATTTGATGTAGAACAAACCGGACATTCTTATATTGCTGTCATTCCAGCTGAACAGAAAGAAGGCGAAGAAGTTGAAGTTTTCGCTTTCCGCTACGAAGAAAAAGGAAACGAAGAAGACGATCTCGCTCTTTTCCAAATTGAGTCTGATGATGAATGGGAAATGGTTGAAGAGATGCTCAACACATTGACAGATGAAGATTTGACGTAAATAACAAGCCTGCAGTGAAAACTGCAGGCTGTTTTTATGGGGGCATCTGCCGGTTCTTGTAGAAAATTCGGGTTAAATGTAGAAAGATTCTATCTCTTTATAGTATAATATACCGGATGAAAGGGGGAAGTTTGTTGTCTAATTCTGATTTTAAAACGCAATATAAAAAAAGATTAAAAAATAGAATAGAAGAAGCAAGTAAGGTTAGAAAAATTGTTGCCGTGATTCTCACTGTGTTCACGCTCGTCCTTGTCATTGGAGGTTTATCCGGCTACTTTTATGTAAAATCTGCTTTGGAGCCTGTCGACCCCGGGAATAACAAACAAGTGGACGTAGAAATACCGATGGGATCTTCTACTTCGGGCATTGCTAAGATATTAGAAGAGAATGACATTATAAAAAATGATATGATTTTCAGGTTTTATACAAAATTTAAAAATGAATCGGGTTTTCAGGCAGGAAGTTATCAGTTCACTTCTTCCATGACTCTTGATGAAGTGATTGAGTCGCTGAAAACAGGGAAGCTTGTCAAAGCACCTGCTGTTGAAGTAACCGTTCAGGAAGGTCTCGACCTGGAAGAAATTGCTGACATTTATGCAGAAAAGTTTGCATTTACAAGTGAAGAGTTTATGGATAAGGTTAATGACGAAGAATATGTGAAAACATTGATGGAGCAATATCCAAAACTACTTACAGAAGATATCCTTCAAGAGGAGATCCGCTATCCCCTGGAAGGGTACTTATATGCTGCTAAATATCCTTTTTATATAGAGGATCCAAGTATTGATAAGATTGTAAAAGAGATGCTTGATAAGACACAATCGGTTGTGCTTCCTTATCTGAATGATTTAGAGGGTCTTGAGAACGTTAAAAATGTGCACGACCTGGTTACGATGGCCTCTCTTCTTGAAAATGAAGCACGTACAGCTGAAAGCCGCCAGAAGATTGCAGGTGTCTTCTATAACCGTTTTGGTGAAGATATGCCCCTACAGACCGACCCAACTGTCTTATACGCTAAAGGGGAGCATCAGGAAAAAGTGTATTATAAAGATTTAGAAATTGAATCGCCTTATAATACCTACCATGTGAAAGGGCTGCCGGTTGGACCCATCTCAAACTTTAATAAAAACGCTCTGGAAGCAGCTGTGAAGCCTGTGGAGCACGATCATCTTTATTTCCTTGCTGACAGCGAAGGAGAGATTCACTATGCGGATACTCTTCAGGAGCATAATAAGCTGAAGGAAAAATATATCAATTAACTGTATTTTATTTCGAAGGATTGCAAAGAACACTCGCATTCCTTCTTTTTTTTGTGTTAAAATAATGGGGTTGTAAAATGGATGTAAATATAATGTGAAGGGATGAAACTTGATGAAGCAAGAAGCCTATTTACAATCATTGCTTTCAGAGCCTTCCAAACCGATTCAAGAATTGGAATCCTACGCCAGGGAACAGGGTGTCCCGATTATGGAACCTTTAGGCATTGATTTCCTTATGCAGCTGATTAGAATGCAGCAGCCTGAACGTATATTAGAAATTGGTACCGCGATTGGCTACTCTGCCCTACGCATGTTGGAAGCTAATCCGGACAGCAGGATTACAACTGTGGAACGAGATACCGGTCGATACCAAGAAGCAAAAAAGAATATAAAGAAGATGGAAGCTGATGAACAGATCACCATCATTCATGGTGATGCGCTGGAAACAGCTGAAGATGTCAGAGCCTATGGACCTTATGATCTATTATTCATTGATGCAGCAAAAGGGAAATACGAAGAATTCTTCCATCTGTATGCCCCTATGTTAAATGAAGATGGAGTCATTATCTCAGATAATGTGCTTTTTAAGGGATACGTTGCGGATGACGAGGAAGCAAGCCCGCGCATGGCGAAAATTGCTCGTAAAATCAGGACCTTTAATGAATGGCTAGTCCAACATCCTGATTATCACACATCGATCGTCCCAATTGGAGACGGTGTAGCGATAACGAAAAAGCGAAGCCAGTCTAAATAAATCCTAATCTAGATAAAATCCAATTGGATGAAAGGAGCAACAGGAAGTATGAACGATAAACCTGTAGTAATTGGAGTTGCTGGTGGAACCGGTTCTGGAAAGACCAGTGTAACAAGATCCATTATCCAGCGCTTTACAGATAAAACTTTATTAATGATAGAACAGGACTATTACTATAAAGATCAAAGTGAACTTCCTTTTGAAGAAAGGCTGCAGACAAACTATGATCATCCTCTAGCCTTCGATAACGACTTGCTCATAGAGCATTTAAAAGAATTAATTGATCAGAAGTCTGTAGAAAAACCAGTGTATGACTATAAGATGCACACGCGCTCAGAAGAGACCATTCACGTAGAACCAAAAGAGGTTATTATAGTAGAAGGAATTCTAGTTCTGGAAGATGACCGTCTGCGCGACCTTATGGATATTAAAGTCTTTGTGGATACCGATGCGGATGTAAGAATTATTCGACGTATGATGAGAGATATTAATGAAAGAGGCCGTACGTTGGATTCGGTGATTGATCAATATATCAATGTTGTCCGTCCAATGCATCTCCAATTCGTAGAACCTACAAAACGCTATGCGGATATCATTATTCCTGAAGGTGGTCAAAATCATGTAGCGATCGACTTGATGGCGACAAAAATCCAGACCGTACTTCATGAAAAAGGGCTATCCGTACCGAAAGAAAATAGTTGAAATACTGCCTAAAATCTGGCATAGTTTTCAATAGTAGTTCTAAACCAATATGTCCACGGGTAAAGTATAGTGAATCATTAGCAATGGGCGTACAGATGTACCGCTCATTTCCTATATAAGGACATTTCATTTTTTCTTGTATTAAAGGAGTGTATACGGACAATGGCAGAAGAGAAAAATTATTATATGACTGAAGAAGGTAAACAAAAGCTCGAAGAGGAATTGCACCATCTTAAAACAGAACGCCGAAAAGAAGTTGTCGAACGTATTAAGATTGCGCGCGGTTTTGGTGATCTTTCTGAAAACTCCGAGTATGATGCTGCGAAAGATGAACAAGCATTTGTAGAAGCGCGTATTACTCAAGTAGAAACTATGATTCGGAATGCAGTCATTATTGAAAATGATAATGATAACCCTGATACCGTTACGCTGGGGAAATCTGTTACTTTTCAGGAGCTGCCTGATGGTGACGAAGAAACTTACACAATTGTAGGTAGTGCAGAAGCTGATCCATTTGAAGGTAAAATTTCCAATGATTCTCCAATGGCTCAAAGCTTAATCGGACATGTTGTCGGTGATAAAGTAAAAGTAGCTACACCTGGCGGAGAAATTGACGTTAAAATTATCACGGTTGAATAGTATCAGTACATTAAAGAAGGCAGGGCTTATCCCTGTCTTTTTTCTGCTTTCATCCAACATTTTATTGCTTGGGAAATAAGATAAGTTGTAAAAAGGGTTGGTGGATGGTTCGTCTTGTTGTACAATATACAGCGAGTTTAAAGGAGGAGAGATGGAATGGCAAATAAACATACGTCTGAGTCCCGTACAGCCCGTTTTGAGAAAAGAAGGCGGGGGACGAAGTGGCTGACATGGTTTGTTGGTATCGGGAGTGTGTTTTTAATTTTATTTGTTTCCATGTTTATATTTAGAGACGGCGATCAAAGGAGCCAGGCCCAAAAACCTGAGGAAAGCAGCCCTGTTGAAGTGAGTGAAGAAAAGCAGGAACAGGAAAAACCCGAGAAGCAGGAAGTGAACGAAGAGGAATCCGATAAACAGAAAGTCTCAATAGAGGGTTTTGATGAACTTGAACCGATCGAAGAGGAGAAAGGTCTGAAGATTGAGAAAAGTGATGATCCCAATGTCGACCGCGTAGTTACTAAGGATTGGCCGGTGATTCCAACAGAAATGGAAACCAACGGGAATCACAGCATCACTTATAAAGGTGAGGATTATCAAGAATTATTGAAAGCTATTAGAAGCGCTGTAGGCCTATCTGAGGACAATATTATATATTGGGATGTTTCTAATGGCGGAGGACCTAAAAAGTCTGTAGCGGTCGTCTCAGATAAAAATAAGACCGGTTATTTACGTGTTTATGTAGAATGGATAGACCAAAAGGGTTATAAACCCGTGAAACTTGAAGTGTTAAATAAAAAAATCTATTAGGAAGTTATGAGAGGAAGATAGAGATGCCAATAGGGATTATCGGAGCAATGGATGAAGAAATAGTACGTCTTCAATCAGAGATGGTACAGACATCAGAGAAAGAAATAGCGGGAAGTCTTTTTATCGAAGGAACATTACTTGATCAGGAAATAGTCCTTTTGAAATCTGGGATTGGGAAAGTGAATGCAGCTATGTCCACGACCATTCTCCATGAACAATATGATATTGAAGCTGTAATCAATACAGGCTCTGCCGGAGGGTTCGCTCAAGAATTAGAAGTAGGGGATGTGGTGATCTCAAGTCACGTTACCCACCACGACGTCGATGTAACAGCATTTCAATACGAGTATGGACAAGTTCCGGGGATGCCCGCACTTTATCCTGCTGATGAGAATCTAGTAGAAACCGCAGCGAAAGCTCTACAATCCAGAGATGTACATGCAGCCAAAGGCTTGATTGCAACCGGTGACACTTTTATGCAGGACCAGGAAAAAGTAGATTTTGTCAGAGGGAAATTTCCTGATATGATTGCAGCAGAAATGGAAGCAGCCGCAATTGCACAGGTGTGTTATAAATATGGGACACCTTTTGTTGTCATTCGTGCGTTATCGGACATTGCCGGCAAAGAGTCTTCTCTAACTTTTGACCAATTCCTTCCTAGAGCGGCAGAAAATGCGGCTCAAATGATCATCGAAATGATTAGGTCATATCGTTAACAGCTATTACCACCCCCATAGATAACATACATGTGTTATTATCATGTAGTGCAGGAGGTGGAAGCAGATGAAAACTACCGAATGGCTCAGTAAGAAAATTCAGGATTATCAACGTTTCGTTATGACACTCTTGATTATGAGCAGTTATCTGTACGCTGGTACACTGATCAGTATCTTTGAATATAAAACCCAATCTTATCTGTTTTTATATCCAATTATTGCAATAGCTTTATTCATGGCCTTTTTGATGACACTTAAGGTTAAGAGATGGAAAAGGCATTTAATTGAGAATTAAGACGAAAAGCCACTCCATATAAATAAGTATGGCAGTGGCTTTTTTTTATCCATTTTTCCCTTGTTTGCTTTGCTTATAAAACTCATGAAAAATCTTCATTAGAGCTCTTTTTTCAATTCTTGAGACATAGCTTCTGGAAATACCTAATTCTTTAGCTATTTCCCGCTGTGTTTTCTCTTCCGTTTGATTTAATCCATACCTGAAAATAATCACTTCTTTTTCTCGTTCGTCCAACACAGTAATAAAGTCCTTTATTTTCTCAAGCTCCATATGAAGCTGTATCTCTTCAACAATGTCCGTTACGTCGGCTTGTAGGATATCGAGAAGATTCAGTTCATTTCCTTCCTTGTCATGTCCAATTGGGTCTTGAAGAGATACGTCCTTACTCATTTTCTTTGTAGACCTTAAGTGCATGAGTATCTCATTCTCAATACATCGGGCAGCGTAAGTGGCAAGCTTCGTTCCTTTTCCTGTTGAATAACTTTCTATCCCCTTAATCAATCCTATTGTACCTATGGATATTAAATCTTCAAAGTCTTCTTTTGTATTTTCGAATTTCTTCACAATATGAGCGACCAGGCGCAGGTTATGTTCGATTAACTTGTTCCGTGCTTCATGACTTCCTTCTGCCATTAACTGAAGCTGTTTAGCCTCTTCTTCTGAAGATAAAGGATTGGGGAAGGCCTGGTTCTTTACATACGACATGAAAAAGAGGGATTCTTTAAAGAAATAAAGGATAGAAGCGAGCAGACTGCTCATAGACGCACCTCCTCAAGAATTAGGCAAGAGCCTATTACAATACTTATGTGTCGGGAGGGATGTCTGTGCTTGTCTGATTATAAAAATAAATGTCATACCTATAAAAAAAAGCCCCCATCGAAATGGGGGCTTTTAAGTTGTAGTTAAGAGTCCTGTGCCTGCTTTTTCTGCTCTTCTTTCAACACTTCCGCATATTCATCTTTTACACTCTTCTCCCACAGAGGAACGCCTGCTCGATAGGCTGCCCGTGAGATCATGTGACCGGATACGGGAGCGGTCAATAGGACAAAGAAAATACCGAGAAGAAGCTTGCCGCTGACAATGTCATGCTCTACATAATGGAAAAGAAATGCACCAATCATAATCCCGGCTACACCAAGCGTAGAACTTTTAGTAGCTGCATGTAAGCGGGTATAGACATCAGGAAAGCGTAAGATTCCTATAGATCCGGATATAAGGAAAAAGGCACCGATCAATAGAGATAGACAAATGGTAATATCGAATATTAAGTTAATCCAAGTCCCGCTCAATGATAACACCCTTTTCTAAGAATTTCGCCAGAGCAACCGTACCAATAAACAGTAAGATTCCTATTAGAAGAACAACATCGTTGAATTTTGTCGTGATGAGCAGGATGGCGATTAAACCTGCTAAAGCCATTAGATTGATTCCTATGATATCCAGTGCAACGGCTCTATCCGGATTTGTAGGGCCCAGAATTGCTCTGTAGATCAAGAGGATAACGGAAATGGCGACAGCAATGATTGCAATCATTGCTGAAGTGCGGATCAGCGTTTGAGTTACATCTAAGATTGACTCCATCTAACGCGTCACCTCCATAATTTGTTTTTCAAATGAATTCTTAATTTCATCAATGGACTCCTGGACATCCGGCATGTCCATCGCGTGAATGTAGATTTTTGTATGGTCTTCACTTACCACGACAGAAAGGGTTCCTGGAGTTAGAGAAATAAGGTTAGCGAGTAAAGTAATTTCGAAATTGGTCTTCACATCGATTGGTAAAGCAAAAATCCCTGGCTGCATATCCATTTTAGGTTTATACACGTGCTTTAAGATATCAATATTCGAGAGCACGAGTTCCCTGACGAATAATAGAATTAATAAGAAGAACTTCCATGCGCGCTTCATGTAAAAAGAATCCGGGACAAATCGCTGCAATACGAATAGAAGAATGATTCCTAAGATATATCCTACAAAGAACGTGGTGAAGTTGTACGTTTCACTGAGGAACATCCACATGATTGCAATCACGATATTCAGTACAATTTGTAAAGGCATCAGCTTCTACTCCTTTAAAACAGAATCAATATAGATTTCCGGGTCCATTAAATATTGTGAGATGGACTCAATAGTTGGGAAGAACCATTCTGCGCCGACCCCGAGTAGAACAGACAGCGTCAGCAGTGCAGCAGCAGGTAAAGCCATCAGATTTCCTCGTCTCTTCCGTTCCGGGAAAGGAATATCTGTCTTTTCGCCCCAGAATCCACGAATGAAGATACGAATCATTGAGAACAAAATGAGAAGACTGGAAATCAGCGCCACAATAATAATCATCACTTGTTCTTCCCCGACGCCGCCTCTGATTAACTGCAGTTTTCCTATAAATCCACTGAATGGAGGAATACCGGCCAACACCAAAGAAGCGAGAAACATTAACCATCCCAGGACAGGGTAGTGATGAATAAGTCCACCCATCTTTCGTAAATCAGAGGTTCCTGCTACATAAGCGATGGCCCCTGCAAGAAGGAAAAGAACTCCTTTAATAATCATATCGTGAACAAGGTAATAAATGGTTCCGCTGATGGATACTTCAGTGAAAATTCCTATTCCCATTAACATAAAGCCGACAGCAGGAATGATGTTGTAGGCCACAATCAGTTTAATGTTGTGGGTGGAAAGTGCTCCAATAACACCAAAAATCATAGTTAAAGCAGCCAGGTAAATAAACAGGGTATGGGTAAGCTCTACTTGCTGATTAAACATCAGAGTAAAGGTTCTAAGAATAGAATAAATCCCTACTTTAGTAAGTAAAGCACCAAAAAGAGCTGAAACAACTGGGTTTGGTGAAATATAAGGACGCGGCAGCCAGTAATAAAGAGGAAAGACCGCTGCTTTGGTCGCAAATACAAAGAACAATAAAATAGCGATGGTCGTCAAGATTCCCTGTTGTTCAACTTCCTGCACTCGTACAGCAATCTGGGCCATATTAACAGTGCCGACGACCGAGTAGAGAAATGCGATGGTTGTAACAAAAAGCATCGATGAAAACAGGTTGATGAGTACATATTTTATGGATTCCCTGAGTTGAACTTTTCCGTTACCTAAAACAATTAATCCATAGGAAGCCATTAGAAGAACCTCAAAGAATACAAACAGGTTGAAAAGGTCTCCTGTTAAAAAAGCTCCGCTGACACCTGTGATTAAAAGAAAGAAGAAACTGTAAAAGTAATAGGATTCTTCCTTTTCACTAAGAGACTGTGGTGCAAAAAATACGCTTGCAACAGCAATGATATTTGTTGTAAGGACCAGTGTCATGGACAAAAGGTCCCCAACCAATACAATCCCAAAAGGTGCATCCCAGCCTCCTACTTCAAGGACAATACTTCCCTGTTCTTTAACTTTAATAAATACAAAACCCACAACAAGTAAGTTTATAACGGCCAGCATTTTGGAGACCGTTCGTACAACGGTTGTTTTTTTGTGTATAAATGCTGCGAAGATCCCTGCCAGTAATGGCAATAGGATTGGTAAAACTGCTAAGTTACTCATAATCGTTACCCCTTAGTTGCTCCATATTATCGGTTCCGTTAATTTTAGAAGCCCGATAAGCTAATACAAGTAAAAGACTGGTCACACCGAAACTGATAACGATGGATGTCAGGATCAGGGCTTGGGGGAGCGGGTCTGTGTATTGTTCAATCCCCTCGGAAAGAACAGGTGGCGCCCCACGCTTCAACTCTCCCATGGTAAGGATAAATAGATGCGCCCCGTGTGAGATAAGACCAGTGCCGATAATTATTCGTAATAACTGTTTTTGAAGGAGGTTATAAACACCGGTTGTAAATAGAATACCGGCAAGTATAGCCATAATAAATTCCATCTTTACTCATCCCCCTTCGTCTTTCTAAGTCGAATGAGGCCGAAAATTGCCATAGCTGCAATACCTAAAACGACGATTTCAAATAACGTATCTAAACCACGGAAATCAACAAGAATGACGTTAACGATGTTATCACCGCCGCCAAGCTTATACGAATTTTTAACAAAATAGTCTGCAATTGAATCAAACAGCTTACTGCTGTGGGAAGAAATTGCAACCATTGTCATTAAAGATCCAAAACCAATGGAGATAATTAAGTTCAATACTTTTGTACTTACTGGCTCGTCTTTTTTCCTGAGTTTAGGTAAGTGATAAAAGACAAGCAGGAACAAAGCAACGGTTACTGTCTCAACAATCAACTGGGTTAGAGCTAAATCCGGCGCGCGATAGATGACAAACAACATCGAAAGACCATATCCAACGACACCCAGGATAAGAATGGCAGCTATTCTATTGTTCGTTAACGCTGTCCCTATAGCTGCAATAACCATCGTTACAGCTACCAGGATTTCAGGTGCTGTAATTTGGGACAGGTTTGATGTGTCAATTTTAAACCCGCCGGTAATGGCCATAAAGGCAAAGGTCGTAACGATAATGGCTGCTAGAATAAGCCTGACATAGCGGCCGAGCGATCCATTCATATAGCCTTTAGTAATGGTTTCAGAATAACTTTCAACACGATCCACCAATCCATCATAGACTTTGTTTGCACTTAGAACTCCTGGGACAAAACGATACACAGGTGTCCATACTTTTCTTGAAAGAGCAAGAATGGTACCGAAAACCAATACGGCTAGTGACATAATGAACGGTGGAACGATTCCATGCCAGAACTTAAGGTGTTTTTCTTCTAAAGCCATGCCCTTGACTGATTCAGCAGCATGGGCGATGAAAGGTTCATTAACTACATTTGGAAACAGCCCGATAAGAATGACGCCTGCAACCAGAATGATTGGGGAGACAAGCATTCCAATGGGAGCTTCATGAGGCTTCTTCGGCAATTCTTCCAAATGTGCTTTTCCGCGGAACGTTCCGAAGAAAAAGTACATGGAATAGACAAACGTAAAGATACTGCCGAACACAGCCAAATAAGGAACAATAGTCATAAAGAAACCAGTAAACCCTGTAGAGGCTGCTTCTAAATGTAACGAAGCATCAAAGAAAAGTTCTTTACTGTAGAACCCATTAAGGAACGGTAAAGGAACTCCGGCCATAGAGAAGGAAGCTAGAACAGCGAGGGTGGCCGTAATTGGCATAAAGGTCATAAGCCCTCCCAGCTTTCTTATATCCCTTGTACCGGCTTCATGATCAACAATACCCGCTATCATAAAGAGACTTCCTTTAAATGTTGCGTGGTTCAGAATATGAAAGACAGCTCCGAAAATGGCTACTTTTGTTCCGAAACCGAGCATCGCCATTATCATGCCCAGCTGACTAATAGTGGAAAAGGCTAAAATTCCTTTTAAATCAGTCTGACGAACGGCCATATAGGATCCCCAGCACAACGTAACTATTCCTGCAGTAGAAACAATGATAAAGAACCATTCGTTTGCTGAAAGCATTGGAGAGTATCTGGCTACTAAATAAATTCCTGCTTTTACCATTGTGGCTGAGTGCAGATAAGCACTTACAGGGGTTGGCGCCTCCATGGCATCCGGTAACCAGATGTGGAATGGGAACTGGGCGGATTTTGTGAATGCACCCAATAGTAAAAGGGTTAGAATGAGCGGGAAATACTCATTATTTAATATTAATTGCTGCTGGTCAATCATCCCTTGAATGCTTGTTGTATTTGTTAAGACACTCATGAAAATAAGAGCACCCAGTAAACTCAATCCACCAAATACGGTTATAAGCATTGATTTTAATGCTCCATACCTTGATTCTTTTTTATAATTCCAGAATCCGATCAATAGAAAGGAAGAAAGAGAAGTAAATTCCCAAAAGCTGTATAACGCGAAGACGTTATCTGAGAGTACGACTCCCAGCATAGAACCCATAAAGATTAGGAAGTATACATAAAAATGACCCAGTTGCTCCGATTTATGTAAGTAAAAAACCGAATAGAAGGCAACTAGGGAACCGATGCCGCTGATTAATAGGACAAAAAGCAGGCTTAGACCATCAAGGTGAAAGACCATATTGATATCCAGCGATGGAATCCAGGAGTACTCTTGGACAATAGGTTCAAATCCTGTTCCTAAAAAGCGGACAAAATAAATAAAAATGATCACAGGTACAATAGTTACAAAAAAACCTGTGTGTAATTTATCTTTCCATCTACTTAAAAATGGAATGAAAATAGCAATGATAAAAGGTAATAATACAGCCACCAGCATGTGGATTGTTCCTCCCTTGACGTAAGTTTCATCTATTTATTGTTAGGATGATTGCAGCAATGTATCCATTCAATTGTAATCAAAAAAAGGTTGATTATTCAACTGTAGCATACCGGCTGTATGGCGGGACAGCCTTATCTTAGTCTTCCCTTATATATAAGAAGAGACACATCATTTATCCAAATAAAAAAGTTCAAAAAAAAAACGCTCATTCTGCTGGATGAACGAGGTTTCATTAATAAAAGTCGATTTATGTCATGTTTAATAAGGGTCACCCAACCCTTGAGATACTCTTTTCCAAAAGGTGCTGGATGGATCGTTTCTTAATTTCTTCTTTTATCTGTGTAATAAAATCTTCAGAAAGATTGAGTTCAATGGCTTTGTGGTAAGATTGTATTAATAGGGAATCAGATAATTGCTTCATGCCGCTGTCACCCATGTGACAGTCACCTCCCGCTAAATTGAAGTCGATCAACGAACAATTTTTTAGTGTATTCTAACCTTATCACGAGCATAAATTCGCCACAATATGGAAGTTATCTACAAGAAATTGTAGATAACTTTTGTGAAAATTGGCTTCCTTGAGCTATAACAAAGGAGCAGACGTGTGGAAATTGTGTATAAACTTATCCACACCCCGATTATGTCGGTATTTGTCGAACGATTTATGTTCTTAATTATACTCTTTTTGAAACATCGTTAAATTTTGTATATGATGGTGAAGGAGATTTTGCCGTTGTATAAGAGATGGAGTGAGTAAATGCTGAATAAATTTTTGCCAGATGAACATGTACCGAGTGTTTTTGATATTGATCCTGAGCAATTAAAAGCAAAAGGAATTAGAGGTGTCATTACAGATTTAGATAACACGTTGGTCGCCTGGGATGTCCCGGATGCGACAGAAGATATAAAACGATGGTTTGAAAAGATGGACGATCACGGGATTCAGGTAACGATCGCTTCCAATAATAACGAAACCCGTGTCAAACTTTTTTCTGAACCTTTAGATGCAAGCTTTATTTATAGTGCCAGAAAGCCGCTTTCTAAGGCATTTAAAAAAGCACAGAAGCAGATGAACCTAAACAAGGATGAAATAGCTGTCATTGGTGATCAGCTGTTAACGGATGTACTTGGTGGAAACTCAGCCGGTTTTCATACAATATTGGTTGTTCCAATTGTACAGACAGATGGGTTCTTTACGAAAATCAACAGAAAGATCGAACGACGGATCCTGAATTGGATGAGAAGAAGAGGAAAAATCACATGGCAGAGGAGAGATCAATAATGGCAGATATACAATGCCAGGGATGCGGAGCGGATATCCAAACAACAAATCCTGAACTACCGGGTTATGCACCTGCTTCCGCTTTACAAAGAGAAGACATCATCTGTAAAAGGTGTTTTCGTTTGAAGCATTATAATGAAGTACAAGATGTCCCATATCAGGACGATGACTTCCTTGAAATGTTAAATCAGATTAGTCATACGAAAGGACTTGTCGTCCAGCTCGTTGATATTTTTGATTTCAATGGGAGTTTTATTTCAGGGTTAAAACGCCTGACCGGTAATAATCCTGTTGTTCTTGTCGGTAACAAAATGGACGTCCTTCCTAAATCTGTGAATCAGGGGAAAGTAAAGCACTGGTTAAAGCGTTCAGCAAGAGAAAATGGTCTGGAAGTAGAAGATGTCTATTTAATTTCTGCTGAGAAGAACCAGGGAATTGAAGCACTGTCCGAAGCTATTGAGCGCTATCGTGAAGGTGGAGATGTTTATGTAGTTGGAACTACAAATGTTGGAAAGTCGACGTTTATCAACACATTAATCTCCAATACATCAGGAGTAAAGGATGCCATTACGACATCCTACTTCCCGGGAACAACGCTTGGTTTCATTGACATCCCGTTAGATGAAAATAGTTCCCTTTATGATACACCCGGCGTGATTCATCGTCATCAAATGGCCCATTATGTGTCCGATAAAGACTTAAAGATCATTACTCCTAGAAAAGAAGTTAAACCTAAAGTGTATCAACTAAATGAACAGCAAACCTTATATTTTGGCGGCTTAGCCAGACTGGATTTTGAAACAGGTGAGCGAAGTTCATTCATTTGTCACTTCTCCAATGAGTTATCTATTCATCGTACGAAATTAGAAAAGGCTGATGAACTCTATAAGAATCATTTAGGAGAGTTGTTGACTCCTCCTGATAAAGAAACTTTAGATCAACTTCCACCATTAAAAGCGCAGACTTTAAAGATTAAGGATGATAAAACAGATATCGTCTTTTCTGGTCTGGGATGGGTGACCATCCCTGAAGGTGGTATTACAGTAACAGCCCACGTGCCGGAGGGAGTAAAAGTATCATTAAGAGAGTCACTGATATAGGAGGGGATCGTTTGTACAAACTTGGATTAATCGGTTATCCGATCGGTCATTCCCTTTCACCTTGGATTCACAATCAACTTATGGAGCAGCAGGGAATTGAAGGAAGTTACGAGCTGTTGGAAATACAGCCGGATGTATTTGATGAAAAAATGAATTTTTTAAAGGAAAAGGACCTGCATGGTTTTAATGTGACGGTTCCCTATAAAGAAAAAGTCATCCCTCATCTGGACGCCTTGGATGAAAGTGCACGTCAATTAGGTGCCGTCAATACAGTTAAACACACATCAAAAGGGTGGACTGGTTATAATACAGATGGAACAGGCTTTGTTCATTCGCTAAATAACCGTTACCCAGATTTGTTTCATGACCAATCTAAAGCACTCTTAATAGGGAGTGGTGGAGCAGCAAGGGGTATTTATGCAGCTTTGACGCGTTCCGGGGTGGATACAGTAGATGTAGCCAACCGCACGGTAAAGCGGGCAGAAGAATTAATAGAGCAGATCCCTGCCTCCTCCTCATCTAAATCTATGACGCTCGAGGAAGCGTATGAGAAGCTTGCTGATTATGACTTAATTGTACAGACAACTACAGTTGGAATGAATCCGGACAATCATAAAGTAATCCTTTCGCTTGATCACTTGACAAAGGGGACAGTTGTAAGCGATATTGTTTACCGTCCTATGAAGACAAAATTCCTGATTGAGGCAGAAAATCTTGGGGCCCGTCTCCATTACGGGCATGAAATGTTATTGCAGCAGGCTGTTTATGCTTTTCAAATTTGGACAAATACAAATCCAGAAGCAATGCCGCTGCTTGAGAAGTTCGAGCAGAAATTGAAAGGGGTATAGAATGTTAACAAGTAAACAAAAAAAGCACCTACGTGCCGCCTCTCATAACATCCAGCCGATTTTTCAGGTTGGTAAAGCAGGCGTTAATGAGAATATGACAACACAGATCGATGAGGCTCTTGAGAAAAGAGAGCTTATAAAAGTCAGCATCCTGCAAAACTGTCTGGAAGAAAATCAAGTCGTGGCAGATGAAATTGTACAAGCAACAGGTGCACATGTTGTGCAAGTCATCGGAAATACAATTATCCTTTACAAAGAGTCCAAAGAGAATAAGCAAATCCAATTGCCGTAAAGGAGCAGCGATATGTTTAAAATAGGGATTCTTGGTGGGACTTTTGATCCCCCTCACCAAGGCCACCTCATTATGGCGGAATATGCGCGCGAAGAAATGGGGTTAGATGAAGTGTGGTTTATGCCTTCATTTATACCTCCTCATAAACAGGAATCAGCTACTGCTCCACCAGCACGACTGGAAATGGTTAAACGCGCAACAGAAAACCATCCTCAGTTTAAGGTTTGTGATGTTGAACTGGTTCGAAAAGGTACGTCTTATACCGTGGACACGATGTCCTTTCTTAAAGAAGAATACCCTGATTATAAATTTTTCTTTATTATCGGAGGGGACATGGTCCAGCACCTTCCGAAGTGGAACCGGATCGAGGAATTGAAGCAGATGGTCGATTTTATCGGAGTTGAAAGGCCGGGCTACCAATGGAATGATTCGATCCCTATTCACTTTGTCGATATCCCTTCCATTGATGTGTCTTCAACAATGGTACGCTCAAGAATGGTGTCAGGAAAGAGTGTCCGTTACTTAATTCCGGAAACGGTGGATTCTTATATAAAGGAGAATCGATTATATGGAGATCACTCGTGAGAAAGCACTCGATTATGTCCGTCCATTTTTAAAAACAAGGAGATACGAACATACCGTTCGGGTTACGGATCAGGCGGTGGACCTTGCTCAACGTTTTGGAGCAGATACGGAGAAGGCGGAAGTTGCATCAGCCTTGCACGATTATGCCAAGTACAAGCCGCTTGACCTCATGAAGCGTTGGATAGAGACAGACCGTCGTCTTTCCAAGGACCTTTTGGATTACCATCATGAGCTTTGGCATGGACCTGTGGGAGCCTATATGCTTGAACAGGAAATAGGACTTGCAGATCCGGAAATATTGTCTGCAATATCCAGTCATACAACAGGGAAGAAACACATGTCCCTTTTAGACAAAATCGTTTTCCTTGCAGATTATATCGAGCCGGGGCGTGACTTCCCGGGCGTTGATGAAGTTCGTGAAATTGCAGAAACTAATCTAGATGGAGCCTGTGCATTAGCACTAAAAAACACGATTGTTTTTTTAGTGAGTAAGGAAAGAACCGTTTATCCGGACACGTTTCATGCATATAATGATTTAATATGATCAATTGATCATGGAAATAGACAGAGATAGGGATGAACAAGGGAGGAAACTCATGGAAAGTAAAGATTTAGTTACATTAGCAGCTCAGGCATGCGATGAAAAAAGAGCGAATGATATTGTGGTTTTAGATATGTCTGAGGTATCTTTAATCGCTGATTATTTTTTAATCTGTGAAGGGTCTAATGAAAGACAAGTGCAGGCCATTGCCAGAGAATTGAAAAATCAGGCGGAAGAAAATGGAATTGAAGTGAAGAAGATCGAAGGGTTTGATCAGGCCCGCTGGGTATTAGTGGACCTTAATGATGTGGTATGTCACATTTTCCATAAAGATGAACGTCACTATTACAATTTGGAAAGACTCTGGGGTGACGCAGATACAGTCGCTGTAGAGGGGATCGAAGGTTAAAATGAGTTATGGTGATATGGCGCTCGTTTATGACCGCCTTATGGAAGATGCTCCTTATGACCAATGGGTTGATTTTACGAAACGGAGAATCTCCGAACATCCAAAAACAATTCATACGATCCTCGATGTAGGCTGCGGAACTGGAGAGATCACCCACAGGCTTCACCAAAACGGATTTAGTATGACGGGAGTGGATTTATCTTCAGATATGCTGACGATTGCACAGCAAAAAAATCCGCGTTCCTCAATTAACTGGCTCCATCAAAATATGACAGAACTGGACATCGTAGAACCTTTTGATTGTGTCATAAGTTATTGTGATGTATTCAATTACCTGGATGAAGAAGCGAAAGTTAAACAGGCTTTTGAACGTATTGCTGCTTCTTTAAAGCCGGGGGGATTGTTCCTGTTTGATGTTCATTCTTTAGATCATATTCAAAATGATCTTATTGGTGCAACGTTTGCAGAAGTTCGTGACGACATCTCTTATGTATGGTTTTGTGATCCGGGTGAAGAAGAGAACAGCATCGTCCATGATTTGACCTTTTTCGTTGAAAGAGACGCTCTGTATCAAAGGTTTGACGAAGTCCATCACCAGCGAGGGTATCCAGTTAATGATCTTAAAAACTGGCTGAAAGCGTCTGGCTTCACGTTGGAAGGTCCTTATGCAGACTTCATTGATACGGTGCAGGCTGATGGAGATCGATTGTTCTTTGTTTGTCAAAAGCAAGAATAGAGAGGGAGTCCGATTTTATCGGACTCTTTTTTTATGAAAAAAGCAGGAATTGAAAGGTATATGTCGAATTGATGAACATTAGAAATGAATATTGCTTTTATCTTCTTTATGCTTCTCTTGTGTAGCTTCAAACATTTTATGGAATAAGGATCCAATATGGTTCTCCAGTGCCTTCAAACCTTCTCCAGTCACTCCTCCTTTTACAGTCACTTTCTCCATTAATTCTTCCAGTGTCATCACTTTCTGAGCAAGTAATTCCCCAAGACCCACCATCATATTTTCTGTTAATGCTGTTGCCTTCTTCTCTGGTATTCCTGTTACCTCGCCAGCAGCGGATATCCATTCGCTGAGTAAAAAACTGATGAAAGCAGGACCGCAGGAAACAATATCCGAAGCAACCCTTATGAATTCTTCTTCGATTTCTATAGGAAGTGAAATGTGCTCAAAGGCAGAAATTAACGATTTTCTGTATTCTGCACTTACTCTTGAACCAAAAGTAAACAGGCTGACTCCGGCCCAGGCATGATTAGTAATAGAAGGAACGATTCTGACCACCTGGCAGGGTGTAGCCTCTTCAAGCTGATGAACGGCAATGGGGGACGTGATGGATACAAGGCATTGTTCTTCCGACCATTTCCCTTCAAGTGTATCAAGAATGTTTTTATAGTGATGGGGTTTAACACAAATAAAAAGGACATCACAACTTTGCTGTATGGACAACAGATCCTTCGCAATATTCAACTTTGGGAATTCTGCTTTGAGGTTTTCCGCTTTGGCTGATGTTCTATTATAGACCGTTAAATGCTCTGGAGAAACAGCATTGCTTTTAATAAGACTCTTCGTCAGCATACTCCCCATATTTCCCGTTCCAATGATTCCCCATCTCAATGGAATCCCTCCCCTTAATGATTACCTATATATCTTTATTCTTAAAATAATGAAATATGAAAGAAGGTCATTAATGTGAAGTTTAAAAGGTATGGATGGATTATTTTAGTGCTTATTTTTGTTCTTGTGATTTATTCCCAAAAACCTTCTTCAGATCCTGACTCCATGCCGCAATCAAATGTGGTGAAATCGTCAGAGGCTGTACAAAACGATTCTTTGGATGAGAAAGAAATAAAAGTAGATGTAAAAGGAGAGGTTAAAGAGCCGGGAGTTTATACCATGGATTCAGGAACAAGGGTCGATGATGTTATAAGAAAGGCTGGAGGGCTTACAAGAGAGGCAGATCCATCGAGTGTAAATCTGGCCCAAAAATTACAAGATGAAATGGTTATTTCGGTCGCTCTGAACGATGAAGTTCAGGAGGGAGACGTGACGAAGGGGATGACTAGTGAAACAAAGGTGCAAAAAGTTAGAGTGAACAGCGCTTCGGCAATTGAAATACAAACCATTAAAGGCATTGGACCCTCTAAAGCCGAGAGTATTATTAAATATAGAGAAGAGCACGGACCTTTTAGCTCTTTGGAAGATTTAATTAAGGTAACTGGTATTGGTGAGAAAACACTTGAAGATATGAAGGAAGATATACTTGTACCGTAACGTTGACGTAACCAATGAGTCAGAGTAAACTGAATAAAAAATGCGGGGGGATACATAAATGGAACGGATCACTTGGAACCAATATTTTATGGCACAGAGTTATTTACTTAAATCAAGAAGCACTTGTGAAAGGTTAGCCGTAGGAGCCATCATCGTAAGAGATAAAAGAATGATTGCAGGTGGATACAATGGGAGTGTTTCTGGAGGTGTCCATTGTATAGATGAAGGGTGTTATGTAGTGGATGGACACTGTGTACGAACCATTCATGCCGAGATGAATGCCTTGTTACAGTGTTCAAAGTTTGGTGTAGCGACAGAAGGAGCCGAAATTTATGTCACTCACTTTCCCTGCCTGCATTGCACAAAGGCGGTTATTCAAGCGGGAATTCAAGCGGTTTACTATAGTGAAGATTACAAAAATGATCGATATGCCATTGAACTCTTACAGCAGGCAGGAGTCGTTGTGCAAAAGGTACCAATCGAAATGGAACCGCTGCAGGTAGAACAAAAGGAGCTTGTTTCTCAAATGTTGGATAAGCTTGAATCTTACGGTGATCCAGAAATTAAGGAGTTGAGGGAAAAAGCAGCAGGTTCTTTCATTCATTTGAATAGGTGAGTAATTGGAAAGGAAAATGTCATATTCCTGCCCTTGCTTTTGTCATCGGCGGGAGTTTGGCTTTTCAGGAAAAAGTTGGTTTTTTCCTTTTGGCAGGACTTACATCCTACTGGCTCTTTCTTTACCGCAGACAGCTTCCGCTCCTTATGTTAATCGTGTGTTTTGGCTTTTTTGGTTACTTCTATTTGTCGCCCTCATCCTATAAGAACCTTCCGACCCTTCAAGAGGGTGTACAGGTGAAATGGGAGGGGGGCATTGTATCCGATGTTAAAGAAACGCCACATGCATATCAGGTAATCTTAAAAGATGAGAACAATGAAAAGCAAATGGTTGTTTACTTTAAAGAAGACGGAAACTTAAAACCACATGACTGGCACCACGGATCTCACTGTGCTCTTATTGGAAGCGCAGAGGCGTTCGCTCAGGCACGAAATCCTGGACAATTCGATTATCGATCTTTTATGGCTGAAAAAGGGATTGTCCATCAATTAATTGTTTCGGATTTAACAGACATTCAATGTGACGGAAGGTCTTTTCTCAGTTATATTTACGAATGGAGAATGGAGATGGACGAGACACTCCGCCAAAGGATTGATCCAAAAGCATACGGATGGATAAAAGCATTAGTCTTAGGTGAAACAGATGAGTTGTCTGATGAAACGCTTGACTGGTTTCGAGAATTTAACGTGTCGCACATTTTAGCTATTTCCGGTCTCCACACAGGCTTGATGGTGGGCGGGGTTTACCTTTTCTTTTTCCGCTTAGGCATAGCTGCTAAAAGGCAGGTCCATATTATGATTTTTTTATCTCTTCCTGTCTATACAATACTTGCTGGAGCAGCTCCTTCTGTTATAAGGGCAAGTTTAATGGCTTTGTCTTTAATATTAATGGTTCTAATGAACCGTAAAGTTCCTTTAACGGATCTCCTTTCTTTAGCTGCCTTTGGACTACTGCTTTACTCCCCCTCTTTTTTCTACAACATTGGTTTCCAGTTTTCGTTTCTTGTAACTTTTAGTTTGATTCTCTCCACACCTATTTTTAAACAGCATGACGGCTTTTGGGTGCAGTCCATAATCGTGAGTTTTGTCAGTCAACTCTCCATCTTGGCTTTCCAAATCCATTATTTTTATGAGTTTCAACCTCTTTCTTTATTTGTCAATCTTCTCGTGGTCCCTTACTTTTCTTTTTTTGTCATCCCCTTTATGATGATTCTCTTTTTACTTTCTCAGTGTTTTCCGTTTATCTCATATAATTTGTCCTCCTATTTTATTTCCTTCCATGAGTGGGTACTATCAACGGTAATAAACTTCAGCCGGGCTCTCGATTTCAAGTGGGTCTTAGGCGAACTTACTTCTTCAATAATTATTCTTTATACGATTTTTTTTATGGTCATGATGAAAAAATGGGGGGAGGGAAAAAAGGGATCAAGTTTTTTTTACGGTGGCTTAACCGTTGGAGTACTAATGATTTCGTGTGTTCTTCCTTATTTCTCCTCTAAAGGAACGGTAACGATGCTGGATATTGGGCAGGGAGATACGTTTGTAATAGAGCTGCCATACAGGCGGGGGGTCATTGTGATTGATGCAGCAGGTCCGCCTGTTTACACTCGAAATCAAGAGAAAATTGCTGCAGAAATCATTCTGCCCTACTTAAAGTCAAAGGGGATAGACGAAATCCATGCTGTTTTTATATCCCATGAAGACTCTGATCATAATGGAAGTGTCACCTATCTCTTAGAAGAAATGGACGTAAATCGCATGTTCGTGAGTGCTTATTATAAAGTTGAGGATGAAACAAAAAACGTAGTTCATTTACAGAGAGGAGATCAAGTCAAAATAGGAGGATATGCTTTTGATGTCATTTCTCCCGAAACAGACAGGGGAAATCCGAATGACAATTCATTAGTTTTGTCATCAGATATTGGAGGGAAGCGGTGGCTGTTTACCGGGGATATATCGGTGGGTGTTGAAGATGCCCTTTTATTAAACAGCCCTTTATTAAAGGCAGACGTTTTGAAAGTAGGGCATCACGGGAGTAATACGTCCACCTCAGAAGAGTGGATTACTCTCCTGAAGCCGGATGTTGCTCTTATATCTGCTGGTGTTAACAATCGATATGGGCATCCTCACAAGGATGTTTTAGATCGCTTGGAGCATCATCAAATTCTCGTACTTCAAACGAACCGTCATGGAGCTGTTCAATATAATTTTTCTCATCAAAGTGGAACGTTTTCTACATTTCTTCCGTATAATGCGAGCAGAGAATAAAAAAGACTGCTGAAACAGCAGCCTTCTGGTTCCGCATTTACTATTGTCCAACTATAGAAAATACGACGCCGATGAAGAAAATAACGAAGAAGAAAACAAATGAAAATACAAACCCTAACCCAGAGTCAATCACATCATTAGTTTTGGATTGAATATCGTTTTTAAATTCGTTCATTGTTACCCCTCCTATATCAATTACTAAGTATAGTCCATTCTTTGTTAAAAATCTACATTCGCCTGCCAGGATTTCTAAATTCATCCTTGATTGATACCATTGCCACTGCTAGCAAGACTTGTCACAGATAATTCTTAGAGAAGCGGTCAAACTAAACGCAAGAGAGGAACAACATCGTCCTCTTCAAAAGCAACCGGGGCTTTTGAAATGGCGTTTATATAGATGGTTCATACGGCGTAATCAGGACACTATTTTGACAGATGCTGCAAAGCGCAATAAAATAGTGACACTGAGTCCCTATCAGGGGCGCCGTATCTTTTTTTATAAAGGAAGGACAACCACAATATGGTCGATTCAAAACAATCACAAGTGTACTTATTATATGGAGAAGAATCTTATCTTATTCAGCAGAATAAAGATAAAATCATTCAAAAAAAGTTAAAAAAAGAAGATCAGGAATTTAATGTGTCGCAGTATGACCTGGAAGAAACGCCTGTGGAAGACATTGTCACAGATGCGGAAACATTTCCTTTCTTAGGGGATGGGAAAGTGGTCATTGCACATCATCCTGTTTTTCTAAAAGCGAAGCCGGATAAATTGAGTTTTGAGCATGATGTAGATGCTTTGCTCGAGTATTTACAAAACCCTGCTGAATATACAACATTGGTGTTGATTGCGCCTTATGAAAAACTGGATGAACGGAAAAAGATTTTTAAGCAGTTAAAAAAACATGGAGAAGTCATTAACTGCCAGCCGGTAAAAGAATGGGACATAGATAAATGGATTCAAACGCTCGCTGATGAATTACATATTACAGTCCCAAAAGAAATCTATGAGTTGTTCACACAGGAGATCGGTGCGAATTTAATGGCGTTGAGAAATGAAATGGAAAAGCTGGCACTGAATGTCGGAGAAGGCGGGACAGTGACAAGAGAGCTGGCGGAACAACTGCTTTCTCATAGCGCAGAAGCTTCGGGGCTTAAGCTTGTAGATGCTGTCATGGAGAAAGATTTAGGGAGAGCTATAAGGATTTACAAAGATCTGGAAAAACTGAATGAAGAGCCTATTGCTTTAACCGCCCTGCTGGCTTCACAGTTCAGGATTATCAACCAGGCCAAAGTCCTGAAGCAAAAAGGATATGGTCAAAATCAAATGAAAAGTTATATTAAAGCCCATCCCTATGTCATAAAAATGGCACTAAAAAGAGAGCGGTTTTTCTCGAACCAGGAACTAAATCAAATCATGAATCAGTTAGCTGAAACCGACCACACGCTGAAACAAGGTAGAATGGAAAAGTCACTCGCCTTTGAAATGCTCCTCTATCAGTTGATTCACATCAAGCAGGGACAGTCTGTAATATCTTAAATCATTAAAGGGGAGCTTCATGATAGAAAATCGGTAATGACATAGATAGTTACAGCAAAGAAGCCCTCCGGAGTCCGGAGGGCTTCTTCATGTAAAAACGACCCGTTCATAAGAAGGATCGTCTGTTGGTCATAAATAACGAATGAATTATAATGCGTTAACTAATTTAGTTAGGCGGGATTTTTTACGGTTCCCTGTATTTTGATGAAGGGCACCGCGCTGAACAGCTTTGTCGATTTTCTTAACAGCTGTAGGAAGTGCTTCTTTCGCATTCTCTACTTCTTTACTTTCAACAAGCTTTTCTACACGTTTAACCGCAGTACGCATGTCTGATTTGAATGCTGCATTCAAAGAACGAGCGTCATCATTTACACGTACACGTTTTTTAGCTGATTTAATATTAGGCATAGTTTCACCTCCTAGGTAAAAACAAAAGACTCATTCATATCGAACAAAAGACATTTTACCAGAGCTAGAAGCGGTTTTCAATACTTATATTAATCCTTCTCTTCGGATTTGCATAGTTTCGACATGTATAGGAGAAGATTGTTTTAAGGAGGTTGAGATGAATGGAGGAAAAATTCGCCGATTTATTAAGAACGGATTTAGCTCTTGAAGCACAGGAGATGAACGTTAAAGATGATCCGGAATCATCGGATTCAGACGGTGTTGAAGTTCATGAAAATAAGAAAGATGATATAACCATTACTTATGTAACTGTGGATGAAGCAGGGGCGGAGCGTATAGGCAAGAAAGCTGGACATTATGTAACTTTAGAGTCGCTGGCGATTCGTAAACAGGACCGCAATCTGCAGATGAACTTATCCAAGACGTTATCTGGGCAATTAAGAAAACTAATGAGTGAATGCGGAATAAAAGAAATGGACCGGGGGTTGATTGTTGGATTAGGGAATCATAATGTGACACCCGATGCCCTTGGGCCGTTGGTAACCGAAGAGGTGTATGTAACCAGTCATTTATTTGAACTCCGTCCGGAAACCGTATCTGAGGGTTATCGGCCGGTGTCGGCTGTTACACCTGGAGTTATGGGAGTAACCGGGATTGAAACCAGTGACATGGTGCATGGAATTATCGAGGAGACGAAACCTGATTTTGTTTTAGTTATCGATGCGTTAGCCTCCCGATCTATCAACCGTATTAATGCGACCATTCAGTTATCAGATACGGGGATACATCCAGGGTCAGGCGTTGGCAACAAGCGAAAAGAGATCAGCAGAGAAACGTACGGTATTCCTGTAATTTCTATTGGAGTTCCTACTGTTGTTGATGCTGTGACGATTACAAGTGATACCATCGATTATGTATTAAAGCATTTTGGAAGAGAGTGGAAGGAAAAGGATCGTCCATCGAATGCTTTATCACCAGCAATGAATCCTTTTGAAAGAAAAAGACTCACTGAAGAAGATCACCCGAATGAGGAGCAGAGTAAAGCGGTGCTTGGGATGTTCGGCCAGCTGGAAGAAGCTGAGAAGAAACAGCTGATCAAAGAAGTTTTGACACCACTTGGTCATAATTTAATGGTAACTCCTAAAGAGGTAGATAGTTTTATTAAGGACATGGCACATGTCATTGCTACAGGCATCAATGGCGCTTTGCATCCAGGAGTGGAAGATGGAGAAGTGCAGACATATAATAGGTAAAATTTAATAGAGTCCGGTTCTATTAGAATCCTCTCATTCATACCATTTACTAGATAGAGTATGAGGGAGGATTTTTTATGTCTCAGTACCCAAAATTGAAGAACAAAACGAGTTACATGAAGCAGGGGACAAGATGGACAGTCATCGCTGTTGCCGTTTTACTCCTGCTATTCATTGGAATTGGAATTTTAACTGGGGCTAAAACTACTTACAAGGTATATTCGAGCACCATTCAAGAGTGGACAGCGAAGCTTGAAGGAAGCTCATTCCTTTATTTATTCGAGATGGAGAACAAAGCGTTTAAAGATGCTCATCCCGCTGGAAACCGTATTCCCGGCCTTGGGACGTTATCTTTTCAACTATTAACCAGTTTGACCCCCAATGATCCAAGAAGTTTGTTAGGGAGAGAAATCCCTGGGTTATCTTCTTATAACAGTCAAATTATTATTGCAGGGGAAGGAACGGACTTTTCTACACTCCCTATTGAGTCAGAGCCGCCGATGGAAGTGGACGATCGTGGAGAAGAAGGAGTAGTAGAAGAAGATCAGCGGCCGGAGGATGATTCAAAGAAAGTCCCGGTTGGTAAGGATCGTGTTTATATCTATCATACACATAATACAGAATCGTTTTACCCGCACTTACCTGATAAATCAACGGTCTATGATGGAAAAGTAAATATTACACTCGTAGGGGAGCGTTTAGGTGATAGTTTGGAAAGAAGAGGGATTGGTACGATTGTTGACACAACAGACGTTGCTGCATTAAGAAGTGAAAAAGGACTTGAATATTATGAGTCCTATGATGCTGTGAGACCAGTTGTTGAGGAGGCGATGAGTCAAAATGGTTCCTTAAATTATTTCTTTGATCTTCACCGGGATAGTCTCGGGCGTGAGCATACAACGACAACCATCAAAGGAAAAGATTACGCGCGTTTTGCATTTGTTATTGGAGCAGAAAACCCACAGTACGAAAAGAACTTAGCTTTCGCCTCAGAGATCCACAAACGACTGGAAGAAAAATACCCAGGAATAAGCCGCGGTGTAATAACGAAGAAGGGGGCAGGGGTTGACGGAATTTACAATCAGGATATGAACCCGAATGCCATCTTAATTGAATTTGGTGGTGTATATAACCACCTTGATGAATTATACCGATCGGCTGATATTATGGCAGAGATATTTAGTGAGTTTTATTTTGAAGATGAAAAAGTCTCTTCATAATGAATATAGCAGGGAGGAGGGGGCTTATGCGGTGGCTGATTGGAATTATCTTGATTGGGGCGGTTTTTATCGCAGGGGCACTGTATGGAATTGAGCAGAACAATGATAAACTTGATGAACAGCGTCCTTCAGCGGTTACAGCTGATGTAAAACTGCAGGAGCCGCCTAAGGCACAAGAAAAAGAGGACGAACCAAAAACAGCTGAATGCCGGTGCACCCCTCCTGAAATAGAAGAAACGATCCCCTGGATATCTCAATTTGCTCTGGGGATTGGAGAAGGAGTTGCTCTTATATTTAATGGTGTAATCGTTGTTTTAGCTGGAATTATACAGGCAGGATCGTAAGTAGATGGCTGTTCTTCAGCTGAACATTGAATAATCCTCTTTGTATTGCTATAATCAACCTAGATATTTGTGTCGAATTCAGTAGGAGTGATTTAAGTTGACAGCACAATCAAAACAAGAAAGGGTCCGCAATTTTTCGATTATCGCCCATATCGACCACGGGAAATCGACACTTGCTGATCGTATTTTAGAAAAAACCAAGGCTTTAACTCAAAGAGAAATGAAAGAACAGTTTCTTGATGCAATGGATCTTGAGCGGGAACGCGGGATTACTATTAAGTTAAATGCCGTTCAGTTAAATTATGAAGCAAATGATGGACAGGATTACACGTTTCATTTAATCGATACACCTGGGCACGTCGACTTTACATATGAGGTTTCCCGAAGCTTAGCAGCTTGTGAAGGGGCAATTCTTGTAGTAGATGCCGCACAGGGAATCGAAGCCCAGACACTTGCCAATGTTTATTTGGCGCTTGAAAATGACTTGGAGATTATCCCGGTCATCAATAAGATTGACCTGCCTGGTGCAGATCCTGAACGAATTAAGCAGGAGATTGAAGATGTTATTGGTATTGATGCCTCTGATGCGATTTTAGCTTCAGCTAAAGAAGGTGTCGGTATTGATGAAATCCTGGAGCGGATTGTGTCAGATATCCCTGCTCCTGTCGGGAATGTAGAAGACCCGACAAAAGCTCTGATTTTTGACTCTCTTTATGATTCTTATCGTGGTGTAGTAGCTTACACTTGTGTGCGTGAAGGGTCCATTAAGCTTGGAGATAAAATCAAAATGATGGCTACAGGGAAAGAGTTTGAAGTGAACGAAGTGGGTGTGTTCCGACCGACACCTACACCATTGAAAGAACTGAATGTTGGAGATGTAGGTTATTTAACTGCTTCCATAAAAAACATTGGAGACAGCCGCGTGGGTGACACCATTACTCTTGCCAATAATCCTGCAGCAGAGCCTCTGCCAGGATATAAAAGGATGAATCCGATGGTGTTCTGTGGTATGTATCCGGTCGATGCCAATAAATATAATGATTTAAGAGATGCCTTGGAGCGTCTAGAACTGAACGATTCTTCGCTTCAATATGAAGCAGAAACATCTCAGGCACTAGGGTTTGGTTTCCGCTGTGGCTTCCTTGGAATGCTGCATATGGAAATTATTCAGGAGCGCATTGAGCGCGAGTATAAGATAGACCTGATTACAACCGCTCCAAGTGTTATTTATAAAGTTACCATGACAGATGGAACAGAAACGAATGTCGATAACCCTTCTATGATGCCGGATAATCAGAAGCTGGAAGAGGTGCAGGAGCCGTTTGTAAAAGCTACCATTATGGTTCCAAACGATTATGTAGGTCCAGTTATGGAGATCTGCCAGCGTAAACGTGGGAACTTCATGGACATGCAGTATTTGGATGATAACCGGGTTAATATCGTGTATGAAATTCCTCTGTCTGAAATTGTGTATGACTTCTTTGACTCTTTGAAGTCCCAGACAAAGGGATATGCGTCATTTGATTATGAATTAATCGGCTACCGCCCTTCAAATCTCGTGAAGATGGACATTCTTCTGAACGGAGATACCATCGATGCCTTATCCTTTATCGTTCACCGCGATTTTGCTTATGAACGCGGTAAACTGATTGCTGAAAAACTGAAAGAGTTGATTCCAAGACAGCAGTTTGAGGTTCCGGTTCAAGCAGCAATCGGTAATAAGATTGTCGCTCGAACAACGATTAAAGCGATGCGTAAAAACGTCCTTTCTAAATGTTACGGTGGAGATATCTCGCGTAAGCGTAAGCTGCTTGAGAAACAAAAAGAAGGTAAAAAACGCATGAAGATGGTTGGCTCTGTAGAGGTGCCGCAGGAAGCCTTCATGTCTGTACTTGATTTGAACGAAGATTAAACCTAAAGTTTTACATTTTAGACCGCAGGAGATTTATCTCTTGCGGTTTTCCTTATGAAAGGTGGAACATCTATGAATATCCCGTCCGCATATATACACATCCCATTTTGTCAGCAGATCTGCCATTATTGCGACTTTACTAAGTTTTTTTATAATGAACGTCTTGCTGATGAATATTTGGAAGCGCTCGAGCAAGAAATCCACACGTATATTCCTGGTGAAAAAGCACGTGTACGTACCATTTTTGTCGGCGGGGGTACACCAACTGCTGTTAACCATCAGCAGCTTGAGAAGCTTTTGGATATGATTGACCAGCATTTTGATATTGCAGCCTGCGAAGAATATACGTTTGAGGCCAATCCTGGTGATTTAGATATGGAAAAGGTCCGTCTGTTAAAATCATATGGTGTCGACAGAATATCGCTCGGAGTGCAGGTGTTTGATGATGATATGCTCGAAAAAATCGGACGCGTACACAAAGTGAAAGATGTTTATACAAATATTGATCGTCTTCTGCAAGCAGGGCTTTCAAATATCAGCATTGATTTAATGTATGCTCTTCCTGGTCAGACGGTGGAGGACTTTGAAAGAACGATTGATGAAGCCATGCAGTTCAACCTTCCGCATTATTCCTCTTATTCCTTACAAATTGAGCCGAAGACTATCTTTTATCAACGCTACAAAAAGGGTAAGCTGACTAAAGCGCCGGAAGATGACGAAGCCGCAATGTATGAGCTTCTTCAAAGCAAATTGTCACAGGCAGGTGCCAAACAATATGAGATCAGTAACTTCGCTAAACCTGGGTTTGAAAGTAAACATAATTTGACATACTGGAATAATGAATATTACTTCGGGATCGGGGCTGGTGCTCACGGTTATCTTCCTGGTAAACGGACAATCAACATCCGCCCTCTGCCAGCTTATGTGAAAAAAGCAATGGCTGACGGGAAGCCGGTGCTGCATGAAGAACCGATCGGTAGAAAAGAAGAGATGGAAGAAGAAATGTTCCTGGGACTTCGAAAAACGGAAGGTGTATCCAAGGACAGGTTCGGAGAGAAGTATGGCTCTCCTCTCGTCGACATTTTTGGACATGCCCTTATAAACTTGAAAGATCGTTCTTTGATTGAGGAAGACAGTGGGTATATCCGATTGACATCGAAAGGACGTATCTTAGGAAATGAAGTTTTTCAGGAATTCTTGTTGGATGATTAAAAATTAATGGTTTTCCGTTGACATCCCAGGACCCTTTTGATAATTTATTATTAGATTTAGCACTCACTAATGACGAGTGCTAACAGGGGTGATCATCGATGTTAACAGAAAGACAGTTGCTAATATTGCAAGTGATAATTGATGATTTCATTCTGACCGCCCAGCCAGTAGGGTCGCGGTCAATTGCCAAAAAGGAAGCTGTGACTTTTAGTTCAGCAACCATTCGAAATGAAATGGCCGATCTTGAGGAAATGGGTTTTATTGAAAAAACTCATTCTTCATCCGGGCGGGTTCCTTCAGAAAAAGGCTACCGCTTTTATGTCGACCATCTGCTTTCTCCATTTCGTCTTTCCGATCAGGAAATTATTACAATCCGCGATGCTTTTAATGATAAAATGATGGAGTTTGAAAGGGTTGTTCAAAAATCAGCAGGTATTTTGTCTGATTTGACCAACTATACCTCCATTATTTTAGGCCCTGAAGTATTTGAGACTAAGCTTAAGCAGCTGCAAATTGTGCCGCTCTCGGAACAATCTGCTATTGCCATTTTAGTCACGGATACGGGACATGTGGAGCATCGAGCCTTTAATGTTCCTGTTGAGATGAAAGGAGCAGATTTGGAGAAAATGGTAAACATCTTGAACAGTCGTCTTCAAGGTGTGCCATTAGTGAAATTGCATGAGAAGCTTTATTCAGAGATTCATGATCTGTTAAGAAAACATACAGATCAGCACGAAGAGGCATTCTCCTATCTGCGTGCAGCTCTAGTGGATGACCATCCGACCAAACTTTACATTGGCGGAAAAACCAACATTCTCATGCAGCCTGAATTCAGAGACCTTGATAAAGTCCGGTCTTTGTATTCCACGATTGAGCAAGAGAATGCAATGGCCGATCTGCTTCGATCCGGGCAGGAAGGGATTCAAGTGAAAATCGGTCAGGAAAATCCATTCGATGCTATGCAAAACTGCAGTCTTATTACTGCCAGTTACCATCTAGGTAATGATCAGGTGGGCACCATAGCCTTGTTAGGCCCTACGCGCATGGAGTATAATCGAATGTTTTCATTAATGAATGTATTATCCAAGCATATGACAAATACATTCCGTGGCTGGTATTAAATCAGCTTGAGAAAAAAGAAGATGGGGGACTTTTCCCATCCCTTCTTTTTGTCTATTGCTTTTTCAGGATATCTATTCATGTTATAGTCAGTAACGGTGTAATGGAAAGTAGGAGGTGGAAGTCGTGGAAGAGAACAAACAAGAGATCATTGATGAAAAAGATGAACAGACAGAAGCAGAAGAGACTCAACAAGAAGTTGTGGAAGAGTCTGGTTCAGATGAGCTAGAGCAGCTCCGCAGCGAAAAGGAAGAAATCAACAATCGATTGCTTCGTCTCCAAGCGGACTATGATAATTTTCGTCGCCGCACTCAAAAGGAAAAAGAAGCGGATCGGAAATATAGATCCCAAAGTCTTGTGGAAGAGTTAATTCCTGCTTTGGATAATTTCGAGAGAGCATTACAAGTTGAAGTAGATGGTGAATCTGCTCAAAACTTTGCCAATGGCATGAAGATGGTCTATGACCAATTCAAAACTGCTCTTGAGAAAGAGGGAGTGGAAGAAATCCCGGCTCAGGGGGAAGAATTTGATCCCCATCTTCACCAGGCAATTATGCAGGTGGAAGATGAAAACTACGAATCAAATGTCGTGGTTGAAGAGCTTCAAAAAGGGTATCGCTTGAAAGACAGAGTTATCCGACCATCAATGGTAAAAGTAAATCAATAATAAGATGTGTGAGTACGTAAAGGAGGACATTTAACTATGGGTAAAATCATTGGTATTGACTTAGGTACAACTAACTCTTGTGTAGCAGTTATGGAAGGTGGAGAAGCGAAAGTTATCCCGAATCCGGAAGGTAACCGTACAACTCCATCTGCTGTTGCGTTTAAAAATGGAGAACGTCAGGTAGGGGAGGTTGCTAAACGTCAGGCGATCACAAACCCTAACACGATCCTTTCTATTAAACGTTACATGGGTACAGACCATAAAGTTGAAGTAGAAGGCAAAGAGTACACACCTCAGGAAGTTTCTGCAATTATCCTTCAATATATCAAGGGTTATGCTGAAGATTACCTGGGTGAAACAGTAGATAAGGCGATCATTACTGTTCCAGCTTACTTTAACGATGCTGAACGTCAGGCTACAAAAGATGCAGGTAAAATTGCAGGTCTTGAAGTAGAGCGTATCATTAACGAGCCGACAGCAGCAGCTCTAGCTTACGGTATTGACAAAGAAGACCAAGATCAAACTATTCTTGTCTATGACCTTGGTGGTGGTACATTTGACGTATCCATCCTTGAAATCGGAGATGGAACTTTCGAAGTTATCTCCACTGCTGGTGACAACCGCTTAGGCGGGGACGACTTTGACCAAGTCATTATCGACCATATGGTAGCTGAATTCAAAAAAGAAAACGGCATTGATTTATCCCAGGATAAAATGGCGAAGCAGCGCTTGAAAGATGCCGCTGAAAAAGCGAAAAAAGATCTTTCTGGTGTAGCTCAAACACAAATTTCTCTTCCATTCATCACAGCCGGTGAAGCAGGACCGCTTCACTTAGAAATGAACTTGACTCGTGCGAAATTTGAAGAACTTGCATCTGACTTGGTTGAGCGTTCTATGAAACCAACACGTCAAGCTCTTAAAGACGCAAATATGAGTGCAAGTGACATCCACAAAGTAATTCTTGTCGGTGGTTCTACACGTATTCCTGCTGTACAAGAAGCGATTAAGAAAGAAGTAGGTAAAGAACCTTCTAAGGGCGTTAACCCAGATGAAGTAGTAGCGCTGGGTGCTTCTATTCAAGGTGGCGTACTTCAAGGCGATGTCAAAGACGTTGTGCTTCTTGACGTTACACCGCTTTCTCTTGGTATCGAAACTATGGGCGGCGTAACAACTAAATTGATCGAGCGTAACACAACAATCCCAACTAGTCACTCTCAAGTGTTCTCTACTGCTGCTGATAACCAGACAGCTGTAGATATCCATGTCCTTCAAGGTGAGCGTGAAATGGCACAGGACAACAAAACACTGGGTCGTTTCCAACTGACGGATATTCCTCCAGCACCACGTGGTGTTCCTCAAATCGAAGTAAGCTTCGATATTGATGCGAACGGAATCGTCAATGTTCGTGCGAAAGATATGGGTACAAACAAAGAGCAGTCGATTACTATTAAATCTTCTTCCGGTTTATCTGATGAGGAAGTTGAAGAAATGGTACGTCAAGCTGAAGAGAATGCTGAAGAAGACAAGAAGAAGCGTGAAGCAATTGAACTACGCAACGAAGCTGATCAGCTTATCTTTACAACAGACAAGACAATTAAAGATCTTGGCGAACAAGTAAGTGAAGATGAAAAGCAAAAAGCTGAAACAGCAAAAGAAGAACTTCAAACAGCACTAGAAGGAGAAGACCTTGATGCGATTAAAGAGAAGAAAGAAGCCCTTCAAGAACAAGTACAGGCTCTTTCTGTGAAACTTTACGAGCAGGCGCAGGCACAGGCTGAAGCTCAACAAGGTCAAGACGGCGGTGCAGAAGAAGATGTCGTAGATGCTGACTATGAAGAAGTCAACGAAGACGAAAACAAGAAGTAAGATAGGTTAGAAAAAAAGTCAAAGTCAGGATCTTCTTGACTTTGACTTTTTTCATGATGCAGCACAGGCAGAACCATAGTAAAAGACTATTTGCCTGCCCTTATCTTCAGTGTTAATATATACCTTATGGAATAGCGCCCGGGAGAGTGATCAACAAGTGAGTAAACGTGACTATTATGAAGTCCTTGGACTATCCAAGGATGCTTCAAAAGATGAAATTAAAAAAGCTTACCGTAAGCTGGCGCGTAAGTATCATCCAGACGTCAGCGAAGAAGAGAATGCTTCTGAAAAATTTAAAGAGGCAAAAGAAGCGTATGAAACTTTAAGTGACCAACAAAAACGTGCACAGTACGACCAGTTTGGACATGCCGGTCCAAATCAGGGCGGCTTCGGCGGCTTTGGTGGTGGTGCTCAAGACTTTGGCGGTTTTGGTGATATTTTCGATATGTTCTTCGGTGGGGGCGGCAGGCGCCGTGACCCTAATGCTCCACGTAAAGGGGCAGACCTTCAATATACAATGACCCTGCAATTTGAAGAGTCTATTTTCGGGAAATCTACCGATATAGAGATTCCAACCGAAGAAGAGTGCGATACGTGTGACGGATCTGGGGCTAAACCAGGAACGACACCGGAAACATGTTCTCACTGTCAGGGAACTGGACAAGTGAACGAAGAGCAGAACACGCCGTTTGGTCGCGTAGTAAACCGTCGTGTCTGCCATCACTGCCAAGGAAGCGGGAAAATTATTAAAGATAAATGTAACACCTGTGGTGGAGATGGTCGTGTAAATACACGTAAGAAAATCCACTTGGATATTCCTGCAGGGATTGACGATGGTCAACAAATCCGCGTGCAAGGAAAGGGAGAAGAAGGTGCCAACGGCGGTCCGGCTGGAGATCTTTTTGTAGTCATCCGTGTTCAGCCTCATGAATTCTTCCAGCGCGAAGGAGATCATATTTTCTGTGAAATCCCTCTTACATTTACACAGGCGGCTCTTGGTGACGAAATTGAAGTTCCGACGGTACACGGCAATGTGAAATTAAAAGTGCCGGCAGGTACGCAGACAGGAAAGACATTCCGTCTGAAAGAAAAAGGTGCGCCGAATGTCCATGGCCGCGGCCAGGGAGATCAGCACGTTAAGATGAAAGTGATCACGCCTAAGAATTTGACAGAAAGACAGAAAGAACTGCTGCGTGAGTTTAACGATATCAGCGGTAATGAAGCGACAGATGAACAACATGGCAACTTTTTTGAACGTATGAAACGTGCGTTTAAAGGCGACAGCTAAGGTGTGAAAACTAGTGTCTGTACGAATTGGTTTGCAGGGTTTTTCGGACTGAATTTCCCATTCCAACGTACAGGCATTTTTTTCTGAGAGGGAAGAACATCCCAGTTCAGGTAGTATCCATAGAAAAAATAAATGAAAAGGGTGGATCATAGTGAAATGGTCTGAAGTGTGTATCCATACAACAACTGAAGCAGTAGAACCGGTCTCCAATATTCTCCATGAATCAGGAGCAAGTGGAGTCGTTATTGAAGATCCTTCAGATATGAATAGAAAAGAGACGAAGCTTGGAGAAATTTATGAATTAAATCCTGATGACTATCCATCTGAAGGCGTCTATGTAAAGGCTTATTTACCTATGAATAGTTTTCTCGGAGAGACCGTCGATGGAATTAAACAAACCGTTAGTAATTTGACAGATTTTGGAATAGATATTGGGCACAATAAAGTGACCATTCAAGAAATTAAGGAAGAAGATTGGGCCACAGCGTGGAAAAAATATTACAAGCCTGTCAAAATCTCTGAAAAGATTACTATTATTCCTACATGGGAAGAGTATACTCCTGTATCAAGCGACGAAATTATCATTGAGATGGATCCTGGAATGGCTTTCGGTACTGGAACCCATCCAACAACCGTTCTCAGTATTCAAGCGCTTGAACAGTATATGGCTGAAGGCGACCGGGTTGTGGATGTTGGAGCCGGCTCAGGGATATTAAGTGTTGCTTCAGTCCTCTTAGGTGCTGAACATGTCCATGCATTTGATCTTGATGATGTTGCTGTTTCCAGTACGAAAAATAATGCAGCATTAAATGGCGTGGAAGACAAAGTCACTGCTAAGCTGAATGACCTTTTAGATGGTGTCAATTGGGAAGCAGACTTGATTGTTTCTAATATTCTTGCAGAAATTATTGTGAAGTTTACTGACGATGCCTTCCGAGTCGTTAAACCCGGCGGATATTTTATTACATGCGGGATTATCTCAGGCCGCAAGGATATGGTTCGGGACCGGCTGGTTGAATCAGGTTTTGAAATAGTGGAAACGAATAAGATGGAAGACTGGATCAGCATTATAGCGAAAAAACCGGAGTGAGAGTGTATGCAGAGATATTTTGTACAGGAAAACTTTTGGAATGCTGAAAAGGTTACGATTTATGGAGATGATGTCCATCATGTCTCAAGAGTCATGAGGATGTCTCCTGGAGATGAATTAATAGCTATCCACCCAAAAGAGGGGCCCGCCCTATGTACAATAACAAGTATGGATAATGAATGTGTTATATGTACAATTACCCAGTGGATAGATGAACAGCGTGAGCTTCCTGTTCATGTAACTATTGTGGCAGGTCTAGGTAAAGGGGATAAGCTGGAACAGGTCGTTCAAAAAGGGACAGAACTTGGTGCCTCTGCATTTATCCCTTATCAAGCCGATCGTTCAGTCGCAAAATGGGATAACAAAAAAGCCCCAAAGAAAGTTCAACGGTTGAAGAAAATTGCTAAAGAAGCGAGCGAGCAGTCGGAACGTACTATTGTACCTGAAGTATTAGGTTTACACTCGCTTCAGGAACTTTTATCAGTGAAAAATTCCTATGACTTGTGTTTATTTGCCTATGCAGATGAAGCAAGAAAAGAAGGTCATCAATCTTTACGTAAGGCTCTTGATGATGTTCAATCGGGAGGATCTGTATTGGTTGTATTTGGACCTGAGGGAGGCTTCTCTGAAAGGGAAGTAAACGAATTAATGGACCAAGGTTTTCTTTCAGTTCGATTAGGTCCAAGGATTCTCCGGATGGAAACCGCTCCCTTATACTTTCTATCCAGTATTTCCTATGCACTGGAAGAGTCTGAACAGCGTTTTTCCTGATTCGCATTATAATCGCTTTCATGCTATGATGTAGGAGATGTACGTACAACTCATATATATAAAGGAGCGTTTAAATAATGGAACAAAATCTAGCAAAGATGATTGATCATACACAATTGAAGCCGGATACACTGAAAGAGAAAATAACACAAATTTGTGAAGAAGCTAAAGAAAATGGCTTTGCTTCCGTTTGTGTCAATCCTCATTGGGTATCTTACTGCGCAGAACTTCTTGAAGGAACAGATGTGAAAGTTTGTACGGTTATTGGCTTCCCATTGGGAGCGACTACAAAAGAAACGAAATCCTTTGAAACAAAACAGGCCATTGAAAAGGGTGCAGCTGAAGTTGACATGGTAATCAACATTGGTGAGCTTAAATCCGGCAATAAAGAGCTGGTTCAGCAGGACATCGAAGCTGTTGTCCGTGAAGCTGAAGGTAAAGCAATTGTTAAGGTTATTATTGAAACTTCTTTACTGACAGAAGATGAAAAAGTAACGGCTTGTGAACTAGCAAAAGCTGCAGGTGCTGACTATGTTAAAACTTCTACCGGCTTCTCTGGCGGCGGTGCTACAGTTGAAGACATCAGCCTTATGCGCAAAACTGTAGGCCCTGATATGGGCGTGAAAGCTTCTGGAGGCGTTCGTGACTATGAAGGCGCGAAAGCTATGATTGAAGCTGGCGCGACACGTATTGGTGCAAGCTCAGGTATTGCTATTGTGAATGGTGAACAGGGCACATCCGATTATTAAAAAAAACCTGCCGCTCAGGCAGGTTTTTTTATCTCCTAATTAGCAGATATGCTTTTTTTCAAGATTTTCATGCCACAAGTAAGGTGTCCACCAATAGAAAGCTGAATAGTTTCGAATAAAATAAAAAAAGTCTTGTAATAATTCCCTGACATGCTTTCCTCAAACGTATAATAAGTAAATGTCGCAAATCTTTTATTATCAAGGCAATAAATGTAACGGACATCCGGTCTGATAATGAAAGGTATTTGAAACTAAAGCTTCATGATCCATCAAGTTCTCCAAGCCTGACTGGCTACCTAAATAGAAATCTTTAATTTGAATAACTATTCTCTACAAAAAAAGTTGACCAACTGAGATGCATATAATATAATTATCAAAGGTATGGGGGGTTCCCATACAAGAGAAACAGTTTTGTTTGCTTCGGAGGGAGGGAAATTAGCATGTCAAAAACAACTCGCGTTCGTAAAAACGAGTCTCTTGAAGATGCTCTTCGTCGCTTTAAGCGTGATGTATCAAAAAGTGGTACATTAGCGGAATATCGTAAACGTGAATATTACGATAAGCCTAGCGTACGCCGTAAGAAAAAGTCTGAGGCGGCTAGAAAGCGTAAGTAATCTAAGAGGGTGTTGAAGAGATGACAATAACAGACCGTCTGACTCAGGATATGAAAACTGCCATGAAGGCTCGGGATAAAGAAAAATTATCCACGATCCGTATGGTCAGAGCTTCATTGCAGAATGAAGCCATTAAACTGGGGAAAGACTCATTATCTGAAGAAGAAGAATTGACTGTTTTATCCCGAGAGGTAAAGCAGAGAAATGATTCCCTCCATGAATTCAAAGAAGCTGGACGTGAAGATCTTGTAGAAGGACTCGAGCGTGAAATAGAAATTTTACAAGTATATATGCCGAAACAGCTGACAGATGAAGAACTCAAGCAGATCGTTCAAGAAACGGTCGAAGAAGTAGGTGCTACTTCTAAGAGTGATATGGGTAAAGTCATGAGTGCCGTCATGCCTAAAGTAAAAGGCAGGGCCGACGGATCCAAGGTCAATAAGCTCGTTCTTCACCAACTATCTTAAATATAAAGGCCTCTCTGTAAAGAGAGGTCTTTTTATATGTCTGATATCCTGGGTACGTTCCTTTCCATGATGACGAGAAATAGAAAACCTGATAGCTGCTTATGTGCCTTAATAAGGGAGTCATCAAGATTCAAGAGGCCTCCATCCAATGAAAGATGGATTCTTCTTGGAATAAACTTTTATTTTTTTGAAACCATTCAGCATGTCTGGTCGTATACGTACTATTCGATGGGGAAGCTACACATAGGGAGGTGAAAGGTGGATGAAACGTTCTTGGCGTATATTTTTATGGGTCTCACTCATCTTTATAGCCGGGGGTCTATTCTTTTTCGATCTTTCCGATAAAACCCACGCAGATGGTGAAGGAGACACTGTCTATGTTATTCCGGTCGAAAATACAGTTGAAAGAGGAATGGCCGCTTTCTTAAAGCGCACGACAAAAGAAGCCAGGGAAAGTGGTGTGGATCATATCATATTTGAAGTGGATACACCTGGAGGCCGTGTCGATGCGGCAGGGGAGATAGGGGAAATTTTTCAAGGACTTGATATTCCAAATAGCGCTTTTGTTACGAACAGGGCTTATTCGGCTGGTTCCTACATTGCTTTAAATGCAGATGAGATTTATATGAAACCTCAAGCCACAATGGGGGCATCCGGAGTCATTAATTCAGATGGAACGGCAGCAGACAAAAAAGCCCAATCAGCCTGGATCTCCTCTATGGTGGCCGCTGCAGAAGCAAATGGGCGTGACCCCCTTTATGCGAGAGCTATGGCAGACAGCAGCATTGACCTTCCAGAATACGGAGCAGCAGAAGGGGAGTTTTTAACGCTGGGTCCAAAAGAAGCGCTGGAAGTCGGGTATGCAGAAGGAATTGTTGATGATCGTAACGAATTGTTGAATGAGCTTCAATTATCTGATGCAGAAATTGTTGAACAGAACCCGACACTTTCAGAAAATATTGCGCGGTTCTTAACAGATCCTGTGGTTATACCGATATTATTATCGGTCGCAAGTCTAGGGCTTGTTGTTGAGCTTTATTCCCCTGGATTTGGTATTCCAGGCACCATGGGGGTCCTTGCACTTGTCCTTTTCTTTTACGGACATATTGTCGCAGGACTTGCTGGTTACGAAGCTATCATCCTGCTGGTTCTCGGCATAGGACTTGTAATTGCTGAGTTTTTCCTTCCGGGCGGGATTGCTGGTATTGCCGGTATCATCGCCATTGTATCTTCACTCATGTTATCTTCAGCGGATATGGGGCATATGGCTATGAGTTTAGGAATTGCTTTACTGGTGACCATTGTCGTATCGGTGATTCTTTTCAAAACGATGGGCTTGGAAAGAGGGTTCTTCCGTCATGTCATTCTTAATGACTCGACTTCCGCGGAAAAAGGATATGTATCTTCGGTTAACCGACTTGATCTAATTGGTTTAGAGGGTAAGTCGTTGACACCTCTCAGGCCGTCGGGTACCGCAGATTTTGACGGCGAACGTTTGGATGTAGTAACTGAAGGCGGATTTGTACCAGTTAATAAGCACGTGAAAATAATGAAAACAGAAGGTTCTCGTATTGTTGTTCGAGAATTAAAAAAAGATGAATTAGAGGAGGAAACAGAATGACCCTTCAAGAACTCATGCCGATAATAATTATTGGTGTCATTATTATTGTAATAGCTGTATTGTTCACATTTATCCCGGTCATGCTCTGGATCAGTGCCTTGGCAGCCGGAGTGAAAATTAATATCTTTACATTAGTTGGGATGCGGTTAAGACGTGTTATCCCTTCCCGCGTCATTAATCCTTTAATTAAAGCTCATAAAGCAGGCGTTAATGTAAATACCAATCAATTGGAAAGCCATTACCTTGCAGGAGGAAATGTAGACCGTGTAGTGAATGCTCTCATCGCTGCACAACGTGCAAACATCGAGTTAAGCTTTGAGCGCTGTGCAGCCATTGATCTGGCTGGACGTGACGTTCTCGAAGCTGTACAGATGAGTGTTAATCCAAAGGTAATTGAAACGCCATTTATTGCGGGTGTTGCAATGGATGGCATTGAAGTTAAAGCGAAAGCGCGTATTACTGTAAGAGCAAACATCGATCGTCTTGTCGGTGGTGCCGGCGAAGATACTGTCATTGCCCGTGTAGGTGAGGGAATTGTATCTACCATCGGTTCTAGTGAAAATCATAATAAAGTTTTGGAAAATCCTGATCGTATTTCACAAAACGTCTTAGGGAAAGGATTAGATGCCGGGACAGCGTTTGAGATTTTATCCATAGATATCGCGGACATTGATATTGGTAAGAATATCGGCGCTATTCTTCAAACAGACCAGGCTGAAGCAGATAAGAATATCGCTCAGGCGAAAGCTGAAGAACGCCGGGCTATGGCGATTGCCCAAGAACAGGAAATGCGGGCCCGCGTACAAGAAATGCAGGCGAAAGTTGTGGAAGCAGAAGCTCAAGTTCCTCAAGCCCTTGCCGAAGCATTACGATCCGGGAAAATGGGGGTCATGGATTATATGAACTATCAGAACATTAATGCCGATACAGATATGAGAAACACTTTAGGTAAGATGTCTGATGAAGAAGGCGAAGAAGACAGTTAATCCTTGATCACTTAAAAGGAGAATTTGCATGGGAGATCTTCTTGAACTTATTTTCAGTAACTTTCTTATTCTCGCGGCAGTCATTGGCGGTATTGTCAGCTGGTTCAGCGGGATGACGAAAGAAAAGGAAACTAAACAAAAACGGGAAAAAAATAACGCCCCCTCCCCCTCATCTTATCCGAGTGGTCCCCGGTCAATAGAAAAACCGGAAGAACCAAGGATGAAAACAGGGGAAGAGCGGCTAAATGAGTACTATGAAGAAAAGAAAAAGCGGATGGATGAACTTTCCGGAGGTGCTCAGGAAGCGGATCCTATTCAAGCCTATTCTTATGACAAGATTGATGAAGCCCCTCAATCTCATGGGAATCGGAATAAGAAGTATGCCAAGGATACTCCTCGTCAACTTTCTATAGACGGGCCGCTTATTGAAAGTGCAAAAAAATGGGATAAAAAGCGTCTGGCTGAAGGAATTTTAATGCGAGAGGTGTTAGGGCCACCCCGAGCTCATAAGCCTCACAGCACTCATCCTCGAAAAAGATAGGGAAACGCACGAATTGTAGTGATACAATTCGTGCGTTTTTCGTATAAATGAAAAGAAGGGGGGGCGTCGCATGTCAAAATGGCAACAGCAGATTCGTGCTTGGATTGGTCGTTACTTTGATCTGCCATCCGACGTTATGTTGGATTTACCCAGAATTACAACCATAGGATCCATCCACGTGTACATAGAAAATCACACGGGCCTCCTACACTTTTCAGATACAGAAGTAAGAATCCAATATAAGAAAGGTCAAGTGAGAATCCTCGGTAAAGACTTAGGCGTTAAGATGATGCTGAAAGAAGAACTCCTTTTAGAGGGTGAGTTGAAATCTGTGGAGTTCTTTCCTGATTCTAAAGGGGGGAGCACATGAGAAACCAGCATGATTTCCTGCAAGGAATCATGACCGTAGAGGCGGAAGGTACATTAATTGAACCTTTTCTTCAAGCCTGTACCAGACATGGATGCCACATTTCGAATTTAAAAAGAGTGGACAATAATAAAGTGGTTTTCACTATCCGTCTTAAAGATTGGGCGATACTCAGACGTTTGAGGAAAAAATATCGATGCAGACTATCCATTAAAGATGGGAAAGGGATTCCGTTTATCTTTCAGCATCTATTGAAAAGGGTATCGTTATTAGTGGCTTTTTTAGCGGCTGTAGCTGTCATATTCCTATTAGCCAATACCTTATGGTCAATTAAAGTGGAGGGGCTGACACCCGAGTTGGAGGCGGATGTGGAAAGTAAATTGAATAGTTATGGTGTGTCCCCTGGAAAACTAACAATAGGGATGAAAGATCCGAATGAAATTCAGCAGAACCTTCTTGATGACATCCCGGATTTATTGTGGATTGGTGTGAAAAAGCAAGGGACAAGCTACCATCTCTATGGAGTGGAAAAGACCAGGTATGATACAGATGTCAACGACCGTCCTTCTAATTTAGTGGCTGCCAAGAAAGGAATGGTCGTGGAAACGTTCATTAAAAAAGGACGACCAGTTGTCTCTGTTCATGATGTTGTGAAAAAAGGGCAGGTACTTGCTACAGGACAGCTTGTAGAAGAGGGAGAGTCGTTTGTTCATTCAGAAGGGGAAGTGATTGCAGAAACATGGTATAGGGTAGAGCAGACACTTCCTATGAAACAGGTGCTCATTTTAACAGATGGTACGATGGAGAAAGAGTATCAAATACAGGTGGGAAAGGTCCATTTCCCCGTTTGGGGATGGTGGCGCGCTGAAGAAGAAGGAGTCAGGGAAGAGCAACATGATTCTAAATGGAGTGTTTTCGGGGTTCAGAGCCCCGTCTATATGAAAACGGTGAATTACTATTCCATCGACCCTAAAGCTTACGAATCCTCAAAAAAAGAGATTAAAGAGCTGGGGCTTACTTCCGCTCGGAACAGTCTGATCCAGGAGTTGGATCAAGAGGCGGAAATCAAGGAAGAAAAAGTTTTGCACCTTGATGAGGAGAATGGTAAAGTAAAATTAATCCTATTGTACAAAGTTTATGAAAATATAGCAGAAACCAAGTATTTTAGCCAAGGAGATTGAGTATGCCAGCAGATTTAAAAACGATGGACATTCAATTAGATAACACAACAGAAGCTTTAGCCTTATTCGGCACAGAAGATCGTAATCTCAAACAAATTGAGGAAAAATTACAGGTCACCATCATTTCCCGCGGAGAACAAGTGCGTATTTCCGGCCAGGCAGAACATGTTCAGTTAGCAGAAGATATCCTGCTCAGTGTGCTTGCTATTATCCGCAAGGGCCTGACGATTACCGAAAGGGACATCGTGTATGCTGTAGAGTTAGCTAAAAAAGGGAAAATCAATCAATTTGAAGCTTTATTTGAAGATGAAATAACAAAAAACTCCAAAGGTAAATCCATTCGTGTTAAAACACTCGGTCAACGAAATTATGTAGCTGCCATAAAAAATAACGACTTAGTTTTTGGGATTGGTCCAGCCGGCACCGGAAAGACATACCTCGCTGTTATTATGGCAGTAAATGCGTTGAAGAATGGTGACGTTAAACGAATTATTCTTACCCGCCCAGCTGTTGAAGCAGGAGAGAGTCTAGGGTTTCTACCGGGTGATTTGAAAGAAAAGGTAGATCCTTATTTACGTCCGCTATATGATTCGCTGCATGACGTGTTTGGTGCAGAACATACAGCCCGACTCATTGACAGAGGGACCATTGAAATTGCCCCTCTTGCTTATATGAGAGGACGTACATTAGATGACGCCTTTGCTATTCTGGATGAGGCCCAAAATACGACCCCTGAACAAATGAAGATGTTTCTGACCCGTTTAGGGTTTGGTTCAAAGATGATTATTACTGGAGACATTACACAAGTAGATCTGCCAAAAGGAGTTAAGTCAGGTCTGCGTGTAGCGGAGGAAAGACTATCTAAGGTGAAAGGATCTGAATTTATTCATTTAGATCAAACTGACGTAGTTAGACACCCTCTAGTTCAACGAATTATCGATGCTTATGACAAAGACCCTCAGTAAGACCCATTCTGTGGGTCTTATTTTATGTGTCTGCAAGGATTAAATGATCAGGGTTTAACTATGAACACAAAGATATCGTAAAGTAAGGGTATTTATAGGAATATAAAAATCCATAAACTCCACTTTATTCAGTAATTAAAATTGAGATGAGGAACGTAGCTTTTTTGCGCTTCGTCCTTCGATTGTATATACTCAAACTGACAGCATTTTAAGACGTGGTCTCTGTAGAACAGGAGCATGAAAGGACCCACTTTGTGAAAGGCTTAAACAAGAAATAATCGGATAGGGAGCGCTTAATCGTTGATCATTGCAGCTGTATTCCCGCCTTCCTGATGTCACAGGGAGTTCGGATGGCTTGAAGTGTTCTTCTCTAAAAAATGCAGGTTGTATACTGTCTGCTTGATCATTCATTAAAGCAATAAAGCGGAAGAGTACTGGCCTTATGTGGAAGACTACTCTTAACTTAAGCCATGTTACCAGGTGAGGGCAAAATGTTTATGAATATAAGTAAGTTGGTACATGCGATATAGAACGCAATACTTAGGGAGGCATTATTATGATTACAATAGATTTCCATGATGAAACCAATTCGGTAGATGAAGCTTTTGTAGATATGATACAACGTATCCTTCGCTTCGCAGGTGAAAAAGAAGGCATTACTGGAGATGCTGAAGTTTCTGTAAGCTTCGTGGATAACAAAGAGATCCAGGAAATTAACCGAAACTACCGCCAGAAAGACCAGCCAACAGATGTAATTTCTTTTGCTATGCAGGAAATGGGCGAAGGAGAGATGAACGTATTGGATGAAAATATGCCTCTCATGCTTGGAGATATCGTTATTTCTGTCGATAAGGCTAAAGAACAGGCAGAAGAATATAAGCACTCTTTAGAAAGAGAATTTGGATTTCTTGCTCTTCATGGCTTTTTACATCTGCTTGGCTATGATCATATGAATGAAGAAGACGAGAAAGCCATGTTCGGTCGTCAAGAGGATATTCTCAATGAATTCGGACTCCAGCGTTCGTAAGAAAAAAAAGTCCATCGGCTTCCGGTACGCCTGGAATGGATTGACCATTGTATGGAAAACAGAGCGGAATTTTCGAATTCATCTTTCGGCAGCAGTCCTCGTTCTTTTAGCCGCTGTTATCTTAGGGCTGTCGGCTGTTGAGTGGGCTGTACTTATTATTACGATTTCCCTTGTCCTGGCGTTGGAAATGATAAATACGATTGTTGAAAAATTATTGGATTATCTTGCTCCAGAACAACACCCTGTTGCAGGGGCTGTGAAGGATATCTCTGCTGGAGCTGTTCTTGTTGTAAGCATTGGTTCAGTGTTTACAGGAGCAATAATCTTCCTGCCGAAAATTTTATCTTTTTTGTAAGTGGAATGAAACGCACCAGGATATATAGTAGAATGAAATAAGAAACACCTTTCAGGTAATCATTGGAGGAACAACTATGACAGAGAACTTTAAATCTGGCTTCGTGACAATTGTCGGTCGTCCTAATGTAGGTAAATCTACGTTTATGAATCGTGTCATCGGCGAAAAAATTGCCATTATGAGTGATAAGCCACAAACAACAAGAAATAAAATACAGGGAGTTATGACAGATAAGGAATCTCAAATTATCTTTATTGACACCCCTGGTATTCATAAACCTAAGCATAAACTTGGCGATTATATGGTGAATGTAGCTGAAAACACCTTAAATGAAGTAGACGCCGTTCTTTTTATGATTAATGCGGAGGAAGGATATGGGCGGGGAGACCAGTTCATTATCGATCGTCTTCAGCGTGTGGAACAACCAGTTTTTCTAATCATTAATAAAATTGACAGAGTCCATCCGGATGATCTTCTGCCGCTGATTGATCAATATAAGGAGATGCTGGATTTTGAAGGGATTATTCCAATTTCTGCACTTGAAGGAAATAATGTCAATCACTTAATTAGTGTTTTAAAAAACCATTTACCTGAGGGACCGCAATTTTATCCGGAAGATCAGATTACTGATCACCCTGAGCGGTTTGTAATTAGTGAATTTATCCGCGAAAAAGTATTGCATTTGACGCGTGAAGAAATCCCACACTCTATTGCTGTTGTTATCGAAGGAATCCAGCCCAGGGAAAATTCTAACGCGGTTTATATCCAGGCAGCCATTATTGTAGAACGGAAATCCCAAAAAGGCATCATCATTGGTAAACAGGGAAGTATGCTGAAGGAAGTTGGGAAACGGGCGAGAAAGGATATAGAATCCCTTCTTGGAAGTAAAGTGTTTTTAGAATTATGGGTGAAAGTACAAAAAGACTGGAGAAATAAGCAGATCCAGTTAAGTGATTTTGGTTACAGGGAAGACGAATATTAAGGGTTGGAAAAAATTAAGCCTTATGATTTCAGGAAGAGGAAGCATTCTAAAATTGTATACTCATATAGCGAATATAAGAAAGGCGGTGTTTCTTGTGCGCGACAAGCTTTCATGGAATGTTTTCAGCCAGACAGGAAGTGTGGAAACTTATTTGTTAATGAAAGAGTTGGAGTCTCAAGATCAACAACAGTCTCAGGATCCATTCGCTTCCTCTCCTGAACCAATATCTACGGATGATCTTAATCCGTAATTAGAGCAGGTGAGCCATTTGATGGACAAAGTGGAAGGTCTTGTCATTCGAACAAATAATTATGGGGAGACCCACAAAATTGTAACAATGATGACAAGAGAAAAAGGGAAAATTGGCGTAATGGCCCGAGGCGCTAAGAAGCCGAAAAGCCGTATGTCATCGATTACCCAACCGTTTATCCACGGCACATTCCTCATTCAATCAGGATCCGGCCTGGCATCAATGAGTCAAGGGGAGATGATCTCTTCTCTGAGGTCCATACGGGAGGATATTGTTAAGACAGCATATGCCTCCTACATTGCAGAACTGACCGATAAGCTCATTGATGAAAAACAGCCGGATCCATTTCTTTTTGAACAGCTGCTCCAAACGTTTCTGTGGATGAATGAAGGGAAAGACCCGAACATTCTCACGTTAATGTATGAACTTAAAATGTACCGCAAAGCAGGATTTGCTCCAGTGGTTGATCATTGTCTGCATTGTGGTAATCCAGAAGGGCCCTTTTCTTTTTCTATGGTGGAAGGAGGTCTGCTGTGTTACCGTTGTAAACACCGCGACCCGGAAGCTTATGGACTGCCGGATCCTCTGCCTAAATTATTAAGGGTTTTTCTACATATGGATGTAAAGCGGCTTGGCCAGATAACTATGAAAGATGAAAATAAGCAACTGCTTAGGAAAATAATGGATGAATATTATGAACGCTACGGTGGCTATTTTATAAAATCGAAAAAGTTCCTGAAGCAGCTTGATTTATTTTCCGATTGATGTTTGACATACATGCGTGGATTAGAGTATGATTCTATTACAAAATAACGTGTTGTAAAGAAGGAAAGTAGTAGCTGAACCCCGTTTTCTATAGCGAGCTTGTGATGGTGAAAGACAAGTGTTAATGGATCAGTGAAGGCATTCTGGAGCAACGACTTAAAGTGGCTTTCTTTAAGATAGAAAGCAATTAGGGTGGAACCGCGGAGACCCCGTCCCTATGTCTGTGACCAGACGTAGGGACGGGGTTTTTTTATATTATTTAGGAGGGAAATTATGAATATTCAAGAAATGATTTTAACACTGCAGAATCATTGGTCCAATCAAGGATGTTTGCTTATGCAGGCTTATGATACAGAAAAAGGGGCAGGTACGATGTCCCCTATGACGCTGCTTCGAAGCTTAGGGCCGGAACCGTGGAATGTGGCTTATGTCGAGCCGTCCCGCCGCCCTGCGGATGGACGTTACGGTAAGAACCCAAACCGTCTATATCAGCATCACCAGTTTCAAGTGATTATGAAACCTTCCCCGGATAACATCCAGGAATTGTATTTAGATTCCCTTCGTGCGCTGGGAATTGACCCTGCAAAGCATGACATTCGTTTTGTTGAAGATAACTGGGAAAACCCTACTTTAGGAGCTGCTGGTTTAGGCTGGGAAGTATGGTTGGACGGCATGGAGATCACTCAGTTCACTTATTTCCAGCAAATTGGTGGGTTAGAAGCTCGCCCCGTTTCGGCTGAAATCACTTACGGGCTGGAACGACTTGCTTCCTATATTCAGGACAAGGAAAACGTTTTTGATTTGGAATGGACGAACGGTGTGACTGTTGGAGATATTTTTACACAGCCTGAGTATGAACATTCTGTCTACACATTTGAGGCTTCTGATGAGCAGATGCTTTTCGATTTATTCTCAACTTATGAAAAAGAAGCTCAACGGATTATGGAGCAGGGGCTGGTGTTCCCGGCTTATGACTATGTTCTTAAATGTTCCCATACATTTAACCTCTTGGACGCTAAAGGAGTAATAAGTGTCACCGAAAGAACAGGATATATTTCACGTGTCCGGAACCTTGCTAGAAAAATTGCAAAAACCTATGTGGAAGAGAGAGAACGCCTTGGCTTCCCTATGTTAAAGAAGGAGGATGGTAACGATGAGTAAAACGGTATTGTTTGAATTAGGCGTAGAAGAATTACCAGCCCGCTTTATTAACAGTGCTTTGGACCAGTTAAAGGAAAAGACATTGCGCTGGCTGGAGGATAACCGCGTTCCTTACGGAGAAATAAAAGGTTATGCAACGCCAAGACGTCTTGCTGTACAGATTACAAAAGTTGAAGAAAAACAACCAGACATTGAAGAAGAAGCGAAAGGCCCTGCTAAAAAGATCGCCCTTGATGAAGAAGGAAACTGGACCAAAGCCGCTATTGGATTTTCCAAGGGGCAGGGAAAAGACGTCGATGATATTTACTTTAAAGAAATTAAAGGAACAGAATATGTTCATGTCAATAAATTTATTGAAGGGGAGCCGACAGCGAAACTTTTAGAAGACTTTCGAAGTGTTTTTCTATCTCTTACCTTCCCAAAAAATATGCGGTGGGGAGATCGAGACCTGCGTTACGTACGTCCAATCCGCTGGATGATTGCACTGTATGGCGAGCAGGTAATTCCATTTTCTATTGAAAATGTAGGTACAGACAAGAAAACTTATGGTCACCGCTTCTTAGGTTCTGAAACTACAGTTGAACAAGCGGAGACGTATGAGGACGTGATGACGGAACAGTATGTCCTTGCTTCTGTAGAAAAAAGAAAAGCGGAGATTCTAAATCAGTTGAAACAACTGGAGGAATCAAATGGCTGGAAACTCATTATTGATGAAGACCTTCTGGATGAGGTGACACACCTTGTCGAATATCCGACCGTGTTCAGTGGTTCCTTTTCTGAAGAGTTTTTAGATGTTCCTGAAGAAGCTTTAATTACATCTATGAAGGAACACCAGCGATACTTCCCTGTACGTTCCAGCGAAGGCGAACTGCTTCCTTATTTTGTAGGTGTGCGCAATGGGGATGACCAGCACTTAGATATCGTTTCACGCGGAAATGAGAAAGTACTTAAAGCACGTTTGAAAGACGCTCAGTTCTTCTATGAAGAAGATCAAAAAGGAAGCATTGATCAAAAAATGGAAAAGCTTTCCCGTATGGTCTACCAAGAAGAACTTGGTACTTTAGCAGATAAAGTAAACCGAATTGTAGCCATAAGCGGTAAATTAAGCGAGTGGTTAGAACTGGATGAGGGACAAAAGCAAAAGGCAAAACGAGCAGCCGAAATTTGCAAATTCGATCTTGTTACTCAAATGGTTGATGAATTTACAGAGCTTCAAGGAGTAATGGGAGAAAAATATGCCCGTATCTTTGGCGAAGATGAGGAAGTTGCTGTTGCTATTAATGAACACTATATGCCCAGACAGGCAAATGGCGCTGTTCCGCCATCTACGATCGGATCTATTGTCAGTGTTGCAGATAAGTTAGATACGATCGTTGGTAGTATATCCATTGGTATCATTCCAACAGGATCTCAGGACCCATATGGATTAAGGCGTCAGGCATTAGGTATTCTACAAACCTTGAATACACACAAGTGGTCTATTTCCGTCGAGGATTTAATTAATCTTGTTCATCAATTCTACCGTGAATTAGATTTACCTACCCGTTCAGAAGAGGAGGTAAGCCGGGACTTACACGAATTCTTCCGTGTCCGCGCAGCTTACTTGTTAAAGGAAAATCAAGTGGACCCTGATGTTGTAGAAGCTGTATTAGCTCAAGGAATCGGTGTTTACCCAATATCGCTTCAAAAAGCTGAGCTCTTAGTTGAGAAAAGACAGGACCCTGACTTTAAACCAGTACAGGAAGCGTTGGGTCGAGTCTTGAACTTAGCAAAGAAAGCAGATAGTGATGAGGTGGATGAAAAGCTATTCGAGAATGAGGAAGAGGCTGAACTTTACGAGGTTTACCAGAAAATCCATACACCTTATCTTCATCAATTAAACAATGATGAACCTGAGAAAGCGCTGGAAACACTGTCTGAGCTTTCTGCACCTATTCATGATTTCTTTGATGCAACGATGGTGATGGCCGAGGATGAGAAGGTTCGTCAGAACAGACTTGGTCTCCTCCACCGTGTTTCAGTGGATATATATAAATTTGCTGATTTAACGGCTATCGAGTGGAAGCAGCAGTTCTAAATTTCCCGCCTTTTACCCAATCATATAAATGATGTATAATGATGATTAGTATGACACATTTAGCGGTCAAGGTGGTGAAAGATTGGAACTTTCTAACCGGCAAGAACAAATTATACAAATCGTAAAGGATAATGGGCCTATTACAGGAGAAAATATCGCAGACAGACTTGATCTTACACGGGCTACTCTTCGTCCAGACCTGGCCATCTTAACGATGGCGGGATTTCTGGATGCAAGACCCCGTGTAGGTTATTTTTTCACTGGTAAAACAGGTTCAGAACTCTTCACAGAAAAGCTCAAAAAGTTCAAAGTCAGTGAGTATCAGTCACTGCCTATTTTAGTAGAAGAGAATGTATCCACCTATGATGCCATTTGTACGATGTTTCTTGAAGATGTCGGGACTTTATTCGTTATCGACAATAAAACCCATTTAGTAGGAGTTTTATCAAGGAAAGATCTTCTAAGAGCAAGTATGGGGTCGCAGGATTTGTCTTCTATTCCTGTGCATATTATTATGACAAGAATGCCGAACATAACGATATGCGAAGAAGACGATTTACTATTGGATGCAGCTCAAAAGTTAATTGAAAAACAAATTGATGCCCTTCCAGTCGTCAATCGTACAGAAGATGGATTAGAAGTGATCGGACGACTAACAAAAACGAATATTACCAAGGCACTTGTTGAACTTGCTCGTGACCAGCATCTATAAATGAAACAGAGGGGGAGGAGAGGGAATCATGGATAAACCTTTGATCTATGTATTATCTGATTCAGTCGGGGAAACAGCTGAACTTGTCGTAAAAGCCTGTCTCAGTCAATTCGATGATGGACCATTTGACCTGCAGCGGATTCCCTATGTAGAAGATAAGGGAACCATAAACGAAGCAGTATTACAAGCGAAGGAACATCAAGCGATGATCGGCTTTACTTTGGTGGTGCCTGAGTTCCGAAATCACCTCAAACAGGAAGCAGAGAAACATGGAATCAGGTGCGTCGATATTATGGGGCCGATGATGGAAGCGATGGAAAGTCACCTGAAAGTGAAACCTCGCTTAGAGCCAGGACTTGTCCACAAACTTGATGAAGATTATTTCAAGCGTGTGGAAGCAATTGAGTTTGCTGTGCGCTATGATGATGGGCGGGACCCCCGTGGCATTTCAAAAGCAGATATCGTCCTTATTGGAGTTTCACGCACCTCAAAAACACCTTTATCACAGTATCTTGCCCACAAGCGTTTGAAAGTGGCAAATGTTCCAATTGTCCCTGAAGTGCAGCCCCCGTCAGAGCTCTTCCGAGTCAATCCTGAAAAGTGTATTGGCTTGAAAATTAGTGCAGATAAGCTTAACGATATAAGAAAAGAACGTTTAAAATCTCTTGGTCTCGGAGACCAGGCAAGTTATGCAAACCTAGATAGAATTCAGCAGGAAATCGATCATTTTAATCGAATAGTAGAGCGGATAGGCTGCCCTGTTATAGATGTTTCCAACAAGGCTGTAGAAGAAACAGCAAATGTCATCATGAATAAATGGCGCCAGGATGTTCAAGAATAGTACACATTATAGAAAGTCGCGCTATGATTAAGCGCGACTTTTGTTGGGAAGAATGAAATTAGGTAAAATTAGACATAGCATAAACAGGAGGAATGTATTATAATATCTATTTGTGGTAAAAATCCTTTATGTAAGACATGTCTATCGTTCATCAAAGATTCATTTATCTTCCAAAGACGCTCCGATACTTTTCAGAAAAATAAAACATTCATTTTTTAGGAGGATTCTACCGCTAACTGTAGAAATACTGATACTATGTCAAATACAAATGTAAACGTCTGGGTTGATGCAGATAGTTGTCCTGTTCAAAGTGAAATTATTGAAGTATGCAGCCTCTATGAACTAAAGCCTCAATTTATTGCAACAGTCAATCATTATAGTGCTGAAAAAGCAGCGGCTGGCTGGATGTTTGTTGATGATGGATCTCAATCTGTAGATATATTCATCCTTAACCGTGTCCAACCGGGTGATATTGTAATTACACAAGACTTATCGCTTGGTGTTCTAATGACCGGGCAAGGGGTTTATGTATTGACACCAAGAGGTAAACTGGTTAAGGAAAATGATGCTGAGCTCATCATGAACCAGAAGTTCATCCGGCAGCAGTCAATGAAGCAAAGGAAGAAATGGAAAGGGCCCTCCGCCTTTTCGGACAAAAACAGGGAAGAATTTCGCTCAAAATTAGAGCATTTGTTGTCCGTACATGAAGGGATTTAGCCTTTAAGAGAGAATAATTGATTAGTATGGTGATCATATGGCTGGACATATTCCAGAAGAAAAAGTAGATGAGATAAGGAAATCAACAGATATTGTTGAGGTGATCGGCAATTATGTTGATCTGAAAAAACAAGGGAGAAACCATTTTGGCCTCTGTCCATTCCATGGCGAGAACACTCCTTCTTTTTCCGTTTCTCAAGATAAACAGATTTTCCATTGCTTTGGTTGTGGAAAGGGAGGGAATGTCTATACCTTCCTTATGGAAATGGAAGGCTTCAGCTTTATTCAAGCTTTGAAGCAGTTAGCAGAACAGACGGGGATTGACATTCCTGAACAAATGGTAGATGAGGGACCGGCAAAACACAGTCAAGAATCTCAATCCATGCTGGAAGCCCATCAGTGGCTGACCAAATTATACCACCATCTGTTAAAGAATTCCAAGGATGGCCGGGAAGCTTATCAGTACTTAATTAATCGTGGATTTACGGATGAAACCATTCAGAAATACCAAATTGGCTATTCTCCTGACAGTAAAGATTTCGTTGTCACTTTTCTTGAAAAGAAAGGGTACCATCCCCAAACAATGGTCAAAGCGGGGTTGCTCAGTACCAATGATCATGGTGAATATGCCGACAGGTTTCGCGGGCGGGTTATTTTTCCTCTTAGAAATCATCTTGGGAAGACCGTAGCTTTTGCAGGAAGGTCCCTAGGAGAGCAGGAGCCAAAATATTTAAACAGTCCCGAAACTGAATTGTTTCATAAAGGAAGACTTCTTTATAATTTTGACCTTGCCCGTTCAGCCATAAGAAAAGAGAAATCTGTGATTCTTTTCGAAGGCTTTGGAGATGTAATTTCCGCAGATCAGGCAGGCATTCATCATGCAGTAGGTACTATGGGAACTTCGTTATCAAGTTCTCAGGCAAACTTATTGAAGAAGTATGCAGATCAAATTATCATCTGCTACGATGGGGACCGGGCTGGAATTGAAGCGGCCGTAAAAGCAGCTAAGCTGACGAAGGATGTAGGGAGCCAAACCTATGTCGCGCGTGTTCCTGACGCAATGGACCCGGATGAATTCATACAGAAGAATGGCGGCGAGAGATTTAAGCGGGAGATTATCGATACAAGTGATACGTACATTTCGTTTATGATGAATTATCTCCGCAGGGATTATAATCTGCAATTAGAAGGAGATCGGATCACTTATATCGAAAAAGTACTACAAGAGATCGCATCCCTCGATCGAGCTGTTGAACGAGAGCATTACCTCAATGATTTATCTTCAGAGTTTCAACTTTCCTTAGACACATTAAAGGAAGAAGTTCAACAGATCAGAGGTCATAGAGGATCAAAGGATAATGAGCCAAAGAACAGATATACTAATCATAAAAGACAGTCATCGGTTCAAAAAAAGCTCCTTCCTGCTTTTCATAACGCAGAAAGAAAGCTGATTGCATATATGTTGAAAGATCCGTACATTGCTGATAAAGTTCAGGAAGAACTTGGCGGGGCCTTCAACATAGATGAGCATAAGGTCATTGTGACTCATCTTTATGCATATTATGAAGACGGTAATGAATCAGATATCAGTCAGTTTGTTGAATTGATTGAAGATGCTTCCATTAAGAATCTCGCAGTTGAGTTAGCGATGGCGCCTGTAAGCGAAGAGGTTTCTGACCAGGAGATCCATGATTATATCGACAGGATTCGTTCAGAACATTGGGATCGAACGGATATAAAAAATCTTGAATCTGAGCTGAAAAGGGCTGAACAGCAAAATGAGCCGATTAAAGCGGCTGAAATTGCGATGGAAATTATTAAACGTAAAAAAGAAATAAAACACCACTAGGTTGAGTTTGGATAGATTGTTGGAAGGAGGGGGACTTATGGCAGATAAGCAACAACAGCCATCACGTTCTAAAGAAACTGAAAATCAGACGGAATTAACCCTTGAGCAGGCGAAAGAGCAAGTAGTAGAGTTGGGTAAAAAACGCGGGATCCTCGCATATGAAGAGGTGGCAGAAAAACTGTCCAGCTTTGAATTGGACTCCGATCAGATGGATGAATTTTATGAACACCTTAACGAACAAGGGGTAGAAGTCATCGGTGATTCGGAGACGGATCCAAGCATGAAGCAGCTTGATAAAGAAGAAGAGTTCGATCTGAATGATTTAAGTGTTCCTCCAGGTGTAAAAATCAACGACCCTGTTAGAATGTACCTGAAGGAAATCGGCCGGGTAAACCTATTATCAGCTAAGGACGAAATCAGTCTTGCACAACGGATTGAAAATGGTGATGAAGAAGCGAAACGTGACTTGGCTGAAGCGAACCTTCGTCTTGTTGTAAGTATTGCTAAACGTTATGTAGGGAGAGGAATGCTTTTCCTAGACCTTATTCAAGAAGGAAACATGGGTCTTATTAAGGCTGTTGAGAAATTTGACTACCGCAAAGGTTATAAATTCAGTACTTATGCAACATGGTGGATAAGACAGGCGATTACACGCGCAATTGCAGACCAGGCACGTACAATTCGTATTCCAGTGCATATGGTAGAAACCATAAATAAATTAATCCGTGTTCAGCGTCAATTGCTTCAAGATTTAGGACGTGAACCTACGCCTGAAGAAATTGCCCAGGATATGGATCTTACGCCGGATAAAGTCCGTGAAATCCTAAAAATTGCCCAGGAGCCAGTGTCATTAGAAACGCCGATTGGTGAAGAAGACGACTCTCATCTTGGTGACTTCATTGAAGACCAGGAAGCGACCTCTCCTTCCGACCATGCTGCCTATGAGTTATTGAAGGAACAGCTGGAAGACGTACTAGATACGCTTACCGATCGGGAAGAGAACGTTCTTCGTCTCCGCTTTGGATTAGATGATGGCCGTACAAGAACATTAGAAGAGGTAGGAAAAGTGTTTGGAGTTACTCGTGAGAGAATTCGTCAAATCGAAGCGAAGGCTTTGCGTAAGCTTAGACACCCTAGCCGAAGTAAACGATTGAAAGACTTCATGGAATAAAGAAAACTTCTGACTCAGGATACCTCGAACAGCTGCACTGTAAGAGGGGTCCTGAGTTTCTTTTGTTTTTTTGGAGGGTGTTATGGAAGGTGAACGTACAAAGATTATTATTAACGAAATAAGGAACTGGAAAGAAAACCGCCTGCTGCCACGTCAATATTGTGACTTCCTTTTAGCTTTATACACCCAGGGAGAAAAGATAAGCACTCAGGATAAACAGAAGCATTTAAATCCTTTTAGAAGGCTTGTATTCATCTCATTTTTAGTCTTTAGTTCTTTTTTGTTACCCCTTTCATTTCTTGTCATTTATTTTACTGAAATGGGCATCATAATGCAAACAGGGCTTTTGTCGAGTTTTGTAGTCCTTGTATGTACTCATATTTGGTGGTTAAAATATAAGAAGTCCGAATGGTTTTTAGTCCCGACCATCATAGCTTTATTAATTATCATGCTTCTCTCCATTCAGGTTATTGAACAAATATTAATGAATCACTCAATTTTATACATAGCTATGGCTGTCCATTGTTTTATCTGGATAGGAATAGGATATGGATGGAAGGTGAAATTCCTCACAGTAACGGGTATGATAGGATTAAGTTTATTGATTATTTCCATTGTTTTATAAGTTTTCACATGTTATCTCTTTAATAAGTAACGGTTTTCAAGTAAAATAAGTATAGTCGATTAGACACGAAAAATTCACTTGAAGGAATACATAAGGAGGTTGTCATTTATGAGAAAGAACCCTGTGATTCCATTCGCAATCATCGCTGTCCTGGGGATCGTCACTATGATTATCGTATCTTCAGCTGGTATTAATCAGCGAGAGGCCATCCATAACGAAGAAGAAGGTGGCGGCGAGAAACAGGAAGAAACAACGTCAGCTAATCCGGAAGAAATGTTTCAAAGTAAGTGTGCCAGCTGCCACGGGGGCGATCTCGGAGGTGGAGTAGGACCAAACCTGCAGGAGGTTGGTTCTAGATACTCAGCAGAAGAAATAAAAGATATCATTGTAAATGGTAAAGGTTCTCAAATGCCTGCAGGTCTTTATACAGGTGAGCAAGCCACTCAGTTAGCTGAATGGCTGGCGGAGAAAAAATAATAAGTACGAAAGGAAAAGCTTTCTGTTACCATCAGGAAGCTTTTCTTTTATGAGAGGAAAGATCGTATGAATGTAAACCAATTGTCACAACGTTTAGCATTAGTGGCAGGATTCCTGCCCAAAGGCGCATATTTTGCAGATATAGGATCAGATCACGCGTATCTGCCATGCTATGTATGCTTAAATGATCCTGAGGCAAAAGCTGTAGCTGGTGAAGTAAATAAAGGCCCATTTGACAGCGCCTTAAATGAAGTGAAGAAACATGAACTACACGACCGTATAGATGTACGGCTTGGGGATGGCCTTGAAGTAATCGCTCCTGATGAAATGAAACAGATTATTATAGCAGGTATGGGAGGCCCTCTAATTCGCGACATCCTGGAAAAGGGAAAGAATAAATTAACCAGTGTTGAGCGTGTCATTACTCAGCCAAACATCGATTCACGATCGATTCGTAAATGGTACTATGAAAATGGGTTTAATTTGGTGGATGAGACGATTGTCGAAGAAGGCGGTCACATCTATGAAATACTTGTAGCGGAAAAAGGGAATCCGGACAACGCGTATCAGAACCTTCAAGAAGATTTTCAAAAACAATTGTGGCTGGGTCCTTTTCTGCTTCAACAACGCTCTTCTGCGTTTATTCAAAAATGCCGGGAGGAACTGGATAAGAAAGTGTACGTTTTGAACCAAATGAAACAGGCGACTGCTGTGAATCAAGAAAAGTTGAATATGATCAATCAGGAAATCCAATGGTTGGAGGAGGTATTACACTCATGACGAAAGTAACAGCCCAGCATATTATCAAACAGTTTGAAAGATGGTCACCTAAAAACCTGGCCTATGACTGGGATAATGTTGGTTTACAAGTAGGAACATTAAATAAACCGGTCGAAAACGTTATGGTAACCCTGGATGTTCTGGAAAATGTAGTGGACGAAGCGATTGAAAAGCAAGTGGATTTAATAATTGCCCACCACCCTCTGTTATTTGTGAAGCTGAATCAAATCAATTTTGATACACCCAAGGGAAGGGTTGTCAGAAAGTTAATTAAGCATGACATTACGGTTTACGCAGCACACACGAATTTAGACGTGGCAGAAGGTGGGGTAAACGATGTCATGGCGGATATTCTCGAGGTGAAGAATAGAAAACCTCTTATAGAAACTGGTAAAGATGAACTGGTTAAATTGACTGTATTCGTACCTGAAACTCACCTCGAACAAGTAAGAGAGTCCATTGGACATGCAGGGGCAGGTTATATAGGAAACTATAGTCATTGTACTTTCCAGGTTTCTGGAGAAGGTACCTTTAAACCTCAAGAAGGAACCACCCCTTATATAGGGAAACAAGGAGAACTTGAGCAAGTTGATGAAAAACGTGTGGAGACCATCGTTCCGAAATCAAAATTATCAGCTGTTCTAAAAGCAATGGAGGACTCTCACCCATATGAAGAAGTCGCTTATGATCTTTATCCTTTGTTAAATGAAGGTCAGTCTCTTGGCGTGGGGCGTGTAGGAAGATTGGAACAGCCCATTCGTTTAAGGGACTTTGTCGAGAAGGTCAAGGTTGGTTTTGATGTGCCGAATCTTCGTGTTTCTGGTGATCTTGAAAAAAACATACAAACCGTTGCACTTCTTGGAGGAAGTGGGGAGAAGTACATCCATAAAGCTAAAGCTAGTGGAGCAGACGTTTATATCACAGGGGATATGACTTTCCATATGACGCAGGACGCGATGGAAATGGGACTTGCTGTCATAGATCCAGGTCATCATGTAGAAAAAGTGGTCTGTTCAAAAGTTAAACAATATTTAGAAGAACATTGTATCGGTGAAGGAAAGTTGAACATTATAATATCAGAAGTGAATACAGAACCTTTTACCATTATGTAACGAAAGTTTACTGAGTGAATAAAATAAAAAGAAGGCAGCTGAAAAAGCTGCCTTCTTTTTATTTATCTCTTCACTTTTTTCCTTGCTCTCACCGGGGGAAGAATTTTTTTCTGTTCAACTTTCGATTCACGAATCCATGTGTCTTCATCCTGATGATCAAAAGCTTCAATAAATTTGATGACTTCTTTTGTAATAGGTGTTGGAGTAGAAGCACCTGCAGTAACAGCTACCTTATTAACGCCTTCGAGCCATTCTAATTGAATTTCTGTAACATCAGCAATCCGGTAAGCTGTAGTTCCGGCTTTTTCCATGGAGACCTGGGCAAGTCGGTTTGAGTTATTACTCATTGGATCCCCGACAACGAGTGTTAAATCTGCTTCGCCAGCCTGCTCAGACACAGCTTCCTGACGTACTTGAGTTGCCATACAGATTTCCTGCTGCTTCTCAAGCTGAGGATATTTTTCTTTTGCTTTTTCCATGACATCATAGACGTCCCATTGACTCATAGTTGTCTGATTGGTAATCATTAATTTGTCATGACTGAGATTAAGTTCTTCCACGTCTTCTTCTGTCTGAACTAAGTGGACTTTCCCTGGGGCAACACCCATCGCGCCTTCCGGTTCAGGGTGCCCTTTTTTTCCTACATATATCACTTCATAGCCTTCCGCTACTTTGTTTCTGATTAAATTATGAGTATTGGTTACATCAGGACAAGTAGCATCTAAAACGGTCAGCCCTTTTTGTTTAGCGCGTTCCTTGACTTGAGGAGATACGCCGTGGGCTGTGAAAATCACAGTGCCTTCATGAATTCCTTCCAACATGTCACTGCGGTTCTTTCCGTCAACAGTGATAATGCCTTCTTCTTTAAAGGCTTCTGTTACATGAGAGTTGTGGACAATCATACCTAATATATATATTGGGCGAGGTAGGTTCGAGTCTTTAGCTGCGTTTCGTGCAATGACCATCGCATCTACTACACCATAACAATAACCGCGAGGGGCGATTTTAATAACTTCCATCTTTAACGTCCTCCTCTAAATCCAATCCAATAACTTTAAAGATACCATTATCATTATAAAGGGTAAAGGGAAAGATGACAAAGAAAGACGTTATCATACAACGTTATCGTGCAATTTGGCCTCGGCTCTATTATAATAGGGAAGGAACATTTTACATTAAAGGAGAACGGTTATGAGTAAGCATACATTTGAACAATACGCCATCTCTTCAACAGTCAGTCAGATTATTGAAGGTTTAGGCTTTAAGAAACCAACACCGATTCAGGAACAAGTATTGCCACCTGCGTTGAGAGGAGAAAGTTTGATCGGTCAATCCCACACAGGTTCCGGCAAGACGCATGCCTATCTTCTGCCTATGCTGAATCAATTGGATGACACGTTAAATCACGTACAATTCGTTATCACTGCGCCTACAAGAGAATTGGCTATTCAAATACAGGAAGAAGTTAAAAAGGCGATTGAGCTGGCAGGGAAAGAACAGGTATGGCGTTCTAAACTGCTCATTGGAGGTACAGATAAACAGAAGATGGTTGATAAGCTGTCCTCTCGTCCGCCTCATATTGTAGTAGGTACACCAGGAAGAATTTTGGATATGGTTAAAGAAGAAGCGATTGACTTGTACCATGCGAAATCATTCGTGCTGGATGAAGCTGATCTGATGCTTGATTTAGGCTTTATTGAAGATGTCGATCAGATTCTTGTCCGTATGGATCAGGATGTACAGATGCTCGTCTTTTCCGCAACGATTCCGGAACGACTGCAGCCATTCTTGAAAAAATACCTTACGAATCCTGTTCACATTCAAATTGAAGATGATAAACCTTCACCAGAAACTATGGAACACCGACTTGTCCCACTGCGTCATAAAGAGCCGGCCGATATTATTGTTGAAATATCCAAAGCCATTCAACCTTATTTAGCCATCATCTTCACAAATGGCAAAGAGCACGCTGACAAGCTTGCTGACGAGTTGCTGAGTCGGGGCCTGGAAACGGGACTCTTACATGGCGGGTTGTCTCCACGTGAACGTAAACGGATGCTCAAAGAATTGCAGAACCTGCGCTACCAGTATATTGTTGCAACTGACCTTGCATCCCGTGGTATTGATATTCAAGGTGTAAGCCATGTCATCAATGCTCAAATGCCTAAAGAGGAAGAGTTTTATGTCCACCGGGTGGGACGGACGGCTCGAGCAGGTCTACAGGGCACAGCAATTAACCTATATAAAGAATCAGACCTGCCATTAATTCAAAAGTTGGAAAAGAAAGGATTAACTTTTGATTTTTATGAAGTGAAAAATGGTGAATGGAAAGAGGTCAACGCATATAACGAAAGGGAAAACCGAGAACGTAAAGCGTCCGATCTTGAAAAGAAGGCTAAACAAATGGTCCGCAAACCGAAAAAAGTAAAACCGGGATATAAGAAGAAGATGAAACAGCAGGCCGATAAGAATATGAGAAAACTAAAACAGAACAGGTTCAAGAAGAAATAAGGGAGGAGAGAGTATATGCTGAAGATTGGATCACATGTATCCATGAAAGGAAAGAAAATGCTTCTTGGAGCAAGTGAAGAAGCAGCTTCCTACGGTGCCAGCACGTTTATGATTTATACGGGTGCTCCGCAAAATACAAGGCGACGCCCTATTGAGGAATTAAATATTGAAGCTGGAATGGAACATATGAGAGCTAACGGGATTAATGATATTGTCGTTCACGCCCCTTATATCATTAATATTGGGAATACAACAAAACCGGAAACTTTCCAATTGGGTGTTGATTTCCTGCGTAATGAAATTGAACGGACAGAATCTCTTGGAGCGAAGCAGATTGTCCTTCACCCGGGTTCTCACGTAGGACAAGGAGTAGATAAGGGACTGCCTAAGATTATCGAGGGACTCAATGAAGTCCTGCATAAGGATCAGAATGTACAGATTGCCCTGGAAACAATGGCTGGTAAGGGATCAGAGATCGGGAGAAGCTTTGATGAGTTAGCTAAAATCATCGACGGTGTAACGATGAATGAAAAACTTTCGGTCTGCATGGATACCTGCCATATTCATGATGCAGGGTATAACGTTGTAGAAGATTTTGATGGCGTCCTGGATGAATTCGATAAGGTTGTCGGGTTAGACCGCTTGAAAGTCGTACACGTCAACGACAGTAAAAACATACAAGGTGCAGGGAAAGACCGCCACGAAAATATCGGCTTTGGTCATATTGGATTTGAGGCCCTTCACAAGGTCATTCACCACCCTTCCCTGAAAGATCTGCCAAAAATATTAGAAACTCCTTATGTAGGGGAAGATAAGAAAAACAAAAAACCGCCATACCGTTTTGAAATCAACATGGTTAAAGAGGGAACCTTTGATGAAGATTTGAAAGAAAAGATTCTTGGTCAGTGAGTAATTCCTGTTCTTTATTATAAGGTCACTAAAAAATCAAGCTGAGGGACACTCCCTTAAGCTTGATTTTTTTAATACACAATTCACTTTATACGCAAAGATTTTCTGACAGAACCAAATCCCCCATGCTTTCGTCTCTAATTAAAAGAAGGAGATCTTTTTTAAATACCTCTTTTATAGAAAGTAAGGTATAAACCACTAATTTAAAGAGTGATTCCCTCAGCTACTATCTCCAGCAAGTAAAGCCTGCAGTCAAGTTATTGGGTACGGCTGTATAAGAAAATTCCGTCCATGATAAGAATAGTCTTTATTCTTTTTTACATCTTATTTTAACCAATGTTCTACTCCATATTCTTTTGCCAATTTTATCAGTAATTGGTTGACCGATCTGGCAGTATCAACAGATGTGATACTGGCAAGTTTTTTCAACATTCTCTTCCGACCTTTTGGATCAAAGGGATTTTCTTCATTTTTTTTCAAGGCTTTCACGATGGAAGCTGCTTCTTCCTTTGAAATTGGAATACGGTACTTTTTACTGTAAAAAAGTAAGTCTTTGACGGTTAATTGCTTTAACTTTTGGGTAATAAACTGTTGTGCCACATTTTTCATAGGCGCAAGGCCCCCTCTCTCCTTATTACTACACGATATGAATAGTTAGAAGGATTTGTGTTTTTTAAAAATTTTGCGTTTGAGTATTTCCGTTGCTATACATAATCGTATCGTTTAGGATAGCCAGATGGCTTCTGGAAGAGGTGGGATATAGTTATGCCTTATGTACAGTAGGCCGGAGGAGTGAATAACAATGAACGAAAATAATTATCTATATCAAGCAGGTCTGGCTATGCTGCTTGTTGCAGTTATGTTCTTTGCTGTAAACCATTGGAACAATAAAGAAGAACAGGCTCTAGCAGAAGATAACCTGCAGTTGGAGAATAGGAATGAAACACTTGTTAAAGAAAATGATCGTTTATCTTCAACCAATGCATATTTACTTGAGGAAAAACCTGAGAAGAATCAAATGAACGGGTACCATACATGGCCCAAAGTAGAAGAGAAAGCTGAACAACTGGTTAAAGAAAGTGATGGGCAATTTAAAAAAACGTGGGCAATGTACTTAGTACGGGAATCCCAACGGTATGAAATTGACCCGTATCTTGTATATGAATTATTAAAAGTTGAAACAGGTGGGACATTTAATCCTGAATTAGTAGGACCTAAAACAAAATACGGCCGAGCTTACGGGATGTCTCAATTTATGAAGAATACGGCTCCATGGATTGCAGATATGGCTGGTCTTCCTTATGAAGAAGAGTTACTATTTGATCCTTATTATTCCATGCAGTTATCATTCGTTTATTTAGATTTTCTGAAAGGAAAGTACGGAAATTGGAACGAAGCATTAACGGCTTATCATAGAGGAATGGGTGGACTAAGGGAATATAAACAGGAAAATGGCCATGCAGAAAGCTGGTATGCAAAAGAAATTCAAGAAAATGCGGAGTCACATACAACCGTAGCTGTTGCTAAATAAAAAGGAGGCGCTGGGAGAGTTTACTCATCCAGCGTTTTTTTTGCCATGAACTGCCTCCTTTAAAAAAAGAATAACTCCATATAATAATCATGATTCTCCAAACAGAAAGTGAGGGAATTCGCATGAACGATCCGAAGAAGACTGTTGAGAATCAGCAAACAGAAAAAGCTCCGAATCACGGAGATGAGCTGGAACAGGTGCATACCGAAGAAGCTCACGATCATGAAGAGCCGACGACCGAACAGGTCATTGAAGAAGCCTTTGATGAGATTCAGAATCAGGATTTCAAGCAGGAGGCAGGCTACGATGAAGCGGAAGTGGCAGACGACCATGGTCGGGGTCCAAACCAGCCTGTATATGGAGACAGCTATGAAGAAGAGTTTGCTCAAGAAGCGGCTGTTGGGCCGATTGATGAGCCAATGAATAACGGAGAAAAAGAAACAACAATGGAAGATGATGACGTTAAGGTGGGGATGGGATGGCTGGGGTTATCCGCTGCTATTCTCTCGTTTTTCTTTGCTCCATTGATCCTCGGTGCCACAGGCATTATCCTGGGGATCGTTGGAAAACGTCGTGGAGCGGATACGCTTGGGAACATGGCGATTATTATAAGTATTGTTTCCATCGCGTTTTCGTTGTTCTTTGCTCCATTTTATAACTTGATCTAAATACAGTAAAAAAAGGTGCCCCCATAATGGGGGTACCTTTAATTGTGTTAGGATTGTTTCTGCTTTTCTTTTTCTAAACGCTCTTTTTCATAATGTTCTTCTGCTAATTTATCGACTTCTTTTTTCAACTCTTCCACCATGATATCCTCAGGAACTTTACGGATAATTTCTCCATGACGGAAAAGGAGACCTTCTCCACGTGCCCCTGCAATTCCGATGTCAGCTTCACGTGCTTCTCCCGGTCCATTTACGGCACATCCAAGTACTGCAACTTTTATAGGTGCCTTTATAGTTTGGATATACTCTTCAACTTCATTGGCGATTGAGATCAAATCGATTTCAATACGTCCGCATGTCGGACAGGATATTAAAGTGGCTGCGTTTGAAGCAAGACCAAAGGATTTCAATAATTCTTTTGCCACTTTTACTTCTTCTACAGGGTCGGCACTCAAACTGATTCGAACCGTGCTCCCGATGCCTTTACTCAAGATAGCTCCAAGGCCTGCGGCACTTTTTACTGTTCCGGCGAAGAGTGTGCCGGATTCTGTGATACCCAGATGAAGAGGGTAGTTAAATGCAGCAGCAGCTTTTTCATAAGCTTCAATAGCCAGTTTAACATCAGATGCTTTCATTGAAACGATGATATCATGGAAGTCTAAATCCTCGAGAATCTTAATGTGATGCAGAGCACTCTCCACCATACCATCAGCAGTAGGATAGCCATACTTTTCTAAAATGTGACGCTCAAGAGAGCCGGCGTTCACACCTATACGGATAGGAATACCTTTGGCTTTAGCTGCTTTTACAACAGCTTCTACTTTCTCACGTTTACCGATGTTCCCTGGATTGATACGAATTTTGTCTGCGCCGCCTTCAATTGCTTTCAAAGCTTTCTTGTAGTCAAAGTGAATATCAACAACAAGTGGGATATTAATTCGCTTTTTAATCTCAGGTATTGCATCAGCCGCACGGTCATCCGGGCAGGCCACACGGACAACTTGACATCCGGCTTCTTCTAAACGTTTAATTTCTGCCACGGTTGCTTCAACATCGTGCGTTTTGGTTGTTGTCATGGATTGGATGACGACCTCATCGGCTCCACCTATCGTTAAGTCTCCGACTTTTACGGGACGGGTATCTTTTCTGTGCGTAATTGCCATTTAAAATCGCTCCTTTATATTTACAAAAAAGGTATGCAAGATGAATTTCCAATCTTCATTATAAGGGCTTTGGTTGAAAATGAGAAGTCAAGACCCTTAAATAAAGACGCATGTTTCTTAAAGTTTGTGTAAACCAGACTTCTGTCATGGACCTACAAATTATACCACGAGTCCTAAATGAAGAAAATTATTTTTGTTTGAAACAAAAACAGGAAGATAATCGTACATATATTAATTAAGGAGAGGATGTGAACCATCATGTTCAGCTATGATTGGATCGCTTTATTCATAACATTTTTAGGAACGCTGTTTTTAATCGGAGAATTACTTGTGAATATGCGGGGAGCCTTTGCCATTGTGGGCTTTGGATTTATAACAGTCTATTTTTCCGGTTACCTGGCTGCTGATATGTTTGTGATTATGATGCTGGTTTATTTTTTAGGCATGATCTTAATGATTATAGATGGGAAACTTTTGAACGATGGTACACTGGCTACCATTGGTGGAGCAGCGATGGTCATTGCTGTTGGTTTTAGTGCCCCCAACTGGATTGCGGGTTTGTATAGTGTCATCGGTGTAATTTTGGGCGGGGCAGCTTCTTTATTGTTTCTTAAAGTCTTCAAGCGTAGGAAAATGTGGACCCAGATGGCTTTGAATGATCAATTGACCTCGGAGATGGGATATAACTCAATGAAAGAGACATACCAAGAGCTTGTAGGAAGGCAGGGAAAAGCAGAAACAGACATGCGTCCTGTAGGTACGGTAGTTATCGATGGAGATGATTACAGCGCTATTTCGAACGGGCAGTGGATATCCCAAGGTGATGAAATAGTCGTTGTTTCTGTTGATGGGACTAAAATCCTGGTCAAGAAGAATTAAAAATAACGGAACATTAATCAATCATTAACAAACGCTTAACACTTCATTGTCATAATTTATTTGACTCACTGACTAAATGATAATGGAGTGTTTTTAAATATGAAAATTAAGCGTGAACTTAAATTCCTGAAGCAGCGAATAAATCCACTCAGTCTGCAGACAAGACTCACCTTTGTCATCTGTTTGTTAGTGCTCATTTCTGTATCTGTCATTGGTTATTTTACTTACGACAAAGCTAAAGACAGCCAGGTAGCCCTTGTCCAGGATCGTTTAGAACGCGAATTGCAGATGGCTCAGGATGTATCAGAACAACTGATGTATGCTTTTGTGTCTGATCAACAAGAATTTAATGAACGTATGAAAGGCTATGTAAATGGACAGAAAGCTCAAATACAACAGGATGGACTCCGTTCGGATGCGTATCTTATTACTGAAAAAGGTGTCTATACATATCCGGAAATGAAAAAGTCCTCTCTATTTTCAAGCTCCTTTACTGATATGGTTATGAATCAGGAAAACGGTACAAAAATAACGGAGGTGGAAGGAGATTCTGTCGTCGTATCCTATGCTCCGGTTCAGGAACTTCAAGGGATATATTTGGTAAGTGTTCCTGAAGAAGATATTATGAGTGAAGTGAAGCAGATGGCTGGATACACCCTTCTGATTGGTGCTCTAACAGCTGCGGTAATCGGGATATTTGTCCATTTTATTATTGGCCGTATAGTAAGACCTATAAAGGGGCTTCAAATGATTATGGAGAAAGCAGGAAATGGAGTCATCCAAAGTACTTCTTCTATTAAAACAAGCGTTCCTGAAATAAAATCACTGAAAAGGAGCTATGAAGAATTAATTCAAACCATCTCAGGTATACTATTTTCGCTTGAAGAAACTGTCGGACAATTGAATGATGGAGGAGAAAAGATTGAAGTCTCTTCTATTAAATTAAATGATTCCCACATGCAAATGCGAAAAGATGTAGAAAAATTAAAGAAAGAAAGTGAACAGACAGATATACATATGGATGTACAAAAAGATGTTTTTAATGAATTGAATCACACATTTGAAATTCTTCAGCAAGGTCTAAGAAAAATGCTAAGCGAACAAGAGTCCATGAATGAAGCTGTCCAGTTAGGAAATGGCGGGGTGCAGAGAGTGGAAATGTCTCTTAACCGCTTTGAAACAGAATTATCAGAGATGTCTTCAAGGGTCGAATCCTTTCAAGACTATATATACAAAATTCAAGACTTTGGTACTAAAATACAAGCCATTTCAGAACAAACACGTATGCTTGCGTTAAATGCATCTATTGAAGCAGCGAGAGCCGGAGAGCATGGGAAAGGCTTTGCAGTAGTGGCTCAAGAGGTAAGAACACTTGCGGACCGGTCGAGAAAAGCCGCGGTTAATATTGATACTCGAATAGATGATCTTATTACTTTAGGTAATGACTTTTCCGATCAGTTTACCCGCTTAGTTCATGGAGTCAATCATCAGCAGGAAGAAATGGATCTTTCAAGACAATCATTTCACCATTTATCAAAAGGGATGAATGGATTTAACGAACAACTTGCGTCGATAAAAACATCCCTGCATGATGGCGAGGAGGTCATGCCGCGGATGCATCGTGTAATTCAAGGAATGGAGCAAGTGACATATGAGCTGTCTGTGTCCACTAGTCATTTAGCACAGGCATCAGAGAAACAGGAAATCAATAGACAAACTTTTGACGAATTCACAAATGAACTGATCGCACTTACACAAGAGTTATCTGGATTAATTGCATCCAATCAGTTAAGGGAAGAAGAGGATATAGTAGAAGCAAAGGATGAAAGGGTAGATGATAATCAGGTTCAATACGACAAAGAAAAAGCATCTTAGCAAAAAAGGCCTTGAGAGGCCTTTTTTTATATGCTGAGGATTTTATACCACACCATAATCAACCATATATTTTTTGAATGTAAATTTAATGTTAAGATTGGTGAATTATCTTTACAAAAGAAATAGACTTCGTTAATAATGGATGAGGTGTTTTTTAAATAGAAAATACAGAAAAACTTTGGATGAGGAAAGGGTGGAGAACATGGAAATCGATGTGCAGAAGATGATATTTGAATTCATCGGTGGACTAGGTATTTTCCTGTTTGGTATTAAATTTATGGGGGACGGCCTTCAGAAGGTAGCAGGCGATCGTCTGAAGGAGCTGCTTGATCGATTTACGAGTAATCCGTTAATGGGTGTTATCGCAGGTGCTGTAGTCACGGTGCTTGTGCAAAGTAGTTCTACGACGACTGTCTTAACTGTCGGGCTCGTTAACGCCGGTTTTATGACATTTAGACAAGCGATTGGTGTTATTATGGGTGCCAACATTGGTACAACATTTACCGCATTTATTATTGGTATAGATATTAAAGAATATGGTCTTCCAATCTTAGCTGTTGGTTCATTACTAATCTTCTTCTTTAAAAATAAGAAGGTTACCCACTTAGGGCAGACGGTATTTGGTTTAGGTGCGTTATTCTTCGGACTTGAGTTGATGAGCGGCGGGATGAAGCCTCTTCGATCAATGGAAGCATTCCGTGAATTAACGCTGAGTATGAGTGACAATCCTATTCTTGGTGTTGTCATCGGTACACTATTTACAGTAATTGTTCAGAGTTCAAGTGCCACCATTGGTATACTCCAAGGTTTGTTTGGAGAAGGACTTGTTGATATTCAAGCCGCTTTACCTGTGTTGTTCGGGGACAACATTGGCACAACCATTACAGCAGTAATAGCAGCTATTGGTGCCAGTGTCGGCGCTAAGCGTGCAGCTTTCGTTCACGTAATATTTAACGTTTTAGGCGCAACCGTCTTCTTACTTCTATTAAAGCCGTTTACGCTTTATGTAGAGTGGCTTCGGGATGCATTGGACCTTGGTCCCGAAATGACGATTGCTTTTGCGCACGGGTCATTTAATATCGCTAACACAATCGTGCAGTTTCCGTTTGTTGCGGTATTGGCCTGGATTGTCATCAAACTTGTACCTGGAGATGAGTCACTCATCGATCACAAGCCGCAGCACTTGGATCCAATATTTATCGACCAGTCTCCTTCTTTAGCATTAGATCAGGCTAAAGAAGAAGTCGTGCGTATGGGTGAGTATGCCTATAAAGGTTTAGAAGAGACAAGCCTCTATTTGAATAACAAACAGCAAAAGCACTCAGAAGTAGCGATGCAGATCGAAGATGCACTTAACAATCTGGATCGGAAGATTACTGATTATTTAGTAGATCTTTCTCAAGCATCTCTAACTGATGAAGAGAGTCAGAAACACTCAGCTCTCATGGACTCTGTACGTGATTTAGAACGTATAGGAGACCATTTTGAAAATATTATCGAACTCATCGATTACAAAAACTCTAATAAGGTAAACCTTACTCCTCAAGCGATTGAAGATTTAAATACAATGTTTGATCTTACTTTGATGACTGTTAAACAAGCGACTAAAGCTCTTGAAAGCATGAGCAGAGAAGAAGCACTTGCCGTTGTTCAGAAAGAAAATGAACTGGACCGGATGGAACGCAGTTATCGTAAGAAACACATCATTCGTCTGAATGAGGGAGTGTGTACAGGTCAGGCAGGAATTGTCTTTGTTGATATGATCAGTAACCTGGAGCGTATAGGAGACCATGCGGTTAACATTGCAGAAGAAGTATTAGGGGAAAAGGAAAGCCTGTAAAGCATATAAAAGCGGCTGTGTGTCAGCCGCTTTTATACTTTTTTTGAAAAAACCCTTGAAAGAATAATCTGTGCATGCTATATTATTTTTGTCGCCAAAACAGGCGTGAAAAAACATGTTGACAACATATTGGATAACATGTTACATTAATTAAGTCGCTTACAAACGACAATTATTTGGCGGTGTAGCTCAGCTGGCTAGAGCGTACGGTTCATACCCGTGAGGTCGTGGGTTCGATTCCCTCCGCCGCTACCAATACATAATATCAATAAAGACATGGCGGTTGTGGCGAAGTGGTTAACGCACCGGATTGTGGTTCCGGCATTCGTGGGTTCGATTCCCATCAACCGCCCCATGTGGACCCTTAGCTCAGCTGGTTAGAGCTATCGGCTCATAACCGATCGGTCGCAGGTTCGAGTCCTGCAGGGTCCACCATTTTTTGATACGGAGGAGTACCCAAGTTTGGCTGAAGGGAGCGGTCTTGAAAACCGCCAGGGGCTTTACGGCTCGCGGGGGTTCGAATCCCTCCTCCTCCGCCATCATACATAAATGGTTCAGCGTTAATAAAGATCGGAAAGTTAGTAAGGATACTTTCCCCACAAGATGCAGAGTATACGCAGCAGTCAGACTTACAAAAAAGAACAATTTATCTTTACATGGCTCGGTAGCTCAGTCGGTAGAGCAACGGACTGAAAATCCGTGTGTCGGCGGTTCGATTCCGTCCCGAGCCACTTTAATAAGAAAAGGAAAAACAAGCGGAAGGCTTGTTTTTTTTATGTTTGAAATTCTTACATAAGGGAATTCATAATAGCGGAAGAGATATATTCTCTTTGCAATGCAAATTAGTTGCATGTCCAAAATCGGTTTGATAATGTAAAATGAGAAGCTGATGCTTCTGATTTTACATACTATTTTTAAGGAGGAGTTACATTATGGCTAAGTTTGAACTACCAGAACTACCTTACGCTTATGATGCACTTGAACCAACAATCGATAAGGAAACAATGAACATTCACCATACGAAGCACCACAACGGTTATGTTACTAAATTGAACAACGCGCTGGAAGGTCATGCAGATCTTCAGGATAAATCTTTAGAAGAACTTCTTTCTAATAACCTTTCCGTTGTACCGGAAGATATCCGTACAGCTGTTCGTCGTAACGGTGGAGGCCACGCAAACCACAGCCTATTCTGGACAATTATGTCTCCGAATGGCGGCGGCGAGCCGACTGGTGACCTGGCTACTCAAATCAATGATACCTTTGGCGGTTTAGATCAGTTCAAAGAGAAATTTGAAGAAACAGCTAAAGGCCGTTTTGGATCTGGCTGGGCTTGGTTAGTAGTCAATAATGGTAACCTTGAAGTAATTGATACGTTAAACCAAGATTCTCCGATTATGGAAGGTAAAACTCCAATTCTGGGTCTTGATGTTTGGGAGCACGCGTATTACCTTAATTATCAAAACCGTCGTCCTGACTACGTTTCAGCATTCTGGAACGTTGTAAATTGGGATGAAGTAGCTAAGCGTTTCGACGCTGCTAAATAATAATGGTTATAGAGAGGTGCGGATAAATATCCGCACCTCTCTTTTTGTATATCTCCTTTTGTTCTGATAACACTATAGAAGAACACAAAGGAGACATGGATATGGTGAGTAAGCTGCGCGCGTGGCTCAGCCACGAAAATGTGTCAAAAGATTTAATATTGTTACTTCTCATTGGAGGCCTATACTCCTTAGGTATATTTCTATCCAGTACATTTGTGAACATCTATTTATGGAAGCAATCCAACAGCTATATAGACATTGCTTTATATAACCTGAGTATTTATATACTGCAGCCTTTGACCTTTATTTTTGCCGGGAAATGTGCCAAGAAAATCGATCGGGTGATTGTATTAAGAACAGGTGTCACCGTCTTATCCTTGTTTTTTTTAACGGTATTAATCGTAGGGGAACAGGCATCTTCCTTTAATATTATGCTTGGTTCCTTATTAGGGGTAGGGTATGGATTTTACTGGCTGGCTTACAATGTATTGACATTTGAAATTACTGAGCCTGATACGAGGGATTTTTTTAATGGTTTTTTGGGCGTCCTTCAATCTTTGGGTGGGATGACCGGTCCTCTTCTTGCGGGATACATTATTTCCCGTCTTAATAACTTCACAGGTTATACGGTTATATTCGCCATTTCATTTGGACTTTTCATCATAGCCGTCCTCGTCAGTTTCGGGTTATCCAGAAGGAAAGCGAAAGGGAATTTCTCATTTCGCAGAATCGTAACTGAACGAAAACATAACTCCAATTGGAAACGAATATTAAATGCCCATATTGCGCAAGGATTTAGAGAGGGGACATTTTTATTTGCTGTTTCGATTTGGATCTTTTTAATAACGAAAGATGAACTATCGCTTGGTGTATTCAATTTAGTATTCTCAAGCTTCTCATTTCTGTTTTACTTTTTAGTTAGTCGCTGGGCTAAGCCACGACGCAGGAAAAAGGTCATTTTTATATCTGGATTATCTCTTTACTTAAGTGTGTTGATCCTCCTGTTCAGTGACACCATGACATGGATGCTGGTGTATGCTGGAATTGCAGGGATATTCTTCCCTTTGCTTTACGTTCCTTATGTATCCCTGACCTATGATGTCATTGGAAGGTCATGGAATGCAGCAGAAATGAGGATTGAATATATTGTCGTCAGGGAGATTTTCTTGAATTTCGGCCGAGTCTTGTCAATCTTAATTTTTTTACTTGCTATCACATGGATCACTCCAGAGACAGGAATTCCGTATATCTTACTGCTGGTAGGAGGAGGACACTTTTATATTTACTTCTTTATACGTGGTATCGACACGAAAGTGCGTCCTTCAACACAAAATTGACACCAATCACCCATGAACTCCGCCTATCCTGGAACCCTGGAACAATGTTATAATGGGAGAAGGATTTTTTTAAGAGGGAGAGGAGTTCATGGGGAAGAACAATAAGAAAAAAGATAGAAGCAGATCACACCTTCCTTTCCGATTGAATGTGGTGTTTTTTGTTGTGTTTATTTTGTTTGCCGGAATTATACTGCAGCTGGGAGTTGTACAGGTCCTTAACGGAGAAGAAGCACAAGAAGAAATTGACCGTACAGAGAATACAACTACGAGTATCTCTGTTCCCAGGGGCGAAATATATGACTCCAATATGCAGCCCGTTGTTGATAATGAACCTTTATATTCAATTACGTACACCCCGCCTAAAGGGGTGCAGCCTTCAGATAAATTAGCTTTAGCTGAACAGCTGGCTCAATACCTTGATATGGATTATGAGAATTTGACTGAAAGAGACTTAAAAGAGTACTTCTATTTAAGAAACGAAGAGCGGATGGCTGAGCGGATTGCAGATGAAGACACATCTGATCTCGATAATGGAGAGGTTTATCAGTTGCAGCTGGACAGCATTAAACCTGAAGAAATCTCAAACTATGACAATCAGACTAAAGAAGTCATAGCTATTAAAAGGGAATTGGATCGAGCATACGCTCTTGCCCCTCATGTCTTAAAAAACTCAGACATTACAGAGGCGGAATATTCTAAGGTAGCAGAAAACCTTTCCCATCTGCCCGGCGTCAATGTTACAGCCGACTGGGACCGGACGTATCCTTTTGGTTCCACTTTCCGCAGTTATCTCGGGAGCATTACAACTAGTGAGGCGGGTCTTCCAGCTGAACAGCTGGATTACTTTATGTCCCTCGATTACAGCCGTAATGACCGTGTTGGAACCAAAGGCCTTGAGCAGGAATATGAAGATGTTCTTAGAGGAACAAAAGAAAAAGTGCAGTATGAAACAGATAAAAATAATAACGTTATTGATTCTAAAGTCATCCGCGAAGGTCAGCCAGGAAAAGACATAATGCTGACTATTGATATGGAACTACAGGAAAGAGTCAATAAAATTGTTCAGGAAGAGCTGGAGAATGCTATCAGGCAGGCCCCAGGGCCCAACAGACATTTAGAAAACTCGATTGCCGTTGTTTCAAATCCAAAAACAGGTGAAATACTGGCGATCACGGGGCAGACGTATAATAGAAATCCTGAAGAAGGTGAAGGAAGGTTTACCGACACTTCCCACCAGGCTCTGTATAGTGCCTATATGCCAGGTTCTGTGGTTAAGGGAGCAACGGTTTTGACTGGTCTTCATGAAGGGGCTGTCACACCGAATACTTGGATAAATGACAAAGAGATTAGTATTGCGGGGAGAACAAAAAGTTCTTATACGGCCAACATAGGTACTGTCAATGATATCCAGGCGCTCCAGCAGTCTTCCAACGTATATATGTTTTTCTTGGCCATGTATTTAGGAGGCGACTTCAGCAATCGTTATTCAATGAAATCCCTATCTATAGAAGAAGGCACATTTGATAAGTTCCTTTACAATTTTAACCAGTTCGGGTTGGGAGTTAAAACTGGGATAGACTTTCCATACGAAGGTTCAGGTGTAAGTGGAGACCTTAATGATAGAGGTAACATCTTAGATTTTTCAATCGGTCAGTTCCATTCCTATACAGCTCTGCAGTTGAATCAATATGTATCCACCATCGCCAACGGTGGCTACCGCATGCAGCCGCACCTTGTTAAAAGTATTCACGAACCGTCCACAACAGATGGTCTTGGACCAGTTTACAAACAATATGCACCAAAAGTGCTGAACCAGATCGAAATGGATCCTTCTTATATTGATAGAGTGCAAGAAGGATTTAGGCAGGCAGCGCAGACACCAAACGGCTCTGCAAGCAGTGTTTTTTCAAAATCTCCTTATGCACAATATAATTTTGCAGTAAAGACTGGAACAGCCCAGGCCTTTAAGACAGTGTTTGATGAGAATGGAGAAAGAACAACTTACAGTAACGTTTTAAATAAAAACTTAGTTGGTTTTGCACCTTTCGATGACCCTGAAATTGCCTTTTCGATTATGACCCCCTATGTTGGAGAAGATGCGACAAGCACCTATAATGTAAGTAACAAAATTGGTGCTCGTATTGGACAGGCTTATTTTGAATTAAAAGAAGAAAGAGCAACAAATAAAAGTGAAACGAATAATAATGAAGCAGAAGCAGAAACTGAGGAGTGATACGACACGTATCACTCCTTTTTCTATATTAATGCGGAACTTGATGTATAAACGGAGGTGGATAACAAGAAAATATTCCTTCAAATGCTCAATTTACAAAACCTTTACGTTTGATTCATATGTCATTAAAACTCCGTCGTTAATATAGAGAATGTAAGTTGGTCAAGCCGCCAACGAAATAAATATTGATAAATAGTAGGGGGAGAAAGAAAATGAAAAACTTTAAGAATTTAGCATTAATGCTGGCATTTGTTTTAGTGCTTGGAGTACTTGCAGCTTGCGGAGGTTCTGACGAAGAAGGCGCAGCTGACGAAGGTAATACAAACGGTGAAGGTTCTGAAGAAGTTTCTGGTCCAATTGCTATCGACGGTTCTTCCACAGTGTTTCCAATTATGGAGAACTTGACTTATTCATACCAACAAGAACAGCCGGAAGTAGATGCGGCGCTAAACTCTTCTGGTTCTGGTGGTGGATTTAAAAAATCTACTGTTGGTGAAATTGACCTAAGTAACGCTTCCCGTGAAATTAAAGAAGAAGAAAAAGCAATTGCTGAAGAAAATGGCATTACTCTTGAGCCACTTGAACTAGCTTACGATGGTCTTTCTGTAGTAGTAAGTTCTAAAAATGACTTTGTTGACGAACTTACAATCGATCAGCTTAAGCAGATCTTCCTTGATTCTTCTGACGCTCAAACATGGTCTGACATTAACCCAGAATGGCCTGAAGAACAAATTGAGATCTTCGCACCTGGTCACGACTCAGGTACTTTTGACTACTTCAACGAAGTGATTCTTGAAGATGAGCCGATGAAAGAAGGACAAAACACAACACTATCTGAAGATGATAACGTGCTTGTTCGTGGTATTAAAGACAACCCGAATGCAATTGGGTTCTTTGGATATGCTTACTATGCTGAGAACGAAGACAGCTTGAAAGCTCTTGGAATTGCTGAAGGAGATGGCGAAGCCGTTAAACCAGGTCCAGAAACAATTCAAGACGGGTCTTACACACCACTTTCCCGCCCACTTTTCACATATGTTAATGTGAATGCTTATAAAGAGAAAGCACAAGTTCGTGACTTTGTAGAATATACACTAAACAATGCAGGTAAAGCTGCTGAAGAAGTTGGTTATGTAGCTCTTCCAGAAGAGAAATATCAAGAACAGCTTGATAAAGTAAAAGGCTGGACTGAGTAACTGACTTGGAAAACCTAACAAGGGGGTGAGACTGTTAACAGTCTCACCTTGCCTTATGGATGAGAGGAGTTTTAACAATGGACAAAGGTTTACAATCAGAGGGGAAAATGATTGACGTCCAAGAGATGATTGAAAACAATAAAAAGAAGACAAGCATTGGTGAGAGAATAGAAAAAATCATCCCATTCTTCTTGCTTCTTTGTGCAGGTGTCAGTGTTCTCACAACTGTAGGTATTCTGTTTACATTGCTGAGAGAATCCATCGGTTTCTTTTCAGAAGTCTCTATAGTTGAGTTCTATACGGGAACAAGCTGGTCACCATGGTCAGGTAAATATGGCATTGCTCCATTAATTGGTGGAACATTATTGATTACATTGATTGCAACACTTGTTGCCGTTCCATTAGGTTTAATGGCTGCCATTTTTTTGAGTGAGTATGCTAACGATAAGGTAAGAAGAGTGATTAAGCCGGTCCTTGAAGTGCTGGCCGGTATTCCTACCGTCGTTTACGGTTATTTTGCTTTGACATTTATTACACCTCTGTTTCAAACTTTCATACCTGATATGGGAATCTTTAACGCATTAAGTGGTGGGTTTGTTGTAGGGATCATGATTATTCCTATGGTTGCATCTTTATCTGAAGATGCTATGAACTCTGTTCCCAATGCGTTGCGGGAAGGTGCATACGGATTAGGAGCTACTAAATTAGAAGTTGTGTTTAAAGTTGTACTACCAGCGGCGCTCTCTGGTATCATTGCTTCCATTGTACTTGCTATTTCCCGTGCAATAGGTGAAACAATGATTGTAACGATTGCAGCTGGAGCAACGCCTAATTTAACATTTAATCCGACGGAATCTATTCAAACCATGACGGCCTTTATCGTACAAGCGGCTACAGGAGATACAACTTTTGGATCCACGATTTATTACAGCCTGTATGCTGTAGGTATGACGTTATTTGTATTCACGCTTGTCATGAATTTGATTGCCCAGTATATCTCGCGTAAGTTCAGGGAGGAATATTGATGCTTGGACAAAATGAACAAAGTATAAAAAAACGCATGGAAGCCAGAGTAGCAGCAAACAAAGTCCTTATGGTGCTGTTTGGTTTAGCTACAGCAGTTGGCCTTGTTTTCCTCGTTCTGCTTTTTTACCGTGTATTGACTCAAGGAATTGGTTATTTAAGCTTAGACTATATTTTGAATTTTCCTGCTCCTTATCCAGATAAAGCAGGAATATACGCAGGCCTTATCGGATCTGTCTTTTTAATGATTATTGTCGCCACTTTTTCTGTTATCATCGGGGTCGCCACGGCAATTTATCTGGAGGAGTACGCCCCGCAGAATAAATTCACAGATTTCATCCGGGTCAATATCCAGAACCTTGCCGGTGTCCCGTCCATTGTTTTTGGACTATTAGGTCTAACGTTCTTTGTGTATATGTTTAATTTCGGGTATACACTTATTGCAGGTGGTTTAACGATGGCATTACTCATTCTCCCTGTAATTGTGGTAGCAGCTCAGGAAGCGATTCGCTCTGTTCCGGCTGAAATTAAAGAAGCTTCCTATGGAATGGGTGCTACTAAATGGCAGACGATTGCCCGCGTGATTCTGCCTGCTTCTATTCCGGGAATCTTAACAGGTGCGATTATTGCTCTGTCCCGTGCTATTGGTGAGACAGCTCCGTTAATTATTGTAGGAGCTGCAACCGCGATTTACTCGCTGCCTAATTCTTTACTAGCTAAATATACCGTTATGCCTATTCAGATTTACAACTGGACAGGAAGGCCTCAGGAAGAATGGCAGTATGTTGCCGGTGCAGGAATTATTGTATTGTTAGCCGTTTTACTGTTAATGAATTCAATTGCCGTTTTAATTAGAAATAAATATCAGCGACGCCTTTAATTTGGATGAGGAGGGTTTCACTATGAATAAAGTGATCGAAGAGAAAGCAAATATCAATGTAAACCAGAAAACGCGTGAAACGAATGGTAACCAAGAGGGAACGGTTGAAAAAACCAACAGTATTATTGAAGTAAATGATTTGAATCTTTGGTATGGTTCCGACCAGGCGCTTTATGAAGTCAGCATGGATGTACCACAAGAACAGGTTACAGCAATTATCGGACCTTCTGGGTGCGGGAAATCAACGTTTCTTAAGACCTTGAACCGCATGGTTGAAATGGTTCCGATTGTTAAGACTTCCGGCTCCATTAAGTATCGGGATCAAGATATCTTCAGTAGCAAATATAAACAAGAGTATCTGCGTACCAAAGTAGGAATGGTCTTTCAAAAACCTAATCCATTCCCGAAATCAGTATATGATAATGTAGCGTATGGTCCGCGTATTCACGGAATTAAGAAAAAAGAAGTTCTGGACCAAATCGTTGAGAAAAGTTTAAAAGGAGCAGCCATTTGGGATGAGCTGAAAGACCGCCTCCATGAAAATGCTTATGGCCTTTCCGGTGGTCAGCAGCAGCGTGTATGTATTGCGCGTGCGTTAGCTGTAGAACCTGATGTAATTTTAATGGATGAACCAACTTCCGCCCTTGACCCAATTTCTACGGCAAAAGTTGAAGAACTTGTCCAAGAACTTAAACAAAAGTACAGCATCATTATTGTTACTCACAACATGCAGCAAGCAGCAAGAATATCTGACAAAACAGCGTTCTTCTTAAACGGGGAATTAATCGAGTTCGCAAATACAGATGACTTATTTCAGAACCCCCAGGATAAGCGGACAGAAGATTATATTACAGGACGCTTCGGTTAAAAAAAAGGGGGATAACTATGTCTATTCGTGTTCATTTTGAAGAAGAGTTGGAAAGTCTGAAGAACCAGATAAAGGAATTGGCCCTGGATGCTAAATCTTCCTTAGATTCGGCCATTCACGTTTTATATCAGGGAGATGTAGAAAAGGCCAAACAAATCCTTGAAGATGACGCGGTCATTGATTCTAAGGAAGAAAAAATTAATGATGATGCCATTCTGATGCTTGCAAAACAGCAGCCTGTAGCCAGAGATTTAAGAAGGATTGTCATAGCGATAAAGATCTCTTCTGACTTGGAACGTATGGCTGACCATTCGACGAATATTGCCAAAGCCACTATACACCTTGGGGAAGACCACGGCATAGATATCGATCCGGAACTGCGTGAAATGGCTATTCTTGTTATGGATATGGTTGATCTTGCCGTGAAAGCATTTGAAAATGAAGACATCTCCCTCGCCAGCAAGCTGGCTGAGATGGATGATATCATTGATAAAAAATATGGATCTATTGTAAAAGAGATGCTTGAATTAACAGCAGTTAATCCTGAGCAGATCCAACACATTATGCAAATGGCCTATGTTGCCCGTTATATCGAACGATTTGCTGATCATATTACTAATATCGGGGAAAACATTTTTTATCTTGTTAAAGGTAAAACGTATGATCTAAATAAATAATAAAAAGGCTGGATACTTAAGTATCCAGCCTTTTTATATAAGAAGAACTAATGTCGTTTTTCGTTCTCCTCTATTTTGATGTGATGGCCTCAGCTATTTGTTTGAAGGACATATCAGAAGTTAGTGTAGCTTGTCCAATCTGTATATATCGACTATACTCATGATCCTCCATGTAACTCTCAAATGATTCGGCATCCTCAATGATGTTCGTTTCAAGCAGTTTCCGGCTGATTTCTGGAGTGGTGGTTCCAGGAGAAATATCCATGGAGAGTGTGATTGGTCTTGAGACAGGAGAAGCAGGCTCCTCTTCAATTTTTCCTTCGGCATTTAAAGCGGCCCACTCTTCATTTGTTACGATACGATAACCTTTCTCCTCCACTTTAGAAATCATCTCTTCCTCTGTCAGGGGTGTGGGAACATTTACTGCTTCTTGGGATTCTGTGTTCCAATAAGTTATGGCTAAACAAGCAGTGGCTGTAATTAACCCAAGAGAATAGGATTGTATCCATTGTTTCATTATTGGACACCTTCCATTTTCTTCTGATGGATGAAGGATTGTACATCATGTTCACTCAAACTGGTCTGTTTGGCTATGTAGTGAATCTTATATCCTTTATTGTACATGGACAGAACCGTATCCATAAGAGGCAGTTGTCTAGGGTTTTCTTTTCCCTGGAAGTTTGGTGGCTCTATTCCTTCGGTTAAATCTTCTGTGAGAAGTTCTTCTTCCAGAACTTTCATCTTTTTCTTTAGCTGGTAATCGCTTTGCATCATCGTAATGTTTAATTGTTCCACCTGATTTTCGACTTCTTTTATTCGATCTTTTAAAAAGAAGGAAAGGATGAACAAAACGATGGCTGATCCAGCGACAGCGCCGAACGCATATATCAAATCATATCACTCCTTATCGAATCCCTGTTTATTTATATCATAGAATTAGATGCATGACCATGGGATTTTTAGCCGTTTTTAGCTGAATAATTACTTGAAAGGGAAGTCTCTTTTTGTTATTATAAATGAGTCTGATAATGTGGATAAGACAGTGAAAAGATGATTAGGAGGAATTAACATGCGCGTAAATATTACACTTGCTTGCACCGAAACTGGTGACCGCAATTATATTAGTACAAAAAACAAGCGTACGAACCCTGGGCGTCTGGAGCTTATGAAATACAGCCCACGCGTTGGGAAGCACACGCTTCACCGTGAAACTAAGTAAACAGTAGGATTTTTTCCTACTGTTTTTTTTATATCTAAAATGGGGTGGATAGATGGATAAGACAGAATTAAGGTTCAAGGGGAAAAGTCTCATGCAGGGATTCAGCTTAAAAGACAAGCAAAAGATCGAAGCATCCATGTACTATCATCTATTTGAAAGTGACCTGTGGAAAGCAGCTGGCAGCGTAGGTGTTACGTTATCTCAATCTCACGAATGGTCCACAGAGCCGATTATTGAAGAAGGATGGAGTGCAGGCAAAACAATTGCTGTACCAAAGTGTCTTCCGAAGAATAAGGAGATGCAGTTCTACCAGTTAGATCACTTCGAACAATTAGAACGCGTCTATTTTGGTTTAAGAGAACCTAAACCTGAGACATCTCAGCCGGTAGAAAAAAATCAACTGGATCTGCTTCTGGTTCCTGGGCTTCTGTTTGACGAAAAAGGGTACAGGATAGGGTATGGAGGCGGATACTTTGATCGCTTTATTGAAGGGTATAATGGAAAAACTCTGATGATAGCTTCCAATCATCAGAAAATTAATGAGCTGCCTTTTGAAGAGTTCGACCAAAGAGTCGAATATATTCTTACAGAGACGGGTATTACTTCCACATATCATTTTTAATACATGAGTTCACAAAACATTAATATATTGTGAATCTTTGAACAAAGTTTGGGTGTATAATGGAATTACTTTACTTTAGGGAGTGATGAGTGTGGAACGTGTGAACCGTGTGGCTTTAGTGGGGACAGGTGCTGTTGGGTCCAGTTATGCTTTTGCTCTTTTAAATCAGGGCGTGGCGGATGAATTGGTGATGATAGATCTGAATAAGGATAAATCTGAGGGTGATGCGATGGATTTAAATCACGGTCTTGCCTTCGCCCCGGCTAATAAAAAGATTTGGTTTGGTGATTACGAAGATTGTCGCCTTGCAGATATTGTTGTTATTACAGCAGGCGCGAACCAAAAACCAGGAGAAACACGACTTGATTTGTTAGAGAAGAACACGTCTATCTTTAAAAACATCGTTGACTCTGTTATGGCCAGTGGTTTTGACGGTATATTCGTGGTTGCTACCAATCCTGTGGATATACTTACTTATATGACATGGAAATTCTCTGGTCTCCCAGTCCATCGGGTCATTGGTTCTGGAACCATTCTGGATACCGCTCGTCTGCGCTTTCAACTCAGTGAGTACTTCCAGGTTGATACTAGAAACATCCATGCTTATATTATGGGGGAACATGGTGACTCGGAGCTGCCCGTTTGGAGTCATGCGAATGTAGGCGGACGTTCTGTTTTTGACCGTATTCAGGATTACCCTGATAAATATGATCTACAAGATTTAGACCATATTTTTGAACAAGTAAGAGATGCTGCTTATCACATTATTGAGCGAAAAGGAGCCACGCATTATGGCATCGCTATGGGGCTTGTTCGTTTAACAAAAGCAATTCTTCATAATGAAAATGCTGTCTTTACGATTTCTGGGTATGTCGATGGGGCTTATGGGGTGGAGGATCTTTATATTGGTGTTCCTGCAATCGTAAACCGCCATGGCATTACTGAAATTATACAGCTCAATTTAAATGAAGAAGAGCAGGCTAAATTCAAAAAATCAGCCAGCCTTTTAAAAGAAACGATGAAGCCTGTAGTTGAAAAGTATATGAATAAGGAAGGGCATCCGAGCCAAAAATAAACTCATCCGAAAAAAGAAACGAGGTGGATGAGTTGCGTCAATTGTTCAGCTGGATTGTGATTCTTGCATCTGCTATAGCAGCTATATACAAGTATCGATACAAGGCTTTGGATATCATTACGAAGATTCCTGCCTTACGTAAAATGTTTGTCCGCTTATCCATGAATATTCCATGGATCAGGCACAGGTTCCTCTCTCAGATGTTTCGGGGGCAATAAGGGCAGCTGTCAGGAAACGCCTTCCTGACAGCTTTTTATATGCACCTTTGGTAGATCGGAAATAGCGGCTGTCAAAAGTCTCGTGATATGATAGAAGAGAGGGAGGAGGTTTCAAATTGTTCATTAAACAAGAGTATTATTTATGGAAAATGACGTATAACCTTGTAGCAGCTCATGACTTTCAGGTGCTGCATATGAATACAAGTCATGGAGAAGTTTGGTTAGAAAAAGAACATGGCTGGAAGACCCACGTGGTACGTCTTAAACATAAGCAGATAAACTGGAAGAATGAACTAAGAAGAGATTTGGAGAAGACGTATAAACAGTTAACCCAAAATCGTAAGCTTTTTCGTGGTGGAAAAGTACAATTACATACTCTTTATATATCCGAACATAATCCTGTAGAAGAGTGGGAGGATGTCGTAGAGAATTTATCCACTAAAAAAACACCCGTCCACGTCTATTACATGAGTGATTCGCTGAAAGAAGAAGAACATAACCGCTTTTATCGGGTGTTTGATATGGAAGAGTCTGAAATCCATACCGACATGGAAGAAAGTGAAATGGAATCCATACTTCCCTACATGAAGCACCAGCTGGTTAAGAAGCAGCAGGATCAGAGAAAGCGGGTGATGTCTCTTTTTGATTATGGAAAACCTCGCATTACCTATGTTTTATTAGCACTGAATATACTTATTTTTATGTACATCGAATGGAAAGGGGATACAACTTCTGTTCTTACCTTAATCGATTATGGGGCGAAGTATAACCCCGCTATTGTAGAAGGAGAATGGTGGAGAATCCTGACATCTATGTTTTTGCATATTGGGATGATTCATTTATTTATGAATATGCTGGCGCTCTTCTATCTTGGTGTAGCCGTGGAAAGAATCTATGGGTCGGGGAGATTCTTTTTCATTTATATGCTTGCCGGACTTTTTGGCGGCCTGGCCAGTTTTATGTTAAACCCACATGTAGCAGCGGGTGCTTCAGGTGCTATTTTTGGCCTGTTTGGAGCTTTGATCTTTTTTGGTATTCAATACAAGCAGCTCTTTTTTCGAACGCTGGGGTGGAATTTAATTTTCATCATCCTTCTTAATATCTCTTTTGGACTTCTTGTGCCTCAGGTGGATAATGGAGCCCATATAGGAGGACTGATCGGAGGGTTTCTTGCTTCCGCCTTTATCCAGATGCCTAAGCATAAAATAGGAAAAATGCAGGCAGGAGCTTTTGTTCTATATCTCTTAGCATTTGGAGCAATGGCTTATATTGGTTTTACAGGATGGCTTAATGGAGAACAGACATACTCTCAAGTACAGGAAACTCAAGAATTAAATCAACGGGGAGATTATGATCGTGTGATTGAACAGACGACCACAAGCCTTGAAAATCCAGGCATTTATGAAGCTGAACTTTTATTTAATCGATCGTATGCTTACGTAAAGACAGGGCGTTCAAAGAAAGCGAAAGAAGATTTGGAAAGTGTTGTGTCTATTGCTCCTGAGATGGCAGAAGCGCATTATAATTTAGCTCTTTTATATCAGGAGGAGGGACAGGTGAAAAAAGCGGCTGAACACGCGGCAACCGCTGTTTCACTAAAGCCTGAAAATGAGGAGTTTCAAAAACTGAAAAGGGAATTACGTCAATAATATTGAATCAATTGATGTTTTTTACCTGTGTCGTCCTCATATAAAACGATTAAATGTTTACCTTTCTTATCAAATAAGATAAGAGGAATATAACTTTGTATTGGATGGGAGGACTTTGTATCACTGATGCCAAGCACATAGTTTTTATAAAGTCCTTCCCACAGCTGTCCTTTAATTCTTTCAAAGTTCTCTTCAGTTGTGCCAGGGAACGGTGTGTCTGTGTAATCGGCCAAGTCAGTAAGCGGAACAAGAGTGTATTCTTCCTTTGGAATTTGATAATGATTTAACAGTTCAGTCCACTGTGCTTCAATCTGCTGATGAATCGTATGATCAAGTCGTTTTTTCCATTCTTTTTCTTCGGGTGTCATAGGAGATTTGAAAGACGAACGAACCGTGTGAGGGGAATCAATCACATACAATTCATCTTTTGAAGTTGCCTGGATACTCTTTATTGGAACTTCCCCTTCATGAATCTCACCATGGTGGAAAGAGATAGCTTGGTACTTTTGGCTGTCTTCGCCATGTATAGAGGTTTCTTTTTCGATAACGGTGCCATTTTCCTCCCACTTACTTACAATCCCTTTAAGTCTGCCATTGACATACAATAATGAGACATCTTGTCTAAGGTACATAGGACCATCGCTTTCTGAAGAAACTTTCCAGAAAACCTCATATTCATCCTCATCTTCCTGCTGTCCGAAATCCAAAGTTGTCCCAAAAGATTTAAAGGTTCTTTCCACATCAATAGGAAAATATTTAATGACGGACTTATCTTTATCAAACTGTGTGTACAAAGCGATGATAATGGCTAAAGCTAACGGTCCGAGAACCCAATATAACCACACCTTTTTCATCCTACCATCTCCTTAAGAATGCTTGCATTATGGGCGGGTATGTATATAAAAAGATATGACATTGGGATGTAGGACATGCACGAGAATTCTAAGGAATGGATTTCCCTCTTCAATGCATGAATTTCTTTGATTTGAAAAAACTAATCGATAGCACGCATCGAGGAGGAAAAGATGTGGAAGAAAAGCAGGAACAGCGATTGTTTGATAGTTATGAGAAAAATGTAGCCTATATGAAGGATAGGCTTGGAGTGGATGAGAGTTTTGATATGGTCCACTTGGATCTCGTTTATGCAGGGAGAGGCATGTCTTTATTTCTTGTCGATGGATTTGTAAAAGACGATATTCTGCATTACTTAATGAAATTACTGTCCCGTTTAGATCCCGACCAATTAGATCCGGATCCTTTGGAGAAACTGTTAAAAACACATATTCCATATGTGGAGCTCGGACAAGAGAAGGATATGAACAAGGCGGCGGATCTTGTCCTGGGAGGTCCGACAGCACTACTCGTTGAAGGTGTCGACGAAATCATCATGATTGATGCCAGAACCTATCCCGTTCGCGGCCCACAGGAACCAGACTTAGAAAGGGTTGTACGAGGGTCCAGAGATGGCTTTGTCGAAACCATCATTTTCAATACAGCATTAACAAGGAGAAGAATTCGTGACCGTTCCCTACGTATGGAATACTTACAAGTTGGGCGTAGGTCTATGACAGATGTAAGTATCTGCTATATTAAAGATATAGCGGATACAGAAAGGGTTGAACATCTGAGAAGAGTTCTAAAAGAAATAGATACCGATGCTCTTCCCATGGCTGAAAAAACGATTGAAGAATATATTAGTGGTCAGTATTGGAATCCATATCCGGTGATTCGCTATACGGAAAGACCAGACACAGCTGCTGCTCATCTGTATGAAGGACATATTTTAGTCATTATTGATGGCTCTCCCAGCGTGATGATTACCCCGGCCACATTTTGGCACCATATGCAGCATGCAGAAGAGTATCGACAGAAGCCTTTAGTAGGGGCATACTTGCGCTGGGTTCGTTTTTTTGCGTTTTTTGCTTCGATTTTTATTCTACCCTTATATTTCCTGTTCTCAAAATACCCAGAACTTTTACCTGAATCTTTGTCTTTTATCGGTCCCACGGATACAGGTACGATTCCACTGCTTTTACAATTTCTTTTTGCTGAGGTAGGCATAGATATGCTTCGAATGGCTGCTATTCACACACCGTCTTCACTCGGGACAGCCCTGGGTTTAGTGGCAGCTATCTTAATTGGTCAAGTAGCTGTTGATGTAGGCTTATTTTCCAGTGAAGTCGTTTTGTATTTAGCTTTAGCTGCTATTGGAACGTTTGCTACTCCAAGTTATGAAGTGGGTCTTGCTGATCGGATATCACGGTTAGCTTTACTCCTGGTTACAGGAATGTTCGGTCTGAAAGGGTATGTCATTGGAGTTACATTCTGGCTCTTGTACTTAACGCGTATGCAGACATTTAAAACGCCGTTTCTATGGCCATTTATGCCTTTTTCCTGGAAGCCTTTAAGGGATGTGCTTCTTCGCTCACCAATCCCATTAAAAAACAGAAGACCTGCTTTCTTGCATCCTAAGGATCCTGACCGTTAACTGGTCAGGATTTTTTTGCGTTTTCATTCCAGTAAGCTCTTGGTATAATGATAAAAGGTGATAAAAGATGAAAACAATTTATGATATTCAACAGCATTTAAAAAAATTCGGTACGATTATATACATAGGCGATCGTTTAGCTGATCTTGAATTAATGGAAGAGGAAGTACGGGAGCTGTATAAATCGCAATGTATGATGACAGAAGATTATCAAATGGCTATGATCTTACTAAAAAGTGAGATTGCCAGGCAGAAAGATCGACAAAAAAGGGAGGACTTATAATGGGAGAGAGATACTATATTGGTGCGGACATTGGTGGAACGACCGTCAAGCTGGCTTTTATACTGGATAGCGGTCAGATCATAAAAAAATGGGAAATACCGACGAACACTGATGAAAAAGGAAAAGCTATTCCAGAAGATATTGCCTCAGCTATTGAAGAGCAGCTGAAGGCTCTCAATATCGACAAAGCGTCTGTTGAAGGAATTGGCGCAGGAGCTCCAGGCTTTGTTGACACAGCGACAGGGTATATACATGAAGCTGTAAATATCGGGTGGAAAGACTTTGACTTTGGCAGGCACTTGAGTGAACGTACAGGTCTTCGTGTGTGGGTCGATAACGATGCAAACTTAGCGGCTTTAGGAGAAAATTGGTTAGGTGCCGGACAGGGATGTCGTGAACTTATAGCTGTTACACTTGGAACAGGTGTAGGTGGCGGGATTATTTCCAACGGTCTGGTCATCAACGGGGCCAACGGTACAGCAGCCGAGCTTGGTCACGTTACAGTCATTCCTGACGGCGGCGTTCTTTGTAACTGTGGGAGGACGGGATGTCTTGAGACTGTAGCTTCAGCGACTGGTATCGTTCGGGAAGCGAAAAAGAAAGCAGAGGAATACCCGGATTCCATGCTGCATAGAGCTATTGATGCGGGAGAACTTACATCTAAGACTGTTTTTGAAGCTGTTGAAGCAGGAGATGAAGCCGCAAAACAAGTTCTCTTGAAAATAACAGATGTTTTAGGAATGGCAATTTCAAATATGGCCATTGTTACAAACCCTGAGAAGATTGTAATTGGCGGTGGTGTTTCTAAGGCAGGTTCACTACTTCTGGAACCATTGCAGGCGGCATTTCGGAAGTATGCGCTAAATAGAACAGTAGAAGCCTCCAGTTTTGGTATAGCTGAATTGGGAAATGATGCAGGTGTTATCGGCGGTGCTTATTTAGTAAAAAAGAATAAGTAAAAGAATTGGAGCTGAAAGGCTCCAATTTTTATATGGTTTTTTGGGTGTATGACATCCATGTAAAAAAATGTAACCGATTTTTAATCGTAAAGTCTTCCAATTCTAATGTGCATTTATTATCATTAGATAGGCCCATGATAAATGGATGATTTTATATGGAAGAAAAAAATGATGAAACTTTTATAGGACCATGGACGTCATATTAATAGAGTCGGTTTAATATTTATATTAAGTGGAAAATGTAAAAAAGATAAAGAAGTGGTTAACATTTGTAAAAGTTATCCATGTACGCACTAGAGGAGGAACCAACATGCAATTGAAAAATATTCGCATGCCTTTATTTGTAATCGCGACATTTCTATTTGGCTTAAAAACCTATGTTGTTTACAGATTTATGTTTGATTTATCCATTGAAAACCCCATGCAGGAATTTATACTATTTTTTAATCCTATTGCCAGCGCTTATCTGATTTTTGCAATCAGCGTTTGGCTGAAACCAAGAAAACAAATGAAGTATTTGAGATGGACCATTCTGATCGGTTCCTTGATTTTATTTGTAAATTTAATCTTCTATCGTAACTTTACAGACTTCATTACGATACCTGTCCTATTTCAAGGCAATAATGCTGCCGATTTAACGGGCAGTTTTCTGACATTGCTTCATTGGGAAGATATCTTTATCTTTTTGGATGTCGCTTTGGTCTGGTATCTAAGTAAACAGAAGTTTAACCTGTCGATCAACCTTCCGAAACGTGGGAAAATTGCTGCTACAGCCGTTACTTTCCTGCTTCTGTCCGGCAACGTCGTTCTTGCCGAGATCGAAAGACCTATGTTGTTTGTCCGGGCGTTTGATAGAGAGTATTTAGTAAAGAACATCGGCATTTATAATTACCACTTATATGATGCAACCATGCAGACGAAAACGAAGGCGCAGCGTGTATTTGCTGATGGCAGTGAAATCAGTGAAATTGAAAGTTATCTAAAAGAAAATTCTCCTGATAAGGCAGATAAAAGCGCAGAGCTGTATGGAGTTGCTGAAGATAAAAACGTTATTTTTGTCAGTGTTGAGTCTTTTCAGGATTTTCTGCTTGATTCTGAAGTCAACGGAACAGAAACAACGCCATTCCTAAACGATTTAAAGAATAGTAAAGACACGATTACCTTTGAAAACTTTTACCATCAAACAGCTCAGGGAAAAACATCCGATTCAGAGTTCATTGTGGAGAATTCCCTTTATCCCTTAGGAAGAGGGGCGGTTTATTTCACAAATGCAGGTAACGAATACCACGCACTCCCTGAGATCTTGAACAAAGAAGGTTATGAAACGTCTGTTTTTCACGCTAATAATGGAAGTTTTTGGAATCGGGATGTTATGTATGACAATATAGGATATGATGATTTTTATGATGAGAAATCATTCCAAATCACACCTGAAAATTCGTTCGGGTGGGGATTGGAAGATAAGGCTTTCTTCGAGCAGTCAATCAAGTATCTGCAGTCACAGGAAAAACCTTTCTATAGTAAGTTTATTACATTGACGCACCATTTTCCTTTTGAACTTCCAGAAGAGAAAGCAAATATTGATAAGTATGACTCAAATTCCAATACACTCAACTCATACTTCCAGACAGCTCGGTATACAGACGAAGCTTTAGAACGTTTCTTCCAGCAGCTAAAAGATTCCGGGCTGTATGAAGATTCAATCATTGTCCTAATGGGGGACCATTATGGTATTAGTGATTTCCACAACAAAGCAATGGGACAATTCTTAGGAGAAGAAGTTGATCCATTTTTACAAGTTCAATTGCAGCGTGTACCTTTTATGATTCATATTCCTGGATATGAAGATGGTGGTGTGAAGAAAGAAGTCGTCGGACAAATTGATGTTAAGCCGACGCTGCTGCACCTTCTTGGTATTAAGGCCGATGATGACCTTACGTTTGGTGACAATATGTTCTCTGAACAACGAAAAGGCTTCATTGCCTTGAGAGACGGCAGCTTTATTAGTGAGGACTACCTTTACACCCATGAGGTTTGTTACGATCGTTCAACCGGCGAGCCGTTGAGCGAGGAGGCCTCCAAAGCATGTCTGCCTATAAAGGAAAGAGTGGATCAGGAACTTAATTATTCGGATAACATCATTTATGGAGACCTCTTTAGGTTTTATGATTTTGATAAAGAAAATGAGAAATAAGCAAGGAGTCCGCTGCGATTCAAGTCGTGGCGGGCTCTTCTTTTTTATTCTTAAATTTAGTTTAACAAGGATTTTGGATATACGTTTTTTTATGATTCCAATCAACGTATAAGTGATTTATAAAAAAGATCGTTCGTTAAGTTCTGTCGTACTTTCACATATTTTAATGTCAGGAAGGGTAATGATATGCACATACATAATAATTACGAAAAGAGGGGAATACCAATGTTTCGATTTGAAAACGTGTACCAGGAACCGCTTGAGGATCTAAACTTTACAATAAACCAAAAGGATAAAGTTATTTTATTTGGACCATCAGGAGCAGGGAAGAGCACACTGCTTTTTTTATTAAATCGTTTGAGTGACCCGGAGCGAGGACAGATTTATTATGAAGGGGAGCCTATTCAAAATCACCCGATTATAGATTTACGAAAAAAGGTAGGTCTTGTTCTTCAAGCCCCTAACCTGTTTCCGGGAACGGTATTGGATAACATCAAGTACGGCCCTTCACTTGTCGGGAATTGGAAAAATTCAGAGGGGAAAAAGCTCCTCGAGTATGTCCAACTGCCATCCAGTTATCTGGAGAGGGATGTGGATCAGCTTTCCGGTGGTGAGAAACAGCGTGTATCTTTAGCTAGAACTCTAGCCAATTCTCCTGAGGTTCTTCTTTTAGATGAACCTACGAGTGCACTTGATTATCGAACAGCGGAGGAGATAGAAGAAGTACTAAAAGAGTTAATTGAAGAGCATCAATTGACGATGTTAATGGTCACTCATAATTTGAGTCAGGCACGGAGGTTAGGTGACAGAGGTTTATTTTTGAAGGATGGGCGTCTGCAGGAAGATGGAAAGATTCCAGATATGCTGGATCATCCTAAGACCTCTCAGCTGGCTGAATTCATAGAACAGTAAGGACGTGTATAATTTTGGCACCTGAAATTTCAAATCAGTCACTAATTTTTCTTGTTATATTTGTTATCGTTCCTTTGACGCTTTCCTATTATTATCAATTAGGTGTCAGTAAGAACGTATTGTGGTCTACATTAAGAGGTACAGTGCAGCTCTTTGCTATTGGTTATATACTGACCTTCCTTTTTGATCTGCCTGCCTCTTATGGCATCCCTTTTATGTTAACGGTGATGATTATCATTGCTACTTTGCATGCAAGACAGAGAGGGAAGGAACTTCCTTATGTAGGATTTGTTATATTTGCTGGTCTTACTATTATCGAATTAGGGGTCCTTAGTTTATGGCTGGTTTTTGATATGATTGAGTTCCGGCCTTCAGAGGTTGTACCAATGAGCGGGATGGTTATTGGGAACAGTATGACAGCTATGGGATTGTCGCTTGAGAGAATGAAAAGTGAATTTAAAGAGAATCATGGGCGCTTACTGGCCTCTTTATCACTGGGAGCAGAGCCAAAACAGGCTTCTCATCTGATTGTACAAAAAACATTACATGCTTCATTAATTCCTAATGTGGATCGTTTAAAAACCATCGGACTTGTACAACTGCCGGGAATGATGACAGGGTTAATTTTAGGAGGCGTTTCACCTGTCATGGCCATTAAATACCAGCTGGTGATTTCTTTAAGTATCTTCTCTTCTGTTTCACTGAGTGCGATGTTTATTACGCTTGCTATGTACCGTTATTTCTTCAATACCAATAAACAGCTTCTTCAATCGGATGAAGAAATCCGTAGTTCCAGATCAAAGTAAGAACGGATGGGTGTATATATTTGTGTGAATATATACATAGATCCTGTGTTAATAAATGATTCCAGAAGTCTTTGGAAGAGTAAATAAAAAAGCAAGCGACAAATTTGCCGCTTGCTTTTATTGTTACCCGAATAGGTTATACCAAATGGTCATAACAGAGAACCAACCAAAAACCAATGCTGATGCACCCGCAAATAAAACGGCGAAAAAGTTCTTCGTCTTCAGTTCGCGGAAAACGGCGAAAATACAAAGAATTGTAACGATTAAAAGAAGAATAGCTGTTACCAAGTTCAGCACCCCCTAAATCACTTTTCTTTATTATCATCCTAATATCATGGATGTTATACTATATGTAACGAGTGTAGGTACTCATTTATTTTATAGCATAAAGGAAAGAATGTCGAGTTATCTACCTGTATTTTCTAAAAATCCTAAAGAGGTGTAACCCAATGATTAAAATATCACGTCTACCGTTAGGACCGATGGGAACAAATGCATACGTGATTCACGAAAACAAAAAAGCACTGGTAGTTGATCCCGGTGGAGACTTTGAGAAGCTGGAAAATTATTTAAAAGAAAGGGAATTAGATGTTGAGGCTGTTTTATTAACGCATGCCCACTTCGATCATATTGGTGCTGTAGACGATGTGCGCCGGGAATATAATGCTCCTGTTTACATACATGAGAATGAAGCGGATTGGCTGGAGGACCCTGCAAAGAATGGTTCCGCGCTTTTTGGTCTTGGAGAGATCAAAGCAGGTACCGCTGATCATTTTTTTGAGATAGGTCAAATGGAAATCGGAGATTTTACTTTCGAGGTGCGATTCACACCTGGTCATTCCCCTGGCAGCGTATCGTTTGTCTTCAGGAACCAAAGGTTTACAATTGTAGGAGATACTCTATTTCAGAGAGGAATCGGCCGTACCGATTTACCAGGCGGAAGTCGTACTCAATTAGAAAAAAGCATTGAAGAACAACTGTTTAGTCTGCGAAATGATATGCGTGTTTTTCCTGGTCACGGTCTTCCGACTACAATTGAAGAAGAGAGAAATGAGAACCCATTTTTTAATTGACTTTCTTATATATCCTTGCAGTTAAGTTCTCCATTAATTTAGAGGGCTGGTGAGGTGGAGTCAGCACATATGGAAGATACACATCTCCATAATAAAAAATAACCTGTTATCCATCATGGATAACAGGTTATTTTTTAGTGTCCACCAAAACCAGGTACGAGAATAAATGAACAGTAGTACGTAAAACCGATCATGAATACTGTCAAGTATGAGAAAAATATGTAAACATACATACGTTCTGACAGCCTAAGGTAACCGATAGTAAGGAAAAAAGCCGTTTGAACTAGAGATAATAATGACGCTTCAACCATATCGCCTGTATAAAACATGACAGCGAAGATACCTGTCCAAAAGGCCAGCACTCGAAACATACGATCCATGCTTTTTTCCCCCTCCTTTTCTCTCGTTAAACTATCATACATATTATAAACGACCAGGATACAATTGTAAATAAAACGTATTCATATCTTCCATGTGCTCAGTATTTGTATAACCGCTCTTTTTATTCACTAACCCCTTTATTATGTGAATATTATTTGTCATTAGAAAAAAGGGGTTTAAAATATTGTACAAAGGTTATACACTAACTATACAACATACATTAAAAAAGCGAGGAGCGTTGAACATGGAAGAGTTAAAATTCTACACATACCCAAGTTGCACATCCTGTCGGCGTACGAAGTCATGGTTAAACAGTCAAGGGGTGGATTTTAACGAACAGCATTTATTTCGTGAGACTCCTACTGCCGATGAATTGAGACGTATTTTGTCTCTTACAACAAGTGGTATAGATGAAATATTGGCCAAAAGAAGTAAGGAATATAAAACATTGGATATAGACGTAGAGGATTTATCATTAAGTGAATTTCTTGATCTTGTTATCGAAAAGCCAAAATTGCTGCGCCGTCCCATTCTAACGAACGGTAAAAAGCTTGTTGTAGGCTATGATGTAGATGGACTAAGAGGTATTACAGACAATAGAATGGAATACACAGAAAAAATCTCGTAACCATTTCGGTGCACCTTATAATATGAAGGTGCATTTTTTGTATCTTTTTCAGCTCTTATTAACAGCTCTGTTCATTCTTAACAACCTTACCTTGAATCCTGGATTTCGAGAGAAAATAGAGCAAGGAATTTTGGGGATGTAATTGCTTTCCTGAAGGGGGCCGGCGATCTCTTTCAACCTGCTCCTCATACCCGGTGGAATTTTCCTTTTTCTTACGCGTAAAATTCTTCTTAAATTTATGGAGTAAAGTGAAAAGTCTTAGAGAACTTTGTTCCCGAATTATTTGTAGTTAACTCCCAATTACATGACCATATAGGAGAAGTTTCAATGATACATTCGGCTTTGGCACTTCCGTTTGGGGTTTCTCTTACGTATTGATGGGGAGAGTCAAGAGAGGTGGCGGAACGAAGCTCTATTTCTAATTCCCTGCGGGATGATTGTAGTAAATGTTCTTTAATGATCCCTGAATGATGACTCTCTGTAATTATGATATGGTTTTGATACTGTTCAGCCGTTTTCATAACAATCAAAATCATAACAAAAGAGAGGAGAAGAACCCATGGGTAGATTACTCCTGATTGATTATTTTCCAGGAAGGTGTAAGTGTTCCTCGTATCTTTCCTCATTTTCCATCACCACTTTAATATCAGCTGTATAAACTTCTTTTTCAAAAGAAAGGTTTCGAACATTTTGCAGCAGGAATTCATATCCACGTCCGTCAACAGTCCGCTTTATAACGTTTCCATCCTTTTCAATCAGGACCTGCCGCTTGTCTTTATCAATAATCGTCAGTGCTTGTTTAGTAAATGTATAGCTGCGTGACTGATTTAACTCTTCCTGCAGAAAGTTTCTTAATTGTCGGACGGCTAATGGCTGTTCGTACTCGGTATGAAACGAAAGAATCGAGAGGATGGGGGTAACAAGTGAGAGGATGAGCATTATCGTAGCTAAACTAATCATTACTTCCAATAAGGTGAAACCTTCCTCACACTCAGGGGATATCATAGAGACAAACTTCTTTTTGGTTTTTGTTAAAATCTTTCCATTTCGCACAGCCTTTGATCCATCCTTCCTCTTTTTTTATGATTAGTTGAACTTCGACATCGATATGATGAGCTTCTGAATAGGGAGTGGGCCGGTATTCTTGTTGATGTACGTAAAAGACCTCATGTAGAAGCGTTGTCGCTTCCCGTTCGATTTGTAACTCCTTTTGATTGAGGTGCATTTTACTGAGGGAAGGGAGAAGAAAAAGCAGGATGACAAGTAACAGGCTGAATGCCAGAATGGTTTCAAACATGGTGAAGCCATTATACTTCTTCAATACGAATCCTGCTTACTCCAAAAGGAAAAATAATTTTATATGTTTTTGCTGGAGTTATTATCATCATGGAGCCTGGTTTAGTAATGACGCCATTCTGATTAAATTTTACGATTGGGTCTAAAGTGAGCATCTGTATCCTCCATAGATCGGGCAGTTTTCTAGTGAAAACGGTCTGTCTGTTTGCTGCATCATACAAAAGGTATTGGTTTGAATCCTGATGAAACCTTAGAGAGTAGAAAACATGGTCGTTCATCGAGAGGTGTTGAGTGGTAAGGATATCCTCTCTAAATTGCCGTAAGAAATAGGAGGACTGGGTATTTTGGTAAGTGCTGTGCTGAATCGGAATAAAACAGCCAATCATAACAGCCCAGCACAAAAGAACGATAACAGTTTCTGTTAAGGTGTATCCATTAAGGCTGCGGAACTTCACTTGTTATAACTCCATTAACGATTTGAAGTGTTTCTCCATTCGGGCATGTCGCTTCGTTGATATACTCTCCACTCACAAGGTCGTCAATAGCAGCCGGGTACGCATTATTTTCAAGCCAGTATGCTTCAACTTGAGCCTGGGCCGTTACAATCAGTGCTTCGCATCCTTTATCACGTATTGTATTGCTGTTTTTAGACATATTTGGGATGGTAATGATTAAAAGAACAGAAATAACCAGCAGGACGATAAGCATTTCAATAAGGGTGAAACCTTCATTATTTCTTAACATAGAAAACAGTCTCCTTTATTTACATTTGATTCATCCAATGGTATAGAGGAAGCATAATGGATGCGTATATACTAACGATAACGATGGCAATTCCTATGAAAAAAACGGGTTGAATCATTTGGAGCCAGCTATTTATTTTCTCCTGCATATATTCCATGAAAAATTCAGAAAGCATCTCAAGTTCATCCTGTAATGCTTTCATGTCATTTGTATGGTGAAAGATATCGGTTAACTCATTTCTGAACAATGAACAGCTGTGGATCGCAGAAGCTGTTGTTTTCCCTTCGGAAAGATCCAGCACAATTCTTTGACTGTAATGAGCAAGGATCTCATGCTGATGATGCCCCTGGATTAGTTCCATTGCCTGTTTTAGAGTTAAACCAGCTTGTAATAGAGAATAAAGATGGGTCGTGAAAAGGAAAGAAACGTTAAAGGAATGGTAGGTTTTTAATGGAGGGAATCTTTCGTATAGAGAAAGCTTTTTTTGAATAGAAAGACGGGGTAAGATAAACTTGAAAGAAGTCGCGGCGATAATAAACAGTATCACAACTATGCCGCTTATGTTCATCATGTAATTAATAACGATCATAAGCCACAAAGCCTTGTTATCCTCTCCTTCAAAAAGGAGGAGAAAATTTGGTATAACCGTCTTTTTCATAATGATAAAAGCAGCAATTAGAAAGATAAATAAGAGAAAAGGGTATCGAATTACTTTAAATAATTTCTCTTTCTGATCTTTTTTCATCTGTAAAAGCTCTCTACATTGATGGATGATTTCTGCCAGATTATCCTGGAAATTACTAAAGTATAAAAAGGTTGTAACCGTACTGGAAAAGCGGGCTCTTTCACAGGCTGTGCTAAATGGCTCTCCCAATTTTAAAGTCAGAATCATATCATCGGCTTTTGCTTTTAAGCGGTGGTCCCACCCCGTCATTTGTAAAGCTTCAACTAAAGGATATCCTTTCTTAAGAATGTGACTTAATCTATGAAGGAAAATGATCTGATGGTCGATTGGTAATGGAGGATCTTTAGAACGTAAAAACTTCTTCTTCAGGTAAGAAACCAAGTGCATAGGCTTTCCTCCTTAATTGTTCAAAAGAATATAAAGGTTGTTTCTCAGACGTGCTTCCATTCATTTGCGTCTGCAATGGAGCGCCATCAAGAAGCTCAAGAATGGCTGCTCTTTTCGGCAGCTGATCTCTTCCATTAATAGAGACTAGCTGCTGAGAAGCAATAGCAATTAACGATTGTTCTAATTCCGTTTGTTTAATATTCATCTCTTTAAGTCGGTGGATGGTTCCGACAGCATTACGTGCATGGATAGTACTAATGACCAGATGTCCACTTAAAGCAGCGCGGAAAGCAAAATGAGCTGTGGCTTGGTCCCGGATTTCCCCTACCATCAGCAGGTCCGGGTCATGACGGAGTGCAGCCTTCAAACCAGTGTCATACGTAATGCCAGCCCGCTCATTTACTTGAACCTGTATAATATTGTTTATATTCTTTTCTATGGGGTCTTCAAGAGTAATGGCTTGAAAGGAGCTTTGATTCATTAAGGATTGAAGAAGGGCGTAGAGAGTAGTGGTCTTGCCGCTGCCAGTAGGACCAGTAAATAAGATCATGCCGCTTCGGTGATGGAGCCACTTTTGAATTCTTTCTAATTGGTGGGGGAAAAGGAATAGTCGTTCAAGCGGGGTATGGGACATAGGGTTTAATATGCGGATAGCAAGGCTTTCTGTACCAATAATAGGAAGCGTAGATAAGCGGAGGTCAAAGGCATTTTGGTTATCACGATGTTGAAATGTTCCGTTTTGGGGGCGTTTTTGTTCTCCTATATCCATACCGGATGTAAACTTAAAGTAGGAGAGCATTTTTTTATACATAGGCAGAGGAAGAGTTGAGTGAAATATTCGTTTCCCATGGATACGGAAGTGGATGCTTGCGGTTTCCTCATAAGGTGAAAAGTGGATATCGGAGGCTGTCTGTTGAATGGCTGAAACGATAAGATCACGAGCATGAGTAGCGATGGACTTCAAAGTTTTATCACCTCATTTTTTTATTCATTCTTTAAGATTTATATTTCGACAAGATCAACGAAAATCCTGCTTGGACAATTATTTTTTAGGAGGAATTGAATGATTTATTTAATTGGCTTTATGGGAAGTGGAAAAACAACGGTTGGGGAGTATTTGGGCGAACGACTGGGCATACCCTGCATTGAAATGGATGAACAGATCGAGAAAAACGAAGATATGACAATACGAGAAATGTTCTCCTCATATGGAGAGGAATATTTCAGGGAAAAAGAAACGGCTTTTCTTTCCAGTTTGGAAGGTCAAGCGGTAGTCTCAACCGGCGGGGGAGTAGTTTTATCTGAGAACAATCAACTCCTTCTTAAACAAGGGACAACGGTTTACCTGAAAGCTGAATGGGAGACGATCGTTGAAAGATTACAAGGAGACAAGAACAGACCTTTATGGAAAGGGGACAGAGAAGAAAGGAAATTGCGTTTTGAAGAACGCCTTCCCATTTATGAAAACGCAGCTGACTTAGTTGTTCAAGTGGATGGGAGGAGTCCTTTAGAAATCTGTGATGAGATTATACAGCGTCTAAAATGAGATAATCTTGAACATACTATAGGTAATAGGATAAGAAAAAGAGGGGTTCTTATGAATCAGAACGACTACGTGAAATTTTTGACAGAAGAAATGGTCAAGTACATGCAGATGTCAAAGGAAGAAAAAAAGCAAAGGAAGGAATTAAAACCTTCTAAGAAGACGTCTTCCTATTGGTTTGGTATGATTCCTCTCGCTTTAAAGATGTTTAAAAGAAAACGTAAGATGACCAACCCTTGAAAAAGAAGGTCATCTAAAAAAAGCCGCTGATGAGAGCGGCTTTTTTTATTGCGCCATCCATTCAGCGCTTGTTTCCTGTGAAATATAAAACAACCCGCCGTTAATTACTTCAATTTCTACATAGGGCTTATACCGGTTATCGATCTGCTCTCTTTCCTTTGTGAAAGATTCCAAGTCGATATCTTCCGACTGATAAAAGGATTCAAGCAGCTGCTTTTCTTTTTCTAAATGATGTAAAGACTCTGAGACCCATTTATTATCTAAGGAGGAAAGGTAAGTTTCTATATGCCGCTCAATACGCTTATAAGCATTTACAAGTGAAATAACTGGTGTCATAGGGAATGTGTAATCGGAAACCTTCGTTTCAAAATCGATGTTTTGAATTTTATCCATCATTTTCAGCATCATTGTCCCATGAATCAGATTAAGACCTATAGATAAAGGTTCATCTTTTGCCTGCTTGCCTCTATAATGCAGGAGAACATTGATTACGAGCCAGGGACTCATTGCTCGATTCCGGGGGTGTTTAGTTTGGTATATCACTTCATATAAACGTGCCGTACGTGCCTTTTCTATAGCTGTGTTATAAATCATATGAAGTTTTGGAGTGCCGGCATGCAGGTAGATCCCCTGCTTATGGGTTTCAGCTGTATCTGTAAATGTCAGCTGCATGGGATCGCCTTCTCTATTCATCTTTTTCATATAATGCCAATAAAACGGCCGATTCATAATTTCTTCATCCATTTCACTAGTCAGCTGTATAGTGAAGTAGGATGGTGTTTGTTCCACAAGTGCACATCCATAGGAAGTGAAGAAGTCTTTTACGAATGCTGTATAGGGGTTGGGAGACTTCGTGTTCAACTGGATTCCCTCCTTTCATTAACAGTGTGTTCTACATAACTGACAAGGTTATTCAGTTTAATGTTGACTTCTCCTTGACTGTCTGACTGTTTTAGAATGGTTTGAATCTGTTGTTCGAAGGACCCGCCGGGTATTTGTTCAAGTATGTGATCTAAATCCCCTACTGCGTTTTTGAATAATTCAATCTTTTCATAGAGCATCTTCATAATATGATCTTCAATTGTATCTTTAATCGCAAAGTTATAAATTTTTACGTCATGCTCCTGACCAAACCTGTGAATACGACCGATCCGCTGCTCCAGGCGCATAGGATTCCATGGCAGATCATAATTTATCATATGGTGGCAGAATTGGAGGTTAATACCTTCGCCGCCTGCTTCTGTGGCAATCATAACTTGAGCCTTGTTTTTAAAAAGCTGCTTCATCCAATCCCGTTTCCCCTTATTAAATTTACCGCTGAATGGAACAGAAGTAATCCCGTGCTGCTGTAAATACCATTGAAGGTAATATTGGGTAGCTCTATATTCTGTGAAAATAATAAATTTTTCCCCTGCGTTCTCAATTAGTTCGGTCATACGTTTTGCTTTTACATGGTGAGGGAGCTGGCCGATCATTTCTATATACTCATCGTATATTTCTGCCTTTCCTTCAGGCGCATTTTTTTGTAACTGCTTCAAAGACATATAGCAGGCTTCCCTGGAAGAGCACAACTCTTTAGCCAGCGTCAGCCATGTAAAAGAGGGGTGGGTGGATTTTAGTTCTTCCAGTCGTTTGTACATCGCCATCTCTTCTTCTGTAAAAGAAAGAAGTTCATTGACTACTTTTCGTTTGGAAGAGTCCAGCCCTGTGTCTTTTCGGCGGTTCCGTATCATTAAATGGCCGACAAGCGAGTGGATGTGCTGGATGTTGTCTTCGTCTTCTGTGTTCTTCTTATATTTCTTTTTAAAATCAGTCAGATTTCCTAAGTAACCAGGTTTTAAGATGGATACAAGGTTAAACAAATCACTTAAGGTATTTTGAATAGGAGTTGCTGTTAGTAAAAGACAGTACGTTTTCTTAAGCGATTGTACAAATTGATAATTCTTCGTCTGATGATTTTTCAATTTGTGCGCTTCATCTATGATAATTAAGTCGTAATCAATCGATAAAATTTCTTCGCGGTGATTTTCGCGTTTCGCCATATCTATAGAGGTGACCGTCACATCCCAGTCCTTCCATGAGGCCTGCTTTTTCCTCGGGGAGGCTGCCTGGATATAAAACTTTTCGTTTAACTCCTGAATCCATTGGTTTACTAGAGACGCGGGAGTTAAGATTAGTATTTTTTTTGCCCGCCCTCGTATCATGTATTCTTTTAGAATTAATCCTGCCTCAAGGGTTTTCCCAAGCCCGACTTCATCAGCCAGTATTGCTCTACCGTTCATTTGATGGATGACAGTTTCTGCTGCCTGAACCTGGTGGTCCATAAAGTCCACATGGGGCAGGTGTTCAAGCGCAAGAAGACCATCAAACTGGGGGACGGTTTTATATTGGGCCGCCTGATAAGCAAGCTTAAAACCGTCCCATGTAGTCAGACGGTCAGGATGGTTTAAGTGATCAGATAAAGTTTGAATAAATGATTGATCTGGTTGAATCTCGACCATTTTCGTAGCCCTCCATCTATTCGGTTATTGAAAGATTGTGAATTCTTGCAGAAATTCCATGTCTTTTGTGAAAGCCGCGTGATATAATGAACCTGAAATTAAGTGGATTATGCAGCAAAACGTTACACAATAGTATGCCCGGAAAAATCTAGAAAAATACGATAGCGAATGACTATAGGGGGAGAGACTGTGAATGCAGCGCCGAAGGAGCAAGCACTTGTTGCGAATCTCTCAGGCAAAAAGACTTCTATAGGACGCAACTCTGGAGAGTGTTTGCAAATTGTATGCAGACCACCCAAGAAGCAAGCGACAGGTCTTTCCTTTCGTGAAACTTTCTGGTTCATGGACAGAGACTTCAGCCCAAAAGCGGTGAAGTCTCTTTTTTTATGGATGAAAATAGTGTTGGAGGAGTGGTAGGAATGACAGAACTTAAACGAACCCCTTTGTACTCTGAGTATAAAAAGCTTGGAGCGAAAACGATTGACTTTGGTGGATGGGATCTACCAGTCCAGTTTTCAAGTATTAAAGAAGAACATGAAGCGACAAGGACAGCTGCAGGGTTGTTTGATGTTTCTCACATGGCCGAAGTTATGGTCGAGGGACCAGACAGCCTGCCATTCTTACAAAAGATGCTCACCAATGATGTATCTAAACTAGAACCTGGAAAAGCTCAATACACAATTATGTGCTATGAAAATGGTGGAACAGTTGATGATTTAATCGTCTATCATCTGGAAGAAAATCAATATTTATTGGTCGTCAATGCCGCCAACCGTAAAAAAGACTTTGAATGGTTGAAACAGCATCAGGAGGGTGATGTCCGTTTGGAGGATGTTTCAGATGAGTATGTCCAGCTGGCTGTGCAGGGACCTAGAGCAGAAGAAGCGTTGCAGACGTTAACGGATACTGACTTATCCTCCATTTCATTCTTTCGCTTCCGTCCAGATGTGACCTTGAAGGGTGTGGAAGGAAAGGCTATCGTTTCCCGGACGGGTTATACAGGCGAAGACGGATTTGAAATTTATCTGCATGCCCATTCAGGAGCTGATCTTTGGCAGGCCGTTATGAAGGCAGGGGAGCCATTCGGTTTAAAACCTGTAGGTCTCGGGGCGCGTGATACCCTGCGTTTTGAAGCGAATCTTGCCTTGTATGGTCAAGAACTCAGTGAAGACATCACGCCCATTGAAGCGGGATTGAATTTCGCTGTGAAAGTGAATAAAGATGTCGATTTTATCGGGAAAGATGTATTAAAGAGACAAAAAGAAGAAGGACCCGGCCGTAAGCTTGTAGGCATTGAGATGATTGATAAAGGCATCCCCCGGACACATTACGACGTACTTAATGGAGAAGAGGTGATCGGCTTTGTTACGACAGGCACACAATCTCCTACACTTGGGAAAAATGTGGGGCTGGCATTAATTAACCACCCCTATACGGACGAAGGAACAGAGGTAACAGTCCAAGTTCGAAAACGTCGCCTGAGAGCTAAAGTCGTTCCAACACCATTTTATAAAAGATAAAGAATCAAGGGGGATGAAAGTATGGAATTTCGTTATTTACCAATGACAGAAACAGATAAAAAAGAGATGCTGCAGCGAGTCGGAGTGGAACACTCTGATGAGCTTTTTTCTGATATTCCAGAAGGTGTCCGTTTTAAAGGTGAACTTGACATCAAGGCACCCAAAAATGAATACCAGCTGATGAAGGAGTTAACTGATCTGGCTGGTAAGAATGTCAATTTGAAGTCTCATACATCCTTTTTAGGTGCCGGCGTATATGATCATTACATTCCATCCATTGTGGATCATGTTATTTCAAGATCAGAATTTTATACCGCATACACGCCCTATCAGCCTGAAATTTCACAAGGTGAACTTCAAGCGATTTTTGAATTCCAAACGATGATCTGTGAATTGACAGGGATGGATGTAGCAAATTCTTCTATGTATGATGGCGGAACAGCTCTTGCGGAAGCGGTCAATCTTTCAGCGGGTCAGACCAAGAAAAAGAAGGTTCTCGTTTCAAAATCGATTCATCCGGAATCATTGGATGTTATTCGCTCATATGTGAAGGGTCCTGGTGTAGAAGTGGTTGAAATTGATCACAAGCACGGGGTAACAGACCTGGATCATTTGGCAGAAGAACTGGATGAAGACACAGCAAGCGTTGTTGTACAATATCCGAACTTTTTTGGCCGGATCGAGCCTTTAGATCAAATACGCTCTATTGTAGATACAGAGAAAAAAGCGATGATGATCACATCAAGCAACCCTCTCTCCCTAGGGTACCTTACACCGCCCGGGGAGTTTGGAGCAGATATTGTAGTCGGAGATGCTCAAGTATTCGGAATACCTGCTCAATATGGTGGCCCCCACTGCGGCTATTTTGCCACAACTAAAAAGTTGATGAGAAAAGTGCCCGGACGTCTCGTAGGTCAAACCGTGGATGAGGAAGGGCGCCGGGGATTTGTATTAACTTTACAAGCTCGTGAACAGCATATACGTCGTGATAAAGCTACATCGAACATTTGTTCCAATCAAGCGTTGAACGCACTGGCAGCCTCCGTTGCGATGACCTCTCTTGGAAAACAAGGGCTGAAGAAAATGGCGAAAATGAATATCCAAAAAACAGCTTACATGAAGAAGCAGCTGAAGGCAGCAGGGTTCGAAATCGATTTTGAAGGTCCATTCTTCAATGAGATTGTTGTCAAACTTGAACGTAACGTCTCAGAAGTGAATCAGAAGCTTCTTGATAAAGGGTTTATTGGCGGATACGACCTTGGACAGGTGGATGAAAACCTGAAAAAATCCATGCTCCTTGCTGTAACTGAAATTCGCACAAAAGATGAAATAGATGCATTTGTTAAGGAAATGGGGGATATTCATGTCTAATCAGGACTTTCCGTTAATTTTTGAAGAAAGTCAAGAAAGCCGTACCGGGTTCAGTCTTCCAGAGTTGGACGTGCCGGAAACAGATGTCGATGAGATGATAGGTGGGACTTATGTAAGGAGGAATGAACCTGATCTTCCTGAAGTGAGTGAACTTCAAATCATGAGGCACTACACAGCTCTGTCTAAGCGCAATCATGGAGTAGACTCAGGTTTTTATCCTCTTGGGTCGTGTACGATGAAATACAACCCGAAAATGAATGAAGATGTAGCCCGCCTGACTGGCTTCAGCCATATCCATCCTTATCAGCCGGTAGAAACGGTTCAAGGGGCTCTCCACCTTATGTATGACCTCCAGGAATCACTTGCTGCAATAACTGGCATGGATACAGTCACTCTCCAACCGGCAGCAGGAGCCCATGGAGAATGGACAGGATTAATGATGATCCGCGCCTATCATGAATCAAATGGCGACTTTAACCGCACAAAAGTGATCGTCCCTGATTCGGCTCATGGAACCAACCCCGCTTCAGCTACAGTAGCAGGATTTGAAGCTGTTACGGTTAAATCCGATGAGCGCGGCCTTGTTGATTTAGAGGACTTAAAGCGAGTGGTTGATGAGCACACAGCAGCCCTCATGCTGACAAATCCGAATACACTCGGACTGTTTGAAGAGGATATTGAGGAAATGGCAAATATTGTCCACGAAGCAGGTGGAAAACTTTATTATGATGGTGCTAACTTAAATGCCATTCTTGGATATGCACGTCCGGGCGATATGGGATTTGATGTTGTACATTTAAACCTTCATAAAACGTTTACTGGACCCCATGGAGGCGGTGGTCCTGGTTCTGGCCCGGTGGGTGTAACAGCTGAATTTGCTGAGTATTTACCAAAGCCAATTTTAACGAAGGAAAACGGTCTGTATGTTTTTGATAACAATCGTCCAAATTCGATTGGAAGGGTGAAACCTTACTACGGAAACTTTGGAATCAATGTAAGGGCCTATACCTACATCCGCACGATGGGACCTGAAGGATTGAAGAAGGTCAGTGAATATGCTGTCATTAATGCGAATTATATGATGCGTCGTCTTCAGGAAGAGTTTGATTTACCTTTTGATCGCCATTGTAAACACGAGTTTATTTTGTCAGGAAAACGTCAGAAGAAATTAGGGGTTCGCACGTTGGATATGGCTAAACGCCTGCTTGATTTTGGTTATCATCCTCCAACTATTTATTTCCCAATTAATGTTGAAGAGGCATTGATGGTGGAACCAACGGAAACAGAATCTAAGGAAACTCTGGACGGCTTTATTGATCGTTTGATACAAATTGCTAATGAAGCGAAGGAAAACCCGGAGTTAGTCCAGGAGGCTCCTCATACGACGATCGTTAGTCGAATGGATGAAACACAAGCAGCCAGAAAGCCGGTTTTAAGGTATACCAAAAGTGAATAAACCTAAAAAAACGGAGTCCACCTAGAGGTGGACTCCGTTTTCATATATCATTCATTGAAAAAGCTGATTGTTCATTACCACTATAGTAATATGCATTACAAGCTCTTGAACTTCCCTGATTTCATTCGAAATCGGAAGTTAAGTTTACTTTTTGCTTTTAATTTTTCCTGACCATTTTTTAAATCCGCCTTCAAGCATATTCAGATCTTCATATCCTTTTTTATGAAGCATCATAGCTGCACGGGCAGATCTTGCTCCACTTTGGCAGTATAAATAAACTGGTTTATCTTTTCGGATTTCAATAAGACGGTTCCGCATTTGTGAAAGGGGAATATTTCTTGCTCCAAGAATATGTCCACCATCAAACTCTTTTGGCTCACGTACATCAATTAACTGTGCTTTTCTGTATCCCTCGCGAAACTGTTCCTCTGTCAAAGTGTTCATAATTTTTCTTGCTTTGAAGAATCTATAAAGACCGAAGGCGATAATTAAAACGAGTGCTCCGATTAAGATCCATAATTCCATAATTCCATCCCCCTTGTTTCTCTATTCCTCTATCTATTATAGAAGGGAACCACACGCATTTCAAAAAAAATTTTATATACCACTTAAAAAAACTTGTTTTGGCAGGCTTCTTACTACATACAAGGATGCAACTAACGAAAAAAGGAATGAGAAAAGAGAACATATGGTTTTTCTTTTATTCTCTTCTTTTTTCAAAAGATATCTTAAGAATACCTGATTGACAAAATTCAACACGTTCGTTCAAGAACACAATATATGGGGATATAAAAAATATTACAACACAATATATTGATTACTTTTTCGGTAATGTGGTATGTTACATATATCAAATTTAATTGTTTAGTTTTTAAATAAAGGGAGAGATGCAAAATGCAGACCACAACCTCCACAGATGTTCATACAAAAATTAATGTAGAGCGTTTAAATGCAGATATCGGACAGTTTCCTCAAGTCCATGAAATAACGGATGCTATGTCCATTACCCACAAAGGAGTTTCACGGCTGGTTATGCTTGATCGTTATGCTTTTAAAGATACGGAAAAGCTGACGCTGGCAGAAGGGGATTTTGTTGTATTAACTGTTAAGGATGATCCGAAATTTCCAGCTCGTGGGTTCGGTTTTATTCATTCCATCGACTGGGAAAGTCATGAAGCAACCGTCCGGGTCGAGAACGAATTTGTGCATGTTCTTGATCATGAAGAAGAAAGGGAAACCGGATTAATCCGCAGAAACTTGGATACCATTGACAAACCTCTTGAGGTTTATTACGAACAAATTGCCCTTCGTAATGCGCAAGGTTTGTCAGAGGTTGAAACGGACCCAATTCGAAAAGAACAGAGCTTTCAGGAATTTTATGAAGAGCTTTCCGACTTGAATTTTATTCCGGCGGGCCGTGTTTTATATGGAGCAGGTTCACAGACAGATGTAACTTATTTTAATTGTTATGTCATGCCATATATCCAAGATTCACGTGAAGGGATTTCCGATCATAGAAAACAAGTCATGGAAATAATGTCGCGCGGAGGTGGAGTAGGAACAAATGGTTCTACACTTCGACCTCGGAATACACTTGCACGCGGTGTGAATGGGAAGTCTTCTGGTTCTGTTTCCTGGCTGGATGATATCGCAAAGCTGACTCACCTGGTTGAACAGGGAGGATCAAGGCGCGGTGCTCAAATGATTATGCTGGCCGACTGGCATCCAGACATTCTTGAATTTATCATTTCCAAGATGCAGAATCCTAGAATTTTGAGATTCTTGATTGAAAATACAGAAGATGAAAAAATTAAGCAGCTGGCAAAGGATAAGCTTAAATTTACTCCGCTCTCAGAAACAGAAAAAGACCTCTATCAGAGTGTTGTTAATTATAAACACATTCAGGGACAGGGTGGTTTTACAGATCAAAGTATTCAGGAAGCAGAAGAAAAACTCTCTTTAGGAGGAACCTACAGCGTTCATAACTCTGAATTTTTAACTGGGGCGAATATCTCTGTGTGTATAACTAATGAATTCATGGAAGCTGTGGATCAAGATGCTGATTACCACCTTCGCTTTCCAGATGTTGAAAATTATACGTCAGAAGAAATGAACAAATATAATGAAGAATGGCATCAAAGTGGAGATGTTCGGGAATGGTCTGACCGCGGTTTTGGCATCCGCACCTACAGAACAGTAAAAGCTAAAGAGTTGTGGAACCTGATTAACATCTGCGCAACATATTCTGCAGAGCCTGGAATCTTCTTTATTGACAATGCCAATGAAAAGACTAATGCGCAGGCTTACGGTCAGAAAGTTGTGGCCACAAATCCTTGTGGGGAACAGCCGCTTGCCCCTTATTCTGTGTGTAATTTAGCTGCTGTTAATTTAGCAAGCGTCGCAGATAAAGAAAATAAAAAGGTTGATTTCGAGAAGCTGAAGCAGACTGTCCAAAGAGGTGTGCGCATGCAGGATAACGTTATTGATGCGACGCCTTATTTCCTGGAAGAAAATAAAGTACAGGCCCTGGGGGAACGCAGGGTCGGTCTTGGGGTAATGGGACTTCATGACCTGCTGATCTATTGTGAAACAACATATGGTTCAGAAGAAGGAAACCAGCTGGTTGATGAAATCTTTGAAACGATTGCCACAACGGCTTACCGCACCTCTATCGAACTGTCTAAAGAAAAAGGCAGCTTCCCATTCCTGATTGGGGATACAGAAGAGGAAACAAATCAACTGCGTCAAAACTTTATTCAAACCGGTTATATGAAAGAAATGCCTGAGGATATACAGAACGACGTATTGAAATATGGGATTCGCAACTCGCACTTATTGACCGTGGCCCCTACTGGAAGTACAGGTACAATGGTTGGCGTAAGTACCGGTCTTGAGCCATATTTCTCCTTTTCCTATTATAGAAGCGGACGACTGGGTAAATTTATTGAAGTGAAGGCGGATATCCTCCAGGAGTATTTGGATGCCAACCCTGAACAGGATTCCAATGACCTGCCGGAATGGTTTGTCACTGCAATGACTATGTCACCTGAAGCTCATGCAGATACGCAGTGCATTATTCAAAGGTGGGTGGACAGTAGTATTTCTAAAACTGTAAATGCTCCAAAAGGGTATACCGTAGAACAGGTGGAGAATGTATACCAACGCTTATATCGTGGTGGAGCGAAAGGCGGTACAGTATATGTTGATGGCAGCCGTGACAGTCAGGTTCTTACGTTAAAGGCAGAAGACAACGACTTTGAAGGAGAACAGACAGAGCTGTTTGAAGAGGAAAGAAGTCCTCGTGTGGTTTTGATGGATACCATTCATGAATTAGACAAAACCAACGTGACTATAGGGTCAGAGGTTGGTGACACATGTCCCGTCTGCCGTCAGGGAACCGTGGAAGATATTGGTGGATGTAACACATGCACCAACTGCAATGCTCAATTAAAGTGTGGATTGTGATTTGTTTAAAAAGGACACCGGTCTATCCAGGACTGGTGTTCTTTTTTCTAGTCTCCGTTATTGTTGATATTAATTTCATAAGAAAGTCATTCAATTGTTTTATATAAAATGGCAATAGTAGGTCGTTTTAGGAAGTGAACCGCTTTTTACTGGCACTATCTCTTCTTGCAAAGTCTTGAAACTTAATCTGCAGTATAAAGGTGCTTATATGAAACCAGGAGAGAGTTTTAGCAGAGCCATTTTCTAGGTAGAGCGCTGCTTGTAACGAAGTGGAAACTAGTGTATCATTTTGATGTGGTATCCTAAGCTGTAAAAAACGTGATTGTAAGAGCATTCTGTAAATTATAGAGCTCTTATGACGTTTAAAGACTGGTATGTCTGTCTTCCGGTCCGCTGACGTTTTGGACACCTACATAAAGACAGGTTATTGGGGGTTCATCATGCCAACACCAAGCATGGAAGATTATATTGAGCAAATTTATATATTAATAGAGGATAAAGGCTATGCACGTGTCTCTGACATAGCAGAAAATCTTGAAGTGCACCCTTCATCTGTTACAAAAATGGTCCAGAAACTTGATAGGGATCAATATTTGAACTACGAGAAATACCGTGGGCTCATCTTAACTCCAAAAGGAAAAAAAGTCGGCAAACGACTCGTTTATCGTCATGAACTGCTTGAGCAGTTTTTGGAGTTGATCGGAGTGGATCAAGAAAATATTTATGAAGATGTAGAAGGTATTGAACATCATATGAGTTGGAACTCCATTGATCGCATTGGTGATCTTGTACAATTCTTTGAAGAAGACCCGGTCCGTGTTCAAGCGTTGCGAAAAATACAAAAAAAGAATGAAGAACAAAATGGTGAATAGAAAAGACGCATGTAAACATGCGTCTTTTCTTTTTTCTATAGGAGCAGGCTGAGGCGTTCTAATTCAATGGTTTCCCGTTTATAATGGTTAAAAGTGGGGTGAAGGATGGTGAAAGTGGACGGTGTCTTTTCTGGAGGTGGAGTCAAGGCTCTGGCTTTTGTTGGAGCTTTAAAGGAACTGGAGGATCAGGGGTACTCTTTCAGTCGAGTCGCAGGAACTTCCGCCGGCGCAATTCTTGCCAGTTTGACTGCAGCTGGTTACTCAGCAACGGAAATTAAGCAGCGTTTAGAGAAATTATCTTTTGATAACTTAGTAGATGTTCCACTGAGTGACCGGGTGTTTCCTTTTCTAAAATGGCTGCTGCTATACTATCGTTTAGGATTGTATAAGGGAAACCAACTGGAGATTGTTCTTGAACAATGGTTAGACGAGAAGGGGGTTCGGACGTTTGCCGATCTTCCCCCGGGATCTTTAAAGGTGATTTGTTCAGACCTGACTCTTGGAAGAATTGTGGTACTCCCTGATGATCTGAAGAAAGTGTACGGAATTGATCCTGCAACATTTTCTGTAGCAAAAGCTGTACGAATGAGTTCCAGCCTCCCTTATTTTTTTATTCCAGTAAAAATCCATGGAAAAAGAGGAAAGTCTGTCATTGTTGACGGTGGAGTCCTTAGTAATTTTCCAATCTGGATATGGGAGAAGCGGGATGGCTGCAGAAAGCGGCCAATTATAGGCATGAAGCTCAGCGATGAGCCGGATAAACTCCCTGAGCAGAAGATAAGAAATGCAATACAGATGTTCCATGCTTTATTTAAGACGATGCAGCAGGCCCATGATTCACGATATATATCAAAAACGTTAAGCAAAGATATTATATTTATTCCGGTCAGCGAGGTAGAAACAACAGATTTTAATATAAGTGAGAAAGAAAAAGAAGCTCTTATGAACCTTGGGCATCACCATGCAAAAGAGTTTTTGAAGAGATGGAGTAAATAATTTATATGTAAAAAAATCGAGCCGCTAAAAAGTGGCTCGATTTTTATCTTTGCTTTTGTTTCCTTCGATAACGCGGAGTTGTGGTCCATTGGCACGTCTGCGGTTTTTCCTGCCGATAGTGGAAGTTTTTGCTTGTGCTTTGGCTACAGGGCTCTTTTTAACAACAGGTGTCTGCTGTTTATATTTTTGTTTCGATTGCTTTACTGCTTGCTTGTATTTTTTCATCTCATTCCGGTTTCCGCCAGTTCCTCCCCCAAAACCACGATTGCGTAGGAAGAAGAAATAGATTGCCCCGTAAATGAGAGCAGCGATTCCGATCATTGTTACAATCGATGTTAAGAATCCTGAGGTGTTTGTGAAAAGCTGGATTCCAACAAAGAAGATGGCAAGACCGATCAATGTGTACATGACTGGAGTCATCCAATTACGCATTACAATTTCCTCCTTTCTAGTAAGGTCACCTGCGAGATTATGTTTAGTAATATATACCCTGTTTAGTGAGTGTTTCATCATTTCCTGGGGGTGGGAGTATGTTTGATGTTCTATTTATGATTCTTTCCTTGATAGAGTAAATTATGCAGCGTTCATCACTTTGTTAAGGTGAAAGAGTGCTAATAGTAAACTCTTTCCTTATAACAGATTGTTCTAAACTAAAGAAAATTCTAAAACCTCTGGACTTTAATTTTACATCAAAATTGTAAGAATCACTACCACTATTATTAGATCAAGCATGAAAAAAATGGTCTTGGTTAAAATGAATAGTGAGGTGATGGAAATGGCTGATAAAGAAAAAGATCAAAGACAACAGGAGCCACAGCAGAGCGTTGTATTGAAGTCTATAGTAATTGGTTTTGCTTCAGGAGTATTTTGGAGTGGTCTTGGGGCGGTTGCCTACTATTTCCACTTTACAGAAGTTTCAGCGGCGTCCTTTATTTTTAGATCCTTTTGGCAGACGGATTGGACAGGGACATGGCTTGCAGAAGTCCTTGCTATCTTGATTATTGGAATATTATCAATGGGAAGTGCGCTGATCTATTACTTTACATTGAAAAATAAAAATGGGATTTGGCCTGGTGTGTTTTACGGCCTTGCTTTATGGGCCGTCGTTTATTTTGTTTTGACTCCCATTTTCCCGGCGATTCCTACATTTTTGGAATTGAGTAGTGATACTTGGGTAACAACAGGCTGTTTATTTATTTTATACGGAGTATTCATTGGGTATTCCATTTCTTATGAGTATCATGAATTCAATCACACAGCAGAATCTTATTCAAATGAGGAAAGAGTATGATAAACTGAATTTGACGACAATTTTGGAACCGGTGAGGTGGAAAAGATGGGGACGAAGCGACTCTTACTAATTAACGGACCGAATTTAAATAGACTCGGGAAGCGGGAACCGGATACATACGGGAAACAGACGCTTGAGGATGTTATCCGTTTAGTTAAGGATACTGCTTGGGAATATGGATACGAGGTGGAAGAATTTCAATCCAACCATGAAGGTGATTTAGTGGACCAGATACAGGTAGCAGAGGAGAAAGCAGCAGGGGTGATTCTAAATCCTGCCGCCTATACTCATACAAGCGTCGCACTTCGTGACGCAATAAGCTCTATATCTATACCAGTCGTAGAGATTCATATTTCCAATGTTCACAACAGAGAATCTTTCCGCCACACTTCCATGACCGCCCCTGTATGTGCAGGTCAAGTCGTCGGGTTCGGGGTTGATGGATACCGACTGGCTACCTTAGGGGTAATCAATAAGATAGAAAGTGGAGGGAGAAAAGAGTCATGAGCAAACTTTCAAATTTGAGAAAAGCGATTTCTACTGAGGGTCTTGATGCATTATTAATTATGAGTCCTAAAAACAGACGTTATATGTCAGGGTTTACGGGGTCCTCCGGAGCACTTCTTATTACGGAAAGTAGTGCAGTCTTAATTACGGACTTCCGTTATACAGGCCAGGCCGGTGAACAAGCAGAAGAATTCGAAGTAATCGAACACAAAACGCCTATGCCTAAAGCTGTTGCATCTAAAGTAGAAGAGCTTGGTTTAAAGCGCGTAGGGTTTGAAAAAGAACATGTTACATATAGTTCATATGAGCAGTATAATCAAGCTCTGGAAGCTGAACTCGTTCCAACTTCCGGGATGGTTGAAAAATTACGCTTGATTAAGACGGATGAGGAGATTAGTATATTAAAGGATGCCGTTAAGATTGCCGATGATGCTTTTCAACATATTCTCAGCTACATAAAGCCGGGAGTTAAAGAGATTGATGTATCCAATGAGCTGGAATTCTTCATGAGAAAGCAGGGGGCAGCCTCTTCAAGCTTTGATATCATTGTAGCTTCCGGTTATCGCTCCGCCTTACCTCATGGAGCAGCTTCTGAAAAAGAAATTCAATCTGGTGAATTAGTTACCCTGGACTTTGGTGCCTTATATAAAGGATATTGTTCTGATATAACTAGAACCGTTGCTGTAGGTGAAATCAGTGACGAGCTAAAAGAAATTTATGATACAGTATTACAGGCGCAGCTCAAAGGTATGGAAGGGATTAAAGCAGGGATTACAGGCAAAGATGCGGACGCATTAACACGTGACTATATCAAAGAAAAAGGGTATGGTGAATACTTCGGACATTCGACAGGTCATGGCATTGGTCTTGATGTTCATGAAGGGCCGGGGCTTTCTTTCCGTTCTGATCAAACGATTCTTGAAGAGGGTATGGTTGTCACAGTAGAACCTGGTATTTATGTACCGGGAGTTGGCGGCTGCCGTATAGAAGATGACACAATTGTCACAAAAACAGGAAATGAGCGTCTAAGCCAGTCCACCAAAGAATTAATCACGTTGTAATTAAAAGGAGGAAGACATATGATTTCAGTAAATGATTTTCGTACAGGTTTAACAATTGAGGTTGAAGGTGATATTTGGCAGGTTATGGATTTCCAACATGTGAAACCTGGTAAAGGAGCAGCTTTCGTTCGTTCAAAGCTACGTAATCTGCGTAATGGAAACATTCAGGAGAAAACGTTCCGCGGTGGAGAGAAAGTGGAGCGCGCTCACATTGAAAACCGTAAAATGCAATATCTGTATGTGAATGGAGATATGCATGCATTTATGGACACAGAAACTTATGAACAAGTGGAAATTCCTACAGCTACTATTAAAGAACAATTGAACTATCTGAAAGAAAATATGGAAGTGCAGATTCAATCCTACCAAGGTGAGACAATTGGTGTGGAACTGCCGAAAAACGTAGAACTGGAAGTAACAGAAACAGAACCTGGTATTAAAGGGGATACGGCAAGTGGTGGAACTAAGCCAGCAACACTTGAAACAGGATTGACTGTTCAGGTGCCTTTCTTTATTAATGAAGGTGAAGTCTTACTGATCAGTACAACAGAAGGCAAATACGTTTCCCGAGCATAATTTGAATGGAATGAAAGAGCTTGTCCGATATGGGCAGGCTCTTTTTTTGTTGCTTATCTTGAAACGGGTAAGATGATTTTAAAGGCGCATTAAGGTTTTCGTGGCAGAAAAATCCCGTTCGCTTTTAAAGATTTAGTGAACTTGTAAGAAAGGTATAGAATGCAGAACGCCGGCTTACTGCAGGATTTTTGTAGGTATTCATCTCTCATTTCTATATTATTTACAAATTCCTTTGTAAACAAATGCCTCTATTAACTCTCTATCATCCCCTCTTAGGTTCTTCTATTTTTATATCATTTGTTCTGTCATAAGTAGAAAGTACAGACATACATATGAAGTAAACCAAACAAAGGAGTAAAAGAGGATGAAGGAGATTATACGACTGTTTCCCCCCTCTTGTCAGCATCTCTTAAAGGAAAATGTCCGCTGGGAGAGTGTACAGGAAATTCGCTTAAGAGTTCACCGTCCCATAGAGATCTTGGATGCTGCAGGTCACCAAACCATTGAGGGTACAATAATGACCTCAGAAAATCTATCGTTTGTATTAAATCAGATAAGTGAGTATTCCCTCTATCGATTTAAAGATGAATTGAAAGAGGGGTTCATCACTATTGAAGGAGGTCACAGAGTAGGACTTGCAGGGAAAGCGAACACTCATCACGACCATGTAGAGTCGTTGAAGCATATTTGTTTTATGAATATTCGGGTGGCTAAAGCGACAAGAGGACATGTGGAACGGCTTATTCCTTATTTACTTAACGAAGGGAAGTGGCAGAGTACTTTAATTATCGGACCTCCTCATTCTGGAAAAACAACAATGCTGAGAGAGTTAGCCGCATACATTGGTTCCGCTCAGCCTGGATATGAAGCATCAAAGGTAGCTGTTGTGGACGAGCGCTCAGAGATTGCTGCCAGTTTGAGGGGGATACCTCAGTTGGATGTCGGGGTGCGCACAGATGTGATGGATGCATGTCCAAAATCTGAAGGAATGATGATGATGATTCGTTCCATGTCACCAGATGTTTTGATAGTAGATGAAATTGGTGGTGAAAGTGACGCTCAAGCTATCTGTGAAGCAACCTTTACAGGAGTGAAAGTGATATGCAGTATTCACGGAGATGGGTGGGGCCTGGTGAAAAAGAGGCCCTCGGCGAAAAAGTTATTAGAAGAACAGGTTTTTGACCGGTATCTTATATTGGAACGTTTAGGCCCATCATCTAACGGGGCGTGGACTGTGCTTGATCAGACAGGACAAGCCCTCGCTGAGTGGAAAGGGAGGGGAAGAGATGCAGTGGATCGGAGCCGTCATCGTATTAACGGTCACTACATGGGTGGGGTTTGATATGGCCTCCAGGTTTAAACGGAGACCTGGACATATTCGGCAGTGGAAGAATGCTCTACAGATGATTGAAGCAGAAATGGTATATGGCCAATCTTCCTTGCGGGAAGTATGTGAGAATTTGTCCAGGCAGCTGCCTAAACCGATTAATAAATTCTTTGAGAATATGATGAAAGAAGAATGGTGTGATGAGTTTTCTTCCTTATGGTCTAGAAATATTAAATCTCACTGGTCCATGAATGCCATGGGGAAAAATGAATTAGAGATCTTAGTGCAGTTTGGCAGAACGCTTGGACAGCATGATTTGGAGCAGCAGCAAAAACAAATCCAGTTGACCCTTCATCACCTTGACCGGGAACTCCACGAGGCGATTGAAGTTGGTGATCAATACCAGAAGATGGCCAAAGGAATGGGGATACTAAGCGGACTTTTAGTCATCATCCTAATCATGTAGAAGGGGGAATGGTCGTTTTGCTACAAGATGCAACCGTTCTGTTCCAAATAGCAGGTGTTGGGATCATCGTCGCTATGATTCACAGTATTTTAAAGCAAATGGGAAAAGAAGAGATTGCACAGGCGGTAACTTTGACGGGTTTTATCATCGTTCTATTTATCGTTCTTCATCGATTGGCAGATCTTTTCCAGCAAATTAAATCAGTCTTCTTATACCAGGGGTAAATGATGGATATTATCCAAATTGTATCGTTAGGGCTGGTAGCGACCATATTGATTGTCCTGCTGCAGGAACAAAAATCATCGGTCGCCTTCCTCCTTTTACTGTTTACAGTGATCATCATTTTCTTGTCTGTGCTCGATCAGGTCAAATATATTTTCACTCTTCTCTCCTATATGGCTGAACAAGCACAAGTCGAACCTGTCTACTTTAAGACCATCCTGAAGATTATTGGAATTGCTTATATTGTCGAATTTGGTGCTCAGCTTATTAGGGATGCAGGATTGAATGCTTTAGCTTCAAAAGTTGAGCTCGCAGGAAAGTTATTTATTTTAATGCTTGCTATACCGATCGTTACTGCTGTTATTGAAACCATTATCAATTTCATACCAGGAGCTTAGGAAATCGGGAGGGATGCAATGAAACGAATATGGGTGTTGTGCTTAATCATTACCGGTATTTTAAGTTTTCCAGTAGTTTCACTTGCTGCTCCTTCATCTCCTAATCCTGAAGGGCTGCCATCTATGATTGATCACATCTCGACAGAAGAATTAGAGGAGAATTGGGAAGATTTGAACCAGCAGTACGGCGAGTATCTGCCCTCCTTTCACACGAATAACTTTCGTGAATTTATTCAAAATGAGAACACAGTTCAATCCTCCGACTGGTACTCTGGTATTCTCGAATTTTTCTTTCATGAGTTGATGCTTAATGGGAAATTACTTGCCTCTTTGTTGTTTTTAACGCTGTTTAGTACCTTGCTTCAATCGGTTCAATCAGCTTTTCAAGATTCTGTAGTTAGTAAAATTGCGTATATGGTCGTCTACTTGGTTCTATTAACACTTGCTTTAGAAAGTTTTCGGCAGGTGATTAATTATACGCTTGACGCCATTGAGCGGATGAGCAGTTTCATGATTGGTCTCATTCCACTACTGCTGGGAATTATGGCTTCGTTTAGTCATTTAATGTCGATATCTTTTTTTCATCCCATTATTATCGCTCTCGTGCAGTCGAGTGGACTGTTAGTGAAGTATTTATTAATTCCACTGTTCGCTTCATCTGCCTTATTGTTAATTGTTGGCAGCCTGAATGATACGTATAAAGTCGACCATCTTGCAGAATTGTTGAGAAAAACAGGGCTTGCCGTTATGGGGATCTTTCTTACAATTTTCCTTGGTGTAATCTCTGTGCAGGGAACCGTTACAGCTGTTCAAGATGGGATTACCATGAAAACGGCGAGGTTTGTGACCGGAAACTTTGTTCCTGTTGTGGGGCGGTTGTTTACAGATGCAACAGACACCATACTTGGAGCTTCCTTAGTCTTAAAAAATACATTGGGAATTGCCGGGGTTGTCATTTTATTAGGGATCTCTGTGTTTCCAGCGTTAAAAGTACTGGCGATTGCCATAATTTATAAAATAGCAGCAGCATTGTTACAGCCACTGGGGGACGGGCCGATTATACAGGCTATGGATGTTGTCAGCCGCCATATCATGTATATATTTGCAGCTTTATTAATGGTATCCATGATGTTCTTCTTAGTCATTGTCATTATGGTGGCCGCAAGTAATATAACAATGATGATTAGATAGGGTGATAAAAAATGAGTCTTTTCATCGACTGGATCACTAAGATTGTCCTGTTTCTTCTATTAGCTATGGTGGCTGATGCGCTTCTGCCATCGGGCGTCATGAAAAAATACGCACGACTTGTTTTGTCCATTCTGCTCCTGCTCATCTTCCTTGGACCGTTACTTCAATTGTTAAAAATCAATCCAGAACAACTGGTGCAGTCGGCTGATTACTCTATGAAACAGCAATTAAATGATGCACAAATGGATGAAAATATCGAAGCAAAGAAAAATGAAATACTCGAAGGACAAGATGCATATAAATTAGAACAGGTTACTCAAACTTTGGCTGCAGAAATAAAAGAACCTTTGTTAGAAGAGCAGCATGTATCTCTGGTTGACCTCCAGATGAGTTTCGTTAAGCAGCCTTATAGCTTGGAAACGTTGGACAAGCTGACTCTGACACTCTCTCGTGAATCGGAAGACCAGACAGTTGAGAATGTGGAGATTTCGATAATGGATGAAACGACAACCACAGAAGAGAGTGAGCCTGATCGTGAGCTTCTCAATTGGTTGGCTGAGCGTGTGGACTTGGACAAAGAACAAATCGAAATCCGCTGGGAGGAATCCGATGAATAGATGGTGGAACAAACTCATTCAGTCTTTGTCTGGTAAAGAGGGGAGAAAATTGAATAAACCAAAGTATATTATCGGACTGGGAATTATAGGGGTGCTGATTATTTTAACAAGCAACTGGTTTCAGCCGGATTCCTCTCCATCTGCCCCATTGGCAGAGAGCGGGGCAGAATCGCAGGAAACCCCCTCGGCAGCCGCTCAAGTATCAGAGAAAACCGATTCTATCTCTCAATTAGAGGAAGAGTACGAGAAACAGCTGAAACCTCTCTTAGAAAATATCCAGGGTGTAAGCGCTGTGGACATCATGATCAATCTTTCGTCCACGCATAAAAAAGTGTATGACAAAAATTTAATAATAAGCAAACAAACCACACAGGAAAACGATAAGAATGGAGGGGAGAGGGAGATTGAAGATTATTCGAGAGAACAGCAGCTAGTTCTCGTACGTCAGGGTGATCGTGAAGTTCCACTGCTCACACAGACATCTAAGCCCGAAGTGAGCGGGGTCTTCGTGACAGCCGAAGGCGTTGATCAAATGCAGGTGAAATCATGGGTTGTTGAAGCAGTTTCCAGGGTGTTGGATGTGCCAAGTCATCGAATTTCGGTTTTGCCTAAACAATAAGGAGGGGTTCCTTTGGTGAAAAAGCAAACAGTTTGGTTGTTGACAATGTTAAGTTTGTTGATTGTTTTGAGTGTTTATTATATGACATCCCCGGATAATGGAGAAATGGCTTTTATCCAGGAAGATGAGTGGGCAGAGATTACAAGTGAAACCGCAGGAGAAGGGGTGGAGACAACTGGGGATGGAACCGTAATATCCCAAATTTCTACAGATGAATTATTTTCTGCTATTCGATTAGATATGAAAAACCAACGTGATCAACTGCAGGAGCAGTTATCTGAAATAGTCACCTCCAGTGAGTTTACCACTACAGAGAAAAATGAAGCATTAGAAAAGATAGAAACGATTAAATCAAACCAATCCAAAGAATCAATCATTGAAAATACGATCCTTGCCAGTGCTTCTTATGATGATGTTCTTGTCCGGGCAGAAGATGATGTGGTTCACGTAACTGTCAAAGCGGATGAATTATCTAAAACAGAAACGAACCAAATTATTCAAATGGTGTCCGATGAATTCGGTCAAAAACAGGTTCAGGTACAATTTCAACCGGCAAGTGAGTGAAGAAAAGCCTTTCCTCTTGATAGAGGGGGGCTTTTTTATTTTTTCTTTATCCCCTCTCTTTAAGGGGTTATTGTTACTTTCACTTAACAATGGCTTGCAGATGGTCATACTTTAGTGGCATCAGGTAAAAAGGTGTATAATGATAAGAGATAGATTAATAGTTACTAGGATAGGTGAAACATATTAGATCAATCGCCCGCTCCTATGCCAAACCTAATTTAAATGAACGCCTCCAAAGGGAGGAACACAAATAGTAATGAACCGAATTTTATGCGACTAAATGTGTTTTGTTTTTCCATTTGTTAGCATATGGGGCTGTCTTTTCATACCGCTTTCATGTGGTAAGTTGCAGTGAAGTGGTATTCTATAATAGAATGTTAAGAGGAGTTATTAGTACCAGTTATAAAAAGTCATTATACATAAAGGAGTGCCGTATATGTTGAAGGTACAAGAAATCCGTGAAATTATTAAATTAATCGATCAATCCAACATTGATGAGTTCTGCTATGAAGCAAATGGGACAAAGGTTTCCATGAAGAAACAGCTGGGTGAGGTTGTATCTGAACCTATCCAGGTTCAACAACCAGTACAAGCGAAACCACAACCTACACAAGAAGTTCCTGAAGAAACTCCTCAGCAGAAACAAACGCAGGAATCTGCTGAAACAGCTGCGCCTAAAGCGGAAACAGCTGAAAAGAACTATGATGCAGAAGTGAAATCCCCAATGGTGGGAACATTCTACCAGTCACCATCTCCTGACCAGGATGCTTATGTAAAAGTAGGAGATCAGGTATCAGAAGATTCTGTGGTTTGTATCGTAGAAGCAATGAAGCTGTTTAATGAAATTGAAGCGGAAGTATCAGGCGAGATTGTCGAAATTCTTGCCAAAGACGGTGAACTAGTGGAATATGGACAGCCGTTGTTCCGTGTAAAGTCTAAGTAAACGGGGGATAAGACGTTGATTAAAAAAGTTTTAATTGCAAATCGAGGAGAAATTGCGGTTCGTATCATCCGTGCCTGTAAAGAAATGGATATACAAACGGTCGCTGTTTATTCCGAAGCAGATAAGGAAGCCCTTCATGTACAGTTGGCTGATGAAGCTTATTGTGTTGGACCTAAGTTAAGTAAAGACAGCTATCTAAGCTATACCAACATCATGAGTGTTGCTACGTTGACGCAGACAGATGCTATTCATCCAGGTTATGGTTTTCTCTCAGAAAATGCAGAGTTTGCCGAGATGTGTGAAGAATGTAACATCACTTTCATTGGACCGTCCTCTTATGCCATTCAGAAAATGGGTACGAAAGATGTGGCCAGAGAAACAATGAAAGAAGCTGGAGTTCCAGTCGTTCCTGGCTCAGCAGGTATTATTGAGGGCGAGGAAGAAGGTCTGAAAGTCGCAGAAGAAATCGGATATCCGGTTATTATTAAAGCGACTGCTGGTGGAGGCGGTAAAGGAATCCGGGTGGCCCGAAATGAAGAAGACTTGAAGACGGGTATACGAATGACGCAGCAGGAAGCTGAAACGGCTTTCGGGAACCCTGGGGTTTACATTGAGAAATTTATCGAAGATTTCCGTCACGTTGAAATCCAGGTATTAGCAGATAATCACGGAAATGCCGTTCATTTAGGAGAGCGGGATTGTACGATCCAGCGTCGACTTCAGAAACTAATTGAGGAAACGCCGTCTCCTGCGATTTCCGAAGAAATGCGGGCTAAAATGGGCGACGCAGCGGTTAAAGCTGCTCTTGCTGTTAATTATTCAGGTGCAGGAACTGTAGAATTTATCTTTGATAAAGAATCAAATTCTTTCTATTTTATGGAGATGAATACGAGAATACAGGTCGAACATCCAGTTACAGAGATGGTGACAGGTGTCGATCTGATTAAAGAAATGTTGTTGATTGCTAATAACGAGGAACTATCCTTTAAACAAGAAGAAATTGAGTTTGAGGGCTGGTCAATGGAATGCCGGATAAACGCCGAGAACCCATATAAAAACTTCATGCCATCAGCTGGAAAGATTGAGATGTATCTTCCGCCGGGTGGTTTAGGTGTACGGGTGGATTCTGCTGCTTATCCTGGTTACTCCATCCCGCCATATTATGACTCTATGGTGGCCAAGCTGATCACCTACGGCCGCGACCGTGATGAAGCTATACAACGGATGAAGCGTGCCTTGGATGAATTTGTTATTGAAGGAGTACACACAACAATTCCTTTCCATCAAAAAATGATGGAACATGAGGTGTTTGTCGGTGGAGACTTTAACACAAAGTTCTTAGAAAAATATACTATCATGAAAGATGAATCTTAAAAGGAGTGGTCATGGTGAGTGATAAGCAATTATTGAATGTGACAGATGGATCGACATTAGGTAATATCGAGATTGCTCCTGAAGTCATTGAAGTTATTGCGGGAATTGCTGTATCCGAAGTTGCGGGAGTAGCGTCGATGCGCGGCAATTTCGCTTCTGGTGTAGCAGAACGTCTTGGTAAAAAAAATCATGGCAAGGGTGTCAAAGTCGAATTGACTGAAACCGGCATTTTGATTGATGCTTATGTGGTAATGGACTATGGCATTTCTATCCCTGACACAGCTCAAAAGATTCAAGATAACACAAGGCAGGCATTAAAGAACATGACGGCTCTTGAAATTAATGAAATCAATGTTCATATTGTCGGCGTGCAGATGGAACCAGTAAAAGAAGAAGAAAACGAGACAGAAGCCTATTGATAGGAATCAGAAAGGGAACTCCCTTTCTGATTTTTTTCTTTTTTTCATGACTCTAATGAAATATGGGATGTCACAGAAATTTCACACATTTTACTGAGCATGGCTTTTATTCCGCTAAAATGTTATTATTCTAACGGATATTACCTTAAAGGAGAATGAACATGAAACGACGCACAGCACGAGAAAAAGCTTTCCAAGCGCTTTTTCAAACGATTACCAGCGAAATCGATACAGATGAGGCGATCCAGCACGTAGTGGAAGACATAGAAGTGGATTCTTTCTTATACGATCTGGTTCACGGAGTTATGAAGAATCGTGATGAACTGGATGAATGGATATCAGCCCACCTGGATCACTGGACGCTGCCTCGTCTTGCAAAAGTTGAGAAGACGGTTCTAAGAATGGCCGCTTATGAAATGAAGTACAAAGAAGATGTACCAACACAAGTAGCAATTAATGAAGCAATTGAACTTGCAAAGATTTTTGGAGAAGAAGAATCCGGGAGATTCGTGAACGGCGTCTTATCCAAAATGGTATAAAATTTCGAGGGGGAATAGGAAATGTCAGCAGAAGTCATTTACGGAAAGCAATTAGCTGAAAACCTGCGTCAAGAGATGAAGGAAGAAGTGAGTATCTTACATGAACGAGGGCTCCGGCCAAAACTTGTGGTTGTCATTCTTGGGCAAGACCCTGCATCCATGTCCTATGTTAAAGGGAAACAGCGTGCTTCAGAGAAGATAGGGATGGACTCTGACTTGATTGAGCTTCCAGTGGACACTTCTGAACAGGAGCTTCTGGAGTTAATAGAACGCCTGAATCAGGATGAAACAGTCCATGGCATTCTTGTTCAGCTGCCTGTACCTGATCACATTTCCGATCAGAAAATTATCGAAGCTATAAATCCAGAAAAAGATGTGGATGGCTTTCATCCTGAAAATGTCGGGAAAATGTTAACGGGTCAGGACACATTTTATCCTTGTACCCCCTATGGAATTATGGTCATGCTTAAACGTGCAGATATTACAATTGAAGGCAAACACGTTGTGATCATTGGACGAAGTAACCTTGTAGGGAAGCCTGTTGGACAGCTGCTTCTTAATGAAAATGCAACAGTGACTCACTGCCACTCCAGGACGAAAAATCTTCGTCATCATACCAAACAAGCAGATATCCTGATTGTAGCTGTCGGTAAACCTTCTATCATTTCAGGAGAAGACATTAAAGAGGGTGCGGTTGTTATTGATGTCGGGGTTAATCGTGTAGATGGCAAGCTTACAGGGGATGTCGATTTTGAATCTGCTAAGGAAGTCGCTTCTCATATTACCCCTGTTCCTAAAGGTGTTGGACCAATGACCATCACGATGCTGCTTCACAATACGATAAAAGCTGCTAAACGTATCCATAATGGGTGAGGAGGCGTTTTTGTGCAAGATCAGTATTTGACAGTTACGGCTTTAACGAAATACATCAAGCGTAAACTCTCAGGTGACCCCCACTTGAAAACGGTATGGCTGCGGGGAGAAATCTCAAACTTTAAACATCATAGCCGCGGGCATATGTACCTGTCATTGAAAGATGAACAAGCAAGAATTCAGGCTGTCATGTTCGCAGGAAACAACAGGTCACTTAAATTTACGCCGGAAAACGGCATGAATGTTCTGGTCAAAGGTGAAATTAATGTCTATGAGCCAATGGGCCAGTATCAGTTATATATTAAAGAAATGCAGCCCGATGGTATTGGTGCTTTATACTTTGCTTTTGAGCAACTTAAAGAAAAGCTTGGAAAAGAAGGGTTGTTTGCTCCTGAGCGTAAACAGGTTATCCCTACATACCCTAAGCATGTTGGTGTCATCACATCCCCCACAGGTGCGGCGGTCCGGGACATACTGACGACAATTAAACGTCGATATCCGATTGTTCCTGTATCCATTTTACCTGTACTCGTTCAAGGGGATCGGGCTGCATCTTCGGTTGTCAATGCGATTCAATACGCAAATGAAAACCTTGACTGTGACGTTCTCATTGTTGGGCGTGGCGGTGGTTCAATTGAGGATTTATGGGGGTTCAATGAAGAAATTGTAGCCCGTGCCATTGCAGATTCTGACATCCCGGTTATTTCAGCTGTTGGTCATGAAACAGACACGACTATTAGTGATTTTGTTGCCGATGTTCGAGCGGCAACCCCTACAGGAGCAGCAGAATTAGCTGTTCCGTCTATTACTGAATTACGGGAACAAGTACGTCTTCTTAATCAGAGGCTGGTTCGAGTGATGAATGTACGGAGGGTTGAAGAGAAGCAAAGGCTTCAGAGATTGCAAAAATCTTATGCTTTTAAGTTTCCAGAACAATTGATGAGACAAAAAGAGCAGGATTTAGATCGTGTTCTTGAGCGTATGACAAGGCAGATGAAACAATTGAGTTCTCAGCGAAAAGAACAAACAACTTATCTATATAAACGCCTTCGTCAGCAAGGTCCTGAAGCAAAGATTAAAGAGGGCTCTGAAGCATTGGAATCTCAATCGAGACAGTTTCAAAAACGTTTCGACCAGCTCTTGCAATATAAAAAGGAACGATTCCATAATGTTATAGAAAAATTAACCTTATTAAATCCTTTGGAAATTATGAAGCGTGGTTATGCAATCCCTTTTGATGAAAACGAAGAAGTGATTAAGCGTACTTCCCAGGTTTCCAAAGGGGATAAGATTTCATTAAAGATTCGCGACGGACGTGTGGATTGTCAGGTGCAATCGGTTAAGGAGGATGAATATGACGGATAAGCAGACTGAAATGAGTTTTGAAGAAGCAATGAAGCAATTGGAAGAAATTGTAGAAAAACTGGAGACAGGTGAAGTTCCTTTGGAAAAAGCCATTCAATACTATCAAGAGGGCATGAAACTTTCAAAATTGTGTAATGAGAAGCTTGGTCATGTAGAAAGTCAAATGCATCAAATTATGAATGAACATGGAGAGTTTGAACCTTTTTCTGTACAGGAGGAAGACTGACACGTGGATTTATCCAACTACCTTAAAACTAAAAGAGACCAGATAAATCAGCAATTGGAAATGTGTGTTCGGGACTATTCCATCCCTGGAAGACTACAGGACTCCATCCTGTACTCTATTGAAGCGGGTGGAAAAAGACTGCGTCCTATCCTTTTATTAGCCACTGCAGAAGCTTTTGGTGCCTCTGAAGGTAAAGGGATGTCTGTTGCTGCGGCCTTGGAAATGGTTCATACTTACTCACTGATTCATGATGACCTTCCTGCAATGGATGATGATGACTTAAGGAGAGGTCTTCCTACAAATCATAAACGATTTGATGAAGCAACTGCCATTTTAGCTGGTGACGCTTTATTAACCCTGAGTTCTCAAGTGATTGCAGAAGACACAACTCTTACAGACGCACAGCGTGTCACTATGATTCGTGAGTTAACAAAAGCCGGTGGGGCAAGAGGAATGGTAGAGGGTCAAATGCAGGATATGTTAAGTGAAGGGAAAGCGGTATCCCTGGATGTGCTTGAAAATATCCATAAAAACAAAACAGGCCAGTTACTGAAGTTTGCCATCCTTGCAGGAGCTCATCTAGGGGAGGCTTCAGACTCTGCTGTTCAACAAATGACAGACATGGCAGAGGCACTGGGGCTTATTTTCCAAATTCAAGACGACATTCTGGATGTTACCGGGGATGCGGATGTAATTGGCAAGCCTACAGGCAGCGATGAAGGTAATCATAAAAGTACATATCCACAACTTTTAGGGCTTGAAGGAGCGATAGAGCAAAAAGAAAAATATGTACATGTCGCTTTGTCTGCTCTCAAAAGTGCAGGAGTAGAGGGTACAGTCCTTTCTCAACTTATTCGTTATCTTAGTACCCGTGATCATTGATGAAAAACGATTATCATTGAGGATCAATAAAGAATATGGTATATTATCATTACAAAAGGAATGGTGCAGTATTCTAGTCGGTCCTCCGTTCCTGAAGGCGGGCCTAAAAATCCGCCAAAGGGCACATCGATGAAGTTCCTGGTGTTGGCTTGAGGCGCCCAGCCTTGGGTCGATGCTGGGAGTTAAGGTCGCAGGGCGATCCACAAAGGCATGTGGGCGTTGACCCTGCTTCCGCGGAGGCCCATTCTTGTAACGGTATCTGAGCCAGCTGCTGTTATGAAATGGGGTATGAACCTGCAGCATATGGAGTAAATTCTATATGCGCAGCGTAGCCTGCCTTGAGTGGTTTTTGAGGGGATTATAGTCCGTGAACACCTGTCAACTTCGGATGGCCACTGAGGTGCTGGTGCGTAAGCTATATGAAATCGTAACTGCAAAAGAGGCTAAGGAACGGCCAAAGACTGTCGGGGAAATCCCCTAGACTGTTCAATTATGGACATGGAACGGGAATTATAGTGCGGACTAAGTGGCAATCTAGTCCAGTTTTCGGAAACGAGGCTGAGTCAAGTTTAAAGGGGAACCGCCAGAGTGGTGACACTCGGTACTTGATTGGGAAAACCTACTAGACCTAAGCCGCAATTTTTACTCGTTCCGTGACCATTCCTTTCTGCTACATATGAACGTTACTTATATGGATATAGAGGTTAAGAATGGACAATAAATTAAAAAAAGCAATAAAATTCAGTTTGAGTATTGCCGTTATCACATTCGTGTTAGCGGCTATTTTTTCAGTTATATCTTCTTCCGTGTTGAGTGGAGTTATGTGGATCTTTGGTTTGATCATTGTGTTTCTTATCGTCCTGACCGGCGTTGTTTTTGATATGCTGGGGATTGCTGCTACAGCAGCGGAAGAAAAACCATTCCATGCTATGGCATCAGAAAAAGTAGCTGGTGCAAAAGAAGCAATCGCTATCGTCAGAAATGCGGATCGATTCGCAAGTTTCTGTAATGACGTAATAGGGGATATATCTGGTATAGTTAGTGGTACGGCCTCTGCGATTGTTGTGCTTCAATTGGCAAACAATTTTGGATACAGTGAAGGATCTACGGTCCAGATTACAATTTCCGTAGCACTGACCAGTATTGTGGCCGCATTGACTGTCGGTGGTAAAGCGCTTGGTAAATTTTTCGCCATCAATAAGTCGACAAACATTATCTTTTTTGCAGCAAAAGTTATTGCATGGTTAGAAAAAAGATTGAAAGTAAGAATAGTATCAAGTGCACCGACAACCACTAAAAAAACAAGATAAATACAAGGGGGTCCTTCAATGGATCTGTGTAAAATCAAAGACCCTTCAATACTGAAGGATATGAATACAAAACAGCTTGAAGAATTTGCAGAAGAAACAAGACAATTCCTCATTGAAAATCTGGCAGCTACAGGTGGACACCTGGGTGCTAATCTTGGGGTGGTGGAGCTGACGCTTGCTCTACATAAAGTTTATAAAAGCCCTGAAGACCGTCTCCTCTGGGATGTTGGTCATCAGTCTTATATCCATAAGATTTTGACTGGGCGGGGAAGTCAATTTGGAACACTCCGCCAATATAAAGGGTTATGCGGCTTTCCTAAGCGTGATGAAAGTGAACATGATGTATGGGAGACTGGTCATAGTTCTACATCCTTATCTGCTGCGATGGGAATGGCGATTGCACGTGACCTTAAAAATCAGACCCATTCAATCTTACCAATTATTGGAGACGGTGCATTAACTGGCGGCATGGCTTTAGAGGCGCTTAACCATATCGGCCATGAAAAAAAGAATGTAACCGTTATCCTTAATGATAATGAAATGTCTATCGCTAAGAATGTAGGGGCCCTTCATAGTGCACTTGGACGTATGAGGAGTGCTGGTAAATATAATCGGGCGAAAGATGACCTTGAATGGCTCTTGAAAAAAATTCCGGCGGTCGGCGGCAAACTTGCTCAAGCTGCAGAGAGACTTAAGGATAGTATGAAATACTTTGTCGTACCCGGCATGTTTTTTGAAGAGCTGGGATTCACATATTATGGTCCAGTCGACGGGCATGATTTTAATGATCTTCTTGAGAATTTAAATTATGCCAAAAAGACAGATGGTCCTGTTATCGTTCATGTCATGACTCAAAAAGGAAAAGGGTATCATCCTGCTGAGACCGACGTGAAAGATAAATGGCATGGAGTAGGCCCTTATAAAATTGAATCTGGTGAGAAAATTAAGCCGGTTGATGCTCCTCCTGCCTGGAGTTCTGTAATCAGCGAAGCACTCAGGGAGGAAGCAAGGAAAGATGACCGTATCGTTGCTGTAACTCCAGCAATGATCTTAGGTTCAAAATTAGAGAAATTCGGTGAGGAATTTCCTGACCGTCTATTTGATGTGGGGATTGCCGAGCAGCATGCGACTACGATGGCTGCTGGTCTTGCAACCCAGGGCATGAAGCCGTTTCTTGCTATTTATTCAACATTTCTCCAAAGGGGTTATGATCAAGTCGTTCATGATGTAGCCCGGCAAAAACTGAATGTAATCTTTGGGATCGACCGTGCTGGTCTTGTAGGTGCTGACGGTGAAACACACCAGGGTGTCTTTGATGTCTCTTTCTTAAGGTCCGTTCCTAATATGATTATCAGCATGCCTAAAGATGAGAACGAAGCTCAGCATCTTGTCCATACGGCAACCCATTACGATGAGGGGCCATTTGCTATCCGTTATCCACGAGGCAACGCTAAAGGTGTGAAAACAGATCAGGAAAAAGAGCTCCTGCCCATTGGCAGCTGGGAAGTTCTTAAAGATGGAACGGATGCTGTTATTTTAACTTTTGGAACGACGATTGATATGGCTATGGATGCAAGTGAGAAACTGGAGAAGGAAGGGCGTTCAGTAAGAGTTGTCAATGCCCGGTTCATTAAGCCTCTCGATGATGCGATGTTACATGACATTATGAAAAAAGAACTGCCGATCCTAACAGTGGAAGAATCCGTTCTTCAAGGTGGATTTGGTTCTAGCATTTTGGAATTTGCTTCAGAGAACGGTTATACTTCTCCGTGGATTCGCCGCATGGGTGTGCCTGATCGGTTTATCGAGCATGGCAGTGTCCAGAAACTTTGGGAAGAAATCGGATTAACAGCAGAGAACATGGTTCACCATTTGAAAGAAATGGTGCCGACTAAACAGCAAAGGGCTTAAGTGATTATGGGAAGAAAAGTACGTTTAGATGTGTTATTAGTTGAAAAAGGTTATGTAGAAACGAGAGAGAAAGCGAAGAGAACGATTATGGCAGGACTTGTTTTTCATGAACAAGTCCGCTTGGACAAACCAGGTGTAAAAGTAGATGAAGAGATGGAGTTGACCGTCAAAGGGAAGGCGATTCCTTATGTAAGCCGTGGAGGATTAAAACTCGAAAAAGCATTAAAATCTTTTGATTTGACTGTGAACGACAAAGTGATGATTGATATTGGATCTTCCACTGGTGGATTTACAGACTGCGGGCTGCAAAATGGGGTGCGGTTAAGCTATGCAATTGACGTAGGGTATAATCAGCTGGATTGGCGGCTGCGCAACCACGATCAAGTCGTTGTCATGGAACGGACGAACTTCCGTTATGTAACAAAGGAAGATCTGAAAGAAGGTCAGCCTCAATTTGCTTCTATCGATGTCTCTTTTATTTCTTTACGAATCATCTTACCTGTTCTGGCGGAAATTCTCGAAAAACAAGGGGATGTTGTTGCTTTAATTAAACCTCAGTTTGAAGCTGGACGGGAGCAGGTAGGTAAGAAAGGGATCGTTAAAGACCCTGCTATTCATAAGCAGGTGGTTGAGACAATTCTTGATTTTGCAACAAATCACGGCTATTCTGTTTATGGACTTACTTTTTCTCCAATTACAGGAGGAGACGGAAACATCGAATTTCTCGTTCATTTACGCCTCACAGAAGAGGAAAAAGGGGAAATTAAGGATGACGTCAAGATAGGTGCTGTCATAAGCGAAGCGCATGAAGCGCACAGTAAAAACGCATAATGTACGTAAAAGGGCTTATGACAGGCCCTTTTCTTATGGAAGGACTTGAAACGGAGGATGGTCATGAACAAAGGACAACGTCACATCAAAATTAGGGAACTAATTACGAATGACGATATTGAAACACAAGATGAGTTAGTCGATCGATTAAAGGGAATGGGATATAATGTAACTCAAGCTACGGTTTCCAGGGACATTAAAGAGCTCCATCTTGTGAAAGTGCCTATGATGGACGGCCGGTATAAATACAGTCTGCCTGCAGATCAACGCTTTAATCCATTTGAAAAACTAAAGCGTTTGATGATGGATGCTTTTGTGAGTATTGATCGGGCCGGTCATTTTATTATTTTAAAGACACTCCCAGGGAATGCGAACGCGGTAGGAGCGTTGATTGACAATTTGGACTGGGATGAAATTATGGGAACCATTTGCGGAGACGACACATGCTTAATTATTTGCCGTAGTGAAGAACATACAGAAACAATTAGTGAACAATTGCTAAATATGCTATAACTGAGGTGGATCGTTTCATGCTAACAGAATTGTCTATTCGAGATTTCGCTATCATTGATCGAATTTCAATCATGTTCAAAGAGGGGTTAACTGTTCTTACTGGTGAGACAGGTGCAGGGAAATCCATCATTATTGATGCGATTCAATTGTTATCCGGTGGCCGGGGATCCGTTGAGTTTGTTCGACATGGAACAAAAAAAGCCGAAATAGAAGGATTGTTTACCGTTCAGCCTGATCACCCTATTTATAAAACAGGGGAAGAGTATGGTGTGGAGATAAGTGAAGATGGGATGGTTGTCTTACAAAGAACCATTACAAATCAAGGAAAGAGTATCTGCCGTGTGAATGGGAAATTAGTCACTCTGGGGATCATGAAAGAATTTGGTCATACTCTAATTGATATACACAGCCAGCATGAGACTCAGTCTTTGATGGATCCTGACCGGCATATTGAATTGCTGGATATTTTTTCTGGTCAAACTCTAAATTCTGTACTTGAAGAGTATCAAAGGGTTTACGAAAAATACCGTGGTCTTAAAAAGAGGTACAAGGAATTAAGCGAAAACGAACAGGAAATGGCTCAACGCCTCGATTTATTGGAATTTCAATTGAGGGAACTTCAGGAGGCAGAAATGCAGCCCCTTGAAGATGATGAGCTGGCGGATGAGCGTAAAAAGTTAATGAATTACGAAAAGATTTATCAAGGCATTCATGACGCTTACTACTCACTATATGGGGAGCAGAGAGGTTTGGACTGGCTTAGTCATGCGATGACCTCATTGGAAAGTACTTCTGATGTAGACGACCAGTTAGCTAAGCTTTCTGAAGAATTGTCAAACTCCTACTATTTGATAGAAGAGATGACCTTCCAGCTGAGTAACCAAATGGCTGAACTTGAATTTGATCCGGAGCGGCTGAATCAAATTGAATCGAGACTGAATGAATTAAATCGACTGAAGAAAAAATACGGGGCGACGGTTGATGATATGCTGCAATATGCCTCAAGAATTGAAGAAGAAATTGATGAAATAAAGAATAAAGATTCGCATTTGTCTAAAATGGAAGAAGAGATTCATGAATTAGGGCAGGATGCTGTATTAGAAGCAAAAGCTATGCACGACATTCGTTCAGAAGCAGCAGCAACTTTATCTGAGTATATTCATGAAGAACTAAGAGATCTTTATCTTGAAAAAGCTTCATTTGCTGTTGATCTCAGCATAAAAGAAGGGCGTCCTTTCGACCCCACTTTGGACGGAAAACCGATCCAGCTGCTTCCAAATGGCATAGACATCGTGAAGTTCCTTATAACTACAAATCCTGGGGAACCGCTCAAAGAATTACATAAAGTAGCATCCGGGGGAGAAATGTCGAGAATTATGCTTGCTCTAAAACGGATATTTTCACGTCATCAAGGAGTAACCAGTGTCATTTTCGATGAAGTTGACACAGGTGTCAGTGGTCGTGTGGCACAAGCGATTGCAGAGAAAATTTACGGTATCTCAGAGGGATCACAAGTCTTGTGTATTTCTCATCTCCCACAAGTTGCGGCAATGGCCGATACCCATGTCCGGATAGAAAAACGAATTGATAACGAGCGTACCTACACGGCCTCCAAGGAATTAAACGTGGATGAGAAAGCTGATGAAATTTCAAGGATGATCACCGGTGCTGAATTGACAGCCACTACTGTTGAGCATGCCAGGGAACTGCTGCATATGGCTGAAAAACATAAAAGTAACCAATAAGTAAAAGCTAACGTAGGGACACTAAAGTGTCCCTGCGTTTTTCTTTTGTCTATTACCTACGCTTACAAGAAGTGATGGCTGTCTTAAAATGAATGTTATTATGTGCTGTTTCCGTATTTTTATCCAATCGTTTCTTATACGTTGGAGAATGTTTCAAAGCAAGGGAAACGGTCCTAGAATTACTCAGATTATGCTCGTTTAAAATAGCCCGGTGAAGACCACATTATAAGTAAGCCATTTAATTGGTACTGGAGTGATAAGGAGTGTGAACCGATGAATCAAAAACAGAAATTTAGATATATATGCGGTTCTGTTCTCCTGCTGTTCATGCTTATTTTACCTTTAATAGCCCCCGTCCATAACTATCTGTCCATCCCTACTGAAGTGAGAGTAAGCACGACAGAAACACCAATTTCGACTGAGAAATATGAAGATTCCACTGCTTTAACTGCTTTTTCGTCAACCAATGACCATCAAATGTTTTATGAATTTGCTGGTGTTCCGTTAAAGAAGACAGACTATAAACAAGTGAGAGATATCCGACTTGTTCCTGGTGGACAATCCGTTGGTGTTGAGCTGCACACAAAAGGAGTACTCGTCGTTGGCCATCATCTAGTGTCAGGTGAAGGCGCTAAGAAAACTTCTCCTGGTGAAGAGGCTGACGTGCTCGTTGGTGATATCCTTTTGGAAGGAAATGGCCAGGAGCTAAATAGTATGGAAGAGCTCTCTGAAATCGTAAAAGAATCAGGCGAAGAAGAAAAAGCAATCAGCTTAAAGATTAAACGTGGTGAAGAAATAGTAAAAACTTCTTTGACACCAGCTTATAACGCCCAGGAAAATGAATATCAAATTGGACTGTATATCCGTGATTCAGCAGCTGGGATAGGTACCATGACATTTTACGATCCTGAAACTAAAAAATATGGAGCCCTTGGACACGTAATATCGGACATGGATACAAAAAAACCGATCGAAATTCATGAAGGGACCATCGTCAAATCCCAGGTAACATCCATCGAAAAGGGAAGTCAGGGAGTTCCAGGAGAGAAAAAAGCTAAGTTTTCGCTAAGAAATGACCGTCTGGGTAATATCACAAAAAACACACCGTTTGGAATTTTTGGAGAGCTTGATGGGCATATGAGGAATGCTGCTTATCCTAAAGGCCTGCCTATCGGTTTTGCTGAACAAGTAAAAGAAGGACCTGCTCAAATCATGACCGTATTGAACGGAGAAGAAATGCAGACCTTTGATGTGGAAATTGTTAGTAATATGCCTAAGAAGTCAGCAGTTACTAAAGGGATGATTGTAAAAATCACTGATCCAGAATTACTTGATAAAACAGGTGGGATTGTACAGGGAATGAGTGGAAGTCCTATTATACAGGATGGAAAAATTATCGGTGCAGTTACTCATGTGTTTGTTAATGACCCTACAAGTGGTTATGGAGTCCACATTGAATGGATGCTTCAAGAAGCAGGAATTGATCTATATGAGGATAATGTCAAAGACCAGGCTAGTTAAAAGAGCTCTCATGAGAGCTCTTTTTTTACATACGTTCTATTTTCGTAAGCAACAAAACAAACGGGGATATAATCGACATATTTCGACAATACCTGAAACAAATGTCGAATACCTTCGGATTTTTAAGTATTTCAAAGCATTTGCTAGATAATCTCAAATTTTGAAATTTTTTTGTTATAATAAAAAGGGTTAGATTTAATCTCTGTCGAATGTATATATTACAGAAGATAAGAGGACTATTCTCTAAGGAGGAAATAGGAATGGATAAGATTCAAGTGTGTTTGGCTGATGATAACCGTGAGCTGGTTAAGCTTCTTGAAGAGTACTTTGAGGATACTAATGACATTGATGTAGTTGGTACGTCATACAATGGGAAAGATTGTCTGCAGATGGTTGAAGAAAAGAATCCAGATGTGTTGATTCTTGATATCATCATGCCTCATTTAGATGGACTTGCTGTTCTAAATAAATTGAGAGAAATGGAAAAACATCCAGAAGTTATTATGCTGACAGCCTTTGGACAGGAAGAGGTTACAAAGAAAGCGGTAGAATTGGGTGCAGCTTACTTCATGATGAAACCTTTTGATCTTGATCATTTAGGAGAACAGGTACGTCAAATCAAGCATGCGGGTGATCCTATTAATCGTGCGCTTGGAAATACCTATACATCCACAAAATCCAAAAAGCCGGACTTGGATACAAGTATAACTCATATTATTCACGAAGTCGGAGTACCTGCTCATATTAAAGGTTATCAGTATTTGCGAGAAGCCATTACCATGGTTTATAAAGATCTTGAATTACTTGGTTCTATTACAAAAGTCCTCTATCCGGATATTGCGACAAAATATAATACAACAGCTTCCCGAGTTGAGCGCGCCATCCGCCATGCGATTGAAGTGGCTTGGAATCGAGGAAACATCGATGCCATTTCTTCCTTGTTCGGCTACACGATCTCCAACACAAAAGCAAAACCGACGAAAAGTGAGTTTATTGCAATGGTTGCTGATCGTCTGCGTTTAGAACATAAAGCAAGCTGACTGTAGTTACGACACCATTCAAGATAAAAAAAAGCACGAACTGTTTTCGGGTTCGTGCTTTTTTATGTCATTAATTTTATGATTTCATTGGCCAGTGCTTCATTATCATAAATACCATTGTCTATCCGATCAAGTTCAGCAGCCAGGTAATGATAAAGGACTTCTTCTTCCTTTTTTATAAACTCCAAACCATCCCTGTTAATAAGGCGGTAACTTAAAGGAAGGTCTAAATAGTGGATGATAATACAACGGTGATTATAATTCATATACGTACACAAAACGGCAATTTCGCTGTTTTCAGGATAATATCTCGAACCTCCAAATCCATCGCTTAGCAAAACCATTTGATCCAATCACCTTCCCCTCCAACATACATATTATATGAAAAAACACAAATATGTAACAATTTTATTAAAAAACTGTAATTTAAATTGTTAAATCGCCAAAATTCGATTTATTTATTTTCGGATAAACTGTTCATTTATACATCTAATTTGTGGTACAATTCTTAATTATTAATTACTTTGGTTCACTAGTGGGGTGTAGTACATATGAAAGTTGTAAAATTCGGAGGAAGTTCAGTGGCAGATGCTGGACAAATAGAAAAAGTTAAAAATATCGTAACAGCAGAAGAGGGGCGGAGAGTCGTTGTGGTCTCTGCGCCGGGGAAAAGATTTAGTGGAGACACAAAGATTACGGATTTGCTTATTCGTGTAGGAACATCAATTCCAGAGGGTGCTTTTGATGAAGATGCCTACAAGCAGATCATTGATCGTTTTCAAGCTATGGCAGCAGACCTTGATCTTCCTTTAAGTGTATACGAAGAGGTCAAGTATCGCATCGATCAGGCGATTTCTTTGGTGAAGACTGGTGAGCCAAAGGCGCTTGATACATTGAAATCTTGTGGAGAAGACGGGACAGCGCTTTTAGTCAGTGCCTATTTAGAAAAAAGCGGTTTTCCTGCTTCTTATACGAATCCAAAAGAAGCAGGCATCCTTGTGCAGGATCAACCAGGTGGAGCGCTCGTCTTGGACGAAAGTTTTGACCGACTGTATACGCTGAGGGACCGGCAGGAAATTCTGGTTATTCCAGGGTTTTTTGGATTTACTCCTGAAGGACAGCTCGTGACATTCTCAAGAGGAGGATCTGATATAACCGGGTCAATTGTAGCGGCTGGCTTAAAAGCGGATATGTATGAAAACTTTACAGATGTCGATTCCGTTTATTGTGTAAATCCAATGTATGTAGATCAGCCAAAGGAATTAACGTCATTAACGTATCGTGAAATGCGCGAACTTTCTTATGCAGGTTTTTCTGTCTTTCATGATGAAGCGCTCATTCCTGCATTTAAAGAGAAGATTCCGGTTTGCATAAAGAATACAAATAATCCTACCGCGCCTGGAACTATGATTGTAGCAGACCTGCCTGAGCGTGAGTCACATGTGGTCGGCATCGCCAGCGATGAAGGGTTTTTAAACTTATATGTAAGTAAGTACCTTATGAACCGCGAAGTAGGCTTTGGGCGTAGGTTGTTGCAGATACTCGAGGATGAAGAAGTTTCATTTGAGCACGCTCCTTCTGGTATAGATGATATGTCTGTAGTTTTACGCGATCATCAACTCCCGCCGGAAAAAGAAGCGGTAGTTGTCGAACGCATTAAAGAAGAGTTGAAGGTAGATACAGTCATGATTGAGCGTGACATGGCGATGATCATGATAGTAGGGGAAGGTATGAACCAAACGGTCGGGATTGCCAGTCAGGCCGCATGTGCTTTCCGTGAAGCGGGAGTAAATATCGAGATGATTAACCAAGGGTCCTCTGAGGTGTCCATGATGTTTGGTGTGAAGTCTTCCGGTCTTGCCGCTTCGGTACAATCCCTGTATCGGACATTTTTTGAGTAAGGTCTATCCATAAGGCTGTATTGAAAGCCCGGCTGTGGAGGAGGATACTCCTCCATTCATAATAATACGGAGTTGGATCTATAGACTATTTTGCAATGATAAAAGTATGAAGAAGAACTCATAAAAGATAAAAATGCGAAGTAGCTTATGACCGCTGCTTCGCATTTTTTTGCTGCTCTAGTTTTTTATTTAAATCCCCTAACGTATGGACACCATTGTCGCCTGTTTTGTTCAATAAATATCGGAAAAGCTCGGCTGTCATAATGGCATCATTAAGGGCATGGTGTCGATCCCGTTTTTCAATGCCCACATATTTTAGAAGCGGATCCAGTTGATGACGAACATTCGGGAGTAACCACTGTGCCATAAGCTGAGAATCAATAACATGAGGGTTATAGTCAGGCAGATGCCATCGTTTCAGCATGGCTTTTAGAAACCTCATATCAAATTTAGCAGGGTGGGCTACTAAAACGGATCCTTTACTGAAATCCATAAAGTTTCTGAACCCATCGATAAAGGGACTTGCATTCTTTAACTGCTCTCTGGACAGCCCTGTCAGTCTAAGGGTTTGATTGTTCACAGGTCGAATGGGACGGATGACCTGGTGGAATTTCTTGCTGTGACAGGCATCTAGTCCATGGAGTCTTATAGCTCCAATTGAAATGATTTCATGACCGATTTCCGGGAGAAATCCGGTTGTTTCCAGGTCGAAAATCGTGTAGTCAATATCCTTCACGGATTTTTCGGGGAAACCGGGCTGCTTTTCGAATTCTAATAGATGTTCCTCTAATTGGTGATAAGTATTCCACTTTAAATAGGGTTTGATCTTAAAATAGTACATCGGCTTTTCGAATAGTAGGTATTTAATGATTTGTAAGTCAACTGGTAACATCAGACCACCCGATTTCGGTTATAGCTTAGTTCCAATACTTGCTGCAAGCGTTTGGCAATGATCAGCGCCTCTCTTAAGGATCGACGTTCTTCTTTTTTTAATGGACCAAGCTTTAAATCATTAGAGAGAGTTTCCTGATCATTTAACTGGTTTAAATTTTCTTTTAAGCGAAACAGCATCAGGCGGTGAAGTGCTGTTTTGGCATTCTCGACATCTCTCGGGTGAAAGCGTTCCTGTTCTGCAAGTGCTTCAAGGCGGTTGACTGTATTGATTTCTTCTATGCCATATTTCATGCTGTATATACGGACCGCATTCACAATCTGCATTATAGCCGATTTCTTTAAGTTTAATGTCCGTTTTTTGCCTATACCTGAAATGCGGCCAAACGGTTGAACAGGTACCCTGAACCGGAGTGTATCCTTCATAAGCAGCTGATGGAGGTTCAAAGACTTCTGTACACGTTTAGTTACATATTTCTTCAAATCATAGGCAAGAGAGTAATCACCGATAATTGGACGGAAATCCATGAAGATTGTGAAGTCGCGAATTTCTTCAGCATCCATTTTATTGATCCAGCGATCAATGCTTGCGTGCCACTCGCTTGTCTGCTGTCTCCACTTTTCTTCTTTAGCCATAATCCCCCCCGTGCAATAAGGGAATCCGCATTCGTTGAGCATATCGTTAATCTTTTTGGTGAAAATGGAAAAATAACGCTCAATCTCAACCTTATGCCTGGAATTTTCATAATTGGCTAATATCATTGCATTATCTTGATCTGTAGAAAAGGCCTGTTCTTTACGGCCTTCGCTTCCCATTACTAAGAAACAATAGTTGACAAGCGGTGCCCCATAACCTTCTTTTATCATTTCGTCCTCTGCGATTTGAACAACTTGTTTGTGGATACGATCGTTATAATTTGTCATCAATTCCGCAATATCATAAGCAAACATATGATCTTTAATTAAACTTCTAATAAATTGTTGAAAACGTTCATTGTAGATTGGAGACAGAGGTTTAATTTCATCAATGGTGGTCGCATTCGAAATACGGTAAGTAAGATCAAAGTAGACAGAATTCTTAATTGTAAAGAAGGATGACTGTCTTAAAATGCCGACAACCTGGTTCTTGTGAAGTACAGGGATGATTTCTGTCGGATGGTGTTTTAAATAGCTTAAAGCATCATATATAAACTCCTGCTCATTAATTTCGTAAGCTTCTTCAGCCATATATGCTCGGACGGGATTGTTGTGATCGTTCTCAAAATAAGCTTTTAATATTTGTCCGTACCCAATCATCCCAAGCATCGTTTTCTGGTCTTCACTGACAATTAAAGCTTCAATTTTTTGTTGTTGAAGCATACGGGCTGCCTTCTCGATTGAAGCTTCAGGGTGAATAAATGTCGGGGTTTCCATATAGGCGTCCGCTCTTTTTTTATATAACTCCCGATCGTCCTGGTCATCTGTTGTAGAGCTTTTATATTTGACTTCATCATAAAGGCTTTTCATTAAATGGCTGATTCCGTCCATGACCACTCTTGAAAAATGATTATTGTTGGACATCATCTTCAAAAAAGATTCCCGTTCAAAACAAATCGTTTTTATTGGTTCCAGGGCCTGAACAGAGAACCTCATTTCTCCGCTGGTCAGCAGAATCATGACACCAACAAGATCACCGGGATAATAAAAGCGGACAGATAACTGCCGGCCATTTGAACGGTGCATAATATTTTTAGCAAGACCAGATACCATAAAGTGAATGTCAATCGTGTCATCATTCTGGTCTTCATGAATAATAAATTCATTTGTTGAGAATTCTCTTACCACAGCTTTACCGAATACTTCGTTAAATTCCTCTTCAGAGAGCAAATCAAATGGATATTGCTTTCTAAACATTTCAAACTCTGTCACAGAGCAAAACTCCTTCATTCCGAATGGTTGGTTTGTTTGAATCTTCCTTTGGTCAAGTTTCTCTTGCGGTCTCTATGCAGGATAAAACCACCGATAAAGGCAAGTCCACCAATTACGAATAGTAAACCGGCAATGCCTTGAATGGCTATGTGAAAGAAATATTGGTGAAATTCACCAAAAAGCGCGTCACGAACTAATTTAATTCCATAAACGGCCAATATACCAGGGGTAACTAATAATAGTAAAGCGATTAGTCGCATAGGCGTAACTCCTTTTCTTAAATCCATGATAAGTATATCAAATGGGGCAGGAAGAGTGAACATTGCAATGCTTGCTAAAACATGCAGATTAGGATACGATTAAATTACGCAAAATATTGCAGGGTGTGGTGAAATGAAACGTGTGCTGATTGTTGGGGCAGGGAAGGGTGGAACCGCCTTATTGAAGCTGCTGAAAAAAATGGACAGGATGCAGGTTGTAGCAGTTACGGATATTAATCCTGGTGCGTCAGGGTTAACACTTGCGAAGGATTTAGGCATTGCAACTGATCAATATTGGGAAGACTGGATACATAAAGATATTGACATCGTCATAGAAGCGACAGGAGAAGAAGAGGTCTTCCAGGCTATACGGGAAAGCAGGAAACGGTCAACAGTCATAATTCCAGGGTCCGTGGCTTATGTAACAGCTGAGCTGTTAGAAGAAAAAGAATCACTTGTTCAGGAGTTAAAACAGCAGACTGAAAACCAACATCTTATCCTAAACAGTATCCATGATGGCATGATTGTAATCGATAATCATGAAACGATTACTTTTGTTAATCGAAGTGCTGAACGGATTACAGGCAGTAAAAAGTCTTCTATTATAGGCCGCAAAGTTAATGAGGTTATACCGACGTCAAGACTCCCTAAAATATTGGCTTCTAAAAAAGAAGAAGTTAATCAGAAACTGGAACTTGAAAATGGAAAAAAAGTCATTACAACGCGTATTCCCATGATTGGACATGACCAGAGAGTAATTGGAGCTTATGCGGTATTTAAAGACATTACTGAAGTTGTTGACTTGGCTGAAGAGATTACCGACTTAAAAGAAGTGAAGACAATGCTGGAGGCTATCATCCATTCTTCAGATGAAGCCATCACTGTGGTTGATGAGAATGGAAGCGGTTTAATGGTTAATCCTGCCTACACTAGAATTACAGGGTTATCAGAGGAAGAAATTGTAGGAAAACCTGCAACCGTTGACATATCTGAGGGTGAAAGTATGCATATGCAGGTTTTACGGACAAGGAGGCCTGTTCGTGGTGTACGCATGGAAGTGGGCCCTTTAAAGAAAGACGTCGTTGTCAATGTGGCCCCCGTCATTGTAGACGGCAAGTTAAAAGGAAGTGTCGGTGTTCTTCACGATGTATCTGAAATACAGTCTCTTACAAGTGAGCTGAAACGAGCCCGGCAGATCATTCGCAGCCTTGAAGCAAAGTATACTTTTGATGATATCATCGGGGATTCTCCTGAGATGACCCTTGCTTTAGAACAGGCGAAAGTTGGAGCGCGGACGCCTGCCAGTGTACTTTTGAGAGGTGAATCGGGAACAGGCAAGGAACTATTTGCTCATGCGATTCATAACGAAAGCAAGCGGCGTCATAATAAGTTTATCCGCGTCAACTGTGCGGCAATAGCAGAATCCTTGTTAGAGAGTGAATTGTTTGGATATGAAGATGGTGCATTTTCAGGTGCTAAGCGCGGTGGGAAAAAAGGGCTGTTTGAGGAAGCCAATTATGGAAGCATCTTCCTTGATGAAATTGGAGAATTAACGCTGCCAATGCAAGCTAAGCTTCTGCGTGTGCTGCAGGAAAATGAAATCATCCGTGTCGGCGGAACAAAGCCAGTTCATGTAGATGTCAGAGTAATTGCAGCAACGAATGTAAATTTGGAGAAAGCAATCATGAACAAAATTTTCAGGGAAGACTTATACTACCGTCTCAACCGTCTGCCGATTTATATCCCCCCTCTTCGTGAGCGAAAAGAAGATATTTATTTACTAACACAGCATCTTATCCAGAAACTAAATGAAGATTATGGTCGTCATGTGACCTCTCTCAATGATGAGGCCTTCCAGAAGTTAAAGGATTATGAGTGGCCCGGGAATGTAAGAGAGCTTGAAAACATTATAGGCCGGGCTATGATTTATATGGAGAATATGGAAGATACGATAAGACCTGAGCATTTGCTTCACCTTCAAAAAACATCAATAGATCGAAGGCATCCAGATAAACAGAGCCCCTGGCTTGGGGAAACCCTTCAACAGGCTGTTGATGAATACGAAAAGAAGCTGCTTGCAGATGCTTATCGGTCACATAATTTCAATAAGACCCAGACAGCTAAAGCACTCGGGGTGTCAATAAGAAACCTCTACTATAAATTAGAGAAATACAATTTAGACAAAGATAGCATGCAGGAATTTTCATAATGCAAAGAATTGCAATGGTGGATTATTGCTATGAGTGCTTTTTATAATGGAAAGTAATTGGCACGATTCTTGCTTATGATAAATGGGACGAGGTGACAACATGAAAACATTAGATGACTTAGTACAAGCGGTTGATCGTTCAAAACGAAAAACGGTTGCAGTAGCACAAGCAGCAGACACTGAAGTTTTAAAAGCTGTAAAAATGTCTTTAGAATCCGGGATTGCCCATTTTGCACTTGTTGGTAATCATGAAGAGATAAAGAGACTCGCTCTGGACGTAGAACTGGACCTCGATCAAAAGGGGGTCGAAGTCATTTCAGCTTCTATACAGAACTGCGCAGGCACGGCAGTGAAGGAAGTGAAAGATGGCAGGGCAGATGTTGTTATGAAAGGGCATATTGATACAAAAACTTTGTTGAGAGCCGTCTTAAATAAGGATTACGGCCTCAGGAAGAGTTCCGTATTATCTCATGTTGCTTTATTTGAAATACCAGGAAGAGAGAAGATGACTTTCTTAACTGATGCGGCGATGAACATTGAACCTACACTGGAAGAAAAGGTTCAAATTATCAACAATGCTGTAGAAGTAGCTCACAAGGCTGGCTGGGAATATCCGAAGGTGGCTCCCCTGGCGGCTGTGGAAGTAGTTAATCCAGCTATGAAGGCTACACAGGATGCAGCACTCCTTACCCAAATGAACCGTAGGGGGCAGATCAAAGGGTGTGTTGTAGATGGGCCTCTGGCCTTTGATAATGCTGTAGATCAAAAAGCTGCCAAACAAAAAGGTGTCCAATCAGAAGTGGCAGGCAACGCTGATATATTGGTTGTTCCTACCATTGAAGTAGCCAATGCTTTATATAAATCATTTATATATTTTGCCCAGGCTAAAGTAGCGGGAGTGATCAGTGGTGCTCAAGCCCCTATTGTTTTAACATCAAGGGCAGATGATGCAGAAAATAAAATTTATTCACTGGCATTAGCTTTAAAAGCCAGTCAATCCTAGGAGGAAATAAACATGAAAATTTTCAGCTATATGAAAGAATATGATTACGAACAATTGGTCTTCTGTCAGGATGAGCAATCTGGATTAAAAGCCATTATTGCTATTCATGATACGACTTTAGGACCGGCTCTCGGTGGAACTCGTATGTGGACGTATGCAACAGAAGACGAAGCTGTCGAAGATGCACTTCGTCTTGCGAAGGGGATGACGTACAAAAATGCAGCTGCTGGTCTAAACCTTGGTGGCGGTAAGACCGTAATTATCGGTGACCCTAAGCAAGACAAAAATGAAGAATTGTTCCGTGCCTTTGGACGTTACATTCAAGGCTTGAACGGACGTTATATTACAGCAGAAGATGTGGGGACAACAGTCCAGGATATGGACTTGATTCACGAAGAAACGGACTATGTTACAGGAATCTCTCCTGCTTTTGGTTCTTCAGGTGATCCTTCCCCTGTCACGGCTTATGGCGTATACCGTGGAATGAAAGCAGCCGCAAAAGAAGGATTTGGTTCCGATTCTCTTGAAGGAAAAACAGTCGCTGTTCAAGGGGTTGGGAACGTAGCTTTCACCCTGTGCCGTCACCTTCATGAAGAAGGGGCAAATTTGATTGTCACAGACATCAATAAGGAAGCTGTACAGCGTGCTGTTGAGGAATTTGGTGCTACAGCGGTAGAGCCTGATGATATTTACAGTGTTGATTGTGATATTTATGCTCCATGTGCCCTTGGTGCAACCATTAATGATGAGACAATCCCTCAACTAAAAGCAAAAGTTATTGCTGGGGCAGCAAATAATCAGTTGAAAGAAACCAAACACGGCGATACTCTTCATGAAAAAGGAATCGTCTATACACCTGACTATGTTATCAATGCAGGGGGAGTAATCAACGTAGCTGATGAACTTCACGGGTATAACAAAGACCGCGCGATGAAGCGTGTGGAAACTATTTACGATAACGTAAGCCGTGTGTTTGAGATTTCACGCCGCGATGATATTCCAACATATCTTGCAGCCGATCGTATGGCTGAAGAGCGAATCGAGCGCATGCGTCGTTCACGTAGTCAGTTTCTCCAGAACGGTCAACATATTTTGAGTAGAAAACAGAACGGATAACGGGGGTTTAGGATTTGGGTACACAACGTATTCTTGTCATCAACCCCGGTTCAACCTCTACTAAGATCGGGGTTTTTGATGATCAGGAAGTGGTCTTTGAAAAGACCATCCGTCACAGCGGGGAAGAAATCAATCAATATAAACGAATCATTGATCAATATGAATTTCGTAAACATGTCATTCTTGATGAACTTGATCAGGAAGGAATTAATATTAGCAAGCTGAGTGCTGTCTGTGGACGGGGCGGACTGCTTCGCCCTATTGAAGGTGGCACGTATGAAGTAAATGAAGCGATGCTTGAAGATTTGAAAAATGGCTATAATGGTGAACATGCATCAAATCTTGGGGGCATCATTGCACATGAAATTGCAAAAAGTCTTAATATCGGAGCCTATATAGTTGATCCGGTTGTTGTAGATGAATTACAGGAACTTGCTCGTGTATCCGGGGTTCCTGAAATTCCACGAAAAAGTATTTTTCATGCCTTGAATCAAAAAGCTGTAGCAAGACGGGCCGCGAATGAACTACAGAAATCATACAAGGACGCAAGGTTAATCGTTACCCACATGGGTGGGGGGATTACTGTAGGTGCTCATATCGGAGGACGTGTTGTAGACGTAAATAATGGTTTGCACGGGGATGGACCTTTTTCTCCAGAAAGAGCAGGTACAGTCCCGGCTGGAGATCTTGTTTCTCTATGTTTTTCAGGTCAGTACTACCGTGACGAGGTCATGAAGAAATTGGTTGGTCAAGGTGGGCTGATGGCATATCTGGATACAAATGATGCCAGAGAAGTAGAGCAGATGATTGCTCATGGCGATCGCAAAGCTAAAGTTGTATTTGATGCGATGGCCTATCAAATTGCCAAAGAAATTGCCGGTATGAGCGCAGTATTGGAAGGGAAAGTAGATGCCATCGTACTCACTGGCGGACTTGCTTATGGCAGAGCCTTTGTTGAGGAAATCTCCAAACGGATTCACTGGATTGCTGATGTGCTTGTATACCCTGGGGAAAATGAATTAGAAGCATTAAATGAAGGTACGTTAAGAGTTTTAAATAATGAAGAAATACCAAAGCAATACCCTAACTTTCAAGAATAGGAAGGAGTGTCCAAATTGGCACAGGAGTACGATTTGGTCGTTCTCGGAGGAGGAACTGGCGGTTATGTAGCCGCCATTCGTGCTTCGAAACTTGGACTTAAAACTGCAATTGTAGAAAAGCGGGAGCTCGGTGGTACGTGTCTTCATCGTGGATGTATCCCTTCAAAAGCACTGCTTCGTAGTGCGGAAGTATTCCGCCAGACCAAAGAAGCAGATCGTTTTGGTGTTACCACGGAAGCGCCTACATTGAATTTCGCAAAAGTACAAGAAAGAAAACAATCAGTTGTTGATACATTACATAAGGGTGTTCAGGGTCTTATGAAAAAAGGGAAAATCGATGTTTATGAAGGATTTGGCCGGATTCTTGGACCGTCTATTTTCTCTCCTACAGCTGGGACAATATCGGTAGAAATGAACAATGGGGAAGAAAACGAGATGCTGATTCCTAAAAATGTCCTCGTTGCTACAGGCTCTAGCCCAAAATCCCTCCCTGGTCTTGAGATTGATGGGGAATATGTTATGACTTCAGACGAAGCTTTATTTATGGATGAGCTGCCTGAATCCATCGTTATTGTTGGAGGCGGAGTCATAGGGATCGAATGGGCATCAATGCTTGCAGATTTTGGGGTGAAGGTGACTGTTCTTGAATATCTTCCTCATATACTGCCGACGGAAGATCAAGACATTTCCAGGGAAATGATGAAACAAATGAAAAGTAAAGGTGTCGAGGTCGTGACAAATGCCAAAGTTCTTCCTGACTCTCTTGAGAAAAATAATGGAATTTCCATTAAAGCCGAAGTCGAAGGGGAAACGGTAAGCTACCAAGCGTCCCGCATGCTGGTTTCGGTTGGACGATCAGCAAATGTCACCAATATTGGTTTGGAGAATACAGATATTCAAGTGGAAAATGGGTTCATACAGACTAATAAATTCTACCAAACAAAAGAAAGCCATATTTATGCCATTGGTGATGTCATTGGTGGTATGCAGCTTGCCCACGTAGCTTCGCATGAGGGTATCATAGCAGTAGAACATATGGCAGATGGATCGCCGCACCCTATGGATCCGGAACAAGTGCCTACCTGCATTTATTCAAATCCGGAAGTAGCCAGCTTGGGATTGACTGAATCTGCTGCAAAAGAAAAAGGATTCGATATCAAAGTTGGAAAGTTTCCATTTAAGGCCATAGGAAAAGCACTTGTCTACGGAGAAACAGAAGGTTTTGTGAAAATAATTGCTGACAAAAAAACAGATGATTTACTTGGTGTTCACATGGTAGGACCACACGTCACCGATATGATTTCAGAGGCTGGGCTTGCCAAAGTCCTCGATGCGACTCCATGGGAAATTGCAGAAAGCATTCATCCACACCCCACGTTAGCCGAAGCAATTGGAGAAGCGGCTATGGCTGTTGATGGTAATCAAATCCACGGATAAGAAATAAGGAGGGAATCTCATGGCTGAAAATCGCCATAAAGCATTAGGATTAAGTGATGCACAAGTGTTGGACATGTTTCGCACAATGTTATTAGCAAGAAAAATTGATGAAAGAATGTGGCTCTTAAACCGTGCCGGTAAAATTCCTTTTGTCATCTCTTGTCAAGGTCAGGAAGCGGCTCAGGTGGGGGCGTCTTATGCACTCGATCGAGAAAAAGATTATGCTTTGCCTTACTACCGTGATATGGGGGTTGTTCTATCTTTTGGTATGACAGCACAGGACCTCATGCTTTCTGGTTTCGCCAAGGCAGAAGATCCTAACTCCGGCGGACGGCAGATGCCTGGTCACTTCGGCCAGAAGAAAAACCGTATTGTCACAGGTTCTTCCCCCGTGACAACGCAAGTTCCGCATGCTGTAGGCATTTCATTAGCTGGGAAAATGGAGAAAAAAGATTTTGTATCGCTTGTCACGTTTGGAGAAGGTTCCTCCAACCAGGGAGATTTCCATGAAGGGGCAAACTTTGCAGGTGTTCATAAACTGCCTGTCATCTTTATGGTTGAGAATAATAAATACGCCATATCTGTTCCAGTATCGAAGCAGCTGGCTTGTGAGAAGGTCTCTGACCGTGCGATTGGATACGGTATGCCGGGTTATACCGTAGATGGAAATGACCCACTTGCCGTTTATGAGGCAGTGAAAGCGGCGGCTGATCGTGGTCGTAGAGGAGAGGGGCCGACTTTGATAGAGACAGTGTCTTATCGCTTAACACCACACTCCAGTGATGACGATGATCGTACGTACCGTGAAAGAGAAGAGGTAGATGAAGCGAAGAAGAAAGATTCCATCCTTACATTTGCCAACTATCTGCGGGAGCAGGGTATCCTGACTGAGGAAAAAGAAACAGAAATGAACGACGAAATCAACCAAATCGTCAATGAAGCTACCGATTATGCTGAGAATGCAGCCTATGCGGAAGCTGAATCTGCTATGAAATATGTATATGAAGAGTAAGGAGGGGGAGTAATTATGCCAGTAATATCTTACATTCAAGCCGTCACTCAAGCTTTAAAAGAAGAAATGCAGCGGGATGATAAAGTTTTTGTACTTGGTGAAGACGTAGGAAAGCGTGGGGGCGTGTTCCGTGCAACTGATGGTCTTTATGATGAATTTGGAGAGGATCGAGTTCTCGATACGCCTTTAGCAGAGTCGGCTATTGCCGGTGTTGGAATTGGTGCAGCTATGTATGGCATGCGTCCAGTTGCTGAAATGCAGTTTGCTGATTTTATTATGCCTGCTGTCAACCAGATTATTTCAGAGGCTGCTAAGATCCGTTATCGCTCAAATAACGACTGGAGTGCGCCGATTACGATTCGTGCCCCTTACGGAGGCGGAGTGCATGGTGCTCTTTATCATTCACAGTCAGTAGAAGCGGTTTTTGCCAATCAGCCTGGCTTGAAGATTGTTATGCCTTCCACACCCTACGATGTGAAAGGTTTATTGAAAGCATCTATTCGTGACAATGACCCAGTGCTTTTCTTTGAGCATAAACGTGCGTACCGTTTAATTAAAGGAGAGGTTCCCGAAGAGGATTATACGCTCCCTATTGGTAAAGCGGATGTAAAACGGGAAGGTTCTGACATTACCGTAATTACTTATGGTCTTTGTGTGCATTTTGCACTCCAAGCAGCTGAGAAGCTAGCAGAAGAAGGTATAGATGCTCATATTTTAGATCTTCGTACGGTCTATCCTCTAGATAAAGAAGGAATCATTGAAGCAGCATCAAAAACAGGAAAAGTCCTGCTTGTCACAGAAGACAACAAAGAGGGAGGCATCATTTCAGAGGTGTCTGCCATAATTAGTGAAAATTGTCTTTTTGAATTGGATGCCCCTGTGCAGAGACTGGCAGGTCCTGATATTCCATCGATGCCTTATGCACCAACAATGGAAAAGCACTTCATGATGAATCCAGATAAAGTCGAAAAAGCTATGCGCGATCTCGCCGAATTTTAATAGAGGAGGAGTTCCTGTGGGTTTAGAAAAAATCAACATGCCTCAGCTTGGGGAAAGTGTCACAGAAGGAACGATTAGTACCTGGCTTATTCAGCCTGGCGACAAAGTTAACAAATACGATCCGATTGCAGAAGTAATGACAGATAAGGTAAACGCAGAAGTTCCTTCCTCTTTTACAGGAGTAATTAAAGAGCTGGCTGCATCGGAAGGGGATACTCTATCTGTTGGGGATCTTATGTGTTATGTAGAAGTCGAAGGAGGAGGTTCTGTAGAGGCCCCTTCTCAAGAACCTGAGGACGAAACCCCTTCTAAAGAGGAAGCTCCGTCCACGCAGAATACTTCGCAAAAGTCTGAACAGAAAAAGGACCAAGGAAGTAAAAAGCGTTATTCTCCAGCAGTTATGACTCTTGCTCAGGAACACGCTATTGATCTAAATCAGGTCGAGGGCACGGGACGAGGTGGTCGAATCACCCGTAAAGACATCGAGAAAATTGTAGAAAGTGGCAGTATTCCGACATCTGCGCAGGCATCTGAAGCAGAAAAACCAGCTGATAACAAGCCGTCAGAAGCCCAGCAAACACAAAGTCAACCATCTCCAACACCACCCTCTGCTCCTGATGTGAAAGATGGAGATATTGAAATTCCGGTCACAGGAGTTCGTAAAGCCATTGCAGCAAATATGGTTAAATCCAAGACGGAAATCCCACATGCCTGGATGATGGTCGAAGTGGATGTAACCAATTTGGTGGAACTTCGAGATGCGAAGAAAAACCAGTTTAAACAGCAGGAAGGCTTCAGTCTGACGTACTTTGCATTTTTCGTTAAAGCAGTCGCACAGGCATTGAAGGAATATCCTCAATTAAACAGTACATGGGCTGGAGACAAGATCATTCAACGCAAGGCGATTAACTTAAATATTGCTGTAGCGAAAGAAGATCAATTATTCGTACCCGTTATTCGTGATGCCGATGAAAAGAGCATTAAGGGCATCGCGAAAGATATCACAGATCTAGCAGGTAAAGCCCGCCAAGGGAAATTGACATCTAAAGATATGGAAGGTGGCACATTCACCGTTAACAATACAGGATCATTTGGTTCTGTTCAGTCCATGGGTGTCATCAATCACCCTCAGGCTGCCATTTTACAGGTCGAATCTATCGTTAAGAAGCCGGTTTATCAAAATGGTATGTTCGGTGCACGCGATATGGTCAATTTATGTCTATCCCTGGACCATCGTGTGTTAGACGGACTTGTTGCGGGTAATTTCCTTGCTCGTGTAAAAGAAATCTTAGAGAAAATGTCTGAAGAGAATACATCTGTTTATTAAAATATTTGAAAAGCCTCCTTTAAATGCAGGGAGGCTTTTTTAATGTCACAGTAATTTTCTGAAGGTCCCGAGTTTTATTGAGAGACCTCTTTCCGATCGTTTCCAGGCCCACCTTACACGAAGCTAAAGCTAACGGAAACATTCCCTCGAACTTAAGTCTTCAACAATCCTTCACTTTTCTTGAGCAGACCTAATATTAGATAGAAACATTAAGCTTTAACAGGGTCTTTTTTCAAAACATAACCCCTTGGATATTGCTCCGGTGTGTTAACAATAACTAAAGGATTTTGCAGGAATGGTCAATACAATTGAAAGCATTCTGATATCTTGGTAAAATGTTCATAGTATTTCTTTATAAAGGGGCCATGGATATGGATTTCAATATTTTTATGAACGATGTTGTTTCAAAAGCACGTGAAGAAATTTCGCAGGCAGGATATACAGAACTAACTACACCAGAGGAAGTTGATCAAGCATTAACAAAAGAGGGAACAACTCTTGTAATGATTAACTCCGTATGTGGATGTGCAGGAGGGATTGCACGGCCTGCAGCTGCTCACGCTATACATTATGATAAGCGTCCAGATCAGCTTGTAACCGTGTTTGCCGGACAAGATCGCGATGCGACAGATCGAGCGCGTGAATACTTCGAAGGCTATCCTCCATCTTCTCCGTCATTCGCTTTGTTAAAAGACGGAAAAATCCAGACGATGGTCGAGCGTCATGATATTGAAGGGTTTGAGCCAATGGAAGTGATTGGTAAGCTGCAGCGGAGTTTTGAAGAGTATTGTGAAGAGGTATAATATAGAAAAAGATAAGGATCTTTGTTTTTAAAGCAAAGATCCTTTTTTGCTTAAAAGCTCAAGCATCTGGCTGACCTGTAAAAGAAATGATGAATCAAGGCTCTTATTCAGATGTTTGCGCTTTTGAACAATAGAACGAGGGGAAGAAATGAATTGAAAATAGGATATCGAACCATTAAAACGGCACTAGGAACGCCTTTTGCCATTTGGGCAGCACAGATGCTCCAGTTAGATAACTTTGCATCAGCAGGGATATTAACCATTCTTTGTATACAGATTACGAGAAAGCGTTCGTTTTTAAGTGCCTGGCACCGCTTTTCTGCCTGTCTTTTAGCTATGGTATTTTCATTTGTCTTTTTTGAATTAATTGGGTATACACCTGTAGCTATTGGATTGATGCTTTTTGCATTTATACCGATGACCGTGTGGTTAAAAATTACTCCAGGTATTGTGACGAGTTCTGTCATCCTTTTGCATTTGTACGGATCTGGGGATATTGGGTGGAGTGTGATCTGGAATGAAGTCGTCCTGATAACTGTCGGGATTGGAACAGCACTTCTACTCAACTTATATATGCCCAGCTTAGAGAATAAGTTGGATGATTACAGGAAACAAGTGGAGAATAATTTTTCTATTATCCTTAAAGAACTGGCTCAGTTTTTGAGGGACGGAGATAATGATTGGTCTGGTAAAGAACTTACAGAAACCGCAGAATTACTGGAAAAGGCTAAATCATTGTCTTATAGAGATGTAGAAAATCATTTATTACGGACGCATAACCACTTTTATCATTATTTCCATATGCGCACGAAACAATTTGAACTTTTAGAAAGAATGCTCCCACTGGTAAGCCGGATTTCAAAGTCTGATGCCCATGGCTTTAAAATTGCGGACTTTTTTGAGGATCTTGGCGATGCCATTCATCCAGGAAATACAGCTGTTATCTACTTGAAGGTGCTTAAGACGATGAAAGAAGAGTTTCGGGAGGATCCGCTCCCTGAAACAAGAGAAGAGTTTGAGGTCCGTGCGAGCCTTTTCCATTTATTGAACGAAATCGAAGAATATTTAATCATTAAGCGTTCCTTTAAAAAAAGCGACGTATAGGGGGAAGGTGTGAGGGGAAACTGGGACTAAAAGAGGATGTCAGGCATGAAAATTCTAATGGTAATGCTGTTCTTTTTAAGTCCACTGCTACCACCGAACCTTTGGGAACAATCCGTGGTTATTGTTAATAAAGCCACCCATGAAGTCACCTTTTTCCAAAAGGGAGAAGAAGTTTTCCGTGCTCCAGCAGCTATTGGAAAGACGAAAGATCTGACGCCGGAAGGCCGGTTTGATATTTTAGTGAAAGCTAAGGATCCTTATTACCGTAAAACCAATATCCCTGGAGGAGATCCGAAGAATCCACTGGGAAGCCGCTGGATTGGTTTTGATGCGAGAGGAACGGATGGGCGGATCTACGGCATCCATGGTACGAATCGCCCGGATTCAATCGGGAAGTCTGTTTCTGCGGGGTGTATCCGTATGGAGAATAAGCAGGTGGAGAAGTTATTTGACCTTGTTTCAAAAGATACAGATGTTGTTATTTTAGAAAGTGATCAATCTATGAAGGATATTTTTCTTGAATGGGAAAAAGGGAAGCTCGATCGACTAATAAATCCTACAAATTAGGATGAAACAGGGGACATGTAAAAAGTCACCTCCTTGAATGAGGAGGTGACTTTTTTAGAGTTACTTTTTATCCATTAATTCTAAATCAACGGGTGTCGATTGTGTTGTTACGCGGTTTGTATTTAATTCATTAGTCGTGATTTGGTTAACTGGTGTTATTTCACCATTTTCCATATTGAATACATGCCATAGACCGCCTTCCTTGTTTGTAGGTACATGGAAAGTACGAACAAGGTAACTGCCGCGGTAAACGTTAACTACAGCTTCAGAATTGGTTAAATCCATACTATTGGTAATGTCCCGGTTCGTATAATCATGGACGTAATACTTGAACGAACGATCGGTTTCATCGTATATTGTAACCGTTTCTGGTCCATAGGAAGTTGTGTCATCGACGTCTAGATTTGCGATAAGTTCACCATTTTCATAATGGTCTTTATCGTTATAATACACATGGAGGTCTTCTTGGTCATAGAGATGTGAATCTAAATCACTGGGCGATGCTCCCCATGAAAGAACAATACGAGTTTCTTCTTCACTTAACTCAGGTGTGATCGTTGCATTTTGATCTTCTTCTGTTGCGTTTCCAATAATAAGTATGTTTCGTGTGTTCGTCACAAATCCATCTTTTTCAATCTCTGCTGTATAATTACCAGCCGCTAAATTGTTCACTGTATAAAGGCCTTGAGCGTCTGTTTGAACCTCTAAGATTGGTTCTCCATCTGTATTATTCATTCCTTCTCTTAACGAGACCCTGGCATTTGATATGGGATCTCCATTAAGAGCGTTCGTAATCGTTCCCTTTGCATGTCCATTTCCAGTGTGGTTAGAGGATATGAGCTTCAATTCAGGGGTGTAGCTCAACTGGTTTTGTATGATTTCAGCACCGTAGTAAGTTTCTTTTTGATAACCCTCTTTTTCAAATGTAAATGTGTAGTCACCAGGGTTTAACTCTAATTCATAGGAACCATCGTCTTCTGTTTTTGTTCGTTTATAGAAATCTCCATCTTTATACGCTGTTACATGGACGTCTGCGATACTTTCTTTCGAAACAGCGTCAATGGCTTTACCTGAAATCGATCCAGCGGGTGTACAGAGAGAGAATCCTTTTTCATAGACAGGGATCTGTAATAAATTCTTTTCGTATTCTATGCCTGTACTTGCAGACCAAAGCTTAAGCTTCAAGCGAGCTTTTAACGTGGATAAAGCTTCTACATCAACATTTGCATCCATACACCCACTTAGTTCAGGGGATAAGCTCTCATCCGTAAGATCAATGGTCATTTCCCCATTTCCGGATAACTCCAATCCTGCCTTTGCATCATTCTCTACAACAGCTGGAAGCACGCCTCCGATATTCATAGCGGCATCAAGCCCTAATGCATAGTCTAATTCGAGACTTCCACTGCCATCAACAGCAAATTCTGATGTATGAACTACAGGGTTGGATTGCTTCTTAAAATCACCTGTGTCTGCATCATACTTAACACCAAGCCGCTGTGATTTAGAATCAATGAAATGGACACCTGCGGTAATTTCTAACTCCCCTTCGTAGGTTTGTGTCAAAAACACAGTAATACCCAGGGGAACTTTTTTAAACCCTTCGTCACCTACTCCAAAGATAGGTACAGATCCAACCTGATAGGTCATCGTACCCAGAGATAAACGACCAGCACGATCTACTCCTTCTATCTCAAACCATCGTTCTTTTTTTACTTCTTGTTGATCTTCGGAATTAAAACCTCCGATGTAATCGAATTCCAAGTCTATATTAGAGGATTGTTTGGATTCGAATTCGTATTCGAATTTTTTCATTTTGTTGTTAAATAGTCCGCCATACTCAATATCTACATCCGCAACTGTATCCGTTAGTTCTAAGGATCCGGATAGGTTTAAACTATGATTTTCATCCTCATCCTCATCCGTGTCGTGATCTAGTAAGTCTACCTCTACATTAAGTTTAACAGGTCTTATAGTAAGGTTCATTGCGCTTACTTCTTCTAAGCTGCGACGATTTAATACTTCTTCTAAATCTTCTCTTGTATTGTACTGTTGTCCATCCACTTCAAATGAAACACCATCCATTAACTTGAAATCGATAATATGTTCCAATGATAAAGCTTTGTTTTCTTCGATATCCATTTCAGGGAACACTTCTTCTATGGCAGGTTGTCCGACAGCTAAAAATATTTTGCCATTCCTTTTCTCTTTAGAAAGTACCTTAGCTATATATCCAGAAGGTAAGTATTCACTCGGTGGGATAAATAACAGGTCATCTTTAACAAAATCAGCTGATTCTGCTTCTTGAGGAAATGTAAAAGTCATTGATCCATTTTCACTAACCTTGACATCTTTTACAGCTTCTTGGAATTCACCCGATTCAGTTTGATCCAAAAGGATTAAATCCTCTGAAGCTGTCGCTGCTCCAGCCAGGTCTTGGAATTCATTCATTGCGTCTTGTATCTCGGCTATGATTTCATTGCTGACCGCGTTTACGCCGCCAAAGACTTGAAAAGAAGCTGTTTTCTGTTCTGCAATCACTCGGTAGGCACTCTGTCTTAACTTATTTTCACCAACAATGAGTACAGTTGAGTTTTCTTTCGCAGCAAGGGAAGCACCTGTTAATGCGTCTGCGAAGTCTCTTCCTGTACTTACATAAATTTTTTCGTTTTCTTCAAAGTTGTTTCTTATAAAGCTGGATGCGGTATCGTATCGATCTTTCCCGGAAAATCTTACGGGGTTTGGAACTTCATCTTCCAAAGATCCTGAAATCGCATTTTCTCCTCCTAAAATGAAGGTCTGTTGAAATTTGTTTGTGTACGTTTTTATTGAATCCTGAAGTCTGTCTCTGTCTGTTAATAAAATGGGAACGCCATTTTGACCGGCATAGGAAGCCGCTGCTAAAGCATCAGGAAAGTCCTCACCAGTGGCTAAAATAGCTTTATCAAAGGATGGATCCACGAGATTAGCGATCTCTAAAGAGGTATCGTATCTGTTATCTCCAGCTGCTCGTTCTACTCCAAGGTCCATATTTTTTAGAGTATCTTCTACAGCTGAATGAACAGCACCTTCTCCTCCAAGTATGTACACTTTCTTGGCATTCAGGCGCTCAATTTCACGTTTCGTATCTTCCACTAGTTTATTAGATTTCGTCAATAATATTGGAGCATTAAACTTCCTGGCCAGGGGAACACCGCTCAGGGCATCTGGAAATAAGTCTCCACGAGCTAAAACAACTGTTTCTGCTCCTTCTGACCAACCTTCTTTAGAGATAGAAATAGCAGTCTGGTAACGGTCCTCTCCCGAAATCCTCAAATCTTCGTACGTTTGACTCTCAGCCGAAATACTGGCAGGCACCAATAACCATAGAAGTGTGCATACGATTATTGGTATAAGAAAATGAATCTTTTTTCTCACCAAATCCCTCCTAAAGTGTATTTTTGTGGCAAGATATGAATCTTACAGACTATGATTTTACCATAAAAGTACAATTGAGAGAGGGAAATTACATAAAAATACAAAAGAATATAAGAAAATACAAAAAACTCCATATTTTCTTGGTTTCATTCTATAGAAAAGATGGGATTTTATTAGAACTTGTGGAAGCTTGGATTTATAGATTTTTTAGAAACTTAATGAGGAAATAGAAAGACTTTTTTTAGAAGGGAATAGAATGCGGCAAAAAAGATGACCACGGTTGAGTACCATGGTCATCTTACTCGTCTTTTATTAATGGAGTTAATTGTATCACAGCTTTTGTCCATCTTTCATTCCTGATATAGTGTCATTCTTTTAGGATTATTTATAGGAAAAAGCTTGCGCCAGCCAATACGGTGGAAAGAACCATAGAAAGAATCATGATATAGATAATGACTTTCATGCGGCGTTCGCGTTTGGAGCGTTTTTTCTTTTTTGTTTCAGTCAAGGTTAGTAACCTCCTTCTCAGTCATTCCTACAAACATTTTACCGAAAAAAGAGAATTTGGACAAGGGTGTCTATTATTTTATACTATTATTATGAACAATCTTAATTTTTAGATAGGTAAGCGTTTTATTTCTGGTATGCTAGAAGGTAGAACAGATTGATTAAGGAGGCATTTCTAATGACCCATTCATCGAGTGATCACCATTTAAAGCTTCAGTGGGAAAAAGATGTTGAAAAAACAACTCAGCGATTTCCTGAGCGTAAAGAATCATTCCACACAAGTTCAGAAATTCCGATTGATCGTCTTTATTCCCCTGAGCAGATCAGTCAGAACTACATAGCAAACATTGGTTTCCCCGGCCAGTATCCATATACCAGGGGCATTCAGCCGACAATGTATCGAAGCAGATACTGGACAATGAGGCAGTACGCTGGATTTGGTTCAGCAGAAGAAACGAATGAGCGTTTTCGTTATCTGCTGAAACAAGGGCAGACGGGATTGTCCGTTGCTTTTGATCTTCCTACTCAAATCGGATACGACTCTGATGATCCGATGGCAGACGGGGAAGTCGGTAAAGTTGGTGTCGCTATTGATTCCTTAAAAGATATGGAGCAGTTATTTAATGAAATTCCCTTAGATCAAGTAAGTACTTCGATGACGATAAACGCTCCGGCAAGTATCCTACTGGCGATGTATATTGCTGTAGGAGAGAAGCAGGGCGTCTCTCCGCAGAAACTTACCGGTACCATTCAAAATGATATTCTAAAGGAATACATTGCTCGTGGTACTTATATTTATCCGCCTAAACCATCCATGCGCTTAATTACAGATATATTTGGTTATTGCCAGGAGAATTTACCTAAATTCAATACGATTAGTATCTCCGGCTACCATATCCGCGAAGCAGGTTCTACAGCTGTTCAGGAGGTGGCTTTCACTATCGCTAATGGAATGGCCTATGTTGACGCTGCCATCGAAGCTGGATTGAAGGTAGATCAGTTCGCTCCCAGACTTGCATTCTTCTTTAATGCTCATAACCAATTTTTTGAAGAAGCAGCCAAATTCAGAGCCGCCCGTCGGATGTGGGCAAAAATTATGAAAGAGCATTATGGTGCTGAAAACCCCAAAAGCTGGAAGCTCCGTTTCCATACGCAGACCGGAGGCAGTACGTTAACCGCGCAGCAGCCGGATAACAACATCGTTCGTGTTACACTCCAGGCACTTGCTGCTGTAATGGGCGGAACTCAAAGCCTGCATACCAATTCGCGTGATGAAGCCCTGGCCCTCCCTACAGAAGAGTCGGCTAGAATTGCTCTTCGAACCCAGCAGATTATAGCGAATGAAAGTGGGGTAGCGGACACTATCGACCCGCTCGCTGGTTCGTATTATGTGGAATCTCTCACCGATCAAATTGAACAGGAAGCCCAGGCTTATTTAGACCGCATCAAAGAGTTTGGCGGTGCGGTCCAGGCGGTTGAGGAAGGTTATATGCAGAGGGAAATTCATAAATCGGCGTATGATGCTCAAAAGAGAATAGAATCCAGGGAGGATATTGTTGTCGGAATGAATGAGTTCCAATTGGATGAAGAAATTCATGCCGACCTGCTAAGGGTGGATGAAGCACTTGAACAGTCCCAAATCCAAAAGACGCAGCGAGTAAGAGACGAACGTGATCAAGCAGCTGTTGAACAATGTCTGGATAATCTTAGAACAGCAGCTAAAGGTACAGATAATGTAATGCCTCACATCGTAGAAGCGGTCAAAGTGTATGCGACTGTTGGAGAAATTGCCAATGTTTTGAGAGAGGAATTTGGCGAATATACGGGAATGTAAGAAGGGATGAGACGAATGAAACCAATACGTGTACTTATTGCTAAACCAGGACTTGATGGACATGATCGGGGAGCACTTATTATCGCGCAAGCGCTTAGAGACCACGGGATGGAGGTCATCTATACGGGTCTTAGACAATCTGCTGTTCAAATCGCCCGTGCAGCCATTCAGGAGGATGTGGATGTCGTCGGATTATCTTCATTGTCAGGCGCGCATAAGTCCCTTTTTCCAAAAGTTGTGGAAGCGCTCGCAGATCAAGGGGCGTCTGATATACCGGTAATTGGCGGGGGAGTGATACCTGCTGAGGATATCCCATACTTAGAAGAAAAAGGCGTTCAAAAAATTTTTACTAGCGGATCACCAACAGATGCAATCGCCATTTATATTAAGCAGCTGATTGATCAAGAAACAATTGAATCCCCTAATAAAATCGCTCATATCGGGATAGCTGTTGAAAGTATCGATGCTGTCCTGCCATTTTATCAGCATACGCTGGGGCTTGAATTAGCAGCTGTTGAAGAAGTTCAATCGGAACAGGTTCGTGTGGCCTTCCTAAGGATTGGAGAGACCATGTTCGAGCTGTTAGAACCGCTGAGTGATGAATCATCCATTCAAACTTTTTTAACGAAAAAGGGCGAGGGAATTCATCATATTGCTTTAGAAGTTGAAGGAATTGAAAAGCGTCTCAAGCAGTATAAGGAACAAGGGATACGACTCATAAATGAAGAACCAAAACCAGGGGCTCATAATAGTCAGATTGCTTTTATACACCCGAAAGCTTCAAACGGTGTGCTTTTTGAACTATGTGAGCATGGAAAAGAGGATTGATTGAGAGTGGATATTTTTGATAAGATCAATGAACTTTATGATAAACGCCGCCAAATTGAGCTGGGTGGTGGAGATGAACGGATTGATAAACAGCATGAAAAAGGCAAGTGGACAGCCAGGGAAAGAATCCAATATCTGCTGGATGATGATACGTTTATAGAATTAAATCCATTTATTGAACACCGTCATGATGCGTACGGAATGGATGGGAAAACGGCCCCGGGAGAAGGTGTGGTCACGGGTTTCGGTAAAATTGATGGCAGGGACATCTATTTGTTCGCTCAGGATTTCACCGTTTACGGTGGAGCTTTAGGAGAAATGCATGCAAAAAAAATAGCAGCAGTGATGGATCTTGCTGTTAAAAACGGGACTCCATTCATTGGTTTAAATGATTCTGGGGGAGCACGGATTCAGGAGGGCGTCTCTTCTCTTGATGGTTACGGCCAGGTTTTTTATCGTAATTCCATTTATTCCGGCGTGATTCCACAGATTTCAGTCATTATGGGTCCTTGTGCCGGCGGAGCTGTCTATTCTCCTGCTATTACTGACTTTGTTGTTATGGTTGAAAAAACCTCACAAATGTTTATTACGGGTCCAAAAGTAATTGAGACCGTTACCGGGGAACAGATCAGCGCTGAGGACCTCGGGGGTGCAGGTGTCCACAACCGTTTAAGTGGAAATGCTCATTTAAAAACAGAAGATGAAGCATCTGCTTTAGATGCCGTGAGAGACCTGATCAGTTACCTTCCTCAAAATAATAAAGAGAAGACGCCGCTCGCTGTGGTGGAGGACTCCGATCACTTCAGGCCTGATATTACCGATAAGATTCCTTTTGATCCTGTTCGTCCATATGATGTCAGGGTGATAATTGATGAGGTAGTTGATGAAGGTTCTTTTTTCGAAATTCACAAGGATTTTGCTAAGAACATTGTTGTCGGATTTGCTCGCTTAGCAGGCCGGACAGTAGGGCTCGTCTGCAATCAGCCCAAGTATATGGCAGGCGGTCTGGATATTGACTCTAGTGATAAAGCTGCACGTTTCATCCGTACATGTGATTCTTTCAACATTCCATTAGTAACCTTTGAAGATGTTACAGGCTTCTTCCCGGGAATTAAACAAGAGCATGGTGGAATTATTAGACACGGTGCCAAAATTTTATATGCCTACTCAGAAGCCACTGTACCTAAACTTACAGTAATCACCAGAAAAGCTTATGGCGGTGCTTATGTTGCCCTGAACAGTAAATCGATAGGCGCTGATCTCGTTTATGCATGGCCGAATGCAGAAATTGCTGTTATGGGACCAGAAGGAGCGGCGAATATCATTTTTGCTAAGGAGATTAAAGAAAGTGAAAATCCGGAAGAGACGCGACAAAATAAGATTAATGAGTATCGGGAAAGGTTTGCTAATCCGTATGTAGCTGCAGGTCTGGGGATGATTGATGATGTCATTGACCCTCGTGAAACAAGGTCCGTATTGATTAAATCTCTCGACATGTTAAAGAATAAACAAGAGGACCGTCCTTACAAAAAACATGGGAACATTCCTCTCTAATTGACACACATCTTCTGTTCCGCTAACGTACTAAGAGGAATGTGTTACATACGAAGGAGGAAAACATCATGGCAGCGATCAATAAAGAACGTGTCCTTGAAGAGTTTTTAGAATTAGTACAAATTGATTCTGAAACAACACAGGAAGCGGAAATTGCAAAAGTATTAAAAATGAAATTTGAAGGCTTAGGTCTTGAGGTTCTTGAAGATAATGCAGCAGAGGTAACAGGGCATGGAGCGAACAATTTAATCTGTAACCTGAAAGGATCCAAAGAGGGTGTAGATACGATTTATTTCACATCTCACATGGACACTGTTGTTCCTGGTAATGGCATAAAGCCATCTATAGAGGATGGGTATGTCGTGACGGACGGTACGACAATTCTGGGTGCTGATGATAAAGCAGGAGTAGCAGCCATTCTTGAAGCGATTCGTTCTTTAAAAGAACAGCATGTGGAGCATGGCGATATTCAGTTTGTTATTACTGTTGGGGAAGAAAGCGGCCTTGTTGGTGCTAAAGCGCTCGACAGTTCTATGATGAAAGCAAAGTATGGCTATGCCATTGATAGTGATGGACAAGTGGGCAATATTATTGTTGCTGCTCCTACCCAGGCGAAAATTAATGCGGTCGTAAAAGGGAAGACAGCTCACGCAGGTGTAGCTCCTGAAAAAGGTGTGTCAGCCATAACACTCGCTTCACGTGCTATTGCTAAAATGCCGCTCGGTCGTATTGATGAAGAAACAACAGCTAATATCGGTCGTTTTGAGGGTGGACAGAAAACGAATATTGTCTGTGATCATGTGGAGATCTTAGCAGAAGCCCGCTCGCTGGATCCGGCTAAAATGGAGGCTCAGGTTGAAAAGATGAAGAAAGCCTTCCAGGAAACAGCAGAAGAAATGGGTGGAGACGTTGATCTTGATGTACAAATCATGTACCCGGGTTATAAACAAGAAGCTGGAGACGAAGTAGTGGAAGTGGCTCGAGCTGCAGCAAAAAGAATTGGCCGCGAAAGTGAACTGTTAACAAGCGGCGGAGGCAGTGATGCCAATGTTATTGCAGGTCACGGTGTTCCGACAGTCAATTTAAGTGTTGGTTATGAAGAGATTCACACCACTAACGAGCGTATGCCGGTAGGTGAACTTGAGAAAATTGCAGAATATGTAACAGCCATTATTGAGGAAGTGGCTCAATAATGGAAAGGTGCTTCCTGTATTTAGGAAGCACCTTTTTATGTTATAATTTTAGAACAAATGTTCTAATGGAGGAAGGTCGTATGGCTTCAAAATGGTATCCCAAAAAAGGACGCGTCATTTTTCACGTCGATATGAACAGTTTTTATGCTTCTGTGGAAATGGCTTTTGACCCCAGTCTTAAAGGAAAGCCTCTTGCCATCGCTGGTAATCCGGAAGAAAGACGGGGAATTATTGTGACTAGCAGCTACGAAGCCCGGAAATATGGAGTGAAAACGACAATGCCCCTTGGTGAAGCAAGACGACTCTGTCCAGATCTTATTGTTATGGGCCCCACATTTGAACGTTATCGTACGGCTTCAAAAGAAATATTCAAAATACTGGCTGATGTTACCCCTCTTGTGCAGCCTGTATCCATTGATGAAGGTTATATGGATATCACTGATTGTGCAGAACAAGGGTCCCCTCCTGAAATTGCTGAACGAATCCAGACAAGGATTTTAGAAGAACTAGACCTGCCATGCAGCATTGGTATTGCCCCTAATAAGTTTCTGGCAAAAATGGGTTCTGATATGAAAAAACCCTTAGGTATTACAATTGTGAGGAAAAGGGACCTGGAAACTAAGCTTTGGCCGTTACCGATTGAAGAAATGTATGGAGTCGGTGCTAAAACTGCTGAGAAGCTCCGTAAGTTAAATATTGAAAGGATTGGTGATTTAGCGGTACATCCTGTACTTGATCTGAAAAGTGTTCTTGGGATTAATGGAGAACGACTGCGGAATCGCGCAAACGGGATAGACGACCGCCCTGTTGATCCGGATGCTGTTCATGAATTTAAGAGTATTGGTACGTCCACCACTCTTCCTGATGATACAACCGATGACGACGAGATACAGACGGTCATTCGCCGCCTGTCGAATAAAGTGGAAGCACGTATGAAGAACAAAAAAGTGCTGGCTAGAAATGTACAATTGATGATCCGCTACCATGATAGAAAAACAATTACACGAAGCCGGCAGCTGCGTGAATTTATTCATACCTCAGATGAGCTTTTTCATACGAGTATGCAATTATTCGATGATCATTGGAATCAGCAGCCTGTCCGTTTGTTGGGAGTGACAGCGAGTGACCTGGCAGAAAAGTCAGAAGTCACTCAGCAGCTTGACTTATTTAATTATGAGCAGTATGCCAGCAAAGAAAAGCTTTATAAAACCATTGATGATCTTACTGAAAAATATGGGAAAAATGTGTTTCGTGACTTAAATAATCCCTCTGATGCTCAAGTATCCACAAGCTTTCAAAAAGATTTTTTAGATGACTTCAAAAAATGATTTCCAGGCATGAGTCCTTCCTTTATGTTTCATACTAGACAATGAAGGGAGGCATTTTAATATGGGTAGAGATCGACAGGAGAAGAAACTGAAGAATTCAGGGAAGGTTCAATCCGATCGTGATCAGCGCTTAAGTTATCCGGGTGCAACCATGATGGAGGGACCGGAGGAAGCACGTAAACGAAGATAAGAAACAAGGAGGCGGATTTTCATGGGTGGACGTCGCATGGGACCGAAACAGCAAGAACAACCGAATTTACCTCTTGGACCAAAGCAGGCGTATGGCGAGCCGGCAAAAGGTTCTCATAAAGTGAAAACCGCAAAACATTCGCGTCAAAAACAAAAATCATCACACGATATGTAAGAGAAAAGGCAGCCAAGTGAGGCTGCCTTTTTTATTATACTTTAACGTTTAAAAGCAAGATGAATATATATCGTGAAATCCTTGTTTTTATATAACACGATTTATTCATTTAATGGTAATAGAACCATAAATCGTTTATGGTTTGTACTCATAGTTCTTCGGTTTCTGTTGATAATAATGAGTGAGGAGGTTGAGAATTATGCCAGAGCGAATTGTCGCAGTTAAGAAAAACGGACAAGGTAGCATTGTTGAAATGCAGCTGTCGTCAGGACAAGTGGTTGATTATAAACAAGCACATGAAATGGCGCGCAGTGGTGAACTGGAACACGTGAATTTAATTCGAGGCAAAGATGGAGAAGACCATCTGCGCAGTGAACCAGATGGCATACAATCCAACAATTTGGACAACCTTCCATCATTTTAAGAAGAAGACCCGGGCAGAGCTGTAAGCTCAGCCCGGGTTTTCTTTTTTTGTATATTGGGGTTTTTCTTATTGATAGGAAAAGCGGACCTGTACCTGCATCACACCTGGTGAAAGATGCCAAATGAATGAACAAATAATGAAATGAATATATATATAGAGTTCAAAAATAAGTTGACTTTTATAAGCGTTATTGTACACTGAAAATGAAATATACTTTCGGTAAAATTACAAAACTTTTGATGAGGATGATGGGATGATGATCTTCACGGACAAAGTAACAAAAACCTATCAAAGTGGAGAAGTAACGATTTATGCGTTAAAACAAGCATCGATAGAGATTCCTGTGAGTAAGATTGTTGCCATCCTTGGACCTTCTGGTTCGGGAAAGTCAACACTCTTAAATGTGATCGGCGGGATTGACCGATATGACTCAGGTTCCATTCAAGTGAATAATGGAACCCTCGAAAACTTGAAAGATCGACAGCTGACAGAATACAGAAGAAACAACGTTGGTTTTATATTCCAACAATACAATCTCATACCCACATTAACAGTCAAAGAGAATGTGGAAGTGGGGCAGGAGTTAAGTGAGAACCCTCTAGAAATGGAGGATATCCTTCAAAAAGTCGGAATGTGGGATAAAAAAGATAAATTTCCCTACCAGCTTAGCGGAGGAGAACAGCAGCGTGTGGCTATTGCGCGTGCCCTTATTAAAAATCCACGGCTTTTATTATGTGATGAACCTACGGGGGCATTGGATGAAGAGACTGGGAAGAACATTCTGAAGCTGCTTAAGTTTGTGAATGATCACTACGGGACAACGATATTGATTGTAACCCACAATCAGGGAATCGGAGATATGGCACACATGGCGATCCGTATGAGCAGTGGAGAGATTGTGGAATCATCTCATAATGAAACCCCCTTGGACCCTGAGAAGGTGACATGGTCATGACTCTCAAGAAATCTATTTTTCGCACGCTAAAGGAAAATAAATTCCAATATGCTGGAGTAATCGTTTTGCTCGTACTTGCGGTTATGCTTTATATTTCTTTATCAATGGCGATAACGACGCTGGAAGAGAGGAATAAACATTTTGCTTCTGATTATAAGCAGGAATCCTTCCATTTCATAACAGGAAAAAAATTAAGTTATGACCAGTTGTCTGCGTGGGAAGATAAGTTTGATATTACATTAGAACAAAGAACATACAAGGATCTTTCGTTAGATGAAACTACATTAAGGCTTTTCTCAAAAACAGAACAGGTGAATATTCCTTACGTAGCTGAAGGTACAGTGCCAGAGGAGGAAGGGGAGATAGCTATCTCCCGTGTTTATGCTGAAAGAAATGGCTATCATGTAGGCGATAAGATCGATATCGGGTCCCTAAAGGCGGAAGTAACAGGCTTCGTTTATCTTCCGGACTATATTTATATGGTGAGTCAGCTGACGGACTTGCTGAGCGATGCTGAAAAATTCGGGATAGGGATCGCTTCAGAAGAAACGCTTCAACAGTTAAAAACAAGCGGTCAGTCCCAAATTTTAGGTTGGTCAAAAAACGATGTTTTACCAAAAGGTTTACGTGAGGTTGTTGAATCAGAAACAACACTTCTTCAGTACGTTGAAGCAGGGGACAATCCACGGATTCAATTTGTTGAGTCAGAGATTGATGGAGCGAAGACTATGACCACTACGCTTCCTCTTTTCATTCTTGCCCTCTCCATCACTATGGTGCTTATGCTGATGAAGCGCCGGTTGGATATGCAGCGAAAGGAAATCGGAACGCTTATGGCGCTTGGTTATAGAAAGGGTGAATTGCTGCGGCACTATCTAGGTTATGCCTGGATTATTGGATTAACTGGCACGATCGTGGGTATCCTCGCTGGTGCAGGGTTATCAATTCCTTTATCCAACATTTATGCAAACTATTTTAATTTACCTGCACTTTCAATGTTTGAATTTGAGCCTTTCGTTCTTGTTATCGGACTGGTCATTCCTCTTTCTCTTTTGATCTTATTAACAGCTTTAGTGATTAATCAATCACTAAAAGCAGAGCCTCTTACTTTACTTCGACCGAAAGAAATGGCAGGCGGTAAGAAATCCTGGCTGGAAAACCTTCCACTTATGAACCGAGGCGGATTCATCCACCGCTACCGCCTGCGCTTATTGGTAAGAAGCAAGACGCGGAGTTTATACATCTTTTTAGGGGTTATGTTTTCAACAATTCTTCTCCTTTTTGGGTTTATTACTTTTAATAGTATGGATCAAGTAGTGGAAAAGACTTATGAGGATATACTGACCTATGAGTATGGCGTGTATTACAAATCGCTAAAAACAGAAAAGGTCGCAGGTGAAGCGAGTCCATTTATAATGAATGAAATAAAAGTAAAAGGCGAGGATACAAAAATCACTGCGTACGGAATGGAAAAGGATACGCCATATATCCAGCTGCTTTCTGATGGAAAACCGTTGAATACCAAGTTATCGGAAGGCGCTGTACTTAGTGCTCCTTTAGCGGCGGTATTAGGCGTTGAAGGCGGGGAAGAGCTCACCCTTGAAATTGGGAATGACGACACAATTACGGTGAAGGTTGCAGGCGTTTCTGACCTTTATATTGGGAATACCATTTACCTCCCAAGGAGTCAACTGAATGACTTTTTGAATTACCCACAGGATGCATATACGGGTGTGTGGCAGACTGAGGAGCCGGTAGAATCCGATGACATTTATCGAATAGAAGATAAGCAAAAGGCAATGGAAAGCTTTGAATCGACATCAGGGGCAACAAGAGCCTCTGTCCTTGGAATGTCGGTGTTTGCTGTAATTATCGGACTAATTGTTCTGACCTTACTAACTAATTTAATAGTGGAGGAAAATTCTCCATCGATTTCACTTTTTAAAGTCATGGGATATTATGATAGCGAGGTTTCCAAACTGGTTTTAAATGTCTATACACCTATCGTATTCCTTTCCTATTTTGTATCCATTCCTATCGCTGGTTTAAGTTTGGAGCAGACGATGAACTCGGTTGTTGAAGAAACCGGCTTTATCCTGCCGACAGATGTTTCCTGGTGGATGGTACTCCTTGGCTTTGTTGTGATTATGCTTACGTATTGGCTTTCTTTAACTTTATCAAAACGAAAGCTCAAACAAGTCTCATTACAAGATGCACTAAAGAAACAACAGGACTAAAAAAGACGTTTACGGCCATGCCGTAAACGTCTTTTTGGTATATATGAGGCGTCTGGGTTGGGAAAAACAGCAAATGTCTGTTTATCCGAAAAAGCGCTTCATCATGGCTAGTCCGAATGAGGAACTGGGATAACGAAAGCTTTGATCGAATTTAGTGGTCTGCTTAGTAATGCTCTTTTCATGTGTGAATGTCTCAAAGCTTGCATAGCCATGATAGTTTCCTATTCCACTTTCGCCAACGCCTCCAAAAGGAAGGTGGGGATTGATAATGTGATAAAGAGTATCATTGATGCATCCCCCTCCGAAAGAAATGTTTTGTAACACGTGCTGTTGGTCGTTTTCGTTCTCTCCAAAGTAATAAAGAGCCAGCGGTTTTGGACGGTTATTGACCTGTTCTATTACTTCATCAAGATTGTCGTATGTTAAAACTGGAAGGACCGGGCCGAAAATCTCATCCTGCATAACGGTATCTGACCAGGTGATTTGATCTAGAATAGTGGGGGAAATTTTATGCTGTTGTTCGTCAGTGGTTCCACCTTCTACAGTGATTCCAGATTCCAAGTAAGAGGATATTCTGTTAAAGTGAGATTCATTGACGATTTTGGTATAGTCTGGGTTTTCCAGTGGATTTTCCCCGTAAAATTCATGAATATACTTTTTCATAGACCGGATAAGTTCTGCTTTCACTTCATGGTGCACATACAAATAATCCGGTGCTATACAGGTTTGTCCGGCATTTGTGAATTTCCCCCAGACAATTCGTTTGGCAGCAAGATCGATGGACGCATCCTTATGAACGATGGTTGGACTCTTTCCACCAAGCTCAAGAGTGACAGGGATTAATTGTCTGCCTGCTTTTTCCATTATGATCTTCCCGACAGGTACACTTCCAGTAAAGAAAATATAATCAAGTGGTTGATCTAAAAGTTCCTGTGTCACTTCTTTATCACCTTCGACAACGGCGATAAGGTGAGGAGGGAAATATTGCTCAATCATCTTTTTCAACACCCAGGATACGGTGGGGGTCAGTTCGGATGGCTTGAGAATGACCGTATTTCCAGCGGCAATGGCGCCAACCACTGGAGCCAGGGACAGCTGAATTGGATAATTCCAGGGTGCGATAACAAGAACAGTCCCATAAGGTTCTTTTTGAATGAAATTCTTTGAGCCTGTGTGGGTAAGAGGGGTTTTAACTTTTGTCGGCTGCATCCAGGATTTTAACTGCTTTATGTGATGATCGATTTCACTTCTAAGAAAGGCGATTTCTGATGCATACGCTTCATATTCTGATTTGTTCAAATCAAATTTCAGGGCGTTCATGATCGGTTTTTCGAAAGTTGTCATCATCTTTTTCATTTTCAACAGCTGCTCTTTTCGAAATGTGTAGCTTCTCGTGTGTCCTTCTTTAAACCAGGATTTTTGCTTTTCCACAATGGTATTCATACGTGAAGCCTCCTTAGTGATTTCGCAAAATGCGGTGCTGATAAAAGTCATGAGCAATGGTGGTGTTCGGAAAAATGGTTTGCGCCTCTTTCAACAGCTGTTCAACGGCTTCACCTTGATAGCGGGAAGAAAGGTGATTAAGAATTAGTTCTCCTGCGCCGGCGTCCTTGGCTAATGTAGCTGCCTGCTTTACGGTTGAATGAAAGTAATCGTAGGCCATTTCTTCCTCTTCGCCAGCAAACGTTCCTTCATGTACTAATACGTCGGCATTCTTAAGAGCATCTGCCAGTTCAGGTATGTAGCGTGTATCTCCAAGAATAGCCACTTTACGGCCTTTTTTCGAAGGACCAAGAACATCTTTTCGCTGTATTGTCCGACCATCTTCAAGCTTTGTTTCCTTCTGGTTTTTAATTTGCTGATAGACAGGACCGGGTTTAATTCCAAGTTCTTTTAGTTTATCTGGCTGTAGTTCTCCCAATTTATCTTTTTCCTGTAAAATATATCCATAGCTTTCGAGGCCATGCTTTAATTTAATTGCTTCTACAATAAATTGTTCATCTTCAAACAGCTGTCCTTCTTCAACCTCTTCGACATATAGAGGATACCTTAAGTGAGTCCCGCTGATGCGGAGGCTAATATCAATGTATTCCCTTAAACCCCTGGGGCCGTATACGGTTACGGGAGTTTCGCCGCCTTGGAAAGACCGGCTGCTTAATAGTCCAGGTAAACCATAAATATGATCACCGTGTAAGTGGGTGATGAAGATAGCTTCGATCCGCCGGGGACGGATATTCGTATTTAAGATTTGTTGCTGCGTTCCTTCTCCACAGTCAAAAACCCATGTCGTTCCTCGTTCTTCAAGCATACGAAGGACAAGGGATGAAACATTTCTTTCTTTTGATGGGACTCCTGATCCCGTTCCTAAAAAAAATAACTCCATAGCAAACACTCTCCTACTTCTAATATCATACCACCAGACGACTGAGAACACACTTGAAATGGTATGAAAAAACCTGCTGGAGCTTATCCAGCAGGTCTCTTCCTTATTAAGATCAGAAGCCAGTCGATTACGTAAAGAAGAGCACTTCACTGCATCGCTAGTCTCATGCTTGTCGTGTCTATCAGGGCTCTTACGCTTTTCTCATGTCCAGCTCCAGAGCCCAGCCACTCGAGGTCATAAGTCAATCGATTACGTAAAGAAGAGCACTTCACTGCATCGCTAGTCTTATGCTTGTCGTGTCTATCAGGGCTCTTACGCTTTTCTATTTACCAGGCTCTTGTGTATTGTCTTGGTCCTTCGAGTGGGTAGCCGAGTTCGTCGGCGGCCTGTTTAGGCCAGTATGGGTTTCTAAGCAGGGCGCGGGCTAGAAAGATTAGATCAGCTCGTTCGTTTTGCAATATTTCCTCTGCTTGAGTCCCGTTTGTAATAAGACCAACAGCTCCGGTGTCAATCTGGGCGCCTGCTTTAATTTGTTCAGCAAATTTCACTTGGTATCCTGGATAAGGTTCGATGGCTGCAGGTACGACACCGCCTGAGCTGACATCGATAAGATCCACACCCTGGGCTTTCATTTCTTTGGCGAAGAAAATAAAGTCATCCATTGTATTACCGTCCTCATGGTATTCTTCACCTGAAATACGGACAAATAATGGCCCATCCCATTCCTCCTTCACAGCGGTAATGGTTTCTTTTAGGAAACGGTAGCGTTTTTCACGGGATCCTCCGTACTTATCCGTCCGGTGATTGGTAAGCGGAGATAGAAACTGATTGATTAAGTAGCCATGTGCTCCATGCAGTTCGACAATATCAAACTCTGCTTTTTTAGAACGTGCGGCGCTTTTTCGGAAAGCTTCAATTGTTCTGTGAATATCGTCTTCCGTCATTTCAGTTGGAACGTTCATCGAACTGCTGAAAGCTTCAGCGCTTGGGGCGAAAATTTCGCCTCGTAAATTGGCTTTTCGTCCTGCATGGGCCAGCTGAATGCCTGCTTTTGCCCCGTGGCGGTGAATCGCATCATTGATATCTTTTAACCCTTCAATATGAGCATCATTCCAAATACCGAGATCCTCGTGCGAAATTCTACCTTCAGGTAAGACAGCAGTAGCTTCTGTAATGATCAATCCAACTTGTCCAGCTGCACGGCTTTCGTAATGGGCCAGGTGAAAAAGCTGGGCATGACCGTCCTGGTCGTCCGCTGAGTACATGCACATCGGTGACATGACGATTTTATTTTTCAGTGTTACGTTTTTTACTGTATAAGGCTCAAACAGCCGTTGTTTCATGATTTGTCCTCCTCGGAGTCTTGGAAAAAGTGCTTTAATTCCTTAATTGAATATGTAGTGCCCCGCCACTCAATTCCTCCACGAATCCACGTCAGGAGTAATGCTCTTGCTAACATATAGACAAAGAGCAGTGCGAAAACCGGCAGTCCGGCAATCAGCCACTTGGAGTAATTCGTAAAGGAACGTGTAGTTAACACATATAAACAAAATAACAAAAGGATATTTATTAAGCTAATCATTTGAATTTTAACATCAGGCAGAAATACAAAAATAAAGGGCAGGAATTGGGATACAAGTACGCCGAAAAAAGCAAAGAGAGCTAGTGGAATAGAGTAGTTAAGACCTGCAAATGCATTCTTCTCAAACCCTCGTAAAGCAGCCGGTACATCAGTGTACCATTCGACAGACAAGTCTCTTAATGCCGTAACAAGACGCTGTTTGTATCCTGCTGCCTTTACTTTTTGGCCAAGGGCTAAATCATCATCCGGACGTAAACGCAGAGATTCATGTTTTCCAATGGCTTCATAGCACTCTTTAGTAATAAGCTGAAAAGCACCGACCCCCATCCCGCCTTTTCTATTATCCTGGTTAGCCGTCCATGGACGCTTCAAATAACCGAATCCAAAAAGAAAATACGATAGTAAACCGCGTAAAAACATCGACCGGGCTTTTAAATCCGGGGCAGCAGTAAGGTGATTCAGCTCCTCATTCTTCATAAGTGTAAAAGCCCGGGCTGCGGCCCGGGGCTCAAAGTGTATATCGGCATCTGTAAATAGAAGATAGCCGCCAGAGGCCTGCTCAGCCCCCCGGTTAAGGGCGTAATTTTTCCCTAACCACCCGGATGGAAGGTTATCTATGTGTACAGCGTGAATATTCGCATGCTTTTCAGCCATCTTTTCAATGATATGGCCTGTTTGATCTTTAGAACGGTCATTCACAGCCACGATCTCTACCTTAACGTCCTTTTGGTCAACGAGTGATTTTAACGTATCTTGAATGGATGTTTCTTCATCTTTAGCAGCAATGATAATGGAAATCTGATCATCATAAGGGACAGGGGTGACAGATTCAAGGTCAGGAATCCGTTTCATCCCTCTCCAAAAATCCACCAATAGTATCCCCCAGAAAAGGGCGAGAATGGAGTATAACCAGAAGATCATTTTATCTTTGCCCCTTTTCCCACAGCGTACGATATTCGATCGCTTGGTGGGGGACATCAGTGAATAGAGCATCTATACCGAGGTCGTAGCATTTTTTCATCATGGCAGGCCTGTTGACGGTATAGATTCTAAGAGCCAATTTCTCTTTGCGGCAGCGTTTAACAAGTCTTTTATCAAGAAGTCTATGTTTAACATGCAGAGCATCTGCTCCTATCGACTTTGCATACTGAGGCAGGCGTCTCATCTTTGTAGAGGTAAGAAAAGCGGTCTCAACAGAAGGGTTTATTTCTTTCATACGAAGAAGAGAATCAGAATTAAAGCTGGAAATAACTGTTCGATCTAAGACATTGTGCTTTTTGAGAGAATCATAGACAATCTGCTCAATATTTTTGTATTCAATGACGTTGGTCTTCAGTTCCACGTTGAGAAACATAGGCTTGTCACGAAACCAGCGTAAAAACTCGTTCAATGATACAATGCAGGTATCAGAAAATTTAGAAGAAAACCAGCTCCCTGCATCAAGGAGACGCAGCTGGGCATATGTATAGTCTTGTACGAATCCTTTTCCGTTTGTTGTTCGTCTCAGGTTTTCATCATGGATGAGAACAGGGATGTGGTCTTTTGTAAGCTGGACATCTGTTTCAATGCCATCAGCACCAGCGTTGCGGGCCAGTTTAAAGGCGGGCATAGTATTTTCAGGAGCCAGTTTGCTCGCTCCTCTGTGAGCATAGATCAAAGTTTTCACCAAAGGATCTTCACCTCTTCCGGGTAGGCTCTTTGAGTTTGATTGTGTTTGATAATCCAGGAAAAGTCAATAAGGAGTGTGACCTCATGAGTATGTGGCAAACGAAAGATCAGCTGACAGACTTACTATGTTCCCTCGTCGAGTATCCCAGTATTACAAACAGCGACGAGGAAATCGCCATCATTGAATACTTATATTATATTTTAGAGGATCGTGATTATTATAAAAAACGCCCGGGTCACTTAAAGTTACATGCCTTAGATGATGGCCGTCAGTTGATGACTGCATTAGTGAGAAAAGGGGAGTCAAAAGACACCCTTGTGTTAATTGCTCATGTTGATGTTGTCGGGGTGGAGGATTATGGATCCTTTCAAAACCTGGCGTTTTACCCAAGGGATCTCACTCAGGAGCTGCATAAAAACACCGATGATTTACCTAAGGAGGCTGCCAAAGACCTAGAAGCCGGCAACTGGTTGTTTGGACGTGGAACGATGGATATGAAAGCCGGTTTGACGGTTCATTTATCCCTTCTGGAAAAAGCCATGGGCGGAGAATTTGATGGGAACCTCTTATTAGTCGCAGTTCCTGATGAAGAGGTAAACTCAGAAGGGATGCTGGCGGCCCTGCCGGCCCTTCAAAAGATAAAAGAGGAAGAAGGACTGACATTCAAAGCTGCTCTCAACGGCGAGCCGATGTTCAGTAAGTATCCAGGTGATCCTGCCTACTACCTTTACACAGGATCGATCGGAAAAGCGCTGCCTGGCTTTTTGTGCTATGGAAAGGAAACCCATGCAGGCGAGCCGTTTGGGGGATTGAACGCAAACTTAATGGTCAGTTATCTTACGCAGGAAATGGAACTGAATGAAGCATTTATTGAAAAAGTAGGGGCGGAGCGTACGCCGCCACCCATAAGCCTGATGCAGAAAGATACGAAGTATGAATATTCCGTTCAGACTCCGCAGGCAGCAGTAGCCATGTTTAATGTTCTCTATATGAAGCAGACCATTAAAGAATTAAACGATAAACTTCTGCAGGCGGCCCAGAGGGCAAAAGCAAAAATCATCAACCATTATCATCATCAGGCATCCTTTTATTTAGAAGGAACGCAGACATCTTCCTTTCATCCGGAAATTACAATTTTGACTTATGACCAGCTGTATAAGGAAGCTGTTGAGCGCTTTGGAAAAATGGAAGTAGACCGGCGGCAGCACCGTCTTATGAAGCTGCGTGATGAAGGGGATCGTGATTTTTCAACAACCCTTGTGCAGAGTCTTGCTTCATTATGTAAAGATATCAGTCCTATGATCGTTCTTTTCTACAGTCCGCCTTTTTATCCGTCTGTATCATCCCATCATGATCCTATGATTCAACATTGCGCTAAAGTTGCAATGGATTATGCAGAACGTGAATATGGAGAAGAACTTGAAGAAGTGGAATATTTTCCTGGTTTATCCGATTTGAGTTTTATAGGTCCAACTTCCAGTTCATCCTCTCTTTCAGATTTGACGAAACAGATGCCGATTCACGGCAATGGTTTTGAATGGCCGTCAGAGGTGATGGAATCTATCACAATGCCTGTCATTAATATCGGTCCTGTTGGCAGAGACGCTCATCAATGGACAGAGCGTTTGGAGCTTACGTACAGTTTTGAGAAACTTCCTAAAATCCTGACACATACGATCCATGAATTTTTTAAATGGCAGGGTGAATCCTGATTTTTGTTGGTTTTCAAGGGGGAGGAAGGCTGATAAGTTGAACTTGTAATAGAATTCTGTTCATCCAAATTTTATTCTGAATTCCTCAATAAGTGTGATTTTCTAGTAGAAGGTGTATCAATAGTAAATTTTAATAAGTGAATAACACTAAGAAAAGCTTCTATTGGTTCTCCATTCAATAGGAGCTCTTTATTTCACCACCATTTAGAAAGTTTTGTGTCAAATGAATAATTTGGTAGGATTCTTTCATTAATGAATGATGTATGTCTGGAGGTGTTTCATTTGACGGAACCTGTCTTATATATTGATCAAGTTGACCGTTCAAGTCTTGCTTTAGTAGGCGGGAAAGGGGCGAATTTAGGAGAATTAAGCAAAGCGGGATTTCCGGTGCCTGGAGGGTTTTGCGTAACTACTCAAGCCTATCAAGATTTTATTTCAAATAGTACAAGAATGGACTCACTACTAGACGAGCTTGATCAGTTAGGATCCGATAACCTAGAACAACTGAGAGTTTTAGGGAAGCGTATTCGCGACCACTTTCAGGAAATGACAATGCCTGAAGATTTAATGAAAAGTATTCTTCATGGATGGAGGAAAGTTGGTCAAGAGCATTTCTATGCTGTTCGGTCAAGCGCAACAGCAGAAGATCTGCCAACAGCTTCTTTTGCCGGCCAGCAGGATACGTTTCTAAATATAAAAGGAGAAAGTGATCTATTAAAACATATCCAATCTTGTTGGGCATCGTTATTTACAGATCGTGCGATATCTTATCGGGTCAAGAATAATTTCGACCATAGAAAAGTTCATTTATCGGTTGTGGTACAACGTATGGTCCAGCCTGACCGTTCCGGGATTATGTTTACATCGGATCCTGTAACAGGGAACCGGAAAGTTGTCTCCATTGATGCAAGTTTTGGCTTGGGTGAAGCTTTAGTGTCAGGCATAGTCTCTGCTGATTTATACAAGGTGAGGGAAAATAAAATCATTGAAAAGACGATCTCAGAAAAAAAGGTGGCGGTCTTCTCATTGCCTGAAGGAGGCACAACAAAAAGAGATCTTCCAGAAAAGCAGCAAAAGAAACAAGCCTTGACAGATGCTGAAATTTTAGAACTTGCCAGAGTGGGAGGCGAAATAGAAAACCATTACCAAGGTCCTCAAGACATAGAGTTCTGTTTTGAAAATGGGGAATTATTTATCGTCCAAAGCCGTCCTATTACTTCTCTGTTTCCATTATCAGATTTACCCTTAGAACCTGTCCGTGTATTAATTTCTGTCGGTCATGTGCAGGTCATGACAGAGGCCTTTAAACCACTTGGTATTTCTGTATTTCAAAATTTACTGCCAACAGGATTTTTTAGAACTGCAGGGGGAAGGTTATTTCTGGATTTTACTAGTTTACTTCAATATAAAATAGGAAGAAAATTGGTTATTCAATCGTCACGGAATATGGAAGAATCCATTAGTCGTGCAATCAGTGAGTTTGTAGAACGACCAGAATTTGTGAATACCAAACAAGATAAAATGTCTGTCGGACCTATAGTGAAAACTTTTATTCCTGTTGTTAAAAAGTTGTTATTCATTGCTTTCAAAAATGATCCTTCTATGGCTGAACAGCATGTAGAAGAAGTAATGAAAGAATTTAAATTAACCGTTCAACAAGATTTAAGCACTCTTAATGGCACAAAAAGATTAAAAGCTGTTCAGAAGCATTTGCAGCATGTAAGGAAAGTCTTTCTGCAGATTATGCCTTATCCAGCAGCGTTTATTGTTTCCTCCCAATTACTAAAGAAATCATTAGAGCGTGTAATGGGAAACGATCAGGAAATCTATGCGTTAACAAAGTCATTACCTGGAAACATTATGAGTCAGATGGGGTTAAAACTTGGAGAACTGGCTGACATTGTAAGGAACTATCCAGAAGTGGAAGGTTATCTGAAAACAGCGGAAGATGACACGTTTTATCAGGGCTTGAGAGGCTTGTCTGGTAGTGATGAATTCTTAACCGTATTCCAGGACTTCTTAGATAAATATGGTATGAGGGGACCGGGTGAAATTGATATCACACGTCCAAGGTGGAGAGAATCCCCAACCTTAATTGTGCCCAGCATACTGGGAGATGTTAGAAATTTAAAAGAAGGCGAATCCAAAACCAATTTCCTGAGAGGGCAGAAAGAAGTAGAGGAAGCGAAAAAGCGAATTTTCGAAAAAACAGGCGATCGCGGATGGAAATATAAGCGTATGAAACGCTTGATTGACGTTTACCGTTATATGGGGGGCCTTAGAGAACATCACAAGCATTTGCTGACTATAATTTTAGATTTATGTAAGCAGGCAATATTGGAAGAGGCTGAAAAACTGCTTAAGGAAAATAAAATTACTGATGAAAAAGATGTCTATTATCTGTCTCTTGATGAATTAATCGAATTGTCAGAGGACGGTTTCGCGGAAAATGTTCAAGAAAAAGTAAGGGAACGAAAAAAACAGTTTGAATGGCATAAATCATTCAAACCACCTGGAGTCATGACAACAGAAGGGGAGATTATCAAAGGTGCACCAAGAGAAGGCGACTTCCCGAGTGGTGCCCTGATTGGAAGTCCTGTATCTTCAGGAGTAGTTGAAGGGACAGCGAGAGTCATTTCCTCACCGGAAAAAGCCAATTTAAACGAAGGTGAAATCTTAGTTGCCTCACATACGGATCCTGGATGGACCCCATTATTTCAATCGGCAGGAGCTGTAGTTACTGAAGTAGGCGGGGTCATGACACATGGGTCCGTAGTAGCTAGAGAGTATGGTCTTCCTGCGGTAGTGGGCGTTGAAGATGCTATGACGTTGATTGAAGATGGACAGAAGGTCCGCGTCGATGGAGATAAAGGATATGTTGAAGTTTTAGTAGACGAAGATCAATAACTGAACAGCTGTATGACTTACTATCAGGCTTTGTTAAAACTTAGTGGTGTTATTTTATATTAGGTTTGTTCAAGTTGAGTGAAAGCGGGTTTTTCACCAGTCATCCCTCCGTTTACCAAACGTAACGGCGCATCCAAATGATTATGTCTCAGCTTCTAGTTTTCCATATAAGGGGCTTATATGAAACAATGAAAAATCAACAACAGACTTTAACAGAGCTTATAACTATGTAAAGAAGGTCCAGACAGTACTGTCTGGACCTTCTCCGTGTTTATTATCCGTTGTAAAAGAACTCTGCGCCTGGGCCAATCGGAAGTCCTGTCAGCATCCAAATCAACAGCATAACTATCCAAATGACGGAAAAAGCGATTGAATAAGGAAGCATCGTTGAGATCAATGTCCCGATGCCCACTTTTTTGTCATACTTCTGAGCGAATGCAATGACAATCGCAAAGTATGGCATCAACGGCGAAATGATGTTGGTTGTTGAGTCTGCAATCCGGTATGCCAGGGTTGTAAGTTCCGGTGAGTACCCAAGCTGCATCATCATTGGTACGAATACTGGAGCCATAATCGCCCATTTAGCGGACGAACTTCCTATAAACAAGTTAATGAATCCAGCAACGAAAATAAAGGCAATCAGCAGACCAATACCAGTAAAGCCAATGGAGTCAAGGAATTCGGCACCGCTCACAGCGATGACTTTTCCAAGGTTTGTATGGTTGAAATAGGCAACAAACTGCCCGGCTGTAAAAGCCAGCACAATGTAAATCCCCATGGATGCCATTGTTTCAGACATTTGGTTGGCCACATCTTTATCGTTCTTAATTTCTTCCGTGATTTTTCCATAAACGTATCCCGGAATAAAGAACATAATCAAAATAACAGGGACAAGACTATGGAAAAACGGAGACGCTAAGAAATCATCTGGGTTACGTAAGGGTCCCCATGTTGGGACGACCAAGAGTGATAGAAGGCCGATGGTTACAATAAAGGCAGTCAGTGCTCCGATCATTCCCTTTTTCTCAAGTGGAGAAATGTAATCCACTTCTTCTTTGACGCCGCCTTTGTACGTACCAAGGCGTGGCTCAACAATTTTGTCCGTTACAAGCGTACCGACGATCGTTAAAACGAATACAGATGCTATCATAAAGTAATAGTTCATCGTATACAGAATGGTATCTGCATAAGCCGGATCAATCGTTGCTGCTGCCTGAATTGTTAAATCACCAAGAAGCGGGTCGAGAGATGTCAATAACAAATTAGCGCTGAATCCTGCAGATACACCAGCGAAGGCAGCTGCAAGACCTGCAAGCGGATGTCGCCCGAGCCCTGCGAAAAGCACCGCACCAAGTGGCGTCAGTACAACATAACCGGCATCAGCGGCCATGCTGGACATAATACCCCCAAAGACTAAAGAAGCTGTCATAAGGGAACGAGGAACGGATGTGACAAGACCTCGCAGCATTGCACTGATTAATCCTGAACGCTCCGCAATTCCAATACCAAGCATCGTTACAAGAACCGTACCTAATGGTGCGAAGCCTACAAAGTTATCAACCATACTTTCAAAGATATATTTAATGCCGTCACTAGATAGTAAGTTAACGACTTGAAGCGTATCGCCTGAAGCGGGATCTTCCACTTCCACCCCTAGTGTAGAAAAAATCCAGGAAGCGATAATGACGAACAGCGCAAATAATGCAAACAACGTAACAGGGTGAGGCAGTTTATTTCCGACTCGCTCAATCCAGTCGAGCAGACGTATAGCCATCCCTTTCTTCTCTTGTTGTTCCATGAACTTCCTCCTTGTGTTTGTTTCTAGGTTAAATATTTTACAATGACGCGTTAAAGTATAAATAAATAAAAGCGCCATTTGAAGTCTTTTGGAAAAAGTGCAACTAGTAAGATATTTGTAAATTATAAGAGGAGAGTCAATTTTCAAATAGGGAGGAAAATGGTAGAAAAGCATGCTACAATATAAATAATGAACGATCATTCAGTTTGGAGGGAAGGTATGAAAACATTGAAGGATACAGTTATTCAAATGACACTCCCCACCCCCTATGCTGTGGGAGATGTCCATGTATATCTATTAAAGGGAAGCCGGCTTACAATGATTGATGCCGGGGTGAAAACAGAAGAGGCATGGACTGCATTACTGGACCAGCTTAAAGAGACAGGATACCGCCCTGAGGATATTGAGCAAGTTATTCTTACCCACCATCATCCGGATCATATGGGATTGGTAGAACGATTCCCAAATGCAGAACATGTTGCGGGTCATCCCAAATTAAGGCCGTGGCTGGAGAGAGAGAAAGCTTTCTTCCATCAGTACGAGCAGTTTTTTAAGGAAATGTATCTTGAATCAGGTGTACCTGAACGGTTTTATTTCTTGTTAAACCACTTGCGTAAACCTTTAAAATGGACGTCACAAGGATCTCTAACGCAGGAGTTGACCGAAGGTGACCGCCTTCCCGGGCATGAGGAGTGGATAACCATTGAAACTCCGGGTCATGCTCAAAGTCATATTTCCTTTTATCGTGAAGAAGACGGAGCTTTTATTGGTGGGGATCATCTGCTTGCCCATATTTCATCGAACCCCCTTTTGGAGCCCCCCTTTAGGAAAGGCGAAGAGCGCCCACGCCCCCTTTTGCAATACCGGGAGTCAATGGAAAAGCTTTTGGATAAAGACTTGGGTACGGTCTATCCTGGTCACGGCAAGATATTCAACCATGCCCCTGAGCTTATCAAAGAACGTTTAAAAAAGCAGGAGCAGCGCGCAGACAAAGTTTATCACATGTTTAGCGATGGCCCATTACGTGCATATGACGTATGTGAGCGTTTATTTCCAAAACATATAGAATCTCAATTTGGTTTAACCATGTCTGAAACGATCGGTCAGCTTGATTACTTAGAAAATACCGGAAGAATAGTAACGAATTTTAAACAAGGGGAAAAATTCTATAAGATGAATAGGTGATAGGATGAACGAACGTGTGAAGGGGAAAAAAGTTTTAATTACAGGCGCTTCAAGCGGAATAGGAGAGTATCTGGCTATTCACGTGGCGCGGGAAGGTGGTATTCCCATTCTCGCAGCCAGGTCGGATAAGAAACTTAATCTCATCGCTGAAAAGATTGAGGAGGCATTTGCGGTTACCTGTCCCTGGTATAAAGCAGACCTCTCGAATGATGCGGAGTGGAAAGATACCATTGATCGAATTTGTTATGACCACGGATCCATCGATGGACTGATTAACAATGCAGGTATCGCAGTATTTGCTAATGTGTCGGATTCCAATTGGCAGGATATCGATCGAATGCTCTCTGTCAATGTGAAATCGCTCTTCCGTACGACACATCAACTTCTTCCGCACTTATTACAGAATGGAGAAGGTCACATTGTAAATATCGCTTCGCAGGCAGGTAAAATCGCTACACCAAAATCAGCCGTGTATTCGGCAACAAAGCATGCCGTCCTCGGTTTTACCAATGCTTTGCGTATGGAAGTGGAGCCCCTCGGCGTTTATGTAACCAGTGTGAACCTCGGCCCCGTGAGGACCAACTTCTTTCAACAGGCAGACCCAAGTGGGAAGTATGAGAAGTCTGTCGATAAGATTATGCTGGACCCTAACCAGGTTGCCCGGACCGTAGTGGAACATTTGTTTACGAAGCAGAGAGAGATCAACCTTCCTTCCTGGATGGACTCCGGAAGTAAAGTCTATTCACTGGCGCCTGCAGCTATGGAAAAACTGATGCAGAAACAGTTTAATAAAAAATAAAGGGCGAAAAACCCTCTTCCTGTTTATAGGGAGAGGATTTTTTTGTGAAGAATCACGGCTTTGCTTAATCTTATTAGGAATCTGCACTTCAAAGTTGTGTGCAGATCTTAGGTGGTGCAGCAGCTCATGCGGCTTCAGATGATTAGAAGGAAAGAATAGAAGGAATTGGCACTTGCAGATACGAACATATATTCGCATAATAAGAATATACTAAAAAAAGGAGGTGGGGACGTGAATCATCCACGCATGGATTACAGCAGCTATCCAGATAGAGGGATTCTTTGTGTTGATATGAAGAGTTTTTACGCGAGCTGTGCTGCAGTGGATCGTGGTCTTGATCCGCTCACGTGTCCGCTTGCTGTAGTCGCTGATTTGAATCGTAGAGGGAGTGTGGTCCTTGCTGCAACACCTGCAATGAAAAAGAAGTATGGGATTCGTACAGGGAGCCGTTTATTTGAGATCCCTTCGTCACCGGAAATTGTCATTGTCTCTGCGCAGATGAGGAAGTACTTAGAAGTGTCGACTCAAATCACGAACCTTTTTCATAAATTTGTACCTAAAGAAAGAATCCATACGTACAGTGTGGATGAAAGTTTTCTTGAAGTCGGCGAAAACAGTGGGAAATTCGGTGTTCCTGAGGAAACCGCCCAAATGATCATTGATGAGTTGAAAGAAACGTTTCATTTGGACGCTGCGATTGGGATTGGCCCGAATATGCTGCTCTCAAAGTTGTGTCTTGATCTGGAAGCGAAAAAGACAGGAGTTGCCCGCTGGACATTTGACAACTTTCAGGAAAAACTGTGGCCTGTAGCCCCACTGTCGGAAATGTGGGGGATCGGCCCGAGGTTGGAGCATCGTTTAAACCGAATGGGGATCTGGTCCGTCGGCCAGCTTGCTAAATACCCGCTCGAGCGTCTTGAAAAGACATTTGGGGTGATGGGAAATCAGCTGTACTACCATGCAAATGGTATTGATTTATCAGATCCGGGGGCTCCAATCATTCACGGACAGGTGAGTTACGGGAAAAGCCAGATTCTGCTCCGTGATTATCATAAGCCGGAAGATGTAAAGTATGTCATTCTTGAAATGTGTGAGGAAGTCGCCCGCCGGGCCCGGAGAAAAGGACATGCCGGCAGAACAATCTCGCTTGGAATCGGATATAGCAAAAGTGAAGGTGGTGGAGGGTTTCACCGTTCAGTTTCCATCGATCAGCCGACAAGTATCACGATGGACATCTACCATGCCTGTCTTACCTTGTTTCACCGCTTTTATAATGGAGGCGTTGTACGAAAAGTGTCTATTTCCCTCAGCAAAATCACTGAGGATGCGAACGTTCAGCTGGACCTTTTTGACGATGGAAAAGATAAAAAAAGAGACCTTGGTTATGTGATGGATGAGATCCGTGATCGATACGGCCAAGATATGCTTCTGCGCGCTGTCTCCTGGACAGAGGCTGGTACCGCCAGGCATCGCAGCCGGCTTGTTGGGGGGCACTATGCTGAATAAAGAAACAAAACTATTGTCCTTAGCGTGAGGTTTTTTTACAATAGAGTCAACAGGAGGGGATGGATAATGAAATTACGAATCACCGATGAAGCCAAACAACAGCTCGAACACATTCAGGATTCTGAACGTCCAATAATCCGGCTTTTTTATGACACCGAAGGATGCGGGTGCGGTGTAAATGGACTTCCGACAATTCGCTTAGAACATGAAGAGCGGAAAACAGATTTTCGCGTGGAAAGTGAAGCTTACCCCGTCATTATTGATGATCAGCAGGCTATTTTTTTCAAGGAAGATATGAAACTTGATTTCGTGCGTGGGACGTTCCGTCTGTCAAGTCCGGATGGTATTTTGAATCCAATCATTCCCATCAAAGATGTAAAAGAAGGAGCGACGGTATGAGTAAGAAAAAGCAGGAAACCGGCTCTCTTGGCGATCAACTGAATGCCGACGTGCTATCTAAACTGAAATCGAAGAAAACAGAGCTCAAGCAGCAAGCCGAAGAGCGTGAAGCACAGGAAAAACAGCGGCGCATTGAGGAACGTAAGCGCCGGGAAGCAAATAAAAGCTTTGAAGAACTGTTAAATGAGAGTGACATGGACTGGAAGTCTTTTAAGAAATAGAGACTTCTCGTACCGCTGTTCTTCAATACAAGCTTTCTTAGGTGAAAATAGATAGAAACGTAAGAAATAAGTGCTCCTTGCCGGGGTGCTTATTTTTTTATGGAGTTAAAACTCATCTTCAATAACCGATTAATCAATGAAAGTTCTTTTTTGTGAAAATTGAAACATTCTGTTCAGCAAAGACGTATAGGAACGTAGGAGTGATCATATGCTGGATTTTTATATTCTGTTCGGATTAGGTGGATTAGGCATCTTTGTTGCTTTGGCCGGATGTGGCTTTGTCATTTTTAGAAAGATTGGGCAGATGGATCAAATGGAGAAAATTCTTAAACTGGAAGCAGAAATAAAGAGGATGAAAAAAGGAGATAAAGATGGTGATGACGTGTGAAAATTGTAGATGCAGCTTGAAATTCGGGCAAGCAGTTATGCATACCTTCCTTTTGCACAGTACAAAAGTGTGTCCGAACTGTGGTGCCAGGCAATATCCTACAAGAAAGTCACAGCAGCGTTCAATAATGCTTTCCCTTACAGCCTTTCTGTTTTTCCTATTCATTGTGGAAGCTTTTGAAGTCCGCTTGGTGTATTCGTTAATATTTGCTGGGTTTATCCTCTTCGTTACAGCAGTCATTAACCCTTTATTCATTCAGTTATCTAACGAGGAGGAATCCATGTGGTAGACGGGGGGTGTCTGGATTTTATAAGTTTTAGGCTCTGTGTTAAAGCATGTTGTTGATTTTAGCACCTTATAGGGAAAACTAGAACCCGAAATATGTCCACATGGATGGGGGGAGTAATGTTTGCTAACGGCCCCGCTAATTCAGCGTGGCAGGGAATAGCCAGCTTCTGGAGTATCGCATACCGCCGGGTTAGAAGGCTCACCAGCTCCCCATAGGAAAACGAGTGGTTTCCAGTCCCGCCTTTTACTCAACTAGCGGAAATTTTCTCTCAAACTTAAGTCTTGAACAAACCTAATAGACAGTAAGACACTGAACTTTAATAGAGCTGAGTTTTAAAGCGATCTGCGGCAGGGATCGTTCATTTCTGAAGCATAAGTACCCGGACAAATTTTGGTTGCCTCTTATCCAGGTGATGATCAAAAAATATGAAAGCTTCCTTCTTTGTAAACGTTATAGAAGGCCGGACGCACAAAGTAAACACAATGCAGGAAAGGAAGACATATATGCACATTCAGTACAGTAATCAAACCATTTGGAAAAAGAAAGCAATAAAATCCGGACTTGATACAGTCGTTAGTGTCAGTGTGGTTCTCATCGCTTTACTTGTTAACGGACGCGTACAGGGGGTTCTTGTCTATACAACAGGGTTTCTGTTTTTGCTTGGCCTTTGGAGGACGCTGCATTATTTGAAGATGCCGGAGCGTGATTATATCCGTTTCGAAGAAAATGGAATGAGTGTCCGCAGGGGAATAGCTGACCCGCGGCTGCGAATATCCGATGAGGATGTCAAACGTGTCCAGCTGGTAGAGGATGTCCTTACGATTCGGACTGTGAAACAAGAGGAAGAAGATATTTATTTAGAAAATGTGACGACCGAAGATGCTGACAGGTTATTATCTGAATTTCGCAGACGGTACGGTGACCGCATGCATAATAAAGAAAGTGTTCATTGATCTTTAATATAGAACAGACTCAGCTAATCCATACTTATTAAGGGAATGTCTAATGACAATGTCTTTATAAATTTTTTTCTGACGTACTTAATACCTTTTGAAAGGGAGTTAAAGATGAACCGAACAACAGATCATAACAGTAAAGCGTGGGATAAAAAAGTAGAAGAAGGTGTGAGGTATACGATGGCGGTCAGTCATGAGGTCATCGAAATGGCGAAAAAAGGAGACTGGTCCATCGGAGTGACGGCAGACAGGCAGGTGCCGCGCGAGTGGTTCCCGTCTAATTTAGAAGGAGTAAAGGTTTTATGCCTCGCCTCGGGCGGAGGACAGCAAGGACCAATCCTTGCAGCAGCTGGTGCAGATGTGACCGTTTTTGATTTGTCGGAGAAACAGCTGCAGCAGGATGAAAAGATTGCAGAAAAAGAAAAACTCTCGATCAGAACCGTGCAGGGAGATATGACGGATCTATCTGCATTTGAAGATCAAACCTTTGATTTAATTGTCCATCCTGTAGCGAACGTCTTTATTGAGGATGTTCGTCCCGTTTGGAAGGAAGCCGCACGCACCTTAAAAGAAAACGGAATCTTGATCTCCGGTTTTATGAATCCTGTTCTTTTTTTATTTGATGACCAAAAAGAGCAGGAGGGAGAGCTTGAAGTGGCTCACAGCATTCCTTATTCTGCTCTTAGAGAAGAAGAGATCATCGAAGGAGAGACACTTGAGTTTGGCCATACTTTAGAAAATCAGCTGCAAGGACAGATCGACGCAGGCTTTGTAATTGCCGGGGTATATGAAGATGACTTCGGAGGAGGAAGGACTGTTGATCAACATATAAAAACCATGATGGCAACAAAGGCCGTGAAAATACGTTTGTAAGAAGGGATCTCCGGGAGAGCCATGTCTATATCACTGGTTCCGTTATTGTCTATTTTTTCGTTGTGGGAATTGTCATAAGGAAAGCTTACATAATGTTCTTAAAAAAAGAAAAGGAAGGGGAAATAGGGCAGCGCTATTAGGCACTGCCCTATAAGCAGCGGGCAGAACATCTTGTTGTCTGCGGACTGAAGAGACTACTTTATAGATAGTACCTGTAAAATATAGAGATCAGCGGAACGGAGTTATTAAATTTGTCGGCTACCGGAAGAAGGTGTGCTTCGCTTGACTGGCAAGTTCAATTTCTTCCAATGTGCGGCAGTACACAGTCTCAATATCGTTATTGAACTCTTTGACGTCTTCTTTTAATAACTCCATCACGTTAACATGCTTAAACCAATCCCCGGACTCTGGGGATGGGTGGATCCAGTCTTCCCAGCATGTCTCCAGTTCAGGACTGTAGATTTTCGGTCCTTTCTGGTCACGTCTGCACGGGCTTACCGCCATTTCATGAACATGCCCCGGAGCTGTTTCATAGATCGTATTAAATAGTTGCGGCCAATAGTCTTTTCTTGATCCGGTATGCGGATGGGTCGACGCCCATTGAATAATTTGATCCAGTCTGCTTCTTACAGAATAAAGCAATTCATATAACGCTCTTCCAAGATAAACACGTTCATTAACGGCAGAAAAGTGGTGAACGGTTCCCCCTGTTAGTTTTGTTTTCTGCTGAATAGGCGTGACATAGGGAAACAGAATATGGTTCATGGCAAGGATATCCTGAAGTTTAAACATGACTTTATCCATGACCGTTTCCATATATTGATGATTACGAACAACCCGGCTTTCGATATAATGCTGTTCATTGATGATCAACGCTTTCGTAAGTTCCTCACTTTTTTTATTTATCCAAAACCGATTCCAAAATGGGGACATGAAGGCAGAGATATTCAGAGGCTTTAGCAAGTGAAAAAGCGGGCGTCCATGTTTTTTACTCGCTTCATAAAGGAGGAGCTGCGGATAGGCGTCTTGAAAAATGAGCCAGTTCCCTCTCTCAAGAAAGACAAAAAAATCAACAACTTCTTTGCCAGTCAGAAGCTTAGGCAGATATTCTCCTTTTAAGTCAGTCATATTCCACCCAGCGTTCCTTGAAACGAGGTGGGCAAGTAAAGCCCAATGGATCTCCGGATACTTCTGAAAGAACTGGAGGTAGGCCATCGTACGAGTTACATTATTTTTGTTGGCCTGATTAGTGACCTCACGAATACCCTCAATTAATTTTCGTTCATCCTGGGATAAGGAATCCTGGTCTGAAGATGATTTCAAGGCTGCTTTTAATTCCTTCTTCAAGGGCTTCCATTTGGATGAGAACATGATCCTGCACCTCCCTTTATAAATTTATTTAGAATCCATGTTTTTCATGATTGTATTAGTATAATCGTCTTCCTTCCTCTTATGTAAAAAGCTTCCTTCTCTTATGTCATTTTTCGTGAATAGTTCCTCTCTTAAACTCCGGCGGGTCAGGCTTATTCCATTTTTTTGTTTAACCTTGTGGTTGAAGGGTCCTAAAATAAACAGGGATAGTGAACCATCCTCAAGTAGATATTTCCGTTAAATAGAAGAATCACAATAAATAGGTGAACAATCGCTTGAGGAATATTTAGGAAGAAATCTGCCTGTAAAAAAAGGAAGGAATTTCAATTTATGTAGCGAATTTTAACAATATAAAGAATAAGGTGGGTTATTTAAGAAAGAATTGAGTTCCTGCATTCATCATTTATGGAGCCTGGATCTGTCTGTAGACATATTAAATATCTAAAAGAGCACAGCGAATAAATGAAAACGCTGCCTTTTTGTGGGACATATTCTTTCTTGGGCGAATGGCTGAAATGTGATTCTGCAAGCTTTCGTTTCATTCTTGTTTACCAAAGAAGGTGGAGGTGGTGAACGTTTCAGGGACACCAAAAGTTCAGGGGAAGTTTAAATTGTGTAATATATGGTTCATCACCTTGGAAAGCAATTATCCCTGTTCTTACTGCTGGAAATACAGTATTGGTGTTCTGGGAATGGGGGATCGGTATGATTACATTTCGGACAATTGACTTGGAAAAGGATCGAAAAAATTTGATAGAGTTTCGTAAGGATGCCTTTATGGTTAGTTTTGGTAATTTGGTTGGTTTTCATGAAAGGAAGTACGAGACATACGTCAAGGAAAAGATCCGAAAGTTTCCTGAAGGGTTCGTTTTAGCTGAGGAGGGTCGCGAGGTTATCGGTCAGCTTGAATTGTCAGTGCAAATGTTTAAAAATCGAAGGATTGGTTATGTTCACCTTTTCTACCTTACACCTAAGTCGAGGGGAAAGGGATACAGTAAAGCATTACAATCGTATGCTATGCAATTTTTCCATGCACATCAAATCAATGAATATCATTTACGGGTAGCCCCTGGAAATGGGAGGGCGCTGCGTTTCTATGAGAAAAACGGCATGACTGAAATTGGTCCTGAGCTTCATGGGAAAGTCATTAGAATGCGAGGCTATAGCCCGCATAAAAAAGGAGGAAACAAATAATGGAGCAGCGAGTGATTTGGAACCATATAGAGTCGTCAGGCGCAGAACACGTAACGTTAAAAAAGTTTGCCACCCATATGGAAGTCCGGGGGACGGTTTTATTGGTCAACGATGATGTACCCCGTCATATTATCTATGATCTGAAGCTTGGATTGGATTGGAAAACAAAGAAGGTGAAAATCTATGAGGATGGAGAAACAAGGCCCTTTGTTGTGCAGGCTGAAGAGCAGGATAAGTGGTGGGTGGATGGAGAATACGATGAAAATCTGGATGGCGCGACCAATATCGATTTAACCATTACTCCTTTTACCAATACGCTGCCAATCAACCGCGTATCATGGACGATCGGCCAGCGCCGCACATTTAAAATGGTTTATGTGAACCCTCTTCGCAAAGAGGTTCTCCCTCTTTTGCAAGTTTACACGTACCTTGGAGATACAGACGGTCAGCGAATTTTTCAGTACAAGTGCAGAGACTATGAGACCGCTCTTGTTGTCGATGAAGAAGGCTGGGTTGTTGAATATCCCGGGGCTTTTTATCGTATAGCTGAGCACAAATCAGAGTCAGACGTAGTAGTTGAAAAGCAGCCACCGCTGATTACCATGAAACCGAAAGTAAGTAGTGCGATTTACTAAATATTTGGAGCGGGTGATGTGAATTAAAGGAAAGAGGCATGATCTGCTCCGTTTTTTTAGTGTTCTTAAAAAGAAAGGAGAGAGTTGTTAATGCATGTCCCTTTAGTGTTAACAGAATTCCTGGATCGAGCTGTCGAGTTATATGGGGGGAAAACAGCTGTCATTGATGACCATCATACGTTGACGTATCGTGAACTAAATGACAGAGTCAACCAGTTATCCCGCGGCCTTGAATCATTGGGTGTGAAAAAAGGGGATAAAGTTGCTTATCTAGCTCCAAATACGACAGAGATGCTCGAAGGTTTTTATGGTGTATTTCAGATCGGGGCTGTTATGACACCGCTGAACACAAGACTTAAGCCTTCTGATTATCACTTTATACTGGAGCATAGTGAGAGTAAGGTGCTGTTTGTTGATTACACCCTTTACCCACAGGTGGAAGATATTGTGAGGGATGTTCCTTCTCTTGATCATATCATTGTCCACGGGGACCCATCGGAAGGAGGGTATGAAGCGTGGTTAAACAACTTTTCTTCTCTTCCATTCGAACGTTCAAAAGTAGAAGAAACGGATATCGCATCCCTTTTGTATACAAGCGGCACAACAGGGGATCCGAAGGGGGTATTGTTGTCCCATCGTTCCAACTATCTACATGCGCTGTCGTCCATGCACCATCTTAAAGTATCCGATCAGGACACACTTCTTCACGTTCTGCCTATGTTTCATGTTAATGGGTGGGGATCACCATTTTATTATACGGCAAACGGAGCCACTCAAGTCATGCTGAGAGAAACGGATCCCGATTTAATTCTCGACAAAGTGCAGAAACACAAGGTATCTGTATTACATATGGCCCCGACGGTATTGAATATGGTGATTGAAGCTTTTGAAGTGAATGCGCCGGTGATTGGACACGATGTACGTGTCGTCATCGCTGGTTCAGCTCCTCCGCCCGCATTTGTCAGGAAAGTGGAAGAAGTGCTGAAATGGAAGTTTGTTCAAGTGTATGGAATGACTGAAATCTCTCCTTTAATTACAACGTCAGAACTGCGTTCCATGGACATCGACCGCCCTGCTGAAGAACGCTATCGTTTGAAAGCCAAAGCGGGATACAGTATGATTGGAAGCCGCGTGAAAGTTATTGATGAATTTGGTGATCCTGTTCCATATGACGGGGCGTCTATAGGAGAAATTGTTACACGCTCAAACAACGTTATGGAAGGGTACTACAAGAATGAAAAGGCGACAAGTGAAGCTGTTCGTGATGGCTGGCTTTATACAGGTGATATGGCGGTTGTGGATGAGGAAGGAAATATCGAAATTGTAGACAGGAAAAAAGATGTGATTATCAGTGGGGGAGAAAATATCTCTTCCATTGAAGTGGAAGGGACACTATATGAACATCCTTCTATCCTTGAAGCGGCTGTTGTCGCTGTTCCTCATGAGAAATGGGGGGAAGTACCCCATGCGGTAGTAGTGCCGAGGGATGGAGAAACGTTATCTGCAGAAGAAGTCATACTGTTCTGCAGGGAAAAACTCGCTCACTTTAAAGCCCCTAAGAGTGTCTCTTTTATGAAAGAGCTGCCAAAGACAGCATCAGGTAAGATACAGAAAGTGTTAATACGTAAAGAGTTTTGGAAAAATCACAGCCGTATGATAAATTAATTTCTTGTTGTCTTCATTTGTCTGGACAGAGGCTGTTGACACAATACCTCGAGGGGTATAAAATGAAGAGAGATTATAACGAGGAGGTTCATGTATGTGGATTTTAGGCGTAACGTTGGCTGGTTTTATTGTTCTGTTTTTCTTCTATCGTTCTTTTCCTGTTCCACACGTAAAATGCATGGATCTAACCAATGGAGAGGTACAGCAGCACATGGCTGTAGTAGACACCCGGGATTATCAATTATCTTGCCAGGATGGTTATGATCGTGCTTACTGTCTTCCTCTTTCATACTTGAAGCGATATGTTTATGAAATTCCGGATCAGCCGATCGTTCTAATTTGTTCAGACTCAACAGAAAGAAATTTAGCAGCCAGGTTTCTAAGAAGAAAAGGATACGAAGTGGTTGGCTATACACTCACTGAAGGCAGTGAAGAGTGCCCTTGTGTCCCGTGTATAGCAGATAAATAAAAGCCGGTTCTTTAAGAACCGGCTTTTTCTTTATTCTCTTTTGTTGAAACTTACGCTTTTCTGTTTCGTATAGGTATAAGAGAAGCTGGAAAGGAGAGGTCCGTATGTGGACATTTTTAGGTATTGTTGGTATGGCTGCCGGATTATTTTTCTTATTTAACTGGCTGATGGGCTATCGGAAAGGCCATATGCAGATTGACTTGGATGAACGTTATATGAATCACAGTGAATATATACAGGCAGTTAAGAAGAAGCTTATTGAAGAAGGGCATGAAGTCAGCTATCAGGGAGATTATAAGTTTCTAATTGATGGGAGGCTTTATGTATTTATTGAACGAAATGTACCCATGGGGGGAGTTCCACTCCAGCGTACCATCTTAAAACCAATAAAAAAATTATGAAAGTCAGGCTTGGTTTCAGTGCCTGGCTTTTTTAATGGTTAAAATCTGTTACACGGTTATAGTTCTTTACAGGCAGCCCTCTCTTACAAAGTGTCGAAACCAGGTGTGCAGGATTAGAAAGATATGTGAAGAGATATGAAAGGGTCAATGGATAAAAGAGAGAGCGTAGAAAACGTATAAGACGCGTATACACTCTGCAAACTAAAGGAAAACGTGAGAGGGTGCTTCTTTTTGAGGAGAGTCTGTTCTTATTCGGTTTTTGTCCTTATCCTGTTTCTGTTATTCCCGTCCTGTACGCATGCAATGAACCACCCCAGGCATTTTTATGAGGAAAAAGGGAAGGCGATTTGGGATGTCCCTACTCATTCGAAATACATGGCCATTACTTTTGATGATGGTCCGAGTATAAAGTATACCCCGGAGATCCTTAAGATATTAGAAGAATATGATGCGAGGGCCACCTTTTTTGTAGTAGGTACACGTGTCCAACAGAATCCTGAACTTATCCGGGCCATGGTTGAATCTGGACATGAGCTCGCCAATCATACGTTTCACCATCCAAACTTTACTGGAATTACGAAAGAGGAGATCATTAAAGAGATCGATTTTACCTCAGAAGTGATTGAAGATATTACAGGAGTTCCTCCGAAGCTTTTTCGACCTCCAGGAGGTGTTTACAACGATATTATTGTTGATACAGCAAACGAGGAAGGATATATGGTAGTGATGTGGTCATGGCACCAAGATACAAAAGACTGGCAGAGTCCGGGAGTACCTAAAATTGTAAATACCGTCCTGAGTAATGCGAAAAACGGAGATATCATCCTATTTCATGACTTTGGGGGAAACCGTTCCCAGACAGTGAAAGCTTTAAAGCAGATTCTGCCTGAATTAATTGAAGAAGGCTATCAGTTCGTGACAGTTTCAGAGCTCATTCAAAAGCACGTCAATTATAGAATTCTGAATGGATTTGGAGAATGAATTTATTTTATGCCGCCCCTTTTATAAAGGGGTTTTTTGCATGGTGATCTTTAAAATAAATAGAAGTGTAAAGAATCCTGACATATTGATTGTGTTAACATTCAGACTTTGGTACAGTATTATATAACATATTATGTTATATAATCTAACATGGAGGGGAATTGAAAATGGAAGCGACTTTTTTAATGAATAACTTATGGATCATTGTCTGTACGATCCTGGTTTTACTGATGCAGGGGGGATTTATTCTCTTAGAAGCTGGATCGACGAGAATGAAGAACGCGGGCCACATCGCTGGTAAAACCGTCTTTACTGTGGGTATTGTATCTCTCGTATTCTGGGCTGTTGGATACGGTCTGATTTATGGAGAAGGAAACGCAATAATTGGCTTGTCCAACTTCTTCTATGGTGATGCAACTACAATGGGAGAAGGTTTGGCTGGATCGGTGGACTTTCTCTTTCAACTTGCATTCGCTGCCATTGCGATGACTATTGCTTTTGGTGGTTTTGCTGAACGAGCGAAGCTGGTGGCTTATGTTGTCTTTGCTATTTTATTTTCTGTTCTAATTTACCCGGTTATTGCTCACTGGATTTGGGGAGGCGGCTGGCTGGCTGAACATGGAAAGCAGGACTTTGCCGGATCTACAGTCGTTCACCTGACAGGAGCCATGGCTGCTCTTGCTGCTACTATGATATTGAAGCCTCGAATCGGAAAGTACAATAAAGATGGATCTTCAAATGAGATTGCAGGACATAACCAAGTGTTTACAGCTCTGGGAGTCTTACTATTATGGGTTGGCTGGTTTGGTTTTAATGCCGGTAGTACATTTGGTGTAGCAGATGCTTTCTTTGGTTACGTTGCGTTAAATACACAATTGGCAGCAGGAGCCGGTGCTGTTGGTGCTATGTTGATGGTATGGGCAGTTACAGGAAAAGCGGATGTACCAACAACTTTGAACGGGGCGCTGGCCGGGCTTGTAGCAATAACAGCTTCATGTGCCTTTGTTGAGCCATGGGCAGCGGTTGTTATTGGATTAGTGGGTGGAGCCTTTGTGTTCTTTAGTATGAGATTCTTTGATAAAAAGAGAATTGATGACCCAATCTTTGCGTTATCCGTACACGGAACCGTCGGGGTCTGGGGTACGTTATCTAATGGTATTTTTGCCACACCTGAACTAGCTACAGTCGGTCGTCCGGGTTTATTGTACGGCGGTGGATTTGAGCAGCTGGGTGTTCAAATTCTTGGTGTTGTCAGCTGCGGCCTTTATGCATTCATTGTATCTTACCTCATCCTGAAAGTAATGGATAAGGTCATGGGCGGTCTGCGCGTAACAGAAGAAGAGGAAATTATGGGTCTTGATTTGAGTGAACATGGAGGATATGGCTATCCTGAAAACTTAACACCTCCGGATGCTGCTTCAGGACGTAAACATGGGTAAGGAAACAGGGATTTATGTTTAAAGCCTATGAAGAGTTGAAAAATTGGCGGGAGGAAACGATCGATTCCGTTGCTGATGATCACTTCCAATTAAATTCATTTCATGATCAGTTGATTTATCAAACGGTTAGGTTGGCAGAAGAAAAAGTAGAACGTGAGCTAGGGCCGCCGCCTGCTCCTTTTGCTTTTTTTCTAATGGGAAGTGCCGGTCGTTTTGAACAATCTGTCTGGAGTGATCAGGATCATGGAATCCTCTTCGACGGCCCGCTGAATGACCAGGACTATTTTTTGAGACTTGGAGAAGAAATTCGTGACGGACTTGACGTTGTAGGCTACCAAAAGTGTGAGGGGAATGTGATGGCTTCCAATCCTTTATGGTGTCAGCCTGTAGAAACCTTCCAGACACAGATACTGGAATGGTTGAACACAGCAAGCTGGCAGGCACTTCGCAACTTTACAATTTTCTTTGATTCAAGGGTGTTAATAGGAGATGCCTTTGACTTATCAAGCATTAAGAAACATGTGTTTTCGAATCTTGATAATCATCCGGAGCTGTATAGCAGGATGATCGAGAATGTGAACTTTATTAAAAAAGGGATTGGAGTTTTTGGTCAACTCCTACCTGAGTATAAAGGAGATAAAAGGGGAAGTCTCAACTTAAAACAGACCGTGTATTTCCCTTATATCAATGCTGTTCGAATGCTGGCGTTAAAAAAGCAGATTCAAGAACCTTCGACAAATAGAAGGTTTGAAAAGCTGCTGGTGCATTATCCATCTTTGAAACCTTACCAACAAGATTTCCTTCGTCTATTGGAGATGCGTCTTTCTTTAAGAAAGCATGCTGTCAGCTATGATCAAGTTCATTTAATAACTGTCGATCAATTAACAAAAGAAGAAAAGCAGGAATTGAAATACTTGATTAAACAGGGACATAAGTTATTTTCAAAAGCCAAGTCTATATTTAAAGAAGAGGGACTGATATGAATCCATTCGTACAATTTGTAAAGGACTTATCTGGGAGAATTGGAAATGGTTTTTCTTCTTTAAATCAGAATAATCCCTCCAATGTAGCTTATGTGAGGGACTTGGAGCGGCAAATGAAGGATCAAAATGTATTAGATATTCCCTTTGATGCTTTACAAGTAGTGATTTTTGATTTGGAGACGACCGGATTTTACCCCTATAAAGGGGATGAGATTATATCCATTGGTGCTGTTAAGGTTGCAGGGACGGAGATTAAGGAGGCGGAGACTTTTTATTCTCTCGTAAAAAATGAAACCCCGCTTTCTGAGGAGATTGTTAATTTAACAGGTATTACAGAGGAAATGCTGGCAGATGCTCCTTCTCTTCGTGATGCATTAAAAGACTTCTTTGCGTTCATTAAAGCAGATGTGCTTGTTGCCCACCATGCCAGTCATGAAAAGCAGTTTATGAACCATGCAACGTGGCTTGCGTTAAAACAGAAGTTCCAGCATAGGATTGTGGATACTTCTTTCTTAACTACAATTAACTATCCTGATGACCGTTTAATATCTCTTGATGAGTGTTGTGAGCAATATGGAATACAAATTGATCAGCGGCACCATGCTCTGCATGATGCTGTGGCTACGGCAAAGTTGTGGGTGGAAAGTATTCGAGAGATCCAAGAGAAAAATTATCATAATTTAAAAGATGTTTACACACATTTAGCGACGTTAAAGTAAGTCTGCCGCTCTCCTGTTGGGAGGGCGGTGTTTTTTGTGTGGATGGGGAATTCAGGTGGTCAGGATATAGAAATGAGTCTCTTTTTGCTGCTGAACCATAGAAAAAAATGATAAAAAGTAAAAGTTATTGTTATTTTCTGACGATTAAGTATAATGTGATGAAACAGTTCAAAAGTATGACGGGGGAGGTTTACAAATGAAAACAAGCAGCAATTCGTTTCTTTATGAACTGAGAAACCTTTTAAGAGAGGATCAAGTCTCAACGAATGAGACAATTCTAGACCATCATAGTAAGGATGAATCTTATCACAAGGCGAGCCGCCCTGATGTCGTTGTATTTCCTGAAAGTACGGAAGAAGTGCAAGCGATCATTAAAATAGCCGACGCCCACCATACGGCGGTTACGCCGTTTGGTCTTGGATCAAGTTTGGAAGGGCATGCGATTCCTTATAATCAAGGACTCACGATAGATTTTTCTTCTATGAATCAAGTATTAGAAGTACGGGAAAAAGATTTTCTCGTTCGAGTTCAGCCTGGAGTAACTCGTTCGCAGTTGAATGAAAAATTGAAAAAACATGGACTTTTCTTTTCTGTAGATCCAGGTGCTGATGCGACTCTTGGAGGGATGGCGGCCACGAATGCAAGTGGAACCACTTCTGTGAAATATGGAGTCATGCGAGATCAAGTACAAAGTCTTGAAGTTGTTTCACCTGATGGAAAAGTTATACATACCGGAAATTTAGCAAGAAAATCGTCTTCCGGCCTTCATTTAAATAGCCTATATGTTGGATCAGAAGGGACATTGGGGTGTATAACGGAGCTTACTCTGCGGGTTTATGGGATACCAGAACAGATCGTAGCCGGAAGAGCTTCTTTTCCAAGTGTAGACCATGCGGTAGAAGCTGTCGTCTCTATTCTGCAGGCGGGAATTCCGATTGCACGTGTGGAGTTGGTGGATGAATCGTCAATCAGGCAGGTCAATAGCTTTAATGGAACGGATTACAAGGAAAAACCTACTTTATTTTTAGAGTTTCATGGGAACGAAGCTGGACTAAACCAGGATGTCGACTTTGCGAAAGACATTGTAGCTGATCATGATTGTGAAGGAATTCAGTTTGAAGGGGATTCCGCAGGCCGGAATAAACTGTGGGAAGCCCGCCACAATTTAGCGTACGCCTATATCCACGGTAATCCTGGCAGGAGTTTGATGGTTACCGATGTCTGTGTCCCGTTGTCAGAGCTTGCTGGAGCAATTAAATATGGAAGAGAAAACATTGAGACACTTGGTTTTGAAGCGGGAATTCTTGGTCATGTAGGCGATGGGAACTATCATGCTCTGCTGATGGTCGATGCGAACGATTCGGAAGAAATGAAAAGAGCTGAACGTTTCAATGAAGCGATTGTTGAAGATGCTCTGAGTCGTGGAGGAACTTGTACAGGGGAACATGGTGTAGGTCTAGGTAAAATGAAATACATGGAAAAAGAACATGGGGATGCTCTTCATGTTATGGAGTCTATTAAAGATTCCCTTGATCCTAAAGGAATTATGAACCCGGATAAATTAGTTCACAAGAGGAGGCAGGAAAATGAGAATACTTGAATCAGTTAGTCAATTAGCAGGGAAATATTTTGCGTTATGGGTGGTTGCAGCAGCTTTAATTGCTTTTTTCTTTCCTTCTTCTTTTTTAGGGTTAGGAGCTTATATTACGATATTACTTGGAGTCGTCATGTTTGGCATGGGACTGACTTTGAAGCCGGTTGACTTTAAGCTGGTGCTGAAGAGACCTGTACCGGTAATCATTGGTACAGCTTCTCAATTTGTATTTATGCCTCTGGCCGCTTTTTTAATTGCTTATGTACTGAATTTACCCGCTGAACTGGCAGCAGGACTTGTGCTTTTAGGATCTGTTCCCGGGGGTACATCATCTAATGTCATGGTGTATTTAGCCAAGGGAAACCTGGCGCTTTCCGTAGCAATGACGTCTTTATCCACTATGCTTGCTCCTGTTCTAACACCCTTAATACTTCTTGCATTAGCTGGACAATGGCTGCCGGTAGACCCGGTGTCTATGTTTATCTCGATCGTTCAGGTTATTGTTGTACCGATTGCATTAGGGATTATAATCAGGAAGTTATTACCAAATATGGTTGATAAGAGTGCAACTGTTGTACCTTTGGTTTCTGTATTGGCCATTATTGTTATTGTTTGTGCTGTTGTAGCTGCAAATGTAGAGAGTATTATGACTTCAGGTGTTCTCGTATTTTCAGCGGTCATGCTTCACAATCTAATTGGATTAGCCCTGGGTTATGGTGCGGCTAAATTGATGCGCTTAGATGAAAGTAAACGACGTGCGATCTCAATTGAGGTTGGAATGCAGAACTCAGGACTTGGTGTAGCGTTAGCGACGGCTCATTTCGGTCCATTAGCAGCTTTGCCGAATGTGATTGCAGCTGTCTGGCATAACATCTCAGGACCGATTCTTGCTACAATATGGTCGAAGACCCCGGTAGAGAAGGATAAAGTGGCATATGGCGGCACTCGTAACTTTGACAGCCCTTTAAGAAATACGGGAAATTGACTAAATAAGTGTTGAAAAACCGGCAGGCGTTTTTACCCCTGTCGGTTTTTATTTTGAACAAAACCAGTGGATGATCTCATTTCAAAAGTCCATCAAGAAACAGGTTAAGGGAACATTCAAAGAACATCGATTAGTTTTGGGCTGATGCTCCTGTGGTAAATACGAATGAGCATGATAATTAGGAGGATTACAAATGTCTAACTTACAAGATCAAGTCGTTATTATTACAGGGGCATCAAGTGGAATAGGGGAAGAAACAGCAAAAGAACTATCTTCAAAAGGCGCGAAACTTGTATTAGCCGCACGTCGGGAAGAACGCCTTAAAGATCTGGCGGATCAAGTAAACCAAGGTGGTGGACAGGCTGTTTATAAAACGACAGATGTCACTTCATATGAAGAAATGGAGCATCTTGCTGAGTTCGCAATAGAAGAATTCGGTCAAATCGATGCCATTGTTAATAATGCCGGCTTAATGCCTCTTTCCTACTTAAATAAACAGAAAGTAAAAGAATGGGATCAAATGATTGATGTAAATATTAAAGGGGTTCTTTATGGTATATCAGCCGTGCTTCCTCATATGCGCGAAAGAAAACAGGGCCATATTATTAATGTTTCATCTGTTGCTGGTCATGTGGTTTTCCCAGGAAGTGCCGTATACAGTGGAACGAAGTTTGCTGTAAGAGCGATTACAGATGGTCTTAGAATGGAAGAATCTGCAGAAAGTAAAATAAGAGCAACCATTATCTCTCCTGGTGCTGTATCAACGGAATTAACATCGACAATCACAGATGAAGATGTTAAAGGTGGAGTTGAGGACCTTTATGAAGAAGCTATTAAACCAGATAGTATTGCGAGAACCATCCGCTATGCCTTGGAAGAGCCAGGGGAAGTAGCCATTAATGAGATTGTTGTAAGACCTACAAATCAATCAATGTAATGGATTAGATAGAAGAAGAAATCCTGAGAAGACGGCGTAATCCGTCTCTCAGGATTTTTCTGTTTTCATACTTATTTTTCTGCTCCCGCACCTGGCCCGGCCTTTGGTCGATTTCTATTTGTGCGGTGGCCGATTTCTTCCTCAATTGGCAGACTCTCTTTAGGTGTTTTGTTATTGTTTTTTGCTGCATTCATTTGTGAAGTTCTTTTTCCCAATGGATTCACTCTCCTTTTACCTTAGTCTGCATAGCGTATGAGCTGTTACCCAAGGGAAATTATGTATGGTGAAAAACATCAGCCCTATCTGCTGACCTGTAAAGTACTCATGGAAATCATAAGGGGAAATGAAACCAGAACTTCTTTTGATCGTAAAGTAAGTAATAAGGGAGAAGTGATGGGATGAAGAAACGGTATCAGAAGAAAAAAAAATGGTTGAGGCAGAAGAGGAGCAGCAGGGAAGACTCATTCCGGTTGGTTTAGTTTTGTATTAGATATTTTATTTTGGGTTCCAGAACTTTTAATCCTTCCAATACGACTTGCAGCCCTAATAATAAAGGGGGTGGGCAGACTTATCCGCTTTATCCTGGATGTAACTTAAGTGGTTCACTAATAATAAGAACGAATTTATTTAGCCAAGACCTCAGAGCTGTTTCTTGGCTGTCCTCGTTTTTTAACTTCTCTTTTTATCCTTTCCATATTCAAAAAAGAAGAGCATCCCTATAGAGATGCTCTTCTTTTATGATTCACTCATAATTTCTGATACGATTTCATAGGACCTCAGTCTAGCATCATGATCGTAAATTTGGGAAATAATCATCATTTCGTCAGCGTTCGTTTCGGACTGGAAATTTTGCAGTTTTTCTTTAACTGTTTCTTTACTCCCGATAATGGAGGAGCCCAGCTGCTGCATAAGCGCAAGTTTTTCCTGTGGTGTCCAAATTTCTTCCATATTATCCACAGGAGGCTGAAGAAGCATGTTTGTATTACGTACAAGGTTCAAAAATTGCTGCTGCAAAGAGGTTGCCAGCCGTTCGGCTTCTTCATCTGTATCTGCGGCCACTACATTGACTCCGACCATCACATAAGGTTCGTCAAGAACTTCAGATGGACGGAAACTTTCTCGATAAAGCTTTAAAGCTCCCTGTGTATTATTGGGTGAAAAGTGACTTGCAAATGAAAAAGGCAGTCCGAGCTGTCCGGCGAGTTGAGCGCTGAAACCACTGGAACCAAGCAGCCAGATTGGAACATCCAAACCCTCGCCCGGAACAGCATGAATCCTGTTTTCCCCAGCAAAATAAGAGCGTAATTCATCTAACTGTTGAGGAAATTCATTAGGGTCACTGTCTAAGTTTCTTCTAAGGGCGCGGGCTGTCATTTGATCGGTTCCAGGTGCACGTCCTAAACCAAGATCTACACGGCCGGGGAAAAGTGTTTCAAGCGTTCCGAACTGTTCAGCTATAATTAACGGCGCGTGGTTTGGGAGCATTACACCACCTGAGCCTACACGGATAGAATCTGTGTGATGAAGAACGTGGCTTATGGCAATGGAAGTCGCGGAACTTGCGATGAACGGCATATTGTGGTGTTCTGCCATCCAATATCTGTTAAACCCCCATTTTTCTAAATGCCGGGCAAGGTCAACGGCGTTTTTAAATGAATCAGCAGGAGTACCGCCTTCAACGACGGGTGCTAAATCTAAAGCGGACATTTTTGTATCGTGAAATGTTTTAGTAGTCAAAGTCAAATCCTTCTTTCTATAGAAAATCACATCATTATTTTATCAATTGTATTTCGAGACTCAAAATAATCTGTTTATGAAACATGAAAGTTCAAACGTCCAATGTATAATGGCGGAGTGGCTTGGTGCTTTTTTATTACTGTTCCCATTTTGACCATCTTCCTTTAAAAACGCTGCGTCATGTTAGTATCCATTTATTGTTTATGAAGGGTACATTGACAATGTGAGAGATCGTTTTGTAGACGAGGCTGATGAAGAAAGCGGGGAGATGGCTTAAGATATGATCCAGTACAAAGGAGGATTCTTCACTCAGTATCAAAAGGGGAGTCCTTATTACAAAATAAAAGGAGCAGCCGTGAAAGATGAGATCGCTGTTATGGAAGAAGAAGGGCCTTAAAAAAAAAACTGTACATGTTTGCTTATACATTTGTAGAACAAAGTGGATGAGAAACGAAACCAGTACTTTCTATTCCTGACCTATTGAAAACTGGACAGGATGACAAGTTAAATATGGATTGGTTGTGTCTATTTTATTTTCCGCTATAATACCTGCCACCATTATTTATCTTTACAGGAAGAATCAACATACTTAAACCGTTTACTGCGGAACATACCTCCTCCTTTATAAGGGCACAATAAAGATCCGTAGACAAACCTTTCTTGTCTCTGCCATCAAGCTTGAATATACAAGGAGGAGGTAAAAAGATGGGGAGAGTCAAGTTTATATTTGCGGGAGGTATTTTACTGATCACTTTGTTTACTGCCTTAGCTGTTACTGTAAGCAGTGAAGAGGCAGGCTTGAATGGAGATGGAAAGTTCAAAATCGTCCTGCTGCCTGATACACAAGTATATTCTGATGAATATCCGGAAATATATGAAGCTCAGACCAAGTGGCTGGCAGATAAATTCGAAGAGGAAGATATACGTTTTGTCATGCATCTTGGAGACATTGTCGATAAAAACGAAAAACATCAATGGGAAAATGCAGATAAAGCTATGCGCATTCTGGATGAAGCTGATGTGCCTTATGGTATAACGATGGGAAATCATGATATGGGCGGGAAAACAAAAAATTACCGTAAGTATTTCGGAAAAAAAAGGACGCAGGATAATCCCGGTTATGCAGGGCACTCAGATAACGAATTGAATTCTTACTATACATTTTTTGCGGAAGACAAGGAGTACTTGGTTTTATTTTTAAACATTGACGCACCAGGGGAAGACCTTGCATGGGCGCAAAGAGTGCTTGATGACCATAAAGATAAGCCGACTATACTTATTACCCATTTGTTAATGAACTCAAAAGGTGATTTATCATCTAAACCTTATGTAAGAAAGACGAAGGGGAACGCGCCGCAATTTGTATATGATGAATTCGTTTCTAAAAATAGTCAAATCTTCCTGACAGCTAATGGACACTATAGTGGTGCCTCCAATCGGACCAGGACAAATGATGATGGACTTGATGTCTATCAGTATTTAGTTGATTATCAAAGTGAGAAAAAAGGAGGGAGTGGTTTTTTACGGGTTATTGAGTTTGATTTAAATAATAACACCTTGACTCATACCACATATTCTCCTTATTTGGATGAATACCTGAAAGGTAACCTTCATGAATTTACAAAAGTAATTGAATTTAAAGGAAGGTACAACGGTGCCATAACTCTCCCTCAATAGTGGGGGAGGGCGCTTTTGTGTTTTTGCTCATGTTTGTCCAGCCTCCATGATATAATGGAAATAGATCCTCATCTATGAACCCTCAAAAGTTTCCTTCTTATTTAATCCAATTACTCTTTTGTCATCTGACAATCCGTTCAATATTGAAGGAGGTTTTAGATGGACAATATCCGAGAGACAATTGTAGAAGTTATCCTTTCCATTCTTCCCATTACCATTCTAATTACCCTCTTACAATTCACCATAATCTGGCTTCCTATGGAGTTATTTATTCAGTTTCTGGTTGGAGCAGCCATGGTCGGCGCAGGGCTTATTTTGTTCTTGTTAGGCGTCAGCATAGGGATGCTTCCCGTAGGTGAAATGATCGGTTCTGCTTTATCGAAGACGAAAAAAGTGTGGCTGATTGTGTTTTTTGGTTTTCTTCTCGGATTAGTAGTGACCATTGCAGAGCCTGATGTGCGTGTGCTTTCTTCGCAGGTGGATCAAGTATCAGGAGGGCGTATCCCAAGGGATGTACTCGTGCTTGCAGTAGCGGTCGGGGTTGCTTTGTTTGTAGCCATAGCTCTGCTTAGGATTATTTTCAGCATCAGTATCACCCATCTTCTTGCAGGCGGTTACGGACTTGTGTTTTTATTAGCCGCTTTCACCCCTTCCCATTTTGTTCCGATTTCCTTTGATGCAGGTGGTGTGACGACAGGGCCTCTGACTGTGCCGTTTATTTTATCTTTGGGGGTTGGAGTTGCGACTGTCATGCGTGGGAAATCTTCTTCTGGTGACGGGTTCGGACTCGTTGCTCTTGCTTCCATAGGTCCTGTTTTATCCGTTCTTTTCCTAGGAGTGATTTACGGATGAACCTCCTGATTTTTGATGGATTCGGCCATATTATTTTAGATGTGGCCATCGCTTTAATTCCGCTTTTCTTCCTTTTTCTGATCTTTCAATTTGTATTTTTGAAACTTCCTCTTAGAAAGCTATTCGATATCCTTACAGGTTTTTTACTGACTTTTCTCGGTCTTGCTTTATTTCTTCAAGGCGTTCATATTGGATTTCTCCCAATGGGTGCATTGATGGGGGAAAGGCTGGGGGCAATAGATCATACATGGGTGCTCGTTCCAATTGGTTTTGTTCTTGGATTCGTTGCAATCTATGCAGAGCCTGCGGTAAGCGTTCTTACCCACCAGGTTGAAAAGGTGTCTGGCGGCTATATCCCTCAAAAAATCCTTCTTTATACTTTGTCTGTTGGAGTTGGCATTTCCGTCGCCCTTTCTATGGTGCGCATTTTAATTGGTATTCCAATCTGGTATTTTATTGTTCCTGGGTACATCCTTGCCCTGGTGATCGTCAAATACTCGACAAAAACTTTCACATCCATCGCGTTTGATTCCGGAGGTGTAGCCACAGGTCCTATGACGGCGACCTTCATTCTTTCCCTGTTTGTGGGAATCGCTTCTGTAACGGAAGGTCGGGACCCTCTTCTTGATGGTTTTGGGATGGTCTCACTTGTAGCGCTGGCTCCGATTCTATCTGTATTAACACTGGGTGTGATTTACCGGAGAAAGGAGCGCGGACAGTATGAAAAAGAAGCATCACGGACAAAAGCTTATCGTAACGATCGTTAAAAAGGAAAAGGCCAAGAAAGTCGTTCATGCTTCGACCCTGGCAGGTGCCCAGGGAGGGACGACCTTCTTCGGGAAGGGGTTCCGAATCAATGAGAAATCCCGGTTTCTAGGGATCCCTGTTGTAAGGGAAAGAGAAGTGATCCTGACCCTTGTGTCTGAGTCGATCTATTCGAACGTGATGGAAGCTATTATTCAATCTGTGCAATTAAATAAGCCGCAGCATGGAATTGGATTTGTGATTGATACAAAGCGAATTAGTGGAGTGAATCATATGCTTGGTCTGGGTTTGGATGCAGAATATAAGGATAGGGAGGATGGGGTAGACAGGATGGCAGACGTGAGACGGACGTACGATTTAATTGTTACCATTGTAAATAAAGGAGATTCTGATAAGGTGGTCGATGCTTCTAAGAGTGCTGGAGCTGAAGGAGGGACCATTATTACGGGACGAGGGACCGGTATTCACGAAAAGGCGAAATTGTTTAATATTTTAATTGAACCTGAAAAAGAAGTCGTACTGACGCTCATTGTAAAAGAAAAAAGTGATGATGTGTTAAGTGCAATTGAAAAGAAAGCCGGGCTGAATCAACCGGGAAAAGGGATTGCCTTTGTTCTTGATGTAGAAAGGACTGTAGGAATCAACCACCTTTTAAATAAGCATATGAGTGATGATATGAAGGAATAATTCCATTTTTTATTCTTTTATATTCTTCTAGATACTTTATATAAATCTTCATACAAATGTTTTAATTTCGGTAACTAAGCAAAAAGGGCCTCCATCTGCTCTTACGGATGGATACCCTTATACTCTCTTTTAATCTCAATGAAAACAACGGAGGTAAGTATTCTAAATTATTCTCATCCACTATAATGATTGATTTAAATACCTGAAGTTAAAAAGGTGGCAGGATATATTCCTGCCACCTTTTGATTAAATTAAATGAGAAAGGAGATAACTAAGCTCCTTTCTGCCATAATACGGCAGCTTTCTTTTTAGCAGGTGCCGGGATCATATGGAACAGGATATGTAAGCCGATCGCAGTAATACTGCCGGCGACAATCCCGTTGCTTGTTAAGATTTGAAGGCCTTGCGGCAGGCGGGCAAATAGCTCAGGAACGACTGTTACACCAAGTCCCATACCTATAGAGCAGGCAGCAATCATTGAGTTTTCCACCGATTCTGTAATAACTCCGCTTAACATTTTTATGCCCTGTGATATAACCATTCCGAACATAGCAATCATGGCTCCCCCTAAAACAGGTGTAGGAATAATCGTAGTAAGTGCTGCAATTTTCGGAATGAAGCCTAGAGTGATTAACATCCCCCCCATGACAAGGATGACCTTCCTGGATTTCACACCTGTCATGTGCATAAGGCCTACATTTTGTGAAAACGCTGTGTAAGGAAAAGCATTAAGAACTCCTCCTAGAAGGATGGCAATTCCCTCAGCTCTGTAGCCATTTGAAAGATCTTTTTGCTCTAATTTTTCTTCTGTCATATCACTGAGCGCAAAATAAACCCCGGTTGACTCTACAAGGGAAACCATAGCCACAAGAATCATCGTTAAGATGGCCGGCCAGTGGAAAGAAGGGGGGCCAAAATATAAGGGTTGTATCATATGAAAGTATGAGGCCTCTGTCACGGCTGTGACATCTACCAATCCCATAAAGGAAGCAGAGAGTGTCCCTGCAGCAATCCCGACTAAGATAGCAATAGAGCGGATAAACCCTTGTGTAAACCGGTACATCAAAACGATAAATAAGAGTGTACCAAATGATAAGGAAAGGTTTATTGTGGAACCAAAATCACTGGCTCCCTGCCCGCCTCCCATATTATAAATCGCAACCGGAACCAGCGTAATCCCGATAACGGTTACAACGGTTCCTGTGACGATCGGAGGAAAAAAACGGACCAGTTTTCCAAAATAGCGACTGATGGCAAACACAAATAGACCTGATACGAGGATGGAACCATAAATGGCATTTACGCCATATTGTCCTCCAATGGCAATCATCGGTCCAACAGCGGTAAACGTACACCCGAGGACAACGGGTAGACCTATGCCGAAGAAACGGTTTCGGACGACTTGTAAAATTGTCGCCACCCCGCACATGAGAATATCGACAGCCACAAGATAGGTGAGCTGTTCTGAAGATAAACCGAGAGCCTCCCCGACAATTAGGGGAACGAGAATAGCACCTGCATACATAGCCAGTAAATGTTGAACGGCTAAAGTGGTGGTTTTCATAGAAATTTCTCCTCTCTTTGGAACGTAACTTTTCTCTCTTTTAATGATTCAATGGTAGCGAGAGATTCTACATGAACCCCCTGTTCTCTTAAATATCTGCCACCTTCCTGAAAGCCTTTTTCAATGACGATAGCAATACCTGCAAGAGAAGCGCCCGATTGTTCAACAAGATTCATCAGGCCCTGGGCAGCCTGTCCATTGGCTAGAAAGTCATCCAGAATCAAGACCCTGTCCTGTGCCGTTAAATAGTCTTTTGATACAGATATTTCATTGGTGGTATCTTTCGTAAACGAATGAACTTCTGCAGTGAAAAGATGCTGATTTAAGGTCAGGGATTTTCTTTTTCTTGCAAAAACAGCAGGAACACGAAGAGTCAAAGCGGTCATCTGAGCAGGAGCAATCCCAGATGATTCCAGTGTTAAAACCTTTGTAATACCTTTGTCAGCGAAACGTCCGGCGAATTCGTCTCCAATCTGTTTCATTAACTCAGGGTCGATTTGATGATTGAGAAAAGAGTCTACTTTCAGAACGGACTCTGACAATACATGACCCTCCTCAATGATCTTCCTTTCAAGTAATTCCATACTCCTAACCACCTTTCAAAATAAATAAAAAAGCGCAAAAAGATTGGCAATTCCCCACTATGAGGAAGCCAGCCTTTTTGCGCAAAAAATAGCAAAAGGAATGAAAAGACGTACCACGAGGGTACTCTTGATCATTAAAGTGCTTTTCATAGTCGGTTCATTTACGGTAAACCGGTAGAAACTCGCAGGCCATATCCCTGCTATTATATGAAATATCCGAATGTTATTGGTATCATAACATATAATTATTCGTAAAAATAGACAGATGAGAAAATTTCACATTTTTTAATCTATCCATGAACTTCTCCTGATGAATGGATACAACCGGAGTGAATGGAATTTATTACAGAAAGTTTCTGGTCTTATACTAATGGGCATTTATATTTTTTCATTTGTAAGTAACTGACCAAACGAACAGCGGTCAAATAACAACTATAATAATTTCACAAAAACGAAAACTTACTAAAGTCTCAGCCTGTCAACCGCTTATAGATACAGAGTGTAGAAGGGAAGAGGGTGGATCCATAATTCTTCTGTACCATTTTCTTCTTCATACCAATCATGTGTCTATACCAATAGTAGTTGCTGGAATAGGGTAGTTTTATAAGCGCATGGGAGGTGAACAAGCATGGGACGTTTGTTTACACGTTTTTTTGCTGCAGCATTTGCTCTAATTGGTTTTGGGGGAATTGGGTATGGAATTGGCGCAGCTGGTAGTCTTGCAGTTGAGGGAATTGCCAGACAGCCTGAGGCTGCGGGCAAGATTTCAGACTTTATGCTTCGCTACGTTGTCATACCCGAGCTTATTTTAGCGTTCATTCTTACTAGTATCTCTCTTTTAATTCTTTATAAAGGGGAAAGGTGAATCTGTTAACGTAAGAAGTAGATAGAAGAAAGACACTCTATCGGGGTTTCTCTGAATTACCGGTCTTATGGAAGATAGTAACAATCCCCGCAATCCGTTGACTGCAGGGATTGTTTAAGCTTTCTTGTTATTTCTGAACGACGGCCTGCTGAATAATTTATGCTTCTACACTTCTTCATTCGCTGTACGGAAAAAAAGACAGCCCCACTAATAATACGATGATGGAAAATGGAAGAGCAGCAATAATTATTACATATTGTTGAAAAAGGGGTTTATAATTTAAATTATTATACTTTTATTTTATTAAGATAAGAAAAAGAGGGTTATCCTATCGTGGATATAGAAGGTTGCAAATACAAGTCTGGATAGAGAATATCATTTAGATGCAATCCTTCATAAAGTATGAGACGATTCCTTATAAGTCAAACCAGGAGATACGGTAAAGGAAATCTTTAATATAGTCCTTAATATCTTCGCTGCAGCGCACGCGCATTTCAGATCAGTCATAGAAGGAGGTGGACTACGAAATGGTTATAGGAGAGAGTGTCTTGGAACCGGAAATAATTAAGATCGACAGAAAGAAACTGGTTGGAAAATCAAAACAGATGTCTTTAGAGGTGGATACAACGACTGAGTTATGGCAGAGCTTTATGCCTCTTCAAAAGAATATTAGCAATCGCGTTGATCATCGTCTATACAATATGAAAATCTTTGACAGAGGCTATGGTCCAGATAATTTTAACACCCGTACAACTTTTCAAAAATGGGCCGCTGTAGAAGTCTCGGACTATACTAAAGCAACAAGTGAGTTGGAACGTTATGATTTACAGGGGGGATGGTATGCTGTCTTCCTTCATCGTGGCCCTGCGCGCACATTTCATAAAACGCTGCAATACATATTTGAATTATGGCTTCCTTCATCTTGTTATGAATTGGAGGAAAGAGAGCACTTTGAGCGTTTAACAGAAGAGTATCGTCCTGATGATCCAGATGCTGTCGAAGAAATATGGATTCCAATAAGAAAATCAGTAGGAAAGTAAAGAGATACTGAGGAGGAATGAGTGATGAATACGATTCGCTGGGGAATTATTGGATGTGGAGATGTAACGGAAGTGAAAAGCGGACCTGCTTTTCAGCTCGTTGAAAACAGTGCACTTACTGCGGTTATGAGACGAAATGGAGAAAAAGCCAAAGATTATGCCGAACGGCATGGAGTGCCAAAGTGGTATGACAAAGCGGATGATCTCATTCATGATGAAGAAGTGGATGCTGTATATATCGCAACACCCCCATCTTCTCATAAAGCTTACACCTTAATGGCTGCTGAAGCGGGCAAGCCTGTATATGTCGAAAAGCCCATGGCTATGGATACAGAAGAATGCAGACAGATGGTAGAAGCATGTTTCAGACACAACGTCCCTTTATTCACGGCTTATTACCGTCGTACCCTGCCGCGTTTCCAAAAAGTGAAGGAACTTCTGGAAGCTGGAGAAATAGGAGAGGTAAGGTTTACTTCTAGTCAACAGACGCAAAAACAAGTAGAGAAAAACGATGATGGACAATGGCCTTGGAGGGTGCTTCCAGAAGTAAGCGGGGGCGGGTTATTCTATGATGTAGGTGCCCATACATTAGACCTGTTGGATTATTTACTTGGGCCGGTTAAATCTGTGAAAGGAAAGGCGACCAACCTTTCTGCTGATTATCCAGCAGAAGACACTGTAAGTGGGACGTGGGAGTTTGACAGCGGAGTAGTTGGAACTGGTTTATGGAATTACTCTTCTTACAAAAATGAAGACATGAACCGGATTGTGGGGACGAAAGGGGAAATACAGTTCTCAACGTTCGATCATCAACCGGTTAAGCTGATAAAAGAAACGTCTGAACAGTCGTTTATGATTGACCATCCCAAGCATATTCAGTACTACTTGATTGAATCCATCGTCAAACAGCTGCTTGGGGAAGGAACATCTCCGAGTACAGGAGAAACTGCTTTACGTACAAATTGGGTGATGGAAGAATTCGTGAAAGATTATTATCAATGATGGTAATGAACATATGAATAAAGGTGAAAATGTAAAGCCTCGTTTGTATATACAAACGAGGCTTTATTCATGTGGGTTAGATTTTTTCAAGTTCACTTTCATCAAGTAATACCTCAGATTTATCTGGATACGTATTCTCGATATGCTGTTCTCCCCATTCACAGAGCAGATCCAGAACTGGCTTGAGAGACCATCCATATTCAGTTAACTTATAGACTACTTTTGGAGGTACCTGGTTGAAAACAATTCGATCTAAAACACCGTCTTCCTCTAATTCTCTCAACTGCTGTGTCAGCATTTTTTGAGTAATACCCGGCATCAAACGCTTTAGTTCGTTTGTGCGAAGCTCTCTTTTTATTAAGTGACATAAAATGACTACTTTCCATTTGCCCCCGATTACTTCTAACGCCGCTTCAACAGGGATATTGTATTTCTTCATCATATTTCCTTCTTTCTTATAGACTGATTTATCTTTTCGGTCTGTTTAGAAATAGCAAGTATATTTTAAAATACCACATTTACAGTATCTTAACTAACTTTATGCTTTTCATGCAGCTGGGTTTTTATTTGTGGTTTTGACACATTCACCAGTGAAATGATTAGAAGCGGTCATTGGAAACCCCGTTCCTGCACAAAGGTTACTTAAAGGTGCCTACATCACTTAAAAGTACGTACTTTTCATTTAGATTCCCGGCATGCATAATCATTCTTGTACTTCAAAGGTGGTCAATTTTTAAAATAAATGAATCTGGTCGCTTTTTAGTACTTATAGAGCTTTAAAGTGTCTGCAGCACCCTAACGTGCATATCTTTATTCTTTCATTTTTTCCCCATCACAATGATGGGGATTGGAAAACGAAAGGCGCCTTCGTCTTCCAAACATTCTTTATGCTATTAACTCTAATACATGTTCAAAAGGAGAATTAGTCTAATGAGTTCTTATGTAAATACAGCAGATATCCAAAAGGAAAAGGGAGGAACACCTGCCCTGACAGCTTTGGCAATTAGTGCCTTTGGAATTGGAACAACAGAATTTGTACCTGTTGGTTTATTGTCTTCGATTGCGGATGACCTTTCGATTTCAATTACTCTTGCAGGTTTACTCATTTCCGGCTACGCCATGGGAGTAGCTGTAGGAGCGCCGGTGTTGACCGCTTTGACAAGTAAAATGAGTCGGAAATCACTTTTACTATCTTTAATGGTTTTATTTATATTAGGAAATGCGACAGCAGCTATGTCCACGAGCTTTGGTTTACTCCTGATCGCAAGATTTGTCACCGCTTTTTCTCATGGAATTTTCTTTTCTATTGGTTCTACAATTGCTGCAGATTTAGTACCTGAGCATAAACGGGCCAGTGCCATTGCTTTTATGTTTACAGGTTTAACCGTAGCAACAGTAACTGGAGTTCCACTCGGTACATTTATCGGTCAGGCCTTTGATTGGAGAGCAACCTTCTGGGGCGTCGCCCTACTTGGTGTAATCGGAATTATTTCCAGCGCCATATTAGTACCTAAAAACTTGAAAGAAGCCCCACCAGCAAAATTTAGTGAACAGGTAAAAATCTTAAAGAATGGAAAACTTATGCTTGCCTTCATTATTACAGCGCTTGGGTATGGAGGAACATTTGTAGCTTTTACGTATTTGACCCCTTTACTTGAGGACGTTACAGGGTTTAGTTCGAAATGGGTAAGTATTATTCTGCTTGTCTATGGGGTTGCAGTTGCCATCGGTAATGTAGTGGGAGGAAGAGCATCAAATAAAAATCCATTAAAGGCTTTGTTTTGGATGTTTGTCCTGCAGGCTTTCATTCTCTTCGTATTGACTTTTGCTGTGCCTTTTAAAATCGCAGGATTAATTGCAATCTTTATGATGGGCTTATTCGCCTTTATGAGCGTTCCCGGACTACAAGTCCTGGTTGTACATCTTGCTGAGAAATACGTCCCATCTGCTGTAAATGTTGCATCGGCTCTTAATATAGCAGCATTTAATATAGGAATTGCAATTGGTTCGTTTGTTGGCGGCATTATCGTTGATGGGATTGGCCTCATCCACACGCCTTGGATTGGAGCACTGATGGTAGTTGGAGCCGTATTCCTTACAGGGCGGTTAAGAAAATTGGAATCCACATCAGCGTAAGGGTTCTTACAATATATCTATGAGTGTATGTGGCATCAGTGGAATAAGAAAAAACAATAATAAATAAATTCAAAGGAAAAGCTGGGGAGCAGGGACTTAAACTCCTCAGCTTTTTAGTAAAGTAATCGAAAAACAGAATTGGATATCCCTCAAATAACGGATCGTGCGTCTAGTCTATGATTATAGATCTATTCTATTTAGTTCATGCTTTTATGTTTATGAGAATAAATAAAATAGTTCTAGTAGTGTAGATACATAAATTATTTATATTTTAAAATATGATATATTGTCTATTGGCTGTTAACAAAGGCCGGCATTTTAGTACATATGATTTAAAGGAGGACATTGCAGCTTGAATATTAAAAAAATCCACCATGTAGCAATCATTTGTTCGGAATATCATACGTCCAAGGAATTTTACGTGAATACACTCGGTTTTCATGTGATCAATGAAACCTATCGTGAGGAACGTGATTCCTACAAGTTGGACTTGTCTATTAATGGCAGGGATCAATTGGAACTCTTCTCTTTTCCGCAATCGCCATATAGAACGAGTTATCCGGAGGCAAGAGGCTTAAGGCATTTAGCTTTTGAAGTAGAAGAAATTGAAAGCACAAAAAGAGAGTTGGAAGAAAAAGGAGTTGAGGTCGAACCAATCAGGCTGGACCCTGTAACAGGGAAGAGATTCACCTTTTTTAAGGATCCCGATGACCTGCCTTTGGAAATATACGAACACTGACTCGTATTATAGAAATCCGACAAAAAAGATTCGTTGTAGAGGCGGATCTTTTTTTTATGTAATCTATGAGACGTAAATAGAAAGGGACTTATATGTAAAGTTATGTACAGTCTTCTCCCAGTATTTTCATCTACGAAACCGGTTTACAAAATATCGGTGTTTATAGTTAAAAATTCTGAAAAAAGTGTTGAAAACGGATACAACTACATTTATAATCAAGTCAGGGTTATAAATCAATTGATTTTTTTTACGCAATTACGAAACCGGTTTCGTCATTGCGAAAATGGTGAAAAATTTGGTTTAAAACGAAAGGAATTGATCAATGTGAAAAGAAGTTTTCTAGCAATTCTACTATTAAGTTTGACAACTTTCCTTTTTGCCTGCGGCGGGGAAGAAGAATCCGCATCAGGTGATGGAGAAGTTACTCTTGATTTTTGGGTCTTTGGTGCTACGAATTATGAAGACTTAGCAAAAGAGTATGAAAAAGAAAATCCTGGAGTGAAAATTAATATAAAGAACTCTGAATTAGGCGATCACCACGACAGTCTATTTACATCCATCTCTGCTGGAACCGGCGCGCCTGACCTGACGATGATTGAGGTCGACCAGCTGGACCGCTACCGCGAAGCGCAGGATCGTTTCGTAAACTTATATGACTTAGGTGCAGAAGAAGTTCAAGATCAATACTTAGATTGGAAATGGAAGATGGCGGAAAATGGTGAAGGAGATTTCCTTTTCGGACTGCCGACAGACATCGGTCCAAAAGCAATGTACTTTAACACAGATGTATTTGAAGAAGCTGGTCTTCCTACAGATCCAGACGAAGTCAGTGACATGATTACAAACCCTGATCAATTTGCTGAAGCGGCAACAACTGTATTAAAGGAAACTGACAAACCTATGGTTGATAGTATGGAAATGGCTTTCCGTGCGAATATGGATGCGCTTCAAGTCAGTTACTTTAACCGTGATGGTGAGCTGTTGATTAACCAGGAAGATAATGGTGTAAAAGAAGCTTATGATTACGCGGTGGAATTGAATGATAAAGGTGTTGTCGGCTCTTATGAAATGTGGACACCTGAGTGGGCAAATGCACTAAATAAAGGTGACTTTGGAGTCGAAATGGCACCTGCCTGGTTGAAAGGTTACATGACAGAAAACGCACCTGAAGGAGAAGGGAAGTGGAAAGTAACGACGCTTCCTACCGATTTCACTGGAAACTGGGGTGGCTCCTACGTTGCGATCCCATCCGAAACTAAGCATAGTGAAGAAGCTTATGAATTTGCTAAATGGCTGCTGTCTCCTGAAAATCAACTAGAATCCTTTGTCCAAAGTGGTCTATTCCCATCTACTCCAGAAACTTATGAAATGGATGAGTTTGTGAACAATTCTGATGAGTATTTTGGTGGACAGAATACAGCTGCTTATTTCGCTGAGGCAGCTCAGAATATCCCTGAAGTTTACAAAGGACCAAAATATGTAACTGTTAATAATGAAGTGCTTACGGCTTTGAGAAATGTCCAGGAAGGTGCAGACCCTGAAGAAGAGTGGGACGCTGCTGTGACACGTATTGAAGGCTTATTACAGCGCTAATTGATCAAGGGCTGGGTGCCACGCAGCATCCAGCCTTCCTACATAAAAGGAGGGAACAAAGTGGAGAGTGTAGAAAAACGTCAGCATGTTTCCCAATCAAAGTCCACAGCAAAAATGTCTGAAAAGAAAAAAGATATGCTATCGGGATATTTATATATCGCTCCATTCTTTATCATTTTTGGAATTATCGGTCTTTATCCAGCTATTTTTAGTATTGTCCTGGCCTTTCAAAAGTGGAATGGACTTGGAGAAATGGATTTTGTGGGCTTAAATAATTTTGCAATTGTCTTGCAGGACCCATTATTTTGGAAGTCTTTGTATAACACCGTCATTATAGGATTGATGGGAACAGCCCCGCAGTTAATAGTCGGGATCATTTTAGCTTATTTCCTTAATATGGCCGTTATTCGTTTTACAAACTTCTTTAGAGTGACAATCTTTATGCCTTATATCACGTCTATGGTTGCCGTCGCTTTAGTGTTCGGCGTGTTTTTCAGCAGCAGTGAAACGGCACTTGCCAACTATGTGATTGGTTTGTTCGGTCTTGACCCAGTAAGCTGGAAAACATCTGAATGGGGAGCTAAAATTGCCATTTCCTTAATGGTCTTCTGGAGATGGGTTGGATACAACACGATCATTTACCTGGCAGGTCTGCAAAGTATTCCAAAAGATTTATATGAAGCAGCAACCATCGACGGTGCCGGGAAGGTTCAACAATTCCTTCATATAACAATTCCTTTGTTGAAACCATTTATTATTTTGACTGTATTCATGTCAACTGTAGGTGCCCTGCAATTGTTTGCGGAGCCGGCAGTATTCCTTGGATCTTCTGCCTTTAACCGTGATGAAGCGATGACGGTGGTTATGTATCTATACCGTGACGCCTTTAACTTAGGTTCATTCGGAACAGCTTCAGCTACAGCCGTCCTGTTATTAATTATCATCGTCGGTGCAGCAGCTATTAATACATGGTTAACATCTGGTGTCGGCCGTAAGAAGAAAAGGAGGGCGTTTAGCAAATGAGAGGGTTAAAAGGGCTTAAGAAAGGGACACTTCCTGTATATATCGTACTCATCTTTGCCTCGATTTTATCGTTGTTTCCATTCTATTGGATGTTTGTAATGGCGACCAGACCGAGTGCTGCCTATAATTCGATTCCTCCTACGCTTCTGCCGGGAGATCAACTGGTTGCAAACTTCATGAAAGTATTGGATACCATTCCTTTCTTTCAAGCGATGTGGAATACCATTCTATTGTGTACATCTGTAACGGCAGTCGTGCTGGTCATCAGTTCATTGGCTGGATTTGCCTTTGCAAAGTTTCAATTTCCGGGTAAAAACTTTTTCTTTATCCTTATTCTATTGACCATGGTTATTCCGCCTCAACTGGGATTGATTCCACAATATTATCTTGTTTCCCAGCTGGGTTGGTTGGACACTTTACTTGGAGCGGGTGTGCTATTTCTACTCAATCCATTAGGCATCTTTTTAATGCGCCAGTATATCAGCGAATCAGTACCTGATGAATTGATGGAGGCTGCGAAACTGGACGGGTGCTCAAATTTCAGAATCTATCGAAGCATTGTGCTTCCGATCGTCAAGCCTGCTTTTGCTACATTAGGAATCATCGTATTCACCCTTGTTTGGGGAGAATTCTTATGGCAGTTTACGGTCTTACGTGAGCCCGCTTCCTACACCTTGCAGGTTGCTTTGGCATCATTGAATAATGCATTCCGTGTCGACTTCGGTATGTTGTTATCAGGCGTATTCTGGGCAACCGTACCTTTGATTATTATCTTCTTAATCTTTAATCGCTGGTTTATTTCCAGTATTACAGAAGGTTCTATCAAATAATCATACCATTCCTTCTAATTGTTGATACAATAGGTATGAATATACGAGCGGACAGCTTCTAAGGAGAGAACAAGACATGGATTTAACAATTCGCGATATTGCTAAGATGGCTGGTGTTTCTCCAGCTACAGTCTCAAAAATTATCAACAATTATGAAGGAATAAGTGAACGGACCAGGCAGAAAGTCTATAAAGTTATTGAAGATACGAAATATCAGCCGACTTTTTCTGCAAAATCGCTGGCAACAAAAAAATCGAACCTTATAGGCTTGATTTATGCCGGGAAAATCAACGTAGATTTCAAGCACCCTTTCTTTAATGAAGTCGTAAACTCATTCAAAAAAGCGGTAGGATCTCTCGGATATGATCTCTTGTTATTTTCTAATGAGCAATTTTATCAAGGGGAGAGTAAATACCTGGAGAGGTGTAAACATTTTCATGTTGATGGATGCCTGGTTATTGCGGGTGATGAAATTGAAGAAGCTGTCCATGAAATAGCCAAAAGCAATATTCCATCTGTCGGGATCGATTTGAAGCTTGAAGGTCCGAGGTCCAGTTACATCATGACGGATAACGCAAAAATTGGTTCGAAGGTTGTTGAGTATCTATATTTAAATCAAGTACGAAACATTGCTTATATTGGTGGTAAACAAGATTCATTGATTGCCAGCATCCGTAATATCGGCTTTATAGACGCTATGAATCAATTTGGCCTTCCCATTCATAAAGATTGGATTCACTATGGAGACTTCTTTGAAGATAGCGGCTATGAAGCAATGAAAGAAATACTGAGTGGAGACAAGCTGCCACAAGCTGTCTTTGCTGCCTCCGATATGATGGCTCTGGGGGCTTTGAAAGCAATCAAAGAACATAATCTATCTGTTCCAGAAGACATCCAGCTGATCGGCTGTGATGATATTGAGGCCTGCAGGTACAGCAATCCACCGCTGACAACTGTGAAACAAGACAAACAAAAACTCGGAAAACTAGCAGCCTATATGCTTGAGGATCTGATCAAAGATGATCTTAACATTTGTGATGTCAAAGTAGATCCTGAGCTGGTGCCTCGGGGCTCAACAATAGAACTCTAGTTTTTTTAATGGAGGTTACTTGCAATGACAACTATACAATTACCAGAAACATTGAAGTGGGGAGCTGCAACAGCTTCCTATCAAATTGAAGGAGCAGCACATGAAGGAGGACGGACACCTTCCATATGGGATGTCTTTTCTCATGCTCCGGGAAACGTAAAAAATGGAGATACCGGTGATAATGCCTGCAACAGCTATCACAAGTATAAAGAAGATGTGAACCACTTAAGTGAGCTTGGTGTTGACCAATACCGCTTCTCTATTTCGTGGTCTCGTGTCATTCCACAGGGGAGAGGGGAATTGAATCCAGAGGGAATCGCGTATTATCGAAATTTAATTCAAGAACTTCTTGATCACGGCATTGAGCCGATGATTACACTCTATCACTGGGATCTTCCTCAAATCCTACAGGATGAAGGAGGATGGGAAGCACGTGAAACGACGGATGCGTTCCTTGCTTATGCAGAAGCCATGTTTAAAGAGTTTGGCGGACAAGTTAAAAAATGGCTGACGATTAATGAGCCTTGGTGTGCATCCTTTTTATCCAACTACTTAGGAGTCCATGCACCAGGAAAAACCAGCCTGCAGGCAGGTGTGGATGTTGCTCACCATTTGATGCTTGCCCACGGGAAAGCGGTTCAATCATTCCGTGAACTTGTTCCAGATGGTGAAATCGGTTATGCCCCTAACCTTGGTTGGTTAGAACCTTACAGCCCGAGCCAGGAGGATATCGATGCATGTAAGCGTGGGATGATGTGGCAGAAGGAATGGTTTATGGATCCTGTATTTAAAGGTACATATCCAGAAACACTGATCCAGCTTTTTGCTGAACATGGGGCTTCATTGAATGTAGAAGAAGGGGATCTGGAGATAATTTCCCAGCCGATTGATCTCATGGGAATCAATTATTACACGGGAAGTCTAGGCCGCTATAAAGAAGATGGTGGATTGTTCCAAGTGGAAGAAGTTCCTTTGGATGAACGCCGTACAGATATTGACTGGCCGATTTATGCAGAAGGCTTCTATAAAGCTCTTACGGACATTCACCAAACGTATGGCGATGTTCCAATTTATATCACTGAAAACGGCGCCTGCTATAACCACGGAGTGGAAGATGGCAGAGTCTATGATCAGGAGCGCATCGATTATTTAAAGCAGCATTTAACTTCACTCAGCCGCGCAATAGAAGCCGGCGTACCGATTGTAGGCTATATCGTCTGGTCCCTGCTTGATAACTTTGAATGGGCAGAAGGATACGAAAAACGATTTGGAATCATTCATGTCAATTTTGAAACGTTTGAGCGTACTAGAAAAGACAGTTACTATTGGTACAGAGATACTGTGAACAACCATAGTTTCGAAGTATAATTTTTTTTGCCAGGTAGGGAAACCGGTTTCCTTTACCGTGGCGAGCAGCTCATTTAGAATCAAACAGATAAGCAGGATGGTTTTGAAACAGGGCCACCTTGTTTATCTCCCTCGTTATAAGCAGAATATAGTGGTTCTTATAGCGGGGGATTTTTATTTTATAGAGGTAGTCCAGCAGCTTAGAACCTTCATGATGAAAGTTTTATGAATGGGGAATTCTACTCCCATTTTAATACATAACAAGGAGGAGACGTTTTGAAGAAAACTTTCTATTGCTTTATGGTGCTGTTTATCGTTTTAGGAGCTTTTTCACCTGTACAGGCTGATAAATCAGCAGTTGGGGATCTGGCAGAGGATTGGTATGACAAGGATTTATTTGAGGGTTTAAACAACAAGAAAAATGAAAGCGCATCCATGTCGAGGGAAGAATATGCAGTTGTACTCAGTCATCTAGTTGGAGTAGAGAAAAAAGAGGTTATCGAAGCAGTACAGGAGTTGAACAGTAAGAAAGTAAATCTAAAGTCCGCGATCAAACATGAAGAAGCAAAATCCGTGCTATCTGAATTTCTAGCACCTGATTTAGAAGATGATTTTAATCAGCTGAAGGATAGTAATAAGCCCGTAAAGCGTATCGACGTACTTCAGATGGTCGATGGTTTTATCAAAGGCTACTACTATAAAGAAGGAACCTACAAGGAACAGGAAATCAGTGGCAACGCATGGATCAACTCTGATGATGTGAAGCTGACTGACTCGAATATTGATGGGAATTTAGTAATTACCAGTGGCAAAGACATTCTCTTAGAGGAAGTCACTGTTTCAGGCGTCGTTTATATTAATGAAGATATTCAAAACAATGTGAAGACCATTGACTCTGATTTGAACCGCATCGTTGTATATGATGCATCTGAAAAAGAATCAGACTGGTCCCTGGTGTGGTCCGATGAATTTTTGGCCAATGATATCGATCGTTCCAAGTGGGATTATGATATCGGGAATTGGATCATTGGTGATGATGGAGAAGCTATTTCATCGGGATGGGGAAATAATGAGCTTGAGTATTACACAGATTCAAGCGATAACTCTTTCATTGAAGATGGAAATCTTGTCATTAAAGCCAAAAAAGAGCCGGTTACAGACAAATACGGTTCCTATGACTATACTTCTGCAAAACTGAAAACAAAGGGACTCTTTAGTAAGAAGTACGGAAAATTTGAAGCGAAAATGAAGCTGCCGGAAGGAAAAGGGTTTTGGCCTGCTTTTTGGATGATGCCTGAGGATGATGTGTATGGACCATGGCCGACTTCCGGCGAGATTGACATTATGGAAGCTGCCGGAGAAGACCCGGACGCGATTGGTGGAGCGATTCATTTTGGCGAAGAATATCCCGACAATACTTATAAAGCGAAGGATTACCATTTCCCAGAGGGTGAGGACTTCACTGGATACCACACGTATTCTGTCGAGTGGGAGCCGGGGGAAATTCGCTGGTACGTCGATGGAAAACTTTATCAAACAATAAATGAATGGTTTAGTCAAGGTAAAAATCAAGGAGATAAGTATGCGTATCCAGCTCCTTTTGATCAGGAATTCTATCTAATTTTGAATCTTGCTGTCGGTGGATGGTACGGGGGTAATCCAGATGAAACAACAGAATTCCCCGGTGAGATGGAAGTAGACTATGTAAGGGTCTATGAGCTGACTGGTAGAGACTACCGGGAGCCTGTAGAGCCAGTAGTTGAAGAAGAAACGCTTCCTGAAGATGCGAAACAGCCATTAGAAAACGGCAACCTTATCTATGATCAAGAGTATGAGAAAGAATTTACGATTGTGGATCAGCCTGGAAAAGCACTGGATCAAACGTATTGGAACTTTGTAACGCTGCCTGATTTTGGTGGGGAAGGGCACGTTTCTAAAACGAACGTAAATGGTGAAACATTTGCGAAAACAGACATCACTAATCCTGGGAATGCCTTATGGTCGCTGCAGCAGATTCAAAAACTGCCGATCCTGGAGGGTCATACGTACGAGGTGTCGTTTGATGCTAAATCCAATACAAACCGAACATTGATGACCAAAGTCTCTGGTGGAGCAGAGAGAGGCTATGCGAATTATTCTGGTGAAAAGACGATGAATTTAGATGAAAACGTTCAATCGTATAGCTACACATTTAAGTTAAATCAAGACACAGACTTAAGTGCGCGTCTTGAATTTAATATGGGATTAGTTAGTTCAGCACCTGTATGGATTGGAAATGTCCGGGTAGAAGACATTACCGACGAGGTGAAAGATAATAAGTCAAAACCAGCTTTGCCGGATGGAAACCTCATTTATAACGGCACATTCGATCAAGGGGATAGAACCCGCTTAAACTATTGGGAATTAGCTTTACAAGAAGATGCTTCAGCAGATGTAAGCGTATCTGAAGAGACTCGTGAAGCGCATATTCAATCCATTAGTGGAGAGGCAGAACCGGGGGACGTCCTTTTTAAACAAAATGGAATTCCTCTGCAACAGAATCAGGAGTATGAGTTGAACTTTAACGCACGGGCATCAGAGGAGAGAACAATACAAGTGGAACTTGTAAGTGGTGACGGTTCTGTAAGCTATACAGATCCAGAGACTATTTCATTAACGACAGCAATGAACAATCATACCGTGACTTTCCAAATGCCTGAGACCGTTTCTGATGAAGAAGGTCAGCTGCTATTCAAATTAGGCGGTCAATCCGATGAGGTTTATCTTGATGATGTCAGTCTTGTAGATAAAGCTCCTTTAAAAAATGGAGACTTTTCAAGGGGGATGGAATCCTGGTCTTCGTACATTCACTTTGATGCTGGAGCAGATGTATTTGTCAAAGATGAAGCGCTTAATATCGATATCGTAAATGGCGGTAACGAAACGTGGAGTGTATTAGCTGAACAGTCTGGTCTTTCGTTAAGCAAAGATGTGAGTTACACACTTTCCTTTGACGCACGTTCCACATCAGCAAGAGAGATAGAGGTAACGTTGGAAAATGCTGCGTATCATCGATACCTCAGTAAGAAAGCTGCTTTAAGTACTGAAATGAAAACCTATGAGTTTGAGTTTAATATGACGGCAGATGATATGACTTCCTTGAAGTTTTTAATGGGGCAGTTTGGAGAAAAGCATGAAATCGTAATTGACAATGTCTCACTTACTGTAAATTAACTTATAACTACCACGGTCCTTCAAATAAGGGCCGTGGTTTTATATTGTTGCTGAATAGTTACAAATACTAATGAACCGTTGATATTTTTTCGTCTGCTCAATAGTATAGGGGTAGATGAATAGAAAAAGCAGCCGTTATAACAGTTCTATGTTTTTTGGAAGTCAATCAGGAAGTAGTTTTTTTGCAAATAATGGACTCAAGAATTTGAGAGTTGTTTTTAATCATACGCTAAAGTTTCAGAATGACAATTCGCACTCTATCAATTGGTCTAAAGTTTGGAGCTTATATTAGTCGGAAAACGAAATGGAGGCAGTCATAAAATGGTTAACCGGGCATTGAACATTACAGTTACAGAATATGACGAAAACTGGGCTCGATTATTTCAGAAAGAAAAAGAAATCATTAGAGATATGTTTAAGGATGAACTAGTTGAAATCCATCATATCGGAAGTACAGCGGTACCAAAATTAAAGGCTAAGCCCATTATTGATATCATGCCGGTAGTAAAAGATATTACGAAAGTTGATCTATTTAATGAAAAGGTGATGGATATAGGTTATGAGCCCCTTGGAGAGCTGGGTATAGAAGGAAGGAGGTATTTCAGGAAGGGCGGGATAAGCAGGACCCATCAACTACATTTCTTCCAATATGACAACTATTATGAACTTGAGCGCCATCTTGCAGTGCGGGATTATCTGGTTGTACACGAAAAGGACCGGATAGAGTATGGAGAATTGAAGGAAAGTCTGGCTTGTCAATTTCCTAAAGATATTGAAGGGTACAGTGATGGAAAATACCGCTATGTGCAGAATTTGGAGCAGGAAGCTTTGTTATGGAAACGGAAAATGAATTCATGATTTATATTAAATGTAGAGGATAAATCAACATAACATTGCTCTAATCGTCTATAATAATAGTCTATAATAATAGGATAGTAAAATTGATTCATAGAATAATAAACATCTGGGAAGAGGGCATAAAATTAACACATAAGCTTGAAGGGGGAAAGGATATGGACCTTTCAGTACTTTTATCTTTTTTAGGCGTCGCACTTTTACTTACGTTCAGTCCAGGTCCTGATATTTTGTTTGTCATCGCGCAAAGCATCTCCCAAAATAAGAAGGCGGGAATTATAACAGCGCTTGGGTTGTGTACAGGGTTAATTGTACATATCTCTGCTGCAGCACTCGGTGTTTCAGCGGTTATTTACCAATCTGCTATAGCGTTTGATGTAGTCAAATATGCTGGCGCGGTTTACTTACTCTACTTGGCGTGGCAGTCTTTCCGTGATAAAGGGTCCACTTTAATTTCAGAAGGACAGAAAAGTCTTACATATAATTCCTTGTATAAAAAAGGGATTTTAATGAACATTTTAAACCCGAAGGTATCTCTTTTTTTCTTAGCCCTGCTTCCCCAGTTTGTTAATCGTTCTTCAGGTTACGTTCCATTGCAGATGACGCTGCTTGGCGGCATTTTTCTGCTTCAGGCTTTTGGTGTATTTGTACTGGTCAGTCTGCTGTCAGATAAGATACGTTCCTTGCTGATAAGAAATACACAAGTAGCAGGAAAGTTAAATGTCATTCAAGGAACTGTCCTGGGTATAATCGGCCTGCAGATTGCTCTAAGTGAAAAGTGATTCTAAATTCAACGTAAAGAAGAGTGCTGGCTGTAAGCACTCTTCTTTTTGTTAATTATACATAAGCTTCCATTTCTGTAAGAATTAAATTTGCGATGGTTCACAGAGCTTTTTTCTGCAGTCCACCAGTTACCTCATTTATTTCATCAGCAATTAAATTCCATGCTTCCATAGCTTTTTCTTTAGGACCTAGATGCGTAAAGGCATGATAGCAATTGCGGAATACTTCATCTTTAACCCTTACTTGTGCTGCTTTCAGCTTCTCAGCATAATACTCAGCTTCTGGTCTGAACGCGTCATATTCAGCAATAAGGATAAGGGCACTTGCCAATCTATCGACTCTTTCAGCTCTCACGGGGGAGGCAAGGGGGTGCGAGGCTTGTGCTTTTTCAGGTACATAACACTTGTTTAGAAAATTGGCAGGCTGGGGGTATTTAGCACGCCATGGATCTGGTTCTGGTTTATCTGCGTGAGGGGTGACGAAATCCAGCATCGGATAGGACAATATTTGTAGGAGAGGCTGGTCCTCCTCATGTTCTTTGAGGTGAAGGCAGAGCGCTGCAGCAATATTTGCACCTGAACTTTGTCCTCCGACCATGATTTTTTGAGGGTCAATATTCAACATATCTGAATTTTTCTTAATCCATTGGAGAATTTCATAGCTCTGTTCAATGGGTTTGGGAAAAGGATACTCAGGTGCTTTTGAATAGTTGATATTAAAGACTACACACCCTGTTTGTTTAGTTAGAAAGCGGCAGTAGGGGTCGTCCATTTCCTTGTCATTCATAATAAAAGCACCACCGTGAAAATTAATGTAGACAGGGTGGTTTTTATCTATGCTGGTATAAGGGTAATAAACCGTGATTAAAGTGGGTTCCACAGACGTATCTACGATGATATCTTCTCTCTTTTTTACATCATAAATGGGAACCATAGGTGTTTTTTCTGCCTGATTGGGGAAAAGTCGCAGTAATCTTGCAATGAATGTAGAAAGCATATAAGACCTCTTTTTTCATTCATTGTACCCCTTGAGATCCTTGACTAATCCGCTTCTTATGAATATCCAGTAAGGGTGAGGGCTAAAATTAAAACAAGTTATAAATTTTATGTATATGTTTGAGAAGAGGTGACGACAGGTGTGGTTTGCTGTATTGGCTGTACTATCGACCGTGATTCTTTTTTGGCAGAAGGTCACTTTCCCTAAAGAGAGTGATAATTATAAAAGGTCTTATTCCATTATCATTCCGGCAAGGAACGAGGAGAATAACCTTAAACGGCTGCTCCCGTCTCTTTTATCTGCCGATTCACCAGGCAGGGAGATTATTGTCGTGGACGATCATTCTGAAGATCTTACAATGAAAACGGCAGAGGCCTATGGAGTAAAGGTAATCAGCAATCCCCCTCTTCCTGAAGGATGGATGGGGAAATCGTGGGCCTGTTATAACGGAGCAAAACAAGCAAATGGCAAAGCTTTATTCTTTGTTGATGCGGATACGTGGTTTTCTCCGGGTGGTGATTTATCGATTATTAATGAGTTGTACAAAAAAGGAAAGGGTGCGCTGATTACCGTTCATCCTTATCATTATATGAATTCGTTTTGGGAGAAGTTGTCGGCTGTCTTCCATTTGGTTGTTTTCGCTTCCTCAGGGATTACTGCTATGATCCGGAAAAAAGAAGGCTTTCAAGGGGGATTTGGTCCCTGCCTGGCCATTCATACAGAAACCTATTGGAAGTTGGACGGTCATCGCTCGATCAGTGATGAAATCGTAGAGCATCTGGCATTTACAAAGCACGCGCAGTCCAGAGGAATGCTCACATCTGCCTTCAGTGGCAGGAACGCCGTTAACATGCGAATGTATGAAGCAGATCTAAAAGCTGTCATTAATGGGTGGTCAAAAAGTTTTGCTTCCGGTGCTAAGACCGCGTCCCTTGGAATGACAGGTGTCAATATTGTCTGGATTACTCTTGTTCTTTCATTCCTTATAAACATTGAATCAACTGGATGGTGGGGATTTGTTGGATATGGACTACTGGCTTTGTGGTTGTACCGCACGTGGAAACAGATCGGGAACTTCCGGTGGTATGACGGTCTCTTATTTCCTCTCTATTTCTTTTTCTTTGTACTTGTATTTATCTATTCTCTTCTGAAAACCTTCTTTATTAAAGAGACGATGTGGAAAGGACGACAGATTGTAAGGAAGAGGAGAGAGTCATCATGATGGTATGGATAAATATTGCTGTATGGGTAGTCATCCACCTGACAATCAGTGTAATGGTTTTTCTGTCTCCACCATCGTTTATTCAAATGTTTTCTCGAGTATTTTCGCCGTGTAAATGGGAAAAACATGGGAGGTTCTATGAACATTTTTATATTAAGAAGTGGAAGAACCGCCTACCTGAAGCTAGAAAATGGATGAATAAGGGACGAGGGAAAAAAGCCATGTCTATTAGAGATCCTGAACAGACGGAAATCTTTTATCTGATGACTAACCGTTCGGAAATATCGCATTGGCTTCAGATACTTCCTGCCCCTCTTTTCTTTTTGTTTAATCCAGTATGGGCAGGATGGATTATGGTGGCTTATGCTTTGTTATTTAACCTGCCTTTCATTATGATCCAACGCTATAATCGAGCACGTCTCTGGAAAGTGCATTCGAATAAGGGCTTGCGCAGGGAGTTGGAAAAACGGCTCATTCAAACAGAGTAAATAGGATGCTCTTTAATGATAAGATAGTAATGCTTCTTATTCCCTTGGGGATCGGTCATTTGAGGGCCGCTTTCATAGGAGATTACAACCGGGGGAGTCTTAGTGAAGGGAACGTCCCCTTCTATATCTAAAACTCGTGTAAGTGGCGTTGCTGCCTTCCGAATTCATACTTATGATTGTTAATTCCTTTTTCTAGAGCCCAGACACCTTTTTACAGGGGCACATAACCTATGGGGAGAAGGAAGGGAGCGATCGGCTTGGATCGAATCTATCATTATGGACACGGCACCTATGTACCGGGGTACGGCTATCATCATGGGCACGGTACGTATGTTCCGGGGTACGGTTATCACCATGGGCACGGTACGTATGTTCCAGGATACGGGTACCATCACGGGCATGGCAGCTACGTACCTGGATACGGGTATCACCATGGACACAGCGGTTATTCACCTGGTCTTGGATTCCATCACGGATACGGGACGTATTATTAGTATAAAAACAAAGAAGTGATGACGCAATCTCCTCAACTACTTTAAATGAGTAGATTTACTAAACACTATACTGCCCTGCAGTATAGTGTTTCTTTTTGATAATCCTGAAGTGATCTGTGATGAAATATAAAGAAAATAGTCTTTAATAACTTTTTACATAAAGGGCACATCCATTTCTTTTTTTTATACGTATGCTTAATAAACCGTGAAGGATTTGATCAAAAAAGATATAATTGGAGAACCATGGATTTAAAAGGAGATTCTTGAATGGCGAAACAGACAGATTTGGAATTATATGAGCTAATAAAGACCAAAGATAAATCAGCCCTTGAAACTCTCTACAGCCGTTATGAAAAACTACTGTACTCCTTTGCTTATCGGATGACGAATGATAAGCAGGCAGCGGAAGAAGTGATGCAGGATGTGTTTGTAAAGTTGTGGCGTGGAAGAGGTGCCGGGCATTATGTTAAAGAACGGGGGAAGTTCTCAAGCTGGCTTTTGACTATTACCCGCAATGCATCCATTGATCTTCTAAGAAAGAAGAAGGTACAAGAAGTGGAGTGGGATGGAAGAGACTCTCTAAATGAAGATCTGCCCGGGGTGGAACAAGTCATTGAAGATAAAGAAGAACGCGATCAGCTGCGTAATGCCATAGATACACTGCCGGATGAACAGCAGCGAATGATCTGTTTGTTTTATTTTCAAGGGTTATCCCAGCGGGAAATCGCTGAAAAGTGTGACATCCCGTTAGGAACGGTCAAAGGTAGAGTACGCTTAGCCTTAAAGAAGCTGCGTGAACATCTAGAGAAAGAAGGTGGGATCGTCCATGAACGATAAATATTGCGGTAAAATAATAGATTATATAAACGATCAACTCACAGATAAAGAAAAACAGGAGTTTGAGAAACATTTGAATGAATGTCCTGATTGTCAGGAGGAACTGCAGGAATTAGAAGATCTTATGGGGGACATCCCATCTTATATGAATGAAGTGACTCCACCTCCAGGTATGAGAGAACGTGTTCTGGATGAAGTTTTCTCAGAAGAGGATTCCAAGTCTGATGAACCTTTGAGAATAGAAAAGAACGCTCGAACGGGTAAATGGAAGGCTTGGGCAGGTGCGCTTGCTGCAGGGTTATTGCTTTCTATTGGTGTGAATGTATTTACTGGTATCCAATTAAACCAGCTTGCTTCTCAAAACGAAAAGTTGGAATCAAACCTTACAGACATTCAAGTAGCCTTATCAGAACTTCAAGAGAGGCAGACAGATCAGTCTTCTCCAGTCAAACCTTCACAGCGCACACAACTTGCTTCGACAGGAGAGGGTGGAGGAGAAGGACTGGCCACCTTGATTGAACGGAAGATTGGTCAGGAGCTTCTTATCCAAGTGCAGGATCTGGCTCAACTTGAAGGGGATGAAGTGTATCAAGTATGGCTGATTGATGGAGAGACCCCTGAGCCTGCCGGGTCCTTTATGACGGATGCTTCCGGAAACGGTGCCGTTACATTTACCCTTGAGGAAGACGGAAATAAATCTTGGGATGCGATCGCTGTATCGAAAGAACCACAGCCGAATAATACAACCCCTCAAGGTGATATTGTTCTTCAGTCAGAATTATAGGTTAAAATTATGAAAAACCCCTGCATGTATGTGCAGGGGTTTTTTAATTTATTCGGAACAGGAGCGGTGTGCATCTTACCATTCGTATCCGTCTGTGGAAAGATGCGGGATAGCCGTTGATGAACGTTTGTCCATGTGGATGTGTACAAAAAGTATTCCGGCCATTTGACTTAAATATCATTGAGTAAATTCTTAATTTCATTGATGGTGTTCTCTAATAAATCATTACGATCTTGTAGACTGACATTTTCAATTTTTAATTGATTACTCATAATCTTTAAAGATTGATTTTCAGCATTTAATCGTTCGATTTCCTTCTTCAGCTCTTCCATTTCTTCACTTGAACAGCCTTCTTCGTAAAACCAGTCATGAATAATATCTACGGTACCATCCTGCACTCTATAAGAGTAGTTCGGATCGTTATTTCCAATAACCCAGACGGAGAAGCCTAAGAAATAGTCAAGATCTTCCAGAGATTCCCTGTAGGCCTGCCAACCGTTTGCTTGTATTTCCGGTGACTTAACATTTGAAACTTCTTCGTTCCAGGGAAATTGCAGCCCGTACTGCAGAGCGGGAATGTTGAATCCCCCAAAAAATATATCTTTTCCTGTCACCTCATGAAATCTATTGATCTCTTCTAATACATTTTGGTTTCTATTATAAACATTGGTTGACTTTAACCGCTCTTTAATTTCAGTAACATCTGGAACAGCTGTATTTGTAATTTCAAACCAGGCATCTGTAGAAATAAAGTCAACATATTTCCAGTATTCCCTATTGATTTTCTCTACAAATTTGTTCTGAGTTTCCTGACTCCAAACAGCTGTGTACCACCAGTTGGTTCTTAAAATGACCTTACCATTATATTGGTTTTTCGTGTTTTGGATCATTTGAATCCATTCACTTTCCATAGATTCTAATTGTACTAAATTAGAAGAAATGTTAAATCCCCAAATATCGTACACATTGGCAATGTCTTCGATCAATGGGTTAATTACACCTGTCTGCCATTTGACAAACCATTCTTTCTTGTTAGAAGGGTTCCATTCTGTTTCCCCATATCTCCCTCCTTGAATAAAAGGGAAAGGCTCTAATATTACATGAATATTATTTTCATTTAATACATTGATCACATTGACTGCCTTTGCTTTCTGCTGTTCATTTATGACCATCGTTAGTGAAGTCCGGCTGGGAATATCTACTCGGATTGGAACATTTACCGTATTTAAGTTCATTCTTTTTACGTCGTTCATAATCATGTCAGTATCAAAAGCATCCAGGACCCACAAATTACCAGACTTAATCTTCCCGTCCTTGACTTGAGGAACGTAACTTTCATTAGTCATCGCAACGGCTTCTTTCTTTCCTATTACTTTTCATATGGTACCTCCGTTTAATATTCTGCAAAACCGTTATGTCCTATCTTTATAGAATATACGATCTCCTCTATTCTGATTGGGTTCATGCAATAGATCTAGATGCGAAAATATTTCATACTTTCTTTTAAGTGGCTGGCAGCTTAAGTAATAGGAGTAATAGCGCTTTGTTTAATAGAGTCCTGTATAGATAATTATACATTTTTTAAGTTTTTTTAGGTTTTTTGTGATCCAAAATGAAACTCCTCTCGTTAGCTTAGTGAATTAAAAAATTTAGAGGAGTGGATGTAGAAATGAACATTAAAATGAATTGGAAAAAAACTTTTGTAGCTCTGCCTTTATCCGCAGCTTTAGTAATCCCGACAGCAAGCCCCGCTTTTGCAGATGATCACGGAAATCATACCAATATGGACAAGGTCACTGTATCGACGCCGGCAGCTGACTTAAGAGCAACTCTTGATCAGTACTTATCTGAACATGCGTATCTTGCTGTTGTAACTATGCAGAAGGGCGTTCAAGGGGCGGAAGACTTTGAAGAGGCGGCTGGTGCATTAGAAGCGAATACACAAGATCTGACGGGTGCGATCGCTTCTGTGTATGGTGAAGAAGCAGGGAAGCAATTTAATGATATGTGGTCGGAACATATCGGCTATTTCGTTGATTACGTAAAAGCAACGGCTGAAGATAATGAAGAAGGACGTCAAGAAGCATTGAATAATTTAGACAACTACAGAGCGGACTTTTCTCAATTCCTGGAAACCGCTACGGACGAACGTCTTGAAGCTTCTGCTTTAGCTGAAGGTCTTCAAATGCACGTCAACCAATTAATTGGAGCTTTTGACAATTATGAAGAAGGTAACTTTGATGAAGCTTATGAAAAATTACGTATGAGCATTGATCATATGTATGGGGTAGGAAAAGGGTTGTCTACAGCCATTACCAACCAATTCCCGGATAAGTTTGAAAACACCAGCCCGGCTACTCCAGCGGCAGACCTTCGTGCGGACTTAAACCACCTGCTTTCTGAGCATGCTGCTCTAGCTGTGCTTGCTATGCAGAAAGGCGGCGACGGAGCAGAAGATTTTGAAGAAGCGGCAGGAGCGTTAAATAATAACACAGAAGATCTTACAGCAGCCATTGCTTCTGTGTATGGAGAAGAAGCAGGGGAACAGTTTAACGAGATGTGGTCAGAGCACATAGGTTTCTTTGTTGATTATGTTCAAGCTTCTGTTAATGAAGATGATCAAGCCAAAGAACAGGCGCTGACGGCTCTTGATGGCTATCGCAAAGATTTTTCAGAGTTCCTTGATACCGCGACAGAAGGTGGTTTGGAAGCAGAGAACACAGCGGAAGGTCTTCAAATGCACGTGAACCAGCTGACGGGTGCTTTTGATAATTATATCGAGGGTGATTTTGACATGGCTTATGAAGAGGTCCGTAAAGCTTATGCTCATATGTATGGGGTAGGTGAAGGGCTGTCAGGTGCGATTGTGAATCAAAATCCTGAAATGTTTGCGAGTGACATGCCGACTGAAATGCCAAAAACGGGTATGGGCGGCATGAGTGAAGAAGGTGGCTTAAATGCTTGGATGATTGCATTTGCCAGTATGGCAGCGGCACTGGCTGCAGTAGTAGTAGGTGTGCGACGTAAGAATAACCAGGCATAACCCATTCAACATACCAACCTCTGGTCAAACTACCAGGGGTTGCTTACGATAGAGAGGCGGGTGGTTTGAATGTATAAACTCCTTCCTTTGTTCTTGCTCCTGTTTTTATTCGCTTGTTCCACTATTCAAGAATCTGAAGCAGGCGTTAAGAGCGGACAGGAGGCAGATGTTGGGTCAAAAACAGATTTAAGAGCAGCTTTAGATAACCAGTCTTCCAGTTCTGTTAAGTCAGCAGGTAATACAGGTAAGATGGAAAATACAGCTATCGTACCTGCTTCTATCAGCATACCTGCAATTAACGTTCAGGCAGATATTGAAGAAGTGGGAAGATATGAAAACGGGCAGATGGGAGAACCGAAGAGTATTGATGGCGTAGGCTGGTATCAGGACGGATACCTGCCAGGTGAAAAGGGTAGTTCTGTTATGGCAGGTCATGTAGATAGTAAAACAGGTCCGGCTGTGTTTTATCACCTGGAGGATTTGAATCCGGGAGATAAAATTAATGTTACAGACGCTGAGGGTCAGAAGCAGACGTTTATTGTACAGAAATCTGAGAGCTATGACCGTAAAGAAGCACCCCTCAATAAAATCTTTGGTTTTTCCTATCGGCGTCAGCTCAATTTAATTACATGCACAGGGGAATTCAATAAACAAGCAGGGACTCATGATAAACGTCTTGTTGTGTATACGGTTCATGAAGATGATGTGACCGAATAGCGCTCCATGGCGAAAAAATCTAATGAAAAGCGGTGTCTGATAAGGCAGACATCGCTTTTTGTATGCGGATAATTTCGGGTGAATGAATAACATCCGCTGTGCAGGGTATGTAATTACAAGTAAACAGTATATTAGTATGAAGAAGAAAGGGCTGGGAAAATGAGCTTAAATCATTGGGGAATGGAAGACATTCCATCTTTAAAGAACAAAATAGCTATTGTAACAGGAGGAAATGGCGGACTTGGATATGAAGCGGTTAAAGCTTTTGCTATTAAAGGGGCCACCGTCATAATGGCATCAAGGTCACTTGAGAGAGGTGAAAAGGCCAGGGATTCTATTTTGCGATTGTATCCGGAAGCTGCCATTGATGTGATGTCTTTAGATTTAGAAGACTTGAATTCAGTTAAAGAGTTTGCTGAAACTTTCAACAGGAACTATCATCGGTTGGATATATTATTAAACAATGCCGGTGTCATGACGACTCCATATGGCAGAACTAAGGATGGATTCGAATTACAACTTGGGATTAATCACCTCGGGCATTTTGCCTTGACATCCCTGCTGTTTGATCGTTTGAAAGCAACAGATGATTCGAGGGTCGTCAACATCAGCAGTAACGCTCACAAGTCAGGGAAAATGGACTTCGATAACTTGATGTTTGAAGAAGGTAAGGGATATTCACCTATGAAATCCTATGGCAGATCAAAGCTTGCCAATCTTCTATTCACGTATGAACTTCAGCGACGTATCGAAAAAGAAGGACTCGACGTCAAAAGTTTGGCTGCGCACCCCGGCGGAGCTCAAACTAATCTTTCCAGGCATATAGAAGACAAACTACTCTTTAAAATACTCAGCCGTCCTCTTCGTATGATGACACAGAGCGCCTCGCAAGGAGCTTTGCCGGGCATTCGTGCTGCTACCGATCCTTCGATTGAAGGCGGACGTTATTTAGGTCCTTCCGGCTTTATGGAAATGAAAGGGGATCCTGTCATCGTGAAGCCCAAAACAGAAGCCTTCGATGTTCTCGATGCAGAAAAGCTATGGGAAGAGTCCGAACGTCTGACAGGCGTTTCATTTCCTGTCACAAGATAAGGGTCCTTGCAGTAATCATATAGTATCTAAGTGTAGGAATAAGATGGAAATCTATCCACCTCAATAATTGTAAAAAAAGTCCCTGATCTCCAATATAGGTGGTCAGGGGCTTTTTTATGATTTTATGTTACGTATTAACGGTTGTACCTTTTACCTGCTTTACAAATTCCTTCATAATGGCAGGTAGATCCGGCCAGGCATGTCCAGAGACAAGATTATCATCCACAAAATCCATTTCGTCGACGTATTGAGCACCTATACTCTCTACTTCCGGTTTACACGCTTGATAAGCCTTCATTTTCCGTCCTTTAACAACATCTGGAATAGTTGTTAAGACAAGACTTCCGTGACACATCACAGCAATTGGCTTTACTTCCTCAAAGAAATGACGGACAATTCCTGGAAGCTCCTCATTCATCCGGATATGTTCAGGAGCACGGCCGCCAGGGATAATCAATGCATCATAATCGCTTGGGTCGACATCAGCAAATGTCTTGTTCGATTCAATTTTATATCCCGGCTTTTCTGTGTAGGTCTCCCAGTCTTCAAAATCATGGATGACCGTATTTAGTTTCTTTTGATGAGGCGCAGCAATATCCACCTCAAATCCTTCTTCTTTACAACGGAAATATGGATAATAGACTTCTAAAGCTTCGACTGCATCACCGGTTACAATCAATACTTTTTTTGCAGACATATCCTATCCTCCTAAAATAGTAATTTTTCCAAAGTTCATAAGGTATATTCCCGTTATTATCCATATCTAACCAGTTTTCCAGGTCTCTTTAAAATAGATTAGTAGATTCTTTTCCTCATATCTGGTTTGATAAAGGTAATTAATTTATTGGAGAGGGTATGCGTGGATTATATTGGAATCGACCTTTCTGGGCCGAGTAATAAAACAGATACCGTTTTAGTATGGTTTGAAGAAGTAAGCCGTGAACTCTATTACAAGGATCATATCACCCCTGCGAGTGATAGAGATATACTTACATTTATCGAAGAACTTGGGTCTAAAAGCGAAGTGACCATCGGTATGGATGCCCCGCTTTCTTATGAGGACGGGGGCGGCGACAGGGAACAGGACCGCGCGTTTAGAAAGTTTGTACAAGAAATGGGAATGAAATCTGGATCCATTATGACGCCTACCATGACCCGGATGGTGTACTTGACTTTAAGAGGCATACGATTGACAAGAGAGCTTGAACAATTAGAAACCGTTCATCCGATTCATATCGTTGAGGTACATCCTGGAGCAGCTATAGGGTCCAGATTAGAAAATCCAATCCAGGAATTTTTGGAATATAAAAAAGATAGAGATTTGCGGGAACAACTGCTGAGGTTTTTTTTCCCAGCTCAACTTATGTATAAAATCCCAGTGTCTTTCTCGAAGGAAAGTCATACCATCGATGCGTGTGCTGCAGCTCTGGCGGCCTGGCACTGGAAGGAACCAGACTATCAGCCCTCTTATATCTATCCGGCCTCTCTGCCTTTACATCCCTATGATTTTTGTTGTTAATTAAATGACTTCACATAAGGGAGGGGCCTGGAACTTTTATAAAATGCCTCTGTTAAACCTTAATGTTGATTTCATACAAACCTTCTTACCTGGAATTCAGGTCTGCAGGCACACCTGTTTTTACTTATAGGAAATTGTGATAAGTTAGTACTTATCCAACCGATTAAACAAAATAGAGGATAAGAAGGAATCGTAAAGGGGGAAGAAAAATGAAGTTATTAATAACCGAAGTCATATGGGAAGAAGGAATAGCAGAGCTTGAGGAACAGGGGTTTGATGTTGAATATGATGAAAATCTTGGGCAGGACCGCCAACGCTTACTAAAAAAAGTGGCTGATTTTGACGGATTGATTATTCGAAATCAGACCCAGGTGGATGAAGAGCTTTTACGAGCGGGATTGAATCTAAAGGTCATAGGGCGTCTGGGGGTAGGGCTGGATAATATAAATATAACTGCTGCCAAAGAGAAAGGCATTCCTGTTGTTTTTGCGAAACATGCGAACGCCACGTCTGTAGCTGAATACGTCATGAGTGCCGTTCTCCAATCGAACCGGTCTTTCGCTAAAGCCAGCGAAGATGTACATAATGGGAATTGGAACAGGAAATTACATACCGGGGAAGAAGTGTACGGGAAAACAATCGGACTGATCGGTCTCGGGGAAATTGCTCATCGTGTAGCAAAACGAGCGCAGGTTTTTGGAATGGATGTAATAGGTTATGGTCCTTCTATTACTGAAAATGATTACATCATATCTGAAACAGGTGTCGTACTTCAATCATCATTGGATGAGCTGCTGGCTGCTTCTGACTTTGTTTCTCTTCATGTACCGTTAAACGATTCAACAAGAGGTCTTATTGATCGAAAAGCCTTGCAGATAATGAAACCAAGTGCTCATTTGATTCAGACAGCCAGAGGCGGCGTTATCGATGAACATGCTTTAGCAGAAGCTTTAAGAAACGAGGGGATTAGAGGTGCTTTTATAGATGTACTGGAATCTGAACCTATTGATCCATACCATCCGCTCCTTTCGTTATCGAATGCTGTTCTTACTCCCCATATAGCCGGCCTTACAGAAGAGTCCCAGGTCCGCACATCGGTGCTTGTGGCAAAAGAAGTATCGAAGGTTTTAGCTGGGAAGCCTTCTTTGTGTGTCGTCTAATTGTCAACGATAAGAAACTTTGGTATAGTTCATATAGTTAATAAGGGGAGTAGCTTTAACAGTAGTGTCGTCATTACAGAGGGGATACCTCTCGGTGCTACTGGCGACTTTGATGTTGCTAGCAAGACCTTTGCCACGGGGTGAAGGTCTTTTTTTGCGCTTTTTTCTATGGTTTGGATTGGGCGTATTACTTAGTTTCAGGAAGGGGAAAAATTGTGGATTCTATTTGGATTGAATATGGGTGGACGTTATTAATCCTCATTGGTCTTGAGGGACTGCTGTCTGCTGATAATGCGTTAGTGCTGGCGGTTATTGCTAAACATCTACCCGAGGATGAGAAGAAAAGAGCCATTAATTATGGAATTATCGGTGCCTTTATTTTTAGATTTGGAGCTCTTTTTGCCATTTCATTTATTGCCAATGTATGGCAGGTGCAGGCGATTGGAGCTGCTTACCTGATTTATTTAGGCTTTAAAAATATTCTTGGTAAATCAGAAGATGAATCCGATGAACAGGGAGAAAAGACTTCCGGAAAAGGTTTCTGGCCGACTGTACTAAAAATTGGAGCGGCAGATCTAGTTTTTGCAATTGATTCCATACTCGCTGCTGTTGCCTTAGCCCTGGCGTTACCAAACTCACCACTGCCGGAGTTTGGCGGGATGGACGGCGGTAAATTTATCGTTGTTATTATAGCAGGTATAGCCGGTTTGATTTTAATCAAGTTTGCAGCTACATGGTTTGTAAAACTATTGGAAACACGACCAAGCTTAGAAACCACTGCCTACTTAATTGTGGCATGGGTTGGAGTGAAGCTGGCTGTGATCACACTTTCCCATAAAGAAGTCGGCGTGTTGGATGAGCACTTCGCTCATGGCTTAGCCTGGACGATTATTTTTTGGACAGTCCTGCTCTCTATCGCTGTTGGCGGCTGGTTTCTATCAGGAAGAAATTCAACCAAAGACAGTTACAATAAAAAGGCATCCTACAGGGAATCATAAGGGGAGAAAGACTCAAAACGTTTGTTTTGAGTCTTTTTGTATTGCAGATGCATCCTGAAAAAGTGGCATCGACCTCAAACTTTATTTTTCATCGATCCATCCTTCTGCCTAAGCCCCTTCTAAAAGAATTAAGCTGAGTAAAGCAGGTTGTAAAAAACAAAGAGAACTAATTCATCCCTTCCAAAATAAGCGGAGTATTTAAAATACTTAGACAATAGGGATTTCCTTGTTCTTGTCCATTCCTTCTGCTAGAATACGAATCAATCAAATTTTATATGTAATCCTTATATAAATGTGGAAATAGGGTCCACAAGTCTCTACCCGGCTGCCATGAAAAGCCGGACTATAAGGAAAGATAAGATCGTGGCGGCTTTATATAAGTCCCATACAACCTCTTTCCTTTTTTAGGGAAGAGGTTTTTTGTCTACTTATATTATTTGTCAGGAGATCTGTAAAGGGGAGATAAGTTTATGAGTAAAAAAGTCTATTTAAATCATGATGGGGGAGTCGACGATCTCATCTCTTTATTTTTGTTGTTACAAATGGAAGATGTTGAATTGACCGGAGTAGGGGTCATTCCAGCTGATTGTTATTTAGAGCCGGCTCAATACGCCAGCCGGAAAATTATTGATCGTTTTGGAAACGGAAGTCAAGTGGAAGTAGCTGCTTCAAATTCCCGTGGGAAAAATCCTTTTCCAAAAGAATGGCGCATGCATGCTTTTTATGTAGATGCTCTGCCTTTACTAAATGAGGAACCGACAATTAAAACAGAGCTAGCAGCGCTTCCAGCTCATAAACATTTAATTGATGTACTAAGAAATAGTAACGAGAGAACGACATTAGTTTTCATTGGACCGTTAACGGACCTCGCTCGTGCCTTAGAAGAGGCTCCGGACATAGAAGAAAAGATTGAAAAACTAGTTTGGATGGGCGGGACGTTCCTTGAAGTAGGGAATGTTGAAGAACCCGAGCACGATGGAACCGCAGAATGGAATGCATTCTGGGACCCTGAAGCTGCAAAGAAAGTATGGGAAAGCGGCATCACTATCGATCTAGTTGCTTTAGAAAGTACCAATATGGTTCCCCTAACACCTGATGTAAGACAGATGTGGGCGTCACAAAGAGAGGACCTGGGCATTGACTTCTTAGGACAATGTTACGCTATGGTCCCGCCTCTTGTTCACAATCAAACCAATTCTACTTATTTCCTGTGGGATGTGTTGACGACGACTACGGTTGGAAATGATGGGTTAGTCAAGAAGAAAAAAGTAAACAGCATTGTACATGATTCCGGCGCAAGTCAGGGAAGAACAGAGCTAGATGATAACGGAAGAGAAATCAATCTTGTCTATGAAGTTGAACGTGACGCATTTTTTGAATACATGACAAATCTGGCCCGACAAAATAAATAACACAAAAAGATCCGTCACCTGTGAAAAGGGGGCGGATCTTTTTATTATGATAAGGTTTACATAGAAAATTCCCATTGAAATGTACTTCTTAGGGTGGTATGATTCCTTTTTTAAAATAAAAATGACTTATAAAAATCTTTTACATCTAAGAGGAAGAGAGGAACATCATGAGTAACATTCTTTGGGGATTGGGTGGTATGTTTACCATCTTTTCTTTAGCTGTTTTATTTTCAACAAATCGAAAAGCCATCAACTGGAGAACCGTCATTGGCGGTCTTTCTATACAAATTGGTTTTGCATTCTTAGTCTTTGTAACAAGTTGGGGAGAACATTTGCTAGATGCTATGTCATCTGGTGTAAGTCAATTAATCGGCTACACGACAGAAGGGGTTGAATTTCTTTACGGGCCTCTGATTAATCATGAGGGCATCGGAATGATGTTTGCGTTTCAAGTCCTTCCTACGATTATTTTCTTCAGTTCACTCATTGCGGTCCTCTATCATTTAGGAATTATGCAAAAAGTAATTATGATGATCGGCGGTTTCTTATCTAAAGTATTAGGAACGACGAAAGTCGAAAGCATTAATGCCGCTGGGAATATTTTTGTCGGTCAGACAGAAGCTCCGCTGTTGATCCGCCCATTTATTTCCCGTATATCAAAATCCGAATTATTTGCAGTAATGACTGGAGGGTTTACCTCCATTGCCGGATCTACTTTAGTTGGCTATTCCCTGCTTGGAATAAAGGTCGAATATCTATTAGCTGCTTCCTTTATGGCTGCCCCGGCAGCTCTTGTCTTAGCTAAAATCATTGTACCTGAAACAGAACCCAACAGTGAATATATTGAAGATGTTCGTCCTGATGAGGATGATACGGCAAATGTTTTTGATGCTGTTGCAAATGGAGCCATTACGGGTTTGAAACTAGCTTTAAATATTGGTGCTATTCTTCTATCCTTTATCGCCTTGTTAGCTCTTTTAAACGGGATTATAGCTGCGATCGGCGGGGCCTTTGGAGTCACCATTACCATTCAAAAACTGCTGGGGTATGCATTTGCGCCCTTAGCTTTTGTCATCGGTGTGCCTTGGGAAGAGGCTGTGAAATCAGCGAGTTTCATTGGACAGAAGATTGTCACCAATGAATTTGTCGCTTTTTCAAACCTTGGCGCAGTAAAAGGCGAGTTGAGTGCTAAAGCAGAAATTGTAACAACCTTTGCACTAACCGGGTTTGGAAGCCTGTCTGGAATAGGTGTGCAGATTGGTGCACTCGGCGGCCTGGCACCTGACCGGCGCAGGGACGTCGCAAATTTAGGGCTGAAAGCGGTATTGGCTGCAACATTGGCCAACTTACTTTCTGCAAGTATTGCAGGGATGTTTTTATTATAATGAAGAGATTATAAACGGACTTCAACTTGGAGTCCGTTTTTTTTTTAGGTCCAGTAAATGACTTGTGTTAGTTGGATATAGATGAACGATAGGCAGGCATACTTACTTGTTTATTTCGCAGGATGCTGATATAGAATAAAATGAGAATTGCTAACTTTTTTTTAACTACCTCGCTATGCTTATTGGTTAAGGGCTGTGGTCAATCGAAAATTTTTCACATTGTTAATAGTTATGAGAGCAAGCCGAGGGAATTTTACTCTCGGTTTTTTGGTCATACATATGTAAGTTTTTTTACGTAGGTCCTAGATAGGAGAAGATTAATAATCATGCTGGATCGTTTGTCTTAATTTGGAAAATAGTGTTAGTCTGTTTGGATGATTTTGTCTATTAAAGGCAGGCTTTTAGCTTTTATTAAACGTACTTTGTAGAAGAAGTATTTAATAGGAGGGATTTTGTGAAAAAGAAATTATTGACGGTAGCATTTTCTGGTGTTTTGTTAACTTCTGGTGCCTTTATTCCGACCACTACGACCCTGGCAGGAGAAAGTGGACCAAACGGACCTGATTTTAATGGGCATGAAACAATAAAAAATGAGCGGCTTCATAGTTACGAAGAAATGACCGACTTTCTGCAAAAACTGGATCAACGATCCGAGGCTCTTGAACTGGAGGTCTATGGCGAGTCCGTTAAGGGAAGGGATCTTTACTTAGCGAAGTTTGGAACGATGAATAAAGACAATCCGACGATTTTGTTTCTGACCCAGCAGCATGGGAATGAGACGTTAACGACTGAAGGTGCTCTTCAAGTCATCAAGTACTTAACTTCGAATGGACATAATGTCAAAGAAATCCTTGAAAACGTCAACGTTTTAATAGCTCCGAGACTGAATGTAGACGGAGCGGAAGGGGATGTCAATTTCTCGCTGGAAGATTACGTATCGGGGACACACACCCGTTATAATGCCAACGGTGTCGACTTAAACCGGGATCATGTAGATCGAAAACAGCCGGAAACGAAGGCTCTGCATGAGAACGTTTTACAAAAATATAAGCCGGATTACATGATTGACCTCCATCATCAGGGAACACAGGTGACACTTGGTGACACCGGGGAGCAGGTTTCGGGTTCAATTCTTTATCCGACCAATGACAAAGTAGATCCGGAAGTACGAGAGCAGTCCAAAAAACTGGGAAGTGTCGTGTATGATGCGGTGGAAGCCAAAGGATATGGATTACTATCGAAATATCCAGGCGGATCAGCACAAACGATCAGCCGGAATGGACTGGCTGCAGAATATGGAATATCAACACTTCTTTTGGAAATGAGGGGAATGGCAGATCATTATAAAGACGATTATGTACTAGGACAGAAGAGCAATAGTTACTTAATTCAACAAGCCGTTACAGCTATGAAAGCGACTCTTAATGCGCTTGCAGACGGTTCTATTGAGTCAGCAGATACATCATTTTGGGAGACGTTGCCAGAAAGCAATTATGAAGGAGAGTAAATGAAAGAAGTAGGTATGACATGTGGTCATTGCGAAAAAGCTGTCAAAGGCGCTTTAAATGAAAGCGATATTGTTCAAGAAGTACAGGTTGACTTGGATACAGGGAACGTAACCGTTTCTTCTGATGAAAACGTACAAAAAGAAACGATGGCAGAAGCGATTGAAGAGCAGGGATATGATGTTGTTTCTTAACAACTAGACAAGGAATTTTTTGAAAGCCTTAAGATGCAGCTGCGAACGCATCTTAAGGCTTTTTTTGTAAGCTTTAGCGATCTATTAAAAGATAACTCCATGAACAGACAGCTTTCTCTAATGTCTAAACTAAAGTTCTCATTATGGAAGTGGATTTGTACATAATTGGTTTAAGGGTTCCTGTCCAGGGTTACTCTATGAGGGTTGTAAACATCTTGACTCTGTTGAAGTGTATTGTTGATTGCCGATTCATATTTAATAAGGAGGATGAATAAGAATGTCGCATGAAAAATATCAGACCGTTATTAAAACGTTACATGAGTGTATGGAAGCTTGTAATCATTGTTATGATGCATGTCTTCAAGAGGAAGACGTCAATGCAATGGCTGAATGTATCCGTCTGGACAGAGAGTGTGCGGATATGTGTGCTTATCTTGAGCAGGCTCTGGTTCGAGGGACTCCTTTTGCTAAGGAATTAGCGGATGTATGTGCCAAAATTTGCGAAGCTTGTGGAAACTATTGTAAGCAGCATAATCATGATCACTGTCAAGCATGCGCAGATGCTTGCTTTAAATGTGCCGATGCATGCAGGAACATAGCTTGATCTTTTTAGATACCCAGAAAAAAACAGACCGGGATCATCCCGGTCTGTTTTTTTGGATACTTTATTTTGTTCTCATGTAAGAAAGTTCATTCTACCGGGATTAATTTTGCTGGTGTGTCGGCCTCTATGATATATCCATCACCAAGTGTCATAACGTATTCAGGCACACCGTAATCACGGGTGGTTAGAATAATGTTGACGCTCAAATCTCCCTGATCCGTATAGACAACAAAATTTCCTCCACCGCCTTCAGGTACAGCTTTATACCTTCCTGCTTTAAAGTCATGGCCTGCCAGGAACTGACCTGCCGTAAGAGTAATAGGGACCGCTTCTTTTTCCTTAATCACATTTTCTAAAGAAGCAAGTTCCGCCTTCTTATCTTTAATCTGTGTATCCAGTGAGCTTTTTTCTTTTTTTGCTTCATCCATTTTACCACTTAGTTTGTCTAAATCTTTCTTCAAGGCATCTCTTTTTTTAAGAATAGAAAAGGCTTTGGATACTTCTTTTTCTTTGTCTTTTAAGATTTGGTCCTTTTTCGTCCGCTCGCTTTCTTTATCAGAGATTTCTTTTTTAATATCCTCTAGAGTGGTTTCTGCCTCTGAAATTTTAAGAACGACACCTTCATAATCATAGGTTTCCTCATCGATTTCTGTTTGTGCACTTGTAATCCCAATGGAATAACTGATTAAAGAAACGATAACCACCCCGAAGATGATTCCAGTAATACTCCACGTTTTTTTGGACATAAAGAAACCCTTCACAGCACCTTTCCTCCCTTTATTTAGAAAATCTCATTGATTTATATCGGGCATGCGCTGGAAGTATGACTGTATAATCGCTGGAAGCCATTCAATAAATTTTTATAAGGAAATAAAAAAGAGAGATGATAGAAAGAACCCATTTTTAAATTAGAAATAATCCAGGACACCCTTTATGATAAGCTTGATAAGGAAGAGTAAGATCAACTATCGGAGGGGCAGTTATTCCCCTTATCATTGTAAAGGAGTCGTGTGTGGGATGAATCCAAAGAAAGAGAGAATGTATTTTCGTAAGGAAGAAAAAAAGGGGACAACGTCGGGATTGTGCGATAAATATATCCAAACAAATCTTGTCACGCTGCCTAAAGCGTATGCATTTGATTTTTTGTTGTTTTGTATGAGAAACCCAAAACCATGTCCAATAGTAGAAGTCATGGAACCCGGGCAGACGACACCTAAAGTGGCTGACGCTGATATTCGAACAGACCTGCCCCGTTATCGAATTTATCGTAACGGTGAATTTACAGAAGAAGTGTTTAATCTAACGGAAGTCTGGCAGGATGATTTTGTTACCTTTCTTATAGGGTGCAGCTTTACGTTTGAAAAGGCATTATTAGATGGAGGAATTCCGCTGCTTCATCAACAACAGGAAAAAGTAGTACCCATGTTTAATACTACAATACCCTTAGAAACAGCCGGGGTGTTCAGCGGGAATATGGTCGTAAGTATGAGACCTGTACCGAACCATTTAGTGGAACAAGCTCTTGATATATCCCACCGGTTTGAACTATCCCACGGAAGCCCTGTCCATATAGGGTCACCTGAAGATATCGGAATCACTAATGTGCAGAATCCTGACTATGGAGAGCCGGTAACTTTTAATTCGTCCGAAACGACACCCGTTTTCTGGGCTTGTGGGGTGACACCCCAGAATGCTGCTCTCCAAGCTAAACCGTCCATCATGATTACGCACGCCCCTGGTCACATGCTTATTACCGACGAGCTTGATAGCAACTATAGCAATAGCTGAGCATGCAGTTTCATTATTTTATCGAAAAAACCATTCTTTAAATTTAAAATCTCTAACTGTTAAGCATAGTAATCAAAGGGGTGGAAGTATGAATAAGAAGAAGGTAATTTTGGATTGTGACCCGGGCCATGATGATGCTATTTCGCTTATTTTGGCAGCATCTAAAGGAAGCGGGCTTTCTATTGAAGCCATCACAACGGTTGCTGGAAACGTGGAAGTTGAAAAAAATACCCTGAACGCACTCAAAGTGTGCGATATGATCGGCCTTACAAATGTGCCGGTTGCGATGGGAGCGACAAAGCCACTTTTAAAAAAACAGGCGATAGCAGGAGAAATTCATGGGGATACAGGATTGGATGGACCGGACTTACCTGAAGTGCCTTCTAGACAAGCCGTAGATCAACACGCTGTGGACCTTATCATTGATAAGCTTCTGTATGCGGAGGAGAAACTAACGCTGGTCCCAACCGGTCCTCTCACCAACATTGCAATGGCCATGATTCGGGAACCTGGCATTCTTGATAGCATTGAGGAAATTGTACTCATGGGAGGAGGCACGTTCGGAAATTGGACACCAGTAGCGGAGTTTAACATCTGGGTGGATGCAGAAGCAGCTAAACTTGTATTGGAGAGCGGCGTACCTATTACTATGTTCGGACTGGATGTAACCCATCAAGCGTTAGCGACAAGGGAAGTGATGGACAACCTTTCTGAAATCGGGAACCCTGTTTCTGAATTTGTTGTGGAACTGCTGGAGTTCTTTTCAAAAACATATAAAGACGTATTCGGCTTTGAAGCGGGACCTATACACGATGCCTGTACAGCGGCTTACTTGATTGAGCCGGAGATCTTTGACTTTAAGCATGTACGAGTTGATGTAGAGACTAAAGGAGAATTTACATATGGAATGACGAGTGTAGATCTGCTTGGTGTAACAAATGGTAAGCCTAACGTCAGGTTTGCTACTCAATTGAACGAGGGAAGATTCTGGAAGCTATTCGACCGTGCTCTTAGATCCTACTCTTTTACATAATAAGTTTGAGTCGCAGTGGTGGAAAATAGATCGACCGCGTTATATAGAGGAGGAATTTATATGTTTAAACATGTCATGTGGGATTTTGACGGCACGCTTTTTAATACCTATCCCATAATGGGTCAGATCTTTCAAGACCTGCTTAAAGAAAAGGGGATAGATGAACCGTTGGAAGAAATCCTGAAGCAGATGAAAATATCAATGTCCACAGCTGTAAATCATTATAAAGAAAAGTATCCAATTGATGAGATTTTTATTGAAGATTATCATAACAAGAGAACAGCAAGAGAAATTGAACTGTCAGAACCTTTCGAGGGTATGGAAAGGATATGCCGGTCGATCTCTGATTCTGGAGGGAGCAATTATCTCTATACACATAGAGGTGAATCAGCAATTGCTTTGTTGAAGAAATATGGTTTGTCCCGCTATTTCTCAGATTATATTACAAAAGAGGATGGGTTTGAGAGGAAACCTAGTCCTGATGCAATCCAACATTTAGTTAAAAAACACAATATGGAAAAGGATGAAACCATCATGATTGGAGACAGGGAATTGGATCTTTTATCTGCTAAGAATGCCGGTATCCATTCCTGTTATTTTGCAGAGAGAGACAAAGAAAGCCGCTATGCAGACTTTACTGTTCATGATGTTAAGCAGCTTTTTTCAATTATTGGCGTTAAATTTGAATAAAACCAAACCAAAAAATGATTTGAATATTCTGACAAATAACCTTATCCTAGAGATGGGTTATTTTTTAACTCAAACATACTGACTGGTTGGTATCTAAATAAAAAGGAGGATCTATGTATGGAGTATGTTGAAACCGTGCAGGGACCGGTGCGTGCAGATTCGCTTGGAAAAACGTTGATCCATGAACATTTCTTCTTTGGCTACCCAGGGTTTCAAGGCGACTTGACTCTAGGCGGGTTTGATTTTGAGGAAAAGAAACAGCGGGGAATTGAAGTTGCTAAGCTGATTCAGGAACAGGGGGTTGATACGGTTGTCGACCCGACCCCTAACGAATGCGGTCGTCATGTTGAACTGCTGAAGGCTGTTTCGGAAGCAACGGGATTAACGATTATTTGTGCGACGGGGTACTACTATGAAGGGGAGGGGGCAACACCATACTTTAAGTTCCGGCAGCAGCTGGGTACAGCAGAGGAGGAAATCTATCAACTGTTCATGGAAGAAATCACTAATGGGATTGAAGGAAGTGGGATTAAACCGGGTATTATCAAGCTTGCTTCCAGTAAAGGCGTGATTACAGACTATGAACAAATGTTCTTTCGTGCAGCTGTGAAGGCACAAAAGGAAACGGGAATTGTACTCTTAACTCATACTCAGGAAGGAACCATGGGGCCGGAACAGGCGAAGATGCTGATTGAAGAAGGTGCAGATCCGAAAAAAATGGTGATTGGCCATATGTGCGGAACCACGGATTTGACTCAACATCTACACGTGTTAAAACAAGGGGCTTATCTTGCAATGGACCGGTGGGGATTGCAGGGGATTGTAGGAGCTCCGACAGATGAAGAGCGCCTGACTGTGCTTTCGGCTCTGCTTAGCTCTGGATATGAAGATCAATTATTTCTTTCCCATGACACCGTAAATGTTTGGTGGGGGAGAGATCCTGTGATGCCGGAGCCGCTTTTGGAGCTCCTTCAACATTGGCGTCCCGACCATTTGTTCCGTCACATTCTTCCAGACTTAATGGAGCGGGGAATTATGACGGATACCCAGATGAATCAAATTTTTCAAAGCAACGCAGCTCAGTTGTTTGGAAGAAAGTCCACCCCTGCTGAAATGGAAGAAAGACTGGGGGCAGAAGAGAAGTAAAGTAGTGAAAATAACCAGCCTCTCAGAGGCTGGTTCTTTTTCCTGTACAAATGTAAGGTGTATTGCCGTGGCAGACCTGAATTTTTAACTAAATAAAGACATCATTAAGTATTTCATCATTGTCTAACAGGAGTAGTGCTTTCTTACGGTACCAATCCTCATGAAGAAAGGTATGACGGTTCGGCTTCATAAGAGGACTTTTTTCAATCGCATACTGTACATTGCTCTTCTTTATATCCAAGGTCTTTACATACTCGAAAAAACCCGTCCGGGTGAATACTTTTTGCATACGTTCTGCCCGGTGATTCTGTACGTGAGCCATAATGTAGGCAGCCATACCAACCTGAATTCCGTGCATCTGCGGGTGCTCCGCATAGTGATCGAGAGCATGGGAAATCAGATGTTCAGACCCACTGATTGGAGCACTGCTGCCACTGATTACGGTAGCTGCACCTCCCATGGTTAAAGAGCTGATGAGTTCTTTTAAAAAAGTCGGATGCTTAATATCATTCATCGGCGTTCGAATAAAACTGTTTACGGCTTTTTTACTCAGCATGGATGCAAAAGCATTTACATCCCCAAAGCCACGCTCTTCTTCAAATTCCCAATCATAAAGGGCCGTGATATTCGACATCAAGTCTCCGATGCCAGCCAAAATAAATTTGTCAGGAGCCTGTTGGATAATATCAAGGTCAGCAACAATTCCATAAGGGACCTTAGCAGGGACGGTCGTCTTTTTTCCATCGATGATTAAAGAACAGTTGCTGCTGGCAAAACCATCATTCGAGGCGGAAGTCGGAGCGCTGATGTAGGGGATCCTGCGTGAGAAACTGATATATTTCCCGTAATCGATGAGAGCGCCGCCCCCGACACCTATGATCACGTCATACATAGGCAGGGAAAAAGCATAGGTGATCAAACCCTGGACATTGGGGTGATCGTTTAAAAAAGCGGTGTCAGGTTCAATGTGGGAAAAAGAATGAATTATATCTGTCTTATACTGATGAAAGGTAAAATCATCAAATAATAGGAGAACTTTTTTGAATCCATGCTTCTCCAAGGTAGGTTCCAGTTCCAGGACAGCACCGTTTTTAATTTCTAGAATGGCTGGGATTGGAATCGTCGTAACCGGGTTAGTCATGAGCCATCCATCCTTTAGATTCTAAGTATTTCTGAATGTCTTTAAAGGTATCGACAGGGATGTAAGGGATGTTTCTTTCATTAAGAAGGTCCTGCAGGGAATCTTTTGCAAACGTCAGATCTGCATAGACTGCCGGGTGAGAATCAGGTTCGCTGTCACCTGCAAAGTGGACGGTTTCATACTTGCCCTTCAGCTCCTGGATAACCTTTGCTTTGTCAATGCCGTAGCGATTAGAGTAATGACGGTGCTCAGGGTTCATGTTCAAGTGAATGTTTTTATTCTCGAAGTACCCGTTGTTTGAGAGTACGGTCACATTATTAATTTCATATTGGTTGAGTATGTGATGGATATAATAATCTGTTCCGGCGCTTAATATGTACACTTCGGCACCTTTCTCCTGAATTTTCTTGAGGAAGATAGGTGCGGATTCATCAATCGGAATATTTTTAATATCTTCAATGATTTGTTCTTCCGGTTGTTCGATATGAGTGAAGATATGACTCAGAAAATCGATATCTTTGATATCACCGGCTTTCCACGTTTTAAATAATTCTTTTCCTTCAGGGTAATACTTTTCAATGACCACCCAATAGAAATCTTTCTTTGAAATTGTTCCGTCAAAATCAGAAACAAAGGCCCATTTCTTCATCCAATCCCCTCCAAATAAAGCATTTTCTTTTATTGTAACGAACGAATCCATTTCTAACTACTACCTGAACATCAACATTATGGCAGATTCATGAATATAATTGGAGAAGGAGCGGTGGGTATTCCACGTTTTCTCTATGTGATTCTATTATCATCAGGTATACAGTCCATTCCAGACAGAAAATTGAAAAACTGCAGGACTACTGATAATATTAGGTGAAAATAGACGATAAATGAGGGACACAGCATGCCAAGAGAATCGAAGCGGCATAAAATTTTAGAAGCCGCAGCCCTGATTGTTAAAGAGCAGGGAAGCGATGCACTAACATTAGATGCAACAGCAAAAAGGGCTGAAGTGAGCAAAGGCGGCCTTTTGTATCACTTTTCAACCAAGGAAGCTCTAGTAGAAGGGCTCGTTCAGCATATGAATGACATTTACCGCAGCAACGTAGAGGAACTTGTAGGGAAAGATGAAGAGGAAAAAGGAAAATGGTCCCGGTCATTTATAAATGTAATGCATGACAAAAGTGTAGAGAACCAAACGATTAGTGCTGGTATGTTAGCTGCTCAGGGAATCAATCCTGAACTGCTCCAGCCCCTTCAGAATACATACGCAGATTGGCAGGCTCATATACAGCAGGATGGTCTTGATGAGGTCGATGCAACTATTTTACGACTCGCGGTCGATGGCTTGTGGTTATCCGAGATCTTTGGTCTCGGTACATTATCAAGAGAACTTAGGGAAAAGGTCCTTGAACGATTGAATGAACAAACATATAAGGGATAAGGAAAACACCAGCTCCATTCAAAGGGGCTGGTGTTTTTCATTCTTTCCATCCTCCCTTGAGCGAATTTTTCCCTTTGGTTAAGAAAGAATAGGAAGATGAAAGTAATCTGGGAGTGTTCACAGTCTGAAGCGATCCTATCTACAGCTTTTTATAGAATCAGTCGAACTTTTTTGAGGGCGGTATAAGGTCCGCCATCGCTTTTTTCTTCTTCTCCATATATCAAATTTAGTTGAAAAATGGTTTGAAACTATACAGTCCAGATGGTATAGTAACAAGTAGTTCTTAAAAGAAAACAATAGTGTATTCAAAGGAGGATCTTTTGAATGAAAAATAAAGTATTACTGACTGCAGCCGTAACAGGAGCGGGAGATACGATAAAGAAAAACCCAAATGTACCCGTAACACCAAAAGAAATTGCCGATTCAGCGATTGAATCAGCAAAAGCGGGGGCGACTGTTGCCCATGTACATGCCCGCGACCCGAAAACGGGAGGCATCAGTCACGATATTGAACATTACAGGGAGATTGTCGATCGCATCCGTGAATCTGAAACAGATGTAATTATTAATATTACTTCCGGGGGTGGCGGTGACTTTATCCCTAGCCTGAATACACCTGCAGCCGGAGGAGATGGTACGGATATTCAAACACCGGCCGAGCGTCATGAACCTGTCGGACAGCTTCTGCCGGAGATGTGTACATTGGATTGCGGAAGTACGAATTTCGGAAACATGATTTATATGAGCCCTACAGACTGGCTTAGAGAACAGGCCAAATTGATACAGGAAAGCGGTGTAAAACCGGAGCTTGAATGTTTTGATACGGGACATATTCGCTTTGCTAACCAATTGGTTCAAGAAGGATTAATTGATGGAGACCCGATGTATCAATTTTGTCTTGGTATTCCTTGGGGAGCTGCTGCTGATGCAGAAACCATGCAGTATATGAAGAATCGTATTCCAGAAAATGCGCACTGGTCTGCTTTTGGTATCGGTCGTATGCAGATGCCGATAGCCGCCCAGACAGCCCTGCTTGGTGGAAATATCCGTGTTGGTCTTGAAGATAACATTTATTTATCTAAAGGTGTTGTCGCGAAGAATGAACAGCTTGTCGATAAAGCAGTAACGATGTTGTCAGGTCTTGACCTCGAGCCGATGACTCCACAAGAAGCGCGCGAATACTACAACCTTAGAAATCCATTAGGAGGGACATCAAGATGAAGATAGAAAAAGTAGCTGTCGTCGGAACAGGAGTGATCGGTAACGGCTGGATTGCCCGCATGCTTGCACAAGGGTATGACGTTGTAGCGACAGATCCTGCTGAAGGTGCAGAGGGACGTATGCGTAAAGCCGTCGATCAATCATGGCCTTTTGTAGAAGCACTTGGTCTTGCTGAAGGGGCTTCAAAAGACCGGTTGACGTTTACAAAAGATCTCGCTGAAGCTGTACAGGAAGCAGACTTCATCCAGGAGAATGTACCGGAAGTAGAAGAACTGAAGCAGATGGTACTTCAAAACATCGATCGTCATGCGAAGCCGGACGCTTTGATTGGCTCTAGTACTTCTGGGATTATGCCTTCAGAACTTCAAGCAAACATGAATCATCCAGAACGATTTGTTGTAGCTCACCCGTTCCACCCGGTTTATATTCTGCCACTTGTAGAAGTTGTACCAGGAAAACAGACGTCGACAGAGAATGTAGAAAGAGCCCGGAAATTTTATGAGGGAATGAACATGAGTGTGCTTCTTGTTCGTCACGAAATCGAAGGACACATTGCCGACCGTCTTATAGAAGCTATATGGAGAGAATCTCTTCACATTGTGAATGAAGGGATTGCGACAACGGAAGAAGTGGACAAAGCCTTCACCCATGGAGCGGGCATGCGTTATGCCCAGTACGGACCATTCCTTACCTTCCACCTTGCAGGAGGAGAAGGCGGTATGCGTCATATGCTGAAGCAGTTTGGTCCCGCGTTAAAGAAACCATGGACCAAGCTTGAAGCTCCTGAACTGACAGATGAACTCTACGACAAAGTTGTTTCAGGATGTGAGGCGCAGTCAAACGGGATGTCCATGTCTGAACTGGATCAAAACCGAAACGAGTTTTTAATTAAATTGTATGATCTAGTCCAGGAATACTGGCCGCAGGAGCAAAAGAAAACAAAGGTATAAAGGAGAGTCTTAAGATGAACCAGGACATCTTATTAAAACAGGCGGTTCCATCTGAATGGGTCGACTATAACGGACATATGAATGACGCGGAATACAGCCGGGCTTTCAGCCTTGCTACAGATGCCTTTATTGATTCCATTGGACTTCATGAGGACGCCCGCAGTCGTTACCAGTACACGATTTATACACTGGAGACGCATCTCTGTTATTTAAAGGAGATTCATGAGGGAGCAGAGTTTGAAATTAAATGCCGCATTCTTGACTATGATGCTAAACGCGTTCATCTGTTTCTTTCGATGTACCATAACGGAGAACTTGCAGCTACACTGGAAGAAATGCTGATGGGCATTGACCAGAATGAGGGAAGGGGAGCACCTTTCCCAGAGGAAGTGGCTGGGACGATTAAAGTTATTTATCAGGAAAAAGCCTCCGAGGATCTGCCGAAGCAAGCAGGAAGAACCATCGGCATCCGAAGAAAATAAAAGGAAAAAAGGACAGGTCTTCGTACCTGTCCTTTTTTTGGCTTTAGTAAAGATAATGGTAGATACGACAGTAGAATTTAGTTCCAAGCACCAAAAATATGATACGCTTAGCCTGTTAAAGTTTACAGTGTACATAGGATTTCATAGATAACTTATAGGTCTTAGTAGTGTAAGAAATGACCTCCGGGCAGGAGTCAGAACCGGTAAAATATTTATTGAGGGGTAGAAAAAATATGGATATATCTATTCGACACGCCGAGCAGAATGATTATGAGTCATTGCTGCCACTCTTTAGACAGGTTCATGAATTCCATGTTTCTGTAAGACCGGATTTGTACAAAGAGAATTTAACTCCAGTCCATAGAGAGTTCTTTGAAAGCCAGTTGATGGATAGCAGACAGCATATACTGGTGGCTGCTATCAGCCATGATATCGTCGGGGTTATAGTAATGAAGGAAGAAGAGACTGCTGAAAATTCTTTTGTTCATGCGCGGAAAGTATTATTTGTAAACAGTTTATGTGTTGCTGAAACCCATAGAAAGATGGGAATTGGAGAAAAACTAACGAAAAAAGCTTTTGACATCGGAAGGCACCTCAAAGTTGACAGTGTTGAATTGGGAGTCGCCGAAAAGAATACCTCTGCTATTGAATTTTATAGAAAAATGGGGATGTCGACAAAGAGTAGAAAAATGGAAATCAGTTTCAACTGAATAATGAGTTCATTTAATAAGACAATCGCGCAGCATAGGACTTCTATATCATTGGAAGTCCTATTTTTTCTCTGAATTTTAATAGTGAAAACTTTAATAGACTCTTTGTTATAGAGAACTGAAATTAAATGGTGTAGTCATGTAAGAGTTAGAATGTGGAAAAGATAAGCACATTTTTATTCTCATTTTGTATAGAGTTTAAGTTGAACTCCAATACTAGCATAGGAATCCAATTTTTGGATTCCTATGCTTTTTTTGATTGGAGAGGAGAGCTGTTATGGAACGCGTGTTTTGTTATTACAAAAAAGACTTGAATATGGATCACTTGTCATCTCCTGTTGAAAGAATTATTAATCAGGATAAAATTCTGTTCAAGTATTGTGAAGATAACAACCTTCATGTTGTGAAAAGGTTCAGTGACTTAGGATACCTGGGGTCACATTTTCAACGTCCAGAACTAATAGAGATGAAAAAAACATTAGAAAAGCGTGACTGCCAGGTCAGCACCCTGATTTTCTATAGTATGATGGCTGTGAAAAATGAGAATAAAGTGAATGAAAAGATGCTTCTTGAAATCGTGAAGGTCATTGGCAGAGTCTATTTCTACAAGCAGGATATGACGCTCGATTACGAACGATTTCATTCCTTAGTAAAAGGTCCTATACCTATGCACATAAAGCAAGAAACGTTGGATGAAGTGCCCGCACATTCCTTTGACAGGCAGGAGGAAGCTTAGAACTACCATTTTATATACGAACATTTTGATCTAAAATAAACTATCCACTCCTTCCATAAATGGGGGAGGTTTTTTTTATGCGTAAAAATAGACTTCCAGAGGAATTCAAGATAGAATCATAGGTTGGAAGTTTTAAAAAATAGGTTAAGAAAAAACATGGATATAAAGTCTAGACAGGAACAGAAAGGTGTTTTGCAACATGTTACATAATCCAAAAGGAAAAGAAAGGATCGGCCTTGCCTTTCTACTCGGAATGCTTGGTATATTAGGTCCGCTGAATATTGATATGTATCTGCCTAGTTTTCCGGGGATCGCCTCCGATCTGGAAACGAATGCATCTCTCGTGCAGCTTAGTTTAACCACTTGTTTAATTGGGCTTGCCGTCGGGCAGATGGTCGTCGGTCCAATCAGTGACTCCCAGGGAAGGAAGAAGCCTTTAATCATTTTCCTTTCCCTCTTTGCAGCAGCGTCATTTCTTTGTGCACTCGCTCCCAACATTATCGTTTTAGTAATGGCACGCTTTCTTCAAGGTTTTACAGCTTCTGCCGGGGTTGTGCTTTCCCGTGCAGTTGTCCGCGATGTATTTTCAGGCAGGGAGCTGACGAAGTTTTTCGCCCTGTTAATGGTGATTAATGCGACAGCGCCCATGATTGCTCCGATGACAGGGGGAGCGATTCTGCTGCTGCCTTTTGCTACTTGGGAAACCATTTTCTTCTTTCTTAGTATCGTAGGTGTTCTCATCGTTTTGACCGTCTCGGGAAAATTGCCTGAAACACTTCCGGCTGAAAAGAGAATACCGAGTTCGGTTAAAGAATCGATCTTGACCATCGGCCGTGTAATGAAGGACCGCTCATTTATTGGTTACGCGTTGACAATCGGTTTTGTGCACGGTGGAAGTTTTGCATATGTATCAGGAACACCGTTTGTTTACCAGGGAATTTATGATGTATCTCCGCAGGTGTTCAGCGTATTGTTTGGAATTAACGGCCTGGCCATTATCACCGGAAGCTTCTTGATTGGAAGGCTGGGAGGGATCATTCATGAGCGAAGCCTGCTTCGGTCAGCTGTACTTGTCGCTGTCAGTGCTACAGCTTTTCTTTTAGTCATGACGATTATTGAAGGACCACTCTTCTCAATCGTCATTCCAATCTTTATTTATATGACAGCGATGGGAATGGTTTTGACAAGTACCTTTACCCTTGCGATGGAACATCAGGGACACCGTGCGGGAAGTGCCAGTGCCGTACTCGGGATGCTGCCATTGGTTTTCGGGGCGATGGTATCCCCGTTAGTCGGAATTGATGAAACGACAGCTGTTCCGATGGGGGCAATCCTGTTTACCACTTCTTCGATTGGTGCCACGTTCTTCTTTACCTTAACGAAGAAGAGTATGCATGCAGCTGCGTAGAACGAGGAGGGTTCCATTGAAAAATGAAGCTTCCAAAAAAGGATTGAAAAGAATTTACACGGTTAGTCTTGCTTCTATCCTTTTCCTAACGATATTTACGTATGTTGATGAAGATCAATACAATGATTATATTGGTGCCTGGTTATTGTTGATCTTCTGGGTTGTTAAGATTTTGTTTGACTTTATTTCTAATCGTAGAGAAGGGAACAAGAAGCTGGCTGTTTTCGATTTACTTCTAATGACTGCCGGTATTGGTATTCTGGCTTGGCAGTGTCTTGTATTTTCCAGGTGATGGTTGCCGGGGTCAAGAGTAAACGGATAATAAAACAAAGGCGCAGCCTATAGGCTGCGCCTTTGTTTATATCGCTGGTTCTTCAGGGAGGGAATCCATACCTTTGTTCACTTTTCTCTTTCTCTTAGAAAAAATCCGGTAGGCAGCCGGGATTAATAGCAGCGTAATGAATGTTGCAAATAGCAGACCAGAGATAATCACAGTTGCCATCGGGGCTTGATAATTACCGGCTGATCCTGTAGCAAGAGCAAGCGGAAGCATTCCTCCAGCTGTTGTAAGACTGGTCATAAAGATGGGACGGATCCGGTCTTTCCCTGCCTGAATCAGGGAAGTCTCTACATCTGATCCTCTATTGCGCAGTTGATTGGTTCTTGTAATGAAAAGGATCGCGTTATTCAGTACAATCCCGATCAGCATTACGATACCCATCGCAGACATGACGCTTAGTTCCTGCTGGGTGATAAACAATCCTAAAATGACACCAACAATGGTCATTGGAATGACGGCCATGACAATCAAAGGGTGGAATAAATGGTTAAATTGGACAGCCATCACAAGGTAAACAAGGAAAATGGCAATGGCGAATATCACAATCATTTCCTGGATTAACTCCTGCTGCTGTTCTAAGTCACCCGCTAATGAGAGAGTATATCCGGATGGTGAGTCAAAGGATTCGATCGCTTTTTGGACATCCCGATTGACCGCACCTAAATCACGGCCTTCAATGTCAGCCGATACGGTCGCATAGCGTACGCCATCTATATGGTTGATTTCGTTTGGCGTATCAACAGTCTTCAAATTTATAAACGCTGCCAGATCTTTCTTGCCATCCGCTGTTGGAATCGACCAATCAAAAAGCGCAGATTTAGATACGGTAGGTTCCTGCCAGGCAGCTCTTAAGGGAACGGATTCCTGGTTTAAATTCCATTCACCTAACGGCTGGTCAAGAAACGCCTGTTCCATCTGTTGACGTATAGTAGAATCGTTCAGTCCGAACTTTTCGATTTCCATGTGATTTAATTCAACCACTTGTTCTTTGGAAGCATGATCCATAGAAGTGTGTGCAGCCACAATCCCATCGATCTCTTCAAGTTTTTCCTTAAACTCCGAAGATAGTTGCTGTAATTCCTCAAAGGATTCCCCTTTTATTTGCACTTGAACGGGAGAGCCACCGCCACCTTCCATAACGGAAGCAACATTATTTATTGGCTGTGTTTCTTCTAAAGAACGAAGTGATTTCAGAATGTCTTCGTTTACTTCGCTCTGTTCTTTCGTAATCTCTTCTCCTTTTGTCATATTAATGAGCGTATAAAGGAAGTCACCATTATCCAGAATGTAGCTTGATTCAATATCCTGAACATTTTCAAGTTTTGTATGAATCTTCTCAATGATTTGCTTCTTATCAGAGGAAGAGATACCTTCTTCCACATCAACCATCACTTCTGAATAACGGTTAAACATATCAGGCATGATGGTCATTGGTATTTTTGTAACTAAGAAGAGAGAACCGATAAACAGAATTAGAAAGAAGCTTAATACAACCAGGCTGTGACGCTTCTTCTGTACCGTCCAGCTCACCATCTTTTCATAGAATCGGATGATTGGACCGTCCCCTTTTATTTTAGACCTTTCTTTTACTTTCAGGAACTTTTCAGAAAGAGACGGAATGAGTGTAAAGGAGATGATGACTGAGCTTATGAGAGTAATCGCCACAACAATGGATAAGACAATCATGAAGCGTCCCATCTCACCACCCAGCAATCCAATTGGCAGAAAGACGACAATCGTCGTAAGCATGGAAGCGATCACGGCGCTGGCTACTTCCTGAACTCCCTGCATAACCGCATCCATGCCCTTGAGTCCCTGTTCTTTCTTTTGATAAATGGATTCCAGGATAACAATAGATGAATCCACCATCATACCAATACCAAGTCCTAAACCAATCAAGGTGAGTATATTTAAACTGTAATCAAACATCCATATTGCCGCAATCGTTAACAAAATGGATGTGGGAATAGAGATACTAACGATTAATGTCGCCCTGATATTTCGTAAGAAGAGGAGTAAGACGGCCACAGCTATAACGCCACCAATGAGAATATTGCTGGTTACTCCACTGATGGAGTCTTCTACATAATCCGCCTGTGCGACAATTTCTTTTAGATTTATCCCTTCTGCCAAACCTTCCTTTTTCATTGCCTTAATTTCAGATCGAACGGCTGCGGCTGTTTCAATGTCTGTTGAGTCTTCGGCACTGCCCACTTGTGCAAAAATAAAGTCATTGTCTCCACCTTTCCATACAAGGGAAGACTGTTCCTTAGGCTGAATTTCAATAGAAGCCAGGTCTTTTAATTGAACTGCACCTTGCTGTGTAGGGATGTTGATGTTTTCTATATCTTGTATACTTTCAGAATCAGACGTCCATCGAATGGATGGACTGCCTTTTTCTCCTGAGAGTGTGCCGAGGGTTTGTTCCTTACTGGATTGCTGTATAATAGGAAGGATGTTATTAACGTTGAGGTTCTGCTTCTCCAATTCTTTTTGATCGAATTGAATAAGGATTTCTTCTTTTAAAACACCGGATAAGTCCACATCACGGACTTCAGGCAGCTCTTCTAAGCGTGGTTCCAGGATGTCTTCTGCAAATTTGGTCATTTCTTCTTTATCATCACCGGAAATATCGAAGAAGAATTGATAACTCTGGGTTGTGCCGTACTGTCCGGAGTCGACTCTTTCAATGCTGTTAATCGTTGATGTTACTTGGTTGGCGGCCGATTCTGCCTCTTTCATCGCTTCTTCACCTTTGCCACGGTCAAACGTCATTTGAATCGAACTTTGACCAGTATAGGAAGTGGAGCTGATTTCCTTAATCCCTTCCACACCTTCAAGCTGTCTTTCCAGGGGTGTTGTAATGGATCTTTCCACCTCTGAGGCCTGCATTTCTCCAGCATCGACTTGTATATAGCCACCGTCCATTGAAACTGCCGGAAGTAATTCCTCATCTAAATGAAGGATGCCACAAACCCCGACAATAACAATAAGCGTAGACAAAAGTCCAATCAATATTTTTCTTTTTAAAATGAACTGTAGTCCTCTCATGGGTAAAATACCTCCTTTGTAAAATTAGTACACGAACTATATCTGTAACTCACCAAAAAGTGAGGTTTTTTTACTGTGAAATTTGATGAATTTAACATATAGGTGATTCTTTGTTCTCTTTCATTATACGAATTCGCTCTAATTATTTTATTAATCGCGGGACTGAAATTCACCTAAGTCTTGAGGCTTATTTTTAGTCGCGCTGATTTTATACGTACTTTTGAATAAGAGCCTTTATCTATTCATCAGAGTGTTCGAACAGATCTGTTCATGAAGGAATGCCGTGAGGGTTATAGAAACAACGTTAAAGGGTACAGGTGTAGCGAACGAATCGTATCTATAACACATGCAACTGACTATGAACCAACGACATGTCCACAATCAAGGAGGAGTTTTCAAGTGATCATTGCGATCATCATCTTACTATTTGTTTCCTTTTTCTTCTCAGGAAGCGAAACAGCTTTAACAGCTGCCAACAAAATGAAACTGCAGGCAAAAGTAAACAAAAATGATAAAAAAGCGGAAAAGCTGCTGAACCTGGTTTCCCGTCCAAGCGAGTTTATTACAACCATCCTGATTGGAAATAATATCGCCAATATTCTTCTGCCCACGCTTGTCACAACGCTCGCGATTCAATACGGCTTCAGCGTTGGGTGGGCTTCAGTTATCCTTACAGTGACGGTTATTATTTTTTCGGAAGTCATTCCTAAATCCGTGGCTGCCACATTCCCTGACAAAATTTCAATGACCGTTTCACCGGTGATCCGTTTCTTTGTTGTTTTATTCAAACCGGTTACGATCGTTTTAAACTGGATGACCCGCTCCATTACAAAAGCTCTGTCCAAAGGGGAAACGAAGGATGTTTCCATATCAAAGGAAGAGCTCCGTACTATGGTCGACATTGCTGATTCAGAAGGCACCTTTAATGAAGCTGAATCGCACCGGATTAAAGGCGTGCTTGATTTTTATAATTTAAATGTCAAAGACGTGTTAAAAACCCCGCGTGTAGATATGATCGCTATATCCGAAGAAGCAACTTTTGAAGAAGTGAGGGATATGGTCATTCAGCACCCATTCACAAGATATCCCATATACCGTGAGGATCTTGATGATATTATTGCTGTGTTCCATTCCAAATATCTGATTTCATGGGCGATGGAACCTGAACGCCCTTTTGAGGACTTTACTTATAAGGATCCTCTTGTAGTTTATGAGTTTCACAGCATTGAATGGGTGTTCCGCAAAATGACAAAAGAAAAGAACCACATGGCCATAGTCCTTGATGAATATGGAGGCACAGAAGGGGTGCTGACGCATGAAGATATCATTGAAGCCATGATCGGGCTTGAGATCGAAGATGAAATGGATGTAGAGAGAGATTCAATCATCGATAAGATTACAGAGACCGAAATCATCTGTGATGGTAAAATCACCCTTCGTCGCCTGAACTCCATTTTTGACACGGAAATCCCTGAAGAGGAAGATGTGCTTGCCGGGTATCTGTTGAAGGAATTCAACGATTTTCCGAAAGAAGGGGATATTCTGAAAAGGAACAATCTTACTTTTAAGGTGCTGGAGATCGAGGGTCGGATGTTGAGGAAGATACAGATTGTTAAATAAGCATTTTGTTTGGAAATGTATTTTATGAGGTGTTTGATAGGTTTACAGACCCATAATAATGAAGGAACACGACTCAAAATCGTGTTCCTCACTGATTGCCTGTTCGACTACGGCCACCGGTATCATAAACTCAGTAATACCAAGACTTCAACGATTATGTTGAGGTTTTTTTATTTGCGTTTTTCACGATCAAAATAATCAAAAATCGTGTGCCTCGAATCGTGTGCCGCGCTTAGGAGGTTGTTATTGTGGGAAGACGTAAAGAATTAACCGAAGAAGAATTAAAAATTATTAAAAAGGCTATTAGTGATGAAGAAGCTTTTGAAAAATTCTTTAGGAACTGCTATTTGAAAAACTTAAGGCCAGCAACAATTGAGTATTATAAAAATGAATTTCACGGTGCAAAGAAACTTATTTCAAAGGAACTAGTTAAATGCTGTCAAAAGGATATTGAAGAGCTAATCCTTCAAAGTAAAAAGTTAATGAAGGTAACTACTATAAATACTCGGCTGCGTGCTCTTCGTGCGTTTTATAACTATTTATACAAAGATAATCTAATTGATAGCAATCCAATGAAGAATATTAAATTGCTTAGAGATAGACAAAAGACCATTGAGACATTAGATAATAAAGAAATTGAATTGTTAGTAAAGACAATTCGTAAACAGAAAACTTTTATTGGTTTTAGAGATGAAACAATATTATTGGTTTTTCTTGATACTGGTGTTCGATTGTCTGAACTAGTAGGAATTGAAGTTGACGATGTGAGAGATAACAAAATTATTATAAGAAGGACAAAGAATCTTTTTGAGAGAGTTGTTTATTTATCAGATACGACAAAAGAGCAGCTAAAAAGATATATAACAATCAGAGGCAATGTGGCAACGGATAAGCTGTTTATCAATCATGATGAAAATGAACTTAAGCCGCATAGTATCCAAACAAGGTTTTATAAGTATGGCAATGAAGCAAACATCACCAAGAGAGTAAGTCCACATACATTTAGATATACAATGGCAAAAAGAATGATAATGGCTGGTGTTGATGCTTTTACTTTGATGACCATTTTAGGCCATAGTGATATGACAATCACAAAGAGATATGTAAATCTATGGGGACCAGACATTGAACAAAAACATAAGCAATATGGTGCTCTAAAGGGACTAAAACTTTAATTTTACGAATGTGTGTTCGTGTAATAAAATAAATAAAAGAGATGGCATATGAGTTTGGCGGCTCACCATCTCTAAATTCAAATCACAGAAGACTTAACTTCTATATATAAGCATAATAGCAAGTCTTTTTCTTCTGTGTCAAGAAGGGGAAAGGTTAATGAGCAGGTATTACACAGAATCGGACACACCAAACATCATTTTCTATAGGGTTCCTAAAGTGCTTATTCTTTCAGAACGCTATAAGAAGATGAAACCTAATGCTTTAAAGCTTTATATCGTATTGCTTGATCGGTTGCAGCTCTCAATGCAAAATCATTGGATCGACGAAAATGGATATTATGTCAGGATGAGTAAAGAACATGGTAGTGATTTACTAAATATATCCGAGCCAACTTTCATAACTTCCAAAAAAGAATTACATAAGTTAGGGTTGATAGAAGAAAAACGAGTTGGGCTTAATAAAGCGAACTTAATTTATGTTTTGAAAGTTGATTACAGTGATGAAGATTTATACAAAATTAAAAAAGTAGACGCTGAAATGCTTGAGGGAGAACGGAAGTTAAAAAATTTAACTTTTGTACAAATGAAAATTCAAAATAAAAGATTAGAAAATCGGCTGTGTAAGATGTATAAAAGTTAGTATATAATTAAATGTATAAAACATATTAGACTTTTAGACAGAGGTGCTTTAATTGGCTTTAATAGGATATGCTAGAGTTTCAACAGTTGGACAGTCACTTGAAACCCAGATTGAATTACTAAAGGAATATGGTTGTACAAAAGTATTTGAGGAAAAAGTGTCGGGTGCAAAAGGCAATCGAAAAGCTCTTCATGAAGTGTTAGATTATTTACGAGAAGGTGACAAACTAATTGTTACCAAAATAGATCGACTTGCTCGGTCAGTAAAAGACTTGCATAACATTGCTAGTCAGGTAGAGGAGAAAGGCATTGGTCTTGTTTTCTTAAAGGAACAAATAGATTTCTCCACTCCATCAGGAAAATTAATGTTCACTATGCTTGGAGCAATTGGCGAGTTTGAAAGAGACTTAATTAATGAAAGAACAGCTGAAGGAAGAGAGAGGGCAAAAAAGCAAGGTAAGCATATGGGAAGACCGGGTCAGCCGAAAAAAAATATTGAACGAGCATTGGAACTTTTTGCTAATCGAGAAGAAAATAGAATTAGTGTTAATGATATTGTAAAGATGACCGGTGTACCTCGAAGTACCATATATGCAAATGTTAAGTAGTATAAGAAAAATCTAAATTTGATTTTGTATTTAAAAGTGAAAGAATTTACTATTGTTATAGTATTTTATAAACTCATATTTTTAATAAAGTTACCATGGCACCTTAACGGTGTCATTTTTACTTTATTTAACAAAATTGTTAATTGTAGTTCAACTGATGGGACATGGTGTGTGAATGAACCTCCCTCGTTTATTAATGTTATAGAAAGTTTTTTTTCTAAAAAGATAGGCGATACCTAATATGGGTACTTTTCATCTAAAATTATTAATAATTTCGCGAGTGTAAATGGATAAAATTTCAAGAATTTCTCCTGAAATAATGTTTCTAGTGTGGTAAAATAACAGAAGATATTTTTCTGGAGACGCTTCTCCAGAAATTAAGGGGAGATAATTAGTGGGTTTTGGACAACATCAAAGTTTTTATTTAAGGATATATTGGTTAAGAAAAGCATTACAACAAATCAAAAAAGATAACAGGTTTTTTTATAATAAAGATGCTTCTGAGTTAATCGGCTTAGGGACAAATATGGTAAATTCACTTAAACATTGGGTAGTTGCAACCGGTATTTGTGAAACAGATAAACGGAATGAAGATAACAAGGTAGTGCATAAGATTTCAGCATTTGGAGAGATTTTTGATAAGTATGACCCTTATATTGAGTTAAATGATACAGCTAGCATTATTCATTATAACTTAGTATGCAAAGAGGAACCTTGTACAACATGGTATTGGCTCTTCAATGAGTATGATAAGAAATCCTTTGAAAAAGAAGAGGCTTTAAATGATCTTATAACATGGATTAACAAAAACTATGAATCTAAGAACTCTACTAATACTTTGGAGCGAGATATTGAATGTTTAACTAAACAATATGTATCCAAAAACAAATCAGAAGATCCTGAAGAAGTTATTCAGAGTCCACTTGCCTTATTAAAGTTACTAGAAGAAAAGGAAGGTAGAGTTTTTAAAACCTCACCAAAATACGAAGAAGTAGGGTTGATTGCGCTTATGTATGTTTTAATGCAATACGGTCAGTCTGAAATTTCTATAGATGAAATAGAAAATAACAAGGGGTTATGGGGGAGGGTGTTTAACCTTCAAAGAAGTGAAATCGTAAAAGCGATTGAAGAACTTTCCTCTGTATCTAAATATCCCCTTGATTTTGACAGAACAAATAGATTGGATATAGTGAGAATAACTTTAGTAGAGCCTATTGAGTTTTTAGAAGAAGAATATATTAGAAAAGAAAGGGTACTACGATGATCACTTCAAAAAGTAAATTCAAATCAAGTGTAAATATTAAACTTGATTTAGGCAGTGAATGGATACAAGAGAGATATATCCCTACCCCAACACATCTAGAGAGTTTGTCGGGTGTTTTACAAGGTTTTTTTACAGGGGGGCATAAATCCCATATTTTAGTAGGTTCTTATGGTTCGGGAAAATCAATGATAGGAGCTTTAATCGCTAATATTGCTTCTAAAAATGTGAATACAGATATTTTAGATCAACTTATAGAAAAGTTTGACAAGGTAAATACAGATGAAAGTACAATAATTGAACTTCTTAATAAAATGAAAGAAACGAATAAGGTTTATTTACCTGTAGTTATTAATGGTAAACAGGGGAGATTACGAGAAGTAGTTATCTCATCTATACACAATACATTAAAAAAGTTCAATCTTGATTTTACTATTCCTTCTTTTGTGGGGGAGATTAATTCAATAATTAAACTATGGGAAGATAACTTTTTTGAAACGTATAAGCAATTTAATGACATGCTAGAAAAAGAGAATTGGAATATTAAAAGATTTATTAAAGATATAGAAGCATATGATGTTAATGCTATTGAATGGTTCCAAAAGAGTTATCCTATGTTAACTGCGGGTGCAGAATTATCACTATCATATGACCATGATATTACAGATGATCTGTCTTATATCTTAAGTGAACTTGACAAAAAAGGGTTCGGTATTTTCTTAGTATATGATGAATTTGGTAGATTCTTGCAAAGTATTGATAAATATGAAACTGTTGAAGCTATGCAGGATATTCAGGATATTGCTGAAATAGCTGATCATCATGAAAGTGAAAACTTTAATGTATTATTAATTACGCATAGAAATCTAAAGCAATACTTTCTTAGTTATGGAGAGGAATTACAAAACGAATTCAATAGAATACAAGGTCGTTTTAGAATGTACAATACTCACAGTGATCCAGCGACATTTATTCGTCTTGCTAGCGAAGTTACGTCTGAGTATAGAGCTAATAATACTGAGGAATATAAATTTGAAAGTGAAATAATAAAGTATGATTTATTTCCAGAGCTAAATGGTAGAGAGAAAAAATCTATTCTTGTAGAGAAGTCCTTTCCTATACATCCTGCAACACTGTTTGCACTACCACGGTTAGCTAATGCAGTAGCACAAAATGAAAGAACATTATTTACCTTCCTTGAAAGTAATGAAGAAGGTGGATTGAAGAAATATTTTGAAGACCATAATACATGGTACTACATTGACAGTCTCTTTAAATATTTTGAACCAGCTATAAGAGAGTTTTCGAATGATTCGCTTATTGGTAAATCTTATCTTAGATATTTAAAAGTTCACAAGAAAGTTAATCGATCAGAGACATCAAAGCTTGAACTACAACTATTAAGATTACTAACACTTTGGGATATCGCAAACTTGAATAGTAGACAAAAACTTTCGAAGGATTTTATTGCCTTTTCTTTAGGATGGAGTATACAAACAGTTAATGAAATAATAAATATCCTAGAGAGTAAAAAACTAATAAGATATAGATTGTTTGATAGTAACTGGGAGATATTTGAAGGTAGTAGCGTTGATGTAAATAAAAAAATTGATGAAAAACTTAAAGTAGGTTTCAAAAAGTTAAGAAGGTTAGAATTATTAAATGATATATTAGAAAATAAATTTGCCTACCCTAAGAGATATAATGATGAAAGAAACATGATAAGATTTGCAACAATTCATCCTGTTTATGCTAGTAATCTATCATTAGAATATGCCTCTAAACATTTAGATGGTGATATGGCAATCTTATATATACTCCTAGATGAAGAAGTGAAAGTGGTTAAAGAAAAGATACTAAATATGAGTAAAGAAAATCAAAGGCTTATATATGCATTACCTAAGAAAAGTCTCGGAGATATAGATGGTAATTTATCAAAGCTTGCTGCTATTGAGCAGTTGTTAGAAGATAAGTATTTCTTAAATGAGGATTCCATTGTAGAAGAAGAATTGTTGAAGATTAAAGAAAACCTCACATTTGTAACAAGAGAACTCCTAGAACCAATAGTTGAGTTCAAAAATTCCTATTGGATACATGATGGTGAAGATTTGAAGATTAAAAGTAAAATCTCTTTAAGTGAAAACTTATCGGTTATTATGGGTGGAATATACAACCAAACACCAGTTATTAATAATGAGTCCTTTAATCGTAGGAAAATTTCGAAACAACAATTAAATGCGGCTAAAGAAGTTGTAGATTCTATAATTAATAAAAAAGATATGAATTTTAAAGGAGCAGCTAAATTAATATATGCTTCAATTGTTAAGAATAATAAGATTAATGAACAGGAAGAAAGTGTAGAAATTAAAGAGTTAAGGAAAGCTTTGAAAAAAATTATCAAGACAGGTCAAGGGGATTTCTTAGACCTTATTAATATATTCAAGGAAAAACCATTTGGAATAAGAGAACCAAATATCCCTGTTTTGCTGACAGCTATTCTAAAAAATGATTGGAAATACATTATGTTCTATCATAAAGATGGGTCATACATTAATGATTTAGATGGCGATATTTTATATGACAGAATGTTGGACATGCCTGAAAATTATACTTTTTCTTATCAGGTTGTTGAGAATAAATATAAAGAGATTATCGACATTATCGACATCTGTTTTGGAATATTTAAAGATGAATATGATTCTTCTTATCATCCCTCGGTTCGTATAAATAGAATGTTATTAAAATGGTTTAGAGGGTTACCTAAAATTACTCAAAAAACAAACAAATTATCCAATGAGGCAGTTATGTTCAAACAATTAATTAAGAAAGGTGAGTTTGAACCAGATGTGGCCTTGAAAGGAATTTTTGAATTAAACCCAGATATAGAGCTTATTCAGAATATAAAAGAGGAATGTGAACAATATTCTGACAGACATATGGAATTAATAGAAAACACTATATTTGATTTAACAAATACTAGTTCATATGAAGAATTATTATCATATGTTCAAAAACAAAATGAAATTATTAAAGTTGATAACAAGTTTTTTAAAGTAGTTTCTCAATCTAATAAGGATAACTGGATAGATAATCTAGCAAGAGAATTAGTTGGCGTTTACAGATTAGACTGGTCGGATGCTACAGATGAAGTTTTTTCAAAAACTATAAAGTCTTCAGTTGAGCTTGTAGAATCTTCACATTTAGAAGAAGAGTACTATCAAATTAAAGCTGAAGATAGGACGATGGCAATACCTAAAACTGAACTTTCCTCAAAGGGTATGGTCATTTATTCAAATGTTAAAACAGATTTAGAATTAATGGCTAGGAAGTTACCAAAAGAAGAAATTAAGGCATTATTATATAAATTGTTGGTGGACTATTATGATGAAAACAAATAAAAGGGTGATTTGATGTACGGAAGAAAGCCTAAATATATAGCCATGTTTAGTGGAGGTGCAGCAAGTGCTTATGTTGCATACTTAATGGTTCAAAAACACGGAAAAGAAAACTCAGTATTACTTTTTACAGATACTTTATGGGAACATAAGGATAACAAGAGGTTTATGATAGAGGTAGCAGAAGAAATTGGAATTGAACGCAAAACTTTAATAGATGGTAGAACTCCTGATGAAGTTTTTGAAGATACTAAATTTCTCGGGAACTCTAGGTTAGCAAAGTGTTCTTCTCAACTAAAAGTTCGTCAAACAGTGATATACCTTGAAGAGTTAAGAGATAGTGGTTATGAACCTATATTATACTTTGGGATTGGTAAACATGAGAAGCGAAGAAGAGAAGGTATAGAAAATCTATATAATCATAATTTATTACCTCGAGATGGAGAAGAACAGCAAGTGAAAACTGTATTTCCTCTTTATGAAAGTAATATACCGGATAAAGAGATAAAAAGGATTATTACTCAAGATTGGGGAATAGAGCTTCCGGAAATGTACCACCTAGGATTCTCTCATGCAAATTGTGGTGGACGTTGTGTACGTGGTGGATTTAACCATTATCAGCATTTATATGAAACATGGCCACAAGTATATATTGAGCAAGAGGAAATGGAAAATCGTTTAAGAGAGCAGTTAGGTGATGTAAGTATACTTAAAAGGAACGGTAAGCCATTTACATTAACTGATTATAGAAGAGAATTAGATCTTGATTCTGAAGTTGCAAAGAAGCTTAATGAAGAAACTGATGTTCCTTGTATTTGTCATTATGCTTAAATAAAATGTATTGAAAACGAGTATTATTCAAAAAAATGAATAATACTCGTTTTTTTATTTGTCATGTTTAATAGATTAAGATTTTTCTGTATAATTAGCATTAGGAAAAAAATGTAACGGAAATTGAATTTAATGGGAGTTGGATAACGATGAGTTCAGTTAGATCCGATTGGATTAATTTTCTTAGACAGTATGGTCCTATTCCAAGGAACGACAATATGTATGATGAAACCATCCAAAGGGTTATTAAAAAGAAGAAAATAAAACCAATAAAGGTGGATATGGAATACTTAGAGGAATTAGTAGCAAATTTTCTTTCAGAAGGTCCAGATTCTATTATTTTAACGGGGACAGCTGGTGATGGAAAGACATACTATTGTAGAGAAGTTTGGAAAAAGCTCGGAGGTTCCGAGTTAGAATGGGATGAAAATAATAAGATAAAAGAATTATATGTGAATGATTATAAAGTTATGTTTATAAAAGATTTAAGTGAATTATTGGAAGAAGAAAGACAGTTATTATCGATAATGGCAGATTCAATAATGGGAATAAACACTAAAATAGTTTTTTTAGTTGCTGCAAATGATGGACAGCTACTAGAGACTTGGAAGTTGGTTAATCAAACAGATAATGTAATAAGTGCAAAGAAATGTATTGAAGATTTACTAGTAGAAGGTAAAAAAATACAATATGGTTATAAATTAAAACTATATAACCTAAGTAAAACAAATTCAGCAGACCTTCTTCCTAAGATAATACAGGAAGTGTTAAGTAATCCAGGCTGGGATCAGTGTCAAACATGTGTCCATAATACTTCGGATGAAAATGCATGTCCAATACTGGAGAATAAGCGAAGGCTAGAAGATAATGATAGTTTAATTACTAATAGGTTAGTTGATTTATTAACATTATGTGAAATAAATGAGATTCATATGCCAATAAGACAATTATTACTATTAGTAGCTAATATGTTATTAGGACACCCTGATGTGAAGGATAAATTATTAAAGTGTAGTGACATTGCTAAACTAAATAATAATACAACGTATTTAGGGAGTATTTATAGAAATATATTTGGGGAAAACCTTTCTGAAAGGAAAAGAAGTACAATAGACATTTTTGTCACTTTAAATAAATTTGGTATTGGATCAGAGACTAATACCTTAGTTGATAATATCTTAATTTTTGGCGAAGACGATAATGAATACAATGATTTATATGAAGAGTTAATTCTAGCTGATAAATACTACGGTGCTGATAAGGTATTCCTTTCTGAAAGAAAGGCTTATTTGGAAGGAGATATAGGAGATACTGAAAAGTTCCTAGAGATGTTAAAATCCCAAAGGCAGAGGTTATTTTTTGTGATTCCAGAAGCTCTTGAAGATAGGTTGAAGTTATGGAATCTGACTACTTTTCAAAACGCCGGCGAGTTTCTTAATAATGTTTATAGGGTGTTAAAGGAGAATAAAAGAGTAAAGCCACATTATGTTACAAGGGTAGTAAAAGGATTAAATAGGATTACTACTGGCTTATTAGTTCAAAATAATGACCAACTTATATTATCAACTTCTGGTAACCATTCTCAAGCTAAAATTAGTAGAGTTTTAGAAGGATTTGTTTCGGTAACACCAGATCGAGGGGAATATATAAAACTTGAATTAGGAGAAGATAATCATAAGATATTTTTATCCGTGAGTTTTTCTAATAATTTGTCCCCTGTCAAACTTAACTTGCAATTAGTTAGGTATGAATTCCTTTCGAGAGTGGCAGAGGGAGCGCTACCAGGAAGTTTTTCAAGAGAATGTTATGAAGATATACTTGCATTTAAAAGTAAGTTGTTAAAGAAACTTGAAGATAGAAGAAAGGCAGAGAACCCAGTGGATGACTCTCATGTCTCTTTAAAACTTTTAAAAGTAAATGATAAAGGAATAGTTGAACCTAAAACTTTGGAGGTGTTCTGATGCTAAAAACTCTTCCTAGAACATCTAATAATATTAAATCAGACTTTTGGATTGATGAAGCAATCTGGGGCCATAGGTTATATGATGAGCAGACACCGTGGTTATGTTTTATGGAGTTTATAGGTGTATTAAATTCGCAATATGAAAAAGGTCGGCCTTTTATAGAAGAGCAATTCAATACATTAAATTATAATCCCTATTCAAGAATATATTTAAGAAACCTACTATTTAATAATCCGTATATTGAAGTAGTAAATAGAGATTATGAAGCACATAATGATGGTCAAAAAGCTTGGGATGAATGGATGAAATTAGCTGAACAAAATTTTGCTGGTGTAGATTATCCGAATTTAAGTTACTTACAAGACAATTTTAATAGTTTTGGTGACTTTTATGAAACGATTAAATTCCTTCAAACCAATACAATTGAAGGAGAGAACAATAAGAGATGGAGCTCACAATTTATCTTCCCTTATGGAAAAGAGTGCTTATATGAGGATTTGAGAATTAACGGAAATAGGGTACAAAACGATAGAAGGTTTTTTGGAAGAACTGGTGAGATATTATATTTAATGCTGTCGCGTTCAAAAAAGGGAAATGAAATTCTCGAATATTTAGAATCTAGTATTTTGAATTCTAATTCAATTTACAATAGATTGGCTCAGTTACTACAGCCTAATTATGGTCATGAAGAGTCAACAAAAGATTCAAAAGGTTCTTATTTACCATATGAATATCTCTCTGAATATACTGATATGGCCAACGATTGGGTCAATATTTTCCGATGTAAAATACCTGCATATGATGCGATCCCACATATTGTTAGCATAACTGGATTGCATATGATTTTATATTTTTTAAACAGATCGAGGGATGTATTGGCTCTCGAGCCTAAAACAGAATTTGTTTTAGAAATTCTAGCACCTAAAAAAACAATCATTAGGGATTTAGCATCAGACTCATATATAGATAATAATAATCTTTCGAGACAAGCGTTAGAGAAGTATGTAAGAAGTATATTAAACGAAGATAGATGGAAAGAGCTTTATGATAAGCCTGACCCTTTTTATGAAGCACAAAAATTATTAAATGATTATTTCTTATGGTCATCTACTGATGAGGATATTAGTTCAGAAAATCCAGATGCCCTTGTAGAAGAATTAGTAGATAGGGCAATCTCAAGGCACAAACAACATGTAAATAATTTTCATAGAGTTTGGGGAAAAGAGATTGGGTTATCGTCTAGTAGAAATAGTCAAAGAATCAGGTACGCTCCTACTGATAATCTTTTAAAGACGCTTGTTCTAACAAATGTGCCTGATAGAATGGAATTTAGAGACTTCTTAGATACACTTTATCAAAAATATGGATTTATTATTGGGGAAAAACAAGCAGTAGAATTAATAAATTTAGGTCAAGCTGATCAAGAAGCTTTTTCAGAAAACGCTCTTCGATTAGAGCAGAGATTAGCAAGCATGGGGTTATTAAGAAGATTATCAGATGCCTGCGCGTATGTTGAAAATCCTTTTGCTAAGGATGGTGTATAATGAATCAATTAAATTTAATAGGAAAAGTAGCAGTAGAATTTTTGAAAAGAAATATTGGTTCCGATAATTCTGAGGGTGTAGCAAGATTTTTGCTTGATAGACTTTCTGGTTCACAAGTATCTGTTATATGTAAAGAAATCCTTGCAGACGAGTATTTAAAAGAGATAGTTGATATAAAGATACCTGTTGAATTAGCAGTTGGGAATGATTTGCCTGAAAATATAATAACAAATGAGCGAACGACAAGGTTACGTCATAGTGTAACTGAAAAGCCTGTCTTACTTTTAGCTAATAACAATGATGACCAGGGTCCCTCATTAAGAAATATTTTTACAATAGGAGCCAATGATCTAAAAGCTAATACAAATTTATGGATTAAAGTTATTACAAGTGACCTTACATATATTAACGGAAGTGAAAGGTTAATGAATATATGGGAAAAGGCATTAATTGGGCTATTAAGTGTTACTGATTGTAGTTTAGAAATGTTTAGTAGATATATTGTATTAACAAGAGATAAAATAATAAATGATGGTGCTACACTAATTGATGCTTTAGGGTGGGCGTTACCTGCACTAAAAATCCCGAGAGATTCAGGGTATTTTTATGCAATTCCCGAAAATAGACAAACATATAAAAATAACTGGGCAAAGTCATTTAAAGAATTAAAGATAAAAAGAAGTTATTACTTATTTAAATTAACTCCTACTCGAGAAGTTATTGAAAATGAGCAATTAAACAACTCATTCGATGAAGTAAAGGAATATATCCCTGAGCATATCCATTCAGATATTCAAAGTTTTATTAACTCCAAGCCAGGATGGACAAGTGAATCAGATATTCTAGCTAATTATGAATGGGAAAGTGATCATATTGGTTCCTTTTTTTCAGGCATTAAGGTATCTAAAAAAAGTAGTTTATCGGAAGAAACAAGGGAATTTTTAGAAGATGAATTCTCTGATCTTTTAACTGAAGAAGATGAAGACTACCTTGAACTGTTAGAAAAAAGGAAGGCTAAAGAGCCCAATGATGATGACATTTCTTTTTATGAGAAACATAGATATCAAATTGAAAATAATAAAAAGTTAAAGGCAAAATGGGATAAATTTATATACGGTAAGCCTATTGAGTGTACAGATTTCTTGGTTGGCTTTTTACAAGCAATAGAAAGATTATTTGCTCAATCAGAGTCTACAAGAGGTAAAAAAATTATTAAAGTTAAAACTCAGAAAAGCGATAGAAGAAGTTCATGGTTGAGTTTAAATACTGATCTTGGATTATACTTTTGTACTAGATATAAAGGATTGGAAATGATAACTAGTCCCTTAATAGAATGGGATACAAGTTGGCTTTTCAAATATGACGAACTTATAGAAGATGAAAGAAAAAGACATCAGGGGAAAGGGAAAAAGTCATATAAAAAGAACACGTCAGTTGCCAAAACCTCAAGACAAATTAAATTCTATATTGAATTATTTTATGAGGATGAACATGGAATTGAACAAGACTGTAAAGTTCAATTGTTATGGGAAGGAACTACTAATGCTATTGGTTCTGAGTTATTTAATGACTTAAACAGATTAAGCGAAAATCCATTCCAAAAGTCAAATGTTTCTAAAAATCCTATAAGTAAAAAAGGGAAACTTCAGGGGATATCATTAAATGACGTGTATACTTTTCAAGCAGTATACAGACAAAATAGAGGGTCTCTAGTTGGGGTTTACGAAAAAGAAAAAGATATTAATTTACAGTTTATACAAGAACTCAAAAATGCTAGAGCTGAAAATAGAATTGACGAAAATGGTTACACACAAATATTAAATTCTTGGAATTCATTTTCACAAGAATATAAAAAAGCATTGAAGCTTTGGGTTGATGAAGGTCTAATATCGGCCACACATGTAAATCAATCTAAATTATTTGGGGAACTACTAAATAATTTGTCTAAATATGCTAAAGGTGATGTTAACAGGATAAAGCTGTGGTATCCAATTATAAAGATAGGTGTTATTGAAATAAATGATACTAAACCCCTAGCGGTTATCCCACCGTGGAATCCGTTTAGAATGGCTGCATTGGCAGTTAAAATGCAGCAAACTAATGAAATTATAAAATACCTATTACTAACAGAAGACTTTGATTTTGGTGACGCGAAACTTTACTTTAACGAACTAGTTCAAGATATAGAGCATCCTTATTATCCAGAAGTTTGCTTAGGTTTTAATGGAGATGATGTTCCGGAGGTTCTTAGTATTACCGATACTCTATATGACTATAGTCTTATGGAAATGCCAATAGCAAAAATGGGAGATCAAGAGACCAATGAAGATCCAAAGGAAGCAAGCGACAAACTCACTGACTTATTAGGACGTTATCTTGAATTACAACCTCATGAAGGGGCTAATCTTGGTGTAGTGCTTTACAATTCTGACTCCACTAGACTACCTCAAGCTATAGTTGACTCAGTTTCAAAGCTTAATAGCAAAGACGACAACATTAGGTGTCAAGTGGTTTTAAGACATAGAGATACTAATAAGCTTAATCAAATATATTCTAAAATGGTTGAAGGTGCTGACTCAGACCCTGATATGTTTGTACCAAGCGAAGTTACTAATGATTTTATGGCAAAGTTACGAATCGGTGTAATGGCACATCAATCTTCTGTTTCTGAAAGAGAAGAGGGAAAACCATTTGATTTAGTATATTTACAAGATGTTATTTCGAGACAGTCAAACTTTGATTGGATTAAGGTCCGTACAACTCATACACCAGATAATATGGATTTGTACCCTGCGAGGTGGTCACGTCGGCGTCCATCGGCAAAAGACGAATTAAAATCAACGACATATTTAGTTTGCCCTAGTCAGACTGCTGAGGGATGGGAATACTTAAAGTTTGTTAAAAGCATACATCGTAGTGCTGACGAAGAAGAAGGAGTATATTTTTTACCTTCAAGGCAAATTAATTTTCAAAGTAATGAAACCAAAAATATTTTTGAGGAATCCCATAAACTTGGAGAATGGGTGGCAAATTACGATGAACTTCTTGATAGGAGATTATTAAAAAGCCAAGGGGTAAATATTATCAAATACCAACACAATAAAACTAATGGTGCTAACCTTGTGGTTTCAACTACTACTTCTCTTAAACTTTTAAAAATTATTTTAAAGCGAAAGTTTAAGGCATTAAATTTAAGTATTTCTGACGACGATATTGATAAATTAACTGATTATTTCATTGAAGAGGCAAATCAATTATCAGGAGATATTGTGTTAAGAGCTGCCAAAATTGGTAGATATGCCAGTGAATTAATAGGAGTGGTTTTAAGTAAGTTAATTATTAAAGAAGAAGTTGACAAAGATGCTAGTATAGGTTGGTATTTCCTTGATGATTATGCAAGTTGGCTAGGGAAAAAAGAAGAACAAATAGCTGATATTTTAGCTTTAAGCCCCTTTGAAGAGGATGGAAAGTATTACTTGAAAATAATTGTTTCAGAAGCTAAATTTGTGGATATAAAAAATGTATCTAATTCAAAAAAGACATCAAAGAAACAGTTAATTGATACAGTATCAAGAATAAACAATGCATTATTTGGTGAACCAAAGAGGTTAGACCAAAGCCTGTGGCTTTCAAAGATTAGCGATTTGCTAGTTGAGGGAACACTTTATATGCAAAACTCTTCTGCTTCCATAGAGGAGTGGAGGGATCTAATAAGAACTGGACAAGTGGAAATAGAAATAAAGGGCTACTCACATGTTTTTGTACCAACAGCTATTGATAGTTCAGATACTTTAGAGAGTGAACAAGTTAAAATTAATGCAGTAGGTAATAGCTACCAAGAAATTTATTCAAGAGACTCTGTAAGAGAACTTATTTTGGCAACATTAGGTGAGGAACCTTTATATACTGTTAGGTCAAAATTTGCAACTGTAGTCACGTGGAAGAAATTCACTCCTTCTTTACCTAATGAAAAAACAGAAATTAATCAGGGAAACCAAGATCAAAAACCAGGTGAGGTATTAGATAAGGGGAATCAAAATAATTCTAATAATAAAAACGACTTCAACGAAGAGTCAGAACAATTATCATTTGCAGATAAAACTGATCGCAGTACAGCAAAAGAAGAGCCAGTAGATGATGGAAGGCGAGATGAACAAAATAGTATTCTCAGTAATGGAGAAGTACAAGTTGAGTATGATAATCATAAACTCAGTGATTGGATTATTAATAATATTAATGAAGAAAATCAGAATGAGAGCGATAAAGAATGGTTAGCCAAAGTCGTTAACTCTTTAAAAGCTGCTTTAGCTACATATAATTTGCAAGGTAAAGTTCTAGAAACAAGGCTTACCCCGAATGCAGCTATCATAAGATTAAAAGGCTCCGATCGTTTAAGAGTAGAAGATATTGAAAAGAAAAAATCACAGCTATTAACGACACATGCTTTAAATATAATAAATGTACTTCCACAACCAGGAGAAATTGTGGTATTCGTTGAAAGGCCTGAAAGAGAGACTATTTCACTAGCGAATGTATGGAATGCAAGGAAATTAAAGAATGATATTAAAGACACAAATTTAAATTTTGTTATTGGAGTTAAAGAAGTAGATGGTGAGTTACTGTATTTAAATCTAGGTGGACCATTTGCAGGGCTTGAACAGCACGCTCCCCATACATTAATTGCAGGAGAGACGGGAAGCGGAAAATCTGTATTAATCCAGACTTTAATACTTGATATTTGTGCAACAAACTCAACAGATACAGCAAAGATTTATTTAATCGATCCAAAGTATGGAGTAGATTATCAAAACTTAGAAGAACTTCCGCACTTAGCTGAGGGTATAGTAATTGATCGGTCAAGGGCAGCTGAAATTCTTGAAGAACTAGTTGAAGAGATGGAATCAAGATATTTGAGATTTAGGGAGTATAAAGTTCCAAATCTGAAAGAATATAATGAAAAGGTTCCAGAAGATAAGAAAATGCCATTCATTTACCTTATTCATGATGAATTTGCTGACTGGATGCTAATTGATGAATATAAAAGTACAGTATCTTCAACTGTTCAACGTCTAGGAGTAAAGGCAAGAGCAGCTGGAATACACCTAATTTTTGCAGCACAAAGACCCGATAAAGAGGCATTACCGATGCAGTTAAGAGATAACTTAGGAAACAGACTTATTTTAAAAGTTGGAAGTACAGGTACATCTGAAATCGCATTAGGGGAAAAAGGTGCTGAAAACTTACTAGGTAGAGGACATCTTGTTGCTAGGCTATCTGGGGAACCAAGTTTAATATTTGCACAAGTACCTTTTATTTCAAGTAGTGAGATATATAAAGTTAGTCAAATTATTAAGAAAAACAACTAATGAAAAGAAGATGGTATGTAGTGAAGTTAGCTTCCTAATTACCATCTTCTTTATTCGGTTCAGCTAATTGCTTAATTTTCACATTATAATCTTCGGTACCAGTCATTTTACTTTGTTTATATAGTTTTAATAACATCATTTTTAATTGATGCTCTGAGTATAAGCCATCAAAATAGTCGATATATAATGATTCTAAGTTTTGTTTGACTTCTTCCAATTCCATTTAATTTTATCCGTCTCCTCGTGAATAATCTTAATTATCTAGATTCCTTGCTATGTTAAAGTTACTTCCATAGTCATAAGGTTGAGAATAAAGCACTTTCCCACATTTAATACATTCAACATCACACACAAGCGAATATATATAAGTTTTTCTTCTTTGGAAAGGTTGGAGGGTATTTCTTCTATCTTTTTAACTATATATAAACCACCACAAGAACAAACCATGTATTGCACCTCCATTTATAATCTACTATAAGAGGTTACCTTAATTTTAACAACAAAATATGGACTAAATAACCGTATTTTTAAAACAGAAATTAATTTCCTTTATTTACAATAAATAGTGATCCTAATTGATATAATATACTAATCCATTATTACCACATGATTATTAATTTAATGATTATACCTAATTAAAAAAAGGAAGTGGTTTAGTGCCTATCAAGGATGGCTTTTATTGTTATGGTCATTTTTATGATATGTATAAAGAAGATAGCAAAATAGCAAAGTGTAGAAGTGTTTTAGAGATAATTAGAAAGAACTCAAGTTTAAGCGCGAATGAATTATCTTTAGCTCAACCGAATGCAATAGCTATTATGATGAATCCAGGAAAATCTTATCCAGAGAATAGCCAACCTGAACGTATTAACATTGAAGAATTTAACATTGATTTCTTATCAAAGTCCTTAGTTTTAACAAATCCAGATGATACACAAACAAGAATTATGAAAATCATGAATAACAAAAGGTGGAATCATGTAAGAGTTTTAAACTTATCGGATATACGTGAAGAAGACAGTAAAAAATTAGGTGGCTTGATTAGAGATTTTGAGTTAAGAACCCAATCTAATCTACATAGTATTTTTTCAAATAGCCGATATGATGAAATGATACATGCACTGTCTAATAATCGTATTCCAATATTACTAGCATGGGGTACAGAAGAATGTATAGAAAATCATGCAGAGTTTTGTTTGTCACTCGTTAATTCTAGAAGAACTTTTGGAGTTCCGTCATCTCAGTCTGAATATTATTTTCATCACCCTCTAACTAGAAGAATTTCTTGGTATTCAAGGATGATTGATTTACTTGAGGGTTTATAAAATACATAAACTTTACCAATGAGTTTACAAAAATTAAATTAGTAGCAATTAGTATCCAATGTGTTGGGTATAATTGTTGCTAATTTTTTTGTGTCTTTTACTATAAAGAATACTTTTCGTATATTACTTAATTAAATTTTTAACTGTTTTATTACATTTTGTGTACGCGAACTAATGTTCTGTATAAAATTAAATATGTGAGATTTAAAAACTGATTTCACTATATTTTTAATAAAGATACTATGTTAGGAAAAAAAATGAAAAGACACTATGATATTGCAAATGAAGAATTAGGTATTTATGGCTGGGAGGAAACAAGTCTTCAAAATATCTTAGCTATATTGATTGGCCCAAAAGCTGATGCTTCTATTACTGGTCAACTAGCTAGCTTAGGTATTAACCAACTAAGTGATTTGAGTATTGAAGAATTAAAAAAAATAATGGTGTTGGAGAAATGTCAGCTAAAAGAATTTTATCGGCATTTGGTTTAGCAAGTCACATTAGACGATATAAGAAAGATGAGGGGTATATTGTTAGAAGTCCAGAGGATGCAGCAAAATTCTTTAATGATTTAGAAGGATTACAACAAGAATATTTTGATGCAATCTTTTTAAATACAAAAAATGTTGTGATTAGCAGAAAGAACATCTTTAAAGGCTCTCTAAATGCAAGTATTGTTCATCCTAGAGAAACTTTTAAAGATGCCATAAGATTAAGTGCTGCATCAATTGTAGTAGCACATAACCATCCTTCAGGAAACGCTAATCCAAGTAGAGAGGATATCGAAGTGACTAAGAGGCTTTCTGAAGTTGGCAAAACTGTCGGAATTGAATTACTTGATCACGTGATTATAGGATCCGGAGGGAGTTTTGTTTCTATGAAAGAAAAAGGTTTTGTATAAATTATTCAGTACGAGGATCAGGAATATCACACTCGACAATATTAAAGTAATAATTGTTTTCGGTAACATCAACCTTTAGATAAACAGGGACAATAGGAATACTAGGTGGAACTTGTTCTGATATTGATAGAATTAGATAGATTAATTTGTGTTTTGCTAAAGATTTATGTTGAGATGCACTTTAAGCCTCCATCACAAATAATGTATCTACTCCTTTTCTTTTTGCAACAAACATTGCATCTATTTCAACTTGTCCTTGATTATGTACAAAGTATTCATTATCACTAGAATGAGGTCTTATTCTAAAAGTGAAATTTGCTTTACATGTTGCGGGTGGGAATAAATGCTTTATTTCGTCTAAATTAAGAGCATGACTAATTAAACCACTAAGAAAACCTAAGTTTACTAATGATGTTTCTGTAAGTTGAGGTAGTAGTTTATATGAAAGGAGCTGTGTTTTATCGACAATTGGTACAAAAACTTGTCCTTCATTTTCAAATATATTCTCATCTATAAGAAAAAAATCTTCTAAGTTATTTTGGGCTTTAATTAATGCGAATTGTGTTCCTGTCCCTACTGTAAGCAACGGTGCTAAAATCCCTAATAACAACGGTTTCAAATTCCCCAATAATAACAGATAATCATTTCTATACTAGATAAAGATTTGGAGTGTAGAAGTGATGATCAAGATTGGGG